>NZ_LR882967.1:4800000-6601744 GCF_904830925.1 Planktothrix pseudagardhii
CAATGGTAAGACCCGTTATTAATTTGGCAAAATAGAAAGAGTAATTGACAATAACAGTCGCGCCTGGGTCGTTAGGGCATCAACTGATGCTGAAACCGCGCGCAGAGAATTTTTTTCCTACCTGTTCGGTGTTCCCTGTTCGGTGTTCCCTGCTATCTAACAAAAAATGAATCTGGATGATGAACTGAATACAACGCTGCTGAGTTTTACTGACCTGCAAGCGGAATTAAATTTACGCCACGCTCAAGATGCCTTACGCGAGATTGTTGAGCATCTGGACTTAACCCCCACAGAACGAGAGGGTTTAGAACCCGATATTGGGGGGTTGCAGAGGATGATGGATAAATTAGACCGTACCTCTGTACAAATTGCCGTTTTTGGCATGGTGGGACGGGGGAAATCTTCGGTTTTGAACGCTTTATTAGGTCAAGAGGTGTTTATTACTGGCCCCATTCATGGTGTCACTCAAACCACCCAAATGCAGGAATGGCAAGTCACTGAAAATTCTGCATCTCCCATTCCGGCGGTTTCCTATCGGATTTCTCAAATTGAACTGATTGATACTCCAGGAATTGATGAAGTTGATGGCGAAACCCGTGAACAAATTGCTCGTCAGGTGGCACAACAAGCGGATTTATTATTATTTGTGATTGCGGGAGATATTACTCAAGTTGAATATGATGCCCTTTCTCAATTGCGGGAAGCGGGAAAACCGATATTATTAGTGTTTAATAAAATTGATCAATATCCAGAAGCTGACCGACAAGCAATTTATGAAAAAATTCGCGATGAACGAGTCAAAGAATTATTATCTCCTAATGAAATTGTAATGGCAGCCGCTTCTCCTTTAGTGGCGAAAGCGATTCGTCGTCCTGATGGAAGTTTAAGTGCTCAATTAACGAGGGGAGAACCTCAAATTGAAGAATTAAAGCTAAAAATTTTAGAGGTTTTGGATCGGGAAGGGAAATCTTTAGTCGCTTTAAATACAATGTTATATGCGGGAGATGTGAATGAAAAATTAGTGCAGCGAAAAATGGAAATTCGGGAACAAAGTGCTAACCGAGTGATTTGGAATGGAGTGATGACAAAATCCATTGCGATCGCCTTAAATCCCCTGATGATGATTGATTTATTAAGTGGGGCGATGATTGATGTGGTTCTCATTTTAACCTTATCTAAACTCTATGGAATTTCCATGACTCAACAAGGTGCAGTTGAATTATTACAAAAAATTGCCTTAAGTATGGGAGGAATTACAGCCAGTGAATTGGTAGCAAATTTTGGCTTAAGTTCGTTAAAAAGTGTATTGGGATTAACCGCACCCGTAACCGGGGGATTATCCTTAGTTCCCTATTTATCCGTCGCCATTCCCCAAGCTGCGATCGCAGGAGTCTCTTGTTATGCCATTGGACAGGTAACAAAAGCTTATTTAGCTAATGGTGCATCCTGGGGAGAAGAAGGGCCGAAAGCTGTTGTTCAACATATTTTAGAAACCTTAGATGAAACTTCTATTTTGAATCGAATTAAAGAAGAATTATGGAGCAAAATTAATGTTAAAAACAGAACTTTAGAACGTTAATTTTTTTAGGTGTTATTTTCAATTGATCTGTTAAACCTTTTTAGCTTTAGATATTTTTGGAAATCCTCTCCTGCTTCCCTAATATCTTCATCCTCATGACTTAAAGCTCGTTTAACTAGCCTTTCAGTGAGGTGATCGTCAATATTAATATACAGTTCTAACAACCGTCTATATTCTTCATCTGTACCATCAGCTAACACCTCTTCAGCAGCGTTTTCAATATTGTTCAACAACCAACTTTTTGGCAAAGAAAGAAAACTTCTCGGCAGAGTTCAATATCCGAATGAGAAACACTAGCTAAAGCCACCAAATCATTGAATAAATGCTGACGTTCTGGTAAAGTAAGGTAAAAAAGCAATCGCAATGCAGTCCCTCTTTCTCTAGGATTTTGTAATGCTTTTTGCAGCATTTCTACTCTGTCTGTACAACTGTTCAGAAAGGCTTGACGGCTTTGGATATAATCCCATTCTCTAGTGACAACTAATTGCCACAAATCTATATTCTGAGAAGTTTGTTGTTGACTGAACATAACCTCTATTAGATATTTCTCAACTAAGCGGATTGTTAACTATCTACTAAGAACAGCTAACAATCCAACTCAGGTTTTAATACGCTAATCCCACTAATTTAGCGCTTAAATCCCACATTTTTTGAGCTTTTTGATCATCACTGGCTTGGGGAGAGACTTTCTGCACAAAAGATTTGCGATCTTTCTTTTGTCGATTTCCCCAACTCCAATAGACTCCCGACTGTTTATATTCAGGATCAGCGACAACCATGGCTACGCGATCGCCCGATAATTCTTCGGTAACAAATCCCCCAGTAATGTATTTTTGAAAGATGGGGAAAATCTTCTGAAATAGGGGATAATGGTTGCGGAATAAAGCCGTTGTTGCTACACAACCCGGATACAAAGAAGTAAACGTAATTCCGGTAGACTCATGATAACGGCGATGTAATTCTCGCATCGTTAAAACATTACAAACCTTACTATCTTTATAAGCTTTAACAGGTTCAAATTTTTTACCATCAATCATTGTGATCGGATCTTTGAAACCTTGTTCAAACCCTTCAAGATTTCCTAAATCGGGGCGGGGAGGAATTTTCCCTCCTAACTCATCAGGGTTGTGGGTAACAGTTCCTAAAATCACCATTCTGCGATCAGGATAGGAAGAGCGTTTCATGTCCTCTAACATGACATTGCAGAGGTAGAAATGTCCTAAATGGTTGGTGGCTACGGTTAATTCATACCCCTCTGGACTCCATAAAGGCTCTTTAATTAAAGGCATATAAATCGCCGCATTGCAGACTAACGCATCCAGGGAACGACCCAAAGACCGGAAATCCGCAACAAACTGTTTTACACTGGCTAAAGATCCTAAATCTATGGGAAGAATTTTATAGCTGTCGGGGGACATTCCCAGAGATTGAGCAGCCTGTTCAGCTTTAGCTAAATCCCGACACGCCATAACCACATACCAACCCTTTTGGGCTAAGGCTCTAGCGGCTTGCAAACCAACGCCCGAAGACGCTCCCGTAATTACAACTGTTGCTTGATTTGCCATAGGATTTTAACTCAATTGACCATCGTTGACTCTTTCTAGGATCTCATGTTTTATCACACTGATTGACACTCCCCTACCTAAAGGCGAGGGGATTCTTCATTCATAGACTCAACCGCTGCGTATTGAGTTGTTTTCCCTTGTGCCTTGAACTCCAAAATCATCATTTGACGTGGAACCTCTAAGCCAAATAGTCTAACATAAAAAAGCCGCCCTATAAGGACGGGGCTTGTACCCATTTTTTGGGGTCACTATTGTAGCGAGTCCTTCAGGACTCAGAGTGATTCGATTGTGTTAAATGAATGGCTATCAATCATTGTTTTCAATATAAGGAATGGTGAAATGGAACTGACTTCCTTGATTTTTCCCAGGGGAATCTGCCCAAATTTCCCCTCCCCAACCATTAACAATTTGTTTGCCGATCGCTAATCCTAAGCCTGTTCCACCCACACTACGACGTAGAGAACCTTCTTCTTGATAAAAACGCTCAAATACCGCGTCTAGTCGATTCGGTTCGATTCCCCGTCCCGTGTCGGAAATTGTGACTTCGACCATTTGATCGCTATTACATTGAGCACTAATCGTGACTTTCCCATCAGGATTTGTAAATTTACAGGCATTATCTAATAGTTTAGACAGTAATTCTACTAACCATTCGCCATCGGCTTGAACTAAAGGTAAATCTGAGGGAACTTGGGTTTCAATTCCAGGGACTTCATGGGCTACATGATGGGTACGAATGCCGCTAATGGCTAAATCAATACATTCTTTCAATCGTAATGATTCAGGATTCCAATCGACTCGACCGCTTTCTAAATGGGATAATTTTAAAAAATCTTGTACTAATTTTCTTAAGCGTTCAGCATCCTCTAAAGCCGTATCTAACATAACTTTTCGCATTTCTACAGGCATATCCGGCTCTTGATTTAAGGTTTCTAAACACACTAAAATCGTCGATAAAGGTGTTCTTAATTCATGTCCGGTAATGGCAATTAAATTACTGCGGGTACGTTCTAAAGCTTCTAATTGTTGATTTAAGTCTTCTAAATTTGCATAGGTTTCTGCTTGAATAATAGCGGCTCCCAATTGCGTTGCAATCGCATCTACCATCGATAAATCATCTTCTTGCCATAAAGAACGATTACAATTACATTGGTGCAGTTCCACCATGCCTAAAAGTTGACCCTGGTATAAAATTGGAATCATTAACCAGCCTTTAATTTGCCATTTTTGAGCAATCTTTGTTAAAGCTTCTTCGGACTTTGTTAAAACTAATAGCGTTTTTTCGGCAGCTTCATTAGCTTGATTGATTTTGGTAAAATTATTTTTATTGATGTCATTAATATAAATTCGTTCTTGCCCTTTAACAACTTCTTGAAATAAAGGATTTTCTCGCAAAATCCAGGTTTTTCCTATCAGAGAAATCATATTATTACATAAATATTCATTTGAAATTTTAACGGAATTATCTGTTGCTTTGCAGCGATAAATTAAACAACGACAAGCTCCCATTGCTTCCCCTAATTCTTGGGTTGCCACTTTGATCACTTCTTGAGGATTCAAAGATTGCCGAATAGTAGCGGTAATCGAATTAACTAAACGTTCCTTTCGTTCTTTAGCGGCTAAGGAACGATAGACCCGTAACAGTTTATGTTGACCCGCTTGTAAATAAGTCACTAAACGATAAGCAAAGGGATCATTAAGAGAAGAACAATCTTGAGAAATCGAATTAGATTTGCTCCGAGTTGTTGTTTTTTTGCCTTTTCGAGTTCCTAAACGAATCCCAAAACTACTAAACCCTTGTTCTACCTTTTCTGTTAATTCAGGGCGGTAATGTAAAATGCGTTCAAACAGCAATTCTGCAACTTTAATACAGACTTGACGATCTGATGTCCAAATCCCTTCAAAGGGACGAGCTTGATCCATTAATAACTGTTCTGGCATCTGGGAATTTTGAACTAAATCTTCTCGTTCAATACAGACTAAACAGGTTGAATAATATTGTCCTAAAACCAATAAATTCCATTCTTGACGCAGTTGATCTTCTGGGTTAAACGCCACTGTTTCATGATGGTCAGAAGAGTTTGTAAAGGCTGTTTCTGAAGCCGCCATCACATAGACTTGGGGTGTGATTTCAGAAATTCTGCGGTAACGGTGAGCTTCTTGACGATAAAATCGTTCCTGTTGAAAGGTCGCAATTACCAGAGGTTGGTCAGATCCCGCCAAAACTTGATCCTCCATCGCATGAGATAGAGCCGTTAAAGAGGATTTAAAATAAATTTGGGGCTTTAAACTGGGCAGGAACTGCACCAATTCTGTTAGTACCGAGGTCGAGATACTCATCTAGGGTGTCTTCGTTCAGTAAAATTGGGATGAACGGCTTGTCTTGACTTTGATGCTGATGGAGTTAGATTTACCCATTTTAGTAGCAAGTTTAGCAGGTTTAGCATTCCTCCCCGTCTTTAATAGAAAAAATTAGCTGTCAGCTTCCGCTAACAGCTTGTTCAATGTCCCAAATGATGAGAGTTTTAGAGTCTAAACTGGGTTTTTCCTCTGAGGTCTTTGTTCCAAGGAACATTAATGAATTGATCATTTTCCCAGTCCGTCGGATAAATGGGGGGAATGCGAATATGATTAGATCGAACCAGGACTAACCAACGTCCATCTCTCGTCAGATAACCCAATTCCGCAATATAATCGCGATCGCTCATGGAAATAGGAATATACCATTCTCGCGTTATCTCATCACATTCATATTCTTGCATGGACAAGGGTGGCTGAGTGTCCATATCAATAGCAGTAACATCATAAACCCGCAGCAGCAGATAAATTCCGCCTTGCTGACGTAAATATTCTTTATGTTCGTTGGGAATATCCCAATAGGCATAGGCCCAATTGGGGTCACGGGGAAGCAGGAAAATCTGACTCTGGCCATAACCATCGGGTAATGCTGGGAGTCCTTGGTCTACATCTGCAAGAGAGGGTTCAAATGTAATCTCTTTTCCGAGGTTAAATTTAGTGGCTGCTACATCCGCTTCTGAACGAACATCTTGATGGGCTACTCCTAATTCTATTTCTTCGGGTTCAGTTTTTGCGAGTTCAGAAACCGATAATTCTGGTTCTATTAACTCCTCATCAACCGTTGCAATTGTTGGAGGTTCTTCCTCAATATCCGGTTCTACAATAGCGGGTTCTGTTGCAATATTAGGTTCTGTTTCTAATAATTTAGGAATCAACAGTTCCGGTTTAACTAAATCCTCATCAACCGTTGCAATTGTTGGAAGTTCTTCCTCAATATCTGATTCTACAATATCTGATTCTGTTGCAATATTAGGTTCTGTTTCTAATATTGGGGAAACCGATAATTCCGGTTTGATTAAATCCTCATCAACCGTTGCAATTGTTGGAAGTTCTTCCTCAATATCTGATTCTACAATATCTGATTCTGTTGCAATATTAGGTTCTGTTTCTAATATTGGGGAAACCGATAATTCCGGTTTGATTAAATCCTCATCAACCGTTGCAATTGTTGGAAGTTCTTCCTCAATATCTGATTCTACAATATCTGATTCTGTTGCAATATTAGGTTCTGTTTCTAATATTGGGGAAACCGATAATTCCGGTTTGATTAAATCCTCATCAACCGTTGCAATTGTTGGAGGTTCTTCCTCAATATCCGATTCTACAATAGCTGGTTCAGTGGGGATATCAGACTCAGTTTCTACTATTTCAAAAACTGATAATTCTGGTTCTATTAACTCCTCATCAACCGTTGCAATTATTGGAGGTTCTTCCTCAATATCCGATTTTACAATAGTAGATTCAGTGGGGATATTCGGTTCAGTTTCTACTATTTCAAAAACTGATAATTCTGGTTCTATTAACTCCTCATCAACCGTTGCAATTATTGGAGGTTCTTCCTCAATATCCGATTCTACAATAGTAGATTCAGTGGGGATATTCGGTTCAGTTTCTACTATTTCAAAAACTGATAATTCTGGTTCTATTAATTCCTCACCAACCGTTGCAATTATTGAAGGTTCTTCCTCAATATCCGATTCTACAATAGCAGGTTCTGTTGGGATATTGGGTTCTGTTTCTAATATTGGGGAAACCAAGAGTTCCGACTCTGTTAGTTTCTCAATGGGTGCTTTTGTCGTCAAAAATTCTGCGATTACGGCTTCAGCTTCACTCTCATCAATTTCTGCAATTAATACCGCTTCTGCAACTTGCTGAATTGCCCTATCTTCCATAGAAGCAAATTCTTTTTCAGTCTGATTATGTTTTTTAAGAACAGTACGAGGAGTAGAAACAGAAGAAACAATAGGAGAAAAGGAGGTTTTCAGGGATTCTGTTGTAGACTCGTTTAACTCCATTCCTCCCACTAATACTGGACTAGAAGGAGTCTGATGTTGCTTCCTAGAAATATCAGATTCTGTAGATAATACAGGAGTAATAGACTCCTTAGATTGTTTATCCCCAGACTTAGAACGTTGAGTTTTAAATTGTAACCCCAGCCAAAATCCTAAAACCGGAATCATCGGTAGTAACCACCATAACCAACTTGGGATTTCTCCTTCCGTTGCAGGAACCGTTGCTTGCTGCACTTGGGAAGATTGGCTAACGACACTATTCTTTTTTGTTCTAGGTGGAAGTGGAGACGAATCAAGCTGGCTCAACAGGATGGGTTGTTGAGAACTCAGGGCTACCTCAGATTTTGACATAGGTTTCAGCTTGACATCCCATTCATCCTGACTACTCAAGGGTTGTCGCTCAATATTAAGCTTCCTAACTTGTTTTGAGGATAGCAAGGACGACTCTGAAAGCGTAGTAGAATCCGCTACACTGGTATTAGAAGGCCATCGAGAGGCTGCCCAGGCAACGGGACTTGTCGCTATTGATAACAATAACGTTAAGGTCACTATCGATGTATCTTTTTTATTTAACAACATAGATAGAATCGCAAGCTGATAATCCCTAATTTAACTAAAAATTATAGTTGAATAACAATATTTAAGCTTAATCGATCAGAAAATTGAAGCATCGCAAGGTATATGCCCAGGGGAACTAGAGGCAAACAAGTCAGAGTTGTCTATTCCCTTCTAAATTTTAACCGATTAGAAGTCACTTTCATCCCATTGCCTGATTAAAAAATCCCCCCTTGATTTTCATTCCATTAATAGGGGGAATTAAATTGTGTAAAAATAGATTGTTTTTCCAGGCTAACAATGATAAGTTTTTGTAAAATTTTCACGATTTATAATCAATTGTCAACCCTATTCTTAATTCTAAAGTTCTTTATTTTTTCTAATCTTCATCCCGAATATCATCGATTGAACCCGGAGAAGATTTATATAAATTATCTAATTGATTTCGAGCATCTTGAACCGACAAGGAACGCATGACTAACAACGGTTCATTAATTAAATTTCCGGCTTCATCCAGCAGTTCTGGATGGAGAATTTTTTGCATCCGTCCTGAGTTCATTGACCCGCCATAATTGCGAGAATCTGGAAGCTTTTGGGATTCCATTCCTACGGTTAAAAGACTATGAATTAAATTACGAACAGCCAGAAACGCTATAACGGTAAAAGCCAGAATGTAAACTAAGTGTAGCATTGTTATCTCCTTAAGGGTAGGGGGTTTTCGGTTAATCGAACACCATTTTTATGTCAGAAAGGATTTTTATCTTAAAGGTTTAGCCGGAGTCCGTTGAGAAGTTCCTGTCCCTAATTTTGACATATTCTAGCCAGGAGTCAAACCTTTTTATTGAACTAGAATAATCAATGTTCTACTGAGGATAGAGCTTAAGGGGAGAAACTTCTGTAAACTATTTATCGGATTGATTCGGATTAATTCACCGAAAATAAAAATTGCATTTGTCCCAATCAAACTTGTTTTTCCTGGTATTCAGCCTTTAAACTTAATTTTTAGCTGGGTTAGCCTGTTCGATGCGAAATCGCGTGGCAACTTGCCAACATTCCGTTAAAAGTTGATGCCAAGGTATTAATACTGCCATTTCAATTCCAACTTGTCCCCCCGTTGCCTGAAACAACGTTTTAGCAACTCTCACCTCTCGTTGCACTTCTGTAACCCGGTACAGGAGGTCAGACTGTTGTGACGGAGTTAAAAAGGACATCTCTTCAGTTTCTAAAAGATGCTGTGACCGTTGAAACCAGTATTCCAAATCCTCCAGCAACGGTTCTAATATCGCTTTGAGGAGGTCTGATTCTTCGGGCAAGTTGGGACTGATCATGGATTGTTTGATGAAGACTTGACTTAAAACAATATTAACACTCTTTACAATTCTTAATATTTTTCTTAACGAAAGTTTTAGGAGTTATGTGGAACAGGCATCTTGCCTGTTCAATTTCAGTCATCGGTCAACCGTCAACCGTCAACAACTCCTATCTTCTGTACAATTGAATCAAGAAACTTTTATTGTAGAGTTGTAATCTTAATCGATGTCTATAGCAGAGTCCGATGGTTCTCAAGAGCCATTAGAGAAAAAAGTCCATTTGCCAAAAACCAGTGAATCTGAAGCCTTAAAGCGGATTCGCCATACTGCTTCCCACGTTATGGCAATGGCAGTACAAAAACTGTTTCCCAAGGCACAAGTTACCATTGGCCCTTGGATTGAAAATGGGTTTTATTATGACTTTGATAGTCCTGAACCCTTTACTGAGAAGGATTTGAAAGCCATTCACAAAGAAATGGTTAAGATTATCAAGCGTAAACTTCCGGTAATTCGAGAAGAAGTCAGTCGGGAAGACGCCCAAGCACGAATTCAGAAACTTGGAGAACCTTATAAACTGGAAATCCTCGAAGGCTTACAGGAACCCATTACCTTATATCATTTAGGAGATCAATGGTGGGATTTGTGTGCAGGGCCCCACGTTGAAAATACCTCTGAGATTGACCATAATGCCATTGAACTTGAAAGTGTAGCCGGGGCTTATTGGCGAGGAGATGAAACCAAAGCTCAACTGCAACGGATTTATGGGACAGCGTGGGAAACTCCCGAACAATTAGCGGAATATAAACGCCGGAAGGAAGAAGCCCTCCGACGTGACCATCGCCGCTTAGGAAAAGAGTTAGGATTATTTATTTTTTCTGATTTAGTCGGGCCAGGATTACCCTTATGGACACCGAAAGGAACTTTATTACGTAGTACCTTAGAGGATTTCCTCAAACAAGAACAAATCAAGCGGGGTTATTTGGGTGTCACGACTCCCCATATTGGTCGAGTCGATTTATTTAAAACATCGGGACATTGGCAGAAGTATAAAGAAGATATGTTTCCGATGATGGCTGAGGACAGCGAAGCGGAGGAAAAGGAACAAGGGTTTGTCCTTAAACCGATGAACTGTCCTTTTCATATCCAAATCTATAAGAGTGAATTACGTTCCTATCGAGAACTTCCCATGCGGTTAGCGGAGTTTGGGACAGTCTATCGTTATGAACAATCAGGAGAATTAGGGGGGTTAACTCGTGTTCGAGGGTTTACCGTCGATGACTCCCATTTATTCGTCACTCCTGAACAGTTGGAAGATGAATTTATCAAAGTTGTGGATTTGATTCTCTCTGTATTTAGAAGTCTACAACTCAAGAACTTTAAAGCGAGATTAAGTTTCCGTGACCCGAATTCTGACAAATATATCGGGTCGGATGAGGTTTGGGATAAATCCGAATCAGCCATTCGTCGGGCGGTGGAAACCTTGGGAATGAACTATTTTGAGGGAATTGGAGAAGCTGCATTTTATGGCCCCAAATTAGACTTTATTTTCCAAGATGCCTTAGACCGGGAATGGCAGTTGGGAACAGTTCAGGTGGACTACAATTTACCCGAACGTTTTGACTTAGAATATGTAGCCGAAGATGGCAGTCGTCAACGTCCGGTGATGATACACCGTGCGCCCTTTGGCTCTCTGGAACGATTAGTGGGAATATTAATAGAGGAATATGCCGGGGATTTCCCGTTATGGTTAGCCCCAGTCCAGTTCCGGCTCTTACCCGTCAGTCAAGATTTCTTACCCTTTGCCCAAGAAATTGCCCTGAAATTACGGTCTGTTGGCGTTCGTGCCGAAGCGGATGCCAGTAATGAACGCTTAGGGAAATTAATTCGCAATGCTGAGAAGGATAAAATTCCGGTCATGGCCGTTGTCGGGGCTAAGGAAGTTGAGTCCAATTGCTTGAATATTAGAACTCGTGCTAATGGAGAATTAGGCGCTATTCCTGTTGAAGATGTGATGACACGGATGCAACAGGCTATTTCTAATTACAGCAATTTCTGAATCTGATCAAGATGCAGAGCGAGAACCAGACCTAGAAATCTGATATTATCGGTCTGGCATGACTATACGCTGGATTTGAAATCATGACTGAAGCATTCGACCTTCTGGGGACAATTCCCATCAGGAAATATAATTTATGTTTTATTGTAGCCCCCTCATCCCTTGATGAAGTCGGGGTTAACCGCTTATTTCGGGTGCTTCAGTTATTGAAAACTATAATAACTATAAAAAAAACCCAAAAAGATTATGAGTACAACCAAAAAGGAAGTAGAATCTTTGTTGAAGAACCTACCGGATGATTGTTCTCTGGAAGATGTGCAATACCATCTTTATGTAATCGAAAAAGTCCGTCATGGGCTTACGATTCACGAAACGACCAGGAATCTCATACAAGAGGAAGCAGAAGGTTTATTAAGTAAATGGGTTATCAAGTAGTTTGGTCGCCTCAAGCCATTGATGATATTGATGCAATTGCTGCTTACATTGCACGAGATTCAATTTCTTATGCGGCGGCGGTTGTCCAGAGAATCATTGAAGTTACACGGAACTTGAGATTATCTCCTGAAGCGGGAATTATTGTTCAAGAATTTGGCGACGAAACCATCCGTGAACAATTTGCTTACACCTACCGAATCATTTATCAAATCCAAGACGACATTGTTACCATTGCCGCCGTGATTCACGGTAAAACGTTATTAAAATTTGAATTGAGTCAGCAGTAAATTCATCTTTTCCCCCCGTAGAGACGCGCCATGGCGCGTCTCTACTGATTTAAGGCGCGTCTCTACTGATTTAAGGTTTGACGGAAAGATTTTGCAGCAACTAAAGGATTAGGATGTTGTACAAATTCCGCCAATACAGTTAAATTGAGAGAGGGAAGAAGTTCGCTATTGTTAATTAATTCATAGCCTGATGTTTGCTGAAATTGTTCTATCGTTTCAGCCCGAAAATGATAAACTTGAAACTGATTATTTTGCCAAAACCAAACTTCTCGCACTCCCAATCTTTGATAAACGTCTAAGCGATTAATTCCCCCACTGGTAATGATAACTTCTATCGCTAAATCAGGAATTTCTTTATTAGTTCCAATACAATAACTTTCATCCGGTTCAGTTCCCCCCCGTTGTTCTGGGTTTCGTAAGGTCATCGAACCTGTGGGATAATATTCTGTATTTGTTTCTAAAAAATAAATCAGTAATAAATCCCCAATTCGGGTTTTAATACTTTCATGATTGCGACTGGGGGACATAACTTCTAAAATACCATCTAAATAAGTTAAACGAAACTCTAAACTATCTTCTAATTGAGTTAATAATGTTTCATAATATTGCCAAGTCACCTTATCCGTAATGTAGCGAACCTCTGAACCTTGTAAGTTTTCTTCGGAATTAAGTAACGTTTCCAGTTTACTCCCTAACATCGTTGAATCTCCTGTTTAATACAATTATATCCTATTTTTACCCATCCAAACCCATCTAATTTTTAACTTAACTTAATTTTAAAACATCCGTAAAGGTTGCACAATAGCCGGGTAAATCATAGACCCCAGGGTGAACTGGATTTTGATAGGTAAAATGACGATAATTAAGACAAAATCGATCCCAATCTGCCATTTGTATTTTAAATAGCCAGATAAAAAAGTTGGCTAAACTCGGAGATAAATTCAAACGGAAATAAATTCGTTTGTTATAATATTGACAAGCCGTTTCTACAGCTTTATTTAAGGTAATTTCTGGATTTCCTAAAACAAATTGTTCTGTTTCCGGGTAAATCGGAGGATGATTCACTAAATAATATACCACTGTTGCAATATCAGCAGCGTGAATAAAATGGAAACTCGCATCCGCTTGAAACCATCGAATTAAATTAATCCATTTAACCACATCAGAAATACCTCCTGATAAATGGGAATAGGGTTTATTCTCCTCTCCTCCTAATACTAAAGTCGGAAATAATATCCTTAATGGAGGTAAACTAGAAGCTATTTTTAATAATTCCTGTAAACATTCATATTTTGTCCTAATATAATCCGTTCCAATTTCTCCCGCTTCAGGTAATAAATTATTATTTTGATCTAAAATACTAGCCGTTGAAAAATATAATATCTGCTCACAAATCTCAGGATTTAATAATTTAACTAATTCTAAATTAGCCTTAACATTAATCTCTAAAACCTCTTGATATCCCCCCCAAGCCGTAGCAATTAAAATGGCTATATTAACAGTAGATAATAAATCTTTAAATTGATTGATATCTCTTAAATTACCTTGAAGAATATGAATATCGGGACGACTGTTATAATTAAAACCTAATTTATCAGGATTTCTAACTAATAAAAATAATTCATGTTCGGTATTTTGAATTAATTTTTCTACAAGATAATGACCAATACAACCACTCGCACCTGTAATAAAAATTCGCTTTTTCATAAAACGTAGTGATGATTTCAGTAATCAACGATTCTTTTTCCTTCGTTTGTACTTTTTTTACGGGTAGGGGCGGGGTTTTCCCGCCCTTGATACGCGGAAGCAAAACAACAAATTTAAGCGTGAACGCTCAATAATTGATCCGCTTGTTTTGCCGTTTCAAAGAAATAGGCAACGTTTTCTTCGGGGGTTTTTTGGAGGACACCATGCCCTAAATTCAGGATATGACCTTGATTTCCGGCTTTTTTAATGGTATCTAAAATGCGATCGCGAATCATCTCTTTTGAGCCAAATAAAATACAAGGATCAAGATTTCCTTGAACCCCAATATTTTGACCCATCCGTTGACGCGCATCCGCCATATCAACCATCCAGTCAACACTGACAAAATCAAACCCGGTTTTAGCCATTCGTTCTAATAATCCCGAACTTCCATTAATATAAAGAATTAAAGGCGTATCAGGATGGGTTTGTTTGACTTGATCAACCACTCGTTTTTGATACGGAAGGGCGAAAACTTCATAATCTTGAGGGCTTAATTGACCCGCCCAAGAATCAAACATTTGAATCACTTGTGCGCCAGAATCAATTTGATAACGCACATAAACAGCGATCGCATCTGCAATTTTTTCTAAGAATTTATGCAAAATTGCAGGTTCAGAAAATGCCATTTTTTTAATCACAGCATAATCTTTAGAACTCTTTCCTTCAATGGCATAAGCCGCCAACGTCCAAGGAGCGCCTACAAACCCTAAAACAGCAGCTTGATTTCCCACTTCCTGTCGTAACGTTTGCAAAATTTCCCGAATAAAAGATAAGCTTTCTTCCGGTTCAATGGGATGCAGTTTTTCAACTTGTTCTAAACTGCAAATGGGTGACTCAATAATTGGCCCTTTGCTTTCGATAATATCGAAATTAATGCCAATTCCAGGCAGAGGCGTTAGAATATCAGAAAATAAAATCACGCCATCCGGTTGAAAAGCACGGAAGGGTTGCAGGGAAATTTCAACGGCGATCTCCGTTTTTTCGGAGCGTTCACGGAAGGAAGGGTATTTTTCCCGTAGATCACGGTTAGAGTCGATTAGGAAGTTACCTTCTTAACCTCTCCTTCAGAACCGTGCATGAGACTTTCACCTCACACGGCTCCTTGATAATTCCACCTTTGTTATAGGTACGATTCAAAACGGTTTTATGATTGTGATTCTTGATTAAAGAACCATCATTAGCCGTTTTTGTGTCGTGACAATGTTTGTGTAAAAGTTGAAGGTTATCATAAGTGTCTTTTCCACCTAATGATTTGGGTTGAATATGATCAACTTCTACAATGTCTGTACTTGTGAAATACAAACCACAGTGAGAACAAATACCCTTTTGTTTCTTAATTAATTTTGAGACCCTTGTGGGTGTTTCTGGATATTCACCTCTTCGTTTACTCCAATAAGTCCAGTTTCCATCAAACGGACTAGCTTTACCCTTAACTTTAATATACCTGACGATTGGCGTACTGTTATGGGTCAGTAATTCTAATCCGTTTTCTGTACTGAAACACCAATTTCTGTCACCTACTGTTCTCCAGTATTTGTTTTTATTGATGCTCCCTTTTCCCCTCGTTCTTGCCCAGGCTCTCAATTTGTTATATATTAGTGAGTCAACCTTGTTAAAGGTTTCTTTACTAACAACTGTTGAGTAATAGTTTGACCATCCTCTAATAATCGGATTCAGCTTACTAATTAAAGCAGCTTGAGGTGCGGTTTTATGAGTATCTATTATCTCAGCTATTTTGACAAGATGAGTTTTGATTTGGGCTTTTGAGGGTGTGATTAGTGTTTTAAAACCTAGTTTGGAATATCCAATTGATGCAGCCCGGTAGTTGCCTACCTTATGCTGTTGTATATGGAATCCTAGAAACTCAAACCCAACATTTCCATCAATTTCATTGAGGGTATGGGTTAATTTTGTTTTACTGGGTTTTAATTCCAGTCCCATATCACTTAACCAGTCCGCGATTATTTCTTGACACTTTTTGATGACGTTTAAATCCTCATGGATTATCACAAAGTCATCTGCATATCGGATTAAACTAAAGGCTTGACGATTATTTCGTTTATTTCCTTTCAGAGTTTCTGCGTATTGCTTAACTCTTTCTTCCAGACCATGTAGGGCAATATTTGCAAGTAAAGGTGATATAACCCCTGCTTGTGGTGTACTCTCATGAGTAGGAAAAAGTTTTTTTCCGTCCATATACCCTGCCTTAAGCCATGTTTTAATTGTTCGGCTTAATGTAGGGTATGTGTGTATTTTTGAGATTAACGCTTTGTGGTTGATGCGGTCAAAGCATTTTGAGATATCAGCATCTAGCACATATTTGGCTTTTTGCTTAATACTGTCAAATATTGCTTGTATTGCATCGTGACAGGAACGTCCTGGTCTGAAACCATAACTGTTTGGCTCGAATTTAGCCTCCCATTCGGGTTCTAATGCTAGTTTGACTAACGCTTGTAATGCTCTGTCGTCTATTGTGGGTATTCCCAATGGGCGAGTTTCGGTTGTTCCCGGTTTAGGTATGTTAGTACAGACGCGCCATGGCACGTCTCTACGAGTAGGCTTAACCTTACCTGTCAACTTTAGTCGTCCTACAAGGTTCATCCGTTGTTTTGGTGTTAGAGATTTGATTCCATCCACACCTGCGGTATTTTTACCTTGATTATCTTGTGTTACCCGACGTACAGCAATACATTTAGCTGACCAGGAATTAATCAGGGTCTTTTGAAGTTTGCGAACTGCTTTAACATCGCCTCGAGAACTCGCTTGAAATATTCTCTTTTGCAACTTAAAAGTCACCTTCTCTAGCTGGCGCCAGTTGATGTCTTTCCATTCCACCGTCTGATTTTTATTCAGCGTTTTAGATATATTCATTGCTACTTGTTCTATTTCTTTGGAATTACCGAGTATCTGTCAGCATATCCTTGTCATTACAACAAGGCCTTCGCTTTTGATACCATCCCTCCCCTAACTATCATTCGTTAGCTACTTACTGGTTATCGACCTTTTACCAGAGATAATTAGGGGTTACTTCGTTCCGATTACACATTTGTTTGAAGTCTTTAGCGTGATGCTCTCCACCGGGTTTATTGGGCGGTGCTTATAAGTCGTTCATATAATCGCTTATGCCCTATCCTTGCCTTTTGGCTTGGTGTTAATCAAGTTTTTATCTTGATTTAGCCATTACACCATTAATGATAACGATGGTTCGGACACATCTTTGCTTTTGCTACGCATGGACTTCTTGCTCGATAGTTACCAGATTTGGCTACCAGTAGTTCTACCTTTTAACCCCGCTTTAGCCTGTTGGTTGCTACCCAAACAAACTAGGGGTTATGCTTTCACCTCAGCACTTGAGGGATGGGACTTGTAAATTTTTATTACTTATCTCTAAATTTCGTAACATTTCGTTACTCTTCAAGATTTTTGTAATATTTCCTTACTCACCCACAAATGTAATCAGTTATCACCAGTTTAAACAACTGGGTTAACCGTCCCATAAGCTTTTGGGCTTATTTTAGGTTAAACGAATCGCACATATGCTTTCATATAGCGACCCGCCTGTCGCATCATCCACACGGGGGGACGAGCTAGTTTTTCACCACGAGCAGCACGCAACAGATAGGGAATTTGGGTCGATTCGGTCATCGTTACTAAAAGTTTAAAACAGTTTTTAGGCCAATCCTTAGCTTACCACTGAAGGGGATTGACCGTTGACTGTTAACAGGTGTCGGGTGCGGAGTGCGGAGTGCGGAGTGCGGAGTGCGGGGTGCGGAGTGCGGAGTGCGGAGTGCGGAGTGCGGAGTGCGGAGTGCGGAGTGCGGAGTGCGGAGTGTCAAGGAACTTCTCTTCTTCCCCTGTTTCCCCTTCTCCCCCTGCGTCCCCTGCTTCCCTATTTCTTACCTTGTGGCGGTGGACAGTCGGGGTGAATACCACCTTGAGCGCAAATGTAATTAATTTGCTTCTCATCCACATTAATTGCGTTGCTAAAATCTACATTTTTGAGACGGTTTGATTGAGCAGTTTCGTCGGGTTTAGAAATAAATTGATCAGATTTATTTTGTTGAGGAGAAACAAAGATTGCACCTTTAAAATTGGTTCCGTCTAATTTGGCTCCTTGAAAATTAACGAAGCTTAAATTAGTATTTTTTAGATTAGCATCTTGCAAGCGGGCATTTTTGAAGTTAGATCCGGTAAGTTTAGCGGAGGTTAAGTCGGCTTCTTGCAAATTTGCTCCCATAAAATTAACCGCCGATAGGTCAGCATTTTTGAAGTTAGCTTGTCTTAAATTGCTAAATTGGAAATTAGCACCCGGAGCTTTAGCTTCACTGAACCGAGCTAACTTTAAATTCCCCTTCGAGAAATTAGCGCTGGATAATTCCGCACCTGTAAATTTTGTATCCGTCAAATTCCCTTGTTGGAAATTTGCTCCTAATAATTTAGCACTGCTGAAATTAGCTCCCGTTAAATCAGCTTCCGATAAATTAGCTTTATTAAGATTTGCTTTTAAAAAGTTGCTGTATTTTAACAGCGTATTACTTAAAAAAGCACCTGTTAAATCAGCTTCCGTTAAATCAGCCCCACTTAAATCTGAAATCCAATCATCAAAGGTTCCTAGCCGTCCATCTTCACCCGCACTCGCAAACCGACTATTTTTCAAGCTGGCTTTTGTCAGGCTGGTATTTTTAAAGTTAATTCCCGATAAATCAGTTTGTTCTAAAACTAAAGTAAATTGAACGGGTGGGGTTGTATTTTGTCCTAAATCAATGCGACTTAAATCAACATTATAAACAAAACCGCCATAAACTTTTAGAATTTTAGCGATCGCCCTTTGGGTGGCTTGTTGTCGTCGCCCCGTTAAAAGTTTTTCTTGATTTTCTGCCCCAAATTGCATCGAATCTAAATCATTTTTTAGAGCTTGATTTAATTTTCTTAAATCCGGTAAAGCTTTGGGGCCTGTACTGACTAATGCTTGTTGGATAACATCAATTAAGACGGGGTTTTGTTCCTGAGCTAATAAATCCACTAATAAGGGAATTGCACGGGGATCTTTAATCGCACCTAACGCTAAAATTGCCCCCCGTTTTTGAGCAACATCCGTAGAAGCGTTAGGGGATAATTTACTGACTAAAGCCAGAAAAACTTCGTTATCTTGTTGTTGAAATTCTCGACGATTGGCTTGATTTTGAATATAAATTTGAGTCCCGACAAAGGTTCCTAATACTGCTGCCATACTAGCACTACTGACAATAATTAAAGTTAACCCCGGATGTTGACGCATCCACGCCCATAAATTAAACTCCGATTTTGGGGTTTCTGGGGTGAGAACAAGGGCATGAACCGCATCATCTTCTGCGACCCAATCATAATTAGTAAAGGGATTAAACACTAAAATAGGGGGGGCTTCTTGTACGGAAGTTCCTGCTAATAAATCATGTCCAGTTCGACCTTGAAATCGTTTGGCGATTAACGCATCTCCTAATAAAGTGGCACCGGATAAAGCCCCTAAAATTAATAAATTGGGATAAGCCCCCGTGACTTGCCAAAGACCATAAGCAATGGCGAATGGAATTCCCCAACGTCCGATTAATTCTCGACGGAGTGCCCGTCCCCATCCTGGGGGAAAACCATTCGGATTAATCACTTGTACCCCAAACCACAATTTAGGTAAGGTTTGACCCCGTTTGGCTAATAGATAAAGTTGCCACCCTCCCACAACCAGGGGTAAAAGTAATGCACCCGACCACAATAGATTCGTTAAGGGGGCTACTTTGGGACTGCGATCACGGACTGGAATTCCTAAAGTCGCCGCAACGGTTTGGGATGTCACCCGCACAACGGGATTCAGAGGGACGGGTTGATCACTGCGGTTGGAGACAACGCCCAGGGTAAAGGGAATTAACCCACTGACCGCAACTAAGGAAACCTCCGCCACAAACGCCCCCCAACGCCGAACCCAAAAGGGTACAGGCTTGGATGAAACCTCTGGCCAGGATGAAGGAGATTGAGATTGATCGGTGTCTCTACCTACAGTAGGGCTTGTCATAGTTCAAAATTCCCTGATATGGGTCGTTAAGATTAACAAAATGGAGAAGAATTGAATAGTTAATATGCTATAGCGAGTGTATTTTAATCCTGAATTCAAGTGCAAGCCTCAAATCAACAAGATAATAGCAGATAATCGTTCCGGTGGTTGATGAAAAAAAGGTTAATAATCTTGATCATTATGAATATACAATTCATTTAGACTTGCTATATTAAACTTGATTTATTTTTGTTGTTGAGTTAATCGCTGTTTTAAGGGTTCTGGATCACCTTGACCAACCACTTCACCATTTTCTAATAGAAACGCGCCATCACTATAATTTAATTCCTCTAAACGATGAGTGACCCATAATGCTGTTATTCCTCTGGTTTTGACTAACCGTTGAACTTCAATCACTAAATCATTTTGACTATCAGGATCTAGTAAAGCCGTGGGTTCATCTAAGAGTAAAACTTCACAATGTCTCGCTAATGCACCTGCGATCGCAATGCGTTGTTTTTGTCCTCCACTTAAGGCATAAATGGGGCGACGTTGTAACTCTAATAATTTAACCGCAGCTAAAGCATCTTCTACCCGTTGTTTCACTTCTATCCAAGGTAATTGATCCTCAACTAATCCAAAGGCAACATCCGCCCCCACCGTTGGCATCACTAACTGATGATCAGGATTTTGAAACACAAACCCCACCCGTCCTTGGGTTTGAATTTCCCCCGACTGAGACTTTAATAATCCGGCTAATAATCGTAATAAGGTTGACTTTCCGCTTCCATTTGTCCCCAAAAGCATCCAAAATTCTCCTGGGGGGACATCTAGGGAACAGGATTTTAACACCTGTGCCCCGCTTGGCCAACTAAAGCATAGGTCTTGTACCCGTATCGCTGGACTGGAAGATTCCATGCTTGTTGTGATTTCCTTTACTCTGCGGTTAAACCAACAAACCCAGGCGTTCTTCCGGCGGCATTTCCCCCCAATTTGTCCGAAATTTGCACCGCAGAAATTTCACTGCTGAGAATTGCTAGTTTTTTCTCGGTCATCTTATCACAGGTAAATTCTAAGATTTGAGGCGTTCCTCCCCGTAAGACCTCTAAAATGTGACTGTAAACGGCTTCTGCATCTTCGGCAGATTTTTTTTGAATGGACAACGGGATGGCTGTGTATTTAACAATAATGTCTACGGTGAACATAGGATCTCAAAAACAGTTAAGAATTTCAATTTCTTACTATATCGTTTTCAGTTAACCCTGAACGGCATATTGTTTTAACTCCTTGAGAGAAACGACTTCTAAGGCTCTCGCGTGAGTGGCTTCTAACACAACAGGAGGTGCAACACCTGCATCCATCGCTTCTTGCCAACGAGAGGCACACAAACACCAACGATCACCGGGTTTCAACCCTGGAAAGCCAAAGGCGGGAACTGGGGTACTGAGGTCGTTTCCTTGGGCTTTGGTAAATTCCAGAAACTCTGCGGTAACTTGGGCACAAATCACATGAACGCCGAAATCTTGTCCTCCAGTATAACAAAACCCATCCCGATAAAATCCGGTTATCGGATCAGAGCAACACAATTCTAATTCGCCACCTAAAACATTTCTGGCTTCTCGCATGATTCGTTCCTGATTATTTTTTAGGGGTATTTTTTCTATTTAATAATACCATCAATACTTGAGTTGTTTAAAAACTGTCCGAAGTCTTGATTTAATATGAAATTTAAGTTAAGATAAGTATGTCAAAATTTGAGGACAAACAAGCTATGTCAACTTTATATGAAAAGCTTGGTGGTGCTGAAACTGTTAAACTGGCTGTTGATAATTTTTATGATCGTGTGTTGCAGGATAATCGGATCAAGCACTTCTTTAATGGCATGGATATGGTCAAACAAAAAAGCCATCAACGAGCATTTTTAACTTATGCCTTTGGGGGAACACCTCAGTATGATGGACGGGCAATGCGTGAAGCGCACAAACATTTGGTAGAAGAGCAAGGTTTAAAAGGCGAACATTTTGATGCCATTGCTGAAAATTTAGAGCTAACACTTCAGGATTTTGAAATTGCGGAAGAGTTGATTGCTGAAGTAATGTCAGTAGCCAGTGATCCTCAGCATCGTAGCGATGTACTTAACCAATAAAACATGATTTTGATTCCTCAATTTTTAGCATTTTGCCCAAACAAAAGCAAGTTTATTGTTATTTGAGTTACCCCTTATAATATCTTAATTTCGTTACTATTGATGAACAGCGATCGCCATTTTTTTAACAATAGCGATCGCTGTTTTCTGTACAGCGACGTTAATAGAATACCCTAGGCTTCTATGGATTCTACTTCTACCGCATCAGCTTGTAGTGCAGCTTCTGTTTTCGGGCGGTCTAATTTGAGAACCAGAACCCCTAAAGGAGGTAAACATAAATCCAACGAATGGGAATAATTATGGAACCACCATTCATCAGTCCATTTTCCACCTAAATTCCCCATATTACTGCCACCAAATTCACCCGAATCACTATTAAATAATTCGGTATAAAATCCAGGTTCAGGCACACCAATGCGATAATGACTATGGGGTTGAGGGGTAAAATTACAGACCACAACGACAAATTCTTCAGGATCTTTTGCCCGACGAATAAACGACACTACGCTATGACGGTTATCAGTACAATCAATCCATTGGAACCCCGCTTCTGCAAAATCCTGTTCATATAATGCAGGTTCACTGCGATACAATTCATTCAACGCTTGGAATAACCGTTTAATGCCTTGGTGGGCTGGATATTGCATTAATTCCCATTCCAAGGTTCCCCAAGCATTCCACTCCTGACGCTGACCAAACTCCATTCCCATGAACAAAGTTTTCTTACCGGGGTGAGTAAACATATAGGTAAACAAACATCGGACGTTAGCAAATTTTTGCCAATCATCTCCCGGCATTTTGTTAGTAATATTGCTCTTACAATGCACCACTTCATCATGGGATAACGCCAACATGAAGTTTTCGCTGTGGTGATACCAAATACTAAAGGTAACGTTATTTTGATGGAACTGACGGAACCAAGGATCCATGCTGAAATAATCCAACATATCGTGCATCCATCCCATGTTCCATTTCAAGTTAAACCCTAACCCCCCTACATAAGTCGGCCAAGACACCATCGGCCATGAGGTAGATTCTTCCGCAATGGATAAAGTTCCTGGATAATAACTAAATAAAACATGGTTGGTTTGGCGCAAAAAGTCCGCCGCTTCAATATGTTCACAACCGCCATATTGGTTCGCCACCCATTGACCATCGGGACGTAAATAGTTCAGATACAACATGGAAGCGACTGCATCTACCCGAATTCCATCGATATGATATTTGTCATACCAAAATAGGGCGTTAGCCACCAGGAAATTCCGAACTTCGTTACGACCATAGTTAAAGACTAAAGTTCCCCATTCCTTATGTTCGCCTTTGCGGGGGTCAGCGTGTTCATAAAGGTGAGTCCCGTCAAAGAAGGGTAAACCATGTCCGTCTTTGGGGAAATGCCCCGGAACCCAGTCAACAATTACCCCAATACCATTCAAATGGCATTGATCGACAAAATACATGAAATCTTCGGGACTGCCAAACCGAGACGTGGGGGCATAATATCCCGTGACTTGATATCCCCAAGACCCATCAAAGGGATGTTCGGCAATGGGTAATAATTCAATATGGGTAAACCCTAAATCCTTAACATAGGGAATTAACTGTTCCGCCAGTTCCCGATAGGTTAAAAAACGACCGCCTGGATCAAGCTCAGTGGCTTGTACAGCCGCTTCAACGGTTCCATCAGGGAGGACATGGGGTTGATCGAAGGGCGCGCGGTTCCAAGACCCTAAATGACATTCATAAACAGAAACCGGGGATTTTAAAGGATCGGTGTGGCGTCGTTGTTCGAGCCAATCTTGATCCTGCCATTCGTAACTATCTAAATTAGCAACAATTGAGGCGGTTTTGGGACGTACTTCTTGATAAAACCCGTAGGGATCGGTTTTTTCATAGATGTGTCCTTCCCAGTTTTTAATTTCATATTTGTAGTGTTCTCCGACTCCCAACCCAGGGATAAACAGTTCCCAAACCCCATTGCTTAACTTCCGCATTTGGTGTTTGCGTCCATCCCAATAGTTAAAATCTCCAATAATGGAAACGTTGCGCGCATTGGGAGCCCAAACCGCAAAATAAACCCCCGATACATTATTGACGCTCATTAAATGAGCACCTAATTTTTCATAAATGCGGTGATGGTTGCCTTCGGTAAACAGGTGAATATCAAAGTCGGTAAATTGAGGAGAACGAAACGCATAAGGATCATAAGCGACCCGTTCATGTTCACCTTCTTTAATTCGCAGTTGATAGTTAGCGAGTTCGGGAGTATCAATGACACATTCAAAGAAATGGGGGTTATGTACCGACTCCATCGGGTATTCCTGTCGTTGTTCAGGCAAGAGAACCCATGCCGCCTCTGCATTGGGTAAATAAGCTCGGACTGCCCACACCGTTTTACCATCTTGTTCAATTTGGTGAGCCCCTAGCACTTCAAAGGGGTCTTGGTGGTGGTTCCAGACAATTTTGTTAACTTGATCAATCGCAATGGTCGTCATGAGTCTCTACTGCTCTACTACAAACGGGTTACTAATCGACGCTACGGTTGCTATTACTTTACATTTTTTAACAGTTTCAGAAAACTCTTACCTCTGCATTTTTGGGGAATTCCCATGGAATAGCAGGTTTGGAGTTGGGATTATGGTACTCGATTTTTAGATCTTTACCACAATTAAGTGTGAACTCCCCACACTGACCTTGCAGTACAGTATGGGCTTGGTGACTTCTAAACCCGATTGGGACAATCCCATTCTCTGATATCCAGAGGCAACTCATCTTTAATAATCCCTAGATTTCTGGGTTCACCAATCGACCCAAAAACACAATATTCCCAGTGTTGTTTTCAGAGATTAAAAAAATAAAGGGATGATTAGCGTTAAACGAGGGAGGCAAACACCTGGCTTCTATCTGAACTGCTGTTGCTGCGGTGGCTTCACTCCCCTCTTCATTTACCTCAATACAAGCTTGATGAAACACATTTTTAATATACAACCAGTGTTCTCGACCATCCATCCCCGAAAAATTAGCTTTATTCTCATCAAACGCATCTGTAACCCCCATCTGAGCTAAGGTGTTACTAAGTTCTGATTTAAAATTTATCTCAAAGCGGGGTAAAGAAACTTCAACCTGTTGTGTATACATTGGCTGTATCCACTGATAAAGATTGTTAAGACTCAAGTTTTTTTCCAGTTCCATCAATCCATTTCTTTCTCTAGGTAACAGAATCATCATTGAGAAATTATTACCCCTGTAAGGTAACTCAAGAACCTGAACTTCTTCAGTTTGAGCATAGTTGAATTGTCCTGTTATATTCATCATCGGAACTGGAATCTCACGGTCTGATGTTAGCCAAAAGGGTTTGGTTTCTGTTCCATCTCTGTCAAATGGATTCGCCCAACTTCCTTTAAAATAAACAGCATTAACCAGTACCAATCGTGTTAGCTCAGTTAGAGCATTTGGCGGAATTAATTCATTAATTTTATGTTGAGTTTGTTCGGCAACCCATTGATTAATTGTGTTTCGTGCAGCCTGGAAATCATTATAATAATCAACAGGGGTAATTTTGACTTGATAATATTTTTCTAATAAAGCTAAAAAGCTTTCTAGGAAAGGATATTTAATTTGGGGAAATAGAGAATTAGCACTCAGGAACAAAACATCATTGCTTTGTTGTCCTGCCTTTAATGGTCTTTCTAAGCCAGAAAATGCGGCATGAAAATCTTCTCCTTGAGAAAAGCCGAAGACTTGAGCAATTTGTTGTTCTGTCTGTCCTCGCGCACCCGCATAGGTCATCGCAAATGCAGTACAAATGCTGTAGGGAGAAAAGAAAAGGTTTCCTTCAGTCCCTTGCAGAGTTTGATAAAAATTGAGCGCAAAATCATGGTTTCTGTGTGCCATTGGTTTATCTCTAGGATAAAGTTGTTTTACAATGGTTTGAGCATCATAATTTCTGTGTTAAAATACTGAATTTTTGAGGAAATCAGGCAAAACTAGAGTGGGAATGCTTAAAAACAATAAACATTCCAATAATTTTAACCCCTAAATTTTGTCCAAGTTTTCTGACTCTAATTCGGGCTGACAATAGGAATTGCTATGAGGTTGTAATATAACAATTTAAGGATTTATAACAGTCACGTCTGGCACTTAGAACAAACACTAATGCTCAAACCTATTTCTTTCTATTCCCTATTCTCTGTTTCCTGTTCCCTGCTTTGCACTGAGCAGTTCGACACGCTCACTGTAATACCTGTCGAAGTGTTCCCTGTTCCCTATGCTATAATATACAAGATTTCAACAAAAATCAAGAATATTTAGGGAATTATGTAAATATTGAAAACTTGAGTAACTGACTTATTTAACCATAGGAATCGAACATTGAGTCCGATTAAAATTAGACTCTTCTCCCTCTGAAGGAATTGCTAAAACTTCTAAACGTCCATTCATTAAACTTAATAAGGTTTGATTCATTAACAACCGCATTCCTGGGGATAATGTCATTTCATCGATAGGGGTTTGATCCTTTTCTAATGTTGATTTTAATAAATCCCAAGACTCACTCCAAGCACTAATGGGACGTTGATCTTCAACCCAAATATGAATAAATCCTGTTTCTGGAGACGGATGGACAGAAACCTTTACACTTCCCTCACTCATTTGAGCAATGGCAGTATCTACTAAACTTACTAAAACTTGTCGCAGTCGGGGTAAATCGGCTAAAACATAAATATCTTCATTCGGGGGTTCGATTTTTAATCGAATACTGCGATTTGCCGCCTGCATACAGGTTAAATCTTCCACTTCATCCAGGACTTTAGCTAACTGAATCGCATGAATATCCATTGTTTCTGTGCCATATTCTGTTTTAGCCACAAAAATCACTTGATCTAATAATGCCACTATTTTCAAAGCAGAAGCATGAGCGTGTTGAATAAATTCTTGCTCCTCTTCTGGACTTTCACACAGATCCCCTAAAATCAGTTGTAATGAGCCAATCATACTATTGAGAGGCGAGCGCAACTCATGGGATGTCCGAGCCAAAAATCCCGCTTTAAATAAACTCATCTCCGCCGCCATTTGATAAGCGAGTTGAGTTTGTTTTAATTGATAAGAGAGGGCTTGCACCTGTTGTTCATCATTGCTCGTTTTGGCGGAGTCATCGGTGGTGAGGGACTCAGATGATTGTTTCCCTTTCCCCCCCAATAGCCGAGCTAGGACGACCCCTAACCCCAACCCCAACCCTAAATATACAAATTCGCTCCAACCCATCTGCCTAGTCTCACTCACTCTATAAAGTTAGCCATATCAGGATCATGATATAGCAGGGAATAGGGAACAGGGAACAGTTGTCAGTTATCAGTTATCAGTTATCAGTTATCAGTTATTATGGAACAGATCATTTAATTTAACAAAAAATTGATTTTTAATCTCCATTTTTACTCTATAAATTAATAGCTCCTTGTCGTAAGATTTTCCAACTATTCCCTTGCCATTTCGCTACTGTTGAAGGGATAGTGGAAGCGGTGAGGGTTGTATCAAATTCTGAGGAAAACAATGTGACAACATCAGGAAATTGAGTATTAATTTCTGCCAGTGTTAATAATGGGGGTTGTCCTGATAAATTGGCACTGGTGGTTGCCATTGGGCCCGTGCGGGATAAAATATGTTGAGCGATCGCACAATTGGGAACCCGGATACCAATCGTAGAGGGATCGATAGGGTTCATCGCTGGGTAAACTTTTTCAGAAGCAGGTAACACTAAAGTTAACGCCCCAGGCCAATAGTATTGAGCAATTTGTTGCCAAATTAATAATTCTTCTACTGTTCCCTTCACATAGGGCCATAATGCTTCCGGTGTAGCTCCCATTAAAATTAACGGTTTATCTTGACTGCGTTTTTTAGTCTTAAAAATCAACTCAGCTTGATCAGGACGTGTCGCTAAAGCAGGTACAGTATCTGTCGGGAAACTAACCACCCTATTACCCGAAATCGCCACATCAATTAACGCATCAATAGAAACTTGAACCATAAATTCAGTTATCAGTTATCAGTTATCAGTTATCAGTTATGAGGCTTAGGACAATTATTTCAAATAAGCTATAACAAAACGGTCGAATCCTGCCAAGTCGGGAATAATTTTAATCCCAGAATAGCTTCCCTGGGCCTGTAAGAGTCCTGCAACGGCTTCTCCTTGTCCGGCCATCATTTCCACAATCCAAAGGCCCCCTGAGCGCAAATAACGGGGGGCTGTTTCCACTAAATCGCGAATACAATCTAATCCATCAGCACCGCCATCTAAGGCTAAGGTGGGTTCATGGTGGGCAACTTCCGGTTGTAGGGTCGCAATGAGGTTAGAGGGGATATAAGGGGGGTTAGAGACCATTCCCGTCAGTTGTCCTTGTAAAAACTCTAGGGGTTGCCACCATGATCCGTGATGGAATTGGATACGGTCAGCAAACCCTGTGGTTTCAGCGTTATATTGAGCGATCGCTAAAGCCTCTAAACTGGTATCCACCGCATGAATTTCAGCTTGGGGGAAACTCTCAGCTAAACCCAAAGCGATCGCACCGCTTCCCGTTCCCAAATCCGCCCAAATCCCATCCTGATCCAGATTTTCAGCCGCAGATTGAGCTAAATCAATGATTAACTCTGTTTCAGGACGGGGAATTAGAACAGCAGGAGACACCTTTAAGGTAAACTGACGCCAATGAGCGACTCCCACGAGATATTGAACGGGGATGCTTTCGGTGAGGCGTCGTTGCCAAAGTTGAGTCAATTCTGACCAAGGAACCTGGAGAGGAACAGAGGGTTGCTGTTTGAAGGTTTGTAAACGCAGAGTCAACCGATCCAAACCCGTTAACTCTTGGAGAAACCAATGAACTTCATGAGCAGAAATTCCAAGGACGAGACATTCTGCCTTTGCGTCCTCTAACCATTGTCCCAGTCGCCACCCTGATATGGTTTCCTGCATTATCCCCGGTTCCTAATGATCAAGTTAATTAACGACGGGGCTGACTTTGGGGTTGATTTTGTTTCAAATACTCTAAGGTTTCACGAGGCGGAATGAGTACAATTCGGTTTAAAAATTGATCATTATCCCGTTTTAACGCATCTAACAACCCTTCTAAATTGACCACATCAATTTTAATACTGGAGATTAAATCAGGTTGTTGCGTTTTAAATTGAGTCAACATATTTTGTAGATCCTCTTTATTAAAGAAGATCGGAATCACCTGTTCATTCCCATTTTGAATCGTGAGGTAGCCTTGATCTGGCCCCCCCTTAGCAATAAACAAAGGAACACCGTTAAACTCGTTAACTGATTGTCCATTTTCTTGTAGAACAGACTTGGCTAAATCCACCTGTTTTTGCACCGGGACATAAGCAAACTGAATGTCGTCTTGATTTCCTTGAGCTTGCTGACTCATGCGATAAACTTCACCGAGGGAAACCGTTGTAACTTGGACAGTGGAAGCCAACTGAGGATTACGAGTTTTTAAGTTATCCACAAACGCAACAGCATCATTGCGACTAATAAACACACCCGCAACGGACGCTTTTTTATTATCAGCTTGGGGTACAGTAGCGACTAAAGGAGCTCCCTGTGTATCGGTAATGGTAAATACCGGAATGGAGCGGAGTTTCTCCAGAATTTGGTTTTCGGGCAGTGCATAAGCGGGTTGAGTTCCCATAGGAAGAGAAGCAAACCAACGCAATGTCGGGTCAGGACTCAGCAAGAATGTGCTGCCCACAATTCCCAATACCGCGCCCAAACGAACAATTGATCTCATTATGTCTCCGAGTCTGAATTCAATAATTTTTTTTATTCTGGGATGTCGCTTTTACCACTGAACTCATTAAGTTTAAAGCTTAATGTCGGACAACGGTTATTTCCCTGGTTAAGTTCTACCGACGATCAGGCAGTTGTTTTTTCTCCCCAAAATTTGGCTTTAAAATTCTAGGAGAAAAGTATTTAACCTAACTCGTCGGAAGAACGCGGTTGATATTAGCCTGAGTTTAGGGAATTGAATCCTTCTTGTTCAGGGGGTATACCGTTTTGAGTCACCAACCAGCCTTTCAAGGCAAGTTAAGATTAATTAAACTACCTTAACTGAAATATTTGTAAGTTTACATTATTTTGCAAAATACCGATGGCCAACTCTTCTTTAACGGTTTAATCAAGGGCTACCCGTCAGAGAAAGAGTGCAAATGCTTTAATCTGCCCTGTTCCTCAACGCGCTATGCTTTAAGTACCATTCAACAGGTGCAACGGTTCAACCCCTAACTTGCTATGCGGCTGCAACGCCAGTTCAACGGACAAACCATTACCCTTGATACCCGCACCCCGCTAGGGAGTGGGGGAGAAGGACGCATCTATAGGGTTTTAGAAGATCCGAATTTAGTTGCCAAAATCTACCATAAACCTACTGACGAAGACGCTGATAAACTCACCGTCATGTATAACTATCCCCCCGCAACGGCGATGGTTTCCCCAGGAATGACGGCGATCGCATGGCCCATTGACCTGCTGCATACCACCGATCATAAACGGCAAATCCTGGGTTATTTAATGCCGCGTGTCAGCAAAGCTACCCCCATTCATATTTTCTATACCCCGAAAAGTCGCCGCCAACAAAAGCCTTTATTTAATTATTTATATCTCCATCGCACCGCCCGTAATTTAGTTGCGTCCTTTGCCGATTTACATAGTAGTGGATATGTGATTGGGGATGTTAATGAATCTAATATTTTAGTGAGTGATACCGCCTTAGTTACCCTTGTTGATACCGACTCTTTCCAAGTTCGAGATCCCGATACGGGGTTGATTTATCGCTGTCCCGTCGGTAAAGCTGAATTTACCCCCCCAGAACTCCAAGGACAAGCCTTTCGGGAGTTAAACCGCACCCCAGAACAAGATCGGTTTGGACTGGCGGTGTTAATCTTTCTCCTCCTGATGGAAGGAACACACCCCTTTTCTGGGGTTTATCAAGGAAGTGGCGACCCTCCAGCCATTGAGTCTAGGGTGAGAGCGGGTCATTTTGTCTATGGGACAAGGCAGGTTCCCTATCAACCGATGCCTTTTGCACCACCGTTTGAATTATTATATCCAAAAATACGGGAATTATTTATTCAATGTTTTGAAGCCGGATTTAATAATCCTCAAGCTCGACCCGATGCTAAAACTTGGTTAATGGTATTAAAGGAAGCTGAAGCGAATTTAATTACCTGTAGTCAACAATTAGAACATCGGTATGGAAATCATTTAAACGATTGTCCTTGGTGCGATCGCACGGAAAAATTAGGAGGACGAGATCCCTTTCCTTCCCGTCAAGCCGTTACCCAAAAACAACATTTACAACCCCTCAAACGCAAACGAAAACGAGTCTTAAACACGAAACCCGCTCCAGTTCAGCGTCCTTTATTTTCACCGATAAATCGTTCTAGTGTTCCCTCACCAACGGCTAAAAAATCATTAGTTTTGTCCCAAATTCCTCATTTACACCTACAAAATTTATTCGGAAGTTTATTGGCAGGAATTGTGTTAGGGGGACTCTGGGGAACCTCAGTTTTATCCGCAATTATTGCGCTAATTTTTGCTTTTGTAGATGGGAAACAAGGAATTTTAGGCGGTTTAATCGTAGGCGCAATGTGGGGGAGTTTTTTAGGGGTGGTTATTAGTGTGTATTTGCCTCCCCCTGGGGGAATAAATCGAGGAATTGCATTAATTTTGGGGGGATGGTCAGGGATTTTTATTGCGGCGGTCATTGCTGGATTAATCTTTGGTGTTATGGAACAGGAACCCTTGATTGGTAAAACCTTAATGTGGGGGGCTGTAATGGGCATGGTTTGGGGTGCTATTTGGCATTTATTTAAACCTCCTTTATCCCTCCCTAATATTGGGCGGTTGTGGGGAAGACGAGGTGCTTTTGTGGGAGGAGTTTGGGGGTCATATTTAGGAACATTAGGCGGAATGGGATTAGGAATTTTAGCTGTTGGTTGGCAGCAATTTGAAGCGATACAACCTAATCTTAATTCAACATCATCTTCCTGGGAAATTACCCTCAGAATAATTGCTACTACTATTGTGGCGGCGGGTGTTGGAACTATTGGTGGTACTTTAGCTGGGGGGATATTTGGAATGATTGGAGGTGCCCCTAGTTTACCCTTATCCCTGCATTTATCAGGACGAAGGGGGGCTTTTATCGGTGCAATTTGGGGGAATTTTTTAGGGGCAATTTCTGGCGCAGGATTAGGGGTTTTGGGAGCAACAACTTTTGCTAATGTTTTAGATACTTCCTCAACAACAGGTACAACTTCTCTATTAATAGGTTCAATTATTGTATCGGCTGGAATTGGTAGTATTTGGGGAATGATTTCGGGTTTAATTTGGGGTGCTTTTGGCAAACTTTAAGCGTTTTTTTTATCTGTATTTAGTAGACGCTACTCAGGGTTCAATAATGCTTTTAGAAACCTTTGACCAGATTGTTCTAAATCATTTTCTAAAGAAAAGGTGAGATTGCAGTATTCTCACACACTTACCAGAATTCTTGATGTAGTGTAATCTCAATTAGTTTGGGAGGAATAACGAAAACGACTCCATGTCAACTCACGGAATCCCTGTCTGGGCATAGTTTTGGGATAATCGCAACGAAATAGTGGCGATCGCTGCTAAACTTATTATGGTAATTGCTTTGATTGAAGTTAAAATACATATCAAATATAAAACAGGATTACACCTATGCAACTTATCGATTTTTTTGATCATGTTTATGTAATTAACCTACCGGAAAGAAAGGATAGACTAGAGCAAATGAAGAGGGAATTGATTAAGATGAATATACCCCTCACATCCGAAAAAGTTGAAATCTTTCCCGCTATCAAACCAGAAAGTGCAGAATCTTTTCCTAGCATCGGAGCCAGGGGCTGTCTTTTAAGTCACTATCATATCTTGAAGCAAGCGAAGGAACGCCAATGTAACCGGGTTTTAATTTTGGAAGATGACTTAGCTATCTCTAAATACTTCGAGGAAAACGAAGCTAGACTACTTGAGGAACTACAACAAATAGATTGGGCGTTAGTTTATTTTGGTCATTTTCTTGACCAGGATAAGAATATTAAAACCGAGCCGATGGTTAGTTTAAAACCTTGGGTAAAGGACATACAAACGGCCCATTTTTATGGGGTAAATGGCAAAATTTTAGAGCGATTAGTGAATTTTTTTGAGGAAATACAAAGAAGACCCGCAGGACATCCTGATGGCGGGCCTATGCATGTAGACGGAGTTCTTTCAACTTTCCGAAAACAAAACCCAGATTTAATCACTATTGTTGTTACTCCTAGTATGGGATTACAAAGAGGATCATCAAGCGATATTACTCCTAAATGGTTTGACCGCATCACTCCTATTCAAAAAATTGCTAAGCTGTTAAGCATCTAAATAGGGTATAATGAAAAACCAAGTTTAGAAAAATCAATCAAAAGATGCCTGCTAAAAATCATTTAAATGAAAAGCAAGTAGAGAAACTACAGAAAAGATTGAAAGAGGAAGAAAATGGACAAATCCGAGAAAGAATCTTGATTTTATTATTGCTAAATGATGGTAAAAAGCAAAGTGAAATTGCCAAGTTTTTGGGCTGCTCATTAAACAAAGTATGTTATTGGTGTGTACATGGAGACCCTGACAAATTAGAAAGCCTAAAAGATGAAAGAATGAAAGGAAATTATAGAAAAGCCACAGACAAATATATAGAGATATTATTAGAAACAGTAGAAAAAGAACCGGAAGAATTAGGATATGAATTTGGGAGATGGACAGGAGAAAGATTGGCAACTTATTTAGAACAAATCACAGGAATCAAATTAAGTAGTTCACAAGTGAGAAAGATATTAAAGGAAAAAAAGTATGTTTATTTGTGGGCAAAGTATAGCTTAGAAGAGAAAAGAGATCCAGAAAAAAGAAAATTATTTAAAGATAAAATAGAAGAATATTTGAAAATAGCAAAAGAAAGTCCAGAACAATTACAGGTATGGTTTTGGGATGAAAGTGGATTTAATTTAAGAGTGATAAAAAGAAAGAATTGGTGTAAAAAAGGGAAGAGGAAACAGATTAGAGGAGACAGGAGGAAAGGAAGAGTTAATGTGATGGGAGGATTGAGGTACTCGGATAAAAAAAGATTTGTAGAATTTCTGGATAAAGGAAATGCAGATAATTTTTATCAAGTGTTAAAAAGTTTTTATCAAGAGCTAATTTATGAATGGGTATTAGCGGGAAATCAAGCAGAAGAATTTGTAGAAAAAGGAGCTAAGATCCTGATTATTCTTGACAATGCAAGTTTTCACAAAAAAGAAGAGTACCTAGAAAAAATTAAAGCAGAAATGCCGAATGTCTATTTAGAATTTCTTCCAGCATATAGTCCAGATTATAATTTAATTGAATTAGTCTGGCATTCAGCTAAAGAATATATAGCTCATCGACTCTTTAAATCAGTTGATGAGCTAGAGTGTTTATTACATCAGCTTTTAAATGAAGGACAGTTATCTATTAAATGGGGACGTAAACTTAAAAACAAAGGTAATGCTATAATCACAGTTTAAATACACAACAGCTTAGAACGATCTGCTGTGTTCATTGTCCCAATAATTCTAACATTTTCAGGAATCTTAAAGGGTTCATTACTACCCGCTAAATTAATTTCTTGATCTCGATATTCTAATAAATACATTAACTCCCCAAACACATTTGATAAATTTGCTCGATTAATTTCATCAATAATTAAAACACAAATATCATCATAAGATTCGGCTTTTTGGCAAAATTCTAAAAACCGACCAGGGACGAGATCATAAGTTAATTGTCCGTTTTCAGTTTGAGGACGTATTCCTTGAATAAAGTCTTCATAACTATAGGAAGGATGAAATTGAATGATTTCTGAAAAACCATCTCTACCTCTAGTGAAATGTTCAGCTAATTTTTTTGCAATAAAGGTTTTTCCGGTTCCCGGTGGCCCTTGTAAAATAATTTGTCCTTTACGGTTAATATTGTTTACCCATCTCTGAAGTTCAGCTTCATCAATTCCTGTTTCTTTAGAACATTCGTGTAAGTTATATTTAATCAATAAGTCAGATTTAATCAAGTTATGGTGATTTCTAAATTTTTCTTCAATTAAATTAATAATTTTATTAGTTGAGTAATTTATTAAATCATTTTTGCTAATAACTATTTCATGATGAGATAAGGAAAATAAAGATTCTAAATCAACACAATTCCCTAACTCCCATGAAGTTTCTCTATTAATTAAGTTATTGAAAAGTAAATCTCTCTGCTTATTTTTGTCAACACCAAAAGATAAAGAATTTTGATTAAGCTTGATATATAAAATATTATCAACCCCTAATGCTTGCTTTAATTCTGCTTGATACCATTTTGGCTGTGTATAACGGGAAGTTATTATTCTAGGAAGTTTATTAAAAACAGCACAACACAGTTGATTAAAAGGTTGTTCAATAAATTCCTCTATTTTCTCATTGTTTTTTTGAGTAAAACTAAGGAATGATGACAAACCTTGATTGTACTTAATAGATAACTGCTCTATAATTTCAAAAGTTTGACTAGAAAATAAATACTTAGGAAGTACAGAATCATAACTGAATGCGGGTAAATTTTTAGATTGCATATTTTTTTTGTCTCCTGTAAAAAAAATTTTATCATTATATTCTAATAAGTCAATAATTTGACCATCAAAATAGTAAGCCAATTTTCTAGCCGCTAACAATGACTCATCAATTTCTACTTCCTCCCAATTATCTAAAATTTGTTTTATTTTTATTTCTTGTTCATAAAATTCTGTATTCTCTCTTTCAAAATCATCAAATTCATTTTCCAAAAAGCTATGATCAATTTCTATTTTTAGTGTTTCTTCCATTGATTTATCTAAATAATATTTTCCTCCAAAAACCAATTCTAAACATTCAGATATTTTTCTAGTTTGTAAAATAATTAAATCAACAATATTATTATTAATAATATCTAATAATTGATTGTCTTCGTAATCTTTTCCTGGGTCTATTTCATTTATTCCCAATTTAAAATTAATTAATTCTATTACAGAATAAATCTCTATATCCAATTCTTGGAATAGACGTATATATACTTCTTTAAATATGTCTAAATTACTATTAAAATCAAAATCATAAATCTTTTTAAAATAAACAAATACAAAAACAACTAAATCTATTTTAATTTCACAATGATCTATAAAGTTATAAAATCTTGATTGAACCAATTTAGTCCAATTTGTTTTAAGCCAGTCTAATATCCTAAAGTCAAAATAACTCGTTTCATATTCTATATCTACTATATTGGATACATAGTTTCTGGGGATTCTAAACAAGTCCAGATCGAATTTAAAATAAATATAATCAAATAAAATATCTTCATACCAAGCATAATACCAGTCATATAATTCATCATAAATATGTTCATATATTTTTAGAATTTTTTGCAATCCAAATTCAATAATTGATTCTTTGCCTAAATTATCAATTGCCATTTTTAGTAAGTTTCTAACTTTTAGGATGGGTGAGTTAATAAAATTAGCGACTAGCTTCAAAGCTTCATGTTCTCACCCACCCTACAATATTTTAATATTTTTCACAAAAATTAACCCTGAAATTGCGATAACAACCAAGCACTAACTTTCCCATGATTCGTTTGACGACTGCGACGAAATGCTTCTTCTAATATTCCCATCTCTAACCCTGGTAAAACTTGCGATTGTTCAATTCTATAACTACCTCTATTCTCAACCTTAAATGCAATAATTTTAACGGCTTGTACATCAATAATCCAATATTCTTTTACCCCTAAAGATTCATAAAGTAACCGTTTTTCCCCTTGATCATCTGCTAAAGAAGAATAGGCAACCTCTATCACTAAATCAGGCGCAGGAAACTGATCTAAATCAATAATTGTAGTTTCCCAAGGAATGATTTCTGCATTTTCACCCATATAAAAAGAAGCATCCGGTTGTGCGTCATCAAACCCTCGTTTACGGTAGGTGCAGTTATCATGAGCATCTAAATCAATATTCCGCAATGCAGCAAATAGATAAAGGGCTGCAATAATGGTGGCGTGATCACGAGAATGGGGGTTTCCAAGGGGTGACATTTCTAACCTCATGCGTCCATTAAAATAGTAACCTCTGGCTTTAGCATAGGCGGGATTATCCAATGCAGCGAGGTATTCTTCCCAGGTTGCTGTTACCCAGGTATCAGTTGGGAGTTGGGTTTGAACAGGACTCATAATAATATTATTAATCAGCGATCGCTTTTATTTTAACAAATTTAAACGGAACTGACTGAGCGTTCTTGCATCAATTTTTCCACATCTTCTAAGGGCGTTTGTAATAATAAAACATCCCCCTCTTTTAACTTAAAGGGTTTATTGACCGATTTATAAAGGTTTCCTTGTCGTCTAATAGCAATAATTCCCGTTGAATTATTGGTTAACTCTTCAGGTGTTAACGATAAACCCACTAACGGAGACGTTTCCTCTAAAGGAACCCAACGAATTTTATCTCGACTTAACCAAGAAGCTTGACCCATTAAGGTTTTAAATAGATCAATTTCATCCTTTGAACCCACAGCTAAAACTCGATCATTGACTTGAAATTCAGTATCTGGTGTTGGATAATTTAACCTTTCGTTTTCCCGTTCAATTTCCATAATTGTTACCCCAGTGAGATGACGAATATTTGCTTTAGCTAAGGTTAACCCCACTAAAGGAGAATCCGGGTGAATTCCGACCCAATTTGTGTTTAAATTTTCCGTTGCTTCCTGTAATGCTCTTAATTCTAAATTCGTGATTTTTTCAGGGAGAACACTACGATAACGTCCGGTACGAATTGACCGAATAACGGATTGAATTACATCCGTATTTTTCCCTAATACCGCTAATAAATTCGCCCCAATTTCTAAGGCGGCTTCAAATTCCGGTTGTACCACTTCCCAGGCCCCTAATTGAGTTAAAATTTCCACTTCCATATTTTCATGGGCGCGAACCACAATTTTTAAATCGGGGGCGAGGGATAACGCCCGTTGTAATAAAATTCGGGTACTGGCGGGGTCAGGAAGGGCGACAGCCAAAGCTTTAGCCCGTTCTAAATGAACTTTTTCTAAGACTAAATCTGAGTCAGCATCACCAAAAATATAGGGGATTTGTTGTAGTCTTAATTTTTGAATTGCAGCTTCACTATTTTCAATCACTAACACCGTTTGTCCTTGATTTCTTAACATATTTACTAACACCTGTCCTACCCGTCCATAACCTGCAACCACGACATGATTTTGTAAAGTTTCGGGAAGGGCGATGGCTTTCACATCTCGAAATTTCTTTAAAAAACTACTAATTCCGGGTAACGCTGCAATTTGATCCGCTAACTGAGGCGCGGCTTTCAATAATACCGGAGTTAAGACTAATGTAATTGCTGTTGTTCCTATAATTAATAAATATTTTTTTTCTCCTAATATCCCTAAATCTAAGCCTTCTTGAGCTAAAACAAAAGAAAATTCTCCGATTTGATTTAATCCTAAACTGGCAATAATTGCGGTTTTAAAGGAATAGCCAAACCCTAAAATAATCGGAGCTACAATTAAGGCTTTTCCTAACATGACAATTAAAACTAACGAAATAATCAATCCAAAGTTATCTAAAATTACTAACGGTTCAATTAACATTCCTATCGAGATAAAAAATAGACTGGCAAAGGTATCTCGCAAGGGCAAAACTTTCGCTAATGCTTGATCAGAATAATCAACTTCAGCAATCATTAATCCAGCAATAAAGGCCCCCATTTCAATCGATAATCCTAAAGCATCAGTGAGTAATGCCACTCCTAAACATAAAGCAATTACCGATAATAAAAATAACTCTGAACTTTCCGTTGCTGCAATGGTTTTGATTAATGGCGGTACTAACCAAATTCCAGCAAAAATAGCAAAAGCAATAAAAATAACCCCTTTTAACCCTGCTTGTAATAGGGCTATTCCTAACGCCGATCCCGGTTGACTTAAGGCGGGAAGAATTGCTAACATTAGTCCTAATGCCAAGTCTTGAGCAATTAAAATTGCTAACATGACTTGACCATGAGTGGTATTCGTTTCTCCCCGTTCTGTTAACGTTTTAAGAACAACAGCCGTAGAGGATAAAGAGAGTAAAAATCCTAAAAATATTCCCTCTATGGGTGTCTTTGTCCATCCGAATATTAAAGAAATGAGTGCAATTGCACCCGTTGTTAAACCAATTTGTAATAAACTTCCTTTTAAGGCAATATCTTTAACTCGTTTCAGTTCAGCAATAGAAAATTCTACGCCTAGAGCAAATAACAAAAAAGCGACACCCACTTCAGCTAAAGACTGAATTTGAGGGACATCTTTAATTAACTTTAAACCAAACGGCCCAATGATTAAACCGCTTAATAAATAACCTAACAGTACAGGTTGACGCAAACGATTGGCTAAAAACCCCCCTACAGTCGCCGACCCCAAAGCCGTGACTAAATCTAATATAAATTTTGGTTCAGTTGCCATAAGCAGTAATCAGTTAATAGAGAATGGACAATGGACAATGGACAATGGACAATGGACAATGGACAGTCGCTGATAACTGATAACTGATAACTGATAACTGATAACTGATTACGGTGCTAATGTACACTGTCCCTTCTGTTTTGCACTAGGGGTAAAGTTAGGAATCAAATGGTTATTCACATCTTGTTCCTTTAACCAGCCCAGATCTCCCACTTTTAGAGGGGGAGCAGTTGTTGTATCCAGAGGTTCCCCAGGGTTAGGGGGTATAACCGTTGAATCAACTTCAGGGGAGTTCCCATCCAGAGGTTGTCCATTTGTAGAATTAGGAAGGGAACAAATTTTGACTTCTATCCAAATTCCGGCTTCAGGAGTAGATTGTTTTTGTTGAACCTGAAAGACTGTTCCCGGTGGTACATTTCCTTTGAGAGCCGGTTTCCCAAATTCTTGAAGGAGAATGATCGGGGTTGAATTGGCTGTAGGAGTTCCCAGTTGAATAAAAGATTGTAATTTTAAGGTACTAATCGGAGCCGGTAAAGGAGGGGGTGTTGGAGAAGGAGATGGGCTGCTAGTGGGGGATGGAGTTGTGAGTTGAGCTTCGGGGTTATTGGGGTTAAACAAACCTAACCCATACAGCAAAGCGCCTAAAATTCCCAATAAAATAGCAATTCCCAAGGATAGGAACCAAACCCTAGACATCGCAGGTTTTGTCTGTCGAGCGCGGGCAATTTCTGTTTCCATCGATGAATCATCCGCATCATTGGTATCGGAAGAATCATCACCCAACCCATCGTTTAAAGGAACCACAGGCGCCACAGACACTTCCTTTAAAGATTCGTTATCATCCTTGGGAACAATTTCAATAAATAATAAAGCAATCGTGACATTATCATGGCCGTTTTGAGTATTAGCAATCTCAATCAAGCGATCGCGAATTGTCCCTAAATCGGCTTCTCGATGCAAAATCGGTAAAATTTCCGTTTCCCAATATTGTTCAACCCGATCGCGATCGCTTAACCCATCAGAACATAATAAAAATACACAATCTTCATCCAGGGGAAAACGTTGTACTGTGGGATGCAGTGTCACCGATGAGGTAATCCCTAACGCTTGAATTAACGCTCCAGAAGCCCCTTGTTGGAGAGCATCTCGATAAAGTGCACAACCTAAACGCACCTGTCGAGAAGCCACATCATCATCCACCGTCACTTGATGACAACCACTAGAGCTCACCCAATAGGCGCGACTATCCCCTAAATGGGTTAAATAAATTTCATGAACATGAGCCAGCGCCATTACCAGCGTGGTTCCCATGCGTTCGCGACCCTGACGGTTTTCATCATCATTGCGTTGACAAATGACATCATTAGCAATACAAGTTGCCCGTTTTAATTTAGGAACTAAAGATAAAGGATCCCAATTGGCTTGATGCAGGGGCATTTGTTCCACCTGTTGACGTAAAACATCAATTGCCATGGAAGAAGCGACTTCTCCGCCATCCTGTCCGCCAATGCCATCACAAACAACAGCCAATGCAGGTTCCGTTAAGGGGACTCGGATGGAGGTTTGTGCACTGGGATAACAAGCATCTTCATTGTGAGAACGAGTGGGGCCAGCATCTGTTCCGGTCGCAATTTCAATCCGTCGATGATACCCTCGTCCACAGATCGAGAGAGCTTGATCCAATTGCTGAATCAATTGAGTTGAGGTGCGTAACTCTCCCGTAAGCATTTGATGGGTGAGTTGTTGGAGGAATTTTTGAATCCGGGGGTGTGCGGTCGGAACCCACTGTTGCCAAAAATAACCCAACTGCGTTAGAGAAATATTGTGTCCATCTAAGTTTAATTGCAATAGCCGCACAAAAGGCCCCTGAACCCGCAGTAAATCAGCCTCTAGTAAACTCGAAGCGACAGCCTGACGGCTAAAAGGTTGCCAGAGTTGAGCTATTTGCCACAACCAATTGAGTTGACGCATAGCACTCGCATCCGGCCACAGGGCCGTTAACGTTGGCATTAAAGTCTCCCCATGGGGTGCAATTGGCCCTTTTTCTAACAGGAGGATGGATTTATTCTTGGCTCCTTTCGTGGGCGAAATAATTCCATATACCTGCGGAATGTGCAACCGATAGGAAAATAATTTGAGATAGGGGGCAATTTGATCAGAAATCTCGCTTGGTATTTCCGGCAGCAGTTCGGGTCGAGTATCAACCACAATTTTGCTGCTTTTGAGGAGGTAGCGCTCGGCGATCAGCGTTCCCGAAGGTACTGCTTCGATCCCTTCACCTACAGCCCACAGATAGTGTTTTGCCACAGCATTTTGCATTTGGTTTCCTCACGCCTCTGTTGCCACTCAACGATCATCGTCTAAAATTGGAATAATTTACCTCTAGGAGGTTGGCTTCGTAAAGACTCGCCTAACAGCGTGCCTTGACTCTGATCATGATGTTTCTACGCTACAACAGGATTGCGTTTCTTGTTATCTAGGATCTCGGTTTGAAGACTCCCGTTACACCGCCAGGTTAACGGTGAGATGAAAAACCGAGCAACAAAACTAGCGTAGCACGATATAGAAACAGTTGGCACAAAACAGAAAACTTGTGCTAACTTAGATTTAGGTCGAGATAGGTAGCATAAATGTTGGTTTTAGAATTTAAAGTTAGAGCCGCATTGCAACAACGCAAGGCAATAGATGAAGCGATTCGTACAGCCCAATTCGTCCAAAACAAATGTTTAAGATATTGGATGGATAACAAAGGGGTTAATAAGTACGATTTGAACAAATATTGCCGTGTATTAGCTCATGACTTTAAATTCGCTAATGAACTGAATTCTCAAGCTAGACAATCTAGTGCAGAGAGAGCATGGTCAGCTATCGCTCGATTCTACGATAATTGCAAGCGGAAAGTTCCGGGTAAAAAAGGCTTCCCTAAATTCAAGAAAAATTGCCGTTCGGTTGAATATAAAACAACCGGATGGCAATTGAATTTAGAAACTCGTAAAGCCATTACCTTTACTGATAAGAAAGGAATTGGGCGGTTGCGTTTAGTGGGAAGTTATGATCTGCATTTCTATCAACCGGAACAAATTAAACGAGTTCGATTAGTTAGACGTGCAGATGGTTACTATTGCCAATTTCTACTCTCAATTGACGTTAAGATTCAATCTGAACCAACTAATAAAACAATCGGTTTAGATGTAGGATTATCTGCTTTCTACACCGATGATCAAGGTAATAAAGTAGATAACCCCAAATTCTTAAGAAAAAAAGAGAAGAAAATTAAGCGGTTACAAAGACAACTTTTTCGTAAACAGAAAGGGTCTAATAACCGCAAAAAAGCCAGACAGCGATTATCTAAGGCTCATCTAAAAATCAGTCGGCAACGAAAAGAGTTTAGCAAGCTTGTTGCATAAGCTGTTGTGTATTTAAACTGTGATTATAGCATTACCTTTGTTTTTAAGTTTACGTCCCCATTTAATAGATAACTGTCCTTCATTTAAAAGCTGATGTAATAAACACTCTAGCTCATCAACTGATTTAAAGAGTCGATGAGCTATATATTCTTTAGCTGAATGCCAGACTAATTCAATTAAATTATAATCTGGACTATATGCTGGAAGAAATTCTAAATAGACATTCGGCATTTCTGCTTTAATTTTTTCTAGGTACTCTTCTTTTTTGTGAAAACTTGCATTGTCAAGAATAATCAGGATCTTAGCTCCTTTTTCTACAAATTCTTCTGCTTGATTTCCCGCTAATACCCATTCATAAATTAGCTCTTGATAAAAACTTTTTAACACTTGATAAAAATTATCTGCATTTCCTTTATCCAGAAATTCTACAAATCTTTTTTTATCCGAGTACCTCAATCCTCCCATCACATTAACTCTTCCTTTCCTCCTGTCTCCTCTAATCTGTTTCCTCTTCCCTTTTTTACACCAATTCTTTCTTTTTATCACTCTTAAATTAAATCCACTTTCATCCCAAAACCATACCTGTAATTGTTCTGGACTTTCTTTTGCTATTTTCAAATATTCTTCTATTTTATCTTTAAATAATTTTCTTTTTTCTGGATCTCTTTTCTCTTCTAAGCTATACTTTGCCCACAAATAAACATACTTTTTTTCCTTTAATATCTTTCTCACTTGTGAACTACTTAATTTGATTCCTGTGATTTGTTCTAAATAAGTTGCCAATCTTTCTCCTGTCCATCTCCCAAATTCATATCCTAATTCTTCCGGTTCTTTTTCTACTGTTTCTAATAATATCTCTATATATTTGTCTGTGGCTTTTCTATAATTTCCTTTCATTCTTTCATCTTTTAGGCTTTCTAATTTGTCAGGGTCTCCATGTACACACCAATAACATACTTTGTTTAATGAGCAGCCCAAAAACTTGGCAATTTCACTTTGCTTTTTACCATCATTTAGCAATAATAAAATCAAGATTCTTTCTCGGATTTGTCCATTTTCTTCCTCTTTCAATCTTTTCTGTAGTTTCTCTACTTGCTTTTCATTTAAATGATTTTTAGCAGGCATCTTTTGATTGATTTTTCTAAACTTGGTTTTTCATTATACCCTATTTAGATGCTTAACAGCTTACTCCGTCATCCAATCTAACGATTTGGTCGCCTACGAAGATTTAAGGATTAAGAACTTAGTTAAAAATCATTGTCTGGCTAAGTCAATTAATGATGCAGCTTGGTATCAATTCCGTATTTGGTTAGAATATTTTGGGAGAAAGTACGGCAAGGCTACTATCGCTGTTCCTCCTCAATATACAAGCCAAAACTGTTCAAATTGCGGAAAAATCGTCAAAAAATCCCTATCAACAAGAACCCACGTTTGTAATTGTGGATGTCAGTTAGATAGGGATGAAAATGCTGCAAAAAACATTTTAAGAATTGGATTAAGTACGGCAGGACATACCGGAACCTTCGGTTTAGAACCGATAAACGCTTTGGGAGAATTGACCTCTACTTTAACGGGAGCAATCCTGTTGGGGCAAGTCGATTCGTTGAACAAAGAATCTCCCGTCACATCGCTTGGCGATTGACGGTGAGAGTGTCAACTAACAGATCAGCGTTACTCTCTACCCCATCGGTACGAGGTGACAACAGAGAATCACAATAGATGTGCAGTAGATGCCCGATTGTGAACTACCTACACCGCCAATCACGGGTCAGACTTGGGGTACGAGTGCGGAAGAAGCTAAAAATTAGCACCGATTGGGAATCAACAACATCATTTAAGGCTACTCACCTCATGAGTCATTCTCCCCCTAACCCGTCCAATGACCCTAAATTCTTACCGTATTTGGAAATTAATGAACGGCTAACTGAATTGAAACAGTCTCACGGTCACTACTACCAAATGATTAATTTGGAGGTTTGGGCATTAATTGAAACGATGGATCAGTTTTTTCCGGGTTCTTGGAATCGATTCATGACCAACCGTCAATTGTCCATGAAACAATTTTTACAACGTCAGCGATCGCAAAAACAATCTCCTATACCCAATCAGCAACCCGATCCTTCAGGTGTTGATCCTGATCATCCAGTTTAGAACCCACCCCTACACTCTTCTTTTGCTTACACCCTCCACCCTACACCCTCCACCCCACATTCACTACTGAACCCTAGGTAATCCCATACTATAGTTCACAGTACGCGAGTTGAGGTTATAGCTAATTTCACCCGCTTGGATCAGTGATCGCACCAAATGCTCTAAATCTGATCCAATCCGACGTAAATTATATTCGGTGAGGTCTTCGCCATTGAACGTTTCGACTAACTCGTCAAATTTCCGATAGACTTGTTGCAAAGCTTTCTCATTCCAGTTAAATTCATTGTCGGGATCAACATCCAAGGTGAGGACTTGTTCGCTGTCCACTAACTCTTCATTCTGAATTTCCGCCGTATAAATATGGATATGGCGAGTGGTCGATTTCAACAGCATAAGCGGTTTAACTGAAATAGTTTTTATCTGGATTGTTTTTTATTTTGACATTACTTTAGGAAATCATGAGTAATTTCTGGAATCAAATTTTGAACTTTGCAACAACAACGGCTAACGATGTTGGACAACAGTTAATCCTCGATTTTGGCACAGTCCAAGCTGATGAAAAAGCCGATGGGAGTTTAGTCACCCGGTCTGACCAATGGGCCGATCTTGAAATTCGCACCCGTATCGCCACCACATTTCCCGAACACGGGGTTCTCAGTGAAGAAGCGGAACATATTTTTCCGAATACAGACTGGTGTTGGGTGATTGATCCTTTAGATGGGACAACGAATTTCGCCAGAGGGATTCCCATTTGGGGGGTTTCTTTAGGATTACTGTATCAAGGAAATCCGGTTTTTGGTTTGATTCATTTACCTCCTTTAAACCAAACCTTTCACGGGTTTTGGTTCGGCTCATCAAGTTTAACAGGCACCCAAGGAGCATTTTTAAATGGTCAACCCATTCACGCCAGTTCCGATGCGTTAAGTTCTAATCACTTTTTTAACCTCTGTTCTCGAAGTATTGCGATCGCTCCTCAAATTCCGTGTAAAATTCGGATGTTAGGCATGGCGGCTTATAACTTCCTCACTGTCGCCGCAGGTGCAACTTTAGGGGGAGTTGAAGCCACTCCTAAAATTTGGGATATCGCCGGAAGTTGGGTCATTGTTAAAGCAGCAGGGGCGGTTTGGTGTCCTCTGTCTCCCGAACCTTTTCCCTTAGAAATTGGACGAAATTATGGCACTCAATCCTATCCAACATTAGTGGTGAGTCAACCGGAATTAGTATCTGTTTTTGAACCCTTTATTAAAAAAACATAAAAGTAGGGTGCGTAAGCGATCGCGCACGCACCTGATCTCGTTAAACTTTTACCTCAGACGCAAACTTAATTTTTAAATAATCGTCTTCCATTTTCGTTATTCCTAAAAATCTATCAACTGAGACTTTTTTCCTGGCAATTTGTAGAGTTAAGAAAAGATTTCTATTCCTTAACTTCCGTGATCGTACACTTTAAAAGATTTATCTAGCCATATAATCCGAAAAATTGCTTCATCCCTATAACCGACCATTGGTTTTAAACCACTAAATCGGAATGCGATCAGATTTACATCTTCTGTAATATGTTTGGGAATAGTAACACGAAAACTCTTACGATCAATGATTTCATACCCAAGTCCATGACGAGGTGCGCGACGAAGTTCCCTCCAAGATAACTGACTGAGTTTGTAAAATGTAGATACCAAAGCTGCTTTTTCATCTTGATCACAACTATCTAAGCCGTGTGTTTTATCAAGATATCGCAAACAGAAAACAGGAGGTTCTAAATCGTAATTTGGGGTACTTGGCAAAGGTGGAGGTGGAGCAATACGTTTTCCTTTTTTAGGGTCTTTACCCTTCATCTTTGCCATGACTACTTCACCACTTGAGTCTCAAAATATGCCTTCATCAAATCAAGGGCTATCTCTTCATTAACATCAGTTTCTTTATAGGGGGGTTCTTGATCAGTAAAACGCTTGAGTATTGGAGCCGTATATTGTCCATAGACTTCATAAACTTCATCTAGTAATTCTTGTGTTTCTTGACTATATTGATCTATATTAAAATCGTCAGGCTGTGGAAGAGGATTTGATCCATATTGCTTGTATATTCGGTAAACATCAGGCACAACAGGCCCATATTGCCAAGCTTCTATTTTTTCAGAAAATAGGCGTTTCCCAAATAGAGCTAAATGAAAACCTTGAGCATAGTAAAGCAATTTCTGAAGTCTTAGATTAGTCATTAAATCTTCTTCTTCAGGAGAAGCCAGGGTAATCAAGTATTTAGCTATATCTAAAGCATTAGATGCTTCAGTTTCAGACAATCCTTTTCTAGCATCTAGTTCAAGATCCTCGTCAACAATCACGTTAGAAGGAGATAGGCGATTAGAGCGTATATAAGTTTCGGTTAACCATGAGCGATTAGATCGTATGTAAGTTTCGGTTAACGATGGGGGATTAGATTGTCTATGAGGTTTAACAATCGGTTCGGTTAACTCTGGTTTTTCTTCCTCTAGGTGTTCTGGAAATTCAGAAATCATAAGCCAGTTTTAATATCTAATCTATTAAAGTTGTAGTTTAATTTTAGGATACCCTATTTTCTATGATATCTCATTTTGATTTGGCAAAGGTCAGTAGGTGGTCACGAATAAAGGTTAAACCTGTAAACATCAATTCCTTAGACAGAGAAATTTATAGCGTTTTACCTTTTACGCATAATTGCGTCCACCTACTGATTATCTAAGAAACAGGATTCCTAAAATTTACGCTTTCACCCCATCCGAAAACCGAATTCTCAAATAATCATCTTCCATTTTTGCCCCAGAAGGTTGCAACATAGCCAAGGTTTGGGGTAACACTAAATTCCGGCGATGATTACCAATTCTAATATTAAGTTCATCCCCCGTTTTATTCAGTTGAATTTGTTCTTTGGGAATTCCGGGTAAATACAATTCTAAGGTATATTGATTTTTATCCTCCACGACTCGAACAGTATTTTCTTTATAATAAACTTGGCTGGGATCTTCATCTGCATATAACGTCTCTTTTAACCGTTCTAACGCTTCAAATCCACATAACTCCTGAGAAAATAAGGGAACTTCCTTAACAGGTAAGGGGGTAAAATTATCATGAATTTCTTGACGATATTGTTGTTGATTTTCTTTCCATTTTTTGAAAAAGGGATCGGTGACTTCTTCAGGAATAATTCGATTTGCAATGACTAAATCTGTCGAAACATTATACAAACTTAAATAGGCATGGGCGCGTAAAGATTCCTTAATTACCATTTTTTCAGGGTTCGTTACTAAACGCACTGAGGTTTGCATATTATCGGTTAACACCTTTTCTAAGGCTTCAATTTTTTCATAAAATTCATAAGGGGCGTCCATGACTTCTTTATCGGGTAAGGAAAACCCCGTTAACGGTTTAAAAATCGGTTCAAACAGAGGACGCAACGCCACCGACATTCCTTGTAACGGTTTGTAAAATTTTCTCATATACCAACCGCCCACTTCCGGTAAACTTAACAATCTCAACGCCGTTCCCGTTGGGGCAGAATCAATAATTAAGATCTCAAAATCTCCCTCGTCATAATGGCGCTTCATCCGCACCAAACCGAAAATTTCATCCATCCCCGGTAAAATGGCTAATTCTTCCGCCTGTACTCCATCGAGTCCTCGCGCCTGTAATACTTGACTAATATAGCGTTTCACCGCCCCCCAATTGCCTTCGAGTTCCATTAAAGCGTCCAGTTCAGCCCCCCAAAGGTTGGGTCGGACTTGACGGGGTTCGTGTCCTAACTCCATATCAAAGCTATCGGCGAGGGAGTGGGCGGGGTCGGTACTCAACACCAGGGTTTTATGCCCCAACTCCGCACAGCGCAACCCTGTTGCAGCCGCAACGGAGGTTTTACCTACGCCACCTTTACCCGTCATTAAGATTACGCGCATACGATTTTAAGCTTAAAATTTGTTTACATTCTTTAACTTTAGCGGGTTTTTAGCAAGAATAGCTGTTTCACTACGTCCAAGCGCGAACAGTCCCAATAGTCGATATGGCTTTCAATCAGGTTATTGGGGTTTAATTTGAGTTCACTCCGTCCAGGGATAGAAATTCTGGGTTTCCAGGGGAGGGGAGTTGTCCAACTCAGTGTCCAACGGGTTTCTATTAAATTCTCAGTTTGAGTAATACTATGTAAATCCAGTTGAATATCCCAAAACCAAGTTTTCATAAATCCCATCATTTGTTGATAGCGTTCTAACCCATTAAATTGATTCATGGGGTCTTTAAAATAAACGTTATCCGCATAAATCTGATAACTTTGGTTATCGGGAAATTGTTGATAATCTTGTTTGAGAATTTCAATAATATTCATCATCTTAAAGGGAACAGGGAATAGGGAATTACGAATTACGAATTACGAATTACGAATAGGGAATACCAGATAATACTTCTGGCTGTTTTAGGTCAGTTGTAAATTATGACAACCTATTACGGGCTAACCGTTAACCTTCCTAGAGGTGAGGTGCGATACAAGTCACGATTTCGCTACACCCTATCTCAACTTTTGGTAAACTATTTTTAAGATAATGTAAACAGTTGTTAATTGAGATTCGGTTCAAGCTGAACCCGAGAATCTGATTGTATCAAAGGTTTACAGAATTTTTCCACCGGGTATCAACCCTCATATCTGGTTGTTTATTAACCGTCAACCCTCATTCGGAGTTTCATGTTAGAGATTACTTCCCCAGCAAACACCCAGACTGAAACGATGTCATCTTCTGCTGCTACGGATAACGGAAAATATCCACAAACTACGGGACAAGAGGGATTTGTTCAACGGCATTTAGGCCCCAATGCTGATGAAATTCAACAAATGTTAGAATTATTGGGGGTTTCTAGTTTAGAGGATTTAATTGATCAAACGATTCCCTCAACGATTCGCCTCAATCAAAGCTTAAAATTACCCGAAGCTTTCAGTGAATATGCAGCCCTGAATCAATTAAAAGCGATCGCTTCTCAAAATAAAGTTTATCGTTCTTTTATCGGTATGGGTTATTCTGATTGTATCACTCCGGGTGTGATTCAACGCAATATATTAGAGAATCCCGGTTGGTATACGGCTTATACTCCCTATCAAGCGGAAATTGCCCAAGGTCGTTTAGAAGCTTTACTAAACTTTCAAACCCTGATTATTGACTTAACCGGATTAGAAATTGCTAACGCTTCTTTATTAGATGAAGGAACGGCGGCTGCGGAAGCCATGAGTTTGAGTTATGCCGTTTCTAAAAGCAAAGCTAACGGATTTTTTGTCTCAAAAGATTGCCATCCTCAAACCCTTGATGTCGTCAAAACCCGTGCAATTCCATTAGGCATTGATATTATTATTGGAGATCACCGCACGTTTGATTTTAATACTCCTATTTTTGGATGTTTACTGCAATATCCAGCGAGTGATGGGTCAATTTATGACTATCGTAATTTTATTGAAACCGCCCATCAACACAATGCTTTAGTTACAGTGGCGGCGGATATTTTAAGTTTAACGCTGTTAACTCCACCTGGGGAATTCGGAGCAGATATTGCAGTCGGAAGTACCCAACGGTTAGGGGTTCCCTTGGGTTATGGTGGCCCCCATGCGGCTTATTTTGCCACGAAAGAAACGTATAAACGCAACGTTCCAGGGCGGATGGTCGGTGTTTCTAAAGATTCCCAAGGAAACCCGGCGTTACGGTTAGCTTTACAAACCCGTGAACAACATATTCGCCGTGATAAAGCCACCAGTAATATTTGTACGGCCCAAGTTTTATTAGCGGTGATTGCAAGTTTATATGCAGTCTATCATGGGCCGTCTGGACTTCAACAAATTGCCCAAAATATTCATCAGTTAACCTTAACCTTAGCAGAAGGGTTAAAACGTTTAGGCTATTCAATGGGAACAGAACCCTTTTTTGATACAATAAAAGTAGAATTAGGGGGAAAATCTTTAACGGAAATTCTGTCAGCAGCCGAAGCTAAAGAAATTAATCTGCGAGTGATTGATGAGCAAACTGTTGGGATTAGTTTAGATGAAACCACAACTATTCAAGATGTGATTGATTTGTGGTCAATCTTTCGGGGATCTGAGTTACCTTTTAACGTTGAAGAGGTATTAAAAGCCTCAGATAATCTTACCCCTTTTACTCGTAAATCTGCCTATTTAACCCATCCGGTTTTTAACAGTTACCATTCAGAAACGGAACTTTTACGCTATATTCATCGCTTGGAAACCAAGGATTTATCGTTAAATACCTCGATGATTCCTTTAGGTTCCTGTACGATGAAATTAAACGCAACCGCCGAAATGATTCCGGTGACTTGGCCAGAATTTGGAAAACTCCATCCTTTCGCCCCAAAATCCCAAACCCAAGGTTATCAAATTCTGTTTGAACAGTTAGAAAATTGGTTGGCTGAAATTACAGGATTTGCAGGGATTTCATTACAACCGAATGCAGGTTCTCAAGGAGAATATGCCGGATTATTAGTAATTCGTCAATATCATGAAAATCGAGGGGAACTTCACCGGAATATTTGTTTAATTCCTGAATCTGCTCATGGAACAAACCCTGCGAGTGCTGTGATGTGTGGGTTTAAAGTTGTTCCGGTTGTGTGTGATGACCAAGGCAATATTGATATTGCTGACTTGCAAGCAAAAGCTGAAAAACATCGAGATAATTTAGCAGCATTAATGATAACTTATCCCTCAACTCACGGGGTATTTGAAACCGGAATTCAAGAGATTTGTAATATCATTCATGCTAATGGCGGACAAGTTTATATGGATGGGGCAAATATGAACGCCCAAGTCGGGTTATGTCGTCCAGGGGATTTTGGGGCGGATGTGTGTCACCTGAACCTACATAAAACCTTCTGTATTCCTCATGGGGGCGGTGGGCCAGGGATGGGGCCAATTGGGGTTGCATCTCATTTGGTTCCCTTCCTCCCTGGTCATGCGGTGGTGGAATTAGAAGGAAATGATCGCATTGGGGCTGTTTCCGCCGCGCCTTGGGGGAGTGCGAGTATTCTGGTGATTTCTTGGATGTATATTGCCATGATGGGGGCAAAAGGATTAACAGAAGCGACAAAAGTGGCAATTTTAAATGCTAATTATATTGCCCGTCGTTTAGATGAATATTACCCAATTTTGTACAAAGGAAATCATGGATTTGTTGCCCATGAATGTATTTTAGATTTGCGTTCTGTGAAGAAATCCGCAGCCATTGAAGTTGATGATATTGCCAAGCGTTTAATGGATTATGGATTTCATGCGCCAACGGTTTCTTGGCCTGTGGCAGGAACGATGATGGTAGAACCTACTGAAAGCGAATCTAAAGCAGAATTAGATCGATTTTGTGATGCCATGATTGCTATTCGTGCGGAGATTTCTGAAATTGAATCCGGGGTTATGGATACCACAAATAACGTTTTAAAAAATGCTCCCCATACCGCAGCATCGTTAATTTGTGGTGAATGGAATCATCCCTATTCCCGTGAACAAGCAGCCTATCCTGCACCCTGGACAAAAGAACATAAATTCTGGCCGTCTGTGGGACGTATTGATAATGCTTTTGGCGATCGCAATTTTGTTTGTTCTTGTTTGCCAATGGACGCTTATCAATAAAAGCTCATTTCAAGGGAATAGGGAACAGGGAACAGTAAGCTTAGAATAGGGAACATAAAATAGTAATATTTTTTGGTTTCCTATTCGCTTTTAAAAAAAATAATATTCCATTTATTAATCCCCCAAATACTGCGATTTCAAGGTAGGGGCGAGGTAACCTCGCCCTTACAATAATTTTGGAATCAAAAAGTTGTACTATATAGTCTCTTGAATGATAGATGAGTTAGTCCTAAAATAGCGATTAGATTATTATGGAGATCTCATTGATGAATCTGGTTGAACTTTTTATCTATCCGATTAAATCCTGTGGCAAAATTCCTTTGAACCAAGCTGAAGTTACGCTGAAGGGGTTAGCAGGGGATCGAGAATTTATGTGGGTTGATGAATCCGGTCAGTTTGTTACCCAGAGAACTTATCCCCAATTAACTAAAATTCGAGTTCAACAATTAGAGAATGAGATTGAATTGTCCGTTGACAATCAAGAAATTGAACCGTTTAAACTGCAACCGACATTAACAGGAACCTCCAAAACGGTACAAGTTTGGCGGGATCAAACCGTTGCAATTGATCAAGGAGATGCCGTTGCAGATTGGCTACAAAATGCTTTAAAACAAGATGAACAACCTTATTTTCGATTAATGCGACAATCTCCTGATTTTATCCGACCTGTTGATCCAAATTATGCCGTTAATCCTAATAATCAGGTCAGTTTTGCCGATGGTTATCCTTGTTTATTAACGAATACGGCTTCTTTAGCAGAATTGAATCGGAAACTCAAAGAAACCTATTCAACATCATCACAAGAAATTCCCATGAATCGATTTAGACCTAATATTGTGATCGATACCAATCAACCCTTTATTGAAGATAATTGGAAAACAATTTTAATTGGAGAGGTTTATTTTGATTTAGTCAAACCTTGTAGCCGTTGTATTGTGACAACAACCAATCAAAAAAGTGGGGAACGCAATGAATTAAAAGAACCGTTGAAAACCTTAGCAACCTTTCGACAACAGCCGCGCGGAGTCATGTTTGGTTTTAATATGATTCCTCGAAATACCGGGACAATTCAAGTCGGTGATTCTGTTGAGGTCGTCGAAATCCTTTGAAGCTTTCACTTTGATCAATAATAGCAGTCAGAAGACCCACCCCAAAAGCGTTCCGCCTTGTTGGTATTGGACACTTCACTTTTGTTACAAGCGCGAGTTAGAATTGCGGAGACTTATTTGAAAAAAAAGGCTTAAAGTAGGGAATTTTAAGGTGGATTCACCTTGAACTTATGGAAAAAATTTAGTAATATTTAATACCATACATTTTGCGTTGGTGGGGTGCTGCCCAAATGACCTATAGCCTCAGAATTGCTGATTTGCCCAGTGATGAGCGTCCCCGTGAACGACTAATGGCCATTGGCTCCAGAAATTTAGCAACGGCTGAATTGATTGCAATTCTGTTGGGAACGGGTCAGGGAAAAGGAAAATTATCTGCGGTGGGTTTAGGACAATATGTGTTAAACCAGTTAAGTCAGCATCAGCGAGATCCCTTGTCGGTATTGCGAGATATTGGGGTTCACGAATTAACTCAAATTCATGGCATCGGGACAGCCAAAGCCACCACTATTTTAGCGGCGGTGGAGTTAGGAAAGCGAGTTTTTCAGTCTAAACCGCCCGATTTAGCTATCATTGAGACTCCCCAAGCGGCGGCGGATGCGTTAAGTCATGATTTAATGTGGCAACCCCAGGAACGATTTGCGGTGTTGTTGTTAGATGTCAAACATCGCCTTTTAGGAACTCAAGTGATTACCATTGGTAGTGCAACGGAAACCATCGCCCATCCCCGTGATATTTTTCGAGAAGTGCTCAAAAGTGGCGCAACACGGGCAATTTTGGCTCATAATCATCCATCGGGGAATGTAGAACCCAGTGCAGAAGATATTAATTTAACTCGTCAACTCTTGCAAGGAGCGCAATTTTTATCCATTCCACTTTTAGACCATCTTATTTTAGGAAATGGTAATTATTTAAGTTTGCGCTCTACAACTTCCTTATGGGAAGAATATCCCCAAATGGAATAGTCTAAAAGAGTGCTTTTTAAGATTTAACGTGTTTAATTAACAATTGAGCGATCGCTTGTAATTGTTGTTTATTAAACGTTTTCAAGAGAACTTTAACCACCTCTTTCGGATCAGCCGGAATTGTAATTTCTCCAGAGGCAGGTTTAGCGGTTGCTTTAGCTCCCCCTAAGGTTGATAACGCTGCACTCGGAGCAATTGTGTTTGCTTTTCCAGCTTGTAAGAGTTCGGCTCCTTGCTTTAACTCGTTAATAATGGGATTCGCTAAAACTTTAAAAGAATTTTTAGGATTAGCGATCGCACCATGAGCCGTTTTAACTAAGGTTTGCCAAGGTTCAATTCCGACTCCAATTTTCGTTAATCGAGCGCACAAACCCGCCAATTGTTTACGAGATTCTGGGGATTCTGCTTGTTTAAATCCCTGCAACATCGGTTTAAGAACCGTCATGACTTGATTAACAGCATTAGCAACCCCAGGTGTTCCGGTCGCGGGTGCTGCTGGGGCTGTTGCTGGGGATGCTTTACCACTCATCAAGCCTTTTAAGTTATTTTCCAACTTATCATAAAGGGGAAGGGACGCTTGTAGAATTTTCTCCCCCATTTCTTCGGAAAGCCCTGCTGGACTTGCTGCGCGATCAATTAAATTTTTCAGCACTTCAAACCCTTTAGTATAGAGGGTTTGGGTTGTGGCATCAATTTTAAGTGGCGTGTCCTTCACCATCTTAAAACAATCTTCTAAGCGCTTGGACACCTTATTAATGCTGGTGAGACTGGGCATCTTGTCCATCAACATCGCGGCGGCTCCTTTAATGGAGTGGGCAGCCCGATAGATGGCCGTTACACCCTCCCGGTCTGCATCAGCCATAATTGCAGGTAGCTCTGTTAGCCCCGTTTGCAGGGTTTCAAGACGCTCCTCAGCTTCTTCCATGAAGATAGCAAAGATCTTTTGGTCTTGGTTTGTTGGCACAGCAGCCCTCCTAAACCCTTATCAGTTGAAACAGAGCGTGTTTTCATTGAGTCGTGTCGCCTCGCCCTGAGTTTTTGATGGCTGGGTAAAGACAGATTTCACCCAGTGGCAACTCACTCCTGGATCTTAATTTAACCCAAGATTATCCCTTTTCTTCCTCAGCTAAGATTTTTTTCTTCTATATTCATCCACGAACTCAGAACCAGAAGGGTATTGATTCTTGACAGTTGACTGTTAGCAACCAAAGACCAGGACACTCCCCTTATCCCCTTATCCCCTTATCCCTCTCCCCTTGTCCCCTTATCCCTCTCTCCCTCTCCCCTTGTCCCCTTGTCCCCTCTTCTAAGAATCTGAGGGAATTTCAGAGGGTGGAACTTTTTCCAAATGAATTAACCCTTCCATCACCGATTTAACAATGGGTGCGGCAACAATTCCTCCGGCGCGACCTTCGAGGGGTTCATCCACCACCGCGACAACCACATAACGAGGATGGTCAACACTTAAAATCCCAACAAAACTGGTAATTAAAGCATTAGAGGAATAACCACCATCGGGAGATGCTTTTTGAGCCGTCCCGGTTTTTCCCCCAATTCGATAGCCTTCAATTGCGGCTCTTGTCCCGGTTCCGCCTTCTTTAACCACACTTTCCATCATTTTTAAAACAGCATTGGTGGTTTTATCAGAAAACACTTGTTTAGGTTCAGGAAGGGGAAGTTTCCAATACAGTTGACCTTTACTGTTATATAACCCTTGAACAACGTGGGGAGTTACCAATTTACCGCCATTGGCTAAAACACTATGAAGTTGAGCTAACTGAATCGGAGTAATAGAAAAACCTTGACCAAAAGCGGTTGTTGCGGGTTCAATGGAGGCGGAGACAAATTGTTCTTTTGTTTTTAGGGTACTAGAGGCAGCAAAGGGTAAATCAATTCCTAGAGTTGTTCCTAAACCTAATCGTTTTAAGCCTTCATAAAACACCTCTGGCTCCAGGCGTTGCATAATCCTAACCATACCGACGTTGCTAGAATATTTCACCACATCGGTAATATTAATGGCCCCTCTAGCAGAACCGTCAGCATTTTGAATTGGCCAGCCTCCGACTTGAATATTCCCTTCATCATTAACCACCGTATCGGGTTGAATCACTCCTGCTTCTAAAGCTAAGGCAACGTTAATCGGTTTAAAGGTTGAACCGGGTTCATAAAGGTCTGTTAAAGCCCAATTTTTAAAGCGTTCTAAGTCAAATTTATAATATTGATTGGGGTTATAAGAGGGTTCATTTACAAGGGTTAATACTGAGCCATCGCGGGCATCCATGACAATGACTGTTCCCCGTTTGGCTTTATATTCTTGAACGTTTTTTTGCAGTGCTTTACGCGCAATTCGTTGTAAAGAAGTGTCAATGGTTAGCCGTAATTGTAAATCATCAACGGGAATAAATCCGGTCGCAATTTGTTCAGGAACCCAAGCTCCATTTGCAGCCCGTTGAAAGGATAAGGAGGGCATGACACGTTCTAATAAACTTTCCTGACTGTATTCAATTCCGGCTTGACCTTTTCCTTCTGGATTGACATAACCCACGACATCGGCGGTAATATCCTGTTGAGGATAAAGTCGTTGACGATTTTCCAGCAATTCTAATCCATCAAACCCTAAATTTTGAATGCGGTTTGAGACTTCTTCTGGAATAAAATCTGCAACTTTAATTCCACTCGGTGAGGTACTAAACAGTTGAACAAGTTCGTTAGCATTGGGCGTTGTTAAATCTTCTCTGACCAACACAGGAGCTAACTTTTCAGCAATTTCCGTTGGAGATTGTTTAAAGAGTTTGGGATGAGCATAAAGGGTATAAACTCGCTGATCTAAAGCCAGAATATTTCCGTTTTTATCCGTAATGGGACGGCGAGGAACAAAAGGTAAAATTCGTTGTTCTTGTTGTGCTTTGGCTTTTTCTCTGAGAAAGGAAGAGTCTTGACCAATTTGTAAACGAAATAAATTAAGGGCTAGGCCGAAAATTCCACCTAATATAATGAACCAAACTAATATTAAACGGTTGCGATCGCACTGCCGAGGATAGGGTTTGGAGGTTCTCCCTCGCTTTGGAGACACCATTGATGGCGCAACGGTCACGGTATTCCGTGATGTAGACTTTCGCCGTTGACCCCCAACGGTGGTTTTTTTCCGCCCCATAGCTGATTTATTCCCCCCCGGTTGAGCAGGAGAAGAAACACGTCGTTGAGAACGGGAACTTGAGGAGTAGTCTGAAGAAGCCATAGAGTCGTAGGCAAGGGGACGGGGGGACTGGGGGACTGGGGGACTGGGGGACTGGGGACGGGGGGACTGGGGGACTGGGGACGGGGGGACTGGGGGACAAGGGGACTAGGGGACTAGGGGACAGGGGGATAGGGGGACTAGGGGGGAGGAGGGGGGGAGAAAGAGATGAATTTGGTTATGGGTTTTGTGTTAATGGTTAACCTTAATATCCTAAAGGTTTGTTGACGAATGAGTTAGCAGAAGGCTGGAGTTCTGAGGGGGGAGTGGTGGCGGGAGATAGTTCGGGACGGGGGGCTGCGGGTTCAACGTAGATCATATCACCGGGTTGGGGAATGACAAGCCCTGTTGTTGGTTGATCAGCTTGGATGGCTATTTCATTTTTTAAGACTTCTTGAGCGGCTTGGAGTTGTTGTTCGGTAGCACGCAATTGTTCTAATCTCGGATATTCTTGTGTCCAACTCGACTCCCCATAAACCGTTAAACCATAAACCGTTAAAGTTGAGCCAATAATTAAAGATGTGACAACAGATGAAGCCCGTTGTAAAGCAATCATAGAGCTTAACCATAAGGGTTGTGGCTTCGGCTTGGGCAACACTTTGACGACGGTTGGTGTGGGTGGGGGAGACATAGGCTCAACCAACGGTGCAGAATTTGTTACGCGAGTTGTCACCCGTTTTTTCCGAGCTTGGTCAAAGGAAACAACTTTATTTTGAGTGGAAGGAAGATGAACGGGACGAGAAGGTCTGCGTTGAGGAGAAGAAGTGGATTTAAACGCAACAGCCATACAATTTACCTACCTTGACTTCAGCTTTCAGTGTGGGGCAATGGAAACAGGGGTCAGGCTCGGTAGGAATTATGTCCAACAGAACCCTCTAACCTTTTATTTTTAAACTGACTTAGTAACTATCTAATCACGAAAAAACCCCAAAATATTGTTAAATTGCAGTTTCCCCTATTAATCGTTGATCAGTTTTATTTTTTTATGCTCCTGTTGCAGTTTAGTACATCCCATTACTGTCGGAAGGCTCGTTTAGCCTTGGGCTACAAAGGGATTTCTTATCAAGTGGAAAATCTCACCCCTGGCCTTCATACTCTCAAACTAAAACCTTTAACGGGACTGACAACGGTTCCCGTTTTATTGCCTCAATTAGAGGGTCAACCCCAGGCTATTGCAGATTCTACTCAAATTTTTAAGTATTTAGAACACCATTATCCTCAACCTCCTTTATTTCTCAGTGATCTTCAGCAACAGACCCAAGCTGCGCTATTAGAAGATTGGTTAGATGAAAGTATTGGAACGGCGACTCGATTTGTTTATTATCGTGCGATTCGTTTAACCTAAAATAAGCCAAAAAGCTTATGGGACGGTTAGCCTAGCTACCTAGGTAGTTAGAGATAACTAATTACATTTATGGGTGAAATTCTGTGAATTAAGTCCCATCCCTCAAGTGCTGAGGTGAAAGCATAACCCCTAGTCTGCTTAAGTAGCAACTAACAGACTAAAGCGGGGTTAAAAGGTAGAACTACTGGTAGCCAAATCTGGTAACTATCGAGCAAGAAGTCCATGTGTAGCGAAAGCAAAGATGCGTTTGAACCATCGTTAACAGAAATGGTGTAATGGGCTAAATTCAAGATAAAACTTGATAAACACCAAGCCAAAAGGCAAGGATTAGGGCATAAGCGGTTGATAATCCGACTTATAAGCACCGCCCAATAAACCCGGTGGATAGCATCACGCTAAAGACTTCAAACAAATGTGTAATCGGAACGAAGTAACCCCTAATTATCTCTGGTAAAAGGTCGATAACCAGTAAGTAGCTAACGAATGGTAATTAGGGGAGGGATGGTATCAAAAGCGAATGCCCTTGGTAATGCAAGGGATATGCTGACAGATACTCGGTAATTCCAAAGAAATAGAACAAGTAGCAATGAATAAATCTAAAACGCTGAACAAAAATCAGACGGTGGAGTGGAAAGACATCAACTGGCGCAAGCTAGAACGGGTGACTTTCAAGTTGCAAAAGCGCATATTTCGAGCGAGTGAACGAGGCGATGTTAAAGCAGTTCGCAAACTTCAGAAGACCCTGATTAGGTCTTGGTCAGCAAAATGTATCGCTGTACGTCGGGTAACACAGGACAATCAAGGCAAAAATACCGCAGGAGTGGACGGAGTTAAATCTCTGACCCCAAAACAACGGATGAGCCTTGTAGGACGATTAAAGTTAACAGGTAAGGTTAAACCTACTCGTAGAGTAATGATACCCAAACCGGGAACAACTGAAACTCGTCCATTGGGAATACCCACAATAGACGACCGTGCATTACAAGCGTTAGTCAAACTAGCATTAGAACCCGAATGGGAGGCTAAATTTGAACCTAACAGTTACGGTTTCAGACCAGGACGTTCCTGCCACGATGCAATCGAAGCAATATTCAATAGCATCCATCAAAAAGCCAAATATGTGCTTGATGCTGATATCTCAAAATGCTTTGATCGTATAGACCATCAAGTGTTAATCTCCAAAATACATACATACCCCACTTTAAGCCGTCAAATTCAAGTGTGGCTCAAAGCAGGGTACTGCGTCGGAAAACAACTTTTTCCTGCCCATGAGGGAACACCACAAGGGGGGGTGATTTCACCTCTACTTGCAAATATTGCCTTACATGGTATGGAAGAAAGAGTCAAGCAATATGCAGAAACTCTAAAAGGACATAAACAAAATAACCGTAATGCCCTTAGTTTAATCCGTTACGCTGATGACTTTGTGATCATCCATGAGGATGTAAACGTTGTCAGAAAGTGTCAAGAGATAATCGCTGAATGGTTGAGTGATATGGGATTGGAATTAAAACCCAGTAAAACAAAAATAACCCACACCCTCAATGAAATTGACGGAAAAGTTGGGTTTAATTTTTTAGGATTCCATATACAACAACACGAAGTAGGTAACTACAGAAGTGCCAATAATTCCAAAGGAATTCCACTAGGTTTTAAAACAATAATCACACCCTCAAAAACCAAAATCAAAACTCATCTTATCAAGATAGCTGAAGTAATAGATACTTATACGACCGCCCCACAAGCTACTTTAATTAGTAAGCTAAACCCAATAATTAAAGGGTGGTCAAACTATTACTCAACAGTTGCTAGTAAAAAAACTTTCTCACAAGTTGATCATCTAACTTATGATAAGTTGAGAACATGGGCAAGAACAAGGGGAAAAGGGGACATCAATAAAGATAAATACTGGAGAACAGTAGGCAACAAAAATTGGTGTTTCAGTACAGAAGACGGATTAGAATTAATCACTCACGCTAGTACGCCAATCGTAAGGCATACAAAGGTTAAAAGCGAAGCTAGTCCGTATGATGGCAACTGGACTTATTGGAGTAAACGAAGAGGCAAATATCCTGAAACTCCTAACAGGGTTTCTAAATTAATCAAGAAACAAAAGGGTATTTGTCCTGACTGTGGTCTGTATTTCACAAGTACAGACATTGTAGAGGTTGATCATATTAAACCAACATCATTAGGTGGAAAAGACACTTATGATAATCTGCAACTTCTACACAAACATTGTCACGACATAAAAACGGCCCACGACGGTTCTTTAATCAAGAATCATGACAATAACCCGTTTTGAATCGTACCTATAACAAAGGTGGAATTATCAAGGAGCCGTGTGAGGTGAAAGTCTCACGCACGGTTCTGAAGGAGAGGTAGAAGTGGTAACGCTTCTATCGACTCTAACAGTTTCGTTCTGGGGACGGGAAAGTTATTGATCCCTCCCTATCGAGTCAATTGGTCATTCAAGTTGTCCGTTGGCAATATCAGATTAATTCAGCTACGGTTGAACTGGCTAAAACCCGCTTACAAAGAGCCTTTGAAGTCTTAGCTGTTTGGAAACATCAGCCTTATTTAGTCGGGGATCAAATCAGTATCGCTGATATAACGGCTGCGGCACTTCTGAGCCCCTTAGCCTTGATCCCAGAGTATCGAGAGGATTACCCTTGGCTATTTGAACGGATCAAGGAAATTCACAGTCTTTGCCAAGAACCTTTCCCCCCAGGACTTTAGTTTCTTCTGTAACCAGTATCCCACGTTTGACGTGATCAGCGTGGGATACTTCATATCAACGATTGAGCCATTAAAACAACGGCAGAACGAGGACTAACATGATAGTATTTTCCCGAAATGGGAGACGCCGCATTTAAACTACTAATATCGTTGGGAACGACTAAAGCGGTGTCAACGAGACGATGCCAACGTTCATTTTTAGACAGAGGAGGAATTTGAAATTTTAAGGGTTCCCAATAGGCATTTAACATAATATGTAGATGTTCGCCTTTTTCGGGATGATATAAACTACAAGCAATACTGCGAGAGTTTTCGTTTAAATCCGGTTTCCCGATGCGAACCCCATGCCACATAATATGAGGCAAATCGCTCTCAATATCCACTTCTAAAACATCATCTAATTGAAAAAGATGAAGTTCTTTTTTAAAGCGGATTAAACTCTTTACAAACCGCAAAACATCAGGATGTTTGCCCACATCACTCCAATCAAACCATCCTAATTCATTATCTTGACAGTAGGCGTTATTATTTCCGAATTGGGTGCGGCAAACTTCATCCCCCATTAATAACATTGGGGTTCCTTGAGAAAGTAATAAGATCACCCAAAGGTTTTTAATTTGTTGTAGGCGTAACGCTTGAATATATAAGTCATCGGTTGGCCCCTCAACCCCACAATTCCAGCTAAAATTACAGTCGGAACCGTCTTTATTTTTTTCGCCATTAGCTTCATTATGTTTTTCATTATAACACACTAAATCATTTAAAGTAAAGCCATCATGACAGGTGACAAAATTAACGCTACAATGCACTTCTCGATCAGGATGGGGATAAATATCGGGACTCCCCATAATCCGATAGGCTAACTTTTCAACTTGTTCTTCATCTCCTTTAACAAAACGGCGGACATCATCTCTAAATTGTCCATTCCATTCTCCAAAGCGATCGCCTGCTAAAGACCCAACTTGATATAATCCCCCTGCATCCCAAGCTTCAACAATTAATTTAGCTCCGGCTAATACGGGGTCAGATTTAATAATCCATAAAATCGGAGCATCATCAATGGGATTTCCTTCTTTATCTCGTGATAAAATCGAAGCTAAATCAAAGCGAAATCCATCGACGTGCATTTCTGAAACCCAATATCGCAGACTATCAATAATTAATCGTCCTGAAATTTCATGATTGGCTTTAATCGTATTGCCACAGCCACTATAATTACTATAAAAAGCAGGATTCTCTTTTTCTAAAATATAATACATACTGTTATCTAATCCTCGAAAGGATAACGTCGGCCCGTCTTCATTTCCCTCAGCCGTATGGTTATAAACGACATCTAAAATAACTTCAATTCCCGCTTGATGCAGTGCTTTCACCATGTCTCGAAATTCATCTAAGGGGCCAAAGGCATCCCGACGAGAACTATATTGGCGATGGGGGGCAAAAAATGAAATGGTACTATATCCCCAATAATTATTACGAGGAGGAACTGCATCCTGTTCATCAAATTGATGAATCGGTAATAATTCAACGGCTGTAATTCCTAAATCTTTTAAATAAGGTATTTTTTCAATTAATCCACCATAAGTTCCCCGTTTTTCAGGAGAAATTCCTGAATTAGGATTGCGGGTAAAACCACCGACATGAAGTTCATAAATAATCGTTTGAGAGTAAGGTAATTCTAAAGGTTTATCTCCTTCCCAATCATAGGTGCTATTATCAACCACAACGCCTTTTAAAGCTTGGGCGAAATTATTCCCAGGAACCGAAGCAGCAACTCGACTATAATTTTCTGTATTAACAATGGCTGTAGCGTAGGGATCTAATAACAGTTTGTCGGGATCAAATCGATATCCTAATTCCGGTTCAAATAAGCCATAAACTCGATAGCCATAAATTTGTCCGGGTTTAATTCCCGAAACAAAAATATGCCAATAATAAAAGGTTTTATTTCGTTTGGGATCAAAGGGAATAATATGAGTGGGTTCAGCCGCATCCGGGCTATCAAACAATAATAATTCTATAGCAAGACAATTTTTAGAAAAAACGCAAAAATTCACCCCCTTGGGATAAACGGTAGCCCCCAAGGGGAAACTTTGACCGGATAAGACATCAAAATTCATGCCTTTAACTCCTTGCTGGTTTTCGGTATTGTCAATGGCTAAGTTCAATTGTTGTACCCCATTTCTTGTAGAATAATTCTCTGTGGAACAGAAATTTTGCTTTCTAAGTTGTAACGTTAACTTAGATTACCGTTAATTGGGGTACATTGCTTAGACAACTGATCGCAAGTGCTAAAAACAGGATAAACTAGCAGAAAATCCCTGTTTATAGCAACAAAACTGCGTGATATACCAGTCCCTAGAACTGTTAGAACATGAATTGATGATAAAACCTAAAGGATCAATGGTTTTTCCGGGTTCCCTATTCCTTGCTATAAGTTGAATGTTGCCGTCAGAAACTCCTTGCTTAAGTATTGCCATCGCCCGGATGAGTACCTCCGTTGCTAACCATTTTGCAACTTGGGTGGTACAATCTCCTGATTGGAATGGATATGTTCACCATGATAGTAGCTGGCCAGACCCCCTTTCCCAAACATGGCAAGCTTGGCTAGAACTGTTCTCACCCCATAGTATTCCCAATCGTCTGTGTTCTCCACCAACCAGGAATTTAGCCTTAATTGCCACCTCTGACTCAGGGCGACAATTGAGTTATAGCACCCGTTTAATGCAACAATTAGGAATTAATCTCTGGCAATGGTTATTTCAAGGGTCAATTCAAGCCAGTTTACATCGAAGTCAAGGCATTGCCATTGGACAGGATCAACCGTTACGAATCCGTTTAGATTTAAGAGATGCTGATTTAATTCCCATTCCTTGGGAAACGATGCAACCCCAAGCCGGTCAACCTGCCATTTCCCTGAGTCAAAATCTGTGGTTTAGTCGCACCACCTTTGATGTTAACCCTCTGCCTCAACGGGTAGCAGCCCAAGGGTTAAATATTTTATTAATCTTAGGAGAAAATCAAATTGACACTGGTGTTGTGGAACAGGCATCTTACCTGTTAAAACTAAAATTAGAAGAAGAAGCGATCGCATTAAGCAAAGCCTTTGAACAGTGTAGTCTTGCTCCTCCAGGAAATCAAATCGATACCCAGGTTTCCTGTGGAATCAAAACCTTAATTCAACCTACTGTTGAACACTTAATTGCCGAGTTAGAAACCGATCGCTATAACGTTTTATTTTATGCCGGACATGGCGTTCCTGCCCCCGATGGGGGGTTATTATTTTTACGTCCTGATACCACCGTTAATGGCACCGAACTCGCCCAGGTCTTAGTCCGATGTGGCATTGTTTTAGCGGTGTTTAATACCTGTTGGAGTGCTCAACCTGCGGTGGAAGCCGTCTCAACCGCTTCTAATTCTCTATTTCAAGCAATTCCTAGTAGTAGTTTAGCAAAGGTTTTAATCCATCATGGAGTTCCGGCAGTGTTGGGAATGCGGGACTCTATTACTGACGCAGAGGCGTTAAGCTTTATTCAGGCTTTTGCGAGAGCTTTAGGAGAACGGCTTCCGGTAGATCAAGCTGTTGCGGTAGCCCGTCAGCAGTTGTTAGCTTTATATAAATTCAATCAACCCGCCTGGACGTTACCGATATTGTATATGCACCCGGAATTTGACGGGGTGTTAGTGCAGCCGTTAGAACAAATTAAGACAGAAATGCCAAATACGGCGGTAACAGGGTTTGGGGATATTCCTAGAGCATGGTTACGGTTAATGAGTTCAGTGGGAAATACCCCGGTACAAGCTTGGCCCGTTGATACGGGGTTAGTCCGGGTGGGACGAGGAGAAGGAAATGATGTGATTGTTTCTGAACAATGGGTTTCTTCCAAGCACGCTGAAATTTTTTGTCGTCATAGCTCGGATGGGAAAACACAACCGAATTATTTTTTAAGGGATTTTTCCCGTTATGGAACGTTAGTTTTTAATGCTCAACAATGGCAACGAATTCATCATCAAGAAATTCCATTAATATCAGGAATGCAGTTAAAATTTGGCAGTTCTCAAGGTCAAATGTTAGAGTTTATTATTGAAGCTCAATATCAGCAATAGAGAATTACGAATTACGAATTACGAATTACGAATTAATCAGGGTTGGTTTCAAGATCTCGTTTAAATAATGATTAACTATTATGAGCGATCCTAAACTTTTTCATTTAATAAACCGCGTCAGTTTTGGAATTACCCCTGGACAACTTCAACAGATACAACAGATGGGGATTGAAACTTATATTAAGACTCAACTTCAATCCCAAACAATTTCCTATCCAGCCGATTTAAACGATAGATTGAACCCTTTAAATACATTAGTTTGGCAACCCGGCGAGGTAATTTTAGCAGAAAAGCAAACCGTAGAACAAGCCAAAACTCTAGGTTTAGATAACAAATCGATGGATAAAATTAAGCAAAGTTTTAATCAAAAAATTATGCAGCAAGCAAAACGCGGACGTTTGTTAAGAGCCTTTGCAAGTCCGCGTCAATTGGAAGAAGTGATGGTTGAGTTTTGGTATAACCATTTTAATGTATTTGCAGCAAAAGATAACTTTACCCGACAGTTTTTTAGTTCTTATGAACAACACGCTATTCGACCTTATGCTTTAGGGAAATTTAGACAATTATTAGGAGCTACTGCTAAACATCCCGCGATGTTAGTTTATTTAGATAATTGGCGAAATACTGCACCAGGAAGTCCGGGTGCAAAGGGGCAATTTCAAGGTTTAAATGAAAATTATGCTCGTGAATTATTAGAGTTACATACATTAGGAGTTAATGGAGGTTACACTCAAAACGATATTATTGCGTTAGCGAAGATTTTAACAGGCTGGGGACTCTTCCAACCCATTGAAAAAACTTCAACCAAAGCCGGATTTTATTTTGAAGAAGCTCGTCATGATTTTACTAATAAAGTGTTTTTAGGATATTCGATTAAAGGAAGTGGTATTAATGAAGGGGAAGAAGCCCTGAATATTCTAGCACAACATCCTTCTACGGCTCAACATATTAGTTATAAATTAGCTCAAAATTTTGTCAGTGATAATCCTCCTGAGTCTTTAGTTAAACTTCTTGCTAAAACCTTTTTAGACAGTGAGGGTAATATTGCAACTGTTCTGCAAACTTTATTTAAAAGTGATGAATTTTGGAAGCCTAATATTTATCAGACTAAATTTAAAACTCCTTATCGATATATTGTTTCTATTATGCGAGTAGTTGGAACTGTCACCAATTTTGAACCCTTAGATGGTATCCTCAATCAATTAGGAATGCCTTTATATGGTTGTCCGTCTCCTGATGGCTATAAAAACATTCAATCTGCTTGGTTAAATCCTGATGCAATGGTGCGTCGGAGTAGTTTATCCGTTCCTTTATCCAGAGGATTATTACACGATGGAAAACCCATTGATGCAGAATTTTTAGCCTCCACATTAGAGAATAATTTCTCACCTCAAACTCGTTCTGTTTTAGAAAAAACTGACCCGAATTTAAGAGGTGCATTAATTTTAGGAAGTCCCGAATTTATGATGTATTAACCTGTAGGTTGCGTAAGTGTTAACACACGCACAATTTTTTACTATAATTACAATTATCAAACCCAAAAAGGGGGTCATGATGAGCCAAACTATTGAACAAGTACGTTGGACAATTTACGATGTTGAGGGACTACCGGAAAATGACTGGATACGTTATGAAATTCTCGATGGAGAACTGTTTATGACTCGCTCTCCCCATCGTCGCCATCAACAGGCTTGCGTTAAGATTTCTACATTACTTGATACTTGGTCGGAGTCGAATAATTTAGGTGTAACAATTTTTGCTCCGGGTTTAATTTTTTCCGAATTTGATAGCGTTATTCCTGATGTCGTTTGGGTTAGTCATGAACGACTTGAACAAATTGAAGATGAAGCCGGACATTTAACAGGTGCACCTGAATTAGTCGTTGAGGTTTTATCCCCCGGAAAACAAAATGAACGCCGAGATAAACAAGCTAAATTAAAACTTTATTCTATTACAGGAGTTCAAGAATATTGGATTGTTAATTATTTCACTAAACAAGTGGAAATTTATCGTCGAGAACAAGCACAATTAGTTCAAGTTGCAACTTTATTAGAAACAGACGCAATTACATCACCGTTATTACCCGAATTTAGTGCTGTTGTTCGGTTTTTGTTTCCTTAAATCTATAATTAAACGCATCAGAACGAACCGTTTTAAAATCCGGTAAAGAATAAGATTTTTCTAAATTATTTTTCAAGTTATCTAACTTTAAAATTCCCGTTCCAATGGATGCAGCTAATAACGGAGGGACTGCATTCCCAATTTGTCGCCATTGTTGAGATAATGTCCCATAAAAAATATAATTAGGTGGGAAAGATTGGATAGCTGCTGCTTCTCTAGGAGTCAGATAACGATCTTCTGTGGGATGATAATAAGTCGTTTTACTCGTATTAATTGTACCCGAATGGGAGTAACGATCTAAACGCTTTAATTTTGTTTCTCTAAACCGTTCTTCTCGAATATTTTTCCAATCTATATCATACCATAATGAAGGAGGAAGATAGGCTAACTGATCTCGTTCATAACGAATTCCTTTACCTTCTGGGATATAATGAATTCTTTTTTGCTCTAATTCATTTTTAATTTGAGCCGTTTTCAAATCATGGTTAAAGGTTTGATCTTCAAACTCTAATAAGGTATTAAAAGCCCATTCAACAGTTCGAGGTAAGGGTAAAGAATCAGGATCTTTTTCGGAATCTTTAAATTTTTTTTCAGGATAAATGTTATTAACTCCGAAACGATTTCCTAATAAAATTGTTCGTCGTCTGGCTTGAGGAACACCATAATGATGGGCTGATAATACCTTAACATCTACAGTATAACCCAATTGGTTAAAACTGCTAATCATCAATGCTAATGTACTTTCATTGCGTTTTGCTAATAAACCTGTAACGTTTTCTAAAATAATAAAATTAGGTTTAAACGCTTTGACCATCCGCAAAAATTCAAAAAATAGAAAATTGCGATGATCTTGTTTATCATTAGTCCCAATGGTTGAAAATCCCTGACAAGGCGGCCCACCGCAAATTAAATCTACTGTTTGATCACCTATTTTTTCTTGAATTAATTCAACTGTAATTTCCCGCAAATCTCCTAAAATTGTTTGAGAAGTAGGATGATTAGCTTGAAAGGTATCTAAAGAAGATTTATCAAAATCAATTCCTAATAAACAGTTCATTCCTACCATTTCTAATCCACAGGACATTCCCCCTGCGCCAGAAAATAAATCGATAAAATTCTTCATCCGTCTGCTGTTAATTTATACCGTACTCAGATTCATTATAATATAAGACTGAAGCTAAAACAGGGAAGAAAATGATTAAATTCTCTTCCCTGATATGAGTAATTTGGGTTTAACGAGAACAGAAATACTGCTCATAGATGAAAGCTAAAAATCAAGTTTTAACACACCTGCTCCTGATGGATTCACATCTCCTCTCATACCATCATTAAAGGTAGTTGTTTGGCGTAAAAAAGGATCAGAATCAATTGGTTGTGATGGGTTTAAAGTGGGATTAACCGTTTGATCCAGATATTCTTGGCTATATTCAAATGGTTCATCTAATTCTGGCCCCCCTACAGGGAAAGTTAACCGAGAATTATTCCCTGCACTCATTTCAGGTGTTCCTAAATCATCGGCGAAACCTCTAGGAAGTTCAGCACTTTGTAGGGTAGGAATTGCAAATTCAGATCCGGTTAAATCAGCATTTAATAGATTTGCACCATTTAATTGAGCTTGAACTAAATTTGCATGGGTTAAATTAGCCCCACTAAGGTTAGCATCATTAAATTCAACTTGATTTAAGAATGCACCTTTTAAATTCGCTTCCTTGAGATTTGCACCTTTTAAATCTGCACCTTCTAAATTCGCATTGGCTAAATTTGCACCTGCGAGATTAGCATCTCGTAAATCTACACCAATCAAATGAGCACCGCTTAAATTAGCTCCTCTCAAATCACACCCTTGACAAAACCGGGTTTCTAATAATTGTTTAAGATCATTAGGGTTCTGAGAATAGGCTGGAGTCGTGACTCCAAAACCGAGTAGAAGCACTGTGGCGGTTCCAAACATTGCTGTGGATAGGATTTTCATAACTTTATCAAGAGAATGGGTTTAAAACCCCTAACTTCTAGTTAGGCTTTATATTGGTGGGTTGTCTATTGACATCTGATCGTGCTACTATTTCCCATAGCAGGAAAGGTAAAAAACCTGTCTAAAAACCTAGTTGCTTAACAGCAAAACACGCTCACCTTGACAATTGAATCTAGGCGGTTCTACTGCACAGTTCTAGTTTGTCCCAGCAGTGGGTAAAAGATTCATGGGAGCTAGACGAACAGTTTTTGAAACGATTAGTTTCAAGTAAGAAAAAAGAACTCGCGTAACTGCGAATAGGGTAGGGCATACCCGAATTTACGCTTGGGGAGAATCCCACCTCTAATTAAAGCACTGCAAGGTACTTTGATTAAGTGGTTTCGTTGAACCAAGAATCCCTACGCCTTCAGGCTAGGGAGTGTCAACCTCCAATAGCTGCCACCCAAAACCTACACCTGATAGTTATCTGATTCCTATTATAAGCCGATTCAACGGCTGAATGCTTCACCCATTAGGAATATTTAACAAAACTTACGATATATCTAAAAAAAGAAGAGCACGTTAATTCCTAGTCACGCACTCTAGTAATATCAACGATGTCACAATTTTAAAATCGAGCATTTAGAGACTGAACAACTGATAACTGATAACTGATGATGCGGATACTTGATAACTGATTATCTAAGTGTTACAAATTCTTCGCCACTGGTGGGGTGAATTCCCATTGTGTTATCAAAGTCTTTTTTAGTTGCTCCCATACTAACAGCGATCGCAATTCCTTGAATGAGTTCTGCGGCATCTTTTCCCACCATGTGAGCGCCTAAAACCAGATCCGTATTGATTTCAACAATTAATTTAATGAAGACCTTTTCTTCTGAGCCTGTGAAACTATGAAACATCGGGCGAAACCGAGCGGTATAACATTTAATATTATCACCAAATTTTTCTCGTGCTTGGGTTTCTGTTAATCCAACCGTTGCTCCTTCTGGGTTAGAAAATACAGCCGTGGCAATATTTTCATGGGTAATAAATCGAGGTTGATGACCGAATTCTGTATCCGCAAACGCTCGTCCTTCTGCGATCGCAACGGGGGTTAAATTCATCCGGTCGGTACAATCTCCCACCGCAAAAATATTAGGCTGATTTGTGCGACTATCAAGACTGACTTGAATAGCTCCTTTTCCATTCACTTCAACTCCAGCATTTTCTAACATTAATCCCGCTAAATTCGGTTTACGACCTGTAGCGCAAAGCAGCGCATCAACCGTTAAGGGTTCTGTGTCATCTCCATTCAAAAATACCTTTAATTCCTCTTCATTTTTTTCAATTTTTTCAATAAATTTTTGGGTTATAAAATTAATCCCATGATTTGCCATTCCCGCTTGAATATTGCTGCGAATATCTTCATCAAAGCCATGTAAAATTAAATCTCGGCGAATAATTTGGGTAACTTCACTACCTAATCCTTTGAGAATATTAGCAAATTCTACTCCAATATAACCCCCTCCCCAAACTGCAAACCGTTTCGGCTGTTCAGGAAGTAAAAACATTTCACGGGAGGTAATACTATGTTCAATTCCGGGAAGATTGGGTTTAACAGCTTCTCCACCTACAGCAATTAAAATTTTATCGGCTGTAATTGTTTTCTCGCCCACTTCTACGGTATGAGCATCAATAAATTTAGCATAGCCAGAAATTAATTCAACTCCAGCTTTTTCCAAAAAACTAATATGCAGTTGACTTAAGCGTTTAACTTCTGTATCAACAGCCGTAATTAATTTATTCCAATTAAATGTGGGTTCAACTTCTCCCCATCCATAACCTTGAGCATATTGATACATATCGGAAAATTGAGACGCATAAACCATCAATTTTTTAGGCACACAACCGCGAATTACACAAGTCCCACCGACTAAATCATGTTCTGCGATCGCAACTTTTGCCCCATAAGATGCTGCCCGTTTTGAAGAGGCTAATCCACCCGAACCTGCACCAATCACAAACAAATCATAATCATAACTCATGATTCAATAGCCTCTTTATTACAACTTCAATGTTAATCCATTGAATTAATTTTAAACTTTATTTTAATCCTCTGTTGGAACTCTTTGGATTGTTGGGAATTCTATAGATATTAATTCTCTAAGGTACAACAATTTTATGGAACCGATATCACAATCTGTTAATCTCCCCCAACCCAGACACGCAGGAGAGGATCATACAACTACAGGACAATCGAGTAATATGACGGTAATTTCCCAACCCCTAACCCCATCTGATCTACTATCGGGATTATTTTTATTAACGGAAAATGACGATAGTGTTGAAATTGCACCGGGGGTCTTAGGGGTTAATCCTGTCGCTATCTCCAAATATCCTAACGGTTTAGCTGCTTTGGGTGGAAATGATTCTGTTCGAGGGTCTATCGACTCAGAACGCATAGTCGGAAATCAAGGTCAAGATACCCTCGATGGCCAAGGGGGAGATGATACCCTGCGGGGAGGTCAGGATTTTGATATCCTGTATGGCGGTGCGGGTAATGATTGGCTTAACGGTAATTTAGGCGATGATTATCTCTATGGAAATGAAGGGAATGATTTTCTGCGAGGCGGTCAAGGAAACGATGCGTTAGTTGGAGAAGCGGGAAATGATACCCTAGTGGGTGATCTGGGGGTTGACCGTCTCTGGGGAGGTGACGGAAAAGATGTATTTGTTTTACGAAAAGAGACCGCAACTTCCCCGGCTGAAGACTGTGGTTGCAGTGGGATTGAAAATCTGGACACGATTACTTCTGACTTTATTCTCGATTACAATGCAGCCCAAGGCGATGTAATTGGGTTAACCGCAGGGTTAACGGTTAATGATATTGTCTTAACCCAACAAACGCTAACCTATGGAGATCTGCGAGATTATCAGAGTAGTGGCCCCTTCCCTCCGGGTGACATCAGAACCCTGGATTTTCAAATTGAGACGGCATCTGTAACGGTGATTACAATAGCCAATACGGGAAATATTTTAGGGTTAGTTAAAGGGGTTGCACCTACACAACTTCAGTTTGTCTCCGTTGACAATAATATTCTCGGACAAGGATAAATAACGATTTCAAATTCTGGTTTCCACTAATTCCAGCAAAAACTTCTAAAATTGAAAGCGATTGTCTAATCCACCTCTAAAATTATTCATCTCAATGTTGAGTTCTTTTTATTTACGTTGTTTCCAGCCTCTAATTGTGTTAGTGCTAGGTGCTGGTTTTTTCATTCCTGCTTATCCAGCGTTATCGTTAACGAATGAGGAAGCACAAGCCTTTAGTAGCGAATACATGAAAGGCTGTTTGCAAGGAATTAATCAATCGGGTCTTGATCCGACAAAAGGTGAACAGTATTGTCGTTGTACCCTGACAAATTTGCTCCAGCTTCCCGATGAAAAATTGAAGTCTTTAGCAGTTTTAACAGAAGAACAAATTATGCAAGATTCAGCGATTCAGGGTGCTATTACAAGTTGTCTGGCTAACTATACCCAACCCAATCAATAGTTCATTGAACTTGAACAGGGAACAGCAAACTCATTTCCTATTCCTAATTAAACTGTTCCCTGTTCCCTGCGAAGCACTGAGCCTGTCGAAGTGTTCCCTGTTCCCTACATTTAAAGAATTTGAGACAGAAATTTTTGAGTCCGTTCTTCTTGAGGATTATTAAAAAATTCTTCTGGGGTTCCTTCTTCTACTAATATTCCATCGGCCATTAATACAATTCGATCCGCTACTTCTCTTGCAAATCCGACTTCATGGGTGACACAAACCATCGTCATCCCGGAGTCAGCTAAGGTTCGCATCACGTCTAAAACTTCTCGTACCATTTCCGGGTCTAAAGCAGAAGTAGGTTCATCAAATAACATAATTTTAGGTTGCATTGCTAATGCTCTAGCGATCGCAACTCGTTGTTGTTGACCCCCAGATAATTGACCGGGATATTTTTTGGCTTGTTCTAAAATTCCCACCCGTTCTAATAATTGTAATGCCACTGCTTCCGCTTTTGCTTGTGGCCAACGCCGTACCCAGATGGGAGCTAACGTCACATTTTGTAAAATACTTAAATGGGGAAATAAATTAAACTGTTGAAATACCATTCCCACTTCTTTACGAATTTCTTCAATATTTTTCAAATCATGGGATAAATTAATTCCATCAATAACAATACTACCCTGTTGAAATTCTTCTAACGCATTAAAAGTGCGAATAAAAGTCGATTTTCCCGAACCCGATGGCCCCATAATCACCACAACTTCCCCCCGTCTGACGGAAAGGCTAACTCCCCTGAGAACATGGAAATTATTGCTATACCACTTATGCACATCGGTCGCCAGAATGGCATAATCTTCTGCTGTCGCTTGAACTGAGTTGGTAGTGGGTTGTGTTTGTGTCATGGCTTTAATTTGGGGTTAGTGGTCAGGCAATTAAGTTTGTCATCTATTGTACGCTCTCTATAGCCTTCCCATCCTGGGGACAGTTTTTAGGAGTCTAAGTCTCATATCAAATCCCAGGGAAGGAAGATGGAGATAATTTTAAATCCAGTTCGGGTCTAAATCTAACATAAAGGGAAACAGCAAAGTAAGTTCTGATATTCCCTACTCGTTAGGGAAATTAATTGAATAGAAACTAATAATTCCTGATAAGATAATAATTTAACAAATTACATTCCCTACTCACTCTAAAGAGACGAGGCTTTCAGCCTTCCCACGTTTTTCTGGTGAGCAAACCAGCCAAGCACTTAGGCTAACAAATCGTCGCTTAATTATTCAATAACCGTTGCAAGCAAATGAAACAAATTTTTACTTATATCAGCCAATCCAATTTATGGCAAAGTTCAGAATCAAAGTCTGGCAGAGGATCTGAAATAGATTAGACATCTCCGAAAATCTCCAAATGCCCTCTATCGCTACTTTTGGAATCTCTAGCACTCCTGTGCCGGCTTCTCCAAAAGTAACGGATTCATAGGCTTTTTCAGTCACATTAATAATAACTAATGAATTTTATCTCTGATATACAATTATTTCTCAAAAGAATTCTGGGCAATTCTTAGATGGTAATACAATCGCTCCTATTCGCCATCTTATTAATCCACATACTGTCAAGATTACTGCTTCATAATTTTGCCTCTTTAACCGAAATCTTTCTGAAGCAACTCGATAAATTTTTATCAGTCTTATTAAATGTTCAACTACAATCCTTTGTTGGGCTTTTAACCGATTTTCTTCTCGCTTTTCCGCCGACATCTCTTGATTCCTCGGTTTCTTATACGGTGTATTAATTGCTGTTTCTCCTACATAAGCTTTATCCCCTCTGTATTTTTGATTATTCCCCAATTCCTGGCTTCTTTCTCTCCACAATTTCAGATCACTTGTTGCTCCGGTATAACCCACAGCTACATCCACTATTTCTTTTCCATTTGGCATGACAATGACTTGATTTTTAAAGGTATGTGTCTTTTTCTTTCCTGAGTAATATTTTTTCTGCTCTTCATTGTCTGTTGGTCTTTCCCTGGGCTGTTCATAGCTATCTACTACTAACTCAAATTCCACCAGAATTTTTTCTACCCACTCCCAATCACTCTCGTTTTTTTTTACTTGCTCTAGCAAACTCGCTGGTAGTAATTCTCTCAAGATTTTTATCCAGTTATGGAAAATATCATTCGCTGTTGATTCACTGACTTCAAACTGTAACCCTAACATTTGAAATGTCGGCATTTGATGCAGATAAATTAGAGTCAGTAAGATTTGTTCCTCCACAGATAATTTCTGCCGACGACCCCCACCTGCTTTAATCAACCTGATTTTAGTTTTTTCTTTTTCCTGTCGTTTTTCTTCTTCTAATAACTCCGCAGCTTGAATGAGTTCTATCATCTGTTCATATTCCATCCCTAATAGCCTTTTTGCTTGCTGGGGATTCTTGTCCAGATAGTCTCTTAATTTACTCATCTCTAATCCGGGGTAAAATTTAATTTTATCATCTTTTTACCCCTCCTTTTTTCTATTTTGGAGATGTCTATTGTACAACTTCAATTAGATCTGCATTGCCAGATTTATTTAAGGCATTGAAGGTTACATCTATTCTGGATGCTCCCTGCGGTGACTTTAACTGGATGCGCCGTGTTCAACTTGATAAAATCAACTACTTGGGTATTGATATAGTTTCAGATATTATTCAACACAATCAAGAAAAATACAGCACAGATACCATTGAGTTCAAGCCGGGAGATATTACGAAAGACGATTTGCCAAAAGTAGATCTAATTATTTGTCGCGATTGCATGGTACATTTGCCATTGCTGTATGGGTGTTCAGCCTTAAAGCAATTTCAACGCAGTGGATCTACTTATCTTTTATCAACAACCTACCCGAAAGTGAAGGTCAACATTGATGTAGCAGCTGGCTCCTGGCGACCGCTCAATCTTTGTTTACCACCCTATAACTGTGGAACTCCTCTGAGTATCATTAGCGATCCCAGTGATGATACAGGAGAACATTCTGATAAATCCATTGGTTTATGGGAATTGAATGCTATTGAGCCTCGCGAAAGTTTAAGTTTGTTTTCTCCTCAAGTGCTGCTAACGACCTGGATACGCCAAGTGCTTTCCCCATCCTGGAAGTTGTAATATTACAATCTTCGGTGAGCGCCAACAGGAACAAGAGTTGATCATGCAACCTAGTACAATCACTTCACACTAACTGATTTTTAAATGCGGTGTAACACAGAGAGGCGTTGACTGGTAAGAATAAGAGTGAGTATAGGGTTTGAATAATTTTCCTCTGTACCCCTTCTCTTTGCCACTCTCTCTTTATCGATGCTCCGTATTCAACTCTTTTTCTAATTTTTGACTTGCAACAGACATCGCATAACAAAAAACCCAGTAAAGAATTCCAATAAATAGGTAAACTTCTAAGTAGCGTCCGAGAAACTTGGGATTTGCTAAAATAGATCGACTCATTCCCAATAATTCCACTAATCCCACAATTGACAATAACGTTGTATCTTGGAATAAACTAATAAACTGTCCCACAATCGAAGGAATAGAAACTTTTAAGGCTTGGGGTAAGATAATTAAACTAACCGTTAAGGGTGTATTTAATCCTAATGCTTTAGCCGCTTCTGTTTGACCTCTGGGAATGGCTTGTAACCCGCCTCGGATGTTTTCAGCTAAATAAGCTGAACTAAACATTGTTAATCCAATAATAGCGCGTAAAATGCGGTCGGGTCGTGAGCCTTCGGGGAGGAATAATGGAAGTAAAACTTGTCCCATAAATAAAATTGTAATTAAGGGTAATCCCCGAATAATTTCAATATAAATAGTTGATAAGATACGAATAATCGGTAAACTACTTTGTCGCCCTAATGCTAATAATATACCAATAGGAAAAGATAGTAAAATACTAACAATTGACATCAATAAGGTTAACATCAGCCCTCCCCACAGGTTGGTTTGGACGACTTTTAATCCGAGCCCACCTCCAATAAACCAAATACAAATTATTAATAATAAAAACCACGAAAAAGGCAACCACTTGCCTAACTTTGGGTAAGTATTTCCTATGATTTTACCGCCCCAAGCTCCTGCTACTAATAATAATAGCATTCCTATCAGGAGGAAACGGAAAATAATGGGAACTGGAGTAATAACTGCCAGAATTCCAACAAATCCCAAAATAACCAAGATATTTTTACTAAATAAAAGTCTTGAATTTCGGGCTAAAAATCCCCAGGTAATACCCGAAAGAACAGAAATTATCCCTAACATTACCCATAAACGCCAATATTGATCACCGGGAAATCTTCCCACAAAAAACAAAGGCAAATTCGCAGGAATTACACTCCATTTAGCCAGGGTAAATGCCCATGAAATAAACCTTGTTAACATGAACAATAATAAGGCACTAATTCCCAAGGTAATCAGGGTATTATACCAAGTATTAAATAGATTCTTTTGTAACCATTCCTTTGCGCTTAATACGGCGATCTGAGGCGGTTGCTGAGATGATGGTGTTGATGGTACAGAAGTCATGGTTAAGAATAGATGTTAATGGTTGACAGTTGAAACCTTAATTTATCTTTCTCGTAATTGAACACTGCGGTTTAATTGATTCATTCCCAAAGAAATAAATAGATTAATGGTGAGATAAGTTGCCATAATAATTAACATGACTTCAATCGCCCTTCCGGTCTGATTAAAGGTAGTATTGGCAACATTATAGACATCCGCATAAGCAACGGCGACCGCTAAACTAGAGTTTTTTGCTAAGTTTAAATACTGACTATTTAACGGTGGAATAATTACCCGTAACGCTTGAGGAAATACGACTAACTGCATGACTAAACCTGATTTTAACCCTAAAGATCGGGCGGCTTCCCATTGACCTTTAGGAACAGATTGAATTCCCGCCCGCACAATTTCAGCAATATAAGCGGCTGTATACACGACCAAACTTACTAGAAGTGTTGTAAATTCAATGGTGAGTCTTAATCCTCCTTCAATCGTATTGGTGGTAGGATTAAACATTGGAAGTTGCCAATTTAATCCGACTGTTAATGTTAATAAGGCAATGATTCCAATGATTCCCAAAGTAATCAATTGAGGTTGTCCAGATTCTCCTCTTTCTACCATCACCTTGGTTCTTCTTTTGGACACAATGAAAGCAGCGATCGCACAAATCACTAAAATTCCTAACCCAATTATCCCTTGAATTCCTGACGGCCAAGGGATAAAAATTCCTTGTTTAGACAAATAAATTGAATTTAAAATGTTTAAACTTTCTTTAATCAGTGGAAATTGGACAAAAATTCCATACCAAAATACTAGCTGTAATAAAAGGGGAGTATTGCGGACAATTTCAACATAAATTAATGATAACTGACGCAATAGCCAATTATCAGAAAAACGGGCAACACCAACAGCAATTCCCAATAATGTTGTGAGGATAATTCCAAAAAACATCACCCGCAGAGAATTCAATAATCCCGCGAATAAAACGCGACTATAGGGATCAGTGGGAGTATAGGGAATTAAACTATCGAGAATATTAAATCCTGCCGATGTATTTAAAAAATCAAAGCCAAAATTGTTTCCTGTTTGTCTAAGATTTCGAGTTAGATTTCCGCCTAAAAGAGCGAATAGGCTAACTACAATCACAATCACTAAAATTTGTAAGGCAATGCGCCAAAATCGGTCATCTCGCCAAAGGGGGATTTTCTGATCTCTGTTGGTTGTCATATCAGTTATCAGTTATCAGTTATCAGTTATCAGTTATCAGTTATCAGTTATCAGTTATCAGTAAACTATTCCCTATTCCCTGTTCCCTGTTCCCTGATAACTGATTTTAACGGAAAGGCGGAGAATACATTAAACCGCCATTTGTCCACAGGGCATTTTGTCCACGGGGAAGCTTAAATTGTGAACCTTCACCGAGGTTGCGTTCATACACTTCACCATAATTCCCAACGGCTTTAATCGCATTAGCCGCAAAATCATTACTTAATCCCATCCCTTTTCCCAGGTCGCCTTCTGTTCCCAAGAATCGTTTAATATTAGGATTATCACTGGTTTTAAGTTGATCAACATTGGCTTGCTTCACCCCTAATTCTTCCGCTTCAAATAACGCAAAGGTTGTCCATTTAACGACATCAAACCAAGTAGAATCATTATTGACTGTTACAGGGCCAAGAGGTTCTTTCGACATCGTAACATCCAGCAGAATATGCTCATTGGGATTAGGGAGGGTACTGCGACGAGCGACCAGTTGAGATTTGTCAGACGTCATTCCTTGACAACGACCTTCAGCATAAGCAGCATAAGCGGGATCAGCTTGTTGAAAGGTAACGGTTTCAAACTGGATACCCCGTTGACGCATCGCATCGGTTAAATTCAGTTCCGTTGTGGTTCCTGCTTCTACACAAACCGCTTTTCCTTGAAAATCTTCTAATTTGGTAATCCCACTATCTTGACGAACCATCATCCCCTGACCATCGTAAAAGGTTGTCGGGGCAAATTCCAAGCCAACGGAGGTATCCCGGCTAATCGTCCAGGTGGTATTGCGAGAGAGCATATCCACTTCTCCCGCTTTTAACGCTTCAAATCGTTCTGTAGAATCCAAATTGCGAAATTCCACAGCATTAGGATCACCCAAAACAGCCGCAGCTACGGCTTTACACACATCCACATCTAAGCCGGAATATTGGCCACTTTCATTCACAAAGCTAAATCCGGGGATTTTACCATCAACACCACAGATCAGCTTTCCACGTTGCTTGACAATATCAAGGCGACTTTGACCTGTTCCCGAATTACTAGCAGGTGTTGAGTTTCCCCCTGGTGAAGTTGTATTAGTGCTAGTAGTATTGGATGATTCACAGGCTGTTAGGGATGCCACTAACAAGAGTGTTGCTACTAGCAAAGAACCGCATTTGTGCATAGTTTTATATTGCTCGTGTATAGATTAGGTAAGTTTAGAGTTCTAAAGGTGTTGAGGTTATTAGCTCCCCAGGAGTTACCTCAAACACTTTAAGCTTACCTTAATGTGGGAATTTTCCCTGCAATTTTTTGAGCAAAATTCAATCGGGTAGCGGGTTAAGATCATCATGGTTTTCCTCCAACTCAGGGGATGACCTTAAATTTCCCCGAACCGAAAAATACACAACAAATGGATTTTAAGCTGAAGCCTCTCCAGATAAGCGTGCTTCCGCCATATCCCGAATCAAAGAAATGCGAGAGCAAATATAATCCGTTAAGAGATCAGCTTCATTTCCGTTGATAGAAGCTTCTTTATTGAACTGTTTCAGTAAACACTGGACAAGACTCGCATCATCAAGAGTAACCAGAGTGGATGCTTGGGTCTTTTCGACCAGTGACCAAAGTTGACGAAGCATTGTAGGAGTCATAAAACCTCCGATGGATGCAGTTTTGTCGGTTTTTATACAGAAAAAAACGCTGTTATTCTGCGTGAGCCAGAAAGTAGTCTTTCTCCGTCATCAGGAGGCTTAATACTTTCTTTAAATTTCAAGAATAACCGAGTTTACTCAAATTTGACGGAAAAAAACACAAGATGTCACAACAATTACAACTCTCTTAATCTAGTGAATTAAATCTTGACAAATGGTTGAATGTAGAGTTAAGATTTGAAAATTTTGTTTTCTATATCAGTATTTTTACCGGGTATCCCATCCCATTTTTACTTCGGTTGGGGTACTAAAACGGTTAAAGCTTGGGGAATAACTCGAAAATGAGCGGGTGTCCAGGTGGTAATTTCCCCATCGGTGTTAATCGGGTAGGGTTTACTGGTATAAATTTGAAAGTCTGAGCCAGACACGGTTCTGACTCCTAATTCTTCCCGATGTTTTCCTGTTCTCAGGGTTAACCACACCCAGAGAATTTGCCACCAATGTTTGATTTCTAAACTGTAAAGGTCTAAACGTTGATCATCAATCGTGGCATCATGGGCAATGGACATTCCGCCCCCATAATATTTGCCATTCCCAACGGCAATTTGTAAAGTTTTGACCCGTTGTATTTGACTATCTACTTCAATTAAAGCACGAAAAGGTCGAGCCGTTAGCGTAGCTTGAATTGCAGCCCATACATAAGCTAAGGCCCCCCAGTGCTTTTTAGATTTTTTGGTCAGTTTACGAGTAATCTTTACACTCAATCCTAAACTGGCCACATTAAAGAAGTGTTTACCATTCACCCAGCCTAAATCAATCTTTTGTTGATGTCCACAGGCAATGATTTGACACGCTTCGGTCACAGAGGCGGGAATTTTTAGAGTACGGGCTAAGTCATTGGCCGTTCCTAAAGGGACTATTGCTAGGGGTAAACCGGTTTCTACCAACCCATCCACCGCCGCATTGAGGGTTCCATCTCCCCCTCCGACAATCACAAAATCTACTTGATCTTTATATCGTTGAATGGTTGAGGTAAACTCTTGCGGATGTTCAGGCGACTCTTGAATAATATCAAAATCTAAGGCTTGAAGTTGATAAACCACTTGCGATAAATTCTTTTGGGTTTTGCGCGCATGGGGATTGATCAAAAGTAAAGCCGTTTTCGGATGGGCAGGTTGGGGAAAATTTGCCATAACAGTTATCAGTTATCAGTTATCAGTTATCAGTTATCAGTTTATAAGTGATTACTGCCGAAGGAACCCAAACCTAAAGATTTCTCAATCCTATTCTAATAGTTTTCTCGATTTGACTAAAAGCTGTCAATTGATAACTGATCACTGATCAGTTATCACTGATTAAGCGACTTCTGTGGGAATACCAACCCGTTTGCGTAGAGATTCAGCCCGACGTTTTGCGGTTTGATTATTGGGATCAATTTTTAGGGTTTGCTCATAAGCTTCTAAGGCTTGGCTGGTTAGTTTTTTCTTCTCATAAGCATAACCCAAATTATTAGAAGCAGTGGGATAAATGGGATTTAATTTTAAGGCTTCTTTATATTGGCGAATGGCAATATCATATTGTTCTTTAGCTAGATGAGCATATCCTAAAGCATTATAAATCATGGCTAAATTTTGGGGATCTTCCTCTTCCCCAGCTTTTAAGGCTTTTTGTAATTGGGTTACGGCTTGGGAATAGAGCTTTTTATCGTTATAAATACTTCCTAATTGATAGTATTCTTGTGCAGTTCCCGGTTCTTTTGCTAATTTAGTTTGCAGATCAAAGAGGGTGATTTCTGTACGACGAGTTTTCAGAATTTGACGAATCAGGAAAACAATGGCCCCGGAAAGTAACACCACTAAAAGTAATAGATAGGCAATGGGAAGATTAGTATCCATGATTGAAACTGTAAAATTTTAATTAGCTTGAAACACAAAGGAGAAGGATCAAATGCAATCGATCCTTCACCTTAGCCGATAATTGGCAATCTGTCTATTTCGTTTATAGCAGGGAACAGGGAACAGGGAACAGGGAACAGAAAGGAAAAGAGGGATATAAGTTTAGGTTTTAGCATCAGTCTATGTCCTAACACCCCCGGCGCAACTGCTATGACAGTCTGTTTTAATTTATTAAAACTACTTTGCTCCGCTTTTGGCCAGATCAACCACTTTCCCAAAGGTTTCAGGATCTAAAACGGCGAGTTGGGCTAACATTTTGCGATTGATTAAGATATTGGCTTTTTTCATATTGCCAACTAACTGACTATAGCTGATACCGTTAATTCGAGCCGCTGCATTAATCCGAGTAATCCACAACCGTCTAAAGTCCCGTTTGCGGTTCCGACGATCTCGATAGGCATTTTTCAACGCCTGCATAACTCTCTGATTCGCGGTGCGGAAGTTGGTAGACTGACACCCCCGGAATCCTTTGGCAAGTTTCAGTATTTTTTGGCGGCGTTTGCGAGCAACATTACCGCGTTTAACTCGGGTCATTTTACGTTTCCTTTAATTAAAATTTGCTTAGAGGCTTACAAATAGGGCAGCATCAAACGCACGTTGTCTTCTTGAGTCTCACTCACTAAAGCCATATTAGACAGATGACGTTTGCGAGCAGGGCTTTTATGTTGTAATAAATGGCTTTTATAAGCCCGACGACGTACAATTTTTCCACTGCCGGTGACTCTAAAACGTCTGGCTGCGGATTTACGAGTTTTGAGTTTGGGCATGGATTCGCCTAAATTCGACACAGCCTACAATTATATCATGGGAGTTTAAATTCCCACAAGGGGAGGGAACAGGGAACAGGGAACAGGGAACAGGGAACAGGGAACAGGGAACAGGGAACAGGGAATTACGAATTACGAATTACGAATTACGAATTACGAACAGGAATTTCACGGCCCTGGGGTCTAATCAGGAACAGCTATACTAGGATTCTGGGTTGACTCTCAGATGCTGGACTTCAACAACGGTATGAACATTACCGCGCGGGTTAAAATCTCCTTTAATTCTGACTTCTAGGGGGTCAGCAGCAGTTACAAAGTCATCTAAAATTTGATTAATCGATTCTTCGTGGGAAATATAGCGATCTCGGTAACTATTGATATACAGTTTAATGGATTTTAATTCCACAACTCGTTCGTTAGGAACATAAGTTAAATAAATCGTGGCAAAATCGGGATAACCGGAAAACGGACATTTGCAGGTAAATTCGGGTAAGGTAATTTGAACCTCATAGCGACGGCCAATTCTGGGATTTGGGAAGGTAATCAATTGTCCTTCGGCAATTTCCCGTTCACCATACTTTAATGCTTCTGGACTTGTGGCGGGAGATTCTGGAGTTTCAGTGTAAGAGTGGCTCATGGAATTGAGATTCAACAGGGACTCTTTAAAGTTTAGTGAATAGAACGGAAGTTTTTCTGAAATTTCTTAAAGAAATTGGTTCAAAGCGTTCTAATGACAGGTATCCTGAAACATAACAAACTAACCTGACCCACCAGGTTAATTTTATCAGTTCCCAATTGATGTTCACCCTTGATCACCCGCCCTATGCAAAATGCTGACACCTCCAGCCCTACTCCGTCAGTGGCATCGAGTAACTACTCTCCATCTATTCCGATTTCTATCTATCGAGAAGTCACGGCTGAGTTACAAACGGTTCAATCTCAATTAGAAGCCCTCAAAACCCAAAATCACCAGTTAACACAACAAAATCACCAGCTTCGTCAAGAACTGGAAAACGTGGTTCAAGCCGCAATTCAGTTGCACCAAGCGATTAATAAAGCTCAAAATGTAGGTCAAGGAAAAAAATCTTCCTTTACACCCCCAGGATCTCATTCTTTCAATTTGGATGTTTCATCCCCAGTGAGTAGTTCTGGGACGGCTGCGACTTCTCCGTTTCTCGACATCGCCCCTGGCGTTACCTCCCAACCCCAAGCTCCTGAACCGAATTTTCCCTTTCCCCAGCCTCCTCAACAACAACCTTTAATACCAGAAGTCGCAGAACCCTTTTTTACAGAACAACCGGAAGCTCGGTTACGCCCCCTGTCTAAATCTCAGCGTTCTGAACTGAGTGGATTTTGGTTAATTGTGTCGATTGTGGTGATTGTTGTCGTTGCTTTTGGTGCTGGGTATTGGATTGTTCGTCCTTTGTTAAACCAACAGCGTTAGATTGCTCAGGAATTGCTGCTCAAAGATGATTTTGTGAATTATTGACACTCTCGTTTCTGCGGACAGAATTAGTTTAATCTAATTTGTAGGCTTTCTCGGTTTCAATAAATCTAATCTCGTTTGACACACTCCCCCAGCCCCTCGACCCCATGAAGAGGGGAGAATTTTTGTTACTCTTAAATAAGAAGTTAGATTTAAAAATATTAATTACTCCCCCTTCCCTGCAAGGGAAGGGGTCTGGGGGATTAGGTCATAGAAATTTTCAGAGAAAATGAAACAGCCCTGGGGCTTCTAATATGTTATCGTGTCCCGGTTTGAGATGTCGGGTTAACGGTCAACTCTCAACAACCTTGTCGCTCCCGCAAGGATTCATTAAACTGTATAAAGTCTAATAATTTATTGATTTTACTAATCCTAATCCCTTTCCATTTGTTCAAAAAGGAGAAAAAACTGTGTCTGTTGAGACCGTACAAAAGAGTGAGACTGTTCGTAAACTTGCACCCCGTTATCGGGTTTTGCTGCATAATGATGATTTTAATTCGATGGAGTATGTTGTTCAGGTGTTGATGAAAACGGTTCCGAGTTTGACTCAACCCCAGGCGGTGAGTATTATGATGGAAGCCCATACCAATGGCCTAGCGTTGGTGATTACTTGTGCTCAAGAACACGCAGAATTTTATTGCGAAACCTTAAAAACTCATGGACTCATCAGCACGATTGAACCCGATGAATAAACTTCCTCAATGATAGGACAATAGGTTTGAAATACCATCTTGAATTTTTAAGAAATTATCCTGCTTTTCTGAGAATTATTATTTTTCTCCTAATGTTGGTGTTGCTTTGGCTCCCCTTGGCAGCACCTTTTTATTTATGGGTGAGCGATCGCAATTTTGTTAGTATTATTACATTAATTTTTCTCTATGTCGAGTTTCTGATTTTAATTCACTTTTGGGTCAAAGCAATTTATCAAGAATCTCACCCCTTAACTCGTTATGGGTTAGTCTTTAATTCTAAAAATTATCAAAATTATTTTAAAGGATTAGGATTAGGATTAATCAGTTTAATAGGATTATTTTTCATAGAATCCCTATTCGGTTGGGTACAATGGCAATCTCCAAACCCTAATTTTTTTAGAATTAGTTTAGAAGGGTTTTTAGTCGCTTTTGGAGTGGGGTTTGCAGAGGAATTATTTTTTAGAGGATGGTTACTGGATGAATTAAACCGAGATTATTCACCGAAAATAGCATTAGTGATTAATAGTTTAATCTTTGCAAGTTTACATTTTATTAAACCGTTATCCGAAATTCAAAGAACAGCCTTACAATTTCCAGGGTTAGTGTTATTAGGCTCAATCTTAGTTATCTCTAAACTAGCTTGGTTTCCGGCTTCTTCACCTCGTTTAAAGTTAAGTCCGTCTGGTTGGTTGGGTTTACCGATGGGGTTGCATGGGGGGTTAGTTTGGGGTTATTATATGATTAATGTGGGGAAACTGATTGATTATTCTGACACAGTTTCTGAGGCGATTACCGGAATTGATCAAAATCCGTTAGCTGGGTTAATGGGGTTGTTTTGTTTGGGTGCGATCGCAATTTTTATCTGGAAAAAATCCTTATTTCGGAAATTGCCTCAATCCTCGGAATTTAAACCTTAATTTATTGGGGATTTATTCACTATGAAACCTTATTATTTTCTGGATTTTTATCTGCATAATGGGGATAATCATCAATTTATTTAATGTTTCTATATTTTAAAATTTAACACTATTAGTGAAAGGAAATGTGAAGTTTATTTTTGGGATTCAATATTTAGTTTTAGCTTTAACTTATCTAGGATTAGCATTAGGAATAATCCCTGGTCTTCGGATGAACCGAGCGACAATTTCTTTAGTTGGTTCAGCTTTTTTAGTTACTTTAGGTATTTTAACTTTAGAAGAAGCTTGGCAAGCCATTGATGCCAATACGATTATCTTTTTATTAAGTATGATGGTCGTTAATGCTAATTTAGCTTATTCCGGTTTTTTCCAATTATTTCTCAATCGTTTAATTCGGATTACTCATACTCCATTTGGATTATTAGTTGTTTTAACTTTTAGCTGTGGGTTGTTGTCTGCTTTATTTTTAAATGATACAATAGCCTTAGTATTTACCCCTTTAATTTTGAGTTTAATTCAAACTCTACGCCTGAATCCTATTCCTTATTTACTTGCTTTAGGAGCGGCGACTAATATTGGTTCTGTAGCAACAATTAACGGGAATCCTCAGAATATTTTAATCGGTTCTTTTTCCCAAATTCCCTTTTTAGAATTTGCCCAAGTCTTAACTCCCGTTGCGATTTTGGGGTTAATGGTACAAATTGCCTTATTGTGGTTATTTTATCCTGATGTTCGTTCCTTAAAACCGCTTGTGATTCCTCCCCGAATTCGGGTGAAAATGGTTAGACCTTTATTAATCAAAACCGTTGTGATTACCAGTGGATTATTTGTTGCTTTTATAGCGGGATATCCATTAGGAATTTCGGCATTAACGGCCGCTGCTTTATTATTGATGACTCGTCGCATTAAACCCGAAAAAATCTTAAAACAAGTGGATTGGGATTTATTAGTGATGTTTTCGGGTTTATTTATTCTCACCGCCGCCACCGAACGCTTAAATCTGCTACAAATTTTTACACCCTTTGCGGAAACTACCGCCGGACTGTTAGGAGTAACCGTAATTCTTTCTAATTTAATTTCTAATGTTCCGGCGGTGTTAATGATGCAGCCTTTAATTAACCCCCAGGATACGAAATCTTGGTTAATGTTAGCAGCAGCATCTACCTTAGCCGGAAATCTAACATTATTTGGTTCCGTTGCGAATTTAATTATAGTAGAATCTGCTGCTAAATTGCGTTATAAAATTACATTTATAGACCATTTAAAGTTTGGTGTTCCTGTTACTTTAATAACGCTTTTAATCGCCTATTTTTGGATTGAATTAACAGTAGCTTTGTAGGCTTATTCCGCATCAAAATAGGGCTAAAGAGTTAATAAATTCGACCATTTGGCAGGGTTGCACCGCATAAAATGGTATCTTGTAAATCAGCCCCATTGAGTTTAGCATTTCGCAAACTTGCACCTGTTAAATTTGCCCCTTTTAAACAAGTCCCATCTAAATTAGCCCCCCACAAATAAGGAATGAAAAATCAATAAATGGATTAATGAGTGAGTTGAGGTACGGCTCGATAGTTCCATTTGGGTAAATATTCATCAAAAACAATTTTCAGAGTTTTTTTGAAATGATCAGTTACCTTCCGACCCGTTTGATAGACCTGATCAACGACATTAACAACGACAGATAGCCCTGTATTAGTACGAGTTTTTTCCATGAGAGTTTTGACCAAACCAAGACTGGTAAAAATCACTCCTTGACAAGCTCGAGTTAGATGAGGAAAAAGTCGATGTTCAATGGGATTATATTTAGATGTATAGGGAGGGTAATGAGCAATTCTGATCTCAATTCCAATTTCATCCACTAACTTTTGTAAATCTTGTTTAAAAATATAATGATTAGCATTATTACTGCCACCCCCATCACACTTAGCTAAAATCGAATTGGCATGAGGATAGAGAGCTTTTCCATAATGATTCCACCAATGTTTAAGAGCATTACAAGCAAATTCACTGGTATCTTTACTGTTACCTAATGTTACATATCCTCGGTTTTTTTGAGTATCGTAAATGCCATGGGGAATGACTTTTCCATGACCTAAGCTCCAAAAATCATGATCCCAAGTAGTAACAGGCTCAGTTGTATACAGAGTACCTGGACGATATAAATTCCCTAAAACTTCTTTCTTTTTAGTGTCAAAACTAATAATAGGATTACCGGCTTCTCTATACAGGGTATCGAGTCTAGCAATATTTTCAAATTGAGCATTTCGGTCTTTATTAATTCCTGTAGTTTGCTTTTTTTGTGCTTTTCGCTTGACATACCCATGCTTTTTTAAGAGTTTCTTTACGGTGGGAGGACTGATATTAAATCCGGCTTCCTTAAGTCCCAAAGCAATTTCTTTGTGGGTTAAATTAGTCCATTTAATTGACTCGTTCATAGGATCTCCGGCTGTGCGGGACTTTAACACTTCTAAAAAGGCTTCATCTATTCCAATTTGGGTGGAAAAAATACTTTTTCTTCCTCCTCCTTTTTTTCTAATTCTTACATCATTAATAGTCTGTTCATCCAGTTCTTTTAACTCTTTTATTCCTCGGACGATTGTGTTTCGAGTACAACCCAACAGTTTGATGATATAACTAATTCCTCCCCATCCCAGTTTTTGAGCCTCTATCGCTGCATATCTTCTTTTATCCTTTTCTGATAAAGAGTTATAAAACTTTTTCATTTCTTCCTCAATTGAACTAGAATAAAACATAGGTTTTAAGTTAAGTTGTGTAGTTTAATCGAAAAATCCGTTGCCCGGTTCTCTCAATTTTTGTAAAATCTGCCATCAGTGCCTATACTTCATTATACCTGAAGCCCATCAAGTTATTACTTTTTCATTCCTAAGTTAGCACCCGCCAATTTTGCGCCACTCATTTTAGCGTCATTCAGGTCTAACCCACTAAAATCAACGCCTTCTAATTGCAAGCCATTCAGAAACGCGCCATTGAGTTTAACACCATTGAGTTGCGCTCCTTTTAAATTTGCCCCACTTAATCTAGCACCACTTAAATTTGTCCAGTTTAAATTGGCTCTTTCTAAATTGGCAGACCGCAGGTTAATTCCGTTGAGATTTGCCCCACATAAATTGACCCCAGTTAAATTCGCCCGAAATAAATTAACCGATAATAGGATAGCTCCACTCAGTTTCGCATTCGTTAAATCGACTCCATTTAATTGCGCTCCTTGTAAGTTAGCTTTGGTTAAATCAGCTTCAATTAAATAGCTGCCTTTTAATTTAGAAAAACTTAAATTTGTTCCATATAAAAACGCTCCATTTAAGTTAACATCCATTAAAAAACAACGTTCTAAATAAGCTCTCGCCAGAGAAGCATCTTTTAAACGTGAAGTTGAGAAATTAGCTTGATTGAGGGTAACTCCAATTAAATTTTCCGCCGTTAAATCTAACCCTCTGAAATCTCGTTCTCCCCGAAGATAGCGTTCAACAATTTCATTGCTTTTCATAGTGATAGCCTCTAACTTCATAATACCTAATATTTTCTTTTTAAAAGTTAGTTACTTTTGAAAAGAATCAAGACTATTGAGACGATTTCAACTTGAGTTGTGAGCAATTCGATGAAGATCACCCTTAAAAATTATTCTGTAAACGGACTCGTTTTTTTCAACACAACTGTTATTTTCAATCTAGTATTTAGTATACAACAATACTTTTGGAATTTTATTTTTATAAATTTTTGTAAATTTTTTGACGAGATGCAGCGATTTGAGAGTAATTCTGTTTTTAGGATAGGGACAAGAATACCTCGCCCCAAATCCCATTTCTACCTATCAAGCTCTAACGGTCAACGGAACCCATGATAATATCGATACTACCGAGAATGGCTACTAAGTCAGCCACTTTTTCTCCGCGAACTAATTCCGAGAGAATGGGTAAATTACAGAAATCCGCCGCCCGAATTTTGAACCGCCAGGGAAACACATTATCATCCCCAATGATATAAATGCCGAGTTCCCCTTTTCCACTTTCAATCCGTACATAATGTTCCCCTTTGGGGATTTTGAAGGTTGGGGCAATTTTCTTACCAATAAATTGATAATCAAAGCCATTCCATTCGGATTTTGGCCCCTCCATCATCCGTTTTGCTTCTAAATTCTCGTAGGAGCCACCAGGGAGAGCCTCTAAGGCTTGATACAGGATTTTCACTGATTCCCGCATTTCCCGAATCCGAACGATATAACGAGCGAAACAATCTCCCCCCGTGTCCCACTGGACATCCCAGTCTAACTCGTCATAACATTCATAATGGTCAACTTTGCGTAAATCCCACTTCACCCCAGAGGCGCGTAACATTGGGCCAGATAACCCCCAGTTAATCGCCTGTTCACGGGTAATGGTTCCTAACCCTTCAATTCGACGTCGGAAAATCGGGTTATTGGTAATTAAGCGTTCATATTCATCAATTTTGGGGGCGAAATAATCGCAGAAATCTCGACATTTATCCACCCAACCATAGGGTAAATCTGCCGCTACCCCCCCAATGCGGAAATAGTTATTATTGACCATCCGGTATCCCGTGGCGGCTTCCCAGAGGTCATAGATTAATTCCCGTTCTCGGAAAATATAGAAGAATGGGGTTTGGGCTCCGACGTCAGCCAAGAACGGCCCAAGCCATAACAAGTGATTAGCGATGCGGTTGAGTTCCAGCATAATCACCCGAATATATTGAGCCCGTTTGGGGACGGTGACTCCGGCTAATCGTTCTGGAGCATTAACCGTTACCGCTTCGTTGAACATTCCCGCCGCATAGTCCCAACGGCTAACATAGGGAACGTACATCACAACGGTACGATTTTCGGCGATTTTTTCCATACCGCGATGCAGATACCCAATGACGGGTTCACAGTCCACCACATCTTCCCCATCCAGGGTCACAATTAACCGCAAGACCCCGTGCATGGAGGGATGGTGTGGCCCCATGTTCAAGACCATCGGTTCTGTGCGGGTTTCTATTCTGCTCATAATCTTATCTGTGTTCCCTAACGCGGATTTATTGCTTTCTTGGGATGTTTGTTTCAATTGTTAATATTATAGGAACACTTGGATTGTCTGAGATCGCAGCTTTGGCAAAAAATAGTCACAAGCCTTTTGTCCCTACCCAGGGTTTGTACTTCCCCGGAAACTGGGTTTCTAAACAAAGATTTTGATTTTATCCCTTTAAACTAGCTGAGAAATAGGGTTTCTGAGTTTGGGGGGTTAGCGATCGCAATGTTATATTCTATATTTTATTAAGGTATCGTTTTAACTCCACACAATCAGGAGTCTAGTATGCACTTAGTCCGAGTTCAAGTTCCAAATTTTCGGGCTTTAAATCAAGTCGATATTACCTTTGAAAAAGATTTTTTTCCTAAAATTTTTCCCCTAGGAAGCCAGAATGGAGGGGGGAAAAGTACACTGTTGCAATTAATTTTTGTATTATTACATTGTTCAGGAAATCCTGAGCAATTTGATTTTTTAAAAAATTTATTATTAGATTTTAAAATTCCTGAAGGTTCTGAAAGTAGAACTTTAGCAGAAATAGACGTTGATGACAATGGTAATATGATAAGGTTAATTTTTAGGTGTAGACGATATAGGGTATTGACTCTATCAAATATTGTAGAGCGAGGAGGCACTTATAAAACTGTAGAGCAAGGTACTTATGAGTCTGATGATCAAAATAACGTTATACCAATTTTTAAATATCGAGAAGATGATATTTATTTTATAAATAGTCACTATCCACCAAATGCAATTTTTGTTTGTGAAACTAATAATATTAGCAATATAAACAATAATTTAAAAAATGAATCAACAGAAAACAAAAAAAAAGATTCTATCAGTATTTTAGAACAAAAATTACAAAATTTTTCTTTAAGTAAAATTTCGGAAAAAATATTTATGGTTGCTCCATCAACACAAGTTTTCTTATTTCTTCCTCCAACTACTAGAAAACTTTTATTTAGACAGACTGATCACGATAATCCTGATTATTATTCAGAATTAAATTCAGCAAAATCAAAACTTAATAACTTTTTTACTTATGATTTTTTAGCAGTTGAGGTTTTAATCGACTATTTTAAATTTGTCCGAGATCAAGACTTTAGAGAAGCTATCAAAACAGGTCACTATGGTAATCATTATAAAAGTTTACTCCAAGAACTCAACCAAGTCTTAATTGATAAAAAAATTAATCTTACTGAAGATTTTGAAGGCGTGACTTTTGAGTTGCAAAAGAATGGAAAAATTATCAAACTGAATCCTGAAGATCTGAGCCATGGTGAATTAAAACGCCTAACAATTTATGCTTTACTTAAATATTATGAAATTAAAGATGCTATTGTTTTAATGGATGAAATTGAAATAGCATTACATCCAGATTGGCAATATCAAATTATTTCTGACTTAGAACAATGGGAACCCAGTAACCAATATATTTTAGCAACCCACTCTTACGAATTATGCCAAGCCTTAACCCCTGCTCACGTTAAAGAAATTGAACCCAAATTAATTAAAAATAAAGATTAATATTGAGAAACATGAGTCTGAACCCAGAGGGATTACAAAAACATTGTGAAACGATTCTTCAATCTCGCAGAATTAAAAATAAAATTGTCATTCTCTGTGAAGGGGATATTCCTAAACTTGAGGGCAGATCTTCACCACAAAGCTATAGTAAAATGGAGCAGATGCCTGATGCGAACTTTTATAAAGCTTGTGTCCCTCAAGGATGGAGTCAATACCGACCTGAATTTTTTAATTGTGGCGATCGCCAAGATGTGATTAATACTTATTTTAGTTTATTAGATTTACATAAACAAGATCCGATTAACTCCTATTTAGACCCTACAAAACTATTTTCTATTGTTGATTTAGACCTTCAATCTAAAGAGATTGGTCATAATTACCAATTTCCAGATACCGAAACCATTTTTTATGACCTTTATCAAGGTTTAAAGGTTAATCAGCAAAATGCACCTAAGCATCGAATTTGGGTAACAGGTTTAATTCATAAAGAATCCTATTTTATTATACCTGAATTGCAAGAAACCTTTGATAGTTGTTTCAGGCTTCCCATTCCCATTTATAAAGGAAACAATCTTTTACTGACAGATATCTATAAAGATATGGCTGAATTAATTAATCAAGATTCTGATTTAAACAATCATCTAATAACTTCCTGCCAAAGAATTAACTATTGTCAGGGTTTAAACTGTACTGATGTTAATCAATTAAAAATCTCTTGGATTCAGGAATTTAACTCTACGGTAGATGTCAGCCACAAAAATGAATTAATTTATGTGCTATTAAGTCTAATAAAAGCTAAAAACTTTTGGCGTAAAATCGACCCGCCTCCTGATTGGAGTCGTTCACCAGAAGTTTACAGAGATCAACTGCTATTAGAGATAGGAAAATTTTATTCAGAACAGAGTGATGCTGAATATCATTTGAGTGTTTTCTTTAAAATTCTATATCAGTTTGTATAAAATTCTATATTGATAATAACCATTTTATCCCTCTCCTAAGAAACCGTATTTGCTTGGGAGAGAGATAATTCTAAAAACTGTTAAATTCGTGACGGAATGGGATTTTTTTAGAGGCTTTGTTCTCCCCTATCAATTGAGACTACAAACTTTCGTTTTCCCGTTCTTCATAATCCTCAGAAGAAGTCGGATCTAATTCCCAGCGTTGCTCATCTCGTTTTTCTAAAAATTCTGTTGTCCGAAGGGAAGAGCGATCACGCATTTCTAAACCCACTGCGGCTGCAATTTCCTCTACAATATCTTGATCCGGTGTGGCGACCGTCCCGCCAACGGCTTCATCCCCAACAGCATTGGCTTGTTCAAAATTAGCATCAATATCTCCACCTGTTAAAACTGCACTGGCTTGATTAAATTGATCACTTTGGCTTAAATGAGCGCGTCTACCCGCACGGTCAGTAGGTTGTCCTTGTAGTCCTGTCCCTAATGATTGGGTAATTTCTGGGGGTAAATCACTAATCATTTCTGGAGCATCACTTTCATCAATTACATCATCATCATTGGTATCCCAATTATCATCCGTATCATCAATCATGACCGTATTGAGTTCTTCGGGATCTACGGGAATTTCTATTAAACCGATTTCCTCCTCAATGCTTGCTAATTCTGCTAATGTCGGTTCTTCATCTTGATTCAATTCAATCTCATCTTTAATCTCTTGAATTAAGTTTTGATTGTGAGGCAGTTGATTTTTTTTCCCTTTAGATGGGTGAGTTCGATTAGCCATGATGTTTTCCTATTTATATCTGCTATTTGCACGGTATCTGACTGAAGCTAGATTTAATAACTTCATAAAGATAGACTCCCGCCTCTCCCCATTTAAAGATCTCTAAACCTGAAAGAATTTTATGAAATTCTCAGAATACTTAATTTATTTATATCTTATAAAAAAACATCTATCCCAAGTTATAAAATTAGAATTATAAATTAAATTTGATTAAAACTCTTCCTTAAGTTAGAGAAAGAAACCCGAAACACAATTAATAATATAACTTTTGCTAGACGATGAGTTCTCTGTCCAAAGGTTAATGTATAAGCACGTTGATTATTGGCTGAAAAATACCGAATCAACAAATGCTGTTAATCAGGCATTTCTTACATAAACTTCAACCCTTCAGACTTTTTAATTTTAGGAGAAGCTAAAAAAAATGGCATACACTGATGAATCCGGCCGAATTATTGATCATCCCGTTGCTGTGGGAACAGACTATCATGATCGTGTCCGTTGGGGGCCCATTTTTGCAGGTTTAGTTATTGCCATTGGAACTCAATTAATACTGAGTGGAATTGGTGCGGCTATTGGTTTAACTGGACTTGCCAACTCCGGCGCACCTCGTTCTAATGCGGGAGATACGGGAACAGCCGTTGGGATTTGGTCAATTATTAGTTTATTAATTGCTTTGTTTGTTGGGGGTTGGTTAATGGCTCGTGTTTGTGGGCCAATGAATCGTACCACCGCCCTCTTGAATGGTGCTATTTTGTGGGCTACAACCTTAGCCATTAGTGCTTGGTTACTTTCGAGTGGAGTATCCGGTATTTTTGGCATTGTTGCGTCCAATGCGGGAGAAGTGATTAATCAAGTTCAAGAAGGCGGTGTGAATGTTCCGGCGAGGGCTCCCAATGTCTCAGCACAGCAGGCTCAAGATATAGCCTCGAATGCAGCTAAAGCGAGTTGGGCATTTTCCTTTGGCTCTTTGTTAGGATTAATTTCAACTTTGGTTGGCTCATCCGTCGGTGTTCATAAACCCTATGCAAGCCCTACAGTACAACCCGGAGTGGGTAGACCTTATGCTCGATAAAATTCCTTAGATTTTATGGTATTCAAACCCATCATTTTATAAACCCAGTTTCTACAAAAAGCTGGGTTTTTAATATTGATTTTTGATTTCCATCTTAAGGGTGAAGAAAGTAATTTTAAAATATGATTAACTCCTATTAAAGCGAGATAAATCATTCGATTTTAATGAAATATTAGGCTTTAATTATTAAGGAAAAATAAAGTATGGTTTTACAAATTGGAGATAATTTACCCATTGGAAGTGTTCGTTGGGCGATCGCTGAAGGCTATATTCCTGACTATAGTAACGGCCCAGAACCTCAATTTACCAGTCATGAAACAGCTTGTATTTTAAATACATCTGATCAAGATGCCTCTGTGAAAATTACCATTTATTTTAGCGATCGTGAACCCGTTGGCCCCTATTGTGTGACGGTTCCCGCAAGACGAACAAAACACCTACGATTTAACGATTTAACCGACCCTGAACCTATTCCCCGTAATACAGATTATGCCAGTGTATTTGAGTCGGATGTTCCGATTGTTGTCCAACATACTCGCCTCGATTCTCGACAGTCGGAAAACGCTTTACTCAGTACCGTTGCTTATTCCTATCGTTAATTAGGGAACAGGAAATGAGTTGGCTGAATTGAGAAGTATCTTAATTGTAATGGGTAGAACTATAGTAAAAATTATCAATCTTTAAGGGATTTTTTTGTTAAGAGGAAAGTTGATCATGGTTAAGATTGGTTATCATGCGTCCCACGAACAATTTAAACCCAGTGAATTGTTAAATTATGTTCAAAAAGCTGAACAAGCGGGGTTTGATTTATCCTTATCTTCCGATCATTTTTATCCTTGGAGTGAAAAGCAAGGACAAAGTGGATTTGCTTGGTCTTGGTTAGGGGCGGCAATGCAAGCCACACCGAATTTATCCTATCGAATTGTTTGCGCCCCAGGTCAACGATATCATCCGGCAATTATTGCCCAAGCTGCTGCAACTTTAGCGGAACTTTTTCCGAATCGATTTTGGTTAACCGTAGGCAGTGGTCAAGCTTTAAATGAACATATAACAGGGGATAAATGGCCGTCTAAAAGCGATCGCAATACTCGTTTAAAAGAATGTGTTGATATTATTCGAGCTTTATGGGCTGGCGAAACTGTGACCCATCGAGGTTTAGTAACAATTGAAGAAGCAAAACTCTATACCCGTCCTGAAATTAATCCCTTAATAATTGGCGCTGCAATTACCGCTAAAACCGCCGAATGGTTAGGAAGTTGGGCTGATGGGTTAATTACTACATCTCGTCCCCCTGAACAATTAAAAGAAGTGGTTGATGCCTTTTATCGAGGAGGAGGAGAGGGAAAACCCATGATTTTAAAAGTGCAGTTATCCTATCATGCTAATGAAACCATTGCTAAACAAGGAGCGTTTGATCAATGGCGAAATAATATTTTTCAAAGTCTGGTTTTATCAGATTTAAAAAATCCTGAACAATTTGATGCGATGGGAAAATTTGTCACCTTAGAAGAAGTTGAAAACAATGTCCGCATTTCCTCCGATCTTCAACAACATATTAGCTGGTTAAAACAAGATATAGAACTAGGGTTTAATGAGATTATTTTACATAACGTCAATCGAGAGCAAAAACAGTTTATTCAAGTATTTGGAAAAGAAGTAATTCCGGTTTTAAGCTGATTAAAAGAAAAGAGAGTTAACCCGGTTTTAATGAATCAGCAAAACAAGTATTTCTTCCTTGAGCTTTTGCTTGGTATAGGGATTGATCTGCCCTAGAAAGAATATCCTCAATGCGGGTATCCTGGGGTTCAGAAATAGCGATTCCAATACTTACCGTCATTTGTAAATTCTCTTTCTCCGTTGGGATAGATAAATCAGCAATTAAACTACAAATATCTTGGGCAATTTTAACTGCATCTTCGAGATTAGTATCTAATAATAAAATCACAAATTCTTCTCCCCCATAGCGTCCAAAATAATCACCTTCTCTGAGGTAATTCCTAATTACTGATGTAAAGGTGATTAAAGCGCGATCGCCCATGAGATGACCATACTGATCATTAATTTGTTTAAAATGATCTAAATCTAATATCAATAAAGAAAATATTTTTCCCTGTTGAATTGATCGATTAAATTCGACTTCAGCCACTTTAAAAAAACTGCGACGATTTAAGATTTGAGTCAGGGAATCCAGTTGAGATAATTGTTCGAGTTGTAACAAAGTGTTTTTTAAGATATCGGTTGTATGTTTTAGGGTTAAATGAGTTTTGACCCGTGCTAACAATTCAGTTTTGATAAAAGGTTTCGTAATAAAATCAACAGCCCCCATCTCAAAGGCATTGACTAAACTCTCTTCTTCATGACTAGCGGTGAGGAAAATAATCGGAATGTCTTGAAACTGGGGATTATTTTTTATGACTTGACAAACCTCTAATCCATCCATTTCAGGCATCATTAAATCCAATAAAATTAAATCCGTTTGATTATTTTTTAGTCGATTTAACGCTTGAAAACCACTGGTTGCAAAGGTGGTATTATATCCAACTTCGCCAAGCATTTGTCCGACTAATTTCAGATTTTGAGTAATATCATCAACAATTAAAATCAGAAAATTTTCAGGAATAAATGTTTTGAGTTGCATAAATCAAAGTCCTTCTTTGCAGTAAAGTTTTAACCTTTCTCCAATCTGAGGAAAATCCTCAATAGTTTGAGGAATTGTATTCCAATCAAACGCTTCTAATTGAGTTTCTAAAGTTTGTATATAATCTAATAAAGGTTGATATTGATACTGTTGCCCCCAGGCAGCCAGACGTTGAACAAAATGTTGTAAATCTCTGGTTCTTAATGTTTTTCGCAACGTATTCCAAACCTGTTCTTCTTCTTGTTGAAGTTTAAACAGGAGTTCTGTACACGCATCAGAACTGAGGAATGAAACAGGAGAAACTCCTAGTTTTTCTTGCGGACTTTCTCTGTCAATCTCGGTATTTTTAGAAGAGTTTTGGCATATTAAATGTCGCTTCATTTCTCTGACTAATTGTGGCAAACTGACCGGCTTTCGCAAGAATCCTTGACAGAGTGATTGAACTTTTGCTTGTTCTTCACTTTGACAAGATGCGGTCAAAATCACAATCGGAATCTGTCGAGTTTTTTCATCTTGTTTGAGAAATTGAGCCACCATTTTTCCGTCCATCTCCGGCATCCGTAAATCCAGAAGAATTAAATCGGGTTGATGAATATTTGCCATCTGAATTGCTTGTTTTCCATTCTCTGCTAGAAATAATAAATGATGAGTTCCGGCAAAGTATCCTTGAATTAATTCTCGGTTAGATTGAACATCATCAACAACCAAAATTGTACTAGCTTGAAATTGGTTGAGATTTCGATCTTGACCAGAATTTAATTTGACCGAGATCGGATTTTTAGCCTGAGCAATGTCGGGAAATACAAAGGTAAAAATACTGCCTCGTCGCAATTGGCTTTGAAGCAATATAATCCCCCCCATCATTTGAGTTAAGCGTTGAGTAATCGCCAATCCTAAACCGGTGCCTCCATACTTACGATTACTTTGTCCGGCACTTTGAACGAAGGCTTCAAAAATACGAGTCTGCTGATGGGGTGCAATCCCAATTCCTGTATCTTCAATCGCAATTTCTAACCAAACTTTTTCGCTATTGCAGGCACAATAGGTTTGAGTTCGTGCAGAAACGCTAATATATCCCTTTTCCGTGAACTTAAGAGCATTACCGACAACGTTAAATAAAATTTGACGTAATCGTATCTCATCAATATAAATCAATTCGGGGACATTATCTTCAATTTGGATGTGTAAAACTAACCCTTTTTCTGTGGCTTTATGGTTAAAAATGTTTTGAATTTCCTGAATCAGCACCCGTAAGTTAACGGGGCCATAATCGAGTTCCAGTTTCCCCGCCTCAATTTTAGACAAATCAAGAATATCGTTAATTAAGGCGAGTAGAGTTCGACTAGCGGTGATTACAGCGTTTAAATAAGAGACAGATCTCGGTTCATGAACAACAGATTGTAGTAAATCTGTAAATCCTAAAATGGCATTCATGGGTGTACGAATTTCATGACTCATATTAGCCAGAAATTCACTTTTAGCTTGGTTTGCCATTTCTGCTTCCTGTCGAGCTTGTTCGAGAGCTATATTTTTTTGGGTTAGTTCTTGACTCCGACGGGTTTCTTGTTCGAGTAATGTGGCTAATTCTTGCTCTAAGCTTTTGCGATCGCTAATTTCAACTAAATATCCCAACATTTCCACGACATTCCCCGCGTCATCTCGAATTTTCCTTAACTGTGTTAAAAACCAGCTATACGTTCCATCTGCTTTCAACCACCGATATTCATGAACATAATAATCCTCGGTAAATTTTGTCGCTAAGTTGGTTAAAACCCACTCTACATCATCAGGATGAATCTGTTGAATCCAGAAGCTCGAATTTTCTAAAAAAATTTGAGGTTCAAAACCGACAATTTCTTTAACATTCTCACTGATAAAAGTAATCGGATAATTGGTTTCGGGTTTGCAACTTAAAATAACAATGGGAGAATAATTGAGCAGGAAATTTAAGCGATCGCTGGTTTCATTTAATTCTAATTCGGTTTTTTTGCGATCGCTCACATCTAAAATCACCCCTCGCCAAGCAATATCTCCATTGTCTCGATATTCAGGACGGGAAGCTTCTGCAATCCATTTTATATCCCCATTGGGCATTTGATATCGTAACTCATAAAACAGGGGGGTAAGGGTGGCTGCACTGTTTAAAATTGCTATTCGATGTCCCTGGAGATCTTCGAGATGAAACCCGGGTTCTAAAAGTTTATAATTGTTCATTAATTCCAAGGCGGTCAAGCCAAAGACTTCAAAGCAACCATCACTAATATATTCCAAAAAACCAGAACCATCGGGGCGTTTAATATAGGTAAAAATTGCGCCTGGAATATTATCAGCAACGGCTTTTAACTGTTCTTCTCGTTGACGTAGAGTTTCTTCCATGCGTTTGCGATCGCCAATATCAAAGGTCATACCTAAAATTTGTTGAACCTCTCCGTTATCATCTAAAAGGGGAACGTATTTGATAATCACGATATAAGGTTCTAGTCCCTCCATTTGCAATGTAAATTCTCCAATTTGTACGGTTTTGGTCGCAATTGCATGATCAAGTAAGGGCAGATATTTAGAATAAACTTCCGGGGGGTAAATATCTTCATCTCGACGACCGATAAAGTTTTCAATGGGAATTTGGGTGCATTCGGATGTTCGTTGATTGACATACTCAAATCGACGTTCTGAATCATAAATTACAAAGACATCAGGAGCGTGTTGCACTGTTAAAGCAAATAGTTCTTCATTGTGTTTCAGTGCATTTTCGGCTTCTTTGAGATCCGTTAAATCTTGAATACTGCCAACAATTCCACAAATCGTTTTCTGTTCATCTAAATAGGGGGTATAGGTACGCCTCAAATATCGTTTTTTAACAGGATCAATATCCACCCATAAATCATCTTGAATGGCTTCCCCGATTAAACATTGATCCAGAGAAGGTTTAATGGTTTGCTCAAAAAAATTAGTCCCTAAAACCTCAGAAACAGAATGACCAATCACCTTTTCTAAGGGTCGATTTACCAATTTCAAGTAAGCGGGATTAGCCACTTGATAAATATAGTTCTGATCCACTAAACAAATGGCATCCCCAGTGGCTTCAACAATGCGTTCATATCGTCTTAGGGATTCTTCATAATATTTGCGATCGCTAATATCTTCAACAATATAGGAAAACCGAGGACGATCATTTTCCGATAAACCAATATAAGACACCGTTGCTGATAACCATTTCTTTTTCCCATCAGGTTGATCATATTGACACTCAAATTTGACGGGTTTTCCTAAATCTTGACTTTCTCGATAATGATTCATCCAATGTTGAAGCAAAGGGTGATTTATACCTAATTGACTAACAAATTTATGGTGAATTTCCTCATTTTTTTTTCCTAAGAATTGAGCCGTTGCTAAATTGACTGAAAGATGTAAAACATCGGTTTCAAATAGTTCAACGACACCCATCATTATTGGAGAAGAATTATAAAAACTATTCAGAATTTCTTGTTGGTGTTTTAAAGCCGTTTGGGTTTCTTGACTGCGCTCTAATTCTTGCGTTAATCGTTCATTGGTTTGTTCTAATTCAGCCGTTCGTTCTAGGACTTTTGCTTCTAATTCTCGATTAGCTTGTTGCACTTGCTCTAGTAACGTCGCGTGTTCAATTCCCAAAGCAACATGAACCGATAAACTTTCTAAAAATTCTGTTTCTTCGGGTTCCCATGGCTGAATGATCCTAAAATTCTGAGCAATTAATCTACCCCATAGCTGGTTTTCAAATCGAATTTCAACAGCTAAATCTGAATCAGAATTGTGATAGATGACCCCTGCATCGAGAAGTGAGTATTGGGGGTTTTCTACAGATTCAACAATGACTCTTCGATAGCCATCGGCTTCAAATTTTTCAATGATCACGCGATCGCATTCTAACAATTGCCGAACTTCTGTCACCGTTGTCTTTAAAATTAGATCTAAACTTAAAGAAGATCGAATCCGTAAAGCGGTATCTGTTAAAAGCTGATGTCTTTGACTTTGTTCTTTCAGTCTCGTCGTATGAATTGTAACTTCTTGTGAAACTACCATTGTCTCCTGACCCCCTTTGAAACAAAAATGGGCTTGATCGTGAATCTTCCTTTATTATGGAATAAGAATTCAGTGATCTACACCACTTCTGTTACGATTAAAATTAATCCTGCAACGCAATAGAGATTAATTCTTCAACATGACTCACTGGAAAAATTTCTGTCTCCAGTTGTTCTGCGAGTTCTGCTACGGTCATATCATCCAAAAACACAGGTTCTCCTTGTTTTAACATCACCGATGGTAATAAAATTCCATCTCCTAATGATTTTCCTTTTAATCCTTGCAGCAAATCTTGTCCGGTTAATAGACCTGTAACCGTAATTTCTTGACCCCAATATTGACTCGCTAAAGCCACCAAATTCACCGTTAGCCCTGAAATGTCATTTAAGGAGTTTAACAAGGGTTGAAAGGCTTTTTCAACGGCATTTCCCACCACCCAAGTAAACTGGCGGGGAGTTGAACAAGATTGAATCGGGTGTTGTTTGACAGTTTGTTCAAATTCTTTAATAAATTTGCGAATAGAACCTACCCCATTACCAATTTGAGGATAATCTTGATAATGGGATTCAGGCGGTAATTCTGCACCCGCAATTAAAAAGAGTTCATCCGCAATCCAAACACAAGTTGAACCGAATTCTTGTTGAAATTTTTGTTGTAAATTCTGAACTTGAGTAATAATTTCTTGAGCTTTTTCAGGCGTAACTGGGATTAATTCATCTTCCGGGGGACGAAACCGAGTTAACCCCACGGGAACCACCGCGACGGAAGCAACAGTCGGGATTCTACCGCGATGGAATTGAGCTAAATCTAAAAGGGTTTGTTCGAGGTATTTGCCATCATTAATTCCTGGACAAACCACCACTTGAGCATGAATTTGTAAACGGTTCTTTTTAAACCATTTTAACTGATCTAAGATTTGACCCGCACGGGGATTTTTTAATAAGCGAATTCTAACTGGAGGTTCGGTGGCGTGAACAGAAACATACAACGGAGAAAGACGCATTTGTGCAATTCTATCCCATTCCCGTTGAGATAAATTGGTTAAGGTTAAATAGGAACCATACAAAAAGCTCAAGCGATAATCGTCATCTTTTAAGTAGAGGGTTTCTCGTTTTCCGGGGGGTTGTTGATCAATAAAACAAAACGGACAGCGATTATTGCATTGTATTAATCCATCAAATAAAGCGGATTCAAACTCTAAGCCTAAATCTTGATCATAGTCTTTTTCAATTTCAAGTTGATGGGTTTTCCCAAATCGATCTAAAACTTCTAATTCTAAAACTTCATCAGCACATAAAAATTGATAATCAATTAAATCACGAGGTGGTTGTCCGTTAATCGAAACAATCGCATCTCCGGGTTCAAAGCCAATTTCTTCAGCAATAGAATCGGGTAATACGGTTGTAATTTTAGCAGGTCGAATCATAGGAGGAATTAAACATTAACAATCATAGACTCCGTAGAGACGCGCCATGGCACGTCTCTACTCTACTACAAGATTGTAGTCTAAATATTCTTTAACGCACCTCCCCACACAGCCACTAAAATCATGACTCCAAAGGCGAGACGATACCAAACAAAAATCCAGGTACTTTGTTTTTGTAAATAACGAATTAACCAAGCAATTGATAAATAGGAAAAAATAGCGGCGGAAATTAAACCAACACCGATGGGAATCAGGTCTGAATTCCTGATACCAGTTGCAAATACCATTCTTAATTCCACGATTCCCGCTAAAGTAATTGCTGGAATTCCTAATAAAAAGGAAAAACGAGCAGCCGTTGCCCGTTCTAACCCCATAAATAATCCAGCCGTAATGGTTGATCCTGATCGAGATACCCCAGGAATTAAAGCTAAAGCTTCAGCCAAACCCATTAATATTCCATCTCGAACTTTAAGGTGTTCAAAATTCCGTTGTCGTTTGCCTATTTTTTCAGCCAATCCCAATAAAATGGACATCCCAATCGAGGCGAATGCAATCGTTTCCAGACTTCGCAAAGGAGAGTTATCATAATCAGGAATCAACAGTTTAATTAACAATCCAAAAAAGACAATTGGAATCGTTCCTAATGCAATCCCTAACGCTAAACGAAAGTCTACAGACTCATAATCCTTTTTTTGAATCGCTCGCCATGATCCCAGGACAACTTGAACTAAATCCTGCCAAAAAAACCACACCACTGCCGCAATACTGCCTAACTGAATAATGGCTGTAAATTCAATACCGGGATCTCCCCAACCTAACATGACTGGAATGACTTTTAAATGGGCGGTACTGCTAATGGGTAAAAATTCTGTTACTCCTTGAATTAATCCTAAAAAAAATGCCTCTAATAGATTAATGTCGGAACCGATTGAAGCCGAAGATGCCGTTTGAGCCAATACATCTGCTGCTCCTAAATTCAAAAATAAATCAGGCATAGAAATCATAGAAGACAAACTCAATAACATCTGATTACACATCACAAGTCCCTATTTCCCTTAACAAGGGAAATTTCAGGATACAATCTATAGACCCATCAAATAATAGCCTGATTAGCTAATCAATGAACTCTGATGTTAAAAACACTCTGGCTTAACTTTAACAGTAAATTGTCATTTGTTCATAAGAAGTTATTTAAAACAGGCTTTTATTTAAGGGAGGGTTAAAATGAGAATTCTCTTAGAATTCTACAGGATGCTGTCCATAATAAGGCAATGCTTCTGACCAGTGAGAATGCTTTCCCAATTTCCAGTCTAAATATCCTAATTCTAATAATTGCATGGCGGTTTCTCCTAATCCTGCTTCTACCTTTACCCGATGATAGGGAGTTTGCCAAGACGCTATGGTTTGTTCCCACTGTTGAGAGGACATGACGCTATCCGCTAAAAGGGGAACTAAGCCGAAATTGGTTTCTGGATTTTGACCATAAATTGCCACAAAAAGTTGACCTCGTTGTGCTCGCATTTCTAATGCAATCACTAAGTTTTCATCCTGATTTTGTCTGCGTTGAAGTTGTTCTTTCCAAGCGATCGCCGCTAAACTAGAAATGGCAAAAACTGGAATATTTAACTGTTGAGCTAAGGTGCGGGCGGTGACGACTCCGATTCGAGTTCCAGTAAAACTTCCTGGGCCTTTAGCTACTGTAATCCATCCTAAATCTAACCAAGTTTGGGGTTGAATAAACTCTAATAAATAGTGATGCAGATGGGTGGATAAATCCCGTCCTATTGCCCAGGATTGACTGCGCTGAACGTCTTGAAAGTTACTAATGGCTAATCCCAGGTCAGGACTACTGGTGTGAATGGCTAAACCATAAACGGGTTGAGAGGAAATCGGTTGCACAGAATCTAATTAAGAAGGATTGCGGGAAAAAAAGATGGGCATGGAAATAAACAAGCCCGCTAGGATTATACCAAACATTCCGTCCGCCCAAATCCTTAAATTTAACCAGCCAAACATTAAAAATAGAGTGGTAATCGTTGCAAACAGTTGATTCAGTTGCAGAGTATTGGTGTGAGTGACTTGATGTTTAACACCCCAAAATCCTCCCGCAATCACTAAAGCCATGATGGGTTTTAAGATAATAATTTTATCGCTAAAGATAAAGATAATCATGGCAACCATTAACAGATCAAGCCAGAATTCTTTCTTTTTAATTTGCTGGCTCCAAAACGTTCGAGTTGTCAATTGAAACAACTTCCAAAGAAACTTATGATTCTGAAATCGGATCATTTGATTTCTAATTTTTGTCTTTCGATCTAGTTTTAACAAAGATGTCCATTCAGGAACATTTTGATTATTCACTCGCCCTAAAAGTTTGACTTTCTCAAGATTATTGATTTGGCAATAGGTTAATTCATATCCGATAATTGGAACTAACTCTTTATATTTTACAGAGCGATTTTTATCTCGATTTAAAACAATCGTTAACTGATTGATATGGTTTTGATTGACGCTCACCTGAATAATCCCATAGGGCTCTAAACGCTTTTGAAGAATTCCTGAAATTAGGTTGATTTTATTTAAGAGTCTTGGTGGGGGTAATTCAGGAACTTTTTCTTCAGAAACCGCAGGTTCAGAAACATCAGAAATATTCGGAATAGAAGGAGAAGGCTGAATGAATTGAGGCTGTTCTGGTAAGGGTTTAAATCCCGTTTCAGGATTGATTGTTAATCCCGGCATTACTGGAACATAATCCGGTTTAGGATTAATGTGGCGTAAAATTGCTGCCGCCGAATTGTAACGATTACGGGTTGCACCCTGCAACATTTTATCTAAAATATATCCTAATTCATCACTGACAGGTGCTTTTAAATAATCTCGCCAAACCCAATTTCCTTCTGCACTATCAAATAAATCAAAGGGAGGAACATTAGTCAGTAAATGAATACAAGTCACTCCTAAACTATATAAATCACTGGAAAAAACGGCTTTTCCCATTAATTGTTCTGGGGCTGTATAAGCAGCACTCCCAATCATGGTTCCCGTTTTAGGCAACATTCCCCCGGTGACTAATTTAGCAGCCCCAAAATCTACTAAAACTAAATTTCCAATCGGTTTTTTCGTATTAAACCGACGAATAATATTTTCGGGTTTAATATCTCGATGGATGACTTTATTTTCATGAACAAACTGCAAAATTGGCAACAAATCTTTTAAAATAAACCATATTTTTTCTTCAGTAAATACCCCTTTTTTTTGCAATTCTTGAGCTAAATTTTTTCCTTCAATAAATTCTTGAACTAAATATTGATAGCCGTCTTGTTCAAAATAACCTAACTCTGTGGGAATTTGGGGATGTTGCCCCAAGATTTTTAATTGTTTAGCTTCTTGCTCAAATAATTCTGTGGCTTTCCTCGCATTACTCCCTTGGGGAAAAAATTGTTTAATCACACAATAAGGTGTTAAGGGTTGACTTTCATCAACCACTAAAAATGTCCGACCAAATCCCCCCTGTCCAATTAATTGAATCCCTCGATAAACAACAGACTCAGCTTCATTAGAAACAGAACTCAACAATAATTTAGATCCACAATTTTGACAAAATTTAGCATCACTAGAATTCTGCGGATTAGAACAATTCGGATTAAAACAATAACTCATTTTTTATAGAAGGGAACAGGGAATTACGAATTACGAATTACGAATTACGAATGGGAAGAGTTTTATTAAAAACTAACAAAGCTAACAGTTAAAACTCAACCATTAACTGATAACTGGTACAGACGTGCCATGGCACGTCTCTACTGATAACTGATAATGCGGATACTTGATAACTGTTTAAGTCGGAACTAACTCCCCGGGTCTTAATTTCGCCCATTTACCGTTTTCTTCTTTAAAACTCAAACATCCGACTACATCCCATTCCATTTCAATTTCATAGTCGTTAGGGGTGCGGATATTGACGTTAATGGTGGGTTCGGTGGGTTCAAAGGTGGGGTTTTCGGTCAAATGGCGTTCTTGATGCTGGGTTTCTACGGCGTGGTAGGTGGTACAGCGATCAACATAATGACAATTCACACAAATACACATGATTCTATTCCTCGGTGATTGCCAAGGGTGAAACTTGTCCATCCCTTTGATGCTAATTTAGCGTAGGTAGGCCTTAACCTGCTTGACAATCTCATTGATTTTTGTTGCAATGCCTGAAGCTTTAGCCGATGTCTTCTCTCCTGCCACTTGGCCGTTTGAACTGAATGATTTACCTCAACCTGCCTATTTGGTTGGGGGTGCAGTTCGAGACGGGTTAATGGGTCGTACAACACCCATTTTAGATTTAGATTTTGTCCTCTTACAAGATGCGGTCAAAACAGCGCGAACTCTGGCTGAACAGTATCAGGCTGGGTTCGTTTTGTTGGATGCTCAACGGCATATTGCACGGGTTGTCTTTGACCAAGTAACAGTTGACTTTGCTCAAGCCCAAGGAAATAGTTTAGAACAGGATTTACGCCGACGAGACTTTACAGTTAATGCGATCGCTTTTGATCCATTTACCCAAACCTTTATTGATCTTAACAAGGGTCAAGAAGATTTACAACGGCGTTTAATTAAAATGATTTCTCCAGAAAATTTGCAAGATGATCCATTACGATTATTAAGAGGATATCGTCAAGCTGCCCAATTAGGATTTAAAATCGAGGATCAAACCCAAGCTACTATTCAAGAATTTGCACCGTTGTTAAGTCGGGTTGCAGTCGAACGCATTCGCACCGAGTTAGTTTATTTATTAAATACCCCCAATGCAACACCTTTGATACAACAAGCTTGGGAAGTTGGTTTACTTTCTCCTTATTTTAAGGGTGCAGACCAGCAGTTTAAACGATTATCTCAAATAGATATATCTGCAATAAAAGTAGGAGAAATTTACCCTCAAGTTTTACTTGAATTATCTCAAGAATTGAGCTATACCTTAAAAATATCCCGTTTAGCGATCGCAAAATTAACTTGTTTGTTAAATCAGGATATTACTTTAGCAGAAACAGAATTATTAGGGTTAAAATTGAGTAAATTAGAATTAAAAAGCACTTTAGCGATTTTAAAAGGTTTATCTCAATTAAAGTTGTTAAAAACCAGAGAGCTATCTCTAAGAGAACAATATTTTTTATTCCAAAATTTAGGATTATTATTTTCAGCGTTAATTGTAAGTGCAATAGCCGATGGATTTTCCTTAGAAAGTATTTCTCCTTTAATGAATCGTTATCTAAACCCCAATGATCCCGTCGCCCATCCCCAACTGTTATTAACAGGGAATGAATTAATGGAAGCCTTAAATTTACGTCCGAGTCCTAAAATTGGAGAACTTTTATTAGAGATTCAGTTAGGACAAATTGAAGGTAAAATCACAACCATTGAAGAAGCGATCGCTTTTGCTCAACAATTATTATAATTAATCCTCGTAGGGGCGGGTTCACAAAAATTGATAATATCCATAAAACATCTACCTAAACCCGCCCCGATTAACCTTGATTATAGGTTCTCATAAAGGCTAAAAATTCTTTAATTACTTATAACTGCAATTGATTTAAAATATTAAAATTTGAACGATAATACTCATCTTTATCTTTATTTTTGAGAAACTGCTTATATTGTGTAATAATTATTTACAAAATATCAGCCCATGACTATTGATATTTTAGAGAAACTGAGGCAAGTTTGTATTAGTAATAAAAATTTTTAGTAAAGAAATTATTTATATTTATGCAAACTAAAATGATCCATAAATTAGGATTAACTTTAACTCTTGTATTCAGTCTGGCTATTCCCGCATTGGGTCAACGCCAAATGTGGTTAGATCAAACCACCCCCCAAAATTGGAATAAACCTGGGGTTAATATTCCTAAAACCAAATTATATCCCATTCCAGAAAATTGTCAAAAGATGATTCAACCTCCTCGTAATACTACTGAACGTCTTATTACACAAGCAGGTTGGAAACTATTAAACTATAAAAGAACTAATGGCAAAACAACACTATTTCTAGCAATATCACAAACAGATATAAAATGCCGTTTAGCAGAATCTCAAATATTTGTATTCCATAACGGTATTTTTGCTGGAACCGGATCACCAACAACTATTATATATCGCCTTGATGGAGCTTTTAGAGATTTTAAATTATTAACAGAAAAGACATTCATAGTAAAATTTGATCGTTATCGAGATTCTGACGCTTCCTGTTGTCCTTCTGGTAGTACAATAGTTAATTTCAAAATTGATACGGTTAGTGGTCGCCCGCTCGTTGTTCCTGTAAAAACTAATACTAGGGCTTTTTCTGATAGTGACTTATAAAAAATGTTACTGCTTAAAATTGAATGAATGATTATCAAAAAGTTTAATAGAATAAAATTAAACCCGCCCGGGCGGGTTGTATTAGTATTGTTACTGTGTCAAATTCTCAACTATGAGTTAACTGATTTCATCTGAGTCTACCCATTCACTATAGGAAGAATCATAACCAATATAATGAACATAATATTGATCTCCTTCAATTTTTTCAATAATAGCGGAATACCATTCTTCCTCCTCATCATCCCAAACTTTCACCTTTTGACCCAGCCCATATCCATTATCATCCGTTGTCCGATGATCTCGAACACGAACCTCATCTTCATTCACCCATTCATCATCCGATGAACCATAACCAACATAATGAATATAATACTCGTTTTCTTTGACTTTTTGGATTGTAGATTCATACCAATCTTCATCCTCTTCATCCCAAACTTCTACCGTTTGACCGACTTTATATTGAGTCGAACCCGAAGAAACAGAACCCGATACTGGATTAGAATTAATCGGTAAAGTTGCTGCGGGTAATTCCGATTTTACAGACTCTTGAGCTTGTAAAATTACTTTACGCGCAACGGTTTGAATCCCTGTATGTTGATAATAATTTGTGCTTTGATCAATAAAAGCAGCCACAAAATCTAAATTATCATCCGCAATTTGGATAGAATTTCCCAAAGCATTAAAAATAGATTGGGGGGTGATTCCCGTTTTAGCCACTAAATTATTAATCCAACCCTGAACTGCATCAAACCCTTGGGTTATAAAACCCAATTTATCCGAAGGTGTCCCCCCTGGAATAAAATTACTCAAGGCTGAAAAGACTGGATTCTGGGTTAAAATAGTGGTATCAGATTGAGCAATCGTTTGATGGATTTTACTCAAGAAGTTAGGGCCTAATGGCAACATTCCATCTAAACAAACTAAAGCCACCATCCGCATTAATGCAGCATCTTGATAATTATTATTCAGGGCTTTAACAAATTCTTGAGGGTTGGGTTGAGGAATGCCATTTAACTTACAAAACGCAATAATCTCAACCGCAATTTTTAAGACTAAATCAAAGCTTTGGGTAACTTCAGGTTTAGGCGTAATACTGCTTAAAATAGACAGAAAGCTGATTTTTTCTCCAACTTTATTGGCTAAAGCTGCTGTTGCCATTGCTACATCAGCCGTATCAATGGTTTGATATAATTGAACGGCTGATTGATAACCCGATTTTGGATCATGATATAAAACAACAGCCCGATCTCGAATTTTTTGGATGATTTGAGTATCGGTTTCCCCTGTAATAGTACGGATACTATTCTCAAATCCGACTAAATTTGTCCACTGTCCCGGCATTAAATAATCAATAGCCTTCAAGACTTTCACCGTAATATTATCGGCGGGAAGTTCATCCACTAACTGCACAATAGATTTATCCATAAATCAGAGTCTCAACCCTCTAAATTGTTACTTAATATCCTACTCTATTAAAATTAGAAATCCGCATTCCTTTAGCAAAATTTTAAATTAAGTGATCGCCCATTTTTATTAAAATAAGAAATAGTGACCCAAATCCTGTAAAATAAACCTGTGTCACCCCTTGCCTTGGTTCAACTCCATGCTTTGCGACTACTTAGTACAAATTCTCACCGCCCGTGTTTACGATGTTGCCCAAGAAACACCCCTAGAATACGCTCCTAACCTCTCCGCCCGTCTGAATAATAAATTACTCTTAAAGCGAGAAGATATGCAGTCTGTCTTTTCCTTCAAATTGCGGGGAGCTTATAACAAAATGGCTCATCTTCCTCCCGATTTATTAAAGCAGGGAGTGATTGCCGCATCAGCCGGAAATCATGCCCAAGGTGTTGCCCTCGGTGCGTCTCAATTAGGAACAAAAGCAATTATTGTGATGCCTGTAACCACCCCTCAAGTTAAAGTAAATGCCGTCAAAGCAAGAGGGGGGGAAGTCGTTTTATATGGCGATACCTTTGATGAAGCTTGTGCTTATGCCCGTCAATTAGAAGCTGAAAAAGGATTAACCTTTATTCACCCTTTTGATGACCCCCATGTGATTGCCGGACAAGGTACAATTGGCATGGAAATTTTACGCCAATATCAACAACCCATTCATGCTATTTTTGTTGCCATTGGTGGGGGGGGATTAATCTCAGGAATTGCCGCTTATATTAAACGATTACGTCCTGAAATTAAAATCATCGGAGTTGAACCCGTTGATGCCGATGCTATGTCACAATCTCTCAAAGCCGGACATCGAATTAAGTTATCACAAGTCGGGTTATTTGCGGATGGGGTAGCCGTGCGAGAAGTGGGGGAAGAAACCTTCCGTTTATGTCAAGAATATGTGGATGAAATTATATTAGTAGATACAGATGATACTTGTGCGGCAATTAAAGATGTTTTTGAAGATACTCGTTCAATTTTAGAACCTGCTGGAGCCTTAGCAATTGCGGGAGCAAAGGCTTATGTTGAACGAGAACAAATTCAAGGAGAAACCTTAATTGCTGTTGCTTGCGGGGCGAATATGAATTTTGATCGCTTACGATTTGTAGCCGAACGTGCGGAATTTGGAGAACGTCGAGAGGCTATTTTTGCCGTGACAATTCCTGAAGAACCTGGCAGTTTACGCAAGTTTTGTGAATGTATTGGTAAACGCAATTTAACCGAATTTAACTATCGAATTGCCGATGAAAAAGAAGCCCATATTTTTGTCGGAATGCAGATTAAAAATCGGGCTGATGCAGCAGAAATGATCAAGAATTTTGAGGAAAATGGATTTAAAACAATTGATTTAACCGATGATGAATTAACTAAATTACATCTGCGACACATGGTCGGAGGACGGTCGGGTTTAGCCCATCATGAATTACTCTATCGGTTTGAATTTCCTGAACGTCCAGGGGCGTTAATGAAGTTTGTTTGTTCCATGAGTCCAAACTGGAATATTAGTTTATTTCACTATCGCAATAATGGCGCAGACTATGGAAGAATTGTGGTAGGAATGCAGGTTCCCCCTGAAGAAATGGCAGAATGGCAAGCATTTTTAGACGGTTTAGGTTATCGCTATTGGGATGAGAATAAAAACCCAGCCTATAAACTGTTTTTATCCCAAAAATAAAACAATCCCAGCTTTTTACAATCAACGGTTGACTGCTGCTCTATTATTGCTGTTTTTACTATCCTTTTCAACCCACCCCACAACCCGTCTGCCTAATCATCGGGTTGCTGTACAACTAATACAGAACATTTAATGTGATGCACCGTATAATTACTGACACTTCCTAAAAATAATTCGGCTAATTCTGAACGGTTACGCCTACCAATTACGATTAAATCAGCCTCCCATTTTTTCGTAATTTCTCGTATCCAATATCCCGGTTCTCCGATTTGATATTCGGTTTCAATGGAAATTCCTTGCTGTGCAGCATAATTGACAAAGGTTGATAACCATCCTGCCACTTCATTAATTTCCTGTTCAATTAATTCATGTTGAATTTGTGCCACCTGGTTTAACCGTTGACCATATAAATCTCCAGGGGAACCTAAAATCATCGGTGATACAGTAATAGAATGAAAGACTTTTAACTGACTTTGATACAGTTTAGCCAGTTGTAAGCCTTGGTGAAAGACATACTCTGCTTGGGGAGTGCGATCAATTGCCACTAAAATTTTGTGATATTCCATGCCCGTGTCCTCTTTCATCTGTTTTAATTCCCTAATGGGCTAAAAGCTCAAATCTTTGCCCCCAAAGGGATTGATTTCCTATAATCTTAGTTTAAACCCAATTTCGGACTTTTTGACCTAAGAATGCTATATTTAAAGGTTGGGCGATCGCTGACAATGCTCAACATCGTCTAACTAATCTTTTTTGTTACTATCGAGCTATATGAGTCAAAACTACCGCATTACTCTTCTTCCAGGCGATGGCATCGGCCCTGAAATTATAGCGGTGGCTGTCGATGCGTTAAAAGTCGTTGGAAAACAACTCAGCATTACTTTCGATTTTCATCAAGCGTTGATGGGGGGAGCGGCGATAGATGCCACTGGGGAACCCCTTCCAGCAGAAACCTTAGAACAGTGTCTCAAGAGTGATGCGGTACTATTGGCGGCCATTGGCGGCTACAAGTGGGACAATTTACCCCGTCATCAACGACCTGAAACCGGGTTATTGGGGTTACGCGCTGGATTAAAATTATTTGCGAATTTGCGCCCCGCGACAATTTTACCCCATTTAATTGATGCCTCTTCTTTAAAAAAAGAAGTGGTAGAAGGGGTGGATATTATGGTTGTCCGTGAACTGACCGGGGGAATTTATTTTGGACAACCCAAGGGAATTTTTCAGACGGAAACCGGGGAGAAACGCGGCGTTAATACAATGGCCTATACGGAATCCGAGATTGATCGGATTGGTCGTGTGGGGTTTGAAACCGCCCAGAAGCGTCGAGGTAGACTTTGTTCTGTAGATAAGGCGAATGTCTTAGATGTCTCTCAGTTATGGCGTGATCGCATTACCCTCCTCGCCTCAGAATACCCCGATGTCGAATTATCTCATTTATATGTTGACAACGCTGCCATGCAGTTAGTTCGCGCCCCCAAACAGTTTGATACGATTGTCACGGGGAACTTATTTGGCGATATTCTCTCCGATGCGGCGGCAATGTTAACGGGAAGTATCGGAATGTTACCTTCAGCCAGTTTAGGGGAGTCTGGCCCTGGGGTCTTTGAACCCGTCCATGGTTCAGCACCGGATATTGCGGGTCAGGATAAAGCCAACCCCCTCGCCCAAGTCCTCAGTGCTGCCATGATGTTACGCTATGGTTTAGATCAACCCGTTGCGGCGAATCTGTTGGAAAATGCTGTTTTAAAAGTATTAGATCAGGGATATCGTACCGGGGATATTATGTCTGAGGGCATGAAATTAGTCGGGTGTCAGGAAATGGGAGAAATGTTGTTAAAGGCATTAGAAGAAAATTAATTTTAACCCCTCAAATCGTTACTGTAGAGACGCGCCATGGCTCGTCTCTACGGGGGTTTTAGGGATAATCTAATTAAACTTGAGAAGGTTTTAAACTGGCTGTTGAGGAATTCAAGCTCGGCGAATGGGAATTGTTGTTTGATTCCTTAATCGGATTCCGGGACTCAATTAATTGAATAGCGCGATTTACACTTTCGGGTAAAATCACCACTAACGAACCCGCCCCAGCCCGGTCTAATGCCGTATTAATCGCTTCGGTTTCATTCAAAATCATTTCATAGCGAATCCGAGGTTCTGGAACTCGTCCTAAGACCTGCTGAAGACCCTTACTAATTAATTCCGCCGCCGAACCCCGTTCTCGGCCACGAGTATCATCATCCTCCTTCACAATAATCTCATCAAAAATATCCGCCGAGAGTTGACCCAAAGCCACAAAATCCTCATCTCGGCGATCGCCAGGGCCACCAATGACCCCAATCCGATGCCCTGGCCAATTTTTCACAAAAGCCCCTAATGCTTCATAACTGGCAGGATTATGGGCATAATCAATCAAGGCGTGATAGCTACCCATATTAAATAAATTCATTCGTCCTGGGGTTTGGGATGTCGAAGCCACAAAGGTTGACAAACCCGCCCGAATATGCTCTATTTTAACCCCTTGAGCAAAAGCAGCTAAACAAGCTGCTAAGGCATTGGCAATCATAAACGGAGCCCGACCCTTCATCGTGATCGGAACATTCACCGCCTGCTCAATTCTCAGCGTCCAATCCCCTTTTAAAATCGACAAATAGCCATTTTCATAAACCGCAGCTAATCCCCCTGATTCCGTGTGTCTGAGGACAATTTCATTCTCAGGATTCATGGTGAAATAAGCAACTTGGGCTTTGACCCGTTCAGCCATTTGTACCACTAACGGATCATCAGCGTTCAGCACCGCATAGCCTTTCGGCATCACCACCTCAGCCACCACGCTTTTGACTTTTGCCATTTGTTCGATGGTATCAATATCCCCCAATCCCAAATGATCCGCCGACACATTCAACACCACCCCAACATCGCAGGTATCGAACCCTAAACCCGCCCGGAGAATTCCCCCCCGTGCACATTCGAGGACAGCCACTTCTACCGTTGGATCACGCAGAATCAGTTGGGCACTTTGGGGGCCAGTATTGTCTCCGGGTTCGGCTAAATGATCGCCAATATAAATACCATCAGTGGTGGTATAACCCACAGCTAACCCCGTTTGCTTCATAATGTGGGCGAGTAAACGGGTAGTGGTGGTTTTCCCATTGGTTCCCGTTACGGCTAAAATCGGGACACGGCTGGGTTGACCGGGGGGAAATAACATATCCATCACCGCCCCGGCCACATTCCGAGGTAAACCTTCACTGGGGGCGACGTGCATCCGAAATCCCGGTGCGGCGTTAACTTCCACAATCACCCCGTCCACTTCCCGCAACGGTTTGGAAATATCCGGTGTCACCACATCAATTCCGGCAATATCCAGACCGATAATTTTGGCAATGCGAGCAAATAACCAAGCATTTTCCGGGTGAACTTCATCGGTACGGTCAATGGCACTCCCGCCCGTACTCAAGTTAGCGGTAGCCCGCAGAAAACAAACTTCCCCAGCCGGTAATACCGTTTCCAGGGTATAGCCTTTCTCCGTGACCATGGACAGCACGGTTTTATCCACAACAATCCGGGTGAGGACGTTATCATGGCCATCGCCTCGACGGGGATCTTTGTTAGTTTTCTCGATTAACTGTTCAATCGTTAATTGACCATCGCCGATCACATGGGCTGGAACTCGTTCTGCTACGGCGACCATTTTGCCATTCACGACTAACACCCGATGATCTCGACCCGTATAGAAGCGTTCCAAAATCACACTGTGGGTTTTAGAGGCATTACTGGCTTCATCGTAGGCAGCAGCAGCCGTTTCCCATTTGGTAATATCAAGGGTAATCCCCCGGCCATGGTTGCCATCGAGGGGCTTAATGGCAATGGGATAGCCCCCGACTTCATCAATGGCATCTTGCAGTTCATCAAAATAGCGAATTACTGTTCCCCTAGGAACCGGAACCCCCGCATCCCGTAGAATTTGTTTCGTGCCTTCTTTATCACAGGCCAACTCCACTGCTAATACTCCGGTTTGATTACTCAGAGTGGCTTGAATTCGTTTTTGATAACATCCATAGCCAAACTGAATCATAAATCGAGCATTCAGTTGCTGCCAGGGAATATCACGCGCTTCCGCTTCTTTAACAATGGCTTCTGTACTAGGGCCAAGGGAGGCTTGGGCTTTTAATTCCTTGAGATCTTCAATATCCTGGGTGAGTTCTTCGGCCGGATAGGTTCCCGTATCCACAATACTTTGGCATAGGCGGACAGCGGCTCTTCCTGCATAACGTCCGGCGTGTTCGTTATCATACTCAAAGGCGACTTGAAAAATCCCTGGACTGGAGGTTTCACGGGTGCGACCAAATCCGGCGGTCATTCCCGCTAACTGTTGGAGTTCCAGGGCAACGTGTTCAATAATATGCCCCATTAACGTCCCCCGTTCTACGCGGCTGAGAAACCCCCCTCGGACTCCCGGTGAACAGTGATGTTCAATTAAACTAGGGAGAACAGACGTTAAGCCTTCATAGAAACCTGGAATATCGCAACTATAGCGTTCAGTTAATTCTTCTAAATCTAGGCGCATGACAATCAGGTGATGACGTCGGATGCTCCAGTAGTTAGGGCCTCTTAAGGTTTGTATTTTAAGAATTTTCATATCCGTGTGAGTCCGTGATGCAGGAATGTTCCAGGGTAATAGTCCGCTTTATTCAATTTCAAGCTAAGGTGATTTGGAAACTGTTTGCAGTGAACAGTTTTTTTAAAACCCTTGAATGCTGGGAGGTTTGGCCAGTGGGGATTTACAATTTTTGAAAGCTGAACCCTCAAAATCAAATAAAGCAGGGAGCTTGATGAGCCGTAGAGATGCCCCAATCAAAGGGTTTAGCAACACCTTCAACCCGGCTCCTAGGAATTGTTCAAGGGCAGAAATTTTCTGTCCTGACTCCCCTAGGCTATTCCCTCACCTTCAATCCTCAATGGCTTCAGTTAGGATTCCCTTATCGTAATCACCGGGAAAAACCTGGGCAACCTCCCACAGCCAGATTCCGATGTCCACGGTTTACACACTAGGGGTAGAACTCGGACGCCGGGAATGGAAGTTATACTGATCGCCATAGGACAAAATATGTACCCGAAGATTGAATACACTCAGGGGATCAGTCGCTCCCGCATTCACCAGATTGGTGTAGGACATTTCGTGGGTATCCACAATCGTAACAGTTCCTTTCCCCACCACCCGCAATAAACCTTCGGCTTCAAATAAGGCACAGGTATCTTCATCAATGCCAATGCCAATTTTATCGGGATGGGCTGCGATCGCACTGATCAGTCGTGCCATGCGATTGCGGTTGTGGAAGTGTTGATCAACCAGCAATTCAGGTAAAATATCTAAGCCGGTTGCCATGTCCACCAGAGAACGGTTAGGAGATTCGCCACTTCCTCCCCCAGCAATCATGTGATGACCCATAACGGCAGCCCCCGCACTGGTTCCGGCTAAAGCCATTTGGCCTTGTCGGGCGGCAATGCGAATTTTCTCCATCAGCAGGGTATCGGCTAATAAACTATAAAGCCGGAGTTGATCACCGCCTGTCATGAATACCCCAGTACAGGCTTCCAAGTAAGCGTGCCATTTGGGATCTTCACAATGATGACGTTCCCGAATATCAAAAATTTCAATGGATTTTGCCCCCATTTCCTCAAAGATTTTTTGATATCTTTCTCCTTGAATGGCGGGTTCGCGGGAGGCAGAAGGAATGATGGCTAGGTTGGCATTGGAAGCACCAGCCCGATGAAAAAAAGTTTGCAGAATCTCACGTCCATGAACTTTGTCTTCTGCTCCACCAATAATGAGAATAGAGGTTTTAGTTTGTTGGGGAATCATTTGTTCAAGGGCTTGAGATGTCAACTGCTGCATAGTGTATCTCCTAGTCATGAGAATAAGTTCAAGATTAGGGGCATTTGTCACCACCTACGGCTTGTTACCAACAGTTGTTCGATTTGGCTACAATGAGTACAGATCTTTTTGAATTAATCTGTAACTTAGGCCAGCGACCCTCGGCTAGGGTTTCCCCTGATATCCCATAGGACTGTTTCTGACCTCCCTGTAGAGACAGAAACAACCGGATCTCATCCTCAACCCCAGTTGTTTCTGGGGTGAGTGTTCTCCTCCAACAGGAGCAGAGAAACGGGTTTTTAACCGGGATAACCGAGTTGCTCGGCTTTGCCTAAACTCCCCCTGATTGGATAGGGAAATTTCGAGAAAACCGATTTAGGTCGCTTTGTCCAATCAAAAAAAGCTGATCCATTTTAGTATATTTTGATACGAATTAAGAAATATTTAAGTTTATGGACTATCATATAGCATGACATCTCCTGTGCAAGTTTTTGCTTAAAATTTTTTTAGGGTCAGATGATCCACTCGTAAATCTTAAATACTGTGCGTTTTGACATTATTACTCTATTTCCCGACTTTTTTGCCTCTCCCCTGAATTCAGGTCTTTTGGGTAAAGCTTTAGCAAAGCAAATTGCTGATGTCCATTTAGTTAATCCCCGTGATTTTGCATCGGATAAGCATCGCCGGGTGGATGATGAGTCCTATGGGGGTGGTGTGGGAATGGTCTTGAAACCTGAACCAATTTATGCAGCTGTTGAATCCTTATCCCAACTTCCCCGTCGAGAAGTGATTTTCTTAACGCCCCAAGGGGAAAAAATGCACCAAGGGTTATTCCGCAATTTAGCTTTAAATTTTGATCAGATTGTTTTAATTTGTGGGCATTATGAAGGTATCGATGAACGCATTTTGTCCTTAGTGACCCGTGAAGTTTCTTTAGGAGATTTTGTCCTGACTGGAGGCGAAATTCCAGCAATGGCACTGATTAATGGAGTTGTACGATTATTACCGGGAACGGTTGGAAAACAGGAGTCTCTCAAAGCAGAAAGCTTTGAAGATGGGTTACTGGATTACCCTCACTATACTCGACCTGCGGAGTTTCGAGGAATGCGAGTTCCTGATGTTTTATTATCAGGAAATCATCAGAAAATTGAGCAATGGCGAAAACAACAGCAACTTCAGCGCACTCGTGAGCGTCGTCCTGATTTGTGGCAAGATTGGATACAGAGGTCAGAAAGCAAGATTGAGGATGAGGGGACAAGGGGATAAAGAGGATTTTGGTTGTTGGTCAACAACCAAGGGTCAAGCGTCAACAATCAACAGTCAACAGTATGAATTCTGATACACCCGAAGAAGTCATTCGAGCTATTGATTGGGCATTAAGTCAAGGGAATTTTAATCAAGCAAAAACCCTCTGTGCCCAAGCGAGTCAAGATTACCCTAATCATGCAAAAATTCAACGCTATGCTCGAATTTTAGCTTCTCGAAATTTGCCATTTCATCAACTTGCTCCCAATCCTGATACACCCTTAAATCTTAATTGGGTGATTCAACATCGCCAACATTATCGGGGGAGATGGGTGGCATTAGAAAAAGGAAATTTAATTGCAGATGCGAGTTCTATTGATGAATTATTTGCTCAAGTCGGAAAGGAAAAAATGAAAGATTTATTTTATACAATTATTTATTGATTTCCGACTGACTTTCGGCAATATTTAACTGAAAATCTCGATTTATTGATATACTTTAAAATATAAAAATACCCTAGATAAAAGAGTGATATTGTTAAGGAGGTTTCAAAGCGATAAAGCCTGGGATCAATTGCCTAGTGATTCAATCGGGGCAACCTTATACACAAATTAATTGAGTAATGCTATAATTAATAGTAGAAACTCTCGGATTAATCTCAATCCTTTTATCAGTATTTTGGGCTAACCTTGACGGAGTGTAAGAATTGGCTGTTTTAGTGAGGGAAATGGAGGATTTATCACAAATTTGATAAATTTTGTGATCAGAGCCAATTTCTAGGGATTATTGGACGTTGACTAAGGAATAAGTTGACGGTTAAATTATTCTATCTTTCAGTTTATTAGTGGAAGAAGTTAACTCTGTCTTCTGGTAGAAGGTAAACCTTAATCAGAGAGATACAGTAGTGTTTAGCCAATCAAGAAAAGATAAGGAGAAAATCATGGCGACAGAAAAACGTGGATTTGCTTCCATGGATGAAGAAAAACAACGGGAGATAGCCAGCAAAGGCGGTAAAGCAGCCCATGAGTCAGGACGCGCTCATGAATTTACTCCTGAAGAGGCCAGAGAAGCGGGTCACAAAGGTGGTAAAGCAGTCAGCCAAGATCGCGAACACATGGCTGCTATTGGTCGTAAAGGAGGTAAAAATAGCCATAAAAAAGATAATGATAATGAACAAAATAATCAAGATAATGAAGAAAACTCATAATCTGGTTCCATAAAGTTTAATCTCAATTGAGATCAAACTTGGGTGTTTAAAAAAAGCTTCTGTTTGAAATAGTGCTCAAAAACTGGGTTTTTCTTAAGATTAAGCCTAGTTTTTGCCCACTCTACCTGTGTAACAAGTTTTTAGACTCCAACGGAGAAGTCGTGACTCTGTTGGAGTTTAAGCTTTGGCACAAAAGACTTGACATTCTCAGACGGCTTGATTATAGTAGAGTCACCTAGCAATAGGTTGAGCAGAAAATTGACTTCTGTCTCACGTACCGGAATCAAGGAATATACAAGATAACAATGCAGCTAGGATATCAGTAATAGTTGCAATGTTTAATAGTTGAGTATTTTACTTCTATCTTACTTGTATTGATATCTTGTGTACTCCCTGATTCCGGTACGTGAGACTTTAGCCAAAACCACTCTCAACTTAAGGTTTTAATTCAATACATTAGCTCTGGTGCTGACAGGATCAGTTTTCGAGTTCTATTTTGGACTTGGAAATAATATACTTTATGTCACATAAACTAAGGGTCTGAAGGGTATAGAATTACAAACTTTATGAATGCTAGGCATCCACTTATTAAAAAATAAGAAGGTATTATGAAACCTCGCTTGGCAATTTATTGGGATGTTCAAAATGTTCGGATTTCTCCTGAAAAAATCAAACTTTTGAATCAATGGTTAAATCAAAAAGGTGATAGATTAATTCAGAAAGCTTTTGCCTACTGGCGGAAAGAAAATGAACAATTGGAGAAGGCTATCGCTAATGAGAATTTTGATTGTTTTAATGTTCCTTCCCCAGAAAAAAATGCAGTTGATATTAAAATGATGGAAGTTTGCAAAAATGATATAATTTCAGACAGGAGCATTAGAATCGTGATTTTAATAACAGGAGATAAAGACTATCTACCCTGTGTTAAATGGTTACAAGAGTTAGGGATAAAAGTAATATTGATTTATGGTAATAATGTTAGTCAAGCATTGAAAGAAGCTGTTGATAAAACCTATAATATCGAGGAAGTAATCGCCTCTGTTGCAATCGATCAGGCAACTCCAGAACAACTAGATTCCTCTACTATTCTTCCTTACGAAGAAGCTAAAAAATACTTAATTGACTTAATTAAAACCGTTCAAGCGAAAGGGAAAAAAGCGACTCTTGCTTTAATTGGTAATTTCATTAAAAACCATCCTCGGCTTTCTGGCTACAAAAAAATCTCATATTGCAAACCTGATGGAAAGATTGTTTATAATTTCGGTAAATTTGTAGATGCAGTAATTCAGGAGGGAATTATTCAAAAAAATTGCAATGGAGAGTTAACTTTAGTATGAATGTAGAAAAATAGCGATCGCTATCATCCGATATAGAAATCCGCACCAAGGTTGTAATATTTTATTGTAGGGGTAATGTCATTCCCAACCGTTTTTGTGGTTGGGTTGGGTTTCCAAACCCCTACAATATTGAATCACAAATCTTATACGGATTCCTATATAATGATGACAAAATTACCCGAAATCAAAAACGAACAATTACGACTACAAGCTCTCACCCATCGTTCCTATATTAATGAACACCCTAATGCTGGAGAAGATAATGAACGATTAGAATTTTTAGGGGATGCGGTCTTAGGATTTTTAGTGGGAGAATTGCTATTTAAAAAACGTTATCCCGAAGACATGACCAAAATGAGTGAAGCGAATATGACGCGCTTACGGTCAGCGTTAGTCGATGAAAAACAACTTGCTAAATTTGCGATTCAATTTAATTTAGGGGAATTATTACGGTTAGGAAAAGGAGCCATTCGAGATGGGGGACGCACTAACCCAGCGTTACTGAGTGATGCCTTTGAAGCTTATATTGGTGCTTATTATTTAGATACAAATATTGATGCAGTTCGAGATTTTATTCATCCTTTATTTTCGGCGGTTGCGAATGAAATTGTCTTTCCCCAAGCAGAAACAACACCCCAAACCTTAATTGATTGTAAAAACCGTTTTCAACAATGGGCCTTAGCGGAATACGGTGAAAACCCAAAATATTATGTCGTCGGAGAATCTGGGCCAGATCACGCTAAGGAATTTCAGACTGAAGTTCGGGTTAGGGACAAAGTATATGGTTATGGAAAAGGACGCCGAAAACAGGATGCGGAGAAAAGAGCCGCAGAAGTCGCGTTACAAAAGTTGGGTCTGCTTTGATAATCAGTTATCAGTTATCAGTTATCAGTTATCAGTGAGTTTGCGGTTCAAAATCATTGAGCGAGGGTAGAGCTAACGTCCCTCCACTTCCCCGACTTCCCCGACTTCCCCGACTTCTTCTACTCCCTCTGCTCCCCCTGCTTCCCCTGCTTCCCCTGCTTCCCCGACTCCCCCTGCTCTATCTTCCCGTCTTATCTTCATAGACTGTTTTCTATGTCAAGTTTATTGAGTATTGTTTCTTATCAATGTTTGTGATCCAGTGGTTTTGAGTTAACTTAAACAACAAAATTATTGTTTTAGTCGCCGATTTCGCCTCAAATTGCCATATTTAATAAGCAAAAATTATTAAAGCCATAAATTTTAGTCAAAGAAAGTGATGAATGATAAGCTAAACTTGATCACTATATTTAAGAAAAAATAAAAATTTAACACTAAAAGGTAGTGACATATTGGGAAAAAGCTGTTATCTTTATAGATAAGAACAGTCTTAACACGACTTCTTAATTAATTCGGCTCTAGCCAAAGTCACCTTAACGGTAAGGTGATGTTTAATCTAGCTGATTGCCTTTCAGGACAAGCTAGATCCCTTGTGTTCAATGATTTAACTACTACAAAACCTATTTTGTAAGTAGCAACCTATTGTTTTAAAAGCAGGTTGTTAGGAGGGTCTATGTCTCAATTTTCAAACAATTATTCTCGCAGAAAATTTTTAATTACAGCCGGAGTTTCTGCCGCTAGTACCATCTTTTTAAAAGGATGTTTAGGCAACCCACCCGAACCCACTGCTAATACGGGAAGTTCACCCGCAACAACAGCAGTTCCTGTGGCAAATATTAGCCCGGAACAAGCTCCAGAAGTTACCAAAATTAAACTGGGTTTTATTCCTATTGTCGAAGCTGCTCCATTAATTATTGCTAAGGAAAAAGGCTTTTTTGCTAAGTATGGAATGAGTGATGTTGAAATTTCCAAACAAGCAAACTGGGCTTCAGCACGGGATAACGTTACCATTGGGTCAAGTGGGGGTGGAATTGATGGCGGACAATGGCAAATGCCGATGCCCCATTTAATGACAGAAGGCATTATTACCGGGGGCAAAAAGGTTCCCATGTATGTCTTAGCTCAATTAGTAACAAATGGTAATGGTGTTGCTATTTCTAATACCCATTTAGGGAAAGGAATAGGCTTAGATATTAAAGGAGCAGCCGAATATATTCGCAGTTTTCCAAGTACCAGTGGACGCAAATTTAAAGCTGCTTATACTTTCCCCAATGCTAACCAAGATTTTTGGATTCGTTATTGGTTGGCGGCGGGTGGAATAGACCCCGATGTTGATATTGATTTGATCGCAGTTCCTCCCGCAGAAACGGTTCAGGGAATGCGAAATGGAACAATGGATGCCTTTAGTACAGGAGACCCCTGGCCTTATCGAATTGTTAGCGATAATATCGGGTTTATGTCCTGTTTAACCACCGAAGTTTGGCCGTTTCATCCTGAAGAATATTTAGCCATTCGTGCTGACTGGGTTGATAAACATCCCAAAGCAACAAAAGCTCTATTAAAAGGGATAATGGAAGCCCAACAATGGTGTGATAAACCAGAAAATCGAGCCGAATTAGTGACGATTGTTTCTGGGCGGAATTATTTTAATATTCCCAAAGATGTAATTACCCCTCCATTCCAAGGAAACTATCAGATGGGAGATGGAAAACCCGCCATTCAAGACTTTAATAAAGGCCCGTTATATTGGAAAGATCCCATTGGTAATGTTTCCTATCCCTATAAAAGCCATGATTTATGGTTTTTAACTGAAAGCATTCGTTGGGGTTTCCATCAAGGTCAAATTCAAGATATTGCCCAAGCTAAAGCTATTGTTGATAAGGTAAACCGCGAAGATATTTGGCGGGAAGCGGCTCAAGAAGCTGGATTTACAGCTGATATTCCCACTTCAACTTCAAGAGGGGTTGAAAAATTCTTTGATGGAATTACCTTTGATCCAGCAAATCCTGAAGCTTATCTTCAAAGTTTAACTATCAAAAAAGTATAGTGAAAACTTCAGAATTAAGAATAAATCTATAGGAATTATAGATGATTCTTAATTCTTGAAAAGTAAACCTTCCCCATTCTTATTGTAGACTGAAAAACTTTCAAGGAGTTGTAACAAAATGACAAGCGTAGCCAAAAGAAGAGCAAATGGAAATAGCTTTGCTGATAACCTCGGTGAATTTTGGAAAAAGAATGCACAAAATATTATTCTTCCTTTAATAGGAACCCTGGGTTTTTTGATAGTTTGGCAACTTTTATCTCTATCAGGAATTACCCGTTTGCCTGGGCCGTTGAGTGTGGTTACAAATGAACAAACTCGCATTTTATTAATGTATCCTTTTTATGACCGAGGAGGATTAGATAAAGGCTTATTTTGGCAAACCTTAGCCAGTTTAGGACGGGTAGCTCAAGGCTATTCAATTGCTGCCATTGTTGGGATTAGCGTAGGTATTTTAGTCGGAACAAACCCCATATTAGATAAAGCATTAGATCCGTTATTCCAGTTTTTACGAATGGTTGCACCTTTAGCCTGGGTTCCTATTGCCTTAGTTGCCTTTCAACAAAACCAACCCGCCGCTATTTTCGTGATTTTTATTACTTCTGTTTGGCCAATTTTAATTAATACCAAAGAAGGTGTTAAACAAATTCCTGATGATTACAATAACGTTGCTCGTGTGTTGCAATTATCTCGCAAAGAATATTACTTAAATATTCTGTTTCCCTCTGCTTTACCTTACATTTTTACCGGATTAAGAATTGCCATCGGTTTAGCTTGGTTAGCCATTATTGCAGCCGAAATCGTGATGTCTGGTATCGTCGGAATTGGTTTCTTTATCTGGGATGCTTACCAACAAAACTACATCAGTGACATTCTCTTAGCCGTCGTTTATATCGGTGCAGTAGGTTTAATTTTAGACCGAGGCATTGGTTACATTCAACAATTAATTGTTCCCGGTGAAAGAAAGTAAATAACAGCCGTAGGGTGCGTCAGCCCAGCGCACGCACCATTCCAAAATAATTACTTAGGAGTTAACATCATGGCAAAACCTTTAATCGAAGTTGAACAAATTGATAAAGTCTTTCCTTTAGCCGGAGGCGGTCAATATATAGCCCTCAAAGGCATTGATTTACAAATTAAAAAAGGTGAATTTGTTTCCTTAATTGGACACTCAGGTTGCGGAAAATCCACCTTATTAAATATGGTAGCCGGGTTAGATTTACCCTCAGAAGGAATTGTTACCATTGAAGGTCAAAAAATCACCAAACCAGGGCCAGATCGGATGGTGGTGTTTCAAAACTATTCCTTATTACCCTGGCGAACCGTGCGAGAAAATATTGCTTTAGCAGTAGATTCCGTAATGAAGGGATTACCGTTAGCAGAACGGACAAGTATCATCGAAAGCCATATTGATTTAGTCGGCTTACGTCATGCTGTTGATAAATATCCGGCTCAATTATCTGGGGGAATGAAACAACGGGTTGCGATCGCTCGTGCTCTAGCTTTACGCCCGAAATTACTCTTATTAGATGAACCCTTTGGAGCCTTAGACGCCTTAACCCGGGGTAATCTTCAAGAACAATTAATGAAGATTTGCCAAGATAATCAAATCAGTGCCTTAATGGTGACACACGATGTCGATGAAGCGGTTTTATTATCCGACCGAATTGTGATGTTAACTAACGGCCCAGAATCAAAAATCGGACAAATTTTAGATGTCGATATTCCTCGTCCCCGTCAACGGATGCAAGTCGTAGAACACCCCAGTTACTATCGGTTGCGAAGTGAAATGATTTATTTTCTCAATCAACAAAAACTGATCAAAAAAATGCGGGCTAAAAAGAATAAAGTCATTGCCCGTCATGGCTTAGAAAAAATTAATTTAGAACTGGGTTTTGTTCCCCTCACCGCCTGCGCCCCCCTCGCCGTTGCTAAAGAATTAGGATTTTTTGAAAAACACGGTTTAGATGAAGTTCATCTGGTGCGGGAAAGCAGTTGGCGCGGCATTAGTGATGGCATTGCCGGAGGCTATTTAGACGCGGCTCAGATGCCCTCTGGGATGCCTCTGTGGATGACGTTAGGGGGGGATGACACCAAACCCACAACGGTGATTACATCCCTCACCATGACCCGTAACGGCAACGCCATTACCCTCGCCCGTCGCTTCTATGACCAAGGCATTTACACCTTGGCAGACTTCAAAAAAATGTTATTACAATCCCCTGGACAGCAACATCGCATGGGGGTAGTCCATCCTAGTTCCATGCACAACCTGTTACTCCGCTATTGGTTGGCTTCGGGTGGTATTGACCCAGACCATGATGTGGAACTGTTACCCATTCCCCCCGCCCAGATGGTGGTGGACTTACAAGGTGGCACTATTGATGGGTTCTGCGTTGGGGAACCTTGGAACCTGCGGGCGATGATGGAGGACGTCGGGTTTACCGTGGCGACGGACTTAGAAATTTGGCCGGGACACCCTGGAAAAGTCTTAGGGGTGCGGGAAGACTGGGCAGCAGCCTATCCCAATACCCATATTGCCTTAGTGAAATCGCTGTTAGAGGCGTCTGCTTATTGTGCTGACCCGGAAAATGCCGATGAAATTCGGGAAATTTTAGCCCAACGGACTTATCTCGGTACTCGCGCCGAATATATTCAGTTGGCTGACCCCAATGATGTGGCTTGCAATCTGGATCAACCCATGCGTCAATATGCCCATCATCAATTTTTTGGCGAAGGCGTCAACCGTCCCAGCCGCACTGAACAACTGTGGCACATGGTTCAAATGGCTCGTTGGGGGCATACTCCCTTCCCCCGCAACTGGGTGGAAATTTTAGAACGTTTATGTGCAGTGGGGGCTTTTAGTACCGCCGCCCGTGAATTAGGACTTTCTGAAATTAGTTATAGTCGCAGCGCTATTCAATTATTTGATGGCACAAAATTTGATACTGAAGATCCCATTGGTTATCTCAATAATTTGAAGATTAAACGGGATTTTACGGTGACAGAAATTGTCTTAGATTATCCCCGGATTAAAGTTGCTTAATTCAACCAATAGAGACGCGCCGTGGCACGTCTCTACAAATACCATTTAAAAATAAGGAAAAATTAACCATGACTACTGTTAAAAATGTGGGTTCTACCTTTGGTAAAAAATTTACTAAAACATCAAAAGTCAAAAATCAGCCTTATTTAGTGTTTGATCACGTTTCTAAGGTTTATCCGACTTCTAAAGGGCCGTACACGGTTTTAAAAGATGTTAATCTCACGATTAATGAAGGGGAATTTATTTGCGTGATCGGACATTCCGGGTGCGGAAAGTCTACGTTATTAAATATGGTTTCTGGGTTTAATACTCCTTCCGATGGTCAGGTGACATTACGCTCAAAACCGATTTTAAAACCAGGGCCAGACCGCATGGTGGTGTTTCAAAACTATGCCTTATTACCTTGGCGGACGGTATTTGAAAATGTTTATTTGGCGGTTAATGCGGTTCATCCCAGTAAGTCACAAGTTGAAAAAAATGCCATTGTTCGTGATCATTTAGCTATGGTGGGATTATCAGAAGCGGCCGAGAAAAAACCCCCTCAAATTTCGGGAGGGATGAAACAACGGGCTGCGATCGCACGGGCCTTAGCCATTCGTCCTGAAGTGTTAATTTTAGATGAACCCTTTGGGGCGTTGGATGCTATTACCAAAGAAGAATTGCAGGAAGAATTGTTAAAAATATGGAATGATCATCGCTGTACAGTATTGATGATTACCCATGATATTGATGAGGCATTATTCCTGGCTGATCGCTTAGTGATGATGACAAACGGCCCCTCGGCAACCATTGGAGAAATCTTAGAAATTCCCTTTGAACGTCCTCGCGATCGCACTCAAATTATGGAAGATCCTGAATATTATAACCTCAGAAATTATGCCCTAGATTTCCTCTATCGTCGGTTTGCCCATGATGATGAATAAATAATTTTGACTACACCCTAAAACCCCAGTTTCTTCAAGAAACCGGGGTTTTAATCTTAGGAAAATTTAAAGCATTTAAGGGCGAGAAAACCTCGCCGATACAGGGGATCTTTAGATGAATTAAAATGTCATTTTCTTTCCGAACTCTAACTGATTTCATCCCATTTTAACTAAATCTCCATGATGATTTCCGAGCAACGTTCCATTCTGTAAAGCCAGGGTTCCTAATAAGGGAACATGATTACTATTTTCTAATAAAAATTTTAAAAAAGTTTCTGCAATAATAGACAGTTGTTTTCCTTCTAAATGAGTCACATACCACCGCAGATGAATCGGAAAATGTTGTACATCTAAAATAGTCAGTTCCCCCATTAACTGTTCTGCAATCAGAGTATGTTGAGACAGAACTGAAAGCCCTAAACCTCCTGCTATCGCTTGTTTAATGGCTTCATTACTCCCTAATTCTAAACGAACTTTTACCCCAACTTTATACCGTTCAAATAGCTTTTGAACCGATTGTCGTGTTCCTGAACCTTGTTCTCGCATAATAAAGGGTTCTCCCGCTAAAGATTTAATCGGAATATTCTTTTCTCCCGCTAAAGGATGATCTTGTCGGGATACAACAACTAAGGGATTATCTAAAAACGGTTGACTGGATAATGCTAAATCTTCAGGAGGTTGACTCAGGATATACAAATCATCTTGATTGTCTTGCATTCGTTGAATTAAGGTAGCATGATTAGTCACCTGTAAAGCAATATCAATCCCTGGATATTGTTGACAAAAATGCCCTAACACTCTGGGGACGAAATATTTAGCCGTTGAGACGACTCCTAACCGCAAGCGACCTTGTTTTGTTCCTTTTAATGAAGCCACTTGCATTTCTAAATTATCCAACCGTTCAAAAATATCTTGACAAGTAGATAGCAATGCTTCTCCGGCTTCAGTCAGATACAGTTGCTTGCCAATTTGTTCAAATAATGGTAAACCAATGGTTTGAGTGAGTTGTTTAACTTGAGTTGAAACCGTTGGCTGTGTAATCATCATTTCTTCGGCAGCCTTCGTAAAGCTACTATGACGCGCCACGGCCTCAAATACTTTCAGTTGATGTAAGGTTGCCTGCATCAAGAGTCTATCCCTCCTTGAGTCATTAGGGTTATGAAATAAAAGCTTTGCAACGTTTCTCTCTTTTCTATTATAGATATAAATCAATAAAATTATCGTTTAACATTAAAAAAAAACTATATAACTAAAAGTTATCTAACACTGAGAGTCGATGCTCACTGAGGGAAAACCATTCTACCGCTTTTGGCTTTTTCTCCATGAGGGGTATTGAAAATACGGAAAATTGAGTTATAATCAAATATAGTCTGAAAAAAAGCTGCGGGCGTAATTCAGTGGTAGAATGTCACCTTCCCAAGGTGAACGTCAGGGGTTCGAGTCCCCTCGTCCGCTTCACTGGGATTCTCTCACCGCCTGACGTTCACCTTAGTAACGCTACATCCTACCACTGAATTACTCATCTGTTGCTCAATACCTATTAAGCATAGTGGGTTCGTTGAGTATTTTACTTATATAGTTATATAGATAATACTTATAGTTATTAGAGCGATCGCCTAACTTTTGCTTATAATCCGTCAATAGGTGATATTTCATATCTTAGGGTGAACTTTTACCCGTGCCTGTCAACTTCTAGGTTTACTTCCCTTTGTATGTACATCTGGAAACAAACTTTACTTTTTGTCGGCAGTAAAAATTTTCTCCTCAATCCGTAAACTTTAAAGTTATCTTCCCGTTGTATGTACAATGGGAGGTAAGCAAAACTTTTAGAGGAACGGTAAAAAATATGAACAAGCTTGAGAACTTAGAGAAGGGTAGGGTTAAGCGCTATGTAGGGGATGAGGAGAAGGTAAGGACTACATTAAGCTTAAGCAAGTCTACACGAGAGTATTTGAGTCAGTACGGCAATGGTATGTCAGAAACGATTGAGTATCTGGTATGGGTACACAGTAAGGGTAAGGCTGGACTGGTTACAGATAAGTTTGAGATGTTAAAGGATAGGTAATAAAAAAATCTATTGAATAGATTCTATTCAATAGAAATAGGAATCACAAAGCAGAAAAATAGACTAAATAGCTTTTTATACTGAATCAGTGTTACACTGATAAAATAGTTAACACTAAACAGGGAATAATTATATGTCTAACTATAATCCTAATACTGAAGGGTTAAGCCAACCAAAATGGGTCAATAAACCTGTGAAAGTTTACCGTCTACCTGAACCGATAGCAGATGATGTCCTAGCCTATGCTCATAAATTGGACAAAGGGGAGAATGATCGCTCTACTGTTGAATTGGACACTGCCATAAAAATGTTGACTCAATCGTTAACCCTACCCGCCAATAAAGGGGGCGCGATTAAAGCGGAAATTAAAAAGGTACTGGAGATACTAGCCAAAGGCTGACCCTAAAAGAACACTAAACTGAATCACTCACCCCACTGACGTTAAATCAGTGGGTTTTTTGTAGTTACTGGATACAGTCACAACAATACAGAATCCAGTCTAAGGGTATTGTTGCCTTGTCCCCTGACTTACCCTTAAGGTCAACATAGTGATTACCGTGTATCTGGACATACTCTACAATCTCCCAACTCTTGCCATTAACCCGGTCAAACACTAGAGAATTTTTAAAGTAAAAATCGATGGGTAAAGATAGCTCTATCTTGCTACCAGTGGGAGGTGTGGCTGTCACACTTGTTTTAGATTCTTCCTTATAGAAATAATCAGAAACATCTGTGACACTTTCAGTGGGTTCTGTCGGTTCATCTATGTCTACCCGTTCGGATGCAAAATCCGGGTACTCATTCTCACCGTTAACCTGTTTAGTCGCTTCAGTTATCCTTTCGTTAATCCGTCGCTCTATCGCGTCCGTTAGGGCTTGTTCTAAGTCGCTTAACGGTAGAACCTGATACCGTGTCAAAACATCACCCTTATCTCTCAACTGTTTACGTTCCCAACTCAACCCGATAGCTTTTAGTAGTTTGTTAATCGTTTTTACCTTGTCATTGCCTGATGATGAGAAACCTAGCCGTCTGGCCTTTGGTTTCTTGCATTCCTGATGAATAAAATTTATCAGTTCATCATCTGGATTAATCAACCCACTATCCTTAGTTATCAATTCCACGAATCTAATCTCCCGTAAAAAGTTAACCTTCTGGTAATAACTGGGTTTACTGTCTAAATAGACAATATCCTCTTTCTCCAGAAGTTTGAGTAACCTTTGTTCAGTGTTTAGCCGTGCTTTATCAGGGTTATTAAGGAAATGCCCTAAAGTTAAAGCTGATAATATTTGAGGTTTTTTAACTAGCATCTCTATCAATAAAATATTCCAGTGTTGCGTATCAGCTATACCGGGTAATATTCGTTTATATTTCCACTTTTTAAGTTGACAGCGTTGCTCTTTTGTCAACCCCTGGCTGTTGTTTTCCCAACGTTTACCGACTGTATCAGGTATATCTTCAGAATTAAATATTTCTGTAATTTCCTCTTGAATAATAGCTTCTTTAGTTTCCTTGATTTCCTGCTTAGTTTCTTTACAGTTATTAATCTCTCCAAATTTAACCTTATGCCCTGCTTTTTGTAGCATTAAAATTAAACAGTCTCTAAGGTGATTTGTCTCAAATTCTGATATCCAGTTAAGTTTAGGTTCTAGTCTTGAGTGTGGAGACTCTATATAATCAACTACCATCTCCTGATATGCTTTTACAGCGTCGTCACAGCTTAAAGTACCTAAATCATCACGGAGATTGTGAAATGAATCTAACATTATGTCACGCCATGATTCTGTATCTTTATTATCTACAATAAAGCTTTTATGAGATACCCATAGATAACGCGGTACGCTGGGATCTCTAAGCCTTGCTATCATCTGAAAGTTAGCGTCAGCATCAAGAAAATTTCCGATATGATATCCGGCTTCAAAATAACCTTTGATTGAGATATCTAAACCCTCACCACCGCTAGGGGAAATTATTACTAAGTCTGGTTTCTCTAGCTCAATATACTCACTAGGATTAGACAAAAATCTTTTCATACACTCATCAGGAGACGTTGTACTATCTAGTCTTATTACTTTTTTGCCTTTACCTGTAGCCATTCTATCTAAAGTTTCGCAGTTCTTTTGAGATGTAGCTGTAACAAAAACGGGTTTATCGTGGCTTAATATCCGTTTAAATACTCCTGACATTTCATTCATTAAAATCTTACCGCTATTTGTGTCTGTAGTCTGCAAGATAGTAATGTTAAAAGGGTTAGATTTATGTTCATTCAAGACTGAATAATACTTTTTATCTTTACCCCTAAGTTCTTTAATGAATTCAACCGCGTTATTTGCCAGTGTCCCATCTAAGCAAAACACTATCGCAGCGCGCCTTATAGCTTCTTCAAATAATCTAATAACAGCGTTTCGTCTTGACCCCAAAAAAGGACTATAAAGCTGTTTTAAGACGCTCATAACCTCATCTATGATGATAATAGAATCATCAAAGTCTTCTGGGTCAAAGTGAATCAGTGAGTTAATACACAGCGCAAAATTAGTGTGTACATCTTTCCTTAATAAACGTCCATCATGCTCTTGATAATGACAGAAATCACCGTCAGTTTTAGCGATAAACTGAAAAAGTAAGTTATTAATTTTACCAAGTGCAAATTTTCGCTGTGATAAACATTTTAGTCTGTCAATTAACCAAGTAGTTTTAGCAGTTCCTAACCCAGACTTAATAAAATAAGTATCTCCATCTTTCCAAGGTAATTCCAGTAAAGGGTTAGTTAAGTATTGTTGATTAATTGTTATGTTTGGAGTAAACCCTTTCTGTGATAACCACTCATTAAACTTTTCATTATTTCCGCTTGAGATGTCAGCAGTTATCTTGTAATCAGTGTCCCATTCTGTATAAGAGACAATCTTAGTAAGACTCCCTTCTGGGTATTCATCTACATCATAATTATCCGCATTTTCCCATATCTCAACGTATACGTCATACCCTAAGTTAACTAAAAAGTCTCTAGTTTTTCTCCAGTTGTTTAAAACTTGTGGATTGTTTAAGCTTCCCTTGTCAGGACACAGGATAATTCTCTCAGGACTAAAAGCGTTAACGTAACTTGCAAAAGTTTCAGGACTAGCTGTAAAGTTTCCCCCTGATGCTCCTAAATAGTTTTGGTTATGACGATATGCTGCAACTTTAGGCTTAAGGATACCTTCACACAGCTTTAAGTCTTTATCTTCTGGATTGATAAATTCACAAGTTAACGGTAATTCCCCTGTTTCTTTTAGGTGTACCGTTGCATCTATTCCCCTGTTATCGTTAGCTTTAGACGTTGCCCAAACATATCTACTATTACTACCCTTATCAGTTACCCGTATCTGATAACCCGTTATTTCACCTTTCGGGTTTTTAGTAAAACACAGTAACCCATCATGAAAGTTAGTTGAACCCTTGCCGGAAACATTTACACCAGCAAGGTTAGGATTGACATACTCTTTTAATTTCTGCCATTGCTTAACACTTCTAAACGGTTCTTTTTTAATTTGCTCATCAGTTAAACCGCGTCGCTTTAAGTCGTTGTTATCCTCAAAATTTAGAGATAACTGATCAATAAGCTTTGTATGCTCAATGTGGCGTTCTGAGTCGGTCAAGCTTAACGCTTGCTTCTGTTCTCTCAGTCGTTTCCGTTCTAACTCGCGTTCTGCTCTTAAGCGTACAGTTTCCGTGTCAGGAGTCGCGTTAAAACTGCCTTCAGGTACAAAGATACTCCAGTGATTATCGTGTGTCTTCTTGACGAATTTATAGCCACTGACATCAATATCAAAGTTATGACAGAAAATAATGTCATCTAAGGGGATATACTTGCAGTGTCCCGTTGTGTTGTTGCAGATGGGACACGGGTTAGATTTTTTTGACGCTTTAAACTTTCCACGTCTAGCGAAATCAGTGTTATACTGTATTTTAATTAATTAAAAGAATGTTTTTTTTGATGCTATGACCTTGCCGGGTCATAGTTTTTTTGTTTTGATGCTTATCGGATGAGCTTCTAACTGAAGAGTTGCGTCTTCTGTGGCTATGTAGTATAGTTAATCCATAAGAGATCACTCCTTTTTAGTGTTTACTATTATTTTTAACTTTTTTATCGTTTATCGCTAGACTCAAAACTAACTTATAGTGCTGATACTAGCAGCTTTGGCAGATTACGGGTTTTGATTGGTCAATGAGAGCAAAGATAGTCCCTTGATTGGACATTCTGAGAGGTAACTTTAACGGGGTTGCCTCTTTTTGCGTTTGTAGAATCTACTCTCTGAAAATAGCATACCTATCGAGAAAATTTCAACAAGAAAAATATTTATTTTTGAACAGGTAAACCCTAGGGTTTCCGTTTTAATTTCTGCTTTTGGTACAGGACGGAAACTTACGGAAAGATAAACGAAACCTTTAAGGTTTCCTACTACACTCTTGTTAACCCTACCCATTACCAGGTTTAAATTATTCATCTGGTAATTACGGTATTTTTTGAGGGAATAACCCGTTAACGGATTTTAATAAAAAACTAATTAACGGGTTTTAGTAAAAAACGATTAATCCTCTAAATCAATAAAACGTTTAATTTCATTTAATACATTTTTCCCTTTTGAGTAACTTCTCCCTTTATATCCCATTAATTCCTGGATTATTTTTGTATCTGAGTATCCATCCTCCAATGCGTCTATCACGATTTCAAACATTTCCGCCGCTTCTACGCTTAACCCAGTTTCCGACTTACTACCGTTTACGGGAAGTGTGGTAGTAGTGATTTCCGGGTTATGGGAAGTATCGGAAATTTCCTCACCGTAAGCGGTAGTATCCTCTGATAGTGTCACTTCCGGGTTATTTCCGGTGTCAGAAGTCAGGGAAGTAGCCCTATCAGCAATCAGATATTGTGCGATAGCGGTATTCGTGCTTTGAGCTAAAAATAGATCACTCGCTAAACTGTGTTTAAATTCAGCTTGTTCACGTTTATTGATTGCATCAATTTTGGGTTTTAGTTTACCGAGTTGAGTCGTTAGGTAGAGTGACGTACCGCTTGCGACTATCGCGTAGGTAATAGAACTGAACCTAAAAAACTTATGCCAATTGTTAGCGTTTACATCACGGGTAAGGAACGGGGTAAAAAACCAGAAAGGGAGTGAGGTTGTTAACAGGAATAAGTTAATAATGTGGTTTAATTTCCAGTTCTGTTTTATCGCTTCTATGTTGGTAGAAGGATTGATTACTGAGTAACCCATTGAATTAACCCCCCTACTAATAAAGCAGTCGCTAAACCAACAAGAAAAAGTAAACCTAAAACCCATTCTTTATCATCGGTTTTACGATAATAGATAGCTGTACCCGTAACACCTAAACCGATTGAGATAATAAGAGAAAGAACAAAAAAAGGTTCCTTCAATTGGTTAACTAATAACGCTAGTAAACTGATTAGGCTTGCGGTACTAGCTACTAATAAAAGGAACCCGGTAATGCGATAAAACTGAATCACCTTAACAATCCTCTAGTAGCCAGAGTTCACTGTCTATAAACCATTTGTCAACGTCAGATGATGAGTTGAGAAACTTTACTTGATACTCCCAAACAGGTTCAGGTCTGTTATCGGTAGCGTAAGCCATACCCGTTACCCGTCCAGGGAACCAAGCATACACGTTAGGGTTAGACCAATCTGCTAAAGCATAAGCTTCTACCAGTTGACCGATACGGTACTCAGGTATCGGAATGTTTATTGGTAGTAAAAAGTCAATCTTTTGTCGCTCAATTTGTACTACGGTCATGTTACAATCCTTCATGATATCTAATGGATTACCCTTACCCGTCCTGAGTCTAAGAGGACGGGTTTATAATTTCTAAATCTATTCAATAAAATTCATTGAATAAAAATAGAAAAGACTACAATTGACTCATCAAACTGTTAATAGCTTGGTCTGCCAACTGTTCTGCTTTTTGCAAGCTTTGTCCGAGTTGAGCATACTCAGGTCGTAAGGAATGAAGGTATTTTGCGCTAGTGCTTTTATACCCTTGAATTCGGCGTTCATTGCGTCCCTCATTTCGTCGGTAGGTTTCATGATGGCGATTAATTGCTGTTTGATGATTACCGATTTTTTGCAGTTTATCGTAAGCTTTTTTACTGGCTTTACGTTTACGTCGGGTATCTTTTTCTAACTCAGTTAATGCGTCAGCCTCTTCCTCGGTAAACGCGCGTGCTTCTTCTACAACGGGTACAGCGCGATAACTTTTCCAGCTACCAGGAGAATCTGGAGTAATAGCGTTTTGAGCAGATTTAGAATGTACAGAATTAGCGTCTAAGTTTGAGTGTTTACCGTCTACAGGAGCGATATTACCCCCGTTAAAATCATCACCTTTAAAGAATCCTAACATTTGTGTAAACCCTTAATGAATGAGTGTTACACTGATAACTGATAACTTAATCTAGCTTAATCAATTAACCATTTAATAATGGCTGTTGTAGGGTTAATTTCTATTTCAGCAACTTTGTTGATAAACCAACCTGCTAGAAAAAACCAGCCCAAAAAAAGGCAGAATAACGGAATAAACCAAGGTAACAGGTAATCAACAATTCCGGTAGGTTTATTCATTGCGCTACTAACACCTCAAACAACATCCGTTCTGATTCTTCTAGTAACCCTAAATAGATCGCTGCGGTAGATTCATCAGGGGGGTCTTTCTGCATTTCTTCTAATGCGCTTAAAGTAACCCCGTTATCCACATAACCCGTCATTTTCGCGATTAACTTGTCACGGTATTCGGTGGGTTATTTTTATAAAGGGAACCTAACCCCTCTTGAATCACCGTTACACTGATAGAGTATTAATTAGGTTAATCATCTAACTGGTAGATGATTTTTAACATTGCCTTAACCGATGGATCATTTAAATCAAAGCCAGATGATTCAAGTTGAGTTTTAACGATGTCTAAAGTTAACGGTTGTTTTTTTATTGTGCTGTTAATAATATCTAACTCAGTTTTTAAGTTTCTACGCTTTTTGTATGTACCTTGGTTAGTGGTTTCTGAATGACCCATTAATCGACTTCTAATCGATGTGTTTATTCCGCACATTTCTAATAACTGATTATATAAATGTCTAAAAGCATATTTTTGTGTTATCGGACATTTATAACTTTTCATTCTCATATCATATAGATGATCAAAGCCAGAAGCTATAGTTTCAGGTTTACTGTCAGGTTTGGGATTATAAATTGGCAGTAACGGATCTCTGATTCTTAATTCTTCCCATAAATGCTTTAAGGGTACTGGATTAATAACTCTAAAACCTGTTTTAGTTGACGTACCAAAATAAGTAAACTCACCGACTACAATTGTACATTCTGGGTTATTAACGCTATCAGTTATTGGATGTATCGTTACTCCATCTTTTGTATACGGTTTATCTAAGTTTTTAATAGCTGTTACTTCACTCGGTCTTAACCCGTATAAAACACACATAGCAGAAACCCATAGCCATGATTTTTTACTTAGTTTTCTATCTTCCCTGTCTAAAAATTCAATACTGCTATACGCTTCTTTGTACCAGCTTAAAAACTCATCTAAACTTATTGATTGCTTTTCTTTAAACTTAGTTTGAGTAGCATTAACGCTTTTTATCTGCTTAAGTAGTTTAGTGTTGTTAGGGGTTAATTCAGCTATTGCTAACATCGTGGTTTTAGCATCTTTAAAACTTTTAGTTCCTTGCTCTAAAGTAAACCAGATATTTTTTAACTCTTCCCAAGTTGGGTATGTGTCCCAGTTTGGGAACATATCAAAAATAACACCATACTGTCTTCTAAAACTTGCGATATCTGATGCCCCTCCTGGTTTATTAATATCTCTCTCTCGTTTTCTTCCTGTGTTACGGTGTCTACCTTTGAAAAAGTTATCCTCTATTTGCTTGAATATCTCCCGATAAGTTACGAGATCGTTCTCAATAATATTTTTATCTATTATCTCTACTCCATACCAATCCCAAAAGTCAGATGACGTGGTAAACCGTTTTAATGCTTCTGACACTTGGTAGGCTTTATCAACAGCCTCTAGGATGCCCTTTTCGGTGAATTGAACATCACAAGCTCTACTTGTTCTCTTGCTAGTAGAAGGATCTATGAACTGAAGGAATAATAGTCTGTTATCGTGTAGCTTCAGACTCACCCCTCTAGGACATTCCTTCCTTTTGCGGTTGTAGAATGTGATTAGATCGCTTAATTGGTTGTATGTACCGTTACTCATTATTTGCTCATCCTTTAACCGGGGTTTGGTATTGAGCAACTCTAAGTAACGCAGTTATAGGGGTTGTAGCTTAGTTGGTGGGTTCGAGTCCCCTCGTCCGCTTCACTTCGCTAACCTCATGAATGGAATATTCTCTAACTGAATTACACCCACATCTTTATAACGGATCTAGCGTTAATAATTCACAGTTCAGGGGAGCGAATGAATATTTATGATGATTAAAGGAACTACGAAACTATTAGGGGTGATTGGTTATCCCATTGAACATTCGCTTTCTCCGGTGATGCAGAATGCGGCGATCGCCCATTTGGGTGTAGATTATGTTTACCTTCCTTTTGCCATTTCTCCCCCTAATTTAAAAACCGCTCTTGAAGGATTTGCCGCCATTGGTGTACAAGGATTTAATGTGACAATTCCTCACAAACAGGCAATTTTACCCTTTTTATCCGAGGTGACAACCTTGGCCCAATCCGTGGGCGCGGTGAATACGGTTTGGTGTACTCATAACGGTTGGAGTGGTACAAATACCGATGTTGTAGGGTTTCTTACGCCCTTAGAAGTGTATCATCAACAGTGGAATGATAAAGTTGCAGTCATTCTTGGCTATGGCGGGGCGGCGAGGGCGGTTGTGGCTGGATGTGCAGAATTAGGGATAACGGAAATTTATATTGTGGGTCGTGACCCTCAGAAATTAGCGACTTTTCAACACAGTTGGATCACCTCTCCCTTAGCAATTAGCGTTAAAACCTGTCCTTGGGATCAATTATCCAGCTTACTTCCTCAAACCGACTTACTGGTGAATACGACCCCCGTGGGAATGTATCCCCACGTTGAGGAGTCTCCCGTTGAAGCATCGGTGATGGACAAGATTAAATTGGGTGCGATCGCCTATGATTTAATTTATATTCCTCGAACGACTGAATTTTTAAATTTAGCCGCCGCTAGAGGTGCGATGATTTTAAATGGACTACCCATGTTAATACAGCAGGGAGCCGCCGCTTTACAATTGTGGTTACAGCAACCTGTTCCTGTTGAAATCATGCGTCAGTCTCTACAGCACTATTTAGAGTCCTAAAAAGACTCAACCTTTACGTCAATTTTGGGTTTGATCGCCCTTTTTATAGTCTATGAAATTCAGAACTTTATCGGTTATTGTTGGCGCCTGTTTCTGGTTCTTAATTACCAGCTTTTGGACTCCTCCCGCTTGGGCTTTGATTCCCATTCAACTCCAAGATTTAAGTTATAAAGATTGTCCCCCTGAATTGGCAGAAGGTGCGGTTTCCAGTGGTTCAAGTCAAGATGCTTACTGTTTTATTATTACGGGAAAAGCTAATAATACATCGGGGAAAGTCGTTGTCGATGCTGATATTTTTGGTCGGATTTATGATGCAACCAATAATCCCGTAATGCAAAATCGAGGACGTTTAGGAAGCATTGATACTGTTCCTCCAGGGATTAGTGATTTTGAATTTAGAATTTCAATTCCCTCTAACCTGGAACCACCTTTACAACTCAAACAATTTAAAGCCTCTGGTTTTAAAAATCGGATTGGTCGATAAACTCGACGAACACCCTTATTCTAATTTTTTCATTTGGAACTGGGCATCTTTATAACCCCCGGTTAAGCCTTGTTCCAAATAGAGTTTTCCCGCCTGTTCAAAATCGCTAATTGCACCGCTTTTATCCCCAATTTCAACCCGAACTAATCCCCGACCATAATAGGCGCCTGCATAATTAGGTTTCAGACGAATGGCTTGAGCATAATCGGCGATCGCTTGATCATAATTTTTCATTTTAACATAAACTTGAGCGCGATTTCCATAAGCTTCAGCATCATTCGGATTAATATTAATACCGCTGGTATAATCAGCAATTGATCCTTCATAATCTTGAGCCGCAAAATGAGCTAATCCTCGATTACTATAAGCTTTATAATCATTCCCGGTCAGTTCAATTGCTTTTGAGCAATCTTCGATAGCTTTTGAATAATCTTTGAGGTTTAAGTAGGCAATACAACGGTTATTATAAGCCACTTCATTAGGACTGCGGTTAATGGCTTCAGTACAGTCTGTAATCGCTTGATTATAGTTCCATAAATTAATATAAACGCTACAGCGATTAGCGTAGGCTTCGGCATTATTGGGATCGAGTTGTAAGACGGTATTATAATCTCCTAAAGCGCCTTGATAATCTCCTAAATGAAATCTTGATCGACCTCGATCATAATATCCAATCGGGTTTTTAGGTTCGATCTGAATAGCTTGGGTATAATCAGCCATTCCTCCTTGTAAATCCCCAGATTTTACCCGTGCAGTTCCTCTGGCGCGATAAGCTTTTGCTTGTTCAGGTTGCAGTTTTAAAACCGTATTATAATCTTGGATGGCATTTTCATAATCTTCCATCTCATAATAAACTAAACCTCTTTTATAGAAAGCATCTCCATCTTGAGGTTGTTGTTTAATGACTTGATTAAAATCTGCTAAAGCTCCCGATAAATCCTTGAGATCATAACGGGTTAAACCTCGATTGAAGTAGGCATTTGTATAGTTAGGATTGAGTTCAATCGCTTTGCTATAATCTGCTAAAGCTTGATCAAATTCGTTCAAGTCATAGTAGGCATTAGCCCGTTTATGATAAAATTCGGGATTACTAGGATTAAGTTTGATCGCTTGATTAAAAAATCGAATTGCCCCTTTAGAATCTCCATTTTCTGCTTTTTCCACCCCTTTTTTAAAGGCATTTTCCGCCTTAATTGGATCGGGACGATTGGCAACTTGCACTACTCCAAAAATCACGATTAAACCGACTAAGCCCGTGGTCGTGATCGCTATAATTTTACCCCATTCAATCGGTGGTTTTTCCTCTTGATAGATGGGAAAATTTTTTAACTTATTAATATTAAACCCTGAACGTCCTGTGGCTTTTCTTAAATCATCTAAAACATCAATCACCGTTGCATAACGTTTGCTATAATAAGGATGAACCATTTTATCAATCACATGGGCTAATCCTGGACTGACTTTGGCATAATTTCGCCAACTTAATTCTCCGTTATTCGATAAGCTCGGATCTTGTAATTTGGGTAAATCAGACGCTTCTAACCCAGTAATCGCTTGAATGGCAATCATACCCACAGCATAAATATCACTATTATATTGGGGATGACCTTGGAACTGTTCAATGGGCATATAAGAAGGCGTTCCGGTGGCTATGGTTCGCAACGCTTGTCCATTTCCATCCGCAAGTCGGGTACTGGCTTCTTTGACCGAACCAAAATCAATTAAAACTAATTTATCATCAGATTTACGGCGAATTAAATTAGAAGGATTAACATCTCGATGAATCACTTCGTTTTCATGAACAAAAACCAAAATTTCTAAAATATCTTCAATTAATAAAATCACTCGTTCTTCTGACCAAGGATTTCCCGGAACTAACTCCTTCATCAACGGATGCCCACTGACAAATTCTTCAATCAAATAAAATTGATTATGATCTTCAAAATAAGCTAATAATTGGGGAATTTGATCATGTCGTCCCAACCGTTCTAGGATTTCTGCTTCTTGACGAAATAACCGCAACGCCGTTTTTAAGACATTAGAATTATTACTCGGCGGACGTAATTGTTTAACCACACATTGGGGATGACCGGGACGACGGGTATCCGCAGCCAGATAGGTTTGTCCAAAGGCTCCCGAACTTAAGACTTGTACAATTCGATATCTTCGATCTAACAGTTGACCAATCATTTCCATAATTAGTAATCAGTAAACAGTAATCAGTAAGCGGTTAAGCATCTAAATTTCTGATTCAAAAATCTTTATATATAAGTAGTGCCAGCGTCCTTGCTTACTAAATTATAGGCTATAAATGTCTACACAGCTTAATCAGTAATCAGTAAAGTTAAGAATTATCAAGCCCATTCTTAACCCTTAACTCTTAACTCTTACACTGATAACTGATAACTGATTACTGATTACTGATTATGTCACAACCAACGATAGAATCCATTTTGCAAGAAAATCGGTTATTTGCACCGACACCAGAGTTTTCCCAGAATGCTCATATTAAAAGCTTAGAAGAGTATAAACAACTCTATGAAAAAGCCAAAGCCAACCCGGAAGCGTTCTGGGCAGAATTAGCGGAAACAGAACTGCATTGGTTTCAAAAATGGGATCAAGTGTTAGACTGGCAGCCACCCTTTGCTAAGTGGTTTGTTAATGGCAAAATTAATATTTCTTACAATTGTTTAGATCGCCACTTAACAACCTGGCGGAAAAATAAAGCCGCCTTAATTTGGGAAGGGGAACCGGGTGACTCTCGCACGTTAACTTACCTGCAACTGCATCGGGAAGTGTGCCAAATGGCTAACGTTCTCAAACAGTTAGGGGTTAAAAAAGGCGATCGCATTGGCATTTATATGCCCATGATACCCGAAGCAGCCATCGCCATGTTAGCTTGTGCGCGAATTGGAGCCCCCCATACCGTTGTTTTTGGCGGGTTTAGTGCTGAAGCCTTAAAAGATCGCTTAGTCGATGCAGAAGCTAAACTGGTGATTACGGCCGATGGAGGTTGGCGCAAAGATGCCATTGTCCCCCTCAAAGAACAAGTGGATAAAGCCATTGACGCAGGGGCGAAGAACGTTGAGAACGTTTTAGTCGTGCAGAGAACCGCCCAAAAAATTAATATGGAACCGGGACGAGATCATTGGTGGCATGATCTCAGACAGGGAGTATCCGCCGACTGTCCCGCCGAACCGATGGATAGTGAGGATATGCTGTTCATCCTCTACACCAGTGGGACGACCGGGAAACCCAAGGGCGTTGTCCACACCACAGGGGGATATAACCTCTACACCCACATCACGAATAAATGGGCATTTGACTTACAGGATACGGATGTTTATTGGTGTACGGCCGATGTCGGTTGGATCACCGGACATAGTTATATTGTGTATGGGCCGTTATCCAATGGGGCGACAACGGTAATGTATGAAGGAGCTCCCCGTAATTCTAACCCCGGTTGTTTCTGGGATGTGGTGGAAAAATACGGGGTGACGATTTTCTATACCGCACCAACCGCTATTCGGGCGTTTATGAAGATGGGCGAACATCATCCCAAGTCCCGTAATTTATCGTCTCTGCGCCTGTTAGGAACCGTTGGAGAACCCATTAACCCGGAAGCTTGGATGTGGTATCATCGCGTGATTGGAAACGGCAATTGCCCCATTGTGGATACTTGGTGGCAAACGGAAACGGGTGGGTTTATGATTACACCCTTACCCGGAGCCACTTCGACTAAACCCGGTTCAGCAACTTTACCCTTCCCTGGAATTTTAACGGATATTGTGGATACGGAAGGAAACCCCGTCACCGATGACAGTGGGGGGTATTTGGTGGTGCGTTATCCCTGGCCGGGAATGATGCGGACGGTGTATGGTGATCCCGATCGCTTCCGCCGCACCTATTGGGAATATTTGAAACCGAAAGATGGCGGAAACCTTTATTTTGCAGGGGATGGAGCCCATCAAGACCGAGATGGTTATTTCTGGGTCATGGGTCGGGTGGATGACGTGATCAATGTGTCGGGACACCGTTTAGGGACGATGGAAATTGAGTCAGCGTTAGTCTCCCATCCGGCGGTGGCTGAGGCTGCGGTGGTGGGGAAACCCGATGAAATTAAGGGTGAGGATATTGTGGCGTTTGTGACTTTGGAGGAAGGGAAAGAAGCCTCTGATGAGTTAGCCAAGGAACTCAAGAAGCACGTTGTCAGCGAAATTGGCGCTTTAGCTCGTCCTGGGGAAATTCGGTTTACGGATGATTTGCCTAAAACCCGGTCTGGGAAGATTATGCGGCGGTTATTGCGATCGTTGGCATCGGGTCAGGAAATTACCGGAGATACCTCTACGTTACAAGATCGGAGTGTATTAGAAAAATTGCGCGGTGGGGCGTAGACAGTTATCAGTTATCAGTTATCAGTATTAGGGGTCGATGAGGGCTTTACAACCCTCACCTCCCATTCAGAACCGTGCTTGCGACTTTCACCGCACACGGCTCCTAGTCTAGTTGACTGTTATCATCAGAACATCTGGTTTATGATTGAGTTGTAAGACCCATCAGTTGCCGTTTTGATATCGTGACAATGGCGATGTAATAGTTGCAGGTTCTTATATTCGTTTTTCCCGCCTAAAGATGTAGGATGAATATGGTCGATTTCTACAACATCTTCTGGGGTAAAATATTGTCCACAGAAGTTACATTTACCTTTTTGCTTTTTGAGCAAAGTTGCTACTCTTTTAGGTACATCAAAAGATGTTCCTTTTCTTGTACTCCAGTAAGTCCAGTTTCCATCATAAGGTGATGCGTCAGGTCTTACAGTTACATGGCGGGTGATAGGTATTTCTGCATGGGTTAGTAGTTTATACCCGTCTTTGGTTTCAAAACTCCATGCCCTATTCTCGTTTTTTCTGAAGTAGTTTTTCAGTTTTTTGTAACTTGCTTTACCGCATCGGCTGACTGTCCATGCTCTTAATCTTTGCCATGTAACATAGTCTAATGAGGAGAATGTTTCTTTGGAAACAACTTTGGAATGGTAGTTACACCATCCTCTTATGACTGGGTTTAGGTTTTTGATTAATGCGTGTTGGGGTGCAGTTTTGTGGGTTTTAATTACTTCCTTCACCTTATCCGAGTGAGCTTTGATTGATTTCTTACTAGGTTTGATTAAGGTTTTAAAACCTAATAATTTGGGTTTTTGACTTCCGGTTTTACTAGAATGGTGTTTACCAACTGGATATTGCCGGAAGTTCCAGCCTAGAAAGTCGAATCCTGGTTTTACCTTTTCGCCGTTTATTTCGATTTCTCTTAATGTGTGGCAAATTCGGGTTTTGGCTGGTTTCAGTTCTAATCCGATAGGTTTTAACCATTCTTCGATTTCAATCATGCACTGTTGAATAATTTCTAATTGTGGACTTACCACGATGAAATCATCGGCATATCTAATGACTAGGGCTTGAACACGGTATTTCTTTTTTGGAAATTTATGTTCAATTAGTCTAATCATTCCATCCAGTGCGATGTTAGCGAGTAGAGGACTGATAACACCTCCTTGTGGTGTACCTGCCTCGGTTGCCTCAAATATGCCGTTGTCCATTACTCCAGCTTTCAACCATTGTCTGATTTGGGCTTTTATTATTGATGGACAATCAATTTTGGACAGTAGGTAATCATGATTAATCTGGTCGAAGCATTTTGAGATGTCAGCATCTAGGATGTAATATTCCCCTTGTTTGATGCTATGGAAGACTCGTGACATTGCGTCATGGGCAGAGCGTCCGGGTCTAAACCCGTAGCTTTCACCCTCAAATCTGGCTTCCCATTGTGGCTCTAATGCAGATTTCACCAAGGCTTGCCTTACTCTGTCGTTTATAGTTGGAATTCCTAGAGGTCTTTCCTCACCGTTGGGTTTGGGTATCCATTTCCTTCGGAGTGGTTTTGCCTTTTGGTATTTATTCAAGTTTTGGGCAAGTTCTAATCGTTGTTTGGGTGTGATGGATTTAACCCCATCTATCCCGGATGTCTTCTTGCCTTGATTATCTTGAGTTACCCTTCTAATTGCTAAGAGTTTGGCGTAATATGACTTGACTAGAAGTTTTTGGAGCTTCCGAGCTTTTGCATTTTGTCCCGATAATGATGCCTGGTAAATTCTCTTTTGCAGCTTAAATACTACCCGTTGAACTTTCGCCCAATTGATAGTATTCCATGCAGTCGTAGTCTTGGTTATACTCGTTTTCACCGTTTTAACTGCTAATTAAAACCTTACCTAACAACTAAACCGGACTCCATGGGCATATCTTAAACATTACGTTTAAGCATTAGCTTCAGAATCCATCTCTCGCCCTCATAACATACGCTTTAGATTTGTAGCTACCTAACAGTATTCGACCTCTGTAGGAGTATACGAGGGGTTTTAACGTTCCTTGGAAATGGGTTTATTGCCTTTAGAATCATCCTATCCGCCGAGGTACTTTTGGGAGTCTTAGTAAGTGTTGAACTGAAATACTTACCTTTTATAGAAGTATCGTTGAAACTTCCATCTTTTCCCTTTGTTCTTTTGAACGCAGCGTAATCAAGTCAATTTCGCTACTTTATTATAACGACGGTTCAAGTCGGATGTTCACTTTCGTTATTCTTGGGCAATTGGCTAGAGAAATTACTTAGGTATTTGACTTATATCCGATTCCCCTTTACTCCCAGCTTCAGTGTTTTGATAATCAGTCTGACACTGTGGGAATTGCCGTATCTCTTTGGAATGGGCTACCGTACTTTATTGTTCGGAAAGCCGCACCATTGACTCCGAGATTGACCTTCCTTTAGGGTCACATTTCCAAAGTTAAGACAGGTTTTGATTGGATTTATTGTTGGGTTTGAATGCCCTTCTATCAATTGTCTACACCTATCTCCCTGCTTACGTTTGGGGTTTATCCCTAGACTTTGACAGGAACGTTTCGCACCAACAGTGTTAATATTGCTATGTTCCCAGGTTAACCTGGGATTTTTTATAATTGTAGGATGAGCTTGACTGAGCATTTCAATTAATAGAATGAGTGCCTTTATAAATTTAAAAATGCGTATTTCCTTTGGCCTAAAATTAGGCATTTTAATTACATTACTAACTACGGGAATTAGCACAGCCAGTCTATACTATTTTTATTCAATTACTTCTGATTTAGTGAAGCGTCAAATTGCAGGACAACTTAAAGCTGTTGGCAGTAACAGTAATTTTTTATTTAGCAAAGAAGATCGGGAAATGATCGTCAAGCTAAAAACAGAGATTAACAACCAAGCTCAATTTTCTATGGTAGATCTGCAAAAATTACCACCTGGCGGCACAATGAATAGTCTAACGTCTGAAAATATTCGTAAATTTCAGTCTACAAAAGAATTTATACGTCTCTCTCAAATTATGAGAAAAATTCTCTATGCCAGTCTAAATAAAGTAACACCGTTAAAAGACTTTTATCCACAGCCAAGATATTCAGCCACTCCCGATTCGATTGTACCTTATATTATGGTTCCAATTCCAGAGTCACCTGATCGCAAATTTCTCAAAATTCTGGTCGCACCTCATCCTGATCCAGACGGGAAGAATTGGCCAGGGAACCCAATTGGCAATCTTTATGTTTCCGATATTCCAGTCTTTGCTCTCGCTTTTAAAACAGGTGAAATACAGGTTACTGAAGATTATTCTACAGATAGTTTTTATACTTCTATTACTGGTGCTGTTCCCATTAAGGATCAACAGGGTCAAACCATTGCGGTTCTTGGCTTAGATTATCTAGCAGGAAGTAAACAAGACGAAGTCAGAAAGTTACAATATATCTGTGTCAGCATAATTACTATTACTTTTATCCTCTCAATCTTACTTTCGATTCTCTTGGCTCGTTATTTAGGGTATCCGATTAAACAGCTACAAATCGCCGCTCAAAAAGTACAGTCTCAAAATTATAATGTAACAATAGATCTAAAACGTAAAGACGAATTAGGTCAACTTGCAGAAACTTTCAATTTAATGGTTGCTGATGTGCGTAACTATGCAGAAACCCTGGAGCAAAAAGTTGAACAAAGAACCGAAGAATTAGTTATTGCTAAAGAAAAAGCAGAAGTTGCTAATCAAGCTAAAAGTGCTTTTATTGCCAATATGAGCCATGAATTACGGAGTCCTCTAAATGCAATTATTGGTTTTTCTCAGTTAATGTTACGCACCCAAAATTTACCTACTGAACAATATGAAAATGCGGCAATTATTCAGCGTAGTGGGGAATATTTATTAAACTTAATTAATAATATTTTGGATTTTTCTAAAATTGAAGCTCAAAAAACTACTCTGAATCAAAAGGATTTTGACCTATATCAATTGTTAGATGATTTGGAAGATATGTTACATTTAAGAGCGTTTAATGGAGGATTAGAATTAATTTTTGTGCGGGGAGAAAATCTACCTCGTTATATTTATGCTGATGGCGTAAAATTACGTCAAGTTTTATTAAATTTATTAGGGAATGCGATTAAATTTACATCAAAAGGTGAAGTCATTTTAAGGGTTGATAGCCTGGAAAATAAAGACAATCAAAATCAGAGTTTAAATTTTCAAATAAGCGACACAGGAAAAGGAATTTCTGAAGCAGAATTAACTAACTTATTTGAGGCATTTTCGCAAACAGAATCAGGACGAGAAGCCCAAGAAGGAACCGGATTAGGATTAGTAATTAGTCGTCAATTTGTGCAGTTAATGGGGGGAGATATTACGGTAGAGAGTGAATTAGGGAAAGGGACAACTTTTCAATTTTCGATTAACGTAAAATTAGGTCAAGAATCAACTAAAATTGAACGAATTAATCCCCAACGGGTATTAGCACTAGCACCCGAACAACCGACTTACAAAATATTGACGGTAGATGATAAACCCATTAATTGCCAATTATTAATAAAATTACTTTCCCCTTTAGGGTTTGAGATGAAACAAGCGAGTAATGGAATTGAAGCGATCGCAATTTGGGAACAATGGCAACCTCATTTAATCTTTATGGATATGAGAATGCCTGTTATGGATGGTTATGAAGCCACAAAAGAAATTAAATCCACTACTCAAGGTAATGCTACCGCGATTATTGCTTTAACTGCCAGTGTCTTAGAAGAAGAAAAAGCGATTACTCTGTCTGCTGGCTGTGACGATTTTATGCGTAAACCCTTTAAAGAATCTACCATTTTTGAGGTATTAACAAAGCATTTAGGAGTCAAATATATTTATGAAGATATGACAAATGGAAATAGTCAAACAGCAGGAATAATTAATCAATTACCTCGACTCACTACAGAACAATTTCAAGTAATGCCCCAAGAATGGGTGCTGAGATTATATCAAGCAGTTCTTGAAGCAGATGATCAGCAAATCATGAGATTAATCCCAGAAATTCCCCAAACCGAAGCTGCTTTCGCTAAAAGCTTGACTAAACTGGTGCGTCAATTTCAATTTGAGCAAATTATTGATTTAATAGAACCTCTCGTTGGGGATTATAATTAATTAGAGCGTATTTTCATCGGAGTGTATTATAAATATTGCGCGGTGGTGGGTAATTAGTTATCAGTTATCAGTGTTAATATTGCTATATTTCTAGGTTAACCTGGGATTTTTTGTAGGATAATGGGCTACTGCTTTAATGTGTTTGAGGTGTTTATTAACGGTGCACATTTTAGAACCTAAAACCTCAGTACAATCAAGTCAAGAGTATCAGAATCAATAATTTTATTGGTTATCTTCTAAATTCTAGCCAACCATTTTTCTAAAGCTAAATCAATTAAAGAGTTCAGAGATTTATAAGGAGATTTCTCTAATTCTCTTTCTATACCTGTCTTTTCTTTAATTATTTTAATATCAAGTTCAATGAGTTTCATTTCTTCATAAGTAACAGGTTTAAAAATTATAATTTTTTTGCGAATCATATCAGTTTGCTTAACATAATTATGGGTATATTTTCGAGAACATTGTAGCTGAATATATCTATTATTATAGGAAAAATAACTTAAAAATCTATTTTCTTGAGACTCATATCCATCCTTGATTTTTTCAAATAAGTTTTTTATTAATCTTTTTCTTTGATTAATCTCAGTCCCCATACCCCTCGCAACATAACCCTCAATTAATGCTTTTTCATCCCAATCTGTCCAAATTCTACCTCGACTGATTCTATCGCTTTCTCCACATTTTAAAGGAATCCACAAAAACAAGATTATATCTCCTTGAGGAAGACGGCAAAATTCAGCACAATATTTACTGGTTTTACCATTCCCATTTCCATATAAAATACTTCCTGCGCTGGAAAATTCCTGCATTCTTTTATCAAAACTTAGTAACTTTTGCCGAATTTCTAAGATTTTATTTTTTTGCTGTTCATCACTATTTTTAATCAGCTTAAAAAAGTTTTGAGATGGACTAGGGATGTCAGAAAAATTGGGTTCTTGATACGGAACTTCAACCGATGATAGAGTTTGAGTATCAATATCTTTTAAATTCAAATAAAAGTGATCAGCGTTTTGAATAACTGCAAACTGTAAAAACTGAAACTCTAGTTTATGATACTTTCGATCCGTTAAATTATCTCGATGAAATGAAGGTGCGATCGCTATTAAGTGAACAGGTTTATAATAATCAACGATTTGAGCATAAGGTTTTTCTTGTAATACCGCATCATAATAACGAGTTAACTGTTGAACAATTCCCCGATCTTCAACATTTTTTAATTCTAATATGACCAATCGTTGATCAGCATCAACCGCCAATAAATCACACCGTTGACCCTGTACAATATATTGACGATGTAAAACAGTTAAACTGAAAACAGGTTGTAAACGAGTAAATAGAAAATCCTCTAAGGTTTCCTCTCTTTCAAATTCCCATCGAGTTCCCGTTTTTCGCAAGTTGAAATAATTTAACATTGTTCAGGATGCAATTTTAATCAATTAGGATTTTATCAAAAATCAATTAATCATAAACTTCTGTTTCTGTAAAAATAGGCGGCCATAGGTTAGAAATTGATAATTCCCAACATGGAAATAGTTCGGGTAAAGTTAAAATATCTTCGTTTGCTAATATAATGGGTTCTCCTGTTAGTCGATAGACAGTAACAGTCAATTCATCAGGGTCAATTAAAATTCCCACAATTGCACCTAATTCTAAAAACTTTTTGAGTTTTTTTTCTAGTGTTTTAACTCGATCACTTTGAGATTTAATTTCTACAACTAAATCAGGAACTAATTCGGCAAAATAGCGGACACTTTGTTGTAGACGAGATGCACGAACAAAAGAAACATCGGGTGCTTTTAAGTTAGTATCGGGCATGATAAAACCCCCTGCGGAGTCAAATATTCGCCCTAAGCGACGAGGTTCAACCCAAGCGAAAAGAAAAGCAATTAAACGGACACCTATTTCGCTAGAGATAATATCTGATGGCCCCATAACGATAATTTTACCATTTTCAAGTTCTAATTGGTAATCCTGTCCAGATTCGGAGAGAGTTGCTTGTAAATTTTCTAAATCTTTTATTGTCATCAGTGCCATAAGAAAAATCTCCTTGTCTAACTGAATTGATTAATATTATATCTTGAAAGTTAGGGAAAAACTTGATAGAATGCGATCGCACTCTAAGTATTTATACTATAGATTTAGCGAAATTTCTGTAGCACAGTACGTTACTTTTTGGAAATGGGGAATGTCGGATATAATTAAGTTAATGTTATTCATGCGATCGCAAAGGCAAATATATGTTCAAAAATATTGCGGCGGATGTTTTGGGTTTAAGTGATATTGGTGCTGTCATCCAACCCAAAGACTATGACAAAGTAGATACCGATGATTATGTCATCCATGAAGAAGGGGAAAAAATCTATTTTCTAATTAAGTCAAAAACCGATGAATATTGCTTTACTAATCGCGCTTTGATTCATCTTGATGGCACTTCTGCCGTTAGCAAAAAACGCTTGTTGCACCGTTTTAGTTACAGTCACCATATCATTAAAAATGTGAAGCTAGAAACAGCAGGAACTTTGGATATGGACATTGAAATCAAATTTACTATGGGTGAACATTCCTATTCTATTGATGTTGGAAAAACTTTTATTGAAAAGCTTAAAGACTTGTATAAAGCATTAATTAAAATTTCGGAAATTCAACAGGAAAATGCGATTCATTATGAATATGCTAAAACTAGCTTAAATACAGCAACAAACGCCGTTAACCGTTCGACAACTGCCTCCGCTTTAGAAGAACAATTTAAAGCCATTAACCAGTATGCTTTTCAGTGGTTGGAACAAGCTCATAAAACTTATGTTCGGAAAGAATTTGGCGATATTTTTGAGAAATTTATTAACAATTAAAGCCAGGATGAGTTATTATAGCACTTCTAAATAGGTCGTAATATTTTATTGTAGGGGTTGGGTCTCCCAACCCTTACAGTTATTTTTCACAAATCAAAAAAGTTAAGAGTAGAGGAACGCCATCTTAATACCAAGCCTCATGATGGCGTTGATGCTCTTGTTGTCAATGAAAGTAGCAATAATGATCTAAATCACCACAATCCTTATATTTTAATTAATAAGCTTCTGTCTATTCTCTGTTATCCTCTATGGTATTATAATCAAAGCTATTAATTCTAGTGTCAAGATAAATTGTATCATTTATAACTCAAAGGAAAATTAAATATTGTGGGAACTCGAATTAAAAACTTACAAGTCACAAGAGTCGTAGATGGGGACACTATCAAAGTGTTACTCAATGATAAGCGGGAATTTTTAAGACTCGATTGTGTGGATACAGAAGAAATACTCAACCATGATTCTAAACCTCGAACTAATGCCGGAATTGCTGCGGCAGAAATGGCACAACAATATTTTACAAATGAACATGGTTTTTTAACCCAAGTTGATATTGAATTTGATGGCAATGAACCCGCAGAAGTCTGTTTAGAAAAATATCGAGATCATCACGGACGATTAATTTGTTATGTTCATAAATATGGAGAAAACTTTAATTTAAAATTAATTAAGGAAGGGTGGAGTCCTTATTATATTAAATATGGACATTCTCGCTTATATCATCAAGAAATGATGGAAGCTGAAGCCGAAGCCCAAGCTTATAATCGCATGATTTGGAATCCTCAAACCAATGAACACAGTGGGTTTAGAAACTATACAATTTTAATGCCTTGGTGGTCATTAAGAGCTTCAATTGTAGATGATTTTCGTCGCTATGGACAACCCAATGGTGTGTTATCCGTGCGTTTAGATTATCCTAAAATTTTACTCGCCGCCATGAAACAACAATGGGTAACTATTTTCTGTGATTTACAAGATGGAATTACCAAATGGATCGGGAATAGTGCTATTATTCATACGGGAACAAAAGACCACAATTTGAAATTATGGATTCCTGAGGCCACCGATGAAAAATATGCTCCCCTGGTTTATTTAATTAATAAACGGTATACCGGGTTAGGACGCGGCTATATTTATGTCAGTGGACAGGTGACGATGTATCGAGATAAACCCGAAATCACCTTAACCAGTTTGCAACAATTATCGGATTTTTGTCCGATTTTTCAGACGACAAGTTCGACAAATTCCCCGACTTTCATTTACAATAAAACCCAGAACTGATGAGGATAAAATCATGGCAAATCCCCCCAAAATTCTCGCGTTTGCTGGTAGTGCTAAGGAAACCTCTGTGAATAAAAAGTTAGTTCAAATTGCCGCAGCCGGGGCAAAAGCAGCCGGGGCAGAAGTGACTTATATTGATTTGCGGAATTTACCGATGCCCTTATTTGATGAAGATTTAGAAGCGCAACAAGGAATTCCCGCAACTGTTCGTGAATTTAAAGATTTAATGTTAGCTCACCAAGGCTTATTAATTGCCTGTCCTGAGTATAATAGTTCAATTACACCGTTATTAAAAAATGCCATTGATTGGGCGTCTCGTCCTGAACCTAATTTACCCGGATTAGCCTGTTTTAACAATAAAGTTGCAGCCCTTATGAGTGCATCTCCTGGAGGGTTTGGAGGAATGCGGGGATTAGTTCATGTTCGGGCAATTTTAGAAAGTATTGGGGTGTTAGTTATTCCTGAACAACGTTCAATTTCTAAGGCGTTTGAAACCTTTAATGAAGATGGCAATTTGAAAGATTCCCAACAACAGCAGGATGTTGAAAATTTAGGGGCAAAAGTAGCAAGTTTATTAATGAAACTTTCAGCTTAAATTGTTGTTTTGAGGTGGGTTCTTCCCACCTGCTTTGAGATTATGGCTTCTTTACCAGACGGATTTCCACAACCCACTCCTGTTGGAGTGATTGAAGTTAAACAATATCCCGCTTATCGAGGGGTAACCTATTTACATCAAGGGGATTTAACTCAAGCCACTCGCAGGGCATTTAATCCCCTATTTCAACATATTAGTAGCAACAATATTTCCATGACAACCCCTGTAGAAGCTCGGTATTTACAGGAGTCTGAATCTATCAATCAAGCCGAGGTTTCTTTCCTCTATTCTCATCCTGAAATTACCCCTCAACAAATACAATCTGATGTCAATGTCACCGATACCCCAACAATGAAAGTAGTGAGTATTGGTATCCAAGGTGCTTATACTTGGGAAAGTTATCAAATCCATTTACAACGGTTAAAAAATTGGTTAAAACAACATCCTGAATATGAAATTATCGGTTCTCCTCGTCGATTATTTTATAACTCTCCGATGACCCCTGAACATTTAAAATATAGTGAGGTGCAAATTCCAATTCAGGATTCTTTAACATAAAATATCATAATTCTTCATCATCCCCCGTAGGGTGCGTAAGCGCAAGCGCACGCACCAATATTGATTAAAAGCGATCGCTATTTTAATAATAACAACTTTTATTCATATTATTGATATTCAGCGATGCTGTTTTTGGTGCGTGCGCGGAGCTTACGCACCCTACGGGGTTTGTTATTCGTAGTTTTCCGAATTAGGGAGATCAGGAATAAGATTTTTTCCCCAATCTTGAGGATAAATTCCTTTTTCTACAAATTGGTAAAAAGTAGAAAATTGCCATTGTTCAGGAGATTCACATAAACCATGTTTGACAGGATTATAATGAATATAATTACAATGGTTAGCAAAATCTTCTTCATTCCTGATCGTATGTTCCCAAAAACGAGTTTGCCAAAGGTTACTTTCCTTTCGTTTTTGACGAGATTTTGTTAAAGGTAAATTTAAATTCAATTTTTCAGAATAATTTTGAGTCACATATTTTTTTATTTCTAAAATTCGATACGAATAATTAGAATCTCCTTCCGGTAAAGTTAAAATAAAATGAACGTGATCAGGTAAAAGAACAATAGCATCTAGGAAAAAGGGACGGTGTAGACGGACATGATTTAAGGCATTTCTTAATCCTTCCCTTCCAATTTCACTACATAACCAAGGGTAACGTTGATAAGTGACAATCGTAATGAAATAAGTTCCTCTACTAACTCTCCAACGTCTATAATTCGGCATAAATAATCTCCTTAACTCTCCCATCTCTATATATATCAATCACCCCGTAGGGTGCGTAAGCGCAAGCGCACGCACCAATATTAATTAAAAGCGATCGCTATTTTAATAATAACAACTTTTATTCATATTATTGATATTTCGCGATGCTGTTTTTGGTGCGTGCGCGGAGCTTACGCACCCTACGGATGGGTAAATTAGAAGTTAAAATAGATGAAGGTGCGAATCAAATTCCCTAATAAAAATCAAAAGATGGCTATAATTTTGCCTCAATCTATTTATTCTTCTTTCTTTGGATAGATGTTGAATCCGCTCAGATTCAATAATACTGAGGATAGGGTACAAACCCATCTATTTAATCTAGTTCCTATTAATATCCCCATGTCAAATACAGTCTTTCCTCCCCAAACCACATCCCCCAAAGAAGAAGTTTCTAGCCTCGAAGCTCAAAGTGAAATTCAGGAACTTGTTCAAGAACATAAGGCGGAATTTGATATTGATTTAGAGTTTCTTTATACCCGTGATATTGAATTTCGCCAAGAAACGATTTATTTTATTGTTGTAGATCGATTTTATGACGGTGATCCCAATAATAGCGAAGGCCCTAATCCTGAACTTTATGATTCACAACAACAAGATTGGGGAAAATATTGGGGAGGTGATTTACAAGGAGTTATTGATAAACTTGATTATTTAAAAAACTTAGGAGTAACTGCAATTTGGTTAACGCCTTTATTTGAACAAATCGAAGATTTATTCTGTGAAACGGCGGCAGTTCATGGCTATTGGACAAGCGATTTTAAACGATTAAATCCCCGTTTTATTGGTAAAGATGAAAACCCCTCTCTGAATGCAACTCAAGACACCCGCCACACAACTTTTGATCGCTTAATCGAAGAACTCCATAGCCGCAATATGAAGTTGATTTTAGATATTGTGTGTAATCATAGTAACCCCGATATTAGTGGAAAAAAAGGAATTTTATATGATGATGGAGTCAAAATTGCAGATTTTAATAATGATGAGAAGAACTGGTATCATCATTACGGAGAAGTCACAAACTGGGAAGATGAATGGCAAGTCATGAATTGTGAATTGTCAGGATTAGCCACCTTTAATGAAAATAATATTGAATACCGAAATTATATCAAATCTGCCATTAAACAATGGTTAGATCGAGGAGTTGATGCGTTACGGGTTGATACGGTTAAACATATGCCAATTTGGTTTTGGCAGGAATTTAACGCCGATATTAAAACCTACAGACCTGATGTTTTTATCTTTTGCGAGTGGATTTATTCGAGTCCAGAACAAGATCGATCTGTGGAATTTGCAAATGAGTCTGGAATGTCGATTTTAGACTTTGGATTTTGTGTTGCAATTCGTCGAGCATTAGGCGCATTTGAAGAAGCCGGATTTCACTTAATTCAAGATGTTTTAGATTTAGATCATCGCTATTATAGTTCAACGGAATTGATTACATTTATTGACAACCATGATATGCACCGATTCCAAACGTTAAATCCTGATCCTGAAATTTTGCGAATGGCGATCGCTTTAATTATGACATCTCGTGGCATTCCGTGTGTTTATTATGGCACAGAACAATTCCTCCATAATGATACCAATGGAGACGGAAATCCTTATGGAAATAATGACCCCTATAATCGTCCGATGATGGAAAATTGGGATACGGATTCTCCCCTTTATCGAGAGATTCGATTATTATCCGGTTTACGACGTTTAAATCCAGCCGTATCATTAGGAAGTCAATGGCAAAAATATATTACGCCGGATGTTTATTGTTATGTTCGTCGCTATCGAGATTGTCTGTTATTTGTAGCAATGAATCGCGGAGAAACGGTAACTCTTGAAGAAGTCGAAACCGAGTTAAATGATGGAGAACATACGGATGTCATGTCTAAGAATAAATATGAAGTCAAAGACGGAAAAATTTATAACCTAGAACTCGCTTCTAAACAAGTAATTGTTTTGTCTCAAGTTGGGGAACGTTTAAAAGCACAAACCATTGTTCGAGTCCAATTAAACGGAATTCAAACTCAACCCGGAGAACGAGTAGTTGTCATTGGGGATTGTCCTGAATTAGGGAATTGGGATATTGCCCACGCTTACCCCTTAGAATATATCAATACTAACACTTGGTTTGGGGAAATTCCTTTTAATGAAAGTGCTGGAAAATTGATTAATTATAAATATGCAATTTTACGAGAAGGAACATCCCCATTACGCGAAAATTTAGTATCTCGTCGTTGGGTTATTGCCAATGAAGGTATTGTTAAATGGCGGGATCTTTGGGCATCAGGACGAGAATCATAAATCAGTTATCAGTTATCAGTTATCAGTTATCAAGTCTCCTGCTCAGAAGTGCTATTTCTGATCTGTAATTAACAGCCGATAAGGATTTTGATTTTGTTGACGATCACCGATATAAATGTTATAATTACCTTGGGTTCCATAACCGGAATATTGTAAAATTCCACTGTTGGCAGAACCCTCTGGTAACATACAATAACGTCCGCTAGGGCCATCAATTAATAATGTAGGTGAACCAGAGGTTGTGACCATCACTCGCCAATACGGTAAATCTTCAGTAATTTCAATAATATGATTGGGGGTTTGAGCAATAAATCCGCAATCTTGACTATTAACAGGCCCTCCAGAGGTACCTGATAAGGAAAGAGAACCCCCTTGGGTCATTTGTTGGCGATCAGCCCAAGCGTTGGGTGCTAAAGCTAAAACCATCCCGAAAACACATCCCAATACAGTTAAATTGCGTAGTTTCATTTTTAAGCTTCTCCTGAAGTCAGTAAACCCTATTTAAACCATACTGACAGGAAATTAGGCTTACAGGTTCATTTGTTACTCCTAATACCTTGATCTGAATTGATACTGCATCAGGACTTACGCAGTGACGCTATATGTAGGGTACTAATGAGAAGCGCGATGGCGTAGCCGCCGCCTCACGGCATCGCACTCGAAACTCAAAAGCGATCGCCAACCCAAAAGAAATCTCAAAAGGGATAATAAATTTTAAAATAAAATCAGAATTCATGCCCAAAAATATGAGCATCAATTATCTATACTATTGCCAATATCTTCTGAGTAGCCAAATCAATTATACTATAACCAACTTCGCGCTCACATATTCAAGAGTTTAGCCATGATACAATTAATCGTTACTTGAATGCAGAAAACTTAACAACCGAAGTAATTTGGGAAAAAGTGCATTCAGAACTTCAGACCCATCCCGAAGCTTGTTTAGTTTTTGATGATACGGTACTCGACAAGAGATTTTCCTCGAAAATTGAACTTGTCCGCCGTCAATAAGCGTGGCAATGAACAATGATCAACTCACCGGAGGTCAAGGAAATGATGTGCTTGTGGGTGCAGAAGGAATAGATAGTTTAACTGGAGGTGAAGGTAGCGATCGCTTTGTCCTTATTCCCGGCTATGGCTCTGATCTGATTATGGATTTTCAAGAGGGTCAAGACTTATTGGTTCTCAACAGGGGTTTGACTTTCGAGCAAATCAGCATTATTCCCTCTGCTGAAGGGGTAAGTATCCAAGTTGGGTTAGAAATTCTGGCTCTTTTGCCGGGAGTTAATATAAACTTACTGACTGTTGAGGACTTTGTTTCTTCAGTGATCTAATAAAAAGTGATAATAAGAACTGTGCAGTTTAAGTAGGGATTGTTGTGACCCATCACTACCAAGCTAGAATTTATATTACCCTCCGTCCTTCTGTTCTTGATCCTCAAGGCGTGGCGGTCAAATCCGGCATTCAACATCTGGGATATGACAATGTTGAACAGGTGCGAATTGGTAAATATATAGAAATGACGCTTTCTGCAACCGATGAAGCGGAAGCGAGAACTCAGCTTGACCGTATTTGCGATCAAGTGTTGGCAAATCCTGTGATTGAAATTTATCGATTTGATCTAACGGAGGTTGCATCTGTTACAGCTTGATTTCTGAACAGGTGGGTTGATCAAAGATGAGGTGAAATATCTTTTTTGATCAACTCGTTTCTATTTGTAATTTACTACATAAATTAACTATGAAATTTGGGGTTATTGTTTTTCCGGGTTCTAATTGCGATCGAGATGTGGCTTGGGTAACTCAAGGATTATTGGGACAACCGACCCGCATGATTTGGCATGAAGATACGGATTTATCGGATATTGATGTGGTGGTGATTCCGGGGGGGTTTAGTTATGGGGATTATTTGCGTTGTGGTGCGATCGCACGGTTTTCTCCTGTGATGCGTTCAACAATTGAACACGCCAACCAAGGTAAATTTGTCCTAGGAATTTGTAACGGATTTCAAGTGTTAACGGAAGCAGGATTATTACCCGGTGCGTTAGTCAGAAATCGGGATTTACATTTTATTTGTGAGTCTGTTCCGTTGACGGTGGTTAATAATAATATTAGTTGGACTTCTGAATATAAAACGGGAGAAGTTATCAATTTACCCATTGCTCATGGGGAAGGGTGTTATTATGCCGATGAAAACACTTTAGCAGAATTAGAAGAAAATCACCAAGTTTTATTCCGCTATGGAACGGATAAAACTCCAAAACCCGAAGAAAATCCTAACGGTTCTTTAAATAATATTGCTGGAATTTGTAACCGTCAAGGCAACGTTTTAGGAATGATGCCCCACCCAGAACGTGCCTCTGATCCAATGTTAGGAAATACCGACGGAATTAAATTGTTTAAAACCTTATTGCATTAGGAATTATGTCTCCTCTCCCCCAACTCCTTTTCAGCAAAGGTGAAGGGGAAATAATTCCTAATTCCCTATTCCCTGTTCCCTGTTCCCTGTTGCCTATTCCCTATTCCCTATTCCCCATTTTGAAGCGTTTTTGCACTTTGACCAAAGAGAATCTTTTTCGCTTCATCGGTCATTGTTGTACCGGAAGAATAGGATTTTCCTGTCTCGTAAGCCCGCATCACCGCCGGACGAGATTGAATGCGATAAAACCAAGCTTTTAAATGGGGAAAATCGTCTAAATTTTGCTGTTGTTGTTCAAAGGGAACAATCCAAGGGTAGCAAGCCATATCTGCAATTGAATAGTCCCCAGCAATGTATTCTCGCCCTTCTAATTGACGATTTAAAACCCCATATAAACGATTGGTTTCTTTGACATAACGATCAATGGCATAAGGGAGTTTTTCCGGTGCATACTGGACAAAATGATGGTTTTGTCCCGCCATTGGCCCTAGTCCTGCCACTTGCCAAAATAACCATTCTAAAACGGTTTTGCGATCGCGCCAATTTTGGGGGAGAAATTGTCCGGTTTTTTCGGCTAAATAAATTAAAATTGCTCCTGATTCAAAGACAGACAAAGGTTCCCCACCATCAATCGGATTAAAATCAATAATAGCGGGCATTCGGTTATTAGGAGCAATTTTAAGAAATTCTGGTTTGAATTGATCACCAGCCCCAATATTAATCGGAATAATTTGATAGTCTAATCCGGTTTCTTCCAAAAATATCGGGATTTTGTAACCGTTAGGAGTAGGCCAGTAGTAAAGTTCAATCATGGTTTTTATTAGGCAATATTGTTACAGATGACTGGCACTTGACTCCAAAAATTCAGAGAGGCGTGAACGCCTCGCAACCCGTTACAGTTCTTCTTGGAAGTCTTTTAAAATTCTCACCAATTCTTGAATTCCTGAATTAGGAATTAAATTGACAAGCGAGGTAGTTTGTTTTCCTCCTCCTAAATTAACATAAATTTTTTGCAACACTTGTTGAACTTCGCTTTCGGTAAAGTCTCCCTTTTCTAAAAGGGGATACAGTTGTTCAGCTAATTGAGTATGTAAATGCGCTTCAGCTAAATAGAGATGCCATTTGGCGACATCAATATAGATATTCTCTCCAATTTCAGCCGCTAATTTTTCAATGTTTCTTGTATCTAAAACAGACATCATTAATCTCCTAAATAATTGTGGGTTAACGGTTAACCGTTAACTTGAATGTTATCGATTTGAACTGACAGGAGAATAGTCAGCGATCGCAAAAATATAAATACCATGAATAGCGATCGCAAGTAACCAAACGCCCGTAAATTCAATTAACCAAGGCCAATCAGCCGATTGTAAATTATGAAAAAACCATAAACCCGAATTAATCGCTGCAAAAATAGCAACATGGATGGCAAAATTCATCCGATCATCTAAACGACGATAATCAGGATCTTTGCGGTCGGGTTTACGGGGCCAACGAGGAGGCATAGACAGTTAATTCCCAAGCTTTTTCTATTCTATTTTAGGCTGAATGGGGCTTGACTTCTTCTATCTAGTGGTGGTAATCTCCCGATTTCCCCCCTGTTTTACTTAACAAGCGGATAGACTCAATCACAATCGACTTTTCTAGGGCTTTCGCCATGTCATACAAGGTCAACGCCGCCACTGAAACAGCCGTTAACGCTTCCATTTCCACTCCAGTTTCAGCCTTGGTAATCACTTCCGCTTGAATTTGATACCCCGGTAATTGGGGAACGGGCAGAATTTGGACATCAATTTTACTTAACGGTAAGGGATGACACAAAGGAATTAACTGAGCCGTTTGTTTAGCCGCCATGATTCCCGCGAGTTTCGCTGTCCCTAAAACATCCCCTTTGGGGGCATTTCCCGCTTCAATGGTGGCAAAAGTTGTAGGTAACATCCGCACTTGTCCCCCCGCGATGGCTTGGCGAAGGGTTGCGACCTTCCCCGACACATCCACCATGCGGGCTTCTCCCGTCTCATTAAGGTGGGTGAGGCGATCAGAAGAATTTTCAGAAAAATTGCTTGCCATTTGGGAAAAATGTGTTAATATAAGAAAGCGGTGAAGAAAACACCCTCGTTCAACAGTGTATATTGTTCCTGGGGTTGTTGTTCTGACCTGGCAAGGGCTTGTAGCTCAGTGGACTAGAGCACGTGGCTACGGACCACGGTGTCGGGGGTTCGAATCCCTCCTAGCCCGTCTAAATATTAATCATTTAAAAAGATAGAGGCAAGATTACCTTGTTTCTATCTTTTTTTATTTGGTGCTAACAACCGTTGCTCCAACCACAGTGAAACCCAACTGATTACATTAAAATTAATCGTAAAATCTGCATCACCTATCACATTCCGTCCACTCTAACATCTAAATTCTAAGAATTAGAAAAGACATGGGGGTTTAACCGCAGTGTCACTTACCTCTCAGGTCTAAAGACGCGCTCGTTTCCCCCATCCCGCTTATTTTTGATGATCAGAGACTACAGTTTCCTCGACTCCAGCCCCATTCTTCCACACCAACAGAAATTTGCGAACCCGGTTGAACATTGCCACCAGAGAGATCCACTAAAGTTACTGTTACGGCTGCCATTAAGGAGCCTTTGTAGATAGGTTGGCCTTTGTCATTATTAGAGAGGAATTTGAGGGTTGAGACTTGGGGTGGCTGTCCTGAACGTTCCCAACGAATTTGGGTAAAACGTCCGTCGAGAAACTGGGCTGAGTAAGTCCATCCATTATTCATTCGTCCCGTGCAAGAGAGGCTTTGAGCAGCACTGACGGGGGAGAATATGGCCTCTACGAAGACTAAACCCACCGTTGCTAATCCCATTAAGCCTGCGATTGCAAAGTTCCCTAACTTCCAGTTCCAATCCATTTTCATCTTAATTTTCCCCGATTAATCTGACGAGAACGCTTGAAATTGTACCTCTAAACGCCGTACCGTGTTGGCGTGTCTAAAACTGGAGAGATTTTTTGAGAATCAATAAAACAGCCCAAAACTGGACTGTTTTATCGACTGTTTCTCTCTTATTTAGAAAAACGGGGGCCCAAACCAACGGCTCCAGCATAAACCGCTTGGGGGCCAAGTTCGTCTTCAATGCGTAATAAACGGTTATATTTGGCAATCCGTTCACTGCGACACAGAGAACCGGTTTTAATTTGTCCGGCACGGGTGGCAACGGCTAAGTCTGAAATGGTGGTATCTTCAGTTTCCCCAGACCGGTGACTAATTACAGAGGTATACCCGTTACGGGTTGCTAAGTCAACGGCGGCTAAGGTTTCGGACAGAGAACCAATTTGGTTGAGTTTTACCAAAATAGAATTGGCGACTTTCTGTTCAATGCCTGTTTTCAAACGAGTCGGGTTCGTAACAAATAAGTCATCTCCCACCAGTTGCACTTTACCGCCTATTTTCTCGGTGAGGGATTTCCAATTATCCCAGTCATCCTCCTGTAGACCATCTTCAATGGAAACAATCGGGTATTTCCCAATTAATTCACTCAGGTAGTCAATGAGTTGAGCCGGACTGTGGGGTTGACCATCATAGGTATAGGTTCCGTCTTTGTAGAATTCACTGGAGGCGACATCCAGGGCGAGGGCAACCTGTTCACCCGGTTTGTATCCAGCAATTTCAATAGCTTGGATGAGAATATCCAGAGCTTCTTGGTTAGAACCGAGGTTAGGGGCAAAACCACCTTCATCTCCAACCCCCCCTAAAAGTCCTTTTTCTTTTAGCACCCCACTTAAGGAAGCAAAGACTTCCGCCCCCCAACGCAGGGCTTCTTTAAAGGTGGGCGCACCGATGGGAACGATCATAAATTCTTGAATATCAACGTTATTGGCGGCGTGGGCACCTCCGTTGATCACGTTCATTAAGGGAACGGGGAGAACGTTGGCAATGGGGCCACCCAGGTAACGATAGAGAGGTAAACCTACACTTTCGGCGGCGGCTTTCGCAACGGCTAGGGAAACACCCAGGATGGCATTGGCACCAATGTTGCTTTTGTTGGGAGTGCCATCGAGATCGAGCATGATTTGGTCGATGATGGTTTGTTCGAGGGCACTGACTCCGTTGAGGGCTGGGGCGATGATTTCAGTGACGTTTTTAACGGCTGTGAGAACGCCTTTACCCCCATAACGGCTTTTATCGCCATCCCGCAGTTCATGGGCTTCAAAGCTTCCGGTGGAGGCGCCACTAGGAACTTGGGCGAGTCCATAAGCTCCGTTATCGAGGTAGACTTCGGCTTCAAGGGTGGGGCGTCCGCGAGAGTCAAGGATTTCACGGGCAATAATGGTGTTAATCGCGCTATCTGACATATCAATCCTTTGTAATGACGGATGGGGTCTCGTTGTTGAAATTTTTGAGACTAGAGAAAAGTTACCAGGTTCTTAGGATATTGGGTTGCAACTGTTGGAACATTTTAAGGTTTGGGTTGATGGTTGGTGGTTGACGGTTGGCTGAGAGCCAAGATTTTCAAGAGGAAGCGGGATGAAGCGATCGCAATTCTGACAACTTACTTTAATAACAATAACGATCTGTATCTTTATCAGGTTTTGTCTGTTCTTCTCCAATACGGGTGACACCAAGAACTGTAGAAATAATCACGCAGCGTCTAGTTTTTTCCAGGTCGGGATGGTACAAGGCAATACGTCCGAGAGCTAGTAAACTGGTTTGGGTGCATTCATCGTTGGGAGAATAGACGGGGCAGCCTTTGTAGTTGAACAGGGCGCGGTACATAGTACCCTTGGTACTAACGGCGTTAGTGGTGGGGTTAATTTTTCGTAGGCTGGTTTCGATTTTGCCTTTGGGGTTTGGTTTCTTATCATCAATAATAATACCGGGTTCTAGGGTTTTCCAAGCACTGTCTGGAAGTTGAGCCGGAGGAACATTGGCGGAATGGAGGGCAACTTTAATGTTTTTTGGAGTTTCTTGAATGCTGACTTGCCATGCAATTTTATCCCGTTTGGCGTTGCTTTGAGCTTCGTTAAAGGCCCTTTCTATTTGTTCTGTGGTGGTGGTGAGGCGATGATGGTTAATAAATGCTAACCAACTGGGGACAGCTACGGCAGCCAGAATAGCGAGTATTAGAATAATAATCAGGTTTTCTAAAAGGGTAAATCCTGCATTAGGGAGATAGACATTCTTTAATGAGCGATCTACAACCACACTACTAGCGAGATCGCAGTTCTTCTTAAAACTGAGCATTGTAGCAACCCTGAAACTAAGGTTAAACCGTTGGATTGTTTTTTAAATCCAACAGATAATCAGTTTATCGAAGATAATGGATTACATAAATTGTGACAATTACGGATTTTTTGGGGTTTAATTTCCCTTGAGGTTTTTACTGAATAATTGAATTTGTGGATTTGAAGTTATCATCAATCTAGTGGTTTTACGGAGTTAACAGGAATGATGACTCAAAAAAATTTACTAACTCGGAAACTTTATAATCTGTTAGACTATTTACAACCTGTTGGATTATTTGTAGAGTCATAGTTTCCTTCTCCCAGCCTCATCCCTCCTAACAAGGTTTCAACCATAACACACCGTTTACTTGTCTCATCGGGTAAGGATACTGTTACCGTGAAAGGTACGTCATTGACTGGGGTTTTTCCGTTCTTATTAACGACCTCTCCATACTGATTAAACACTAAAATCCAATTTCCTGAATTCGAGTTCTCAAAATCCTCTTTTTTATCTGATTTCACATCTGGATCACTTGAGGTTTGAATCTCCATATTTGATTCCAATTTGACTTGCTTTTCTTTAATTGAGCCTGATAAACTTAGAGACTGCCAGAGTTTATCCTGTTCTGTTTGATCAGTTACAGTTATTGGATATACTCTAAACCGAGGAGGATCAGAAGCTCCATCAAATTCAACAACGTGAGCTAATTTTTTATGTTTAGCTTCGCTTTGGGTATTTTGTATAGTTCTGTAAACCTCATCATTTAAACTATAAATGCGCTGTCTATTGATGAAACCAAGCCAACCAGGAGCGGCGATCGCACTTAAAATGGCAACCATTAATACAACGACTACTACTTCAATCAAGCTAAATCCCGCTTCATTTTTATGAAAATTTGACTGAGATTTTAGTTTAGATTGCTTTGTTAAAAGTAAAAATCTTATTAGCCCATTTAAGTTTGGTGTTTTCATTGTTTCCTTACCTCGTTATTAACTCTACTTGATGCTTTACTGACCCACAGAACCTCGACCTTGAACAATGATATTTTTTTGTGGAAAATAAGCTGGTTTCGTGGAATCATAAGTTGCTCCCGGTTGAATTTTAACCAAAGCATTTCCTCGAATATTAACTTGAGCTATAGTTCTCTTAGAATCTACACAAGCAAAAAATCCCCCATTATTAGTTCCAATCATTTGAGCATCGGCTGCATTTGCTGATCCTAATACTTGTTGACAATACTTAGAGTCGAGTGCCGTACCTTGACTTTTATCAATATAATCCACTAAAACTTGTTTTGTTTGTGTAATTTTAGCGGCTCCCTCACTTGTCCAATTATTCATTTTGTCTTCTAAAGTACCCGAACCTGTGAATTCCAGAGGTTTAAAACCGTTATCTTTTTGCGCTTCGGGAATATTTTTAATATAATCCTGGAAATCCTGATTAGGATCTTTGACTCCATCCCTAATTTGTAATCGGGTAATCCGAGCTTCCGTTGACCATTTTTGATCTGTATCTTGCTCTGTGTTTAAATAGTAAGCTACTAATGAATATACCTGAGCATCATCACAGTCTCCAGTGTCACAATAATCTTCGGCTGGGCCCACAGTGCCTTCATACTCGCTTAATGGAGGGATAACATCAGGAATAAACTCTTGTTTCCAAAAAATTAAGATGGGTTCTTCACCCGTGGCATCCAAGGGAAGTTGAGTTTTAATTTTATCAACTCCGGTTTTATTATAAATATAAATAGCTTGGGAGAGATCCCGCTTAATAAAATCTGTAGCAGCTTCTAGCTCTTGTTCAGTAGCGGCTTTAACTCCTTCTGTGCGATCGCTTTGTAGGACATCGACAACAAAGGCTAAAATCGGTGTGATAATTACTGCTGCCATAATCGTTCCGATCAGCAGTTCAATCATTGTAAAGCCACTCGTCTTTTGATGCTGAAGCAAAGCTTTTTGCTTTAGCCTATTTTGGCATAAAATCAGGAGTGATGTTTTCATTTTAAGGTTTACCTCTAAGGTTTTACCATTTTTGAACTTAACGCTGAAAGTTTCATCAATTTCAAATTAGAACAGTAACAGCTTTGAATGATTATTGAGTTTTTAAGCGATTTTCTATATCTTGAAAACTTGTTTGGCTTCCTATGATTTGAGTTGTAATTTCAGATAGAGGAACTTTAGGGTTTCCTAAGCCTTTTGTTGATTGTAATTTTTCTCCTCCTTGCAGTGGGCTACTGTCTTTAAACGCATCTGAGCGATACACTCTAACAATCAGTTGATAGCCGTCCTCTAGTGTAGCCCCATCGACGTTGTTAATCGCTACGCCTTGAACAATCATGTCCATTAATCCTGTACCTAGAGTTGGGTTTGGAAGAGTACATTTGCCGTCGCTATCATTATCCACACAGTATAGACCTGCTGGGCTAGTACAAAGTTTTCCGGCATCACAGGTTAGGGAACCTGAACTTGTTGGAGCATTAGTTTGGGTGGTTAAGGTTGGTGTAACTACTCCTGAACGAACTGCATCAATATAGGTATTAGCCGCTTTACTCCCCAGTTCAACCCGTTTGGCTTGAACACGGGTCGCAAAGGAAAAAGCCAGCAAAGGTGCAACGGCAACCATTAAAACCGTTACAACAACGATAGCCATTAAAGATTCGAGAATGGTATATCCAGATTGACTGGAGGGGTGGGGATGTTTGTGTTTTGGGGTATTCATAAGATTAAACTAGAAAGCTATAAAAAACTAACCAATGAATCAGGGTTTGAGCGTTATCAAATATCATCTTTACCTAATGGACAATTTTTGGGTCTGAGATTTTCGGGTAAAGCATAGAATTTCCCAGTACCATAGTCAGTAGGCGCCGTGCCATAGTTGCTATTAGTATCTTGGGCGGCACACAACAAGGTTTGAATCCAAGGATCATCTTTTCCAACTTCTCGGAAGTATTGATCGGGGGGTTGAGTTGAGGGCAGGGTAAATTTAGTGGCAAATAAGTCAGGGCTTTGGGACAATAAAGCGACATCAAAACCATACACACGGCTAGGTGGCATATATTGAGCAGTTCTACCCTCGTTGTTAGCGGCAGTATAGGGTCTGGGATCACCACTGGGGGGATTACCAAACTTGGTTAGTGTAGCCTTAGTTCGGTCGAGAATCGGCATAAAGGGGCCTGTTGCATAGGTGCTGCGTTTGAATTGGATAAATGAACCACTGATCTGAGCTTCTTGGCCTGTCCAATTTTCGATAAACCGAGCGAAGTTAGGTAAACCCCCATTCGTTTCGCTATCACGAGTTGGAGCATCTCCACTGGCAATAATTAGGTTGAATTTTGATGCTGTTGCAGGTTGCTGCCACCCATCGGTATTCGAGACTAATGCTATTTGATTGAGTTGTACCAACGGTTTCCAGATCGGTTGAGCAAGTAGTAGTGATGATCCAGGGTTCCAATCAAGTTTAGGGCGACTACTGTTGAGTTGAAACCGGAGTGCATTAGTAGCATTAGGAGGAACATTAGTGCTTACCGATTTTCCACTACCTTCAAAACCTGAAATCGTTGGGAATGTGAAAGCAGTGCTGCTATTACCTGCGTAATTGACTTTACTACTATAGATTCCTAAAGCAATGGGTAAAGGGGAAGGGGAAGAGTTATCCAAAATCAACTCATATTTTTTTGCATGAGAGACAGGATATCGAGCAAAAGCAATTCGACGAGGGTAAATGCGATCATTTGGATCAAGGGCTGGTCTTGCTGTTGTACCGGATAAAAGTTTACCTACGGCAGTATCGACGGGAATCTCATAGGAAAATTTTTCTTCCCCAGAATCTAACTTTGAATTACCATTACTATCAATACCAATCTTCCAATCCCCCGGTTTACAGATAGAAACCAAAGGCTTCCGACAAATTTCCATGACATATTCTGCTGCACTACCCCGCAGTTGTACTGGGGTAATGAAATTATTCATGTAAGAATTAACTTTTGTAGCTTCTGGTTTTCCATCGGTTTTATACCAATCAGTGGTGGTCACATAATTGTTGTCATAGAAACCATTGAATTGACGGGCAGCAGCCACCGTGACATTTGTTTCGCTTACACTTGTGTCAGTTTGATTGCCATTTCCGTTGAGGTCAAGTTTGAGAGTAACTTCTGAAAAAGAATCACTAAGATCTCCATCGTTATTAAGATCATAGCCTCCGCCCGCAATAATAGGGTTCAGTCCTTTATGGGTAATATAATCAGCACTAAGAACGGTATTATTCCGCAGATCATAATCTCCTAGATTGCGATACCCCGTTTTAAAGTTATTAGAGAGGAGGGTAATTGCATCAGAAATCACTGTTGCGGGACGCCATAAATCCCCAGTTCCGACACACTCTAATCGTGTATCTCCCTTGCGACAAGCAAAGCTTTTATTGAGTTTAGTTCGACCATAGAAACTTGTCTCTGTCCACTTCTTAGGTGTTCCAGTTAAGGCTGTTGTATCAAATTCTTCTAACTCAGCACCACCGGGTGTACTTTGATGTAGATTAAAACCATTTGAGCTATCTGCTTTAACATAAGCAGGTAAATCAGTGGCTAAGATCAAGCCTTTTTCTATATCGTTATAATTGTTGTCATTACCACCTCTTGCTAAGATTTGACCGTTAATTAACATGATGCCGTTAGGACGACGAGTTTCATCAAGAATGTAATCTACAGGACTCTTAAGATCCCAGCTAGTCGTGTTATCACTCTGGTCTAGTAAAGCATCTTCACGAGTTGCATAAATAATGCCACTATTGGGGAGTAGATATTCACTTGTCGATCCAACTGTTCCTCGACGCAGCAAGTCTAAATCAATAACAGTGGCTCGAATTTCCAGGGGTTGACGATCCTCAATCGGACGATCATAGGTGTTGGGAGTCCCTGTGTCATTATTTTCAATCGATTTAATTTGGCGAGAATCCAGAAATGCTGTTTCATAGATAGCTCCATGAGGAATTACAGTGTCACCTACACCCGGTTTATCATTAGGATTACCCGCAAGGTTGTTGAGAATGGTCATTGCACACAAGGTTGTGTCGATAGCAGATTGTTCATCTAGGCTGCGATCATCTGGATCTTTTTGTAAAGCTTTGCGTAAAGGTTCATTGACAAAGCGACCATCAGGAAAGACTAAATTTGCTTGATAGATAATTTTTTCTTTGAAGTCTGCCGTGCTATCAGTTGGATCTTTAGCTTTTGGATCACTAATTGTAAATAATCCATTAGCACCAGGAGTTGCTTGATCAATAGCCGTTGAGGGCATACTATAAACTACGCCGTTATGGGAGTTCCCTGGATTAGCCGTAACTGTGTTTGTAGTACCCCATGCTAGTGTCCTGTCAGTTTCTCTAAGTTTGATATTGGGTAAACCTGCACGATTCATTGCAGTTTTTTCTGTTGTCGGATCATAGTAGCTACTGATGCAGGCAAGGGGGGATTGACGTTTATCAGCGGCAACTCCATCTGGATTCCAAGGATCTTGGATATAGTGGTAAACAACGGTTGCCCGCATTTTTAGATCCCCTTGTTTATCGAGTTGACCACTGGCTCCGATATCAGGAATACCATCTAAATTGTCGTCCTTCCACATCGGCATGGTATCCGGCCAAACCACATCAAATTGAGACTCGTCTTCGGAAGTGTTGGGATTATTCGGTGCAGTGGGAGGTTCTGGGAGGAAGGATGTACTATTAGCACGGCCGTAGATGCCTGCACCCGTGACAATTCGCAAGCCACCGACTCCTTTCTCCGTATCGCTTGGAGCTTTAGCTGCGGCTTGTTCCCAAAAACCATTGCGCTGTGTGCTACCAAAATCCGCTAAATCTTGCATTTGGGTTGTACGGTAGCGAGGTGCAGGAGTTCCTTCATCCCATTTATAATCCTTAATTAATTGTGTGTCACTGCTCGTAAAGTCGTTATTGTTAAACCATTTAACAGGTAAACCGTTGCCCATAGCGATGCGATCACCTAGTCTGGTTTCTTCCTGGTTATTTTTAACTAAACTAGGTTCCGTTGCGGGTGGCATGAGGTGAGGTACTGTCCCATTCAAAGTCGTCCCATTATTGCTCGTGGTATTATCTGGTGCTTCGTAGGGAAAAGCGTGCTTATCAGGGGGACGCAAGGCGTTTCCAGATCCTTGAGGTAAAGGAGTATCGGTCTGTGGGTCAACAGTGGGAACCCTGCGAGTCCGTGCTCTGAAGTAATTTTCCAGAGCTTTTTCTCGATCTATGCCATCTGCAACATCATCCTTAACTTCTTGTGGATCATTCGTAGCTAGTTGCGCCATTTGTGCCTTCCGGAGGCTGGCAATGCGATCAACATATCTTTTATCACTATAAGATATATCTTTAGCGCCTTGTGTAACAGGCTGTTCAGCGCTACTCATGCTGGGCTTATTAGTCGGAGCAGAACCTGATTTGAATAGGTGAACTTGTACAGCTTCTAAAGCTGTATTACTATCCGGCGCACCAATACCCACGTTACCACCAACAACAATCTTGCTATTTTCCATTTCATAGAAGCAAGATTTAGGACTACTGACTTGATAATATTCAACAGCACCACCACTAGAACGCTTACCTGTCAGCAAATTAGCGTTAGTAAAGATCCGTCCATTAATTTGAATACCGGAAGCACCAGGAGTGATTTGTAAGTCATCTTCATAAACAACAGCATTATTAACCAGAGGAACTCTTTCTCTGTCTTGTTGTATCTCTAAAGCTGAAAACCCAGATCCCTGATTAGGAATTGTTGCCGCGTAAATAAAGAAACTTTTTTTCAGGTTAGCTCCCACTTTATACCAGTCAGAAGAACCGACTAAACTAGCACTGGTACCAAGAGATTGAGGACAGTCTTTATTCGTTATAGCCGCAGAAGTGAGTTTAGGTAAAGGGTAACTTCTAGCTTCTAAAGGCGTTCTAACCTCCTTAAATTTGCCTTCGTCATTTCGTTCAGGACTCCGAAAGAAAATCCCATAAATATTAAAACCATCATCTGCCTTACCATCATTATTGAGGTCAACGGGAAACTTCCAGGCGGTATTAAGGGTTTCTTGATCAAACGCTAATGTTAGAGTATTTTCACCTGTAAATTTATATTTATCTGGTTTGGTTAATTCCCCTAACAAACCTAGTTCAGATGGAGTCTCTGTAAATTCACCAAAAGCTTTTTCTAATTTTACTTTGGCTCTTTCTAATGCTGGTGTCGCCAGCGATAGCACTTGTTGATCAACACGAGTATTTTGAGCATAGTTCGCTCGATCAAATGCCCGAAATGTAATTGCTAAGGATAACAGCACTACAACCAATAACACCATTGCTACAGTAGGCAAAACAAACCCTGCTTTCGCATAGCGATTATGATGGTTCATTTGGAGCCATCTTCGCAGTAACGATCTCATCATTAGTCGCATTAGTTGTTTGAACATAAGATGAATCCGCCGACCTAAAAACAAAATAGGGTTGTTTCTCTTATTCTGATACTGTGACATAGATGCCTACCTAACCTGGGTTTGTAAGGGTTGTGCTGGCTGTCTTAGAATTGACTAATACTGCTTTTAGTGTTTATAAGCAGAGATCAGGTAGACTAACTCCTACGACTGACCTATCTATTACCTTTATAACAACTATTCTCTGAAGTGGTTAGAATGCCATCACAGAAAGGTTGTGTTAGCTATCACACGATGACTTTGGCGTCCTAAAATTTTCCTATACTTAGCTTGCCCAAGATTTAGCTTCTAGCGATCAATGTTAAGAAAATTTAAGAGGAACTGCCTTGAGTGGTTCTGGCACTTGACTATCTTGACAGTCCTCGATTGTTATGAGTAACCTAAAAAAGAAAGCATTGATTACTTTAATTACTGATGACACTACCTAATTTTTTGATTATAGGTGCGGGGAAAGCGGGAACTCGATCATTGTATAGTTATCTCCAGCAACATCCTGAAGTCTATATGAGTCCTATCAAAGAAACAAATTTTTTTGCTTTAGAAGGAGAAGAAATAAATTTTAAGGGGCCTAGAGCAAACCAAGAAATTAATTCGTGGTCAATTAATAATTTAGAGGATTATCAAAAAATGTTTGATTCAGTTCAATCAAAAAAAGCTATTGGCGAAGCTTCTCCTTTGTATCTTTATAGCCCTAAAGCTCCTGAGAGAATTAAACACTATATACCCAATGCTAAATTAATTGCTGTGCTGAGAAATCCTGCTGAACGCGCATTCTCTAATTATAATTACTTTTTTATTCCTGAATTTGAACCTTTAAGCTTTGAAAATGCTTTACAAGCTGAGACGGAGCGCATAATTAATCAGTGGGAATGGATTTGGCACTACAAAAACTTGGGATTTTATTATAGCCAGCTTCAAAGATATTACAAAATCTTTAACCCCAATCAAATTAAAGTATATCTTTATGAAGATATTCAAGTTGATTCTCAGAAAGTCATGTCAGACCTTTTTGACTTTATAGGAGTAGATCCAAATTTTATTCCTAATACATATAAGAAACACAATGTCACCTATAAAGTTAAAAGTAAGGCTTTACTCGATTTTTTTGAAAAACCCAATTTAATTAAAAGTTTTATTAGAAATTTAGTTCCTGATACAATTCGTAAACCTATGGCAGCCAAAGTTTATAGAAGCAACTTAGTAAAACCTCAGCTAGAGCCAAAGATAAGATCTGAATTAATTGAGGTTTATAGAGAAGATATTTTAAGGTTGCAAGATTTAATTCAGCGAGACCTTTCGGCTTGGTTAATTATCAAATGATTTTTATACAAAGTATTAAGATTTTAATAAAAAAACTAGGTGATTTCAATGCCACTTATATCTGTTGTTATTCCGGTATTTAATGGAGAAAAAACCATTCAAGCCACATTGGAATCTGTTTTAAAACAAACTTTTAAAAATTTTGAAATTATTATTATTGATGATGGTTCTTTTGATTCAACCTTAGAAATTATCTCGAAAATATCAGATTCTCGAATTAAAGTTTTTTCTTATGGAAATTCTGGAGCCTGCGTTAGCCGAAATCGAGGATTTTCTCATGCTTGTGGTGAGTTTATTGCTTTATTAGATGCTGATGACTTATGGACAGTAGACAAGCTAGAGAGTCAACTGACTGTATTAGAAGAAAACCCACAAGCTATGGTAGCTTATAGCTGGAGTGACTGTATTGAAGAATCAGGTAACTTTTTACGTCCATCCTGCCATTTTACTTATACTGGTAATGTATTCGCTAACTTGTTAGTAGCTAATTTTATTGGCAATGGTTCTGTTATTTTGGTACGTCAGCAGGTTGTTAAAGAAATCGGTGATTTTAATGAATCCCTACAAGCTGCTCAAGACTGGGATTGGTATTTACGTTTAGCCTATCGATATGAGTTTGTTGTTGTACCTCGTGTTCAAGTATTGTATCGAGAGTCCAAAAACTCAATTTCTTCTCATGTTAATCGTTTAGAAGAAGCCAGTATTACAGTGATTAAAAAAGCATTTGATCAAGCACCTGTTTCCTGTCATTATTTAAAGAAATACAGCCTAGCTAATCTATATAAATATTTAATTTTCAAAGCTTTAAATTATCCTTTAGAAAGAAGTGTTGGACTAACAACAATCAAATTTATAGGCTATGTTATAAAAAATGAACCTGTTTTCTTGAAAAAACAACCTAAATTGTTAATGAAAGCTTTTTATAAAAGTGTTTTAGTAGTCTTGTTATCTCCTTTGGTAGCTCAAAAGGTTTTTTCTAAGTTTCCTCGAATCTCAAATACAACTGCTTTTTTATTTTACATTAACACAAACCCTTTTTAAATAAACTTAACTTCTCAATTTATAATTGAAGCTAGACAAATTAGCCAAGAAAAAAGTAACTCCCCAAAATTGGGGAGCTAGGGAAATAAATACCCGTATTTAAAATTTATTCAAATCAATTCCGGCTTTCTTAGCCATTGCTTGCAACCCTTTGAGTTCAATGGTTTTAATCGCTTTTGTAGACAATTTCAATCTAACCCAGCGTTTGCCTTGGGGCCACCAAATCCGTTTCCATTGTAAATTTGCTTCTTGTAGCTTGTGGGTACGACGGTGGGAGTGAGACACAGCCATTCCATTATTAGCTCTCTTTCCCGTTAACTGACAAATCCGAGACATGGTTAACTCCAGTTTAGTATTTTCTCAAAAGTCCAAACCTTTATTATACAGAGTTTTCGTCCCTATCAACTCGTCGGCTGAAAAGTCCTTTGATTTTACCTTGAGTTTTAGATCCCCCCTAACCCCCCTTGGGAAGGGGGGAACCGGATTCTACAGTCCCTACAAGGACAATCTATCATCTTAAAGTTTCCCTTTTTAAGGGGGATTTAGGGACAATTTTTCGTCTCAAAGTCCCCCTTTTTAAGCCAGGGCTGTTTCATTCCGCAGAAGAGACTGCTAAAATAGAAGAGAAACTTCTGGGGAATGAACAATGGAAACAAATCTGGTAGAAGAACTGAAAAAAATTAAAGACTTCCGAATTAATGAAGGGAGAAGACACCCGTTATGGTTAGTATTGCTGATTGTAATTATGGGAACAATGAGCGGATATTTAGGATACAGAGCATTAGGAGATTTTGTAACAAGACATAAGGAAGCATTAATTCAAACATTGAAAGTCCCTAAAAACCGTCTACCCTCTTATTCAACAATCCGTAGAGTGATGATGGGGATAGACTTTGAAGAATTTTTATCGGTGTTTAATAATTGGGCGATCGCGACGATGGAACCGGAAGGGAGGAGGTGGTATGCAGTGGATGGAAAAACTCTAAGAGGAAGCCAGAAAACCTTAGAAGAAAATTATACACAATTTGTACAAGTTGTGTCAGTGTATAGCACAACTCAAGGATTAATAGCGGGAATGGCAGAATGGTTAAGTCAGTCTAATAGTGAACTAATAGTGGTGCAAAACTTAATTAAAACCTTGGGATTAGAGGATGCAGTCTTTACCTTAGATGCCCTTCATTGCCAAAAAAAACCACAGAAGTTATTATTAAGAGCAAAAACCACTATATCATCGCCGTCAAGAAGAACCAAAAAAAGCTGTATGAAATGTTAGAGATGAAACGAGAAAGCTGTGAAAGTGTAGACCAGCATATTAGTCAAGATAATACAAAGGGAAGACAGATTACCCGAAGGGTAGAAGTTTTCGATAATCTCAGTTGTATTAATCAAAATTATTGGAAAGGAATTAAGAGCTTTGTTTGTGTAACTCGAAGCGGAATTAGAAAAGCAAAGCCTTACTACGAGAGAGTTTACTACATTAGCAGTATACTGATTAGTGCGGAAGAATTCGGGGAGAAGATTAGAGAACATTGGTTAATCGAAAACCAAAATCATTGGATAAGGGATGTTTTATTCCGTGAAGATAGTTCTAAGATTCGCTCAGGTTGGGCTGCACAAAACTTCGCCATTATCAGAAGTATTGTCCTTAATCTTCTCAGAATTAACGGCTATCATTCTCCCACAACAACTCAAAGAATGATAGCCGACAATATCAATTATCTTTGCCTTTTGTGTACCTAATTTTTTTAGAATGAAACAGCCCTGCTTTTTAAGCAGGGCTGTTTCATTCTCGGATCGAAAATGCGATCGCTAAACTCTAAAAGCCTTTTTCTGTAAAGAAAAGGAGAATTATTTCAACAGTTTTGATATTTTCTGTTTAAATAGGGTCTAAAACTTGCCCCAGATCAAAGGTTTAGCGATCGCAAAAAATTAGAATGAAACAGCCCTGCCTTTTTAAGGGGGATTTAGGGGGATCTATCCAAAAGGGATTTAGGCACAATTTTTCGTCTCAAAGTCCCCCTTTTTAAGGGGGATTTAGGGGGATCTATCCAAAAGGAATTTAGGGACAATTTTTCGTCTCAAAGTCCCCCTTTTTAAGGGGGATTTAGGGGGATCTATCCAAAAGGAATTTAGGGGCAATTTTTAACTTCAAAGTTTCCCTTTTTCAGGGGGATTTAGGGGGATCTATCCGAAGATATAATCAGGGTTTTTACTGTTATCTTAATTAGACGTTAACCGCGTCAACACTTGGTTAGAACGTTCTACAAAGTCCTTCATTCCCTCCCCATCAAAGCCTTTTTGAGCAATTAAGGCTAAGTCATAAACATGATGACAAATCATTTTTGCTAATTCTGCTGAAGGAGATTCACCGCCTTCTTGAATGATTGATCCTTGACTTAAATTAACTAAATTTTGAATCAACGGATGGGCGGTATTAATTAACAGAATATGTTCTTCGGGAAATTCGGCTTTTTGTTGTTGAATTAAGGCGGTCATATCCTGTAACCGTCGCATAAATTCCGGTAATAAGACCATTGCGGGGGGTGTATTTTCCGATTTTAAAGATTCAGTCCGAATCGTTAATTTCGGTTTATTTAACGCTGCGGTAAATAAATCTTTAATTTCTTCACTGCGGGTTTTATTGGTTTTGGGGTCAACAATTTCGCTGTTGTTATCCTTATCAATTAAATTCTCATCCAGTTCTGCATCCACCCGTGAGAATTTAACATCGGTATGTTCCCGTTCTAAGAAACTGATAAAATGACTATCAATAAAGGAATCTAAGAACAGGACTTCTAACCCTTGGCTGGTGTGTAACTGGATATAGGTGGCTTGAGTGGCTTCATCGGTACAATAAAACACCCGATTTTCATGGCGTTGTTTATTGCGTTCGAGATACTCGCTTAAGGTGGTGTAATAACGTCCTTTTTCATCGGTATTTTCAGGGGTTTGGGACGCTACCTCCTGCCAAACATCTCCTTCTTCAGTTTGTACCTGCACTTCAACAACTTTCTCTTCGGTGTTGGGAGTTTCTGGAGTGTAGGTTGTCCGGTAAATCAGAATATCCTCAACTTGTTTTTTAAACTTATCATCGTTGAGGGAACCAAACTTGACAAAAGTACCGATATCTTGCCAACAGCGAATATATTCTTTGCGGTTATCCCGATACAATTCTTTGAGACGGTCTGCGACTTTTTTCGCTACATAGTCGGCAATTTTGCGGACGGTGCGGTTAGTTTGTAGGGCACTGCGGGAAATATTCAGGGGAATATCCGTACTATCAATTACCCCCCGTAAAGGCATTAAGAATTTAGGGATAATATCTTCACAGTGGTCACTGACAAAGACTTGATTACAGAAGAGTTTAATATTGCCTTGGGTAACATCTACATCCGGTTTGAGTTTGGGGAAATAAAGAATCCCATTGACAATAAAAGGATAGTCGGTATTCAGATGTACCCAGAGTAAGGGTTCTTCTTGGAAGGGATAAAGATAGCGATAAAGTTCTAAATAATCTTCAGACGTTAAATTATTAGGAGATTCCCGCCAAGGTGCTTTTTGGCGGTTAATGGTTTCCCCGTCCAATTTAATCGGGACGGGCATAAAATCACAATAGGTTTTAATTAATTGACGAATCCGGGATGTTTCCAAATATTCGGTTTCTTCATCCATCAAGGTTAGGGTGATGGTAGTTCCCCGTTGAATGCGGCCAGAGTCTTCCAGTTGAAACACCGGAGAACCATCGCACGTCCAGTGTACGGCTTGGGCTCCGTCTTGGTAGGAAAGGGTATCAATTTCAACTTGACGGGCGACCATGAAGGAAGAGTAGAACCCTAAGCCAAAATGACCGATAATAGATTGGTCAGAATTGGCTTTATATTTTTCGACAAATTCTTCAGCGCTGGAAAAGGCGACTTGGTTAATATATTTTTTCACCTCGTCGGCGGTCATTCCAATGCCATTATCGGTCACGGAGAGGGTTTTATTCTCTTTATCGACGGTAATGGTGATTTCGGGTTCACCGATATCCCCGGAGTATTCCCCAGACCGGGACACCATTTTCAGTTTAGCAATGGCGTCAACGGCGTTAGAAACAAGTTCCCGCAGGAAGACTTCATGGTCTGTGTAGAGGGATTTTTTGATAATGGGGAAGATATTCTCGGTATGGATGGTAATCGTTCCCTGTTCAAGTACGGTCATAGTGATGTGAGGTTATCTATAAAATTAGGGTTGTATTTTAGATTGTGTGCGATCGCGGTTCCCTCACGAGGGATGGATGACCGCCCAAAGGTTGATTCGGATTTCCGTATATGTTACCCATTTAATCCCCAACAGTACAGGGTTAAATTGAGGGAATTGTGTCTAAATGGATTTTATCTAAATTTGGTAGAATCTCTAATATTGAAGCTTTAATGATGTATATCCAAACTGATCCTAATTAATAAAAAATATGCCTAAGATTTCTATTGTTATACCCGTTTATAATGGGGAAAAAACGATTCAAAAGACGATTGAATCCGTTTTGAAACAAACTTGGGAAGATTTTGAATTAATTGTAATTAACGACGGTTCCCAAGATGCAACATTAGAAGTTTTATCCTCTATTCAAGATCCCCGCTTGCGGATTTTATCTTACGATAATGCAGGTTTAGCATCAAGTCGAAATCGTGGTATTACAGAAGCAACTGGGGAATATATTACTTTCCTTGATGCAGATGACTTATGGACTCCCGACAAATTAGAAGCCCAGTTTCAAGCGTTACAAGAGAATCCAGAAGCTGCTGTTGCCTATAGTTGGACAGACTATATTGATCAGTCAAGCCAGTTTTCACGTCCAGGTAGCCACGTTACCTTTAATGGTAATGTTTATCAACACTTATTAGTAAATAATTTTTTAGAAAATGGTTCTAATCCTTTAATTCGTAAACAAGCATTAAATCAAGTTGGAGGATTTGACAGTTCGATTAACTCGGTAGCCGATTGGGATATGTGGGTTAGGCTGGCAGCACTTTATCAATTTGTAGCGGTTCCACTCCCTCAGATTTTATATCGTGTATCGGATCGTTCAATGTCGGCTCAAATAAAAAATCAAGAAATAGAATGTTTAAAATTTATAGAAAAAGCTTTTAAATCTGCTCCTGAGTCTCTACATAATTTAAAATCTTTGAGTTTATCAAATGTTTATAAATATCTTACTTTTAAAGCCGTTGAAGATTCTCCTAAACGGCAAAATGCTGGAATAGCTGCTTGTTGTTTATGGCAATATTGCAAATACAAACCAGAGTTACTCTTAAAACCTAAAATTATTATTAGTTTATCTATTAAAATCATCATTATGTTCTTTTCTAACCCTAAATAGCTAACGGAACTTAAACAAAGAAAGAGAAATAAAACGGCTATAATTGCAACAGGGTAAGTATTCTAACTTTCTTTTGTCACTCTAAGTAGAGTAAAATCAAAAAAGAGGTCTGAAAGGCAGGAGGGGATGATGACACAGCCAAGAAGTCCCAAACCCAGCATCAAATTTGTGGACGAATATTGTTCAATCTACAGAAATATATTTCCAGAAGTCAGGAGCTTTGAAAATTTCCGAGATTTACATTTGGGAATGATATCGGAGATAAAAAGGAAATCCTTACCAGAAATAGCCAAGGTAGTAGGGTTAGAAAATCAGCAATCATTTAACATTTCAAATATATAAACCCAAGGAGAGGTTACAGCCAGGAGATAAATATAAAACCAAGCCAGAAATCGCAGCAGAATTAATCCGAGAACTCCAAGAGATAGGATTTAAGTTTGAATTGGTTTTAGCAGATAGTCTTTATGGGGAAAGTGATGGCAATTTTATTAGTGTATTGAATCAATTACAACTCAATTTTGTTGTAGCTATACGCAGTAATCACGGGATTTGGCTACCCAAAGGACAAAGTGTCAGGTATAACCTGATTAACCTCATGAATACCTTACACAATCATCTGTTTTTATCACTTGGGGCAGACTTTTTCGCTTTTTCCTCTGCCTAGAGTGACAAAAGAAAGTTAGAAGTATTTTATCGGGAAGCCAAGGGGTGGTTAGGTTTAAGGGAATATCAGACCCGAAGTCTTAAAAGTCTTCATCGACATCTAATATTAGTTTTCTGTGCCTATAGTTTTATTATTTGGCAACAGTTAACTGGCGGATTAAGACGGCGTTGGGCTAACAAACCGTTAAATACATTTACTGATGCTTTATCCGCTTTTAGAACAGCTATATCTTATCGATTTGTTGCTTGGCTCCAAGAGAATCATGACGTATTTGCTTTACACCTAAGCAATTTGGGGCTTGTTTGGGCTTGAACTTTGTTCAAGTCCCGATAATTAAGTACGAAATTGTTGAATCGTTGCAGTGCGAGCGTCCCCGCTTGCTAAGATATAAAAATTTAAGTGCGTAACAGCTTACTTTTTCAGCAAGCCCTAATTAATTATTTAATAGATCTAACCTTTTTTAAGGATTTTTTGGGAAAAACTAGAAGGTAAAATTAAGATGATTAAACTTTTTATTAACATTATCAAGATAAATTTTATTTCTTTTTTCCATTCTGGATCATGGGTAGAATAATTAATGAGATATTTGATTAAAATTAAACCTTGCTTATGATGTGCCTGTTGTTGAAAAATTTTCCACATTAGATATTTATAGAGTTGTGCTAAAGTTTTTCTTTTTAAATGCTGTAGAGACTCAGGAGCAGATTTAAAAGCTTTTTCTATAAATTTTAAACATTCTATTTCTTGATTTTTTATTTGAGCCGACATTGAACGATCCGATACACGATATAAAATCTGAGGGAGTGGAACCGCTACAAATTGATAAAGTGCTGCCAGCCTAACCCACATATCCCAATCGGCTACCGAGTTAATCGAACTGTCAAATCCTCCAACTTGATTTAATGCTTGTTTACGAATTAACGGGTTAGAACCATTTTCTAAAAAATTATTTACTAATAAATATTGATAAACATTACCATTAATTGTCATATGTCTGCCTGAATGCAAAAACTGGCTTGACTGATCGATATAGTCTGTCCAACTATAGGCAACAGCAGCTTCTGTATTCTCTTGTAACGCTTGAAACTGGGCTTCTAATTTGTCGGGAGTCCATAAGTCATCTGCATCAAGAAAAGAAATATATTCACCTTGAGCCTGATCAATACCCCGATTGCGACTAATAGCTAACCCTCCATTATCGTAAGATAATATTCTAATTCGTGAATCCTCTATTTGCTTAATTATCTTAACAGTTGAATCTTGAGAACCATCATCAATAACAATCAGTTCCCAGTCTTTAAAAGTTTGATTTAAAACCGAATTAATTGTTTTTTGAATTGTTTTTTCAGCATTATAAGCGGGGATAACAACAGATACTAAAGGCATATTTTTTAGATGTATTTATATTTAATAAGTAAAAAAAACTACTAATTCTGCTCAAATAAATCTGCATCTGACATTCAACAACTAAATCCGTTTTTAATTGCTGATGATGTTTGAAATAAAAAACAATAGCATTGTAAATATTCCCCAATAAAGTCTTTACTAAAATCATTGGCTTTTCATGGGGTTTAGAGCCGAGCATCCGCAACGGACAAAAAGACAAACACGACCCATGAATCAACGATAGCAAATAATCTCGTTCCAGTCGCCAAGCTGGAATCTGATGGTAAGTGTGCATCGCTGGATTGTACCAAATTTCCCAACCCGCTTTATATAAATACATCAACGGTTCCCAATCATCCCCTTGCACCATTTTTCCCCCTGGCAACTTCCCACTCATTTGAGGTTGCTTGGGTACAATTTCACTCCACACCTGCTTTCTAACCACCATTGCTGCTCCTGGGGGTAAGCTTAACACCTGGGGTTGATAACGGTTGGGTTCTGGCCCCCGTTCTCGAATAGCTAAAAATCCCTCAATTGCCTTAAAATTTTCTGGGGGTGGAACTTCATAAACCCCATGAATTTGTCCGCCATAGGCACCCGCTTGGGGATAAACCTGTGCAAACTGATATGCTTGGGCTACCCAATTTTCATCCGGCCAGTTATCATCATCCAGAAACCCAATTAACTCCCCCTGAGCTTCCTCTAGTCCCCGTTGTCGGGCAAAAGCCGCACCCTGTTGCAATTCAAACACATACCGCAGAGGAAAAAATTCTTGCCAAGAATTTATCATGTCCTGAACAATAGTAGCGGTTTCATCGCTACTATTATTATCAACAACAATAATTTCCCAAGCGATATTTTCTGTTCCCTTTTGCGATCGCAATTTTTCTAAAACATCAGGAACACGAATAGAGCCATTATAGGTAGGAATAACAATGGTAAAATCGATCATTGTTCGTAAGTCTTCTTTAGAATGAGTTGATCCTATTTTATAACTAAGTAGGTAGGCAGGAAGAAACGAAAGTATGTAAAGATAAATGAAGAGAGAGAAGAAATCTACCGAGGTCATGAAAATATGGGTGCTCGTTTAAGGGTATTTCTAACTCGTGAGCAAGACAAAACCCTGTTCAAGCTCAGAACAGCAGATGTGCCACAGAAAGTTAAAGACCGAGCCGAAGTGATTCGATTAAACTCACAAGGTTGGTACGTGGAAAAAATAGCAGCTTATTTTAATTGGACAGCACAGACAGTTAGAGAAGTGTTGCACAAATGGGAAAAGTTAGGACTAGAAGGGTTATGGGAAAAACCCGGTCGCGGGGGAAAAGCCAAGTGGAAAGAAGAGGACTTAGTATTTTTAGAAGAATGTCTCAGAAGAGAACCCCGGACATACAACTCTGAGCAATTAGCCCAAAAATTAGAACAAGAACGGTCAGTTAAATTGAGTCCCGATAGATTAAGACGGGTGCTCAAAAAAAGGGGGTGAATTGGAAGCGAGCCAGAAACAGCCACAAAGGAAAGCAAGACCCGATAGTCCGCGCGCAGAAACAGGCGGATTTAGAAATGTTGGAATTATCAGCCGCCACCGGAGAAATTGACTTAAAGTATTTAGATGAATCGGGTTTTTGTCTGTGGAGTGAACCGGGGTATACCTATTATTTTAGAGGGGAACAAAAACGTTTAGAACAAACTCGTCGTCGGGGTCGAAGATTAAGCATTATTGGGTTTTTGCAACAGCAAATCAGTTTTGTTTACGGCTTGGTGATTGGAGGTGTCAATCGCCAGTGTTATATCCAAATGATGGAACAAGAAGCAGCAGAGGCTGAAAAAGCCGGACGGATGAGAGTCATTGTCCAAGATAATAGCCCCATACATCAATGCCATGAAGTCAAAAAACTCTGGCCAAAATGGGAAAGTATGGGTTTGTATAAGTAGGTAGGCGAGAAAATCGACAAGTATGTAACGAAAAGTTAACTGGGTTGTTGCTGCGAGTGAAATTTCATCCGTTGTGTGCTGTAGTTTCCTCTTTCTCCCCTAGCTTGAATACCATTCATTACCGCATAGGCCAGGTCTAATTCATCCTCAAATGTTTGTCCTGATAGTTCATCTTTTTTGAGATGTTGCCACTCTAATTCAATCGGATTCATTTCCGAACAATATTTAGGCAAATAGAAAATATACAAACCCATACTTTCCCATTTTGGCCAGAGTTTTTTGACTTCATGGCATTGATGTATGGGGCTATTATCTTGGACAATGACTCTCATCCGTCCGGCTTTTTCAGCCTCTGCTGCTTCTTGTTCCATCATTTGGATATAACACTGGCGATTGACACCTCCAATCACCAAGCCGTAAACAAAACTGATTTGCTGTTGCAAAAACCCAATAATGCTTAATCTTCGACCCCGACGACGAGTTTGTTCTAAACGTTTTTGTTCCCCTCTAAAATAATAGGTATACCCCGGTTCACTCCACAGACAAAAACCCGATTCATCTAAATACTTTAAGTCAATTTCTCCGGTGGCGGCTGATAATTCCAACATTTCTAAATCCGCCTGTTTCTGCGCGCGGACTATCGGGTCTTGCTTTCCTTTGTGGCTGTTTCTGGCTCGCTTCCAATTCACCCCCTTTTTTTGAGCACCCGTCTTAATCTATCGGGACTCAATTTAACTGACCGTTCTTGTTCTAATTTTTGGGCTAATTGCTCAGAGTTGTATGTCCGGGGTTCTCTTCTGAGACATTCTTCTAAAAATACTAAGTCCTCTTCTTTCCACTTGGCTTTTCCCCCGCGACCGGGTTTTTCCCATAACCCTTCTAGTCCTAACTTTTCCCATTTGTGCAACACTTCTCTAACTGTCTGTGCTGTCCAATTAAAATAAGCTGCTATTTTTTCCACGTACCAACCTTGTGAGTTTAATCGAATCACTTCGGCTCGGTCTTTAACTTTCTGTGGCACATCTGCTGTTCTGAGCTTGAACAGGGTTTTGTCTTGCTCACGAGTTAGAAATACCCTTAAACGAGCACCCATATTTTCATGACCTCGGTAGATTTCTTCTCTCTCTTCATTTATCTTTACATACTTTCGTTTCTTCCTGCCTACCTACTTAGACAAGAAAAACAATGTGTAGCAGTGATTGAAAAAGCCTTTTTGCAAGCTCCTTCGTCATTACAACATTTAAAAAAACAAAGTTTAGCAAAAATTTATAAATATTTTATTGATCGAGCTTTAGAAGGATATCCATCTCCAGAAAAAGGTCGTGCTACTATTGGGTTTTTATTCAATTATATTCGATATGATTCCTCCGCCTTACAACAATGGCGATTTTGCCTGATAATTCTTTTAAAAAGTTTAATTATTGTTTTATTTCCACCCGCTATTTCCTCAAAAATATTATCCACTTTAAAAAAAATATTTTAATTCGATTGTTGTAATTTAAGAAAATCAAGATTTTTTGAAGATAGCTTTTTTTAAAAAATAAAAAGGACTGATAGCACTGGCTCTAAAAAATTCTAATTCACAAGCAGCAGCAAGATCAATCTTAATATCTTTTGAATGCTGAATTTGATGTTTAATAGAGCGTTTAATCCCTCCAAACATCACCTTAAAAAATACTAGGGGTTTTTCCCAAGTCGACGTAATCAACATTCTAAATTCACAGGATTTTGAACCATATAAAGAAGCTAGGGATAACAAATATTTTTTATCAAGCCGCTTACTGGGAATATAATGATCAAGGTGCATCTTGGGGTTATACCAAATTTCCCAACCTCCCTGATATAAATGTAAAGAAATTTCATAATCATTTCCTCCTCGTCCTATATTCATCAATTGAGAAGGAACGTGATCCAACCAAGCTTTTTTCCGCACGACTAACCCCGCACCGCAAGGAAGTTGTAAGCGTTCAGGACAAAATAAAAAGGGCTGATCACCACTTTCTCGAATTGCTAATAATAAATGTTCAACTCGTTTAAAATTTTGAGGCGGCTCCACTTGATAATTGGCATGAATTTGTCCCCCATAACTCCCCGCTTTAGGGTGTTCTTTGGCGAACAAGTAGGCTTGTAATACCCAATTTTCATCAGGAAAATTATCATCATCGATAAAAGCAACCAATTCTCCTTGACTTTCTTCTATTCCTCGTTGTCTAGCAAAGGCAATACCCTGTTGTTTTTCAAAAATATAGCGAAGTGGAAACAATTCATGCCATGATGTGATAATCTCCTGAATAATATTAGCGGTTTGATCATTGCTATTATTATCAACAACAATAATTTCCCAAGTGATATTTTCTGTTCCCTTTTGTGATCGCAATTTTTCTAAAACATTGGAAACACGACTAGCACCATTATAGGTGGGAATAACAATGGTAAAATCGATCATTGTTCGTAAGTCTTCTTTAGAATGAGTTGATCCTATTTTATAACTAGAAAAATTAATAAGTTTAGGTTAATCCCGTTGTTTCCACTGCCATAAATAAAAAGGACTGATCACACTACTTCTTAAAAACTCCATTTCACAAGCTGCGACCACATCGGTTTTTAATGCTTTTCGATGTTTTAAATAGTAAGCGATCGCTTTTCTAATATCATTCACTAACCCCAAGGGAAATAACAAAGGCCGTTGCCAAGGTTTTAACCGTAACATCCGAATATAATGTCGTGCTAACCCGGTACTTCGCATTAAATATAATAAATAATCTCGCTCTAACCGTTGTTTAGGGATTTGATGATAAAGGTGCATTTCTGAATTATACCAAATTTCCCACCCGGTATTTTGAATATACATCACTACTTCCAAATCTTCACTATTGAGAATAGATTCAGAAGAACGTCCAGTTAAAAACGGTTTTTCGGGTACATTTTCTAACCAAGCTTGACGACGTACCACTAAGCCCGCCGAAGGCGGTAACATTTTCATTTGAGGTTGATATATATGGGGTTTTTCACCTCGCTCTGTAATGGCAAAAAAACTAGAAATTCGGCTAAAATTCGCAGGAGGTTCGACTTCATAAACACCATGAATTTGGCTACCAAATGCTCCCGCTTTGGGGTGGGCTTCACTAAATTTATAAGCTTTTTCAACCCAATCTAGAGCCGGAATGGTATCATCATCTAAAAATCCGATCCAAGTTGATTTTGATTGGTGAATAGCTTTTTTTCGAGCAAATGCTGCCCCTTTTTGGGTTTCTAAATAATACCTTAAAGGAACAGTTCTCAGCCATCCTTTTTGATAAATTTTAATCAAGTCTGCTGTATTATCGGTGCTATTATTATCAATAATTATAATTTCCCAGTTGATGTGTTCTGTTCCAGTTTGTGATCGCAACTTCTCTAAAACCGCAGGTAAGCGGGTCGCCCCATTATAGGTGGGAATAGCAACAGTGATATCAACCATAGAATTGCTCTGGATTAAGGTTGTTGCTTTTTAGTATAACCTATATTTCAGGCTGAGTTTGTTCCCCATCAATCACTTCACCCACTAAAGCAATCTAATTTTCACAACTACTCTATTAAGCTAGGGTAGCAATTAGACGCAATTAAAGTGAATCTATTTTCTGTATTATCCCAACGAACCGTATCCACTTTTTTGAGTCCTTGTTTCGCTTCAATTTGAAACTCAATCTCAAATTCCTCTAGGGTTTCGGAAGAACATAAAAATCCGATGATTTCTTCCTCTAACAATTCAAACCGAAAACAAATAGGAATAGATAATGTATTTTGAAACCGTAGATCTTTATATCCATAAACCACTGTTGCATCTGAACCTAAAGGTGCAAATCGGCTTTCTTCAGTATAAATATCTTGGGAATGGGGGTGTCTTTCTAAGGGTATCAAACCTGCTTTTAAGATTAAATAATAAATTAATCCAGAGAGTTGACACAAACCCCCACCAATATTATATTTTAGTTCATTATTAACAATTGATCGTCCCTCTCGATAGCCATTCTTAGTATGAGGTTCTCCGACTAAATGCCAAAAAGAAAATATTTTTCCCGGTTGAATTAAACGATTTTCAATTTGAGTGATCGCTGTGGCTAAATTATGTTTTTTATTTTCAAAATGGCTCGTTTTTTTTACGGCTTGACTAATTTTAATTTGTTCTTTAAAATCTTGCTGTTCTTCAAGGGTTAGAATTTGTCGTTGAACAAACTTACTTTTTTGTCCTGATAACTGATCTATGATTTCTCTTTGTATAGATTTTAAATATCGTCTAAAATCCGAAGAAAATAATATTTTTAAATTAAAATTCGATGAGACTAATCGCGAAGTTCTTTTCATGTTCTGATTTACTTTATCATTTTAATTCATCAAGAGTTTTTATAGGCTATTTAACAGCTTTTTCTTGATGGCTTAATAGGGTAGTATGAGGTGATAATGGCTTTTCTTATCCTAATTTATTCAGGTATAATTAATGGTTTTTAGCAAAACTGAGGGCAGTTTGTGGAAGTTTATCAATTAATAAAGCTCATACTTTAATAACGTGCAGGGTAAGGAACCATTATAAACCGCAATTCTCCGAGAAGTTCTTAAACCGACTTGTTTTCCTAATGTTTTGTTTCCGGTCAGAATATAAGCTGTCCAGCCTTTAAACCGTTGTTTAAACGTATCCCCTAACTGTTTATATAAACCCGCTAATTCCTCCACCTCTCCCAAACGTTCTCCGTAGGGAGGGTTACAAATAATCACACCCTGATCCGCCGGAGGTTCTATCTGAGATAATTCAAGTTGTTGTAAGCGAATTTGGTCTGCAACGCCACAACGTTGAGCATTCTCAAAGGCTTGATTAAGAATATCCCCATCTTGATCTGAACCCATGATTGGGGCGGGTAAAATGGTTAATTGTGCCTCTAAGGCTTCGTGTTTTAAAGATTGCCATAATTTAGCATCAAAATCTTTCCATTTCATAAACCCAAAGGTTTCTCGGAATAACCCTGGTGCAATATTTAAGGCTTTTAAACTGGCTTCTATGGGTAAGGTTCCTGACCCACATAATGGATCTAAAAAGGGTAAATTAGGATGCCATTCTGCCATTTCTAATAAAGCAGAAGCTAAACTTTCTTTTAAAGGGGCAAGTCCAACGGCGGGACGATACCCCCGTCGATGTAAACTGGTTCCAGAACTGTCTAAACTTAAAATTCCGTGATTTTCATGGAGATGAAGATTAATCCATAAATCAGGATTATTAATATTAATATCAGAACGTTCCCCAAATTCTAAACGCTGTTGATCAATAATCGCGTTTTTAACCTGAAGGGCAGTAAAGTGTGTATGGTTTAAGGCTTCATTTTTGCCTGTACAGTTAACGGCAAAGGTATTGAGCGGGGATAAATACTCAGTCCAATTAATATTTTGAACTTCCTGATACAATTGCTGGGCATTGGCACAGGGAAACTCAGCAATCGGGACTAAAACCCGAAATAGGGTTCTTCCCCATAGATTCACTCGATAAAGAAGCTTGCGAGAACCTGTGAAATGAACTCCTGTAAATTCAGGACGAACATTTTCAGCACCTAAACGTTCTAACTCTTGAGCAGCAATAACTTCTAAACCCTTGGCAACCGTTGCAAAATACTGGGTCATTCAGGAGACAATTTTGGCTTTTACTGTGTAACAATCCCAGAATCAAATTAAGCTTGATCCGGGTTGCTTCCTAATATTTTAGGGTTTTGACTTTATAGCAAAATCCCCATATGTCCCCAGCCGATAGACCAGGGAGAAATAACTGTCATAAACCGAAAGCAATTCTTCAAAATTAAAATTTTTTGAAGAACGTATGTTTCCTTCTGATCAGAAAGGACACCGGCGACTGGCCGTGTTTCGTCTCGGTGTCCTTAGCTGGTTCGCTCCTCACACGCTTGTTACTCTACCCAAACCCGGTTCCATTTGTCAACACCTAAAGTATTTTTTTTCCTGATGAAAGGTTTTTTGCTTAGACCCGCTTGATTTCTGGCGGATGAGTCTTGTTGCCCAACCCCTCAACTCAACGGTTTGTAGATTAACTGTATAAAATTCCACAAAAACTTCTAGGATAAGTTGAGACAATCTTAAGTTAAGTGAGTAATCGATAATTCAGTGATTGATATTCTCTGGCTGCTGGTCTGTTCGGGCTTAGTCTTTTTGATGCAGCCCGGATTTATGTGTTTAGAGTCGGGTTTAACCCGCTCCAAGAATAGTATTAACGTTGCAGTCAAAAATTTTGCCGACTTTGGGATTTCCGTAGCCCTATTTTGGGCCTTTGGCTATGCCCTAATGTTTAGCAAGACACCGACAGGAGGAATTGACCCAGGATCTTTCTTTTTTGATACCACATCTTCTCCAGGGGCAGCTGCTTTTTTTCTGTTTGAAACTATGTTTTGCAGTACCGCCACAACCATCGTTTCAGGGGCATCGGCGGAACGCATGAAATTTGGGTCTTATCTCTTAGTTGCTGCTTTAACTTCTGGAATTATTTACCCCATTTTTGGTCATTGGGCGTGGAATGGCCTTGAACTCAACCATTTCAGGGGATGGTTAGGAGAAATTGGATTTGTAGATTTTGCTGGGTCTACCGTTGTTCATAGTATTGGAGGATGGGTTTCTCTAGCCGTTGTGTTAATTATTGGGCCACGAATCGGACGTTTTTCCCTCGATAAACCACCCGAACCAATGCGCGGCTCAAACCTTCAATTGTCTGTATTAGGGACAATGTTGCTGTGGTTAGGATGGTTAGGATTTAACGGGGGAAGTTATCTACATTTAGATATTCGCGTCGCCTCGATTATTGTCAATACGGTTCTAGCTGGAACATCGGGAATGTTAATCGGGGCTATGTTAGGTTGGTTACTGCATCGCCGACCGGAAGTAGAACTGATTATTAATGGTTCCTTGGCGGGTTTAGTGGCGATTACGGCTTCTTCCCATGTGGTTTCGACCCCCATGGCTCCCATTATTGGGGGAATTGGAGCCGGAGTCATGGTGTTAGTCTCCCTGACCCTACAACGATGGCATATTGATGATGCTGTAGATGCCATTGCAGTTCATGCGGGCGGTGGTGTTTGGGGAACTTTAGCGGTAGGTCTTTTTGGTAATCTTCAGCTATTGAATACAGGCTTATCTCGTAGCGAACAGTTGCTGGTTCAAGCTTTAGGGATTGGGGTATCTTTTCTCTGGGGATTTGGCTTAACCTGGCTGGTTTTATACACCATTAATCGTTATTTTCCCTTGCGAGTCTCGATTGAAGCAGAAACAACCGGATTAAATATTTCTGAACATGGAGCTAAAACCGAAGTTTATGACTTATTTGAAGTCATGGAATATCAAGCTCGTACCCAGGACTTTAGGCGACGGGTTCCTGAAAATCAATTTACAGAAGTGGGTCAAATTGGCTTTCGATATAACCAAGTGATGCAAGCCTTAGAAGATGCCTTAACCCAAACCGAAGCTATTATTCAAAATGCAACGGATGCCATGATTACCTTTTCCAACCCAACGGGAAAGATTTTAAGAGCTAATCCCAGTGCAGAAGAAATATTTGGATATCCGGCTACAGAATTAATTGGAATGTCAATTTTACATCTGTTTGATTGGCCTACTTCCGAACTTCATGAACAGCAAACCTTATTAGAAAGATGGTTATTACAAGGCCGTCAAGCCGTTGTCGGTCGTCGAGCGAATGGATCTTGTTTTCCCCTAGAAGCCACAATTAATGAAGCCAAATTTGGCTATCAATCCTTTTTTATGGGAACCTTTCGGGATTTATCCGCCCATAAACGGGCTGAAGAAGCCTTACAACAAGCTGAAGAACGATTGAAAACTTCTCTGGAGTTAAAACGAAAAAATGATCAACTCAAAAATACGCTTAGAGAACTCAAACAAACTCAAATTCAATTGATTCAAGGTGAAAAGATGTCCAGTTTGGGTCAACTGGTGGCAGGGATTGCCCATGAAATTAATAATCCTGTTAATTTTGTCTATGGTAATTTAATTCATGCCACTAACTATACCCGTGATGTCCTGAATTTACTGGAAATTTACCAACAAGAATACACCCATCCCAGTCCGAAAATTCAGCAAGAAATTGAATCGATTGATTTAGAATTTCTCAAAGAAGATTTTCCTAAAATTGTAGAATCAATGCAAGTCGGAGCCGACCGCATTCGGGACATTGTTCGCTCATTGCGAACCTTTTCCCGTCATGATGAAGCGGAACTCAAACCCGTTAATATTCATGATGGATTAGACAGTACCTTGATGATTTTGAAAAGTAAACTTAAACCCCAAGGAAAATTAACCGGAATTGAAATCATTAAGGACTATGGAAATATTCCTTTAGTTGAATGTTATCCAGGGCCATTAAATCAGGTGTTTATGAATCTGATCAATAATGCCATTGATGCCCTGCACGATTCAATGATGCAGGATAAATTTTCTTTGCTATCCTGCGATAAATCCTTAATTCAGCCTCAAATTGTGATTCGTACTCTATCGGTACACCATCAACGAATTTTGATAGAAATTTCTGATAATGGTTTGGGGATTCCTAAAGAAATTCGTTCTAAGCTATTTGATCCTTTTTTTACGACCAAACCGGTTGGGAAAGGAACAGGTTTAGGCTTGTCCATTAGCTATCAAATTATTGTGGAACGCCATAAAGGCCAAATTTGGTGCGAGTCTGAATTGGGAGAATACACTAAATTTTTGATGGAAATTCCAGTCAAACAACTTTTAGAACCTGTGGTTTACCCAGAAAGCGAACATTCTATCACCCCATCCCCCCAGGCTTCGATCAGCAATTAAGTTGAGAGTATAGGAAATAGGGGGACAGGGGGACAGGGGGACAGGGGGACAAGGGGACAGGGGGACAGGAAGAAGGAGAGGAGAAGAGGGGATGATGGGAGAGAGAGGGGGACAGGGAAAGAGGAAGCAACTGTCAAAACTTGCTCTGTAAAAAAAATGTGATGTTTCACCGCCAAGAATCGAGTTAAATTAGATACAGAGGTGCGTCCATGTTTCTGGTTGACAACTGGGTAAAGTAACCAGACAGGCTAATTCAATTCCTGACCACGCGAGAAGAACCTGCCTTTACAGCAATAGACGTACATGGCACAGAAGCTTAAGTCTTGCTTGTTGAGGTAAACCATTGGCAGAAACAGCCGCGACTCTTAATCAACGTTGATCTGCCACAGTCTACCTCGATGATTCCCTATAAATTAAACGTTGATTTTCTTGAACCTTACCTTGTTGATTAAAAAGGAGTATGCAGCAGATGGTGTTAACCACCGCAACCCAACATCATATTGAGAATCATTCCAAACTCAAAAAAACCCATCCGAAGGCCCATAATCATTATCGATTTCAAGATTTCTTCAGCTTTGACTCATCAATGGGTACGGTGACAGACTGGAATGAAATGCGAAATATCTTTACCAGTGAAGATTTTATTATTGGTTTAGTGGAGGGATTAGAAGAGGAAGTTGGCAATGCCTCATCCGTGATTATGTACACCATTGGAAAAGAATGGGGGGTTAAGGATGCAGAGTTTTTCCAACACTGGTATGAAGCCGAGTTTGGTCAAAGTATCCGACAGTCTAACCTAATGTTTTTATTAGAAACTTGGTGGTGGCCGTTCACCGCCCAAGGCTGGGGACGTTGGGAAGTCGATATGAGCGATCGCAAACACGGTTGTATTTTCATTAACTTATTTGACTCCGCCGTTGCTCGTAGTTTAGGAGATGTGGGAAAACCGGTTTGTCATATTTATGCTGGATTATTTGCCGGATTTTTTAGCAAATTGGTCAAAAAAAGTCTCAGTTGTATTGAACTGCAATGTTATTCCATGGGAGAAACCTATTGTAAATTTCTCTTAGGAAACCCTGATCGCATTGATGCTGCGGGTTTCTGGTTGAATGAAGGCGCAACAGCCAGAGACATTCAACGGAAATTACAAGATGGAGTGATACTGCGATGACGAATCAAAACGCCTGGATGAGTGAGTCGGTTCAGGACTTTTTTAGTAACCTCAACTGGCTAGGTACACCCTCACGGGTACTACAAAACGGTCATTCTCCGACTTCATCCCAGATGAATTTAACTTTATCCGTCAGCGATTTTTTTCAAGGAATTGATTGGGAAGGGGTTCCCCAAGTGGGGGTTATGCCCATATCCTCTTCTTCCTCTACTCCTGTTTCCTTGGATGATCCTGATGTCACCATTGAGGATTTAATGGGATTATTTTAAACACAAATGCTGTCCACTCTGGGAAATAGGGGAGCATCAACAAGAGCTTTTATTTCCTCTTCGTAAAATTTTCCATCAAATTCATGAACCTGATCAAATCTGTATGCAAGCCGAATTAAATGAATTATTAGTTCAAGCGGAAAATCGCTATCTCCAAACAGAAGAATTGGTGGGTTTTAAAAGTTATGCAGAAACTTTAGCCCAGCGATTAAAAATTTATGAATTCCTTCGGGATCGAGAAATAGTTATTTTCCAACCGATTGCGGATCAAATTCCTAGCCAATTTCCTCACGAAAAGGAAGAACGATTAGAACAAATTTTACAGCAATGGATTCTGATTCTTCGTCATAGTGCAATGGCAATGTTATTAAATGATTCCGAATACCTTCAGCAACGAGTTATTGAGTGGTTATCTGGTTTAGTTCACGCTCATAATACCCAATCAATTGATACTCAAATTTATCAATTGCTTATGGCTCGTTTAAATGAATTACTTTCTCCAAAAGCCACAGTTTTCCTGCAACCATTCTTGGAACAGGTCAAAACGGGCTTGCTAGAATCTGGAGCCGAGAAGTCGTAAACCCTGGAAAACTAACCGTTTTTTCTTTGCATTTATTCCTCTGTTTATCAACCGTTAACGGTTAACTGTCAACCGTCCATACAGCCTGTTTTATTATGATTGAAATTACCAACTTACTGAGTAAACCGCAACTTCCGGGTAACTATTTCGCCTACAATGCTTATATTAAAGGGGATTTAGAATTAGGTTTACTAGAAAATCGTCTCGGTTCCCGTTTATTGGGGCTTCCCTTAACCCTAATTCAGGCGATCTATACTGGGTTAGAACAAGAAACAGGTCAAGCTACCCGCTTAGTTTTATTTAACTGTGGTCGTTGGTGGGGAAAAAACTTTTATGTTCGCTTTTGTGAAGAAACCAGCGAATATTATGGTAAAGCTGTAGCCCAGATGGAAATGATTGAATTCATTCAATGTTTACAACAATGTTGGAAAACTCATGGATGGGGAACCTTTGATTTAGATGCACGCTATACTAACACGGGATTTCTAATCCTGATGACTAAAAATTCACCCTTTGCCAGTGCTGCTCCCCAAGGCCAGCACCCCGCTTGTTTTTTAGAAGCTGGAGTTTTTAGTTCCTTTTTTAGTCGATTAACCGGACGAGATCTCCATTGTGTTCAAACCACCTGTGAATCGATGGGAGCAGATTGTAATTACTTTATTCTCGGTTTAAGTAATCGTTTACAAACCACAGAAGCTTGGGTTGATGAAGGAAAAGATCATGAAACGATTCTGAAACAACTGTGTGAAACATCGTGAGGGAGGAATGACCCGTTGATAGGCGAATTATTTTAGGTTAAACCCATGGATGCTATTGAACTGCTGAGTCGATATGCAGATGGAGAACGGGATTTTAAAGGTGCCAATCTGCGAGGAATTATTTTGAGCAGCAATTCTTATCGGCCCAATGCGGTACCGACTCTGGGTTTAACTAATATTCGAGAACCCCAAAATCGACCTCATCTAATTGGTGCAGATTTAAGCAATGCTGACTTAAGCGAAGCCCATCTCTGTTTGGTGAATTTGAGTAAAGCGAATTTGACCGGAGCTAATTTAGCAGGAGCAAATCTTAGTGGAGCGAGTCTGAGTGGCACAATCTTAACAGGGGCGAACCTGAGTCGGGTTAACCTCGAAGGTGCTCACCTGAATTGGGCAAATTTGCAAGAGGCCGATCTCAGGCATTGTAATCTCAAAAGTGCAGATTTTAGTTCTGCAATTCTGATAGAAGCGGTTTTGACTCAAGCCTGTTTGATCAAAGCTTATTTAATTAAAGCTAATCTCCGTCAAGCCATCTTAAAAAACACGGATTTAACCCAAGCTAATTTGAAAGATGTAGACTTATCAGGAGCAGATTTGAGTCAAGCTGCCATTATCCGAGCGAATTTAAGTGGAGCAAATTTAACGGGGGCCGATTTAACGAAAGCTCAAATGTTAAAAACCAATTTAAGACACGCTGATTTAACAGACGCTTTTTTGAATTTTGCTACTTTATTAGAAGCGGATCTCAATGAAGCTAATTTGAGCCGAGCTAACCTGAGTAAAGCGAATTTGAGTAAAACCTATCTGCGGAATGTGTGTTTAAATGGAGCTCATTTAAGTGGCATTAATTTAAGCGGTGCTGATTTAGGTGGAATTGATTTAAGGCAGAAATTATTAACAGGAATTAATTTAGCAGGTGCTTATTTAAGTGAAGCTAATTTAGCAGGAGCCTTACTCATGGATGCTAATTTAAGCGCCAGTAATTTAAGCTCGGCGAACTTAATTCAAGCTTGTTTAATTAATGCTGATTTAAGAAATACTCATCTCGCTAATGCCAATTTGACAGAGGCTAATTTAATGGGGGCTAATTTGAGCAAGGCTGATTTAAGAGGGGCAAATTTGAAAGGAGCAATTTTAGCAAATGCGGAAATTAAGGGGGCACAGCTACAGGGTGCTATATTACCGAATGGAAAAGTTTATAAATGATTGAGATTCTGGAAAATTCATGATGTTCTTTTTTTGCACAAAATAGCGATATTAAGTTCAATCAGAGGAAAAAATACATTTTTTTCCTCTGGTGTCAAATAATCTTCCAAGACATCGGACATGGCTTGGTAAGTAAATTCAGTAATATCTTGGACTTTAAACGCTTGTAAAATTGTTGCGAACCAAGTTAATAAACGTTCCTGTAAATAATCAGGATCATTAATTAATAAAACCATGGCCGAATATCGTAAAACTCGGATCGTATCTAAACGCCACTTTGAGGTAAAATCAATAGATCCTTTCATAAAAATTTGAGGATTAGTTTTGATGAGTTTATTTTGTATTTTTTGAAGAATTATAGGTTCATACTTTTGAAGTTTTTGATAGGCACTAATACGATATCGAAAAGTCTCCAAATAAGACTTTAAAAATTCTAATTCTTCGGGTGTTGCATAACGGCCATCAGCCTCAATACTCAAACGTTGTAACTCAGTTAACATAAATAAGAATTGCCAGGGTATAAATGTCACCTATAATCAGTTAACAATTATTCGTTAACACTTGTCAGTGAATCGTTAATCATTGTTGGCTATGGGAGGTTAGTTTTTGCCTATTGCAAGAGTCTCCATTACAAAACTGCTTATTCCCTATTAACTGATGACTGATAACTGATAACTGATTAAGAGACATCATCTTTAGCGTTACGAGTTCGAGCTAAATATTCGCCAACTTGCAAACGAGTATCTTTCAACTGATTCACAATAGATCGAGTAATCAATTTTCCCGTTTCCACCACAACTTGTCCGGTGATCGGATGCAGTAATTCTTGTTCTGCTCGCCGTCCAATCAGTGATTCTACATCTTCGATGGCATCAATATACATCCCCGAAGGTAATTCAACAATAATTCCTTCCCCAAGCACATGAGCTTGACAAGCTAAACGGGAATTGGGTTTAGCTGTTGTAATTACTTCCAAGGTTCTTTGTTCACGACGGCTGACTTTAGATAAACCCTCCATACCATCTTTAATGAAAACATGGCAGGTTGCACACATTCCTCGTCCTCCGCATTCTTTCAGAACGTGAAGTTCCTTAGTCATTAATGCCGAAAGCAAATTAGAATTAGTTTTAACTGCCATTTCTTCGGCAATTGGTTCTAGTCGAAGTATTTTAGCCATTTCCAGTAAAAATTAAATTAGAGAACCCACAGAGCAGAAATAATGTAGACTGCACAACTGAACCGCTCAATTCAGGAGAACAGGGGCGTTAACTCCTCCAAATTCAATCATAATCCCGAATTTAGGCTTTAGAACGATGCAGTTCACCTTGAGGCTCTTTCACCCAAATTGCATATCCCTTTGGGGTTTTTGTAATTACCGTACTGTCTCCTCCAGTTCCTAGTTTAGCCACAATTTCTAAGGTTTTATCAGCACCTTCTACCGCTTTAAAAAAGCTGTAGTATTCCTGATCAACGCAAACCGCAGGAACCGGTTTTTCTAAATCCGGTACTTTGATTTGGCAGGTTCGATATTGGCTTTGAGATTGTATGATTTTAGTAGGGGCAGGCCCCTGCTGTAGTTTCGTAGATTCCGATTCAACGGGAGAAAACATAAGCACTCTTCATCGCTGGGTAACGGATTAATGGGTCAGTAATGCCTATATTTTAGGTATACTTTAATACTATCGGAAATACCGTTAATGAGGTGGTCTAAAATACACCATGCAGGCTTCTCGATACCGAATTTTGGGGTTAGTAGGACAAGGTCAGTTTGGTAAAGTTTACTGTGCCAGTGATCGTCGCACTGGACAACTGGTGGCTCTGAAGGAATTAAGTCATCAGCGCGCACCTACTCACCAATTCTTGCAGGAACTGTGGTTCATTATTAGTCTACAACATCCCCACATTGCTGCTTGTCTCGGTTTAGAACATATCCAAACCGGACGCTATTTGGTCATGGACTATTGCGAGGGGGGAACTCTGCGCCATCTTCTTGAACAACAGGATTCTCTGCGACTACAAGAAGCGTTAAACCTGATCATTGGTGTTTTAGAAGGTTTACACTACGCTCATCAACGGGGTATTATCCATTGTGACATTAAACCTGAAAATATCCTACTGACTCTACAAGCCCAAGGATGGTCTTCAAAATTATCAGACTTTGGAATTGCCCGTCGTCTGCCCATCGTAGGCAAATTATCTATTGCCCAAAAAGCCTCCACCTTTACCGGGGGATCTCCAGCTTATATGGCCCCAGAACGATTTTATGGCCTTTATTCAGCCCGATCCGATATTTATGCGGTTGGAATTGTCTTATTTGAACTGTTAGTTGGAGATCGTCCTTTTCATGGTTTACCCGGTGAGTTAATGTGGGCGCAGTTAAATCAACGGTTGCAGATCCCTAACGAGATTCCTGAAGCGTTACAAACTGTAATTCAAAAAGCTTTAGAAAAGCTCCCGGCTCGTCGCTACAACACCGCAGAACAAATGGCAGAAGCCTTACGCAAAGTCATTGTTCATCCCCAAATTCAAAGCCTTGCTGATTTTATTGTTCCTTGGAAAAACTCCAATTTACCGACTAAAAATCACACCCAATTAGCAGGGGTCTATACCTCCGTTTCTCCTCTGATCTTACATCACTCTATCTCTTTACCTTCGGTTCATCAGTCTAAATTCCCCTTCAATTGTATTTCCAATTTTCCTTATCTTTATACAGGATTTGGTCAGGCTTTAGAAATTTGGTCTATCCCCCAAGATTTATCTCCATCGGTTCAGCAAGTTGCTATTTCTTCTCAAGAACAAATTCAATTTCCTGAACCTATTTTGGGGATGCTTCCCCTGGGAAACGGCTGCTGTGTTTTAACCCCGAATCGAATTTATCACTGCACTCCTTTTCAAAAAAAATCTCAATCTTTGTTAAATCTAAGTTCGATTCAATCCTTACAATCTAATCGTCAGCAATCTCCTATCTCTCCTGATTTTTTCGGGGAAAATGAAGATTCAACCTCTGTCATAAAAACCTTTGATCCAGAGTTATTATATAAAATTACGATAGAACCCAATAGTCGCTATATGGCTTTAGCATTTTCAGGACAATTACGATTCTACTCTTTAACCCAAAAATCAGACTATCTTGTTCTCAAACCTCTGAAAAAATTATCCCTAGCTGTATCTCAAGTTCCCGAAATTTTCTTCTTAGATAACAGACATTTACTTTGTGTTTGGTTAAACTTTAAACAACAAAACTTTAATATGTTCCGGGTCTATACTCGCCGAGGAATGCCCATTGGAAATCTTAAATTATCTATTCCTTTAAAACAACTGCTACCTACTCCTCAACCCTATACTTTATTGGGAATTGGACTCGATGATCAACCTTACCTTGTTCTCTTACGTTTAAAGCCCCTGAGCGTCATTCGCATTCCTTTAAGTTCTCCCCCAACTGTTGCTTGCGCTACCTCTTGGGGATATGTTATAGCGGATGAAGAAGGAAAATACACCTTTTTTGATTTGGAAGGGAATTTGATCAGTTATGATTTTGGCCCTGTTAATCCTAAATCTCTAGCTTTCTGGGGAAAAACGGGATTAGCCATTGTTACTTATACCGAAAAACAAGGTTATCTACATTTTGTAAAATCTGTTAATTTTGAAAGAGACTTATGAATAACAACCCTTTAATTCCATCTATGAACTCCCAAGAAATACCTCCCAGTGATATCGAAAACTTATCGAAAAATCAACTTAAAAATTTAATGAATTTTCCCGATCAAACTTTAATTAAATTTAAAGATGAAGTCTCTTTTAATTTAGTTCCTCCCTCTCCTGAAATTTCCGCCCCTGTTATCCAGGCTATGCAAGGATTAGTTCAAATTATAGCTCATTTGCGATCACCGAATGGGTCATGGCCTAGTGATTTACCCCAAACCCCTGAAAACTTAATTCCTTATGTTACAGAAGAAGTTTCTGAACTTCTAGCGGCTTATCAAACTCATCCAATCTCTGCTTCTAATATTAAATCCGACTCCTTCCCTAAAAAAGACAGCAGTATTCAAACTCCTGTTATTTTATTCCTTAATACTTTAATTTCTCAGTTATTATGGAATTTTGCACAAACCTCTTATCAATTTATGCGACTTTTGACGGGAATTAATGCTGAAATTTTATTACCCCATCAAGATTGGACTCCAGGAAAATTAAGATTAGTTGCTAGTCTCATCATTAAAACTGAAAATTTCCAAAGTTCTATTGATTTAGCAACCAGTGATTCCCCTCCTCCCCTAATTACTTCAGAAGCTTATCTTCAATCTAATGATTGTTCTTTTTGCCAAAATCCTTTAGAAGTTCAATCTTTTGTACGACAAATCACACATCACTTTCAAGATAATTTTCAAGGGTTTAATCTCTTGAATCATCCTATCCAAGCTGAATTTTTATCCCCTAAAAGTCAATGGGAACCCATTGAAATGAGTATAGAAATAGGATTTCAATTTATTCCTGATTCTAAAACATCCGAAGTGAGTCCCTTTCATTATTTTTTAGAAAATGCCCCTGTAGATGAAGAATTGTTTCAAAATACCCCCATTCAAGATGTTGAATATTCCATTTTAGCTTCTATTCCCCACTCTGCTTTACTCAAAACTCACGTTCGACTTACTGATCCGAATATTATTCAACCTTATATTCAAACCCAAATTAAATATTATGGATTACACGGACTACAACGAAAAAAACAGTTACAACTTACCAATTCTGTTAACTCTTTCTTAACTCTTGACTCCCAAACAGAAGAATCTGAATTAATCGAGTTAATTCAAATTACTGATGAATTAGTTGATATAATTTACAGTCCTAAATCGTCATCTAGCTTAATTCGTCTTCAACCTGAAATTCCCTTAATCGATTTATCGCTAAGATTATTATGGCAGATCGTTAAAAGCAGTTATAATGTTATGCAATTAATGAGTGGGATTCAAGCCAAAGTCCTCCAACCTGGATTTTTATGGCAAACAGGGACATTAAGATTATTAATGGTTCTAAGTGCAGAATTTTTAAGCGATTCTTGGGAATTGGATATTGCGACTAGCCAACCTCTTAAATTTGATTTAAAACCCATTATTCCTGAATCTATTATTCAATCTGATTGGAGTGAATTGTGTCGATCTCCTCAATCCCTAGTCGTTTTAAAATTGCAAATCATTAATTTATTAGAAACTCTTCCTGAACTCCAAAGCTGGATGAAAGGAGTTAAGATAGATTGGGGGAATTCTAATGAGGATTTAGAATTATCCCCCAATTGGCAATCTGGATTAGCTCAACTCAGCCTTGATTTTGAGTGGATTCCTGCACAGCCCGGTTCCCTAGAATAAATACCCTGATCTTTTGATTCTATTCCTAATATTCACTTGTAGATATTAACCAATGTATATTTACGCTTTTTTGAAAACACCCACATCACCCCTCAAGCTTCCTCAAGGGATTAAGGGTTCTTTAGAAATTATTAGTGATCAGGGATTATCTGCTCTTGTAGAACCCGATTTACAAGCCGAAGATCTCCCTGATACAGACGAACAATTAATGCAAGCCGTTGTCACTCATGATCAAATCACCTGTACCATTTTTTACCAAACTTCTCTGTTACCCGTCCGTTTTGGAACCTGTTTCCGTTCAAAAACAGCCCTGTTGGAGCATTTAGTTTTATATCAACAGAACTATTTACACAAATTAGACCAACTCGAAGGAAAAGCAGAGTATTGTTTACAAGGAGTTCCCCTCGAACCGCCAGCAAACACACTCACTCAAACTAATCCCACGGACTTACCTCCTTTGCGCGGTCGGGATTACTTTTTAGCTAAAAAACAATTACATCACCATCAATTACAACATCAGCAGCAGCAAGCCCAACAATGGCAGCAGTTAGTTGAGGTACTGTGTCAAACCTATCCAGAAACCTGCCTAGCCGATAGCCAACCCAATAGAGAACGAATCTATATATTGATGCCGCAGAGCAACGAATCCAAACTACAAGAGCAACTGAAGCAATGGCAAAGCCAATATACTCATTGGCAACTCAGTCTGGGGAACGCTGTACCCCCTTATCATTTTTTGTAACAACCAGCTTGTATGGCCCTTACAAACAGATGCTTTCCAGTCGTTCCATCTCTAGAAAGGGGAGAATAGCTATAAACCATTACCAGACAAGGATTTGCCCCGGTTCAAAAAAAAGTCAAGAAAAGGGGTTGACAAAGCCGAGGAGATTAGATACATTGGTAAATGCGCTTGAGAGACGAAAGAACCGAAAGCGCACCGAACCTAGAAAAAATAATACGTTTGAAAGTCGAATTAACGAACTCCTAGTCAAAAAATCAGGAGAGGAATCAGTTATAAAGACTGAGGACTCCCAAAAGATAACATGACTAGCAAGTCTAGTCAACAGAAGAGCTACAAATTCTTCAAAATGGAGAGTTTGATCCTGGCTCAGGATGAACGCTGGCGGTCTGCTTAACACATGCAAGTCGAACGGGAATCTTAGGATTCTAGTGGCGGACGGGTGAGTAACACGTAAGAACCTGCCTGTTGGACGGGGACAACAGTTGGAAACGACTGCTAATCCCGGATGAGCCGAGAGGTAAAAGATTAATCGCCAACAGAGGGGCTTGCGTCTGATTAGCTAGTTGGTGTGGTAAGAGCGCACCAAGGCGACGATCAGTAGCTGGTCTGAGAGGATGATCAGCCACACTGGGACTGAGACACGGCCCAGACTCCTACGGGAGGCAGCAGTGGGGAATTTTCCGCAATGGGCGAAAGCCTGACGGAGCAAGACCGCGTGGGGGAGGAAGGTTCTTGGATTGTCAACCCCTTTTCTCAGGGAAGAAGAAAGTGACGGTACCTGAGGAAGAAGCATCGGCTAACTCCGTGCCAGCAGCCGCGGTAATACGGAGGATGCAAGCGTTATCCGGAATGATTGGGCGTAAAGAGTCCGTAGGTGGCCCTTCAAGTCTGCTGTTAAAGAGCGAGGCTTAACTTCGTAAAAGCAGTGGAAACTGGAGAGCTAGAGTGTAGTAGGGGCAGAGGGAATTCCTGGTGTAGCGGTGAAATGCGTAGAGATCAGGAAGAACACCGGTGGCGAAAGCGCTCTGCTGGGCTACAACTGACACTGAGGGACGAAAGCTAGGGGAGCGAATGGGATTAGATACCCCAGTAGTCCTAGCGGTAAACGATGGAAACTAGGTGTGGCCTGTATCGACCCGGGCCGTGCCGGAGCAAACGCGTTAAGTTTCCCGCCTGGGGAGTACGCACGCAAGTGTGAAACTCAAAGGAATTGACGGGGGCCCGCACAAGCGGTGGAGTATGTGGTTTAATTCGATGCAACGCGAAGAACCTTACCAGGACTTGACATCTCTGGAATCTCTCTGAAAGGGGGGAGTGCCTTAGGGAACCAGAAGACAGGTGCTGCATGGCTGTCGTCAGCTCGTGTCGTGAGATGTTGGGTTAAGTCCCGCAACGAGCGCAACCCTCGTCGTTAGTTGCCATCATTAAGTTGGGAACTCTAGCGAGACTGCCGGTGACAAACCGGAGGAAGGTGAGGATGACGTCAAGTCAGCATGGCCCTTACGTCCTGGGCGACACACGTACTACAATGCTAAGGACAGAGAGCAGCCAACCCGCGAGGGAGAGCGAATCTCAGAAACCTTGGCACAGTTCAGATTGCAGGCTGCAACTCGCCTGCATGAAGGAGGAATCGCTAGTAATCGCAGGTCAGCATACTGCGGTGAATCCGTTCCCGGGCCTTGTACACACCGCCCGTCACACCATGGAAGTTCGCCACGCCCGAAGTCATTACTCTAACCCGCAAGGGGGGAGGGTGCCGAAGGCAGGGCTGATGACTGGGGTGAAGTCGTAACAAGGTAGCCGTACCGGAAGGTGTGGCTGGATCACCTCCTTTTCAGGGAGACCTACTTCTGGAGAAGTGCCAAATCCCAACAAAAAAAGCACTCACAGAAGTCATCCCAGGTCGGAACTAGGAAAAAGAAAAAGAGACTTTCAAACGTCAACTAGGTTGGGTAAAAGGGCTATTAGCTCAGGTGGTTAGAGCGCACCCCTGATAAGGGTGAGGTCCCTGGTTCAAGTCCAGGATGGCCCACCTAAACAATGTGGGGGTATAGCTCAGTTGGTAGAGCGCTGCCTTTGCAAGGCAGATGTCAGCGGTTCGAGTCCGCTTACCTCCACTAAACCCATCAAAACCGAGAACAAACTAGCACTACAGCTTTCATCACCAGAAAGAGTAAATGCTGGAAATGTTCCAGCCAGAACCTTGAAAACTGCATAGAAAAATCAGAAGGGATCAAAAATGAAACCCAAACCGGGAAGAAAAAACCCGGAAAATTTTGGTGTTCAGGAGTTCGGAAACGAACAGTGATTCAAAAAGAGAATTGGTCAAGATAGAAAGGGCTGACGGTGGAAACCTTGGCACACAGAGGCGAAGAAGGACGTGGCGACCGACGAAAAGCTCCGGGGAGCGGGAAGCAAGCAATGAGCCGGAGGTATCCGAATAGGGCAACCTAGAAACACTACATTGAATCCATAGATGTAGATGAGCGAACCGGGCGAACTGAAACATCTTAGTAGCCCGAGGAAAAGAAAGCAAAAGCGATTTCCCCAGTAGTGGTGAGCGAAAGGGAAACAGCCTAAACCAACTGGGTATCCAGTTGGGGTAGTGGGACAGCAAGACTGGACTTAGAGAATTAGACGAAGCAGATGAAACCTGCACCAGAGAAGGTGAAAGTCCTGTAGTCGAAAGTTTGAAGAGCCAAGCTGAATCCCGAGTAGCACGGAGCCCGTGAAAGTCCGTGTGAATCCGCCTCGACCACGAGGTAAGGCTAAATACTCCTGTGTGACCGATAGAGAAACAGTACCGTGAGGGAAAGGTGAAAAGAACCCCGGGAGGGGAGTGAAATAGAACCTGAAACCGTCAGCTTACAAGCAGTGGGAGTCCGATTAAACGGATGACCGCGTGCCTGTTGAAGCATGAGCCGGCGAGTTAAAGGCGATGGCAGGTTAAGACCGAAGAGGTCGAAGCCCAAGCGAAAGCGAGTCTGAACAGGGCGAAGTCGTCATCGTTTTTAGACCCGAACCCGGGTGATCTAACCATGTCCAGGATGAAGCTTGGGTAAAACCAAGTGAAGGTCCGAACCGACCGATGTTGAAAAATCGGCGGATGAGGTGTGGTTAGGGGTGAAATGCCAATCGAACCCGGAGCTAGCTGGTTCTCCCCGAAATGTGTTGAGGCACAGCGGTTGCAGAAAAATCTGGGGGGTAAAGCACTGATTCGGTGCGGGCTGCGAGAGCGGTACCAAATCGAGTCAAACTCTGAATACCCAGAGGAAAGCAACCAGTCAGACGGTGGGGGATAAGCTCCATCGTCAAGAGGGAAACAGCCCAGACCACCAGCTAAGGTCCCGAAATCATCACTAAGTGAGAAAGGAGGTGGGAATGCTCAGACAACCAGGAGGTTTGCCTAGAAGCAGCCAACCTTAAAAGAGTGCGTAATAGCTCACTGGTCAAGCGTTGCTGCGCCGAAAATGAAAGGGGCTAAGTGATGTACCGAAGCTGTGGAATATGATTGTATTGTATTGGTAGGGGAGCGTTCTGGCGTAGGGAGAAGCATTAGCGAAAGCAGATGTGGACGAACCAGAAGTGAGAATGTCGGCTTGAGTAGCGAAAATGTAGGTGAGAATCCTACACCCCGAAATCCTAAGGGTTCCTCCGCACGGCTCGTCCACGGAGGGTAAGTCAGGGCCTAAGGCGAGGCTGAAGAGCGTAGTCGATGGACAACGGGTGAAGATTCCCGTACCATTGGTAGATTGGTCAGGGGGACGGAGAAGGTGTGTGCTAGCCGGACGATGGTTACCGGTGCAACCGTTCAAGGTGTTGAGGTCTGGAGAAAACAGACTGAGCTAAGGCGGGAGTCCGACCCTCTAAGGAGGGGAAGTAGAGAGCATCAAGCTTCCTAGAAAAGCCCTAAAACCGTTAATTTATCAATGCCTGTACCCGAAACTGACACAGGTAGGAAGGTTGAGAAAACCCAGGGGCGCGAGATAACTCTCTCTAAGGAACTCGGCAAAATGGCTCCGTAACTTCGGGAGAAGGAGTGCTTATGAAAGTAAGTCGCAGTGAAGAGGCCCAGGCGACTGTTTACCAAAAACACAGGTCTCCGCCAACTCGAAAGAGGAAGTATGGGGGCTGACGCCTGCCCAGTGCCGGAAGGTTAAGGAAGTCGGTCAGGGGAAACCTAAAGCTGATGACCGAAGCCCCGGTGAACGGCGGCCGTAACTATAACGGTCCTAAGGTAGCGAAATTCCTTGTCGGGTAAGTTCCGACCCGCACGAAAGGCGTAACGATCTGGGCGCTGTCTCGGAGAGAGACTCGGCGAAATAGAATTGTCTGTGAAGATACGGACTACCTGCACCTGGACAGAAAGACCCTATGAAGCTTTACTGTAGCCTGGAATTGGGTTCGGGCTTCTCTTGCGCAGTATAGGTGGGAGGCGTTGAAGTCATCCTTGTGGGGATGATGGAGCCATCGGTGAGATACCACTCTAGAGAGGCTAGAATTCTAACTGGTTCCCGTGAATCCGGGAACAAGACAGTTTCAGGGGGGCAGTTTGACTGGGGCGGTCGCCTCCTAAAATGTAACGGAGGCGCGCAAAGGTTCCCTCAGAATGGTTGGAAATCATTCGCAGAGTGTAAAGGCATAAGGGAGCTTGACTGTGAGACTTACAAGTCGAACAGAGTGGAAACACGGCCTTAGTGATCCGACGGTACTGTGTGGAAAGGCCGTCGCTCAACGGATAAAAGTTACTCTAGGGATAACAGGCTGATCTCCCCCAAGAGTTCACATCGACGGGGAGGTTTGGCACCTCGATGTCGGCTCATCGCAACCTGGGGCGGAAGTACGTCCCAAGGGTTGGGCTGTTCGCCCATTAAAGCGGTACGTGAGCTGGGTTCAGAACGTCGTGAGACAGTTCGGTCCATATCCGGTGCAGGCGTAAGAGTATTGAGAGGAGTCCTCCCTAGTACGAGAGGACCGGGAGGAACGCACCTCTGGTGTACCTGTTATCGTGCCAACGGTAGACGCAGGGTAGCCATGTGCGGAGTGGATAACCGCTGAAAGCATCTAAGTGGGAAGCCCACCTCAAGATGATTACTCTCATTGGCTTAACCAAGTAAGGTCACGGGCAGAACACCCGTTTATAGGTGTTAGGTCGAAGTCCAGCGATGGATGCAGCCGAGACACACTAACAGACCGAGGGCTTGACCTCATCTCTTTTCTTCTGATTTTCTATGCAGTCTTCAGTTTTCTGTTTTTTATTAAGGTTTATCTGAATAGCTGCCCTGACTTAAATCGGGGCAGTTGTTGTTTAAAGGTTTTTTTTAGGAGATCCCTTTAACCGTATGGGTTTCAAACAAGTTCTGATTTGTCAAAATCGCACCTGTCATAAACAAGGGAGTGACAAGATATTAGTGTTGTTTAAGGATGAATCTCCTCCTGATGTCCAAATTCAGGGAATAGGCTGTTTAGGACAGTGTGGCAACGGGCCGATGATGATTGTTCTACCTGATGAGGTTTGGTACAGTCACCTTGAACCGATGGATGTATCAACTATTATTCAACAGCATTTACAAGGTGGATGTCCTGTGGAGGCTTTGAGAATGAAGGTGAAGAAGTGATTGAGGATTTCTCCACCTTCAGCAAAATCCTATAGGGGAGGATGTTTTAAAAAAGGAACATCAACAACTTCAGCTTCTATTTCACCCACCTTGACCTTAGAACCTACTCCACCTGCCTTGGTGCGAATATAACCTAAGCCAAAATGCTCTCCATCCGTGTTGGTATAACTGGTTAATATTCCAACTTTGGCATCCTCAATCCAAATCGGCGTTCCAGGTGAAACGGGTGCATTCAAGCGAATACCCCACAGTTGCTGTTTAACTCCTTTATAAGTATTGAGACGCGCAATCGTTTCTTGACCAATGTAACAGCCTTTATCAAAGGAAAGCGTTTGCCATAAACCTGCTTCCAGAGGATTGTAAGCTTCTGTTAATTCAGCGTCTGGAACTGGACGACCTTGGCGAATGCGTAAATGTTGCCAAACAACTTCACCCAATGGAATAGCACCCACTTGGGTTAGGGTTTGCCACACAGAGACAGCAGCAGAGGTAGGAATGATGAACGTATAGCCAAGGGTTGTTAAACCACTACCAGCACTAATACGGACAGTTGAACCGGCAATTTCCAATAATTGATGGCAACCTAACGGCTGTTGTTGCAGATCGGTTACACCTAACTTCTGGAGAACACTGCGACTATCTGGCCCTAGGAGACTGAAAATGGAATAATGGCTACTGAGATCCTGCAATTCTACCTGATCCATTGGGAAAATGAATCGATCTAACCACTCCATTAACTGCTGACGACGGTTGGGTGAAATTAACAGGAGAATTGCATCTTCTGTGATGAATACTGTAGCCAGGTCAAGGGTTCGAGCCGTTGAAGTTACAAATACGGTATCACAACCTTCTCCCGGTTTGAGAGTTTGAATAGAATTGGTACTTTGATTATGTAAAAATCGCAGTCGGTCTTCCCCGGAAATTTTTAACAGTCCCCAATGAGATCGATCATATAAAGCAACACCCTGTTGGCTGGCATGGATCGCTTCGGTGTCATTTCCAAAGCTCATCGGAATGACCTTCTCTAGGCTAGAGGTTTCAAAAATAGCACCAGTCTTGGCTTGTAAATTTTGTAATTCTGAAATCATTGTTGGAGTTGGAAGATTAAAATTTTTTCAACATTGATGAGTATAGAAAATTAAGCGCAAAAATGGGTTGCTTCAGGGCGTAAGACGCGCAAATAAATCTTCAATAATCTGACGGGTTTTATCTTCGAGCTTCTGCCAATCAACGTCCCCTGTTTCTTGATCAATTAAGGTTGTGTCAATTTCAACCTCAAGACTTTCTTGAGCAGCATGGGTAGGACGATAGTTTTGAAAACAGATTTGATAACACAATTCCCAAATATCTATGCTGACTTTTTGACCATTATGTTCTAAGTCTAGCCGATATCCAGGGAATGGGTCTTGAATTTCCTGGTAAGTTCCTGTCCAAATCGATTCGTCTAATTGTTTACGGATATTGTCGAGGAGACGAATAAAAGCAGGTTGCATCAGGAGTTCAGCTTGCTGCCAAGCCATTGGATCTTTAATTTTAGGTCTCATGGATTTCAATTTTAGAGGGATTTTTTCATTGTCTCAGTTCAGGTTGAAAGTAGCCAAATCTTGTTTAAATTAGATGGGGCAAACTAAACAATTAAGGGTTCTAAATTGTTACAATACTTAAAAAAGCTATGCTCAGTTTGATTAACCGATAAACGCTTCTATTTTACAGGAAACCTCTCAAAAGGAAGATGTAATTTGCCTCTGAAGTGAGTAAAAATTAGCATGATAGGTGAAACATTAGGGAAGTAAAGTTTAATGCTGAAGTTAAAGGATGAAGAAATAATCAATTAAAAACTTTAGGGTTGGCTTCAAAATTTCTTCATTGTTCGCCTCTAGCCTTAAACTCAAACTCGAAGTTTCTTCAATTTTGAATCGACTGTTCATCGTAACTGAGAATGAACAAATTAAAATAGACAAATGGAAAATTTTGATAAAAAATCGATCTAATACAATCCAGATTTCTGCGAAAGCACGGAATTAGTTTAATTACAAAAACCCGGTTTTAAAACATTTTAGTTTATCAACTGTATCTGTACTGTTGAGTTCATTTTATTTGATTTTTTGATAGGAGAATAATATCCATGAATGACTGTCCCTGTTGCTCTTCTTCCATGCTCCGTCATATTGAGCATAACCGAGTGTATTGGTATTGTTCTTATTGTCATCAAGAAATGCCTAATTTTGCCTTGGAGATTGCTCAGAATAAACAGAACTCTTCTGCTCGTCATGCTTTTAACCCCTTAAAAACTCGGAATCAGCGTTTGGCGAAACTGGCGTTAAGTTAAATTATCACAATAGTTACTTTTTTTCAAGCTTAAGGTTTTAGGTTTGGGGTTTTACGAACTTCCCCCTGTGTAATTGCTTTGATAAAAATTACGATTGTGATCTATCTTATCCCATTTAATGCAAGTTGTAGAAGTTTCAGCATTAACAAAACGAGTGAGTTAATCACACTTGTTAAACAGAAGCTAACTGCATCGATATCGGACTCATCCTTGATGTCAGGTGTAAAGCTATAGGGCTGAGTCCAGTTACTAATCTGCTATATTCAGAACTACTGAGATCTTTTGTGGTGTAGATAACCCTATACCCTACTGGGTGAAATATTCCGGGTAGGGTTTTAAAATCGATCAAAAACTTTCCTGTAGGGTAAAAATTACTGAATAAACTATCAATTTGATATAATGTTAGAACTGTCTGCCCTAGGACTATTACAGCGAGAACCCTTACATGGCTACCGACTGAAACAGCGACTAGAGTTGTTTCTTAGTAGTTGTATGAGTGTGAACTATGGAGCAATTTACCCTTTGCTCAAACGTTTAGAAGAACGAGACCACATTCAGGTATTACTGGAAGAGTCTGGGGATGCCGGAGCTAGTCGCAGAATTTATGCGATTACTCCTAGCGGGTGTACTCGCTGGCGGGAAAAGATGTTAGAACAACCTCAAGAAAGCTGGGTTAAAAGTCGCGCTCGATTTTTAGTCAAATATTTCTTTTTTGGAGATTTAGAATCTTCCGAACGAGTGCGATTAATTGAAAATCGTTTAAGAGTTTGTCATCAACGAAAAGCTTATTTAGAGACTCAAGAAATGGGGAATTTGGTGACGGACTCTTTCCAATCTGCAACTTGGGAACGTGCAAAATTCATGTTGGTATCAGAAATGGAGTGGTTACATGAATGTTTGGAAAAAGAAAATTTACCTCATTCCTCCTCTATCTCAAGAAAGATGTTGGGTGAGCTTAACATATTGTAACGTCTAGTCAAATATCTAGATTGATCTGTTTTTTTCATCATTCTGCTCCGTAAAAACGACCTCAAATTTAGCTGAACAATGTCTTATTCTAAATCCCCGAAATCAACGACAAAAGAGCAGGATCAAGACTGGGCTGGACAGGATAATCCTCCAATCCGAACTGACCTTAACCCTCAATCTTTACCTCCTACAACTGTCCCAGAATCGGTGGTTGTAAAAACAGGATGGTTATCCATTACTCTAGTTACATTAATAGCATTAGGTCTGGGTTTTGTCGGTGGGCAATGGTGGCAAGCCAACCCAAGCAAGGGGGAAAACTTAACAGCAGACCAACCCAAACAGCCTAGAGGAAATGGGGTGAGAATTTCTGGGGTAGAAACTGCCAATCTTGAAGAAACTTCTGAATTTGTAGGGACATTAGAAGCAAAACGGGCGGTAGATATTAAACCGGAAATTGAAGGTCGAATTACTCAAATATTAGTAGAATCCGGGCAGATGATTCAACAGGGAGAAGCGATCGCCCGATTAAAAAGTGATAATGTAGAAGCGAGTTTAACCCAATCGAAAGCCAATCTAGTTCGTACTCAAGCTCGTTTATCGGAATTACAAGCTGGAAGTCGTCCTGAAGAAATTGCTCAAGGAAGGGCAAAATTAGCGGAAGCTAAAGCGGGATTAGCTGATGCTGAATCTGGTAGTTTTTTAGCAGAAATTAATCAAGCTCAAGCTCAAATTGATTCGATTCGAGCCGAAGCTCAATTAGCTGAAAATCGGGTGAATCGCTTTGAAGCATTAAGCCGATCTGGGGCAATTTCCCAGGATGAATTTGATGCGTTATTGTCGCAAAAAAACAGTGCTGAAGCTAATTTACAAGCGGCGCAACGTCGTTTAGAACAATTACAAAAAAATCGACAATCAGAAATTAATTTACGTCGGGCCGTTGTAGAACAGGAACAACAAGCGTTAAGACAGTTAGAAAACGGAACTCGGATTCAAGAAATTCAACAGGCGGAAGCACAAGTTGCAGAAGCCGCAGCACAAGTTCGCAGTATTGAAGTTCAGTTGCAAGAAACAGCCGTTTTAGCACCCTTTACTGGAATAGTTGGGGATGTGGATATTAAAGTAGGAGATTATGTGGATAAAGGGGATATCCTTACTCGTTTAACCGCTAATGATCAGTTAGAATTACGCTTACCTATTCCTTTAGAACGTAAGGCAGATTTAAAAATAGGATTAGCTGTGCAAATGGTTGATGCTCAGGGAAAAGTATTAGCCACAGGACGCATCAGTTTTATTTCCCCATCGGTGAATCAAGACTCTCAAACGATTTTAGCAAAAGCCACGTTTGATAATGGTCAAGGCTTATTTAAAGATGGTCAATTTGTGCGGGCTGAAGTCGTTTGGAAACAAAAACTAAATGCAGTGGTTGTACCGATGACAGCCGTTAAATTTCAAGGTAATCAACGCTTTGTCTTTTTAGCGGAAGGACAGGAAAAATTAACCGCAAAACGACAACCTGTTAAATTAGGTTTAATTCAAGGCGATCGGGCTGAAATTTTAGAAGGACTTCAATCGGGACAAAAACTTATTGTTTCCGGTACACAAAAATTATCTGATGGGGCTGCAATTAATATTTTATCTCCTAATTCTGCACCCAATGCCACAGGTCAACATTAAAAAGTAGTAATCACCGATAACTGATAACTGATAACTGATAACTGATAACTGATAACTGATATTATGTTTACTAATTTTTTTATTAAAAGGCCTGTTTTTGCTTCGGTTTGTTCGTTGCTGATTATTATTTTAGGAATCGTGGGTTATACTCGCCTTCCCGTGCAGGAATATCCTAAAATTGATCCGCCCATTGTTACCGTGACAACGAGCTATCCAGGGGCGAGTCCACAGGTAGTGGAAACGGAAGTTACGGAAATTTTAGAAGCACAAATTAACGGGATTGCTGGCATTAAAACATTAACCTCCAGTAGTCGAGAAGGAAGTAGTTCTATTTCGGTTCAATTTGAATTAAATCGAGATTTAGAAGTCGCCGCCCAAGAAGTGAGAAGTCGGGTAGCCAGAGGGGCCAGAAACTTACCCGATGAAGTCGATGAACCTGTAGTAGAAAAGCGATCAGGAGATGATGAAAGAATTTTATGGATTGCCTTTTTTGCTAAAACTTTATCTCCTTTAGAGTTAAGTAATTACGCAGATCTTTATATTAAAAATGCTTTAGAAACTGTTGATGGAGTTAACAGTATTTCGATTTCAGGAGAACGTCGCTATGCCATGCGATTATGGTTAGATCCGGTACAAATGGCAGCCCGTCAAATTACCGCTTTAGACGTTGAACAAGCCTTAAGAAGACAAAACGTTGAAATTCCCAGTGGCCGAATTGAAGGAAAAGAAACGGAATATCCAGTGAGAACTTTAGGTCGTTTACAAACTCCCCAAGATTATGAAGACTTAATTATTAAACGAAATGAGAATGGAGCGCAAATTAGAATTCGAGACATCGGACGGGCAGAAATTGGGGCAGAAGATGATCGAGTTATTGCCCGTTTTAAGGGAACTCCTGCTGTTTCATTAGGAATTAGTAAACTTTCTGATGCGAATTTGATAGACGTGGCGCATGGGATTAAAGCAAAATTAGCCGAATTAGAAAAAAGTTTTCCCGAAGGAGTTAGTTATCAAATTGCTGTGGATTATTCCGAGTTTGTAGAACTGGCGATTGAAGAAGTGTGGATTAGTCTGCTAATTTCGATTGGACTGGTGGTTTTAATCATCTTTTTATTCCTGCGAAATTGGAGAGCTACCTTCATACCTGCTGTTACCATTCCCATTTCTTTAATTGGGGCATTTAGTGTCATGTTTTTCCTGGGATTTTCCATTAATACCTTGACGCTATTTGCCTTAACCTTAGCAACGGGTTTAGTCGTAGATGATACGATTGTGGTCTTAGAAAATATCATCCGTTATATGGAAGAAAAACGGCTCGAACCTTTTCCTGCGACCTTTGCAGCCGTCGGAGAAGTGGTGTTTGCGGTGATTGCAACCACAGTTGTTTTAGTTGCGGTATTTGTCCCCGTTGCCTTTGCGGGTGGAACCAGTGGACGATTATTTAATGAATTTGCTTTAACTTTAGCAGCTTCTGTTGTTTTTTCAAGTATTGTTGCCTTAACCTTAGCCCCTCCCCTTTCTGCCCGTTTATTACGTCATGAAACCCAGCGTAGGGGATTGATGAAACTCCTAGCTTTACCCTTGGATTTATTTGAATGGGTTTTGAATAAAATTACTAGCATTTATGCTTGGACTCTCCGAGTATTAATGGGATTGAAACCGATTCTAATTTTAGGATTTATTGCGTCTTTAGGATTAACAGTTTGGTTATTCTTACAATTACCTCAAGGGTTTTTACCCACTGAAGATCGAGGTCGAATTTTTACTCCGATTACGGCTCCAGAAGGGGTTAGTTTAAACTATACAAATCGCGTAGTACAGCAGGTTGAAAAAATCTTCAGCCAAGTGCCCGAAGTTGAAAGTTATTTTGCCATTGCTGGTTCTAGCCGAGGGGCAGCCCAAGCCAATACAGGATTTTCTTTTGCCCGTTTAATTCCTTGGTCTGAACGGACAAAACCAGAACAATCTCAACAATCTCTGGTTAAGCAATTATTAGGTAAATTTTCAACAATTACTGATGCTTTAGTCTTCCCCACTAATCCAGGGGGATTACCCGGAGGAGGTCAAGGTCAACCGATACAATTTGTTTTACAAGGCAATGATTTAGAACAATTAGCCCAAGTGTCCCAAGACTTTGTAATTCGGGCGCGAGATTTACCTGAATTAGTCAATATTGACACCAATTTAAAACTCAATAAACCGGAATTAACCTTAACGGTTGATCGTTCCCAAGCCGGAAATTTAGGGGTTTCGGTACAGGATATAGCTCGAACCTTACAAATTTTAGTCGGAGGTCAAGAAATTACGAATTTTAATCAGGGAAATCAACGTTATGAAGTTGTGGTTCGATCCGATGAAAAGTATCGAGCGAATCCCGAAGATTTAAAGGAATTATATGTGCGTTCCCAACAGGGAGAAATGATTGCTTTAAGTAATTTAGTCACGATTTCAACGGCCACAACACCGCCTCAAATCAGCCACTTTAATCGCTTTCGCTCAGCAACTTTAGAAGGCAGTCCTGCACCAGGAGTGAGTTTAGGAGCAGCGTTAAAGGCATTAGAAAATTTAGCGAAAGAAATTTTACCTCCGGGAATGCAAACGGCTTACTCTGGAGAATCTTTAGAATTTCGAGAAGCGGGTCAAGCCACTAACTTTATTTTTGCTCTCGCCTTAATCTTTATTTTCCTCACCTTAGCTGCCCAATTTGAAAGTTATATTGACCCCATTATTATTTTATTAGCCGTCCCTTTGTCGTTATTAGGCGCATTTGGAGCTTTATGGATTGCACAATTAGACTTAAATGCTTATAGTCGGATTGGGTTAATTATGTTAATTGGATTAGCCACTAAAAACTCAATTTTAATTGTAGAATTTGCCAACCAACTCCGAGAACAGGGGTTATCCATTCAAAAAGCAGCCTTAGAAGCTTGTCGGTTACGATTTCGACCGATTATGATGACAGCTTTATCGACCATTTTAGGGGTTTTACCTTTGGCGTTTGCGACAGGGGCAGGGGCGGGGAGCCGAGTAGCAATTGGAATGGCTGTGATGGGGGGAATGTTTGTCTCAACGTTTCTGAGTTTATATATTATTCCGGTTTTTTATGTCATTGCCACAAGTCTGCAATCCCGCTTGATGGGACATAATTCTCAACCCCAAGATTGGGAAAATGTCACCTTGAATACAGACAGGGGATCTTATTCTAATGGAAATGGGAGTAGCAATGGAAACGGTAAGGTTCAGTCTGTTATCTATTCTGGGGATCACTCAACAAAATCTTCACACAGTTCGGATAAAACCCGAAATTTATAAAGAAATTGTGTTGATGATTCTGACAACTTTTCCCTTGTTGCAACTGAGTTAATAAGTGTATAATATAGTTAACATAACTTAATTCATAAATTGTTAAGTTATGATGATTTGATAACATCACAAGATTAATCATTGCCATCAAGGTTGTAGAGAACCATCAGGACAAATCTATCTAAAGTCATAGATGACGTTTCTGATTTCTAATTGGGCTTGGGACTCTTTCCCTTTCCCTCTCCTTCTCCCTTACCCTTAACTGAAAAGTTAAGAAATTTGAAAACAGTCCTTTAAAACCTCACTTTAATAAAACACCATGCAAACAGTACACTTGCCTGTAGATTCCCTTAAGACTGAAATTTTATGTAGTTATAAAAACCCCACTAGACAGGTGCAAATTCTTCGTTTGCAAAGTACAATTCGGGGTTATTTTGAACGGGTTGTTTTTCCTGGAGAATATTGCATATTTGTGGGCGAATCTCACACAGATTTAGAAGTTTATTCCAGTGGAGATCCGACCCGAATTGAACTTGAAAAAATCCCTTGTAATTCCTTAAAAGTTGAAGAAACTGAATAACGTTTTTCCTTCTTAGTGAGGCGTTTACGCCTCAATATCTTACTTAAAGATAAAGATGAGGCGTGAACACCTCACTACGAAGGAAAAAGGGTTAATAATTACAATAGTTGGTATTTTGAGCGAGCAAATTGATATAATTTCCGCCAGATCAAACGGTTTGTTAAGACGACTAATAACGACATCACACCCGTAGAAGCAAATAATAAAGGATAGTTCCCTGTTTCTGTGGCTTTAGAAATCAGAGATCCTAATCCGGGAGTGGTTAAGGTTTGATTTTGAAACTGAACATATTCACTGACAATACTAGCATTCCATGCCCCACCAACAGCCGTAATCATTCCTGTAATTAAATAGGGAAAAATTCCGGGTAAAATTACTGTTTTCCATCGGTATATTAACGAAAGTTTATAAATATTAGCGGCTTCAAATAATTCTGAGGGAATAGCCTGCGCCCCTGCAATCACATTAAATAAGATATACCACATTGTTCCTAACATCATCAGTGCTACTGAACCAATTTGTAATCCTCCTCCTAAACGAGCTAAAAATAGTAATAAGACCGGAAATAATGCCGTTGCTGGAACAGATGCCGCAATTTGAACTAAGGGTTGTAAACTTTGGGCTAGTCGAGGATTTCGACCAATGGCAACTCCCACAGGTACAGTCCATAATAAAGATAAACATAAGGCAATCACAACCCGTAAAGCGGTTAAAATAGCACCTGTAATCACTTGCTTCCAGTCTTGAAACTCTAATTTTTGTAATAAAATAACTCCTTCCCAAGTTCCCCATAAAATCATAAATCCAAACCCGGTTAAGAATAGATCAGTCCCCCAATTTGGATAGGATTTTGAGGGTAAAACGGCGGTAAGATGAAGATCAGTTTTTCCGATAGTCTGACTCATTTTTTCTGACCAAAGCTGACTAAAGCGTTCAGTTAAAATTCTCCAAGTTGGGGAACGTCGCAGGAAATCTAATACAATGGATTGAGGAACATTTTGGGATTCAACCATTTCTAACTTAAATTTTTCTGCCCAAGCAATTAATGGCTTCCAGACCAAAAAATCCAGAATAATAATAATTCCAATTAAAACCCCTAATCCCCAAGCAATAGAGATGAAATCACCTTGATCAGAAGCTTGAGCTAAAAATGATCCTAAACCCGGAAGGCGGAAACTGTGAGTCCCTAATGTAAAGGATTCAATTGCCATCAAAAAAAACCATCCCCCAGCAACGGACATCACACTATTCCAAACTAATCCTAAGATTCCCGAAGGTAATTCTACTGACCAAAACCGTTGCCAAGCATTGAGATGATAGACCGTAGCAACTTCTAATAATTCTTTAGGAATACTCGACAAAGATTGATAAAAACTAAAAACTAAATTCCAAGTCATCCCCGTAAAAATTAACAGAATAGCAGCTAATTCAACTCCGATTCTTTGACCTGGGAATAAGGAAATTAAAGCGAGTACAACCCCCGGTAAAAAAGATAAAACGGGAATCGATTGTAAAATATCTAAAAGGGGAATTAAGATTTTAGCAGCCAAGGAAGAACGATAAGCAGAATAGGCATAAACTAAACTAAAAATTAAGGATAAAAAATAAGCACATCCCATTCTTAATAAGGTTTGAGCAGTATAACTGGGAAGTTGCTCTAAATGGGTGGAGATTCTGACATCCGGTTTATAATCTCCTACAAATTGGGAAGCGGTGCGAACAATGACTAATAAGATGGTAATAACTACTAGAATTAATAAACCATCTTGCCAGGTCAAGCGAGAACGATCTAAGGTTTGATTTTTAGGAGTAAGAGATCTCGTCATATTGTTTATCCCTCCGGTGTTATTGAACTAAAATCAGATGTTTCTAAAAAGATTTCCCCACTGGGTTCATCATAGGCATAAAGTTCTGCATAACGTCCCCAGTCAATCGCTGTATTTAACTGTCTTTGAGCTTCTTTAGGGCTAAAATGATTATTCAAAATATCTAACACTAAATCTTCAGGAATCCGATGATTTTGTTTCGAGTGACATAGGTTGTAAATTTGTTGAACGAGCCGAATATGTTGAAGTAATTGTTGACGAATAATTTGTTTGCGCTGGTCAATATTTCCCTGAATAAACTCTAGGGCAATGGGTTTCAGGTTCAAATCTCCTTCTCGAATTGCGATTAAATCCATAAATTTTGCTGCTTCTACAATGGGGAGTAAATCATCAACTTCCAGTTGTAGTTCTTGCCCTAAACGATATAAATCAGGATTTTGTCGGTCTTCTAAAAGTTCTAATAAACCCGCAATAGAACCAATACGCACATAGGGTAAAGATTGATATTTATTCGGAGTATTATTAGGGGCTGTGGTGAGGCTTATTTGAGATTCTAAGGTTTCTAAATCGGGATTAGTTAGAATTTTATAAACCTGATCAACTAAGGCTTGAAAACTGGCACTTTTACGATCTCGATAATGATTTAATTTAATCGGTAAATTCGCCCGAATTCGCCCTGGATTTCGACCTAAAACAATAACACGATCTGCTAAGGTAATCGCTTCTTCAATCCCGTGCGTTACAATTAAAATAGCCTCGGTCGGAATGCGTTTTTCTAACCATAAATCTAAAAGTTCAATTCGCAAGTTTTCTGCGGTTAAAACATCTAAAGCCGAGAACGGTTCATCCATACACAATAACTCCGGTTCAACCGCTAAAGCTCTAGCAAACCCAACTCGTTGCCGCATTCCCCCGGATAGTTCCTTTGGATAAGCATTTTCAAATCCATCTAACCCAATAATATCTATCATTTTTAGGGCTTTTTGTCGTCGCCAATCTAGCGGAAATCCCCTGGCTTTTAATCCTAATTCAACATTTTCTAAAACCGTTAACCAAGGGTAAAGGGCAAAGCTTTGAAATACAATTGCTACCCCTGGATTAATACCCATTAAAGGTTTTCCATGACAAATAACTTGTCCCTGGGTGGGAGAAATTAAGCCAGCAATCATTCGCATTAATGTTGATTTTCCTGAACCCGAAGGCCCTAATAAAGCGATGATTTCACCTCGGCGCAATTCTAAGTTAATGTTATTAAGAATTGGAATTTGCTGTCCATTGGGCTGTTGATAGGATTTACCAACGTCTTTGAGAATCATCAAAGGTGCTATTTTGGAATCACTCATATTTCAAGAATTCCTGTTCAATTTGCTTCTATTGTGCCATTTTTGTTGACCTGAGAGTCATCTTAACAGAAATTATAATCCTTTAAAATATTTTTCAAGTTTAAATCAAGTTTAAATAATAAAAACTCAATTTTTTTATAATAAGACCTTCACTCAACAGGAATTTTTAGCTACAATATCATATAAACTTGTATTTTTTGGGGATAATGCTGACTGCGGGAACTCTACTTAACCGTCGGTTTCGACTCAAACGCCAACTCAATGAGAATCCTGTTCGCCAAACTTGGTTAGCAGATGACTTAATGCTGAAGGATAAAGCCGTTGTCAAATTATTGGCGTTGGGAGGTTCAATGCAATGGGAAGATTTAAAATTATTAGAACGTGAAGCCCAAATTTTAAAACAATTAAATCATCCTCGCTTAGTTAAATATCGAGATTATTTTTCCCTGGATGATCAGAATGTCTGGTTTGCTTTAGTGACCGCATATATTCCCGGTTCCTCCTTAAAAGAGAAATTAGAAGGAAATCATCGCTTTACCCAACAACAACTCTACTGGATAGCTTTTGAAGTCTTAGAAATTTTAAATTATTTACATCAACTTCATCCGCCGGTATTGCATCGAGATCTTAAACCGAGTAATTTAATTTGGGGAGAAGATCATCATATTTATTTAATTGATTTAGGCGCAGTTCAACTTCAACCTAGAACTCCAGGGTCAACCTTTACTGTTGTTGGAACCTTTGGTTATACTCCCATTGAACAATTTGGAGGTTTAGCGGTTCCTGCTTCCGATTTATATGCGCTAGGAGCCACATTAATTCATCTGTTAACCGGAATTCCTCCAGCCGAATTACCCCAAGAAAACTTTAAAATGAAGTTTAACGGGGACATCCTAGATCCCGCCTTTCAAAAGTGGTTAGAAACCTTAATAGAACCCGCAGTAACCTCTCGGTTTTCCTCAACTCAAGTGGCTTTATATGCTTTAAATTATAAACCTAAATTTCCTTCAAAAACTAACTCTGAACCTTCTATCCAGTTATCTCAATCTTCCAACGAATTTAACGTTAATATTCCCTCTCAGTTTTCCTTACAATATATTTCTCCCCTTCAGAAAATTTTAGGCAATCCGATTCAGGGCATTAAAAGAGGGTTACAATTCATTCCGGGAGCTATGCCTATTAAAATATTAGGTTTAAGCGCGATCGCTGCTTTAATCACTTCCCCCCTGTATAGAGTTATAGAACCCTCTATCTTTACAGAAATTAATTCAAGTTTAATCATTCTATTTTATTTAACATTATTGGGAATTCCTGTAACTCTAGGATTATTAATTTATAAAGCTTTTTTGGATTATAAACCTTTTGAAAAAGTTCAACTTAATTTTAAAAACAAAAAATTTAATATCTTTTGGTATTCCTATTTCCCCATTCATAAGCAAGGAGATATTTCCCAAATCCAACAAATTAATTTAATTAGAACAACCGATGATAAAGGTAATTATTATCCGAGTTTGGAAATCGTTACTCAGGAACCGAATATTTTCTTTTTATCCCGTCGCAAAACCTATCGTTTTGGACATCAATTACCCGAAGAAGAATTAAACTGGTTAAAACAAGAATTGCAAAAATGGCTTGCTTCTCAATCCAATCTCCACTAGACTGAATTCATCTTATTAAGCAATGTAGGATATTTAATTTTATGGGATGGTTTGAACGTATTTTTGGCACCCTTACCGGTGAAGTTCCCAGTAAACCGTCTAACGATACGGTACAACAAGCCGCAGCCAATACTTCCCTTCCTCCAGAACGTATTGGAATTGCGGGAGAATATGACGAAAGCGGTCTGGCGAAACGGGTTGTCTTAGCCTTTGACGAAGATCCTGAACTCGATGATATTGGTTCCTTGTGGGTCGCTCAAAAAGGGGGAACCGTTATTCTCAAAGGAAAAGTTCCCAGCCCAGGTTTTCTGGAAAAAGCCGTCAATATTGCCCAATTCCAACCCGGAGCCCTTAGCGTCGATACCTCTCAAGTCACCATTGGCTAGGAATATTAACCGTTGACTTCCCCTGCTCCTCCGCCCTCCTAATTTATCCTGAAACTTTCATAAATTTTTGTTAAGTTTGCTCATCTGACCTGAAAAAGTGTAACAATGAATACAGAAATAAAAAAATCGTTTAAAATTTGTCTTTGAGATCTCATCCCTCTTTAAAACTAAGGTCAGGAGAAACAGATATGAAACTCACCTATCGTGGCAATCAGTATGATGCCTCTTTTCCCCCGGTTGATGTGGTGGAAAGCGAACTAACAGGTAAATATCGGGGTCAAGGTGTACAGTTTAGCTATCCTCGCCATATTCCTGTGCCTCAAACCCCTCAGCCCCTAAAATATCGGGGTGTTTCCTACAGCAAAACAGAACCAGAACATCCCTTCAAGGAAGTTACCCCTTTAACCCCCACCGAAATTAAGCCTGTAGAAGCACGACAAGGTACAACACTGCGGTTAGTGACGTTTGAGAAAGCTCTCGACGAAAACTTAGCCAAAGTTCACTCCGATCATCTATGCCGTTTATTAGAGCGGCGACGTCAAGCGGCGGCTGAACGGGGCGATCTGAATCTCTTGCGCCTGTTAGACTTAGAAGCAAAAGAAATTGCCTGCTAAGGAAATCAAGATCTAGTCGTGCCTAAAGGTTCTCATAAACCAGCTAGTCCCAAAAAACTTAGGAATATTGCTCGCTTGCTCTAAAATTGTTTCTGGACTTGTAGACAGAAAAGAAGCCTTATGTCCGTTCTTCGTAATTTGATGGCTGTGGGAGTGAGTGGAGCAATTACATTAATCAATGTGGGGCCAGGAACGGCTGTTCCTTCCCCCATTGAATCTCAAGATAATTCGTCCAACTCAAACACAACTCAATCCCAAGAGTTTAAACAAAATCCTCAAGACTCTTATCCTACGGCTCCTATAGAACCAGAAGCCAACCTTGAGTCCTTATCTCCAAAGGCGACTGATTCCCCGGAGAAGACTTCTGATGCTGTACCGTTAGATCTCAATTTAGACAAAAACCCTCAAAAGGGACAACAGATTTCTGTCTCTACATCTGAACTTCCCTATCAAAACCACCACCGAACAAGCGTTTCCCCATCTATGGAATCAAGGGTTGCTGATCAGGGGTCTTTACCTTTAGAAATCCTAACCTCAACATTTAAGCAAAATCCGACAAAATCTCAACCTGTAGCTGCTTCAAGCCATCGCTTGATCGAGAATTTCGCGACACCGAAATCCTCTGGGGGATCCGAATCACCCGCCCCAGTTTTTAAACAAAATCCTACAAAAACCCCTCAACAGCCTGTTTCACCCTCGACGGTATCGACTGTTGCTCATGCAACTTCAGAACAACCTTCTGTGACGCAACCGAGTACAACCTTGACGTCCAACACAACCGGATCAGGAGACAGTGTACAGACCCAAACCCCTAGTCAAACCCCTAATTTTAACTTACCCCATCCCTTAAGAAATAATTCCTTATCAGCAGAAAGTAACCTGCCGTTACAGGTGGAAACCGCATTACCCAATCCCTCTACCCAGGCTGCAACCCTGACTTCTCCTTTATTACCTTCAAGTGATAGAGAAAGACAATCTCAACCCACTCAACTGGCTCAAGTCAGTACCCCTGCCTTGACAGTTCCTGACCTTACCCCCCCGACAACACCCTTTCCGCCACCGACGCCCAACGGAACGTTACAAACCAATCCCCCGGCCATTCTGTTTCCGAGTCCCAATCCCTTGTATAGGCCTACCTTACCCGATCAAGTTAATATTGAGGAAACCGTTCCGGTGACGTTACAACAAGCGATTGATTTAGCAATTCGCAATAATGAAAATGTCAGCATTGCCCAACTACAAGTCGAACAAAACTTGGCAGCTTTGAGGGAAAATCAAGCCGATTTATATCCAAGTTTGATCTTTCGTTCCAGTTTTGGTCGGACTGTTTCTGCACTGCAAGACTTACAAGTTCGAGCTAGGAACCGCGCTATCCGAGTTCAGCGTTTTAATAATCCTGAACAGGCTGATCAATTGCCGTTTCAGACTTTTTATGGAACCTATTCCTTTGATAATTCCCTGCAATTGCAGTATGACTTAGGGATAAATGGATTAAGAGGTTCCAGAATTCGGGCTTCAGAAGAACAGTTACGCATTTTTGAGTTAAGGTTAGAAACAGCCATAGAAGAAGTTCGATTTGATGTGGCTCGTGCCTATTACAATCTACAAGAAGCCGATGCTGCTGTTGAAATTCAAGCGGCTGCGGTACGGAACTCCCAGAAGAGTTTAGAGGATGCAGAAGCCTTGGAACGGGCGGGTGTGGGAACCCGTTTTGAAGTGTTGCAAGCTCGTGTTACCCTGGCAAATGCCCAACAGGATCTGACCAATTCACGGCGAAATCAACTGCAAAGTCGGCGAGAATTAGCAGCGATTTTGAATATTGATGAAAATTCAAATTTATTAGCCGCTGATCCGATTGCTTTGGCGGGAGCTTGGGATTTAACCCTAGAAGATACCATTGTTCAAGCCTACAATAATCGGGCTGAATTAGAAGAACAGTTAGCGGAACGCGATCGCGCTCAACAGTTACGACGAGCCGCCTTAGCTGCTACCCGGCCTAATGTTACCCTAGCCGCGAGTTATAACGTTTTGGGATTTATTAATGATGATCCGAGTTATACCGCTAACCAAGGTTGGGCCGACGGTTATGAAGCTCAAGTTCAGTTTTCTTGGAATTTCTTTGATGGGGGTGCAGCCAAAGCTCAGGCTAGACAGAGGGAGTTAGATATTGGCATCGCTGACGAACGTTTTGATCAATTACTCAATCAAATTCGTTTAGATGTGGAACGAGCTTACTATGACCTACAAGCCAACTTTGATAATATTCAAACCGCTAGTTTAGGGGTGGAAGAAGCAACGGAAGCTTTACGTTTAGCTCGTTTACGCTTTCAAGCTGGGGTGGGAACTCAGTTAGAAGTGATTAACCAGGAAACGGACTTAACCCGCGCTCAAAACCGACTCCTCAACGCCATTATTGGCTATAACCGTGCTCTGTCCTCCTTACAACGAGCCGTCAGCAACCTTCCGGGTAATATTCTGTCAGATTATCCGCTTTAGTTATTCGTTAACGGTTAACGGATAACTGACAACCCATTTGTTAACATTCTGTAATAATTTAGAGAGAGGTTATGTTCATTAAGCTAGGACATTGCAATTGAAATGGCTAATATCAAATTCGTGAATGAAAATCAGGACGTGATCGCAGCCGATGGGGCTAACTTAAGACTTAAAGCCCTAGAAAACCGCATAGACTTATATACCTTCACTGGCAAAATGATGAACTGTGGGGGTTATGGTCAGTGTGGCACTTGTATTGTGGAAATTGTAGAAGGGATGGACAATGTTTCTCCGCGCACAGACGCAGAAGAACGCATTCTTAGGAAAAAACCGGATACCTATCGATTAGCTTGTCAAGCGATTGTTAATGGCCCCATTAGCGTGAAAACAAAACCGCAAAAGCGAAAGTAAATCATAGGGGGATAGGAAATCAGGGAATGGGAAAGTTAATCAGAAAAAAGGAGTGTTCAACAGTCAACAGCTAACGATGACTAAAACCAAATTACTAATAATTGGATGGCGGGAATGGGTGGCGTTGCCAGATTTGGGGATTGGAAAAATTAAAGCCAAAATTGATACAGGTGCACGTTCATCGAGTTTGCACGCTTTTGATATTCAGATTGTAGAGACCCCTGGCGAACCTTCTCCGGGTAAACGACGGGTTCGGTTTAAGGTACATCCCATCCAACGGGATACCATCAATACGGTGAGTGCTGAAGTGGACTTACTGGAATACCGTCCCGTCCGTAATTCGGGCGGACAGACGGAATTACGCCCTGTGATTTTAACGGATATTGAACTGATGGGAAAACGATGGTTAATGGAATTAACTTTAACAAATCGAGATGCTATGGGATTTCGGATGTTATTAGGAAGGCAAGCCCTTAAAGGACGGTTTTTAATTGCTTGTCATCAATCCTTTTTAAGTGATTCTCAATAACATAAAAAACGCAGCAGCCAAGACTAATTTTTTGTTATGAAAATTGCGATCTTATCCCAAGATAGTTCCCTGTATTCGACTAGAAGACTTAGACAAGCTGGGGAACAACGGGGTCATGAGATACAGATTATTGATTATTTAAGATGTCATATTTCGCTTAATTCTAAAAATCCTGCAATTATTTACGAAGGAAAACCTTTAGGAAAATTTGATGCAGTTATTCCTCGAATTGGGGCATCAAAAACCTTTTATGGAACCGTAATTGTCCGTCAATTTGAACTAATGGGAATGTTTACCTTAAATCAATCCCAAGGTATTACTCGTTCCCGTGATAAATTGAATGCGTTGCAAGCATTAGCCCAGGAAGGAGTTAAATTACCGAAAACCGGATTTGCAACGTCTTTAAAAGATATTGATAGTTTAATTAACCTGGTTGGAGGAGCACCTTTAATTATTAAATTGTTAGAAGGAACTCAAGGAATGGGAGTAATTTTAGCGGATACTTATCAATCTGCTAAATCAATTATTGAAGCGTTCCAAGGATTAAATATTGATATTTTAGTTCAGGAATTTATTCATGAGGCAGAGGGTTCTGATTTGCGCTGTTTTGTGATTGGAGATAAAGTGATTGCAGCCATGAAACGCTTGAGTAACCCTGGAGAATTTCGGGCTAATTTGCATCGAGGTGGGAAAGCAGAAAATGTTAAATTAACGACCGAAGAACGCAATATGGCTATTAAATCAGCAAAAGTGATGGGATTAAAAGTAGCAGGAGTCGATATGATTCGATCTGATAAAGGCCCTTTGGTTTTAGAAGTTAATTCATCCCCCGGACTTGAAGGCATTGAGATGATTACTGGAATTGATGTATCGGATAAAATTATTGAATTTCTGGAAAAAAATGTAATGATAGGAGGGAATCGGGAACACTTCGACAAGCTCAGTGCTTCCCAGGAAATCGGGAACAGAAAAAAAAAGAAGAACACACCCCCAGGGTTTGAGCATTAGTTATATAATATAATCATTTAAACTTGATATAAAATAGTCAAAAGTATTAACCCTATAGCAAGATTGCCCATTCGTAATTCGTAATTCGTAATTCGTAATTCGTAATTCCCTGTTCCCTCTTTAATGGAGATAAACCTAATGGCACTAACCGCTCAACAAATCGCAGATTTAATGCCAGATACCAGTCAACTAGAAAGTGATGAACCGGAGATGGAAAGTTCTTTACATTATTTACAATTAGCCTTGTTAGTCGCTGGTTTAGATTGGCTCTGGCGAGATCGAGAGGATTATTTTATTGGAGCTAATTTAACCATCTATTATAGTCAACAACAACTCAAAAATCGAGAATTCAGAGGGCCGGATTTTTTTGTAGCTAAAAATACGGTTAAACGTCCTCGTCGGTCTTGGGTCGTTTGGCAAGAAGATGGGAAATATCCTGATATTATTATCGAATTACTGTCAGATTCTACCGCTAAAGTTGATCGACAAGAAAAGAAAAACCTATATCAAAATCGGTTTAGAACCCCAGAATATTTCTGGTTTTCTCCAGAAGATTTAGAGTTAGCAGGATTTCGCTTAAGCGGTGAAGAATATCAACCGATTTTAATGAATGAATCAGGGTTATTATGGAGTCATGTATTAGGGTTATATTTGGGAATTTATAACAATCAATTGCGTTATTTTAGTCCAGAAGGTGAATTAATTCCCACTCCAGAAGAAGCTGCACTCCAAGCTCAAACCTTAGCGGAAACCGAACGTCAACGGGCTGAAACCGAACGTCAACGGGCCGAACGTTTAGCCGAACAACTCAGAGCATTAGGAATTAATCCCGACTAAGTGGGTTGGACTATGGTGATCTCAAAATCTCCAAAATTCTGATTAATTCCTGATTCTTTATTAATCTAATATGAAATCCTGAAATCGGTGCTACTTATGCTCCCTAAACCCCTAGAGACGTTGCATCGGTAGAGACGTTGCATCGGTAGAGACGCGCCATCGGTAGAGACGCGCCATCGGTAGAGACGCGCCATCGGTAGAGACGCGCCATCGGTAGAGACGCGCCATCGGTAGAGACGCGCCATCGGTAGAGACGCGCCATCGGTAGAGACGCGCCATCGGTAGAGACGCGCCATCGGTAGAGACGCGCCATCGGTAGAGACGCGCCATCGGTAGAGACGCGCCATGGCGCGTCTCTACACAATACGGATGTGTAGCAAACATTTAAAGATGGAATATAAGTTGCTTGTTATTAGCTTAGGAGGGTTCAAAATCATAAGATTTGTAACTAGCAACTTGTGTTATTACTTTAATGTTATTATTAACTAATAACAGGTAATCCTATCTCCACATCTGATCTCTTTTACTGTTTTCTCCTGTTAATCATAGGGGACAACTTGCCCAATAAATTTGTCCTACGAGATCATCCTGTGGATGATATCAATTTGGTTTTTATTGTTTGCCTGTCGTACCAAAAATCAACCAGTGCTAACAATGAATGAAGGAGTAAGAAGATGTCTAGTTTTACAACGCTTCAATTGACTAATAATAACGCTGATGATGAGGGTCTAAGCATTTCAGGGAATCAGGTAGCTTGGTCTCATTGGGATGGCTCTACCTATCAAGTTTACTACCATGATGGTACTAACATTATTCCCCTCACGGATAGTTCTTTTGGCGGTAAATATGTAAAAATTTCAGGTGATAATATCGTCTGGAGAGAAGGGGGATTATCTGGGGTTTCAAGTATTTACTTATATAATGGCAGCACCACAATTGAATTGAGTGATAATCCGTATAACACAAATTATAACGGCAATCCTGAAATATCCGGTAATAATGTCGTCTGGCCAAGCGGCAATGAAATTTATCTTTACAATGGGGCTAATGTCATTCAACTGCCTAAGAATGACTCTGAGGAACTAAATATATATAAAGAAGTACGTGATCCAAGAATATCAGGTAATAATGTCATTTGGTCTGGTTGGGATGGGACTGATTATGAAATTTATCTTTACAATGGGGTTAATACCATTCAACTGACTAATAATGACTCTGAGGAAGTAAATCCCCAAATATCAGGGAATAATGTCGTTTGGCAGGCTTCGGATGGGAATGATGATGAAGTTTATCTTTACAATGGTACTGATACCATTCAGTTGACCAATAATAGTAATGATGATGGGCATCCCCAAATATCAGGGAATAATGTCGTTTGGCAAGGTTGGGATGGGAATGATTGGGAAATTTATCTTTACAATGGGATTAATACCGTTCCATTAACCAATAATACTGAGGCTGATGATTATCCCTTTATATCAGGGAATAATGCCGTTTGGAATAGTTGGGATGGGAATGATTATGAAATTTACGCTTACGATGGGACTAATACCATTCAATTAACTAATAATACTGAGGTTGATGAGTTTCCCAAAATATCAGGGAATAATATAGCTTGGCATGGTCGGGATGGGAATGATGATGAAATTTATAAGGCGACCCTTTCTTCCAGTATCACCCCAACCCCAACCCCAACCCCAACTCCAAATACAAATAATGATACAATTTATGGAACGGCTGGGAATGATCCGATTAGCGTCGGAATCGGGGATGATATAGTCTTTGGGAATGGCGGTAATGATGGGATTAATGGGGAGCAAGGCAATGATACCCTATTCGGCAATCAAAATGATGATCAACTGAATGGAGGTGATGATCAAGATCTCCTCTATGGCGGTCAAGACAATGATAACCTCTCCGGGGGTTTAGGTCAGGATCAAATTTTTGGTAACAAAGGCAATGACAACCTAGAAGGCAATGAGGGGAATGACAGTCTCTATGGTGGTCAAGACAATGATAACCTGTCCGGTGGTGCGGATAATGACCTGTTATCGGGAGATAATGGGGATGATACCTTGACCGGAGGTGTCGGTGCAGACCAGTTCTATATAGCCGCCAGTTCAGGTAATGATGTGTTGACTGACTTTATCCCTGGAGAAGATTTGATCGTCTTAACCGGAGGATTAAGCTTTGAACAGTTAACCTTAAGTCAAGATAATACCAATACTTTAATCAAATTAGCTTCAACTCAACAAGTATTGGCTCAATTATTAGGAGTTAATTCGACTCAAATTAACGCTAACAATTTCTTACTGGGTTAACACCGAATCAGGGATCAGTTTGTTAATCATAACCTTTCCGGGGCTTTGGGTGAGGATCAACTCTTGGGGAACAAAGACAAGGACAACCTAGAGGGCCATCAGGGGAATCAGACTCCAAACCTCCACTACATACAAAGTTTCTACAGAAGTATTTCTGCCTGGATAGAAGCCGAAGATGAGAAAGGCGGGTTATAATTTGTTACGGAGTGCGAGACGTTCCTGCCAAAGTTTAGGTTTAAACACCGAAACGTAAGCAGGGAGATAGGTTCAGACAATTGGTAATTGATGCTAAATCAATAGTAAATCCAATTAAATCTATCTTAACTTTGAAAATGTGACCTTAAAGGAAGGTCAATCTCGGAGTCAATGGTGCGGCTTTCCGAATAATAAAGTACGGTAGCCTATTCCAAAGAGATTCGGCAATTCCCACAGTGTCAGACTGATTATCAAAACACTGAAGCTGGGAGTAACGGGAAAACGGATTTAAGTCAAAATCTAAGAATTTCTCTAGCCAATTGCCCAAGAATAACGAAAGTAAACATCCGGCTTGAACTGTCGTAAAAATTAAGTAGCGAAATTGACTTGATTACGCTGCGTTCAAAAGAACAAGGGGAAAAGGTAGGGGGCTCAACAAACCCTCTATAAAAGGTAAGGTTAATTCCGTATAACACTTACTTAGACTCCCAAAAGTACCCCGGCAGATAGGATGATTCTAAAGGCAATAAACCCATTTTCAAGGAACGTTAAAACCCCTCATATACTCCTACAGTGGTCGAATACTGTTAGGTAGCCACAAATCTATGGCGGATGTTGTGAGGGTGAGAGATGGAGTCAGAAGCTAAAGCCTAGATGTAATATTTAGGATACGCTGATAGATTCCGGTTTAGTTGTTAGGTAAGGTTTCAATTAGCAGTAAAAACGGTGAAAACGAGTATAACCAAGACTACGGAAGCATGGAATTCTATCAATTGGGCGAAAGTCCAACGGGTAGTATTTAAGCTGCAAAAGAGAATTTACCAAGCATCATTATCGGGACAAAATGCGAAAGCTCGAAAGCTCCAAAAACTTCTAGTTAAGTCATATTACGCCAAACTCTTAGCAATCAGAAGGGTTACTCAAGATAATCAGGGCAAGAAAACAGCCGGGGTTGATGGCATTAAATCCATCACACCCAAGCAACGACTAGAACTTGCTCAAAACCTGAGTAAATACCAAAAGGCGAAACCACTCCGAAGAAAATGGATACCCAAACCTAACGGAGAAAAACGTCCTTTAGGAATCCCAACTCTACAAGATAGAGTCAGGCAAGCCTTGGTGAAATCTGCATTAGAACCTCAATGGGAAGCCAGATTCGAGGGTGAAAGTTACGGGTTTAGACCCGGACGTTCAGCCCATGACGCAATGTCACGAATCTTCCAAAGCATCAACAAAGGTGAATATTACATCTTAGATGCTGACATCTCAAAGTGTTTTGACCAGATTAATCATGATTACCTACTGTCCAAAATTGATTGTCCATCAATAATAAAAGCTCAAATCAGACAATGGTTAAAAGCTGGAGTAATGGACAATGGCATATTTGAAGCAACAGAGGCAGGCACTCCGCAGGGGGGGGTCATCAGTCCTTTACTTGCTAACATCGCACTGGATGGAATGATTGAGTTAATTAAACACAAATTCCCTAAAAAGAATAACCGCGTTCAAGCTCAAGTCATCAGATATGCCGATGATTTCGTGGTGATAAGTCCACAATTAGAAATCATACAACAGTGCCAAATTGCTATCGAAGAATGGTTAAAACCCATCGGGTTAGAACTGAAACCAACTAAAACCCGAATCTGTCACACACTGAGAGAAATCGAAGTAAAAGACGAAAAGGTACAACCAGGATTCGATTTTCTAGGTTGGAATTTCCGACAATATCCAGTTGGTAAACACCATTGTGGTACAACAGGAGGAAACACCAAACAATTAGGATTTAAAACCCTAATTAAACCTAGTAAAAAGGCAATTAAAGCTCACGCGGATAAAGTGAAAGAAGTGATTAAAACCCACAAAACTGCACCTCAATACGCATTAATCAAACGCCTAAATCCAGTCATAAGAGGATGGTGTAACTACCATTCCAAAGCTGTTTCCAAAGAAACATTTTCCTTTTTAGACCATAATACATGGCTGAGATTAAGAGCATGGACAGTTAGCCGATGTGGTAAAGCAGGTTACAAAAATCTGAAACATTATTTCAAAAAGAACGGTAATAGAACATGGAATTTTGAAACCCAAAAAGGTTACAGATTACTTACCCATGCAGAAACACCTATTACTCGTCATGTAACTGTAAGACCTGAAGCATCACCGTATGACGGAAACTGGATGTATTGGAGTACAAGAAAAGGAACATCTTATGATGTCCCAAAACGAGTAGCAATTTTGCTCAAAAAGCAAAAAGGCAAATGCAATTTCTGTGGACAATATTTTACCCCAGAAGATATTGCAGAGATCGACCATATCATCCCCACGTCACTAGGCGGTAAAGATGAATATAAAAATCTGCAATTATTACATCGCCATTGTCACGATACTAAAACGGCAACCGATGGGTCGTACAACCCAAAAGAAACCGGATGTTCTGATGATAACAGACAATTAGACTAGGAGCCGTGTGCGATGAAAGTCGCAAGCACGGTTCTGAATGGGAGTTGGGGGTTGTAAAGCCCCCCTCGACCCCTAATAGTTAGCAAAACTATAAGTTTTATGAGTAAACCCGCCGTGAATTCGTTTTTTGTCGGCCGCGCCTTAGCTGAAGGACTGTACGAACAACTGGGAAATGGTCTGGCAAACTTCCTGAGTGAACTGGGGAAATTTGACGCCGAGCAGAAAGAAAATCTGCGACAATTTACCCAACAGGTGATGGAACGCGCCTCCCAAGAAGCCGGAACTGTTGTCAGTGATAGTTCCTCCCCCTTTAACTCCCCATCCTCCAACGGTGAACCTGTAGATTTGCAAGCCACCATTGACGAACTACGGGCGGAAGTGGCGGAATTACGATCTGAACTCCAACGCTATCGCAATCGTACCGTGTAAACTCTGTTGTAGTAAAAACACGCACTTATTGGGTCAACTTCATTTTGGAAACGGTCGTGTCTGTTAATCACTCAATTCGGGGTTCCGATGCGGAACAACGGATTAATCCGCCTTCTGTAACTCCCCTCCGTCAGAATTATGGAGGAAAAGCTTATCGTTGGAACCGCAAAAATTATTCTCGTCAACGACGTTTTATTGATATTTGGACGTTTGTATTGACGTGGTTAACTTGGTTGTGGATCGATGCTAAAAAATGGAGTTACCGGGGCGGTTTTACCGAAGAGAAAAAAAATGCTCGTCGTCGAGCACAAGCGATATGGGTGAGGGAAACCTTTTTAGATTTAGGGCCAACATTTATTAAAGTTGGACAACTCTTTTCTACCCGTGCCGATTTATTTCCCATCGAATATGTAGAAGAACTCTCAAAACTCCAAGATAAAGTTCCCGCCTTCAGCTATGAACAAGCCGAAGAAATTATCCTAGAAGATCTCGGTAAAACCGTTCAAGATTTATTCCAAAATTTTGATCCGATTCCCTTAGCAGCAGCGAGTTTGGGTCAAGTTCACAAAGCCCAACTGCATTCCGGTGCAGACGTTGTTGTTAAAGTTCAGCGCCCTGGACTGAAAAAATTATTTGAAATTGATTTAGCGATTCTGCGAGGAATTGCTCGCTACTTCCAAAATCATCCTCGTTGGGGAAAAGGTCGAGATTGGGTCGGTATTTATGATGAATGTTGCCGGATTTTATGGTTAGAAATTGATTACCTCAATGAAGGCCGAAATGCCGATACATTCCGCCGTAATTTCCGCGATTGTGATTGGGTAAAAGTACCCCGAGTTTCTTGGCAATATACCTCCCCTAGAGTTCTGACCTTAGAATATATTCCAGGGATTAAAATTAGCAATTATGAAGCCTTGGAAGCATCAGGACTTGATCGCAAAGAACTTGCCCAAATGGGAGCTAAAGCTTATTTACAACAACTCCTAAATCATGGCTTTTTCCATGCCGATCCCCACCCCGGAAATATTGCGGTCAGTCCCGGTGGCGAACTGATTTTTTATGATTTTGGCATGATGGGACAAATTACGTCCAATCTGCGAGAAAAACTCATGGAAACCCTATTTGGGATTACTCAAAAAGATGGGGATCGGGTGATGAAATCTTTGATTGCGGTCGGAGCACTCGCACCCACAGGGGATATGGGGCCGGTGCGTCGGTCGATTCAATATATGTTAGATCACTTTATGGATCAACCCTTTGAAAATCAATCTATTGCTTCCATTAGTGATGATCTTTATGAAATTGCTTATGACCAACCCTTTCGATTTCCCGCAACCTTTACCTTTGTAATGCGGGCTTTCTCGACCTTAGAAGGCGTCGGAAAAGGACTCGACCCGGAATTTAACTTTATGGAGGTGGCACAGCCGTTTGCCATGCAGCTTATGTCTAATGGAAATCTTCCCAATACCGCGAATAGTATTTTTAATGAACTCAGCCGCCAAGCGGTTCAAGTGAGTTCTTCTGCGTTAGGCTTACCCGGACGCATTGAAGATACCTTGGAAAAACTCGAACAAGGAGATATCCGAATGCGGGTTCGTCTTGCGGAAACCGACCGGGTATTAAGACGGGTGAGTAATGTCCAAATGGGGACAAATTACGCGGTACTGATCAGTGCCTTCACTCTATCAGCTACACTGTTATTGATTAGTGATAAGGTGGGATTAGCTCTCGTTGTATTATTCTTAGCTGTTGGTCTAGGAATTGCTTTCTTAAGGTTGTTGCGACGGATTGATCGTTTGGATCGGATGATGTAAATCAACGATTCCGTTTAGACTCCGAGATTTTGATTGATCCTAGCCCTCTTTAAACGCATCCTGATCAGCAGATATTGGAAAATTTTAGGATAAAACCCGCTTGGGAGTTTTAGATATCAACCAATATTTGTGTATGAAACGTTATTTCGCTGGGATGACGGATACAGGCAATGTTCGGAACGTCAACCAAGATGCTTACTATATTGATCCTGATGGCCGTTTTTTCATTGTTGCTGATGGCATGGGCGGACACGCCGGAGGTCAGGAGGCGAGTTTGATTGCCTCCCAAACCATTAAAGAATACATCCTTGAGCATTGGGAGAGTTCTGATCAATCCCCAATTCTCCTCAAAAATGCGTTTGTCGCCGCCAACAACGCTATTTTAAAGGATCAACAAAAACATCCTGAACGCTCCGACATGGGAACAACGGCGGTTGTCGCCTTATTCCGAGAAGATCAGGAGAACCCTTGGTTTGCCAATGTCGGAGATTCTCGTTTATATCGTTTGCGCGGACATCAGTTACAACAAATTACAGAAGATCAAACTTGGGTGGCTCAAGCGGTGAAACGTAATGCCTTAACTGCTGATGAGGCTCGTTCTCATCCTTGGCGTCATGTTCTGTCTCAATGTTTGGGACGCGAAGATCTTTCGGAAATTAGTATTGATCAGATGGATGTACAACCGGGAGATCGTTTGTTGTTGTGTAGTGATGGGTTGACGGAAGAACTTTCAGATACAATCATCACGGCTAACCTCAAATCCATTCGAGCTTGTGAAGCCGCAGCGAAGGCTTTAGTCAAAGAAGCAAAAGACCGGGAAGGGCGGGACAATATTACCGTTATTGTGGTCGCGGTTGGATCGGTAGAGAGTTAATCCCCGGTAATTGATAATGCGTGTAATGGGTTTGATCAGTGGAACCTCCGTTGATGGGATTGATGTCGCTCTAGTTGAGATTACGGGTTGCCAACGGGATCTGACGGTGGAATTCGTGACAGGAGCAACTTATCCCTATCCTTCGGAGTTGCGATCGCAAATTTTGCAGGTGTGCAGTGGAACCCCCCTCTCCCTGGCAGAATTAGCTCAATTGGATGATGCGATCGCCCGAACCTTTGCTCAGGCTGTCATGACCTTACAACAGTCTTCTCAACCAGCCGATCTCATTGGTTCCCACGGACAAACGGTGTTTCATCGTCCTCCCCAAAGCACCCAACTCGGTTACAGTCTGCAACTGGGACGGGGGGAACTCATTGCCCATTTAACAGGGATCACAACGGTGAGTAACTTTAGGGTGGGGGATATTGCCGCCGGAGGTCATGGAGCACCTCTGGTTCCCATTCTGGATGCTTATCTGCTGCGTCATCCCCAATATCATCGCTGTATTCAAAATATCGGGGGAATTGGCAATGTTACTTATTTACCGAAACTGAACTCTACCCCGATCTTAGGTTGGGATACCGGGCCGGGAAATACGTTACTGGATTTAGCGGTACAATATTTTTCCCAAGGCACTCAAAGTTATGACAAAGATGGAGCCTGGGCAGCGACGGGAACGCCTTGTCTGCCTTTGGTAGAACAATGGTTACAGCAAGATTTTTTTCAACAACCGCCCCCAAAATCGACGGGACGAGAATTATTTGGTTGGGACTATTGGCAACGCTGTTTAACGGAACTAGAACCCTATAAGTTAAGTGCAGCCGATGTTTTAGCGACATTAACTGAATTAACCGCTGCTTCAATTTATCACAGTTATTGTCAATTTTTGCCCCAGTTACCCGATGAAATTTTATTGTGTGGGGGGGGAAGCCATAACCGCTATTTGAAATATCGGTTACAGACTTTGTTTAATCCGATTCCTGTTTTTTCCACTTCTGAACTAGGCTTAAATGCTGATTTTAAAGAAGCGATCACGTTTGCCGTTTTAGCCTATTGGCGCTGGTTAGGAATCCCTGGAAATTTACCTTCAGTAACAGGGGCAGTTTCTGAGGTGTTACTGGGAGAAATTCATACTGTCTTTACTCCCAACGTGATACCATGAAAGTAAAGAACTTCAATAGATAACATATAATCTCGCAAACTAGAAGTTCTGTGTTTTCTATCGGTTAAAAATTTTCAGTCTAGCTGCGAAGAATAAGGGTGGGACTGTGGCTCACACATTTTTAATGGAATCTGGTCAATGGTTATTAGAAGGAAATTGGCTTGATCGCAATGAAATGCCGATAGCCGTTCGCGGAAAAACAGTTGTTGCTTGGCCTCAAAGCGACTGGTTCAGTATGGTGACAAAATTAGTATTTCCCAGCCAAGATCGAGAAGATATTGTTTTACAGTATCGGGGAAGATTAGACAGTAACGAAAGAGAATATACGTTTGTTTTACAGCACAGTCAATTGGGCAAAATTGAAGGGGAAGGTTTAGTTGGCCCTGAATCGATTGTGCAACGTTATCGAGTGTTAGGAGATGACCGCCAACGTCGCAATGGGTTTGAAACCCTCAGACAAGTTGATCTCAACCATTATTATTATTCTAGTGGAATCATGGCAGGACATACTCTGAATTTAATTAGTGTTATGGAAGCAACTTTAGAACGGAAATCATAAATCATCGTTTAGGATTAGTTTCCCATTTCAATCTCATTCACGGGTGAGTTAACCTAACTTGAGTCAAGAGCTTGACCTTGAAGAAGCAGGTTGACGCCCCATTACCCCTAACTTGTTCCCACGCCTTGAAAAAAAGTGAGAGATAGAGGTCGCCGACTGCGACACCTTCTGGTTTTATTCTTGTACAAAATTAGGCTCCAGACCCCAATGGTGTTTGAGAAAATGCTGATACATATTTTCCCGCACCATCATGTGTTCATAGAGATTGATTAAAAATTCCTGCGCCTGTTCTCGGCTCATTTGACCGACTTGCAGCTTAAAGGAAGTCAGGCTAAATTGTTGCTCAAGAGATAGTTCTGCGGGTTGATTCATGGTTGACTCCTATCAGTTCTCTAGTATTATTAATAACTGTAACAACTGTTTGACAAATTGTCCATTCTCCTCTAGGGAGATGCCTACTATGAAGATAGCAAATCTTTTGAGAGATGGTGTAGCACAGGATACGAGTTTTTACAAAAAAAGGTATAGCAGGGAATAGGGAACAGGAAACAGAGAACAGGGAATAGGCTGGAAAAGAGTTTTCTGTGCGCGGTTTTAGCATCAGTCTATGTCCTAATACCCCAGACAGGACTGGTCTATATATTGTTAGACTGAGGAAAAATTGCAGGCTCAATCATCAGGAATCGTTCAAGTTTGATGTGTTAAACTTATATAGAGTATTGACGAATCTTATTAAGGTTTGAGTTCTGACTCATGAGGATGGAAAATTTAACATGACTCCTGCTAAGACCGATCAACCCAGACCCTTCTGGAGTCGATTTCGTTTTCTTCCCTACACTGTGCTAGGTATTCTAATTTTTTATTGCAATTCTACTTGGGATGTTAACTTTTTTGTTAAGGGCTATTTGACAATCCTTGAACTACAAACTGCTATCATTTTGTTATATTTTCTCATGGGTCGGCTTTCCAAAAGCCAGAACCTGAATAAAGATCTTTAGTTGCGACTCATTTTAATCTCATTAACAATTTTAACCCTTGACCTTCAGGAGATCACTCAATGAAAAATAAAATCGTAGCCGCGTTACTGGCTTTCTTTTTAGGGATATTTGGAGTTCATAAGTTTTATTTAGGGGAAAATTTAGGCGGAATTCTTTATTTATTGTTTTCTTGGACTTTTATTCCCGGATTTCTAGCCTTTTTTGATTTTCTAGGTTTATTGTTAATGTCGGATCAAGCGTTCAATGCTAAATTTAATCCAGGTATTCCTTACTCAGTTTTAGATGGAAGTCGTTCTGCACAGGATATTACTGTAGCACTCTCTCAACTGAAAAAACTTTATGATCAAGATGCCATTACCGCCGAAGAATATGAAGAAAAACGCCGGAAATTATTAAATGAACTGTAAATAGCAACAGGAGTGACATTAAACGTGTCCAATCTATCTCGATGGTTTCAGAAAGTTCCGCAGTGGTTATACTGGTCTTTATTTCCTGTATTAGGTGGGTTAGCCATTGTCTATGCGGGAAATAAAACCAAAACTCAATCTTGGATTTATACAGGGTTAGGGTTTGTCGCTGCGGCTTTTATTTTATCAAATACGTCCTTTGCTGGCATAGTTTGGATCGGTCAAATTATAACAGCGATCGCTCTGAGAAAAGAATTTTTAGCTAAAACTTTTCATAATCCTTTATCGAGTTCAAACGAATCTCATCTCATCCAATTAATTGCTAAACATCGAGATAAAATTGATATTAATAATTGCTCCAAACATGATTTAGTACATGGATTAGATTTACCGATTGTTTATGCCAATCAAATAGAAGAAATGAAACGGGAAGGTTACAATTTTACGAGTTTAGAAGAACTTTCAGAATTAATTGGCATTCCTCAATCAACGCTACAACGAATCGCACCGTTAATTTTATTCAGTTTTGATATTAATAAAGAAATCCATCATTCCTGGCGACGGTTAAATGTGTTGTCAATTGATGAATTAGTTGAATTAGGACTAAACATCAATGCTGCTAAAATCATTGTTTTAGAACGTCAACAGCGTGGGGGTTATAAGTCTTTTCTAGATTTTAAAAAACGGACAAAATTACCGTTACATATCTATCGCCATATTTTATAAACAAATGACAATGAGAACTATTTAGCTATTCCGGTACAATTTCCGTAACGACAGGGGTTCCTGTATTCCCGCCACTGACAACAACGGTATCATTCTCAAATTTACCAACGGCTTTTTCCCCCATTAAATTAAACGGGGGATCAATTTGACGATAGACCACATTTCCTTCGGCGGAAAAAGACTGTTGAGGAACATACCAAGTCAGTAAATTAGAATTGAGTTGTGCTTGACGTTTTGCGCCAATACCAACAACATTTCCGGTTAAATAAAAGATATTATCTTTTAAATCTCCCCAACCTTGATTAGCGGTCACAGTAACTTGTTGTTCTCGTTCAATAATGGTAATAAATTGAGGGGAACTAATGGTACGTTTCTGATAATTCCATTGTAATTCATTACTGGAAATTTGTAACGGAGGTTGAGATAAAGCAATTTGGGCATTTTTTCTGAGGGTAGCAATTTGGGTTTTTAAATTCATTTCGGCGGTTTCTGCAACCCCTCGGTCTGTAATGGTTTGATTTTGATATCGTTCAATTTGGGTTTTTAAATTACTGGTTAATAGTTGTTGTTCCCATAACCAAACAATATGATCACTTTGTAACTTGACAACAGGATTTTTAGAACTAACCGTGGCTTTATCCCAAAATTCTACCCGTTTTTGACGATAAAAAACCTGAACTTCTTTAGCAATGGCTTGAAGTTGAGCATGATCTCCTGTAACGCCATTCCGCACCGCAATAATATTTTGTTGGACAATCCATTCTAACTCTTTTCCCTTCAAAACTAAGCCTGTATTGGGATCAGTTGCTACAATATTATTGCGTAGAAAAATTCGTTTGCTATTCTGTTCAAATTCTCCTTGATCTGCCTTAATTTTATATAGAAGTTTCCCTTGATCATATAGTTCTCCAACCGGATTTTTCACGGTTGCCATTTTCTGGTCTTTACTATAACTAACTTGTTTGGCTTTAATGTTCCAGAGTAATTTTCCTTGTTCATCAGCTTGTTCTAACGTAACATCATCTAAGGTTAATGTCCGTTCAAATTCTTTAGAAGTCTTCGATTTAGCGTCCGTTGAAGTTGGTTCGACGTTTTTTGGGGCGCAGGCAGAAATTCCGACTAAAATTATCACCCAAAGGAGTAACAACCGCATCTAATTTTATAACAGGGAACAGGGAACAGGGAACAGGGAATAGATAGAAAGTGAACCAATCTATGTCCTAACAATTGCTGCGAGTGTTATAACAATTTAGGAGTTCAAAAGTTTAGAAATTGAGGAGTAAAAACTAGGAACTAGGTAAGTTTTTACTCCTGTGATTCTTCTAAGAATCTTCTATAATTTGCCCATCTATTAAACTAATTCCTGATAGGGGACGGTAGGTGTAGTTGGGACTGCGGGGTGTTTTTTGGATATCTTCTTTGATCATTTCTAAATCAATATAGCGATCCGCGACATTAATTAAACTGTCACTGGTCATTGATCGCAAACTCACGACTTCCACCCGCACCCCACGATAACTTACGGAGTCCACCGCATACGCTAAATCTCCATCTCCACTCACCAAAACGGCGGTATCATAAGAACCCACTAAAGCCATCATATCAACGGCTATTTCTACATCTAAATTAGCTTTTTTGGAGCCATCAGGAAGTTGAACTAAATCTTTAGCAATGACACGATAACCATTGCGTCGCATCCATAATAAAAAGCCTTGTTGCTTCTCATTGGTGCGATCTACTCCTGTATAGAAAAAGGAGCGTAACAACCGAGAACCAGCCGTTAAACGACATAATAATTTGGTGTAATCTATTTCGATTCCCAATTGTAAAGCGGCATAAAATAGATTAGAACCATCGATAAAAATGGCAACTCGGCCCCTGTTTTCAAGAACTTGTTCAGGAGTAAAAAGTTCTCCATGATTGATATTATTCAACATTCTTATACCTCTTTTTTTATGAAAAAAATGATCGGAGTATGGGTAAAGTAAACCAATTGAAAAGGATGTTTTATGTTAAACTAGACTATCACTTAAACGGTTTTGAATTAGGATGATGCTCCCTCTGCATCTTCCAAGCGTCTAAAGACAGGTTGCGCTTCCTGCAAGGGTTGATTAGCAGGTAACGCGCCCCAAACAGCATGGATGTCAAAGGACAGTGCTGTCGCTAGTATAGTCTGATCATTGAAATCGAGGGTGTATCCCAATTGTTGATAAATCCGAGTGCTAATATTGGGAATGATGGGGGACAAAAGATAAGCTGCCAGTCGAACGGATTCTAAAACGGAGTACAAGACTTGGGAAACCGCTTCCTGTTTTCCTTGCTTGTACAAACTCCAAGGTGCTTTTTCATCAATGTATTTATTTCCGGCTTGAACTAAGGTGAAAATAGCCGTACAAACTTCGCTAAACGCCAGAGCATCATAGGCTTGAGTGACAGTATCTGCCAAGGTCAGACCGAGGGATTTCAGGGCATCATCCTTGGGGATATCCTCACCGTTAACATCAGGAACACAACCGTTAAAGTATTTAAACGCCATTTTCAGCGTGCGGTTGAGTAAGTTTCCTAAGTCATTGGCTAAGTTAGCATTAACGGTATGAATAAACCGAGTTTGACTATAATCACCATCCTGTCCAAATTCTATCTCTTTCAAGAAATAAAAGCGAATCGCATCAGCACCATATTGATTGACTAAAGCAACGGGATCAAGGGTATTTCCCAAGCTTTTGCCCATCTTCTTCCCATCTTTGGTCAAAAAACCGTGTCCAAAGATACGACCGGGAAGAGATAAGCCAGCCGACATCAACATAGCGGGCCAGTAAATGGCATGAAATCTTAAAATATCTTTACCAATTAGGTGTAAATTAATCGGCCACCGTTTCGATAAAGCATTTTCTAAGGTGGGTTCATCCTCTGGGTCAAGCAACGCCGTTATATAGCCTAACAACGCATCAAACCAAACATAAATGGTATGGCTTGGATCACAGGGAACGGGAAATCCCCAGTCAATATTAACGCGAGAAATCGAAAAATCTTGTAATCCTTGCTTAACAAAATTGATGACTTCGTTGCGCCGACTTTCCGGCTGAATAAAGCCAGGATGCTCTTGATATAAAGTTTCTAGCTGTTTTTGGTATTGAGACAGCCGAAAAAAATAGTTCTGCTCATCTCGCCATTCTAGGGCTTTATTGGTATGGATGGGGCAGTATTTTTTCTGTTCTAATTCTCGTTCTTCTTTGTATTCTTCACAGGCGACACAATACCAGCCTTGTTGTTGGCTGAGATAGATATCTCCTTGATTCCAAACCCGTTGAAAAAACTCATTGACGATGGCTTCATGGCGAGGTGCTGTCGTGCGACTAAAGCGATCATACTGAATATTCAAGTGTTGCCACAAGGAAGCAAAACCATCGGCAATTTGATCGCAGTGAGCTTGGGGAGAACGCCCTAACTCCTCGGCGGTACGTTGAATTTTTTGACCATGTTCATCGGTTCCAGTAATTAATAGGACAGATTTTCCTTGAAGTCGCTGGAACCGAGCAATGGCATCGGCAGCCATTGTGGTGTAAGCACTACCAATGTGAGGAACATCATTGACATAATAGAGAGGTGTTGTCAGGGTAAAGGTATTGAAATGGGTCTGTGTCAATTTCATATTAAACAAATGGAGGCTACCGATATTGTTCTTGTTAGACCCGCCTCAGTAGGGCGTTTAATTGGGTTGGAGGATTTCTCCTTCACGGATTTCTCCGGTGATGTTAAGAGCACTTTTTATTGATGTCCACGCTCACTCTACAGGTGTAGAAATTCGCGCTTTTTAGGGTGTTTCTGTCTAGTACCTGAACAAAAATTTCACAGTACATGACACCGAAACTTATAGATTATAATATTTTCTTTAAAGTTTCTCAAAATTCTCAAACAAGTCTTAAGTTTTTAGCGTCAATGTAACCCGATTCAAGCAGTGTGTTGGTGATTCATGTTCTTTGATCAAACGGGATTGAGTTGTCGGTGGCTGGTGAGCGTATTGGGAATACAGATGTTCATTTCCTATGAAGATCGAATTCCTGAAACAGGCCCTGCGATTGTGGTAAGTAACCATCGCAGCGTTATTGATCCGATTGTCTTAACCGCAGGTGTCGGCCGTACCCTTCGTTTTGCATCCCATCATTATATGGGTCAAGTACCGCTTTTGCGTGAACTTGTCACGACATTTGGAGCCTTCCCCTTTGATGAACCTGAACATCGACCTCAACAGTTTTTCAAACAAGCAACCCAACTGTTAAACCAACGACAAATGGTGGGGATCTTTCCCGAAGGAGCAACCCCAATGTTACAACAAACCCAACCGAATGTTGTGGGAACCTTTCAACGGGGATTTGCTCATTTAGCGTTACGTTCAGGGGTTTGCAACCTAGCGGTTTTACCTGTGGCGATCGCAACATTAGAAGAACAAACCCTACCGTCAGCAATTCCCCTCAGGTTATTGCGTGTATTTGATCCAACTGAACCCTTATTTGATCAACCGGGTTGGCATCCCATGATTCTCTATCGAAGAATCCAAATCTTAATTGGCCGTCCCTATTGGATTACCCCGCGAGTACAACGTCAATATCAAGGGAAACAAGCCCGAAAAGCCGTAGAAGAGTTGACCCAGTATTGTCACCGGGAAATTACCGATTTACTCCGTCAAGGTAGCGTTTAGAATGTCCTCCACCGCCGTAAGTCGTCTCCATAGAAATAGGGAATAGGAATCACCGATCACGGTAGGATGGACGATGACGCTATGCCATGACTACCATCCATGACCTACGACCAATCCGCCGAACAGCTATTAGAGTTAGCTGCCGCATCGGGCGCTGAGGCTGCGGAAGTGTTCCAATCTCAATCCCTATCCAAGCCGATATTTTTTGAAGCCAATCGACTGAAACAACTCGAAAGTAGCCAATCGGAAGGGACAACCTTGCGACTTTGGCGAGATGGCCGTCCGGGTTTAGCGGTTGCTTATGGCCCAGTGGAACCGAAAAAATTAGTTGAACGGGCGATTTCCTTGAGTACCCTCAATGAACCCGAAACCATTGAACTGACCGAATCAACGACTCCATCCCACTATCCTGATATTGGGGAAGTTGTACCCGTTGAACAATTGGTTAGTTGGGGAAAACAGGCGATTGAATTAATTCGCTCTTCCTATCCCGATGTCTTATGTATGGCGGAATGGGATTGTGAAGTGGAATCGATTCGCTTGATTAACTCACGGGGACTGGACTGTCGCCACACAGACACCACCCTCAGTGGTTATGTGGAAACGGAATGGGTTCGGGGGGATGATTTTTTAGCGGTTTCTGATGGCCAGACCCAACGGGATTTTCTGGAACCCACCCTCCTGGCTGAACGAATTTTAATGCGGTTAAATTGGGCTAAAAATAATGTCCCTTCTCCTATGTCCCGGATTCCGGTGTTATTCACCGCTAAAGCCGCCGATATGCTTTGGGGAACCATTTCCGCCGCCTTGAATGGCAAACAGGTCTTGGAAGGCGCTTCTCCTTGGAGCGATCGCTTAACAACCCCGGTGATGTCTCCCCTCTTAACCTTATCTCAGGAACCCGACACAGGCCCCTATAGTTGTCCCTTTGATGACGAAGGAATTCCCACCCGTCCCATTACCTTTATTGAAAAGGGGGTTTTACAACTGTTTTATACCGACTTAACTACAGGTCGCACCCTGGGAAGTGGGACAACCGGAAACGGATTTCGTACCCATTTAGGCAGTTATCCCACGCCGGGGTTATTTAATTTGTTAGTAAAACCCGGAAAAAGGTCTTTAAATGAATTAATCCAAAGTTTAGATCGGGGGTTAATCGTCGATCAAATGTTAGGAGGAAGTGCGGGAATGAGTGGGGATTTTTCCATTAATGTTGATTTAGGATATCGCATTGAAAAGGGTGAAATTGTCGGACGGGTGAAAAATACAATGGTGGCGGGGAATGTTTATACAGCCCTCAAACAAGTTGTAGAATTAGGGGGTGATGCCTCTTGGAATGGGTCTTGTTATACTCCTTCGATTATTGTTGAAGGGTTATCAGTCATTGGTAAAGGTTAATCCGCTAGATTTTAACAATTCTCCAGAATTGAGAAGGCGATATCAGGTTCCCCCTTAAAATTTCCCTAAAATTATCATGATTCAATTTAATCAATTTACAGCCTTGAGCTTTGACTGTTACGGGACTTTAATTGATTGGGAAAGCGGGATTACTCCCGTTTTACAACAATTAGTCAAGGCTCATGGGATTAAAATGAGTAATCAAGAGTTACTGGAATTATTTGCCATCTTAGAACCAGAAGCTCAAAGCGGAGACTATAAAACCTATCGAGAAATTCTCCGAGAAGTGGTACAAAAGTTCGGAGAACGTTTAGGGTTTTCTCCGACTCCCCCGGAATTAGAGAGTTTAGCGAATTCAATTCAAGATTGGCAACCTTTTTCGGATACGGTAGAAGCTCTTAAAGCCTTAAAACAAAAGTATAAATTGGTTATTATTTCTAATATTGATGATGATTTATTTGCCCAAACTAATAAACATCTGCAAATAGAATTTGATCACATTATTACCGCCCAACAAGCTCAATCCTATAAACCGTCTCCTCATAATTTTGAATTTGCTTTAAATAAAACAGGGCTTTCTTCTCATCAATTACTGCACATTGCCCAGAGTATTTTTCATGATATTGCTACAGCCAAAAGTTTAGGCTTAACAACGGTTTGGGTCAATCGTCGTCAAGGAAAACCTGGAGGAGGTGCAACCAAACCCGCCACTGCTCAACCGGATTTAGAAGTGCCGGATTTAAAAAGTTTAGTTAACTTGATTTTTGAAAATTAGAAAGTTTAGATATTTCACAATAAATAATTACAACTTCTACACAGATTGCTATAGATTATAACAATAGCGATCGCGTGTTTCCGCACCAAAAGAGCGCATCGTTATGAATGGGAACTAATCAACAGTTAGAAAGTTTTAATGAGTTTAGGATTCATCAGCAAGTAATTCTTCTAGGATGTCTTCGGTTGTCTATTTTATTTATCTGTTACTCTCCCCAGTATAACTTTAGGAATAACGGGATGCTTTTTTCCGTAAATTTACTGATGACAATTAATCAATCTCAAGTTATTATATCTCTTCAAGGGAATAGTGAAGCCATTTATGTTAGAAGAAATTTATCACATTTTTATTTCTAATCAGATTGCCAATCAGGGTGGAAACCGAAAAGTAACTCTACGTTCAGGAAAATCCTATAATGTTAATATTCCTGAGCAACTTCAAGAAGGATATAAACTCAGATTAAAAAAGACGGGTTTAGCTCAAAATGATGTTCTGCTAATTCTCCATACTTTATACGATAAAAATAATCATTATTCCAAAATTATTAACAATTTAGTTACCGATTGTGAGATTAAGCAGGATAGCAAAATTAGATGTATAAAAGCTTATGAAAGCATAACATCGGAGCAGTTAAATGATGATATAGCAGCTATTGATTTATTAGATTTTATCGTTACCAGCAATCAGAAAATTTTAGATCCTGAATTTTTTCAAAAATATCAATTAGCCAGCGAAAATTATCGCTTACTCTGGATAGAGCAATGTTTAGAAAAAGCGTTAGAATCTGCTCATATTTCTGACGATCAAAAACAAGCCTTAAGAGGAATTTATCAATCTGTTAGAGCAGGTGAAGCTATTAGTGAGCTAAATTATCTTAACGATCTGGATTCAATTCTTACTAATTCTAATCTTCCCATAGAGGTTAAACAGAGATACTTGAATGCTAGTATAAAATCCAAAGCACTAACAACCGAATTATTTATTATTGATTTAATTGAACGAAATTTTTTATTGGAAGACGACCAAGAAAAATATTTATCAGTTTATATTCAAGTTCGAGATAATCAAAAAATTACTGACCTTCAGCAATTACTTAAATTAGAGAAATTAGTTCTAGGCTCAGATATTCCAGAAGAATGCAAAATTATTTATAAGTTAGCCTCAGATGGACTGTTTGAGCAAAAGAATCAGGAAAACCCAGAAGATATTATAGATAAGGTAAAAACAGTTACTAAGTCTGTTAGAACAGCGGCTCAAATTGTTCCCAATGCTCATGCTGTTTTGGGGAATTTAGGAGTACAAGCCGGAACCAAAGTTGCAATTGGAGGTTTAGCAGGTGGAGCCGCAACCAACGCAACACTCGCGGCTTTAGGAGGAGGCTCTGTTGCCGCAGGAGGTTTAGGAATGTTAGGGGGATTAGCCGTTGTCACAGGAGGGGCAGCATTAATTGGAGCCGCCGCTTTAGTGTCAATTGTATCTGTTTCTCAAATGGACACACAAGATCGAGTGAATTTAGGTATCGCTGCGGTTGCAGGAACATTAACCAGCGCGGCGACTCTTGCAACGGCTTGGGCTGCGGTGGGGGCTTTTGGTGTCGCGGGTACAGGAACAGCCATTAGCACCTTATCGGGGGCGGCCGCTTATAGTGCGATTATGTCGGCTTTGGGTGGTGTGGGTGTTATGACAGGAGGGGTTGCTTTAATTGCTGGGGTTGCAGGTTTTGGAATTTATAAATTACTGAAAAATCAAAAAAATAATCCGAAACAGGTACTTAAAGAAATAGAAGCTAGGCTTTATACATTATTAGAACATCAAACTCATGAGCTCTTAAACGTTTTTAACTATTATTTCTCAGAACCCAGCGATGAATATTTTTTAGCTCCTAATATTCCTCTGGATAAACTGGCAAACGCACTTTATAAATATGCTAATCTTGAACCTGGGGAAAGAGTGTTAGCATTTGTAGATCAAAGTATGTTCGGTTCAGGAAAAATGGGTTTGGTTTTTACTGAAAGTCGATTGATTTACCAAGAATTATGGGAAAAGCCAAAATCATTAAAATATTCTGATGTTCGAGATGTTGCTTCTAAGTTTCCTAAGTTTTCTAATGATAAATTAGATTCTATTTTGCACAGTTTGTTGCCTGAGTTAAAACAAATCTATCAATTGAATACAATAGAAGTTTTAGAAAATAATAAGCTGTTGTGTATTTAAACTGTGATTATAGCATTACCTTTGTTTTTAAGTTTACGTCCCCATTTAATAGATAACTGTCCTTCATTTAAAAGCTGATGTAATAAACACTCTAGCTCATCAACTGATTTAAAGAGTCGATGAGCTATATATTCTTTAGCTGAATGCCAGACTAATTCAATTAAATTATAATCTGGACTATATGCTGGAAGAAATTCTAAATAGACATTCGGCATTTCTGCTTTAATTTTTTCTAGGTACTCTTCTTTTTTGTGAAAACTTGCATTGTCAAGAATAATCAGGATCTTAGCTCCTTTTTCTACAAATTCTTCTGCTTGATTTCCCGCTAATACCCATTCATAAATTAGCTCTTGATAAAAACTTTTTAACACTTGATAAAAATTATCTGCATTTCCTTTATCCAGAAATTCTACAAATCTTTTTTTATCCGAGTACCTCAATCCTCCCATCACATTAACTCTTCCTTTCCTCCTGTCTCCTCTAATCTGTTTCCTCTTCCCTTTTTTACACCAATTCTTTCTTTTTATCACTCTTAAATTAAATCCACTTTCATCCCAAAACCATACCTGTAATTGTTCTGGACTTTCTTTTGCTATTTTCAAATATTCTTCTATTTTATCTTTAAATAATTTTCTTTTTTCTGGATCTCTTTTCTCTTCTAAGCTATACTTTGCCCACAAATAAACATACTTTTTTTCCTTTAATATCTTTCTCACTTGTGAACTACTTAATTTGATTCCTGTGATTTGTTCTAAATAAGTTGCCAATCTTTCTCCTGTCCATCTCCCAAATTCATATCCTAATTCTTCCGGTTCTTTTTCTACTGTTTCTAATAATATCTCTATATATTTGTCTGTGGCTTTTCTATAATTTCCTTTCATTCTTTCATCTTTTAGGCTTTCTAATTTGTCAGGGTCTCCATGTACACACCAATAACATACTTTGTTTAATGAGCAGCCCAAAAACTTGGCAATTTCACTTTGCTTTTTACCATCATTTAGCAATAATAAAATCAAGATTCTTTCTCGGATTTGTCCATTTTCTTCCTCTTTCAATCTTTTCTGTAGTTTCTCTACTTGCTTTTCATTTAAATGATTTTTAGCAGGCATCTTTTGATTGATTTTTCTAAACTTGGTTTTTCATTATACCCTATTTAGATGCTTAACAGCTTACAACAAACAACTTCGTTAATTTAGATGATGAATTAATTCAAGAAATTCAGACAATGACTCAAATCTGTGAAGCTTGTATTTCTCTTAAACCAGGGGTTGAAAACCTGAATCATCTTTTAAAATCATAAGGAAATTAAACCATGAATTCAGTTGAAAATGAACTAGCTAAACTACAAAAACGCTTTCAAGAAGCAGCTAAAGTTATTGATGATTTAGCTAAAATTAAGCAAGAATTGGATCAATTATCAATAAAGTATCAAGACCAATTATTCAAAAACTCTATTAACTTAGATCAGATTCAACAACAGATTAAGTCTCTATCGAATGATTATCAAGAATATAAGAAATATTGGAATGAAAATTTTAATGTTTTAATTAAAAAGGATCAAGATATTTTGACTAAAATTAGCGAAACTGGAAATCAGACTGAATCTGAAATTGAACACAACAAAACTCAGTTAGAAAATTTAGAAAAAAGGTTAGAGGAAACTAACGTTTTTTTAGCTACATTTAAAAATAATGTTCAGTTGAACCAAAATTTAGCGATAGGTTCTTGTTTAATCGGGTTTATTGCCTTAATATTAAGCATTTATTCTATTTTATTTTTACCGAGAAATTATTCTAACACTTTACATTCTCCACAAGAGTCTAGTCCTATTATAGCTTCTCCTTCACCTGAAAAATCATCAATTCCAGTTAATTATTTTCGAGAAGCTGTTAATAAAGCTACCCGTGCAGCTACTTTAGCTCAATCTGCAAAATCTAAAGAAGAGTGGAATTTAGTTGTCAATGAATGGGAAAGTGCTATTGATATGATGAAATCAACTCCTTCATCTGACCCTAATTATGAAATTGCTCAAAAAAAGGTTATAGAATATCAAAAAAATCTGAATTATGCTCAACAACAAACTCAAGAATAAGTTTATCATTTGTCTGAGTCCCAATCGATCAAAATTTTAGAAGTATTGCCACCTTGCCAAAACCAACTAGGCTTATGTTAAGATGATATCATATATTGATATCGTAAGTGGATAAACTATGATAACGCTAATTAAAACAAATTATGAGCCTTAACAATAAACAGCGTCGAACGTTAGAATTAATTTTTACTGATCCTATTCCGACAACGATTAATTGGCAAGATATTGAAAATTTATTCCAAGCGTTAGGAGCAACTATTATGCAAGGTAGAGGTTCAAGAATTCGGGTTTTACTCAACAATGTTAGAGCTATTTTTCATCAACCCCATCCTCAGAAGGAAACAGATAGAGGAGCGGTCAAATCAGTTAGAGAGTTTCTAATAAAGGCAGGCGTTAAACCTTGAAAATCGAGAATAGATAACAGATTTTTTGAAGTTTATCCCACTGGTAAAAAATCAAAAAGTGTAATCAGACTCAACCCCATTTATCAAAAATATCTCAAAATATCATCCTTAATTTACCTCCAAACTCAGATATTAATTATGCTCAATTACAAAGGTTATACGGCTCAAATTGAAGTTGATGTAGAGGCTGGAATTCTTTTTGGTCAAGTGCTAGATATTAACGATGTGATTACCTTTAAAGGAAAAACGGTTGAAGAAATTAGGCAAGAATTTAAGAACTCTATTGATGATTATTTAGAATTTTGCCAAGAATTAGGGCAGGAACCTGATAAACCCTTTTCAGGAAAACTGCCCTTTCGGACTACCCCAGAAAACCATCGCAAAATTTTCTTAGCCGCCAAAAAAGCAGGAAAAAGTATTAATGCTTGGATGGATGAAACATTGATTCGGGAAGCTAATCAAACGATTCAGACTTAAGCCGTTTTAAAGTTGTCCGAAACCTTTGCACGTTGCCCAGAGTATTTTTCATGATATTGTTACAGCCAATAGTTTAGGATTAACAACGGTTTGGGTGAATCGTCGTTAACCACAAAGCCATCATTGGCAATGGCCAGATCTAAACCTTAGTTAGGGAAATGAGGGAGGTTTAGGCGTGGCGATGTCAGCCCAAAACTTTGACTAGAAAGGGATTGAGCGGTTTCCGAAAAAATTTTGAAAAAACACTTGCCTAAATCAAAATAAAATGCTTAAATATAAAAATGTGGTTATAAAAAATCAATAAACACATCACCCAAATACGGGGGCGTGGCGGAATGGTAGACGCTACGGACTTAAGGTAAATTGAGCCTTGAGGTGAGAAATTCCTCAAGTGTAAGCTCTCAAATTCAGGGAAACCTAAATCTGATACGTCAGACAAGGCAATCCTGAGCCAAGCCAAAGAATTTAGAAATGAGGGAAATTCCCCAATCTAAAATCAAAACTTTGGAAGGTGCAGAGACTCGACGGGAGCTACCCTAACGTTAAGCCGAGGGTAAAGAGAGAGTCCAATTCTCAACGCCAATGGGCAGTAGCGAAAGCTGCGGGAGAATGAAAATCCGTTGACCCTTACCCGGTCGTGTGGGTTCAAGTCCCACCGCCCCCATACCTAAAAATCATTAATCTGTAGGGTGCGTTTGACGCACCTTTCTTAGTAGGAAGATCACATTACAGAAGGATTCTAATTTAGAATTTATATTATTAAAAACAATAGGAAAATACGATGACTCAAACAATCACTCAAGCAGAAGCTATTGTCGAGATGATTAAAACCTTACCGCTTCAACAACAGGAGGAAGTAATTAGTTTTATTGAATTTTTACATTTTAAAGCCCAAAAACAAGAAATTCTACCTCCAAAAGAAGAACAACAAAAGATTTCAGCCTATGAAGCTGCTCAAGAGTTTGCGGGTTGCTTAGAAGGTGGCCCTTCTGACCTTTCTACCAATAAAAAGTATTTGCAGGGTAATTGGTAAAAAATGAGAAATAAGATCTTATTGGATACAGGGCCATTAGTATCTTATCTCAAACGCCAAGATCAATATCATAGTTGGGTAGTGAGTGAATGGGGAAAAAGTCAATTTCCATTATTTACTTGTGAAGCGGTTATTTCTGAAGCGTGTTTTTTGCTGCATAGGACTTATGGAGGAGAGAAAGCTGTCATTGCTTTATTGAAATCGGGAGTAATTAAAATTCCCTTTCATTTAACAGAAGAAATTGAAGTCATTGGAAATTTAATGCAGCGTTATCAGAATGTACCGATGTCCTTAGCCGATGCTTGTTTAGTAAGAATGAGTGAATTAATTCCAGGGAGCTCTATATTAACCTTAGATAGTGATTTTAGAATTTATCGCAAAAATCAGCATGAAATGATTAATTTAATAATTCCTGCTGAAATCTAAATTTAATTATTTTGTTGATTTTTTTTAATACAGCTAACGGTAATCGCATTTTTCCAAACCAGGCTATAAATACTTAAATTGATGATTAAGAATTAACTGTTTAATTCCCTCACTATCCAAGGGACGAGAAAAGAAATATCCCTGTCCATAATGGCAGCCTAATTGTTTTAATTCTAAGATTTGCTCCAAGGTTTCTACCCCTTCAGCAACAACACTCATTTTTAAATTAACCGCTAAATTAATAATCGTTTCTACAATTTCTCGATTTTCCGCTTTACTTCCTAATGGACTAACAAAAGATCGATCAATTTTTAAAATATCAATGGGAAATTGTTGTAACCGACTTAAAGAAGAATATCCTGTCCCGAAATCATCAATTGACAATTGAATTCCTAAATCTCGCAGTTGTTGTAATTGGGTGGTAGCAGATTCAAAATGCTCCATAATCACCCCTTCTGTAATTTCTAACCGTAAAAGTTTAGCATCTAAACCTGTTTCTTGCAAAATATCTTGAATCATATTAACAAGTTTAAGTTGAGCAAATTGCCGTCCCGCAACATTCACACTCATTGTCACATTATGATTCACTAATTGTTCAATTTGCCATTGACGCATTTGTTTACAAGCGGTTCTTAACACCCATTCTCCTATAGGAACAATTAACCCGGTTTCTTCAGCTAAAGGAATAAATTGTACAGGGGAAACTAAACCCCGTTTCGGATGATTCCAACGCACTAAGGCTTCAAATCCGGCAATTTCTCCTGTTAACAATGATACAATTAATTGATAATTTAATAACAATTCATCCCGTTCAATTGCCCGTCTTAAATCCGTTTCTAACTGTAACCGACTGCGGAAATTTTTCTGCATTCTTTGATCAAAAAGTTGAGGAGATCCCTGTCCTAAATATTTAGCATGACGCATGGCTGTATCGGCATCTTGCAGTAATTCTTCTGCGGATTCATACAGATGTCCGCTACTTTGAAAATTAAAGGTAATTCCAATACTAGCACTCGTAAATACTTCTTGTTGTTCGAGTTGAAAAGGTTGGGATAAGGTTAGGGAAATGCGTTCTGCAATTTGAGTAGCGTCTTCAATCTCTTGAATATCTTCTACTAAAACGGCAAATTCATCTCCATTTAAACGGGCAACAGTATCCCCTTCTCGAACTGTATTGATCAATCGTTGACTTAAATCGATTAATAGTTGATTTCCTACGGCGTGTCCCAAACTATCATTAATGACTTTAAACCGATCTAAATCTACATATAAAACAGCAAATAAACTATCAGAACGGCGTTGAGAATGGGCTAAAGATTGTTGTACCCGATCAATAAACAAAGCTCGATTAGGTAAGCTTGTAAGTTCATCATAAAAAGCATTATAAAGTAGCTTTTCTTCAGCCAGTTTCCGTTGGGTAATATCTTCTACCGTTCCTTCATAATATAAAATATTGCCTTGATTATCATAAACAGAACGACTATTTTCCGAAATCCAAATCACTTGTCTATCTTGGCGATAAACTTGATATTCAAATCCCGAAATTTGACCCTGTTCTAGCATAATTTGGGTAAATTCTTGTCGTTCTTTAGGATTAACATATAATTGCTCTGAGATATTCCTAAGATTCTGGATTAAATCTTCGGGAGAATCGTAACCATAGATGCGAGCTAAGGCTGGATTAGCACTAAGATAATAACCATCAGGTGTAGATTGAAAAATTCCTTCAATAGCATTTTCAAAGATACTTCTATATTTAGCTTCTGCTTTTTGTTGCGCTTCTTCTGCTTGTTTTCGTTCTAATTCCGCCACAATTCGTCCCGCAAAAATATGAATCAAAGATTGTATTCGATCTTCATTTTTGATTGGTTGATCATGGAGTAAACATAAATAACCAATAATTTGTTCAGAATGACTAATAATCGGAACTCCAATAGAGGAGACAACTTGCAATTCTACTAAGGATGAAAGATGAGGAAAAAGTTCTTGAACCCGGTCAGAAAAATAGGTTAAGGATCGAGTTTTATTAATCTCATTACACAAGGTTTGATCCAGATCAAGTTCTGTATTTTCTAAAAAGTGATCGCCTCCCCAAAAAGCCAAGGTTCGTACTCGTCCGGGTATTTCTTGTATAACTTCTGTGACAATAACATAGCGAAACCCTAAAGTTAACCCTAAATGTTGGGCTAAGGCGGGAAAAAATTCAACCCCTGTTACGGATGCAGTCTCTAAGATTAAGCTTTGTAAAACCGCCTCTGCTTGTTGACGTTCTTGATTTTCCCGATCTAATAAAGCATTGGTTTCGGCTAATTCTAATACTCGTTTTTTTAGCTCATTTTGAGTTGTTTTTAAAGTTTGAATTACTAAATTTTTTTTATCGGTTGTTCTTCCCAATAAAATAGCCGTTATCAAAATCAATAAAATCACTAAACTAATCCGAATGGGTTCTGGGGTGAAAACACTAGGAACCCATTTTATCCAAGCGATATAGATAATATAAATAGAAATAACGCTGGTGCAGGCTAATCCGGTTTTTAATCCTCCTAAATTCGCGCATAATATTACGGAAAAACCCATTATTACAAAGGGGATAGGAACCCAGAAACCCATATTTTTAGAAACTTCGATGGCACTTACAATCAAAATTCCCACAAATCCACCTATCCAGAATGAAGTTTCATATAAAATTTTATGGATACCATATCGAATTAATCTCAATTTCACGCTAATCTCCCGGTTTTACTACTGATTTTAGAGATAGAATATCATTGCATAGTATTTAATAGTAACCTGTTCAACAGTATTCTTAAAGGGCAGTAAAAGTTGTAATTCAATAGGGTGAATATGGAAACATTTCTACAACGATATCAACAGTTTGGCATTCATTTGGGTTTAGAACGCATTCAACAACTCCTGGAACGTTTAGGAAATCCTCACTTTGATGTTCCTATCATCCATATCGCAGGCACAAATGGCAAGGGTTCTGTATGTTCTTACCTGTCTTCTATTTTGACACAGGCTGGTTATCGTGTCGGGCGCTACATTTCTCCTCATTTAATAGATTGGACAGAACGCTTATGTATTAATGAGCAACCGATTTCAAAACTCGATTTTTTACAAGTTTTACAACAAGTCGAAGACGCAATTTTACCCGATGAACCTCCTCCAACTCTGTTTGAAGTTGTGACATTGGCAGCTTGGCTATATTTTGCCCAAAAAAAGGTAGATATTGCTGTCATTGAAGTGGGATTAGGGGGACGTTTAGATGCCACAAATGTTTGTGATCATCCTTTGGTCAGTGTGATTACTTCCATTAGTTTAGATCATCAAGAATATTTGGGTTCAACACTTGCAGAGATCGCCTTTGAAAAAGCGGGAATTCTTAAACCTGGATGTCCGGTTGTCGTCGGTGTTTTACCATCAGAAGCTGAAAAGGTGATTCAACGCCGTGCGAGTGAATTTAACTGTCCGGTGACTTGGGTTAAACCTGCGGTTTGGGTTGGGGAGCAAAACCGCCTCAATTCCTTCCCTATTGCCCGTTATCAGGGTTTAGAATACCCTTTACCCCTATTCGGCGAGATACAGTTAATGAATTCTGCGATCGCCATTGCAACGGCACAAATCCTGGGTCAGCAAGGATGGAATATTTCAGAGGAGGCGATCGCTAAAGGGATAGAAAAGGCTCAATGGCCAGGACGATTACAATGGATAACCTGGCAAAATCATCGGTTACTGATTGATGGAGCTCATAATCCAGCAGCCGCAGAAGCTTTACGTCAATATGTAGACAATTTGCAGATTTCCTCAGTCACTTGGGTGATGGGAATGTTATCAACTAAAGATCATACTAATATTTTTAAAGCCGTATTAAGACCCGGTGATCGATTATATTTAGTTCCCATTCCCGATCATCCCTATGCAGAGCCAGAACAGTTAGCTACTCTTGCTAAAACGTTGTGTCCTGATTTAAAACATTGTCAAGTTTATCCAGATTTAATTCCTGCTTTAGAAGTGGCTATTACCGAGGAAAATACCTTACCTGTTCTCTGTGGATCATTGTATTTATTGGGTTATTTTTTACAACTTCTTGAGAAAAATTAAACCCTATAACCAAGTCATGGATTGCATAATTTTTTTAATTTCTAGGGGGGTAATCGTTTGATTAATTGTGCAGCCCTCCCGTTTTTCCTCAGTTCCAATTCCGTAAATTACTGAATCTTTAACTGAAAAACTCCAGATTTCAGATTGAGGAGAATTTAACTGTTCGGGTGAGGGGATTTTGTTATAGGAACTTCCATCAAAAACGGCTCCAATATTAATTGTTGTTTTTCCAAATAAGGACGTTTCAATTGTGAATAAAAATCCCGCTTCTGGGCCACCCGTACCCCCCATAAATCCAGAAATATAGAAACAGTGATTATCGGAATTTCGATAAAGAATTTCATAACTGGATCGTCCCGAAGTTGGGGAGCCTTGAGTTGTGAATTTAGAAACACTAAACCCCGGTGGAATATAGTTCGGGAGGGCTACTGGAATACCTAAATTTTCTAAGGACTGTATTTGAGTATTATTAAGATTTCCTAGGGATTCAGCTAAGGTATTAATAGATAGGGGAAAAATTAAGCAAATAGTTGTTACAATAGGTTGTAAAATTCCTGAACCTAAAATCAAGTATTTTCTCATTTTTAATCCTATTAAATCCCAAATTCTTTCAATGAATTTCCGGTGTAGGGGCGAGGTACTCTCCATTAGTGTCAACTTAAGTTTAAAAGCCTTGAAATCAATTTCAGTAGAGAGACGCGCCATGTAACCCCTTCTACGCTCAAACCCGTTAAAACGGGTTAATGAAGAATGATCTGAGTCATCTTTAGATGACGTAGAGACGCGCCATGTAACCCCCTCTACACCCGAACTTGAGTTCAGGGCTAACGTGGGTTAAGTTGACGGACTTTGGGTACTCTCGCCCTTATAGATGACTCAAGATAACTCCCCCTGGTTTCTATGTTTCCTATCTTCGACACATAATTAACGTATTAGCCGAGATATATCCCTCCAGAGGCTCACTAATTTCAACCCAATCCCGTTTTTCACCATTAGTATCAGGAATTAATTTATAATTCTCAACTAATCTTACCCGTGCTCCTGAAGCAACACCCCCAACTCGTTCAGAAAATCGAGAGGGTTTTTCCCGTACAACAACCCCTTTCGGTGCGGCATATAAATCAATTTGACGACACAGACTCACGGGTGTTGGCTTAGGATTTTCCGCTTGATTTCCACAGTCTAATAAATTACCCGTTGCATCAGGAAAACCATTAGAAATATAACCTTTTACAGGGGCAGTAATTTCAATCCAAGTCCGACCATCGGGGCCACGAGTTCCTTGAGAATTATCGGCTAAGGTAACTTCCGTTTTAAAACCCACTCCACCAACAACAGGGGAATTTGGAGTCGGTCGCGCATGAACCGCTAACCCTTGAGGTTCGCCAATGCGACGGCACAAACTGGAACGACTTTGAGCGATTTGGGTGTCCGAATTCGGGGTTTGGGGTTTGGTTTGAATATTAGCTAAGGTGGGTAATTGACTTCCCATTACGGCTAATACAACGAATGCCAAAACTCGAAAGGACTGACTCCTTAATCGAAAATTATTCATGAATTTCACTCCTCATTAAATCCCACACATTTTTTTTTATTAGAACTGACGTAAAAAGCGTAAATCGCTGGCATAAACCCGCCGAATATCATCAATTTGATGGAGAACCATCGCAAACCGTTCTACACCAAAACCTGCTGCAAATCCCGTGTATTTTTCGGGGTCATACCCGGCAGCTTTTAAAACATTAGGATCAACCATGCCACATCCTAACACTTCTAGCCATTTTCCTTGCCATTGTAAATCGACTTCCGCCGAAGGTTCGGTAAAGGGGAAATAACTCGCCCGGAAGCGCACGGGTAAATCCCCAAACATTTGTCGGAGAAACTCTTTAATGGTTCCTTTTAAATCTGTAAACCGCAACCCTTCTTCAATGGCTAAGAGTTCAATTTGATGGAACACCGCCGCATGGGTCGCATCAACAGTATCCCGACGATAAACCCGACCCGGTGCGACAATGCGGATGGGGGGTTGATGTTGTTCCATGTAGCGAATTTGTACCGATGAGGTATGGGTTCTTAATAAATTGCCATCGGGTAAATAAAACGTATCCTGCATATCCCGTGCAGGGTGATCCGGGGGGGTATTTAAGGCTTCAAAATTATAATAGTCCGTTTCCATTTCCGGGCCAGAAGCAACGGTATACCCCAACCCCACAAAAATGTCTAAAGCGCGATCAATAATGCCATTGAGGGGATGAATTCGACCTTGGGAATGATAAACTCCTGGCATCGTCACATCCAGGGTTTCCGACTGAAGTTGGGCTTCGAGTTGGGCACGCTGTAAAGCGGTGCGTGTTTCCTCTAAACCCGTTTCTAAGGCTTTTTTAACCTCATTGGCTAACGCTCCAATGCGAGGTCGTTCACTGGGGTCAAGTTTTCCCATAGCCCCTAAAACTACAGAAACTTTACCTTTTTTGCCTAAATAGTTAATTCGTAATTGTTCTAATTCATCCAAGGTTTGACAAGCTGCGATCGCTGTTATTCCCTCGGCGCGTAAGTCTTCCAGTTGAGTTTCTAATTCACTAAGTTGAGTTGCCATATATTAGGATCAAGAATAGAGCGCTTAAGGGGGGTAGGGGGATTGAATTTGTCCTGCCTTTGCTGAGTTTAACTTAATTTGCCCTCCTTCTGGGATGAGTCTTTGGGCTAAAAAAATCAAGATCACAACCAATTCAGAGGTTAGACGGATTAAGAGTGAAGATTCCCCTGATTAGCAAAAAATGGACATATTTTTTGTGCCGAACCCATCTTGAGAACTTGATTCTGACTCGACTACACTAGGTTTTTTAAGATGATGGGTGTAGGGGGAATTATGGGGCAAACAGGGGTTAGGATGGGTATGCAGATTCGGGACGCAGTGGAGACGGACTTACCAACAATTGTAGAGATTTATAACGCGGCGGTTCCGGGACGCACAGCAACGGCTGATTTAGAACCAATATCCGTCGAAAGCCGAATTTCTTGGTATCAGGAACACAAAGCCCAAACTCGTCCGGTGTGGGTCGTCGAGTTAGATCACCAAATTGTAGGCTGGTTAAGTTTTCAGGCGTTCTATGGTCGTCCAGCTTATCAGAGTACCGCAGAACTCAGTATTTATATTCATCCTGAGTATCAAGGTCAAGGAATTGGTAAAAGACTATTAACCCAAGCCCTAAATCACAGTCCTAAGTTAGGATTAAAAGCTTTAGTGGCGTTAATTTTTGCTCACAATCAACCGAGTTTAAAATTATTTGAAACTTTTGAGTTTAAACAATGGGGTTATTTACCCAAAGTTGCTAATTTAGATGGCATTGAACGAGATTTAGTGATTATGGGGCGTCATGTATAGGGGGATGGGGAACAGTTTAATGATCCCTTAACCTTGATTTAATACTGATTTATAATCGTTTTGATGTGCTCAACAACGGTATGGGTTTGTTCCACCATGGCTAAATGCCCACAGTTGGGGATCTCAATCACATTGTTATCCCCTTGACGAAATAGCCAATGAAAACTGGCTAAATGGCGAACATATTGAGGTTCCATAATTCCATCTTGCAGTCCCGCTATAAAATAAACGGGTTGTTGCAGTCGAGACACCACCTGGGGTAAACGATGGACTTCCGCTTCGGTTGTAGAATCTAATAATGCCCCTAATGCGGCTTCAGGATGGGCAATGACAAAATCGATTAACCGTTGTCGTCCCCACCGTTGTTTGAGGGGACAGGCGACTTGAGCGCGGGTAAAGATTAAATCCAATAACGGTAAATAACACAACCATCGGGGGCGAAATTTAACAATTTGTTCACCAACGGAACGAAATTTCTCAAATTCCTCTTTTAAGTAAATTCCCCCACCCGCATTCACACAAATAACGCCTTTCACCTGTTCTGGCAGTTTATCCGCTCCTAAAAGGGCAATGGTTCCCCCTAGAGAATGACCCACTAACCAAGCATTGTTGAGGTTTAGGGTGTCCAACAGAATGGCTAAATCTTCAGCGTAGGAAATGGGGGTATAAACGGCGAGTCGTGAGGGGTTTCCCGCCAACAGTTGAGAATCTCCAAATCCTCGTAAATCATAAGATAAACATTGATATTGTGGGGCTAATAGGTCGATGACGGGTTGCCAGTAATGACGACTCAATAACCAACCGTGAATAAAAACCAGTACGTCACCCGATGAGGTGGGCGACGTCAATTCGTAAGTGTGTTTAACTCCCTGGATATCGATAGTAGCCATAATCCTATCGTATCCTGAAATGTACTTTTCAGAAATGAGTAATCCGCTTCACCGGGAACACTATACAGTTAACGGTCAACCATCAACTGTATAGTTCTGTGATAATATGTAAAGAAAAAATTAACCTTGGGCGTATTTTTATTAATCGTCCAACCCTTGCAAGCTTATTTAACAACTGAACCATGAGTAGCTCTCTCGCTAAAGCTGTCTTATTCGTAGACGGCTATAACATTATTGGAATATGGCCGCTATTGCGACAGAAACGGGATGGTGACGGGATGGAAGAAGCCCGTAGACACTTGATTGAAACGTTAGTGGACTATAGTGCCTTTGAAGGGTTAGATGCTCGCATTGTGTTTGATGCCCACTATCAAAATACTCCCAGTTTTAGCGAAGCCATTACCCGCAATGTGTCGATTCATTATACAGGTTTTGGACAAACCGCAGATACTTATATTGAAAAACTCTGTGCTTCTTTGGGTCGTCAATTGCGGTTGTCCCGACGTCGATTAATTGTCGCCACTTCAGACCGCGCTCAACAGTTGACGGTCACGGGTTATGGGGCTGAATGGCTGTCCGCCGAACAATTAGCCGAAGCGGTGGAAGCTACAACCAGCCGTCGCCAACGCCGTCATCAACCCCGGAAGCAATCGTCTAGTCGTTTCTTGGCGAGTTCCCTAGATGCAGAGGCTCAAACCCGCCTCGCTCAGTTGAGAATGGGCTTAAAATAGCCTCTATAAAGGCTTTTCAGGATTTAAAATCAAACTTCAAAAAATTTTTTCAAAAAGGCTTGCAAAATTCTAGGGTTTGGCGCTACTATAATTAACTGTGGCTAAAAGAGAGACACAACGTTCCTCGGTAGCTCAGCGGTAGAGCGGTCGGCTGTTAACCGATTGGTCGTAGGTTCGAATCCCACCCGAGGAGTTCACCCCAATAATATTTGAATATTAAATCAGACCATAACCTGATCTGGTATTTCAATCAGTATCCTGCATTTCTGTTGAGAAACGTAGGATATTGTTCTGTCTATTTTAATAACAAGGATGATTTTACCCTTATTTCTCAGTTTAACTTTATTAGCCCAAGCTGCCCCTCCTGCGCGGGAAATTGTACAACCTCAAGAAGTGCGACCGTTACCCGGACAATTAGATCAAATCCCTGTTTTTAATAGTAATAGTCCTGAACTAATTTTAAACGAAGGAATTTTACTTTCAACCTTTCCCCAAACCGATAAAAAACAACCAGAAGCCCACTTAAATTTTCCTTTTAAAGGTAAATTTGATATTTTTGCCCACCACGTCGCTAAACCTGCCCAAGAAAACGATTTAAGAACGCTTTATTTAGGAATATTAGCTTATAATCCAGGCAATAAACCTATTACAATTCATATTTTACAAGCCGCGAGTTATTTAAGTCAACCCGATGCTCCATTTATTCCTCTGGATGCTGTTTTAGATAATATTAATGGGAATATTTATGCAGGGCCAGGAAGTCGGGTCATGAGTGATATTTTAAGGGGAAAACGACAACCTGAATTTGTTGAAAAAATTGTGATTCCGCCCCAAAGCAGTCGTCTATTATTAAATGCACCCATTCCGGTTAAAAATTTAGAACCGCCTTTAAATGGTCGGTCAACCTTAATGCGTTTAGAAAGTAATGGAGAAGTTTATATTGCCAGTTTAGCGAAATATGCAACGGTGCAACAAAATAGAACCGAAATTGCACCCACATTAACAGAATGGGAACAATTATTAAAGTTAGGAACATTAGTAACACCGCGCGATCGCACTCCGACACCACCGAATACAAATCCTCAACAAATCATTTATGGAAGAGTCGCTGGAGTTGCATTAGGTTCCCGTTGGAATGGCAATATTGTTGATACTAATAATTCTATTTTAACGATTCCTAAACCGGGAGAAGCTTTTTCTTATCCTCTTGCAACATTACCAAGAGGACAGTTAGGAACTAATCAAATTCAAAGTGCTCCCTTAGTCGTTCGATATCCTGATACTGCTTATCAAGCTCATGGAAATTATGGCATAGAATATAACTTAAATTTACCCTTACATAACCCTACCAATCAACTCCAAACGGTTATTTTAACGTTACAAACTCCCATCAAAGAAGAAAAATTATCCCAACCCGGCTTAAGGTTTTTTGACCCCCCCGCACCCCAAGTGTTTTTCCGAGGAACAGTTCGATTTAGTTATAAAGATGAGCAAGGAAAATCCCAAACTCGCTATGTTCATTTAGTACAAAAACGGGGTCAACCCGGAGAACCGTTAGTCAAATTAACCTTAAAACCCAAAGAAACCAGACCTGTTAAAGTTGATTTTCTTTATCCTCCAGATGCGTCTGCTCCTCAAGTTTTGACGGTGCAAACATTACCGTTAAAATAAATCTAGTTTCAGTTGAATTTCACGAATTAAAGCTTGTTACCAACCCAGCTTTTAAGGACTACACCATAAATTGTTCATTTTGTCAATACCTCTATCTGTTGCTTAACATTCCTTTCCCAAAATTCGTGCATCGATACGCCGAAATTTAGTTATAAAACCAACAGATTGAACGACACAATCGGGGTTTTAGCCTTCATTTTTACAATTAGACACAATAAGCCCTTTGGTGCTGTTTTTTCAATGATACCAGAACCCCGATAATCTCGTCAACTATTTGAAAGTTATTCTCAATAAAATATCAAAAATTCCTAACAATCTTTTAAAAAACAAAATTATTTTGCCTGATTAATTAAAACAAGTTATTAAAGCAACGGATATTTCTCAATGACCAGAGTAGATCCGTTGCTTCAGCAAGCCCTAGCTAGAGATCAGCAGGGATGTGAGATCACGGCATTCTACATCATGCCCATGCCACCCATGCCACCCATGCCACCCATACCGCCCATACCGCCCATACCGCCCATGGCATCCATATCGGGCATTGCGGCTTTCTTCTCAGGCTTTTCGACCACTAAGGCTTCAGTTGTTAACACTAATCCCGCAATAGATGTGGCATTTTGCAGTGCAGAACGTACCACTTTTGCCGGGTCAATAATTCCAGAAGCAATTAAATCTTCGTATATTCCCGTTAAGGCATTATAACCCATGCTAAATTCAGTGTCACGGACATTTTCTACCACGACAGCACCTTCAGCCCCAGCATTACTGGCAATATAATATAACGGAGCTTCTAAAGCTTTAGAAATAATTCCGGCTGCAATTTTTTCTTCATCATCGAGTTGGGATTTAATTTCATCGACTTTTTTAGCCAGATGAATTAACGTTGTTCCACCACCCGGAACAATTCCTTCTTCAACGGCGGCTTTTGTTGCATTCAACGCATCTTCAATTCGCAGTTTCCGAGATTTCATTTCCGTTTCCGTAGCAGCACCGACTTTAATCACTGCCACACCACCAGCTAATTTAGCAATCCGTTCTTGGAGTTTTTCGGCATCATATTCAGAGTCGGTTTCTTCCAATTGACGGCGAATCTGCTCAACCCGTTTTTTCACATCGGCTTGAGTTTTGCTATCAGCTACAATAATGGTATTGTCTTTTTCAATGGTGATTTTGCTGGCGGTTCCTAACATCTCTAAAGAAACCGTATCTAAGCTTAATCCGACTTCTTCAGAAATTAATTGTCCCCCTGTGAGAACGGCAATATCCTGTAACAAAGCTTTGCGACGTTCACCGAAACTCGGAGCTTTAATCGCCGCAACATTCAACACGCCTCTGGCTTTATTAACCACCAAGGTTGCTAAAGCTTCCCCATCAATATCTTCAGCAATAATTAACAACGGTTGACCCGAACGGGCAATTTTTTCCAAAACAGAAACTAAGTCCTGAATAGAACTAATTTTTTTATCCGTAATCAAGATTCTGGCGTTAGAAAATTCCACCACCATCCGTTCATTATCGGTAATAAAATAGGGAGAAATATATCCCCGATCCAGTTGCATTCCTTCCACCACATCTAATTCGGTGGTGATGGATTTAGATTCTTCAACGGTAATCACCCCATCTTTGGTAACTTTTTCCATCGCTTGGGAGATCATTTGACCGATTTCTTCATCGTTTCCGGCGGAAATTGTAGCGACTTGGGCGATCGCATCTCCTTCAACGGGTTTAGCAACGGCTTGAATTTCTTGGACTAAAATCTGAGCAATTTTTTCCATTCCCCGTCTCAAGGCGACCGGATTAGCCCCGGCTGCGACGTTTTTTAGCCCTTCATGAATCATGGCTTGGGCTAAAATAGCGGCGGTTGTTGTTCCATCTCCAGCCACTTCATTGGTTTTGGAGGCGACTTCCTGCATCAGCCGAGCGCCTGTATTTTCGAGGGGGTCAGCAAGTTGAATTTCTTTAGCAACCGTGATGCCATCATTAACGATTTCAGGAGCACCAAATTTCTTCTCTAATAAGACATTGCGACCTTTGGGGCCAAGGGTGACGCGCACCGCATCGGCTAAGGCATTTACGCCTTTTTCTAAGGCTTTACGAGATTCTTCACTAAACGAAACAATTTTAGCCATCTTACAATATTGTTAATCACCAATAGGTTACTTTAGCACTCAACTGTTCCGAGTGCTAGTTCGGAAATCCGTCCTACTTAAGTTTTAAGAGGGAACAGGGAACAGGCAATAGGCAATCTTGCTATAGGCAATAGGCAATAGGCAATTACGAATTACGAATTACGAATTACGAATTACGATTGGGGAATGGTGAATAGGGGGCGAAAGCAGAAATACTAATATTAAAAATCATATAGCAATCCCAAATAGGTTGTAATAATTTAAAAGTGATATGAAATAGCTAGAAGTATTATCCCTGTTCCCTGTTCCCTGTTCCCTTTTAATCGTTGATAGCTTGATAAATATTAATTAACTGTTGACGTCCATATAATTGCACACGACCGACGTAACGAGTGGGAAACTTGCCATTAATTTGTTGATGGGTTTCTTCATTCATTAAAATCCGGCAGGTTCCCTCACTATAAAAGGATTTGTCATAACTTTCTAAGCGGGCAGCAATATTAACACTATCGCCTAAAGTTGTATATTCCATCCGTTGAGAACTGCCTAAACTTCCAGTAACGACAACTCCGGTAGCAATTCCAATTCTCATAGAAATTAGGGGTTGATTTTGTTGTTGCCAATGTTGATTAAGCACTCGCAATTTTTCTCCCATCGCTAAGGCACAGGATACCGCAGAAGTTGCATCTTGAGCAATTTCTTGGGTACTATTTCGAGGAATAGGAACTCCAAATACTGCCATAATAGCATCCCCCATAAATTTATCAACAACCCCATCATGTTCAAACACAATATTCGCCATGGCATTCATATATTCATTTAACCAAGTCATTAACATTGCGGGTTCCATGCGTTCAGCAATGGTACTAAAACCTTTAATATCCGTAAACAGGACAGTTGCTATCATTTTCTGCCCTAAAATTTGACCTTTTTGTAATAAATCCTCTCGATTTTGCCATATTGTTTCCGCAATTTTGGGGGTAACATACCGTTGAAATAACGTCATCACCATTTTTCGATCTTGACGTTCAACATTAGCAATATAAGCCGTAACCACCATCCCAGAACTGACTAATGCTAATAAGGGAGAAACTAAGGGAAGCCACCAACCACTAATAAAAGCACTATAAGAAATAATAATTAAACCTCCACTGGCTAAAATCAACCAATAAACTGTCCAACGGGTTCCCCCATAAATCCATCCTAAACTGCTACCAACCGTTGACCAAAGAAACACCCAAAACCATTCTGTCCGATCTGACCAAACATGAATTAAGGTGCGTCCATCGATAGCACTACTAATCAGTTGGCTGGCAATATTAGCATGAATAATTACCCCTGGTGTACGATCATTAATACTAAATAAATTACTGGTATAAGGAGTAAAAAATAGATCATTTAAACTTTGAGCAAAGGGGCCAATGAATACAATTTTATCATGAAAAAAATCCGGTGGAATCTCATTTAAATATCTAATCCAATCGCAATCGGTTTTTGAAGCTTTATTTTTTCTATTAATTGTGCTAAAATAGCATCAGGAATCGGCCATTGCCCTAGCTTTTTCAAATCCGGTTCATCGATAGTAACAATGACAATCCGGGAATCAGGAGGTTCTAGGGGGCGCCACCGCACAAATTGATCAAAGGTTGCCCAATCTAAAAGTTGTAAAAAACCTGTACTTTGCAGGGCAATAACTGAAGCCGTTATCACAGGACTTAACCATAAATAACGAAATAACTTCAGCCATTGCCCAGAAGATTTCCATCTGAAAGTATGAAGTCTGAAGACCGTTTGTTTTTGTTTCATAACTCCATACTTCATTCGAGTTTAACCTTAATTAGTTCTCAAGCGCATTCACAAACGGTTGATTCGCAATGGATTCTAAACCAACGGATTGTAACAGTTCATTCCATTGCTTGGTTAATGTTTCATCCATCGGTTGATTTTGACGCAGTTGGGCTAAAGTGGCTAAACTTTCAAACCAAATTCCATTTTCAGCATAAATTTTAGCTTGTTCTAGGGGTTTAGCTTGTTGTAGTTTAGCTGTTAACGTGGCATCGGGTTCTGTTCTGGTGACTTCCCCGCTTACAAACACAACTTTAGGTTCCTGCGCGTTTTCATCGTTGTAAATCACCCCAAATGACCAACGATAGGTTTGACCAATTTTTAACGGAGGAGTATCTTTTGGTAGAGCAATACTGAGGATACCGGGTTGATTGGGAAGCGTTAAACGAGTTTGGTAAATATCGTTGTTATTTTCATCTTTTAAGCTAAAAGCGGCTTCTTTTGCCGGAATTGCAGGAACATAGAAAAAGAATGTCGGGGTAGCCGCAACCGTCAATCCTTTAATATCCGTTTCTTGGCGATTGGTTTGAGAATAAAATGCCGGAACTAAGGCCATTAAGGGGGGTGCGGTTTGAATCGCAGCCAGAGTTTGACCGCGAGACCCTCCTCCGGCAGTGCGGCTGGGCATTCCTTCCCCTGGTGGGGGTTCAAAAGCCATGCTAATTTGGATTCCCTCTGAACGGGTTGGTTGAGCCATAACGGACAGTTGCGGAACAAAAGCTCCCCCCACAAGGGTCAGGAGAGATAGGCTAATCCAGTGCTGGTGCAAACGGTTGTGAAACATAAAAGTATGAGTCTCCAAAGAATACTCAGAAAGAATTGAACTAGAGTCAAGAGGACTCCTGTTAGATCACGGGTCTTGGATGATGCACTAATACTTTAATTTTATTAACCTATCTTCAGAGTTACAAATCTATTGCCAATTTCCCACCAAAACAAAGGGAGCCCAATAATAGGGATCTTGATATTTTGGCTGTTGTAACAGCTTTAACTGCGCTTGACGCAGAGCTTCGGCTTTACTGATTTGTTGCTGAGTTAATTCTTGATAAAATTCTGCCATCAAGGAGGCGGTAGAGGTATCGTTAACTTGCCATAACGTCGCTAGGGTACTCCGTGCCCCAGAACGCACCGCTACACCCGCTAATCCTAAAGCAGCCCGTTGATCTCCTGTTGCGGTTTCGCAAGCACTTAAGACTAATAATTCTACCGGATTTTGTTCTCCCCGTTGGCGACGGCTGAGAAAATCATCTAAATCCTTAACATTAATTCGACTATCCCAGGTTAATAAAAAAGTATCTTCCGCTTTAGAACTAAATTGTCCATGGGTGGCTAAATGAACAATGGGAAAGGGGGTTTCTTGAATTTGTTGTTGAACAGCCTCACGGGTAAATTGTTGATTTAATAAAACTTTTGTCGGAACTTCTGCCTCAATTTTTTCAAGTTCAGACGCAACGGCAGGTAAGGCAGAAAACCCTTGACGAGCTTCACTTAACCCAACGGTTAAAGCTTTAAGTTGATTTCGTTTTAAAGATTGAGAAGCCAGGAGTTGCAAACCCGGAGTTAGAGCTAAATTATAATTTTGAACTAGATAATTTTTGCTATCATAAAGAGCAGCCATCGGCACATTTCGCAGAGAACCATCTAAGACAAAGACTAAGGTTTTAATTGAGCTATTTTTGAGATCAGCTTCAGCCGGACGAATGAGCCAATTATACACGGTTTGCGATAATTCTAATCGTTCTTTTGTCGAAAATATCGGTTGAAAAGATAGTCGTAATTGACGAATTGTAGTTTCAACCTGTTGTTGAGAAATTTCGGTAGAATAGTGGCGTAAAGGTTGACCCGGAATTGAGAGAATAACTTCTAAACGATTGGCTAAAATAATCGGATAAATGATGGCTGCATTGGGATCAATTTGATCAATTTCTTGAGGTTTAATTTCTTGATCTAAACACGCTTCTTGGAAAAAGTTATCGAGTTCAGCAAGTTGTAAAGATTCTATCAATTCACGGGCCGTTTTTAGGTTATCGGGAGTCGGAGATTGTAAAATTAAATCGACTAATTCTCGATAAACAGGTTCTACACTTTCTCGAAAGGAGAATTGCACATCTTGGTTAATCGCAACTAAGTCTTTTCTGAGAAATTTTAAAGTATTAACCGCTTCAGTATAAGCAGCGATCGCTTGGTCTTTCTGATTTTGTTGTTTTAGAAGTCTTCCTAGTTGCCATTGCCATTGATAAGCAATATCAGAAGCATTAATAGATTGAGCAATTAATAAAGCTTGTTCGGTTAATTTTTGAGCTTCTAAGGGTTGTTGATTTTGTTCATAAAATTTCCCTAAAATTCCTAATGAGTAGGATTCTGAACGGAGATCTTTTAAAATTTTAGAAGATTGAATTGCAGTATTTAATAAATCAATAATTTTAGAATGATTAGAAGCTGAATTTAACTTCATTAAAGAATTCGTAAAATTAACCATAGCATAAACCAAACTCCGACTCACCGGAACTTTAGAAATAGAATCTTGAATTTCCTGGAATAGAGTTTCTGCTTCTTTGTATTGTTTTAAATCAATCAGTAAACTATATTGATTAATCAAACCTTGCAGTTTTTCTAAACCATTTGAGGCTGTTTTTACTGCATTTTGATAATTTTCTAAAGCGAGATCGGAATTATTTTGAGCGCGATTAAGATTGGCTAAACTTAAATAAATCCGGCTTAAAATTTGAGAATAATTAGCAGTTTTAGCTAACTCTAAACTTTGTTGCAAAACAGCTTGAGCCGTTTTTAAATCGCCCACTTTTTTTAAGGCATTTCCTAAACTTAATAAAGCCGTTACTTTAATTAAAGAATTCGGTTGAGATTTCAGGGTTTCATTAACTTCTGTTAACATTTTTAAAGATTGTCGATAGAGTCCCAAGGTTTGTAAAGCCGTTGCTTGGTTTATTTGGTTAGTAATTTCTCCTAACAAATTTCCCGCTTCAGCATAAAGTTTAAACGCTTGTTTCCAAGTTTTAATAGCTTGTTCAGGTTGTCCTTTTGTGAGCTCTAATTGACCTTGAATCTCTAAAATTTGAGCTAGAATTAAAGGCTTTTTAGGAAAGGATAAATCTTGAATTAAAGCCAAACTTTCCTGTAGAACTTTTTCGGCTTGTTCCCATTGTCCTAATTGTTGTAAAACTAATGATAGATTACTTAAAGCGATCGCTTGATTAACAACATCTCCTTGTTGAGAGAACCCTAAAATAGACTGTTGTAAAATATCAGCAGCTTGAGTATATTGTCCTTGTTGATAATATTGTTTTCCTTGGTTAAATAATGTTGCTGGATCAGGTTTATAACTTTCAACCGAGGTCGGAGGTTGATTTTTGAGAGAAATTAAGGTAAAATTACTAAATAAAAAAATTGGTAAAATTCCGAGATTAATTAAACTTTTTTTTAACATGATTGACCTCCCTAAATGAGCCTATGGTTAGCTGGTGAGTGTGTCAAAAACTGCGATAATAAAATGTCAGGTAGTGTGTGCGCTGCGCTTACGCACCCTGCGGGTTATTTGATGAGACAATCTGCTTTTACCAGACGATAGAGTTGATTTTGATAGATAGTACAACGATTCCACGATTGTAACAGGATCGGTTGTTGTTTTCCTTGAAGTTGACTTAAGGCTTGTTTTCCTTGATCTGGCCATTGTTTAAACCAAACATTCTCGGTCATATATTCAGGACTGAAAGCTTTTTGATCAATCAGAAAATAATCAACGCCATACTTCTGAATAAACTGTTTCACTGTGTCTAAATTGGGGCTATATTGGGCAAAAATTAAATCTAAAACCCTAGGTTTAATTTGACGATAATATCCCTTTTGATACGGTAAAGCGTGTTCCCAGGAAACTAAAACCGGACGTTGAGAAAAAATGGGTAAATTATCTGCTTCTAAGGATAAAGAAGCCGTTAAAGTATCTTTCGGTTGTTGTTGTAAAAACTGATAAACTGCTGGATCTGTTCCAATGGTATAAGCAGTTCGTGGAAAAGCTTTTCCCCAAATAAAAAACGGATAAAAAATTAGCACAAAACTAAATACAACCGTTGATGCTAAAGCAATAATTTGTTTAAGAGTAGCTTGAAAAATCCCATCTAAGACAACAATTAAAAAAATTGCTGTTGAAATCGCTAAAATGATGCGGAAACTATGACTGGTGTAGCGACTGGGAAGAAATAACTTAAACAATAAGAGATGGGCGATCGCAAATAACCCTATAGATGTTAGGATTAAATACAGCAGAATATTAATTTTAGAACTGATTTTTTCCACCAACGGAAACTGACGGGGAAATCGGAACAAAATTGGTAAGAAAAATCCTAATATAACTAAAGGCGGATTCAGGGAAATTTTAAGGCCACTGCGACTATTTTTAAACCAAAAATTTAACCCCCTATTGCTATAGAAAAATGCTGTTCTTCCCTTATCTAAAAATTCCGGCATCGTTTTAGCTTCTTGGGCTGAAATGGTCGGGCCATATTCAGAAGTAGAGAAAAAATAAGGGATAATCACTAAGGTTGCAACCCCTAAACCAACAGCCGAAATGATATAATCCTGACGATTATTAGAAAATTGCAGTTTCCCTTTTTCCCACTGAATTAACCGCAAAATTAAAACCCCAGAAGCAACTAACATTAAGGGGCTATAAATATTCCCCATAATTGCCATACAAATTCCCACGCCCAGAGGAGATCGACGTAACAAGAAATAGAGAAAAGATAGAAACGCGGGATAAGCAAAACCGCTACTAACAGCCGTTGTTAATTCCCCATGTAACCAAAGATTTTGATTCAACAGTAAAGACCCAATAAACCCAACAGTTGGGACAGGTAAAAGTTCAATACAAATCCCAAAACAAAAAATAGTGGTTAATAATCCTAAAAATAAAGGTAAAATCTTATTTAAAAGTAGAGGATTAATCCCTAAATTTGCCATTAAATGATAGAAACCACTCACACCCGAAGGCGTAATGGATTGATAAAAATCCGCAATTAAATCATTAGGAAATAAATCAGGATCAACAAACCGTTGCATCCAAAATAGATGTTGTCGGGCATCATCCATGATTAAATATTCTCCACTGAAGGCTTTTTGTAGAGGCGGAATGGCAAAACTAATGGAGAAAACCAGACTCAAGGTCAGCCAAAAGATCATTCGAGGGCTAAATCGGTGATCTTCTGGGGCGGTTAAAAACTTCTGGAGACGGGATACTAGCATCTAAAAATTGATCCAAAATCAGATATAATTGACCCGCAATCTGGGTCTGATTCTTTCAGATAATACAATAGGTTGAGAAATTCAGCAGATAAACGATATGTATCAAGTGGTGGATGGAGAGTTAACAACGGCAATTCAAACAACCTTAACGGAAGGAAAAGGGCTGTCCTTAGTCATTCCTGCCTTTAATGAAGAAGCCGCAATTGCAACGGTTGTGACGGGAATGATTAACCTCTTGAAACCAACTGGGGGAGAGTTTGAGGTTTTAGTCGTTGATGATTGTTCAACGGATTCAACAGCAGAAAAAGCAAAACAAGCGGGAGCAAAAGTGATTCGTCAGGGTCGAAATCGCGGTTATGGTGCGGCTTTAAAAACAGGAATTCGTAAAGCAAAATATGGATTAATTGCCATTGCCGATGCCGATGGTCAACACGATGCTGAACAATTAGCGAGTTTATTAATGGCGTTAGGCGATGCAGATGTTGCGATAGGAACTCGTTATAATTCTCCGGTTCCCATTTTAAGAAAACCTGGAAAATTAATCTTAAAATGGGTGGCAAATTGGGTAACAGGATGGAAGATTCCTGACTTAAATTCAGGGTTACGGGTGATGAGACGAGAAGCCATTTTTGATTGTATGCACCTTGCCCCCGATGGATTTTCCTTTAGTACCACCACAACCATTGCCTTAATTAATAATGGTTGGTTAATTCAGTGGGTTCCGATTATTATTAATCAACGGGTCGGTCGTCCGAGTTCAGTTAAAATTGTCAGAGATGGATTAAATACCCTTTTGTTAATTATTAGAATTGTGGTGTTATTTGCCCCTTTAAGAGTATTTTTACCCGTTAGTTTATTTTTAATTGTTGCAGGTTTAATTAGTTCGATTTCAGGCATAATATTAGAAGACAACCTAGCAGATCGAGATGTGATAATTTTATTATCAGGAATTATCATCTTTTTCTATGGAATATTAGCTGATCAATTATCAGCAATTCGCCGAGAAATGAAACAATAAATCATGTAGGGGCGGGGTTCTCCAGCCCTTACAGAGTTAGGAGAATAAAATCGTGAATCAAAAATTATCTAAAACAGCAATTATTTCCATTGATGTCGAAACGGACTGGGGAGGTAGACTTCCTGCTTCTAAAGAAACAATTCGAGGGGTTAAAGTGGGTTTACCGAAGATTTTTGAGATTCTAAATCAATATCAATGTCCTACTACTTTATTTATTAATGGAGAAATTGTTCCTTATATTAAAGAAGAGATCAATATTTCAATTCAAAAAAAATTTGAAATCGGCTCTCATGGTTTCACCCATCGAAAAATGCCTGCATTATCAACAGGTGAAATTATCGAAGAATTAGCAAAATCAAAAGCAATTTTAGAAGATTTTACAGGTCAAAAAATTAGAGGGTTTCGTGCGCCACAAGCTCGAATTCCTGAAGGATTATATCACTATTTAAAACAAACTAACTATGAATATGACTCTTCAGTTTTTGCCGGAAAAATGCCCTCTCGGTTTAATAATCAAAATGTCCCGATTGAACCCTATTTACAAGATAATATTTGGGAAATTCCCGTTAATAGTTTACCCTTGATTCCCTTACCGATGGGGTTATTATGGATTGATTTATTTCAATTATCCTTAATTCAACTGTTATCCTCAGTTTCTCCCCTTCCGCCTATTGTTCAAGTTTATATGCACCCCTTTGATTTTATTCCCGCCTATTCTGTCGAGGATTTATCAATTCCCTGGGGAGCAAAATTATGGTACACTCGTCAACAAGGTTCAGCCTTAAAAACCCTAAATCGTTTACTATATTGGTTACAACAATTAGGGTATACTTTTAGAACGGCGGGTGACGTGATTAATTCTTATTCGATGTCATAATCCCCTTATCTTTTATCTTTAAAATCATAATGTCTTCTCATCCCCATCGCATTGCTGTTCTTGGTTTAGGATATGTAGGTTTACCTGTTGCCATTGCCTTTGCTGAAGTTTTCCCCGAAACCATTGGATTTGATATTAAACTAGAACGAGTTGAAGCTTTAAAACAAGGGATTGATCTTACCGGAGAAATTGACAATAAAAGGTTAAAAAATTCATCTTTAAAATTTACCGCATCTCTTCAAGATTTAAAAGACTGTAACTTTTATATTGTAGCAGTTCCCACGCCTGTTGATAAAAATAATCAACCCAACTTAACCCCCTTAATTAAAGCTTCTGAACTCTTAGGAAAAGTAATAAAACCCGGAGATATTATTGTTTATGAATCAACGGTTTATCCAGGGGTAACAGAAGAAATCTGTGGTAAAATATTAGCCCAAATTTCTGGTTTAAAACAAGGAATTGATTTTAAATTAGGCTATTCTCCAGAACGAATTAATCCGGGGGATAAATCCCATACCTTAGAAAAAATTGTGAAAGTGGTTTCAGGAGAAGATGAACCCACCTTAAATAGTATTACTGAAGTTTATAGCTGCATTATTCAAGCCGGGGTTTATCGTGCACCTTCGATTAAAGTTGCAGAAGCAGCGAAAGTGATAGAAAATATTCAACGAGACTTAAATATTGCTTTAATGAATGAATTAGCTATTATTTTTGATCACTTAAATATCCGCACTCAAGATGTATTAAATGCAGCTAGAACCAAATGGAACTTTTTACCTTTTACCCCTGGATTAGTTGGCGGTCATTGTATTGGTGTTGACCCGTATTATTTAACGGCAAAAGCCGAAGAATTAGGCTATCATCCCCAAGTTATTTTAGCGGGAAGACGGATTAATGATAGCATGGGAACTTATTTAGCTCAACGTTTAGTTAAACTGTTAATTCAAGCCAATTGTTCCATTCCTAGTGCAAAAGTTGGAATTTTAGGATTAACCTTTAAAGAAAATGTACCTGATTTACGCAATAGTCGCGTTCCTGATATTGTGGCGGAACTTCATCAATTTAGAATTCAACCGTTAATTCATGACCCCTTAGCTGACCCTGTTGCCACTCAACAAGAATATGCTATGACATTAGTAAAGTGGTCAGATTTATTGAACCTAGATGCGATGATTCTTGCGGTTCCCCATCAAACTTACCTCGACCTTCCTGTAGAAAAACTATTAGGGTGTTTAGGAAATAAAGGTGTCGTGATGGATGTCAAGTCTGTTCTTAACCCTAATTTAATTCCCTCTCATATTCACTACTGGAGTTTATAAAAAAATGGCAAATTTATTAGTCACTGGTGCGGCTGGATTTATTGGATTTCATTTGTGTCAACGGTTATTAGACCGAGGAGATACTGTTATCGGAATTGATAATATTAATGATTATTATGATGTGTCTCTGAAACACGCCCGTTTAGACCAATTAAAAAATCGGGAAGGATTTACTTTTAAAAAACTAGATTTAGCTGACCGAGAGGGAATGAATCAGTTATTTACTGAGGGAAATTTTGAACGAGTGGCTCATCTTGCCGCCCAAGCAGGAGTACGATATTCTTTAAAAAATCCCTATGCTTATCTTGATAGTAATTTAGTCGGATTTTTGAATATTTTAGAAGGCTGTCGCCATTCTCAAATTCAACATTTAGTATATGCCTCTTCCAGTTCCGTTTATGGGGAAAATAAGAAAATTCCCTTTTCCGTTGAAGATAATGTAGACTATCCCGTCAGCTTATATGCAGCAACTAAAAAAGCTAATGAATTAATCGCCCATAGTTATAGCCATTTATACAATATTCCCTCAACGGGATTACGATTTTTTACTGTTTATGGCCCTTGGGGTCGTCCCGATATGGCAATGTTTATTTTTACCAAAGCCATTCTCGAAGATAAACCCATTGATGTGTTTAATTATGGAAAAATGCAACGAGATTTTACCTATATTGATGATATTGTCGAAGGCGTAATTCGTACCTTAGATAGAATTCCTCAACCGGGTGAAAATCAACATACAACAGCCCCCTATAAAGTGTATAATATTGGTAATAATCAACCCGTTGAATTGTTGCATTTAATTGAAGTATTAGAAGCAACATTAGGTAAACCTGCCATTAAAAACTTTATGCCCATTCAACCCGGAGATGTGCCCATGACCTATGCTGATGTTGATGCTTTAATTCAAGATGTAAACTTTCAACCCAATACTTCAATTGAAGTGGGAGTCCAACGATTTGTAGAGTGGTATCGTTCTTATTATCAAGTTTAGAGTTCACCCCAGAAACCGGGTTTCTGGTTCTAATTAAGGGGATAAAATCGAGATTGGACGTTGAGAAACCCAATTTCATAAGAACAATGCCTGAGTATTTCTTGATTGTCAAAGCGGAAAACCGTACTCAATCGTCTAGTATTTACAACCTGGGGCGGATTGCTCAGTTTTTTTACAATTCGTTACGATAGGGTTATGAACAACCAGAAGTTGAATTGGCTTTTGGATGAGTTGAGAGGTAGCCAACATGAATGGCTCTATTCGCGTCGGTAATTTATTCGGAATCCCTTTTTATATTAATGTTTCCTGGTTTATTGTTCTGGCATTAATGACCTTAAGTTATGGCGGAAGTTTAGCAGCCCAATTTCCCCAATTGGGTTTAGGACTGCCATTCCTATTAGGATTAATTGCTGCGTTACTGTTATTTGCTTCTGTTTTAGCCCATGAATTAGGTCATAGTTTTGTCGCCATCAAACAAGGAATTAACGTTAAATCAATTAGCTTATTTTTGTTTGGTGGATTAGCCAGTTTAGACCAAGAAGCAAAAACACCTGCTGGGGCTTTTTGGATTGCCATTGCTGGGCCATTAGTGAGTTTATTCCTGTTTGTTGGGTTAACTTTGATGGGTTCTTCTTTAACCATCGCAGCCCCATTAACAGCCTTAATTAATCTCTTAGCTTATGTCAATTTAGCTTTAGCGGTCTTTAATTTAATTCCCGGTTTACCCCTCGATGGTGGCAATATTCTCAAAGCACTCATCTGGAAAATTACAGGTAATCAATTTAAAGGCATTGTATTTGCCAGTCGCGTCGGTCAAGGATTTGGTTGGTTAGCAATTTTATTAGGATTTTTACCTCTATTTGCCGGAGGTTCGATTAATTTCTGGACAATTTTAATCGGTTGGTTCCTGTTAAGTAATGCCGGAATTTTAGCCAAAGATGCCACCCTCCGCAATCAATTATCTCAATTTACCGCAGAGGATGCCCTAGTTGATGAAAATCCGATTGTTCCTCAAACCCTTTCTTTACGAACCTTTGTCAACGATTATATTATTGGAAAAACCGCAACTCGTCAATTTTTAGTTACCAATGAAGCCGGGGAATTAGTCGGTCAAATTAGTGGGGATGACCTGAAAACAATTCCGACCTCTCAATGGCCGTTAATTCAAGTTCAAGAAGTGATGCAACCTGTGGAATTTTCAACAACTGTTGATGCTCAACAACCACTATTAGACGTGGTAACTGTCTTAGAACAACAACAATTAAATGAATTACCCGTTGTTCGCAATGGGGTGTTAGTGGGATTTATTGAAAAAGCATCGATTCGTCGCTTATTAGAGCAGCGTTTGCAAGCTAATCCCGCTTAGAGATTAACCGATTAATCCATGTAGGGGCGAGGTTTTCTCGCCCTTTTCTTTTATATTAGTCTCTACAGCAACCAAGTGCTACTGGAAAAATCATCATTAGAAACAGGTTGAGAGGGGGAAGAATAGGGACGAGGGATTAATGTAGCCTTGGGTTTGACAATGGCTTTAGATTGTGGTGGTTGCGCTTTAAGTTGTAAGGCATTTTTCAACGATTCATTTTCTTCCTTTAGGTTTTTCAATTCATCAATTAATTTAGAATTTGCCTCGGATAATTGTAACGCAGCCTCTTGCGCTTTTTGTAATTTTCCTTTTAAATCTGCCTCTTGAATTTCGGTTTTCATGCGGTCAATAAATTGATTTTTATCATCTAATTCAGCTTGTAATTTTAAAACTTTTTCTTGAAGGGAATGTTCTTGTTTTTGAGCCGTTTCTAAATGTGTTTTCAACTCAACAATTTTCTCTAATAAGTCGGGTTGAGCCTCAAATTCTGTAGGTGAGGCAGTCGATTGAACTCCAACCCCACTTTCATCGACGACAACTTCCACTTCAGCCGTTGCACTTTTTTCAGTTTCCTGCCGTACCATATCGGAAAGACGTTTCCGCGCCATCATTCCTCCCCTTGGGTGAGCATTAATTTTCAAATAACCTTAATACGCCTTAGCTTATCAGATCTTTGATGTCTTTTGAGACAATCAAAAAAGGAATCAGATGAGTTTGAACTCGATGTGATTCCTGAAAATCTCTATAGAACATCAAATATTTAAGGTTCAACAATAACCGGAGTTCCGACTTCCACCTGTTCAAATAAAGCTACAACATCCTCATTCCGCATCCTGACACAGCCATGGGAGGCGGCTTGTCCAATTGAATTGATTGTAGGGGTTCCATGAAACCCAATCACATCTTTTCCATCTGTCCAGAACCCAATCCAACGTAATCCTAACGCACTATTAGGGCCTGGAGAACGAACTTCTCCCGTCCAGGGGTCTTGCCAAACGGGATTTTCAATTTTTTGCATCACTTTAAAATTCCCCGTCGGCGTTTCCCATCCTTCTTTACCCACAGCAACGGGATAACTAACAACAACTTGTTCTCCTTGATAGAGATAAACCCGACGTTGACCCAACCGTAGAACCAGACGTCTTGGCTGCTCTAAGGATGGTAAAAATAAACCGGGGTCATCTAAGGGGGGAACATCCGGGTTGAGGTTTTGAGCGGGAAGGATAGGAACAACCGTAGAAGATGAAGAACTGACCGTTTCCGGTGAAACCGAAGTTTGCGCTTTTATAGGTTGTCCTAATAAGAATAAAGTGGCTAGGCTAATACCAGTAGCGATAAAAGATTGAGATAAAAATTGAGTGTTGACTCTGGCGGTCATATTGGACTCCTCACTCAGAAATAATATTGATAGTAGGAAACAGGAGAAAAAGAAAGGTGTGGAGAACAGACAGTTAACAGTCGTAGGGGCAAGGTTCCCCCCACTCGTACCCGTCAAGTGTCTATATCCTAAGTTTTGGCAATTGTTATAATGTACCCTAAAAAATAGGACTAAGCAAATCTGAAACAGTTCCAAAAATTTCACAACAATCAAAAAACTGGGTTTCTCAACCTCCCCTTTTAATTTTATTCCTTAAACTGAGGTCAAAAATCCGGCTGAAATTCCCCTATAGGTAAATCATGACCTGGTATTAACAGCATTTAATAGACTAACTCTGGATAATTGATGAAACCTTGGAAGTACCCTTGCACAGGTTTCCCCTAGTCAGGATAATTTGTTAGGGGCGATTATTGCACTCCTAAAACATAACTATGGGGCAAATGAATAATTTGGTCTTGATATTCACCTTCAAAAGATACCTGTGCTAAGAAAATCAACTCATTAATATTTTGCCCCACAGTTAACTTAACATTGAGAATAAAAATGCCTGGTATATGACGACCTTCGTTGATGTGATCGAGCAAGTGGACAGGCATAGATTTACGGTTATTCGTCACCAATATAAAATTATACTCCTCGCACCAAAGTAAAATTTCTGGATCTAAAGTACCTCTAGGGGGAGAGTAAGGTTCACCCACAGCCCAAACGATTAAATCTGACTCAATTTTACTTAATCCTATTTTGTAGATCGGATCTACATTTTCATCCAGCAAATATTTTAAAGGCATTATCCTTTCTCGATAGCCTCTCTTTCGGCTCTTAGTTTTCTCAAGCGAATAGCAGAAGGGGATGGATTAAGTTGTTGTGCTTTTAGTTGCTGGTGGCTCCACTCCAACCAATCTGCAATGTAGTTACTAACGGCTTCTTTATTGTGTAGATAATAAAGGATAGTCGCATAAACTTGTTCTAAGTTAAGAGATGGATAAGTTTGAGCAATTTGTTCGGGAGTACGAGCACGATGAATGAAATCATATAGGATGGTTTCAATTCCGATTCGCGTTCCTTTGACTCGAATATCATCAGGTCGTTGAAAGTCAAAATAATCTTCCAGTTGCATCGGTGAATACTCCTATTTTCAAGAGGGAACAGGGAACACTTCGACAAGCTCAGTGCTTCGCAGGGAATAGAGAATTAGAAATGTGTCAATAATTATGTTTGGGTACTTATTCCATCTTTAAATGTTTGCTACAGATGATGACACAGGTTTTTGATATGACTTTGTGCGATCGCACCTTCCTAAAAACAGCTGATCAAAAACTTAGTTTTTCAGGGAAATGCGATCGCTAATAACATCAATTTACTTTTTCTTCGGTTGTAATTGCTGTAAAGCAGCTTGGGTTTTCTTGACGCCTTCGGGATTGCCTTGTTGCTGATAAAGTTCTAAGGCTTTTTGGAAAGAAGCGATCGCTTGTTGCTCCCGACTGCCTCGTCCTTTCAGTGCCAATCCCATATTAAAATGGGCAGAGGCATCATTGGGATTATTTTCAATCACCCGACGATAACTAATAATTGCCCCGACATAATCTTGTTGTGCGAGTTGCAATTCTCCGAGGGCTGCATTCGCTTCCATCAAAGTTGGTTTTAACGCTAAAGCCCGTTGATAAGCTTGGCTGGCGGCTTCCCAGTTTTCCTCAGCTTTAAAAATTTCACCAATTTGGAATTGCACATCGCCATCACGGGGAGCGAGTTGGGCGGCACGTTCAAAGGCGGCAACACCCCCATTGCGATCGCCATATTTTAATAAAGCAGCCCCTAATTTAATTTGAATACTCGCTTCATTGGGAGCTATCATTGCGGCTTGTTGCAGCACTTCTAAGGCTTTCATCACGTTTTCTTGCTTGAGAAATGCCATTCCCATCGAAGAATAAGCTTGCCAATTACGAGCATCCAGACTAATAATTGTTTGATAAGCTCGAATCGCCCCTGTATAGTCTCCTTTACGGAATAATGTTGCGGCTAACCCTTGATGGGCTTGAATATTATCGCGTTTGAGCATAGTCGCCCGACGATAGGCATCCGCCGCCGCATCATATTGTTGTAAATTGGCTAAACTAAACCCTAAACCATACTGAAAATCTGCATTATTCGGTTCTAGGATTAAGGCATTTTGATAATATTGAGCCGCAACTTGGAAGTTACCGCGTAACGCTTCTAAATAGGCAATCCCGGAATAAATTTTAGCGTTTCTAGGATCTAAAGAAACCGCTTGGGTATAGATGCTAATGGCATTTTCCAGATCTCCAGCATCCACCAACTTTCGGCCCTGTTCTAACAAATCATTAAGCTGTTTGTTGGCTTGGGGGTTGGCTTGAGCTACAATTTCCGTAGCTTGAGCAATTTGTGGTGTGGTCATGGCAATCACAGCCACTAAAACACGACTAACTAACAATTGAGTTCGATTTGACACGGCCTATTTTGGGTGAGAAGTTGAGCGAGTCTGTCACATTTTGATGTTGACGGTTGATAGCCAACGGTTAACCGTTAACCAATCCCTAACACCTGATGCTGGAAATGATACTGACATAATTCGGGCCACTTGTGAAGAGATCCGCTTATTCTGGCTTCCCTCACCCCCTCACCCTACTTCAGCGTTATGACGGATGAACAACTTGTATTAACGATCAATAAAGCGTTTTATCGAGCTTTTGAAAAACAGGATTTAGAAGCAATGAGTACCCTTTGGTCGAAGGGAACTGCTTCGGTTTGCATTCACCCTGGACGGAAAGCGGTGAAAGGATGGGAAGCAATTCGAGCTTCCTGGGAGCAAATTTTTAAAGCCACTCAATATTTGGAAATTGAAACTGAGGTTATCTCAACAGAAATTAATGGAGATATTGCTTATGTTATTTTAACAGAAAATGTGATGCAAATTGTCGGTCGCCGTCGCCTGCAAGCAACATCAATGGCAACGAATATTTATACTCGGATGGCGAATCAATGGTATTTAATTCATCATCATGGTAGTCCCATTATTTAATTCATCTATGCGATCGCCCCAACCTCGAAAACAATTTGCTCAACATTGGTTACGCAGTGAAAAAGCGTTAAGTAAAATTGTTAAATCTGCGTCCTTATCTCCCTCTGATCGGTTATTAGAAATTGGCCCCGGAACCGGAATTTTAACCACTCAATTGCTATCGGTGGCTCAATCTGTTGTTGCGGTTGAAATTGATACGGATTTATGCAAAAATCTGGTTAAAAGATTTGGGGAGCGGGATAATTTTTTATTGCTACAAGGAGATATTTTAACCTTAGATATTGCCACCCAATTACAGGATTTTCCCAATTTCCAAAATCTTAATAAAGTTGTTGCTAATATTCCCTATAATATTACCGGGCCAATTGTTGAACAATTATTAGGAACCATTGCGGAACCGAACCCTAACCCATTTCAATTAATTGTTCTGTTAGTTCAAAAAGAAGTCGCCCAACGTATAACCGCCCATGCAGGGTCTAAAACCTTTGGGGCGTTGTCGGTTCGAGTCCAATATCTCGCCGACTGCGACTATATCTGTGATGTCCCCGCAAAAGCCTTTTATCCCCCGCCAAAAGTAGATTCTGCGGTGATTCGTTTGCGTCCCCGTCCCATCCCACATCCCGCCTCTAACCCCCAATATTTGGAAACTTTACTCAAATTAGGATTTTCCAGTAAACGCAAAATGTTAAGAAATAATTTACAAAGTGTGGTGAGTCGAGATCAATTAACCCAATTACTGGAACAATTAGAGATTAACCCCCAAGTTCGCGCCGAAGACCTCAGTGTGGAACAATGGGTAAATTTGGCTAATCTTCTGGAAACAACGGAATTAGTAACAGATATATAGTCTGTGTATTTCTTGTTTCCTGTTGCCTATCTCCTGTCTCCTGACTCCTGAATACAAATGCGTTCCTATTCTTTAATTGCTCCGGCAAAAATTAACCTCTACTTAGAAATTATAGGCGATCGCCCCGATGGATATCATGAATTGGCGATGGTACTCCAAAGTATTAGTTTAGCCGATCAAATTGACATTCAATCGATTGGAATTGATACCATTAGTGTGCGCTGTGCTCATGCAGAAGTTCCCAATGATCAAACCAATTTAGCTTATCGGGCGGCGGCATTATTAGCCCAACAATTCCCCGATGCTATGGCACAATTTGGGGGAGTGGAAATTAATATCAAAAAAAATATTCCTATAGCCGCAGGTTTAGCCGGAGGTTCAACAGATGCAGCGGCAGTTTTAGTCGGTTTAGATTTAATGTGGCAATTAGGTTTAACTCAAAGTGAATTAGAAGAATTAGCGGCTCAAATTGGTTCCGATGTTCCCTTTTGTATTCAAGGCGGAACTGCTTTAGCAACGGGACGAGGTGAAGCCCTTTCTCCCCTCACAAATTTAGATCATTTGTATGTGGTTTTAGCTAAATATCGGAACTTGGGAATTTCGACAGTTTGGGCTTATAAAACCTATCGTCAACAGTTTAACGATACCTACATTTCAGCAGCCCAGGATTTACAAACTCGCCAACAACGGGTTCATTCTGGGCCGATGGTTTCTGCAATTATGCACCGAGATGGGGCAGAAATTGGTAAATTACTGCACAATGATTTAGAGAAAGTCGCCTTACCCGAATATCCCCAAGTCTTACAACTTCGAGAAGCTTTTGAGGCTCAAGGTGTTCTGGGAACCATGATGTCCGGTTCCGGGCCAACGGTGTTTGCCTTAACAGAATCTGAAGCCGAAGCTTTACGGGTTTTAGAAGCTGTAAAAACCCAAATCGCTAACCCAGAATTAGAGTTTTGGACAGCAAAATTTATTTCTACTGGTATTCGTTTAGCACACTCATAAACTATGACTGAACCTACTTCTAAAACACCTCAAACGACCTCACAAACAGATACTATTAATTTATTCCGTTGTATTACGAATGGGTTAATGTATGGGGGAGTTGCCTTAGTCTTTTATAAATTAACCCATATTATCGCTGAAAAATTCGCTAACAAACCCATTCAATCCGAGAATTTTACGGTGATTCAAATATCAACAGCAGTTCGTACCCTGGTTGTAGGTTTATTCACAATGGGAACGGTTTTATTTAGTTTCCTATCGGTAGGAGTAATGCTATTAGCAATATACGTTAGTATTCAACGGTTAATAAAACCGAATGTTCCGTCCTCTAATGGTTAAAACCTATATTTTTAAGGCTAAAAATAGGCTTATTACCGAAAGTTCGTTGATTGTTTTCTAGTCCTAGATCCCCCCTACCTTTCAAAGGGGAGGATTAGAGTTCAAAGTTCCCTTTTTTAAGGGGGATTTAGGGGGATCTAATCAGAGGTTTTCGGCTGAAGTTGACACTAATGATCCGAGGAATAAAAAGTAAAGGGAGAGGACTTTCCCCTTTAAGGTTTGGCTTTACTTTGAAAACGTTGGTAAGGAAAACGCCCTGTTTTAGGATCAAACCATTGATTCCACAGTTGAGTATTTTCTTGAGAGGTAATAGTTTGGTTCACCAAGGTTCCCCATTGAGCACTATTTTGAGGTAAAATACAGCCGTAATTTTCAAAGGTTAAAGGTTGTTCAGGTACTAAACGAAACGCTTTAAAGTCTTCCCCTTGTTCCCATAATTCACCTAATAATAGAATTCCATCACTCGCAATTAAATCAATTTCTTCTGATCTTAACCGCCGAATTCCATCCGCACGACTACCAACAACTTGCCATTTTGCTTCAGGATAAATCGGACGGAATTCATCATCTGTTGTGGTTCCCAGTAAGAATCCAACGGTGATATTATTTTCTTGGATAGTTTCTAATTGAGTTTCTGAGGCTTTTGTGGGATCTAAACGTTCTGCATCCGGTTCTCGGACTAACAGTTGAATTCCACTGGTAAAATAGGGAATGGAAAAATCAACGGTTTCTTCTCGTTCTGGTGTAATACTGGTGGCTTCACAGACAATATCTAATTGACCTGTTTCTATTTGAGTAAATCGATTTTTTAAGGTGACGGTTTTTAAGTCTAATTTAATCGGTTTATTCAATTGTTTTTCTAAACGCTGTTGAATCAATTTAATTAAATCAACAGAATACCCTTGTAAGGCGTTATTTTTGTCCGTATAACCAAAGGGAACCGCATCCGTCCTCACCCCTGCGGTCAGCACCCCTGTCCGGTTTACTTTTTCTAACACGGTTTCGGCCCAACCTAATAAGGGAAAATTAACGGTAAACAGAAGAGTCAAGAGAGAAACAGCCAGTTTTTTGTTCATCTGTGTTAGATTTTTAGGCAGATTAAAATGTTCTGTCATCCTATACCATTAATGAGTATCTTAAGGCAAGAGGCTCAAAAAATAATATAGGGCTACCCATTAAGCTGTTCGGTGTTCCCTAGATCTCATGATTTATTCTAACTATCAAATTGGGGGAAGTTTAGCCCAAGATGCTTCGACTTATGTTGTCCGCAAAGCGGATTCAGATTTATATTCTCAATTAAAACAAGGGAATTTTTGTTATGTTTTAAATTCTCGACAAATGGGGAAATCCTCTTTGCTGGTTAAAACTCGTTATCGTTTACAACAGGAAGGCTTTCAGTGTACAACTTTAGACATGACGCGCATTGGCAGCGAAATGGTAACAGCGCAACAATGGTATAAAGGAATTGTTAGCGAATTATGGCGCGGATTTAACCTTTTAGGGAAATTTAATTTAAAGAATTGGTGGAAAGAAGAAGAAGATATTTCAGTGGTTCAACGGTTAAGCAATTTTATAGAGGATATTTTATTAACGCAATTTCCCGATAAAAACTTAATTATTTTTGTAGATGAAATTGATAGTATTTTAAGCTTAAATTTTAAAGTTGATGATTTTTTTGCCTTTATTCGATTTTGTTATAACCAAAGAGCAATTAATCCTGAATATAACCGGGTTAGCTTTGCCTTATTTGGGGTTGCTACACCGTCCGATTTAATTTCTGATCGCAGTCGTACCCCCTTTAATATTGGGACAGCCATTGAATTAGAAGGTTTTACCCTCAATGAAGTTAAACCTTTAATTCCAGGTTTAGAGAAAAAAATCGCCAATGCTCAGGCTGTGATGCGGGAAATTATTAATTGGACAGGAGGACAACCCTTTTTAACTCAAAAAATCTGCCAATTGGTACTTAATTCTGCTCAGGATACCCTCAATGACGTTTTAACAATTCCCCCTGGGACAGAGGGATTTTGGGTAGAATCCTTAGTGCGATCGCATATAATTTATAAATGGGAATCTCAAGATGAACCGGAACACTTAAAAACCATCCGTAACCGCATCGAATATAATCAGTATCGTTTAGGAAGAATCCTTGGTATCTATCAAAATATTCTCCAGGGGATAGAAGTTGTTACTGATGATAGTAACGAACAATCAGAACTAATTTTATCCGGTTTAGTCATCAAAACTGGTGGCATTCTCCGGGTCAAAAATCGAATTTATCAAAAAGTATTTGATTCTGATTGGGTGACCCAACAACTCAGTAGCCTGCGTCCCTATTCTCAAGCTTTTGATGCCTGGTTACAATCAAATCAACAAGATTCTTCCCGACTCTTACGGGGACAAGCTTTAAAAGAAGCTCAAAATTGGTCCAGTGGTCGCAGTATTAGTGATTTAGATTATCAATTTTTAGCTAAAAGTGAAGAATTAGACCGTCGGGAAATGCAGCAAGCTTTAGAAGCCGCCCGAATGCAGGAAGTAGAAGCCCGTCTTATTCAAGAAAAACAAACCGCAAAACTGCAACGATTTTTACTGTTATCGGTGAGTGGTGCTTTAATTATTGCGATGGGATTAAGTGGAATTAGTTGGTTTCAATATCATCAAGCGAGGGTGAATGAACAACAAGCAAAAACCAATGAAATGAAAGCCTTACGCCAATCTTCTGAAGCTTTATTTGCCCTAAATCAACGATTTGAAGCTTTAATTCAATCGATGAAAGCTTATAAACAATTACAAACCTTACCCAATGTTGATTCTAAAACCCGTGAAAGTGTGCAGTTAACTTTACAAAAATCCGTTTATGGAATTCAAGAATATAATCAACTCTTGGGACATACTAGCCTTATCCATTCCGTAGGGTTTAGTCCCAAAGGAGATTTAATTGCGTCTGGGGGTTTAGATAAAACAGTTAAACTTTGGAAACCCGATGGTTCATTGGTTAAGACTTTAATCGGCCATCAAGATGCTATTTTTAGTGTTGCTTTTAGTCCCCGTCAACCGCTTCTGGCTTCCACCAGTAACGATAAAACGATTAAACTCTGGAAAACGGACGGGGCATACCTAAGAACCCTGAATGGACATGAAGACCCAGTGATGGCTGTGAGTTTTAGTCCCACAGAAGATACACTCATTTCTGCGAGTTTTGATCAAACCCTTAAATTATGGACAATAGACGGGAAACTGTTAAAAACCATAGCCGCCCATACAAAAAAAATTAAAACCGTTTCCTTTAGTCCCGATGGTCAAAGATTCGCCTCTGGAAGTGAAGATAAAACGGTTAAAATTTGGAAATCCGATGGCACATTGTTAAAAACCCTCACTGGACATCAAGCTGAAGTGATGTCGGTGGCTTGGAGTGCTGATAGTCAACAGTTGGCTTCCGCCAGCCGGGATAAAACCATTAAACTCTGGAGTCGGGAGGGGCTGTTACTCCAGACCTTCGGCCCCTTTGAAGATGAAGTTTGGGGTGTGGCGTTTAGTCCTAATGGCAAATTCTTAGCCGGGGCGATTCGGAATCAACAAATCCAACTTTGGCGAAAAGATTCGACGACTTCCTTGTATAACCTCTATAAAACATTATGGCAACATCAGGGAGAAGTTAGTGCTGTTGCGTTTAGTCCCGATAGTCAAACCATTGCTTCTGCAAGTTGGGATAAAAGTATTAAACTCTCGAAAATTGGCTATGCTTTAGTCATGCCCTTGATTGGACATCAAGATACCGTTTGGGGGGTTAATTTCAGCCCGGATGGTCAAATTATTGCTTCCTCTTCCTTAGATAAAACTATTAAACTTTGGACAAATAAGGGTCGATTATTACAAACCTTGAAAACTGGACATCAGTGGCGGGTGAATCGGGTAGAATTTAGTCCTGATGGTCGCTGGTTGGCTTCAACCTCTGATGATGCAACTATTAAACTTTGGCAAAGAACTCAGACAGGATTATTAAACACCCAACCCTATAAAACCCTAGAGGGACATAAATGGGGAGTTTGGGATGTAAAATTTAGTCCTGATAGTCAATCTATGATTTCAGGAAGTTGGGATAAAACCATTAAAATCTGGGGACTGGATGGCAAACTTCGCTCCAACTTGGAGGGTCATCATGGTCAAGTTTGGGGAATCTCAATTCAACCTGAACATCAATGGATTGCCTCTAGTTCTGACGATAATACCGTTAAAATCTGGAATTTTCAAGGTCAACTGTTACAAACTTTAACGGGTCATCAAGATGGGGTTTGGGATGTCGTGTTTAGTCCTGATGGACAGGTTTTAGCTTCAGCGAGTCGAGATCAAACGGTAAAATTATGGCGGTGGAATCCATCACTGAAATCTTTTGTTGATGAACATACCTTAACGGGACATACTGGAACTGTTATGGCGGTGGCTTTTAGTCCTGACCAGCATTTTATTGCTTCTGCTAGTCAAGATAAAACAATTAAACTCTGGAAAATGGATGGTAGTTTAGTTAAAACTTTGAATGCTCATGATAATGAAGTTGATGATGTTAAGTTTAGTCCCGATAGCAAAACCCTGATTTCAGCGAGTGCTGATAAGACTGTTATATTATGGGATTTACATCAGGTTTTAAGTTTGAATGATTTTGCTTATGCTTGCCATTGGGTAGAAGATTATTTAAAAACAAATTTAATGGTTAGTCCTGAAGATAGAAACTTATGTCAGAAAATGCTTAAATCAGGGAACCCAAAACCCTAAAAATCAGTACATATTTAATCGTTAACCGGGTAAAAATAATGATGAAAGTATTAGGATTTGTCGCCGTTGCAGGAACTTTTCTGAATGTTACACCCCAGATTAATGGTGTAGCCTCCATTCCTGTTAATCCTCCAATACAAATTGCTCAAAATTCGAGTTCCTCTTCTATTCAAGGCTATTGTTTTTCAGTTGCGAATGATAATATGGACTCCATCGCCCGGATTTATATTCAGGGAAATAAAGTTACGGGTCGAGTGGAAGCTACAATTCATAATCAAAAAGAATCTTATTATACGTCCTATATTCAAACGTTACAAGGAACAAAAAATGGCAATAAATTATCCTTAAATATTACCACAAAAATTGAGTTAGATACTCAAAAAACTAAAGAAACCTGGACGTTAACATCTGATTCTCTGAATACGGGACGAGTGGTTTATCAAAAACAACCGTGTTTAGTTTCTCAAATTCGTTTCGCACCGGGGAAAAATTCAGCTACTGTGTCCCAATCTGTTGTTCGGGGAAGTCGAGATATTTATTTATTAAAAGCGAATCAAGGCCAGAGAATGGATCTTAAAATGACCTCGTTAGAAAATAACGCTGTTTTTGATGTTATCGCTCCCAATGGACAGGTTTTAAAAACAGAAGCCACCCAATCTAGTTTAAAGTTACCCGCAACGGGAACGTATGAAATTATTGTTGGGGGAACTCGTGGAAATGCAACCTATCAATTAAACGTTAAAATTCAATAATTACAGTTATCAGTTATCAGTTATCAGTTATCAGTAGAGACGTGCCATGGCGCGTCTGTACCAGTTATCAGTAGAGACGTGCCATGGCGCGTCTGTACCAGTTATCAGTAGAGACGTGCCATGGCGCGTCTGTACCAGTTATCAGTTATCAGTTATCAGTTTGTAGGGAGGGGTTAAGCCAGATTTTTAGTTATAATGTTTGAATAGCCTTTTTTAAGGTTTCTTTATTTAACGGTTGATTCAATTTAGGGACATCATCAACGTTATTTTTAGAAAAACGAGCTAGTGCTAATGGGGCGATCGCATCGCTAGACGAATTATTAGCCATTAAAATAGAATTATTGAGGATATCTAACTGAGCATCAACAATTTCATCATCTGTTTCATACCAACTGGCGATCGCAACGGATAACGTTTCAATCTCATCCGGTAGCGGTTCAATTACAGCAAGTAATTCTTGACGTTTTGACTCGGTAAATAATTGAGGTTGTTGCTGTAACAGTTGCAGAAAGGCTTCTAGGTTTTGCTGGTAAAAAGACATAAACAGATATTCTCACCCCATATAAAATTGTTCATATCAAATTCAGAGTTAATTTTTCAACTTTTAGAAAAAAAAACGGGATTTCTAATCTGAAACCCCGCTTCTGAATTGATCAGTTTTTAATCAACGGTTTTGTCAGAATTCCAACCGGATTGATAATAGACTTTTGAACCGTTATCAGGAACAAAATGACAAGACCAATAGGATTGAATAAAACTCTTCCAAATCGGTTCAGTTGAGTAACGATAATAGTCACCTAAAAGGGGTTTAATCGCTTCTGTGGCTGTTCTTAAATGATAGTGGGGAATACTCAAGAAAATGTGGTGAGCAACGTGAGTCCCAATATCATGATGAATCGGGTTAATAAACCCATAATCTCGGTCAATGGTCGATAATGCTCCTTTAAGGAAATTCCAATCATCCCCCCGATACCAGGGAATATCGGCTTCGGTATGATGTAAGTAAGTGACCAAATCCAGCCACATGACAAATACTAAATAGGGCATGAAATAGTATTTGACAAAAAATAGCCATCCAAACTGATAAGTTAGGAATCCTAAAAACCCTACCATGACAATCATCAGGGATGTACTGGTAATAATATCCCATTTTTCCGACGGTTTAAATAGGGGGCTACTGGGAAGAAAATGAGACCCTTGACGATTGGGAGAGCGCCGAAATAGATAAATCGGATAAGCCAGTAACGGGATATAAAAGCGAAATAGCTTTTCATACCAAGGCATGATATTAAACTTAGTTTCCGTCACCGGATACCAACTTTCATCCGTGTCAATATTTCCGGTATTTCCGTGATGGGTTCTGTGGCTAATTCGCCAACCGTGATAGGGGACAAGAATGGGGATATGGGAGAGATGGCCAATTAAGTTATTTAGCCATTTGATTTTTGAGAAAGACCCATGACCGCAATCATGGCCGACAACGAATAAGGCCCAAAACATCGTTCCTTGCATCACCCAGAAAATGGGGAAAAATAGCCAAGAATCGAGTTTATAGGCGATGAAATAAAGGGCTGCAATGATGGAAATATCAATAAAGAAGTAACTCAGAGATTTCCACACCGAGGGTTCAAAGCAGTAGGCGGGAATCGCAGCTTTCACATCTTGAAGAGTAAAGGGTAACTCTGAGGTTGTACTCGGTAAGGGGTTTAGGGTTGACTGGTTAGAACGATTGGATAATTGCACGAAATTTTGATTTGACCTTGTGAACAATCCCCAGTTTTGTGGTCATCCCGAATTGAATCGCAAACATCAGGATTTGGGATGCCAACCTAAACTGCGGGTTCTGAACGGAATTTATTTTACCGTTATTAGACGTTCATTTTTGCAATAAATCTTAAATTGGGTTCAGAGTTGGGCCAATTTCAGGAAATTTGGGGATCATGAATCATATTTAAAGTGTTCCAGTTTAGGAACGCCAAACCAAAAATCTGTAGGAATTAGGGGTTCAATGGAGGAATCGTTACCGCCGACTTGATTCGTGCGGAGAATCCAGACATAAGCTCCTAATTGTAGAAAGATCATGGCGATTTGATCGTTAATTAATCGAGGTAATAAAGATCGCCAACTATCCGCTAATCGAGATAAGGTTTTTAAAGGGGTTTCTTCTGGAAAACGACCTAAAGTTGGGGCACTGTATTGCCAATCTTTCCTGACTTTTCCCATCGGCGTTAAGATCTTTTCTAAACTTCTCACTAAGGTATTTAATTGGAAGAATCGTTCGGTTTGTTCATGGTCAGGATTTTCTCGCAACCATTTCATTAATAAGGGATTTAATTCAAATTGAGCCAGCATTCGTCTGAGAGATAAGTACAAGGCTTGACTGGAATCTTGAGAACAGGAATTAATCGCACTGACAAAGGTGGTTCCGGTACCATCTCCAATGCGATATCGAGCCGTCATAATATCAAGTTCATTAATCACCACATCCAAGGGAGAAAATTTGAACCCATCAAAATCATAATCTTGAGTTAGGGGAGGAAATTTAATCAGAATATCGGTAAAAGGACGACATCCTAACCATCCAAATTGACGATCTCCTGCGTACCGTGTCCAGTCTAAATTTGCTGAAATAATCCCATCACAATTATGGGTATAAATTTGGCGATACTCAATATTAAAGCGTAACTCTTGGGTGATGCGATCGCGCACAACCGTAGCTATGCCATAGGCAAAATGTCCGAAGTAAATCCCAAAGGGAGTATGATCTCCATTCGGCCCTCCAATGCCTCCATAAACGTGCATTAATAAAGCGCGATCACCTTCTTGCCAAAGGGATTCAGGATGGACAGAATAAATCGAATTCTCCTGATTAGGATTGAGTAAAATCGTCTTAATTTCCCCTTTGGGGGTAACTTTATTTTTCCAGTATTCATGATTAATATAATCTAGGGTTTGTTGTTGTCCAGAAATCACAACATCTGGATTGAGGGAAAATAATCGACGAGGGGCGAGTGCTTGGACAACAAATTGACCATCAATATTTTTTTGCCCAAAAATATACCATCCTGAAGGATTAATCGGAGAGTGTTCTAAATCTTGATTAACCGAAGACAAAATCTCATCTCGATTAGCTATCACAGAAGGCAAATAGACTTTTTCTTCAGAGCCGTCAAATCCTTGAGATTGGGGTTGATAATGACGAACTAAAAAGATGTCTTTTCCTAAATTTTTAACAAACGTAACTAATCCATAAAATCGACCTGTAATTTCTACAGGATCATGCTGAATATAGAGACTTGGAGGTTCTGCTCCGGTATCTTTTAAAAGCACAGGCTCTTTTAACAAAACAATCACATCATCCTGGGGTCTAGCTCCTGCGATGGATTCTAAGGGGTCAACTTTTGACCAACCATTAATCCGTTCCGGGTGAATATTTCCCTGGGATTCACTTACTCTGACCTGATCAATAAAGTTTAAATCTTGGGTAACTAATTGCACTCTTAATTTAACAGCAGGGTTGTCAAAATCCCATCTCAAATTGACAATTTGCCCGATTCGATGTTGATTTTTATCATCCGCATGATAAATTTCAAACAACACGCCTTTGACGCGCTGACGTTCTGATTCTTCGGGTAAAATTAAGCGACCTATCCACGTTCCTACGGGTTGATAATATTGAGAATTAAGGGTTTGTTGAATCGGATAATAATTAATTTGATTAAAAGGAGCTTGTTTGTAGCGTTCATAGTTACTGGGTTTTTTAAACGTCTCCGGTGGTAACCCGGTCAGTTCCCAATTTTCTAATAAAATTCCGGTGACAATATCAACGGTTTGTTCGAGAAATGTTTTACCATTCGGGAGCTTCTCATCTCCCATCGGGCCACCCATCATATTGTGTCCGACGGGCCCTAAAGAAATAAAACTAATTTTTCCTCGGCGTTTGGCACAATTCCAATTAGATAATAACGCAATTGGCCAGCGTCCAGGGAAAATAATTGCACCCACTTTTTCAACACTATCTTTTTCACCAACAAGATGATAGAGATGTTCTGTCACCATTGCCCCCGTATTTCCACTGATGACCCCTGCAATAGAAATCACCGTAATCGGAGCATTAAGGGTGCGTTTGAGGAAGGTTGCAGCCCCCATCGACATCTGACCCCCACCGCTATAGCCAATTAACGTCACCGGAATCGAACTACCGAGGGGATAACCATAATTGAGTAAACTATTATACAAAACCTGTGCTAAACCTTGATTTTGAATCGGGCCATAACGAGGATCGGCTGAAACAGCCACTGCAACAACATTTCGAGCATTAATAATAAACCCAATGGGATTAGCAGGATTGTTAACCGCCATTGAATCTACAATGCGCCACAAAAAGGCGAAGGGTCGATTTTTAGTTAAGGGCTTATTGGTGACAGAATAGGGCATAATCCCTTTAACAATGGCAATATTATCAGGAGTTGCTGTTGCTAAATCATCTAAAAAGCGTTCAACTTCGGGTAAATATTGATAGGAACCTTGATTGATGCCATCTAAATACACAACATAATGATTGATGGGAGTATCTGGGCAAGCTTCTTCTACTAATTGCCCAGGATTTTGTAACGGTTGAGATCCATACCATCCTGCCCACCAGCTTAAGGATTCTAGGGGCGTTAAAATAATAGAAATTAACAGGGCGATTAAACTATATTGAATTAATTTTAAACCTAATCGGAAAGAATCATTTAATAATCCAAACCAGATGTAAAAAGGATTTTTATCAGTGGGGGTCAAGATTAAAACTAATAATAAAGCTAAGGCAGCTATAGCAATAAATTTAATCCAAGATGAGGGTTTTCGTTGGGGTGTTTCTTCTTGCTGTTCTGCTTCTAACCAAAGTTCTTTACCAACAGTAACCAGTTGCGGATCACTGCCATCCATGAGCATTTGTTCTAATTGTTTTGGGTCTGTAATTAATGAAGTACCCGCCGCCCAATTTGATAACCAGCGGCTAAATGCTAAAATCGGACGACCAATGGTTCGTTGCAGAATTTGTAAGACAACCCACCCGATTAAAGTACAAATAAAAGCTGACCAATCATCAAAAATGGCAATGGTTTCTAATCCTACAAATTGAGCGAGTAAACTCCAAATTGAAAGCAATACCCCAATGGCAATTCCTAAATAAGGTAAACCAATTAAAAACCCTAACATTTGGGGGGCGTAACTCAGCCCTACAATTGTAAAAATCAAACTAAAACTGAGTGGAATCTTGAAAACCAAACTACTGGTAATCCAAATACTTGTTGCCCATAATCCATAACTGAGCGTAAAAACAATCGCAGAAATTCCTAAACTTAATACAAACCGAACAGGTTTAACTTTATTGGCGAATAAAACAATACATTGTCCAATGGATTGAGATAAACCCGCCAATAGAACAATCATTAATGCGATCGTTAACCTATTGGGTAGGGTGCTAATTTCTTTAAAGGCGTCTGGGTTAAGGGTAAATGCTCCTGAAACAAAATGCCAAAATTGGTTTAATAGGGTTTCCATAAAATTAAGCGTTCACTAGACTGAATTCTGAGTTTCTGGTTGGTTCTTAGTTTAGTTGATCTTGGCTTGATAGGATGATACAATTTGTGAACTTATGTTTTTAAAAGGGGATTTAAGGGACAAAAATTTGTATGTTTTTATACATATTATTATCCTGTTTAGGGCTTTTTACCTCAGAGGTAAAACATTTTAAGCTTTTTAGAAAGGATTAAAAATTGTTATTTTCCTTTATTTAATCGCACAATTAAATAGCTGATTGACAAGGCTAAAACAGCCAGTGCTAGTCCAATTAAATCTTCACCTGATTTTTTGTCTAAATCAAAAATAATGATTTTTCTACCTACTGCAATTAAAGAAGTAATAATGACTAATTCAACTTGTATAACGTGTTTCTTCAAATAAGATGATATATTTTCTAATATTTCTAAAGCAATTAAAACATTTAAGAATAATCCAAAAATTTCAAATAAAGAATTTTTAAAGATTAGGGTGGAATCCGTTAATAATTTTTGAGTTAAATATAAAATTAATTGACCACAACAAACTATAATAATTACGACCATGGCAATGGATAAGGTTTTAGCGATCGCCACTTGGACTTCTTCTAATAGCATTAAAAAATGTTCGTCGCTAAACCAATGAGTAAGGGATTCAAAAAATGTTTTTTTGCGGGACATAGTGAAAGGTGAATTGCAGTTGAACAGATAAAGCTAGAGAATAAAGCAAATTAGTCTCAATATATAAGTTAGAGTCCGTTAATGCAATACTATTGTTAAAAATTTATCCATCGAACCTCCAAACCAGGTTTCTAAATCTGCTCCATTGCGAAAATCAACAATAATATCTATTGAAATTAATCTATCACGACTAACATAGACAACCTAAGAAACCCGTTTTCTGCGGACGTGTTCTCGATGTTGGCACATTGGGTTAAGGATCAAACGCTATACAATTAATCTGGGTTATTCTTGTTGCGCTAACTATTTCTTTTCCATTTGGCATGACAATGACTTGATTTTTAAAGGTATGTGCTTTTTTCTTTCCTAAATAATATTTTTTCTGCTCTTCATTGTCTGTTGGTCTTTCCCTGGGCTGTTCATAGCTATCTACTACTAACTCAAATTCCAGCAGAATTTTTTCTACCCACTCCCAATCACTCTCGTTTTTTTTACTTGCTCAAGTAAACTTGCTGGTAGTAATTCTCTCAAGATTTTTATCCAGTTATGGAAAATATCATTCGCTGTTGATTCACTCACTTCAAACTGTAACCCTAACATTTGAAATGTGGGCATTTGATGCAGATAAATTAGAGTCAGTAAGATTTGTTCCTCCACAGATAATTTCTGCCGACGACCCCCACCTGCTTTAATCAACCTGATTTTAGTTTTTTCTTGTTCCTGTCGTTTTTCTTCTTCTAATAACTCCGCAGCTTGAATGAGTTCTATTAGCTGTTCATATTCCATCCCTAATAGCCTTTTTGCTTGCTGGGGGTTCTTGTCCAGATACTCTCTTAATTTACTCATCTCTAATCCGGGGTAAAATTTAATTTTATCATCTTGTTACCCCTCCTTTTTTCTATTTCGGAGATGTCTTTTGAACCCATTAGCTTAAGTTTGAATAGTGCAGAACCCATTATGGCTACTGCCTTGAAAGTGGGTGATAATTATTTAGGAATTGTAGCTGGCATTATTCCTGATAACTTAACTGTCGATGTTTTTGTGAGTGTATAAATTTAACTTAAATATCCATAAGAGCGTAGGGGCGGGTTCTGAAATAATATTCAATTCTCAGTAATAATATTACTAAACCCGCCCTTCTTAAAAGCGATCGCATTTTTACTATTAACCCGTATTCAAACAATAAAATTGATTAGAGGTTAAAAAATGCGATCGCCTTTGCAAAAAAAAGAGTGATCGCCCTTCTTCCCTCTATATTTATCTGTGGTAAAAAAGAGCGATCTCCTTTCTAAATCGGACAGGCGATCACTTTTGCTGTTAGATAGACTGCGATCGCGATTCGAGAAATAAACTAATATCGACTTGGAAAAAGTCGGCAATTTTTCTGGCTTCATCTATTTCAAACACCCGGCGATTACCCATAATTTCCTCAACCTTTTTTTCGGTTCCCAAAACTGGAATTAAGTCAGATTTATCTAAATTTCTCGCATCCATTAAGTGTCGCAACATTGAGGCAGAATTTTCTGGGGGAATGGAATAATTTTCAGATTCAAATTTTTCAATTAACGTTATCAAAAGCTCCAGAAATATATCTTCTTCCGGCGTTCTATCGGGGCTGTGTTCTAGTTCGCAAGCCAGAGCGATCGCTGCATCGTTTTCTGCTTCAGTTGCGATCGGTTTTGGTTGATATCGAACAAGTAAATCTGTATAAGATTTTGCATCAAAAGTACGGATCATTTTTCCACTCATCCTTATCATACTCAGCGTGAGTCAAAACATATTTGATGTAGATCCTTTGAGAATCGTAAACCAAATCAACTATCAGCCGATATCGATTTCCCTTAATATTAAATACTGTAAAACTTCCAACTGCTTCAGCTTTTGGATAAGTCTGCTGAACATCAATTAGGTTCTGCCATTCAGCTTTACTTGACACTCTGTACCAGTCATAAAGTGCATCACAGGAATCCGCATGGCTTTCACAGAAATCTCGCAGGATTTTTCGGCTGATAACACGCATTTCGCCATTTTTTCTAAACTAAACCAGATTTTGTTCTGAACTTACGCATTTGTCATATTATAAACATTTATAAGTGCGATCGCAATATCATAGCCATAACGACATATCCCTCTTCTGTCAGTCTCCGAGGAGTAAAATTAGAAAATAAACCAGATGGGTAGCTAGAAGGGGGATAGGGTAATGGATGTAGAATTACAGATGATCAAACATTTAGCCCGAGATGCACAACCAACAGTTTCAGTGATTGATGAATATTGTCAAGGTTATAAAGACCTATTCCCAGAAGTGAGAAGTTACGAATGTTTTAAATACTTACATCTAGGAATTATCTCACCAATTCCGAGAAAATCTTTACCGGAAATTGCTAAAATAGTAGGAATTAGGTCGCCACAATCACTGCATCATTTCTTAGCCAATTCGCCTTGGTCAGCAAGGGAATTAAAGGAAAGAAGATTAGCCCGAACTCTAAAAGCATTGAAAGGAGAGAAGATTATAGTAATAATTGATGAGACAGGAGATAGGAGAAAGGGAAAAAAAACCGACTATATAGCTAGACAATACTTGGGAAGTGTGGGCAAAACAGATCGGGGAATAGTATCAGTTAATGCTTACGGTGTTTATAAAAATATAACCTTTCCTTTAGTGTTTAGAGTATTTAAACCCAAAGGAACATTAAAAGAAGGAGATGTCTACAAAACTAAGATTGAAATCGCATCAGAAATTCTAACAGAATTGGTTGATTGGGGATTTCAGATTGAATTGGTATTAGCAGATAGCCTTTATGGTGAAAGTAGTTCGTTTATCAGTACATTAGATCAATTTCAAATTCCTTGGGTACTAGCAATAAGAAGTAATCATGGAGTCTGGATGTCAAGCGAGCAGAAAGTTAGAGCCAACAAATGGTGTAAATTTGAGAGGATTTTTAGCAATCAAGAATCAGAAACCAGATATATTAGAGAAATCATATTTGGGAAAAGAAGTACAAGAACCTATTGGGAAATTACCACAGATCCAGAAACGATGCCAGAAACATCAACTTCGTTTGTCATGACAAATTTAACAGAGAAGAGAAGCCAGATGAAAAAGACATTAGGTAATTTATACGGGTTAAGAACATGGGTGGAATATGGATTTCGACAATGTAAACAAGAACTGGGTTGGACTGATTATCGGTTGACGGATTTTCCCGATATAGAAAAATGGTGGGAAATCATTTTCTGTGTGTATTTAATGATTAGTTTCAACTCCGAAGTTTTCCGGTCTTTAAGTCAAGGCAGTCCCCGAGAATCTGAGAGCAAAAAAAACACCACCGATTGCTCAACTCATCAACAATGGAATCACAAAGAGGGATGGAAAAATGTTTTAAATAATCTGCGTTTAATAATTCAGCCTACTATTATATTGTGGTTGATTGTCCCGTGGCTAGATATTTTTCCCGACCGCCATTTATTAGTGGGTTTTCATAAATTAATTGAGAATATTAATCAATTTCAATCTTATTTTCCCAATGGATAACTCTACTTTTTATTACTTGTTGATTTCGGAGAGTGACAGAAGAGGGATATTATATCATAAACTTATTTGATAAATAAATTTTCTGCTAATGTTTATAAACTTAAACAATCTTGCTAAACCATCCCTTCTCTTAGAAGCGATCGCATTTTTACTATTAACCCGTATTCAAACCATAAAATTGATTAGAGGTTAAAAAATGCGATCTTGTTTATTTATCTTTACATACTTAAAAAGAATAAAGGTTAGAGGAATTCTGAAAATACAACAATCAGCGTATACTAATAGTTTAGGTTAATTTACACCCGATTAATTCCATGCCGAGTTTAACTGAAATTCCTTCTTTAGGATTCCAAATCACGTTAGTTGCGGTTTGGTTAGGTTTAATCTTAGTAATAGCAGAAGGACTCAACCGCGTTTTTTCAGTAAATGCTGAAGTCTCCCGAAAAATTGTGCATATCGGAACTGGAAATGTGATATTATTAGCTTGGTGGTTAAATATTCCCGCATGGGTGGGAATTGCAGCCAGTGTAATTTCAGGGATCATTGCTATTATTTCCTATCAAACTCCAATTCTTCCCAGTATTAATAGTGTGGGACGCAACAGTTTAGGAACGTTTTTCTATGCCATTAGTATTGGGGTTTTAATCGGTTGGTTTTGGACAATTCAACAACCTCAATATGCTGCTTTAGGGATTTTAATCATGGCTTGGGGGGATGGTTTAGCCGCCGTGATTGGTCAACAATGGGGTAAACATCAATATTGTTTTTTAGGAAGTTCCAAAAGTTGGGAAGGTTCCCTAACCATGCTATTCGTTAGTTTTATTATTTCCCTTACCATTTTATTAGTTATTCAGGGCAATGATCAACCAACTTGGATAATTTCAATAGTTGTAGCCCTTGTAGCAACGACGTTAGAAAGCTTTTCAAAATATGGGATTGATAATCTTACTGTTCCATTTGGAAGTGCGTCCTTAGCTTTTTTTCTCAATCAAATCCTCTAAAAAGATTAATCCCCCGTAAAGCATTACGAGGGATTTAAAGTGATCTTGAAAGCGGGAGAAAAAACAAGGGGTAATCACACATTCAATTGTGTTGTTATCTTTAGTGTTTCCAACGCGGATCTTTGTTGGGAGTTCCTTCAAAGGGTTGGGTACCGACTGCGGGGTACATATCATCACTGACGACAAACATCCGTCCTGCGGCTTCCGTCAGATAGGTCATCATTTCTTTAACAGATTTTAAGATGTTCATACTGCCTCACCTCATAAGAATCAGTCAGTCTTCTATACTTATTATTTTAGGGGAAAAATTAGAAAGTGTGTCAGTTTGCAACATTTATTTGCACTCAGTTCAAGTTTACATTTGTTTAACTTATGCAATATATTTTAATTGTTAGAAATACTTAAGCCTGAAAGGGAGAAACGGATGTAAAGAGGTAAATTTACTGATCTCTACATCAGTTTCTTGGCGAGTTCTTCTATTTTATCCGTTAAGACTGCAATCCTTTTAAAACTTTATCAGCAAAAGCATTAATAGATTTCCCAACGGTTTTTTTCAATCGCCATGCTTTGAAAGCCGTTTCATAATCCTCTCCTTCCGTTTGATAAGTTTTCCAGGCTCTGAGGGTTAAAAATAATCCCCAAAATAGAAAGACAAACGCTGCAAATCCAATACTATGAGCAATCACCAGATTAATTAAAATCAAGAAACCATTAACAATGGCAAACTGAATTAAATTTTGTTTCAGTCGATTTCGACGATAGGCATTAAAGACTAACTTTTCATCGGCTTCTTGTTTCTGTAACTGCCATTGCTGTTCAGCCAGTTCTAAATCCTGGTAAGAAATTCCTAAATCTTTAGCAATTTCTAACAAATCTTGACGGGTCATTTCCTCATTATCTTGTTTGCGACAAATGGCAATATAGAGAATTTCTTGTATATCTTCCTGTAAATAAGTACGGGTGATTTGAGTATCTGAGTTTGTCATAGCAATTATCCTAATCTCCTTATTAGAAGTTGTAGACATCAAGGTCTATTTAGAAGTGATTCTGAAGGGGTCTGAGTTTCGTTTATCGAGGACTCCAACGCCTTGACTCAGAATGACCTCTTGGAATGAATCTACTCACCTACTTTTATAGTAACTAGACTTAGAAAATTTTGCAGAGGTTCACACCCAAAACTAGATCATTAAGGCGAAACTACGTTTAGTCATTTAACCCAAAGTATATAATCCCCCATCCCGTCCACAAATCATAACCTGACCCTGCCAAACTACAGGAGTTGACTCGAAAGAAACCCCCGGTTTAAATCGTCCCGTTTGTTCGACTCTTAAGCGATAATATTCCCCCCGTTGGTTAGGAATTACATTGCTTTGATTGGCTCTCGCTTCTTCCCAATATAAATTAAATAAATAAACTCCATCATATCCAGCCGTAATTAATTTATAACCATCGGTAAAAATAGGTGTTGAAATTGAAGCTCCTATTTTCTTTTGTGCTAAAATGATAGGAGTTTTATATTGTCCGGTTCCTAACGGCCCATTCACGGTTTTTCCAGTCGTAATGGTTTGAGAGCCAATATATAAATATCCATCAATGGCATTGGTGGCAAAAATAGCCGGAAATCCATCGGGATTGTATTCATCATTCAACGCCACAGAACCAATAACACCGCCATTCCAGGTATTAAAACTTTGATTTTTAGTCGGTAAAAACCAGTCCACACTATCTTTCGGTTCTCGGTTAGGATTTAGTTTCAAAACCCCTCCATTTCCCGGAATATATTGTTTTTCAATAGCACAAAATAACTTTCCATCTTGAGAAATAACCGCCGAACCATCAATATCGGAACCTGTATAAAAATCCCAAATAATTTTTCGTGTTTTTAAATCAATTCCATAAATATGTCCAGAACCCGATGCCATAAAAATTCGATTTCCTAACCGCGAGGGAGAAGATTCACTGACTAAATTTCCACCATGTCGGCTACTGTCTCCATCTCCATAGAGTTTTACTTCCGATAAAATTTGAGGTTGTAAAAATCCTGATTTTTTTTCCGCCGTTTTAACCGAACTATTGAGAAAATAACCAATCGCATTTTCCCCAGCATTAAAAATGACACCATCTCCTAAATATAAAGGAGAACTATCGTTATCTCGACTATAACTTGGGGTGGGACGTAAATCTAATTTCCAGAGTTCTTTCCCAGTCCTAAAGGAAATTGCCCGAAAACTGGTGGCTAATCCGCCTTTAGATAAACTACTACGGCTGCCTTGTAAAACAACAATACGATTCTCATCCGTTGCAGTTTCATCAATATAAATACTGGATGTTCCTTTAATCACATCATCAAATTTATACCTCCAAATTTCCTGCTGTGTCTCTAATTCTATTTTTCTTAAATAATGGTCAAAAGCCCCTATAATTAAATAGGTTTTTCCTCGATCTCTTGTAATTGTGGGTTGTCCTGTCCATCCTGCCCCACTCCAAACTTTACGAGTTCGTCCGACATAAGTAACCCCTGTTCCCAAGGGAAATTTATGAATTTGTTTAATATTTTCCGGCACACCTTGACCATAAAAACGCCGTTGATCATTTCCTAAATAGGTGGGGACTAAAAGTTCAATTTCTGGATCTAAAATTGATAATAATGTCTTTAATTCCTGTTGAATTTCGGCTTCTGTTGTGTTAAAATTAAAAAGTTTAGAAATAGATGGAGGAATTAATGAGCCTAGAGAAAAATAAGCAGCGAGTTGATTAAACTGTCGGCGAGAAACCATAATTTTAAAACCCTAAATATAATAAATAATCTCCGTAGAGACGTGCCTTGGCGGAGCCATGCCGTAAGGCTTTTGGCGCGTCTCTACCCAGACTTAATATTAAACCATAAATTCCTAATACCTAACTCAACCTCAATTAATACCCACCAATCAGCAAATCAAAATGTTAAACTAAAGAAATTGATTGAATCTTAATAAATTTTTAGGTATTTCTCATGGTTAATCGCCTTTCTGAATCCAAAAGCCTCTATCTTCGGAAACACGCAGAAAATCCAATTGATTGGTGGCCTTGGTGTGACGAGGCTTTAGAAACAGCACGGTTAGCCAATAAACCGATTTTTCTATCTATTGGTTATTCGAGTTGTCATTGGTGCACCGTGATGGAAGGAGAGGCATTTTCTGACCCAGGAATTGCCCAATATATGAATCAAAATTTCCTCCCCATTAAAGTAGATCGAGAAGAACGACCCGAAATTGATAGTATTTATATGCAAGCTTTACAAATGATGACGGGTCAAGGAGGATGGCCGTTAAATATTTTCCTAACCCCTGATGAACGAATTCCCTTTTATGGTGGAACTTATTTTCCTTTAGAACCTCGTTATGGTAGACCTGGATTTTTAGAAGTTTTACAAGCAATTCGTCGATTTTATGACTTAGAAAAAACTAAATTGCAAGCGTTTAAAGATGAAATCATGACGCATTTGCAACAAGCTACACTCTTACCGATTTCTGAATTAACGGAAGATTTATTACAAAAAGGATTAGAAGCTAATACCGGGGTTGTTAGCCGTAATGAATATGGGGGGCCAAGGTTTCCCATGATTCCTTATGCTGACATGGCATTGCGAAGAATTCGGTTTAATATTGAGGATCAATATGATGCCAAACAAGCTTGTACCCAACGGGGTTTAGACTTAGCATTAGGGGGAATTTATGATCATGTAGCCGGAGGATTTCATCGCTATACCGTTGACCCGACTTGGACAGTTCCCCACTTTGAAAAAATGCTTTATGATAATGGACAAATTGTTGAATATTTAGCGAATTTATGGAGTGCGGGAATTCAAAAACCGGCTTTTAAACGGTCAATTCAAGGAACTGTAGCTTGGTTAAAACGGGAAATGACGGCTCCAGAAGGGTATTTTTATGCGTCTCAAGATGCCGATAATTTTACCTCTTCTAACGAATCAGAACCAGAAGAAGGAGCCTTTTATGTTTGGCATAATAGCGAACTAGAACAATTTTTGACTCCCGAAGAATATGCCGTCTTGCAAGAACAATTTACTATTACAAAAGCCGGAAATTTTGAAGGAAAAAATGTTTTACAAAGAACAAATTCAGATGAGTTAAGTAATATTATTGAATCTGCTTTAGCCAAACTTTTTAAAGTTCGCTATGGAGAATTACCAGAAACAGTAAAAACCTTTGCTCCTGCTCGAAATAATCAAGAAGCAAAAACCCATCATTGGTTAGGAAGAATTCCCCCCGTTACAGATACTAAAATGATCGTAGCGTGGAATAGTTTAATGATTTCTGGTTTAGCCACAGCCGCGAGAGTTTTGGGAGACGTTGAATATTTAGAATTAGCTACAAAAGCCACTCAATTTATTCTTAAAAACCAGTGGATAGACGGACGCTTACATCGTGTGAATTATGAAGGACAACCGGACGTTGTTGCTCAATCTGAAGATTATGCGTTATTCATTAAAGCGTTGATTGATTTATATCAAGCGAGTTTAACGGTAACAACTGATTTTGTACAGTCAGATTATTGGTTAGAACAGGCAAAAAAAGTTCAAGAAGAATTTAATAATTTACTCTGGAGTGTGGAATTGGGAGGATATTTTAATACCGCTAAAGACATGGGAGAAGATTTATTAATTCGCGAACGCAGCTATATTGATAATGCCACTCCAGCCGCCAATGGGGTAGCAATTTCTAATTTAGTCCGTCTGTTTCTATTAACAGAAAATCTGGAACTTTTAGATTTAGCTGAACCAGGGTTAACTGCCTTTAGTTCCGTGATGCAAAAATCCCCCCAAGCCTGTCCCAGTTTATTTACAGCATTAGATTGGTATCGGAATAATACTTTAGTTAGAACTTCTCTCGAACAAATTTCAGCATTGAGTGTTCAATATTTCCCCGCTACTATTTTTAAAGCAGATCATACCCTTCCTAATGATATTATCGGGTTAGTTTGTCAGGGATTAAAATGTAACAAACCTGCCCAAAGTTCTGAGGAAATGTTACAACAATTGCAAGCCAGTCAATCTCGTTCCTAATCAGAAATACAATTATCAACGCGACAGATGATCCCCCCAACGTTCCTTAATACGGGGGGAGATATGTACCGATCGCAACGTTCAACTAATCCTCAACTTCCTTAACCACCCAAACCGAACAATTGGCTTCCGAAACCACCTGAGAACTCACCGACCCTTGTAAAATTCGTTTGACCCCCGTTAGTCCCCGACTCCCAATGATAATCAAATCCGCTTGATAAATATTGGCTAACCGAATAATTTCCTCTGCTGGGTCACCCGCCACAATTTCAATTTCACTTTCACAATCTAACTGATCCTGATAACCTCGAAGTTGCTTTTCAATATGACGATAAGGAAACTCATCACTACCCAGATGAGGTCTATCAGCCACCAGATCAAAATCCGATGCCACCGTTGGCACAACATGAGAGAAGATCACGTTTGTTGTGGGTTGCAATTGTAGTTGGCTTAGTGCCTCAATCACAAACTTCGCAGTCGGTGAATCATCCACAGCAACCAAAATCGTATTCAGCACAGCAACGTCTCCTCTAAAACAATTGAAAAATCTGGAATTTGAAATCTAGCAGGACTCAAACTCCTATTCTAAAGGCAAGACGTTACACATCCCCATGAATGTTGAGAGAAAGTTGCTGATTCTAAGGTTCCGTTCTCAGCCGTACCGAGTCCCCATGAGACGGTAAACCTTCGGCGGTGGTCAAAACTTGAATAGCCCCAGCCACCTTCTGTAAAGCCGTTGGAGAATACTGAATTAAACTCGAATGTTTCATAAAGGTTTCCACCCCTAACGCTGAGGCATAACGGGCAGCGCCGGATGTCGGTAAAGTATGGTTAGGGCCAGCTAAATAATCCCCAACAGCTTCCGGTGTTGAACACCCTAAAAAGATAGCCCCGGCATGGCGAATACTTTCGAGTAAATCCCAAGGTTCAGCCACTTCTAATTCCAAGTGTTCGGGGGCAAACTCATTGGACAATTGAGCCGCCGCCTCTAAGGATTCGACGACGACCACTAAACCATAATGGGCAATCGCTTTTTCGGTTAAGGTGCGTCGGGGATGGTTCACTAACTGTCGTTCCACTTCAGCCACTACTTGTCGGGCTAAAGCTGAATCCGTTGTTAATAAAATTGCAGCCGCTAAGGTATCGTGTTCGGCTTGGGCTAATAAATCCGCCGCCACATGAATCGGGTTCGCCACACTATCCGCAATCACTAAAACTTCCGATGGCCCCGCCAGGGAATCAATGCCCACGGTTCCATAAACTAATTTTTTGGCCAACGTCACATAAATATTGCCAGGGCCGGTAATCACATCCACCTTCGGGATGGTTTCCGTACCATAGGCCAAAGCGGCAACAGCCTGTGCCCCCCCAACCCGATAAATTTCATGAACCCCAGCTTCCTGAGCCGCGACTAAAACCGCCGGATTCATTTTATGCTCTGGCCCTGGGGGTGTCACCATGACAATCCGAGGAACCTTGGCCACTTGAGCCGGAACCGCATTCATCAACACGGTACTGGGGTACGAAGCTTTACCCCCCGGTACATAAAGTCCAGCCCGATCAACGGGAGTATATCGTTTTCCGAGAACCACCTCGTCATCTTCAAACTGAACCCAAGACTTGGGAATCCGTTGGCGGTGAAAGGCTTCAATTTGTTTGCGGGCTAACTGGATCGCATCGAGTAATTCTTTAGACACTTGTTGGTAAGCTGCGTCTAACTCTGAACCACTCACCCGCAATTCGTCTAATGTTAAGGTCTGTTGATCAAATTCTTCCGTGTAGTGGAGAAGTGCTTTATCTCCTTGACGCCGAACTGTTTGCAGCACCTCCCGCACCGTTGCCTCTTTATGGATCATCGTGTCATCATGGGTACGGTCAGAGATCCGTCGCAATTCAGCTTGTGCTTCAACCCACTGAGTAATAATTCGCAGCATGGTGATTCGGAGTGCCAACCTTAAGAAACTAGGGCCGAGATAGGAAACAGACAACAAGGATTCACTTTCTAAGGGCTGGGCCAAACTGACCACAGTTTCAGAACTTATCCCCCTTGCTTCCTTGCCAATACTCAGGGGATACATACCCCATTGAGTATAGCATAAAAAGCTGTCCTTCTAGGATGGGGCTTGAAACCCATTTTTTTTGCTAGAATGCCAGAGTCGAGAATTTTTTGGCTTCCTGTGAGTCCATAGGAAGTGGGGTTGAATTTGACAAAATAAATGTTATAGTAGTAGGTCTGTAACTTAGTATCTCTAATCGGAATACCTGCGTCTTCTTCAACCAGAACCTATGGCCAATATTAAATCTGCTGTCAAACGAGTCGAAATTGCAGAGCGCAATCGGTTGCGTAACAAATCGTACAAGTCAGCCGTTAAAACCTTAATGAAAAAATGTCTGACCTCAGTTGATAAATACGGGGCTGACCCTACAACCGATAATCTCGCCGCCGTCAATCAACAAATGTCGGCTGCCTTTAGTAAAATTGACAAAGCTGTCAAAAAAGGGGTTCTGCATCCTAACAATGGTGCACGCAAAAAATCTCGCTTGGCAAGAGCCTTAAAGCGTCACCAAACCGTTGCTGCCTAACCCATCAGTTATCAGTAAACAGTTATCAGTAAACAGTGAAGAGTCAACAGTCAATCGTGAAGAGTCAACAGTGAAGCGTCAACAGTTGTCAATTGTGAACCCGCAAGAAAGCGGAACACAACGGATTACTGATTACTGATAACTAATAACTGATTACTGTGACTATACAGACTATGCAACTGATTGATACCCACGTTCATATTAATTTTAAAGAATTGGCATCCGACTTAGAGGCAATTCGACAAAGATGGCAAGAAGCGGGAGTCGTTCGTTTAGTGCATTCTTGTGTTCACCCTGGAGAATTTCAGGAGATACAGGATATTGCTAATCAAGTCCCCGAACTCAGCTTTGCTGTTGGGTTGCATCCGTTGGATAGCCAACTCTGGAATTCTACCTCGGCGGAAACCATTACCCAACTCGCCCAATCCGATGATAGAGTCGTTGCCATTGGCGAAATGGGGCTTGATTTTTATAAAGCCGATAACCGAGAGCAACAAATCCAGGTGTTCACCGAACAGCTAGAAATTGCCTATCGATTGAATAAACCTGTGATCATTCACTGTCGGGATGCAGCCGCAACCATGATTCATCTCTTACAAAAATTTTGGGAACAACGGGGGACAGTTTCTGGAGTGATGCACTGTTGGGGAGGAACCCCGGAAGAACAAGAGCAGTTTTTGGCGTTAGGGTTGTATATCAGCTTTAGTGGAACCGTGACGTTTAAAAAAGCAATTGCCATTCAAGACTCCGCTCGTCAAGTTCCATCTAATCGGATTTTAGTCGAAACGGATTGTCCTTTTCTAGCCCCTGTTCCTAAACGCGGAAAACGCAACGAACCTGCCTTTGTGCGTCATGTTGCAGAAACGGTTGCTCAACTGCGGAACATTCCCCTAGAAACCCTCTGTCAACAAACCACCCATAATGCTTGTCAACTGTTTCAATTATCAGTATAGAGACGTGCGGGGAGCCTAATACAGTTATCAGTTATCAGTCATCAGTCATCAGTTATGAGTTTTGTGGTTTTTAGCTAACATTTATAAACGACTAACTATCAACCATTAACTCTTCATTGATAACTGATAACTGATAACTGATAACTGATAACTGATAACTGATAACTAATAACTGATAACTGATAACTAATAACTGATAACTGATAAATGGCAAATCTAACCCACAACGAACCTACTTTTTTGCTTCCTGACTTAATTGAAATTCAACGGTCAAGCTTTCGTTGGTTTTTGGAAGCGGGGCTGATTGAAGAATTAGAAAGTTTCTCTCCGATTACCGACTATACCGGTAAATTGGAACTGCATTTTTTAGCCAAAGACTATAAACTCAAACGCCCTAAATATGACGTTGATGAAGCGAAACGGCGGGATAGTACCTATGCCGTTCAGATGTATGTTCCCACTCGTTTAATTAATAAAGAAACTGGAGAGATTAAAGAACAAGAAGTCTTTATTGGGGACTTACCCTTGATGACAGAACGGGGAACCTTTATCATCAACGGGGCAGAACGAGTTATTGTTAATCAAATTGTCAGAAGTCCGGGGGTTTATTATAAATCTGAAATTGATAAAAACGGACGGCGGACTTATAGCGCGTCCTTAATTCCTAACCGAGGGGCTTGGTTAAAATTTGAAACCGATAAAAATGATTTAGTGTGGGTGAGAATTGATAAAACCCGAAAACTATCAGCCCAAGTTTTATTAAAAGCTTTGGGTCTTACTAATAACGAAATTTTTGATGCGTTACGCCATCCCGAATACTTTGAAAAAACCATTGAACGGGAAGGAGAATTTACCGAAGACGACGCCTTAATGGAACTGTACCGCAAACTCCGTCCTGGGGAACCCCCAACGGTAGCCGGAGGGGAACAGTTACTCAATAACCGTTTCTTCGATGCCAAACGCTATGATTTGGGTCGGGTGGGACGCTATAAACTCAATAAAAAACTGCGGTTGACCATTCCTGATACCACACGGGTTTTGACCTCTACTGATATTCTGGCGGCTATCGATTATTTAGTTAACTTGGAATACGATATCGGCGAAACCGATGATATTGACCACTTAGGAAATCGTCGGGTACGTTCGGTGGGTGAACTGCTGCAAAACCAAGTCCGGGTTGGGTTAAACCGTTTAGAACGGATTATTCGGGAACGGATGACGGTGAGTGATGCTGATGCTTTAACTCCTGCGTCTTTGGTTAACCCCAAACCCCTTGTTGCCGCGATTAAAGAGTTTTTCGGTAGTTCTCAATTATCGCAGTTTATGGATCAGACAAATCCCTTGGCGGAACTGACCCATAAACGTCGTTTATCCGCCCTTGGCCCTGGAGGATTAACCCGTGAACGGGCGGGGTTTGCTGTTCGAGATATTCACCCTAGCCACTACGGTCGGATTTGTCCCATTGAAACCCCAGAGGGGCCAAACGCCGGATTAATTGGGTCTTTGGCAACCTTAGCACGGGTCAATCCCTACGGATTTATTGCCACTCCTTACAATAAAGTTGAGAATGGCAAAGTCCGCCGAGATTTACCTGCGGTGTACATGACCGCCGACGAAGAAGACGATTTGCGGGTCGCGCCGGGGGATATCCGCACCGATGCCGAGGGGACAATTTTAGGAGATATTGTTCCAGTACGGTATCGCCAGGAATTCACAACAACGACTCCCACCCAGGTAGACTATGCTGCCGTGTCTCCGGTGCAAATCGTGTCTGTAGCAACCTCTTTAATTCCTTTCCTCGAACACGACGACGCTAACCGAGCTTTGATGGGGTCTAATATGCAGCGTCAGGCTGTACCTTTGTTACGTCCTGAACGGCCCTTAGTAGGAACGGGATTAGAAGCTCAAGCAGCCCGTGACAGTGGGATGGTGATTGTGTCTCGGACAGATGGGGAGGTTAGTTATATTGACGGGTCTTGTATTCGAGTTATCGATAACAACGGTAAGGAATACGAATATGAGTTACAGAAATATCAACGTTCTAACCAAGATACTTGTTTAAACCAGCGTCCGTTGGTTTATGAAGGAGATCAGGTTGTGGCAGGTCAGGTGTTAGCCGATGGTTCCTCAACGGAAGGGGCAGAACTCGCCCTCGGTCACAATATCTTAGTCACCTATATGCCTTGGGAAGGGTATAACTACGAAGACGCGATTTTAATTAGTGAGCGTCTCGTTCAACAAGATATTTACACCTCCATCCACGTTGAAAAATACGAAATTGAAGCTCGACAAACCAAACTCGGCCCGGAAGAAATTACCCGTGAAATTCCTAACGTTGGGGAAGATTCCCTGCGTCAACTCGATGGTAGTGGAATTATCCGAGTTGGAGCTTGGGTTGAGTCTGGCGATATTTTAGTCGGGAAAGTCACTCCCAAAGGGGAATCTGACCAACCCCCGGAAGAAAAACTCCTGCGGGCGATTTTCGGAGAAAAAGCACGGGATGTGCGCGATAACTCCCTGCGGGTTCCCAACGGTGAAAAAGGTCGGGTTGTGGATGTGCGGGTGTTTACTCGTGAACAAGGAGACGAACTTCCCCCCGGTGCCAATATGGTGGTGCGGGTCTATGTTGCCCAAAAACGCAAAATCCAAGTTGGGGATAAAATGGCCGGACGACACGGAAATAAAGGAATTGTGTCTCGGATTTTGCCCATTGAGGATATGCCCTATTTGCCCGATGGTCGCCCAGTGGATATTGTGTTAAATCCTTTGGGTGTACCCAGCCGGATGAACGTCGGTCAAATCTTTGAGTGTTTATTAGGGTGGGCGGGTCAAAACCTGAAAAAACGGTTTAAAGTCGTTCCCTTTGATGAAATGCACGGGTCTGAAATGTCACGGGAAACGGTTCATGCGAAATTACGCGAAGCCCGTGATAAGGTCAAGAAAAATTGGTTATTTGATGAAAATTATCCGGGGAAAACCTTAGTTTATGATGGTCGCACTGGAGAACCCTTTGACCAACCCGTGACTGTCGGTATTGCCTATATGCTGAAACTGGTTCACTTAGTCGATGATAAGATTCACGCCCGGTCTACTGGCCCTTACTCGTTGGTAACGCAACAACCCTTGGGAGGGAAAGCGCAACAAGGAGGTCAACGGTTTGGAGAAATGGAGGTGTGGGCGTTGGAAGCCTTTGGGGCCGCTTATACCTTACAGGAGTTGTTAACGGTCAAATCCGACGATATGCAAGGACGCAACGAAGCCCTCAACGCTATTGTTAAGGGCAAAACCATTCCCCGTCCCGGAACACCAGAATCCTTCAAAGTGTTGATGCGGGAGTTGCAATCTTTGTGTTTGGATATTGCGGTACATAAAGTGGAAACCACCGACGAAGGAGGAAGTCGAGATGTGGAAGTAGACTTAATGGCTGATATCCCCGCCACCCGCATGACCTACACAGCCAATAACTTTGCCCCCGCTAAACCCACTTATGACTTAAGTAGTTCAGTGGAAGAAGAAGACGAATAATCAGTGTAGAGACGCGCCATGGCGCGTCTCTACCAGTTGTCAGTTGTCAATGAAGAGTTGATGGTTGATAGTTAGTCGTTTATAAATGTTAGCTAAAAACCACATAACTGATAACTGATAACTGATAACTGATAACTGATAACTGATAACTGATAACTGATAACTGATAACTGAAACATGGCTAAACTTGAACAACGGTTTGATTACGTTAAAATTGGATTAGCGTCTCCAGAACGAATTCGTCAGTGGGGAGAGAGAACGCTGCCGAATGGTCAAGTGGTGGGAGAAGTCACCAAACCCGAAACCATCAATTACAGAACGCTAAAACCGGAGATGGATGGGTTATTTTGTGAACGAATTTTTGGCCCTGCCAAGGATTGGGAATGCCATTGTGGAAAATATAAACGGGTCAGACATCGTGGAATTGTCTGCGAACGCTGTGGCGTAGAAGTCACAGAATCCCGTGTCCGTCGCCATCGCATGGGTTATATCAAATTAGCGGCTCCGGTTACCCATGTTTGGTATCTCAAAGGGATTCCGAGTTATATGGCTATTCTATTAGATATGCCATTACGGGATGTGGAGCAAGTGGTTTATTTTAACGCCTATGTGGTGTTAAATCCAGGAAACCATGATAGCTTGTCCTATAAACAGTTATTAACAGAAGATACTTGGTTAGAAATTGAAGACCAAATTTATAGTGAAGAATCCACTTTAACGGGAATTGAAGTGGGAATTGGGGCGGAAGCCATTGCCCGTTTATTAGAGGATATCCCCTTAGAAGAAGAAGCCGAAAAACTGCGAGAAGAAATTGCCGTAGCTAAAGGACAAAAACGCGCCAAACTAATTAAACGGCTGCGGGTAATTGATAACTTTGTGGCAACGGGTTCTAAACCAGATTGGATGGTTTTGAATGTAATTCCCGTCATTCCTCCTGATTTACGCCCGATGGTGCAGTTGGATGGGGGACGATTTGCCACCTCGGATTTAAACGATTTATATCGTCGGGTGATTAACCGCAATAATCGATTAGCTCGATTACAAGAAATTTTAGCTCCTGAAATTATTATCCGTAACGAAAAACGGATGTTACAGGAGGCGGTTGATGCCTTAATTGATAACGGTCGTCGGGGTCGGACGGTAGTTGGAGCGAATAATCGACCCTTAAAATCCTTGTCAGATATTATTGAAGGGAAGCAGGGACGATTCCGCCAAAACTTATTAGGAAAACGGGTAGATTATTCTGGTCGTTCTGTCATCGTGGTGGGGCCCAAATTAAAAATGCACCAGTGCGGTTTACCCCGTGAAATGGCGATTGAATTGTTCCAACCCTTTGTGATTAATCGCTTAATTCGTCAAGGATTAGTCAATAATATTAAAGCGGCGAAAAAACTGATTCAACGCAACGATGCCAGTGTTTGGGATGTTTTAGAAGAAGTGATTTCAGGACATCCGGTGATGTTAAACCGTGCCCCGACCTTGCACCGTTTAGGGATTCAAGCCTTTGAACCCATTTTAGTCGATGGTCGGGCGATTCAGTTGCATCCGTTAGTGTGTCCAGCCTTTAACGCGGACTTTGACGGTGACCAAATGGCCGTTCACGTTCCCCTCTCCATTGAATCTCAAGCTGAAGCCCGATTGTTGATGTTAGCTTCCAATAATATTCTATCTCCGGCGACGGGACGACCGATTGTTACCCCCAGTCAGGATATGGTCTTGGGATGTTACTATCTAACCGCAGAAAATCCAAAATTTAAAGATCAAAAAGAGCGTTATTTTGCCGATTTGGAGGATGTCATTGTTGCTTATCAACAAGGGTCTTTAGAGTTACATTCCTATGTGATGGTACGCTTTGAGGGGGAAATGTTATCCGATGAAGCAGAACAGGTCAATATTGAACAGGAGGATGCCATCACTGGGATAATTACTAAAACCTATGTGGGTAAGAAAACGGGTAAACTCTTACGTCGAGTTCGAGAAGATAAGGAGGGTAATATTCTAACTCAATATATTCGTACCACCCCAGGACGGGTGATTTTCAATAAAACCGTGTTTTCAGTCATCAATAATCAGTAAAGCGTGAATTGTTAATCATTAATAGTCTTGAGTTAACAGCTAACAACGATTAACTCAAGACTAAAGATTAAAATTCAAAACTTAAAACTGAGTACAGACGCGCCATGGCGCGTCTCTACCACTGATTGCTGAAAAGACTGATATACCACTGCCAATTAAGGTATCTGACACGTCTAAATCCTAAAAATCTGTTCCCTGTTCCCTGTTCCCTGTTCCCTTTTTACTCAATCATGACTAACAAAAAAATCTTTCGGAATCAAGTTATTGATAAAGGACAATTAAAAAAATTAATGTCCTGGGCTTTTATGAATCATGGTACAGCCAGAACCGCCCAAATTGCTGATGAATTAAAGGATTTGGGATTCCGCTATGCCACAAAAGCCGGGGTTTCGATTAGTGTGGATGACTTACAAGTTCCCCCGTCCAAACGAGCACTCTTAGAAGAAGCGGAAGAAGAAATTCGCAACACGGAACGCCGTTATATGAAAGGGGAAATTACCGAAGTTGAACGCTTCCAAAAGGTAATTGATACTTGGAATGGTACTTCCGAAACCTTGAAAGATCATGTGGTGGAAAACTTCAAGGCTAGTAATCCGTTAAACTCCGTTTATATGATGGCATTCTCTGGCGCACGGGGAAATATTTCCCAAGTTCGTCAGTTAGTGGGAATGCGGGGATTGATGGCTGACCCCCAAGGGGAAATTATCGACTTACCGATTAAAACCAACTTCCGTGAAGGCTTAACCGTTACTGAATATATTATTTCCTCCTACGGTGCACGGAAAGGGTTGGTGGATACCGCCTTACGAACCGCCGACTCCGGCTATTTAACCCGTCGTTTAGTAGACGTTTCCCAAGATGTGATTCTGCGGGAAATTGACTGTGGAACAACACGGGGGATTCGCATTCGCAGTATGACCGATGGCGACCGGGTATTAATTCCCCTGAAAGACCGATTAATGGGTCGGGTGTTAGGGGAAGATGTTCGCCACCCGGAAACCGGAGAAATTGTTGAATATCAAGGGGAACAGGCGGTTAAAAATCAAGCTGTTAGTGAAGAATTAGCCGTCGCTATTCAGAATGCTGGGGTTCAAGAGGTGTTTTTACGCTCACCCCTGACCTGCGAAGCGAACCGTTCTGTCTGTCAAACTTGCTATGGGTGGAGTTTAGCCCACGGTCATAACGTTGATTTAGGGGAAGCCATTGGAATTATCGCGGCTCAAAGTATTGGCGAACCCGGAACCCAGTTAACGATGCGGACATTCCACACCGGGGGGGTCTTTACCGCCGAAGCCGCTGCGGTGATTCGTGCCCATGGGGATGGAGTCGTTAAGTTCCCGAAAACCTTACGCGCCCGTCCCTTCCGTACCCGTCACGGAGATGATGCGTTCATTGTGGAAAGCAATGGCCATATTCTGGTGGACAATGGAGAGAAAAAACAAGAAAAACACAGCCTCTCCCAAGGGACAACCATTGTTGTTCAAGATGGTCAACGGGTCAAAGCTGACCAAATCTTAGCTGAAATTCCCGCCGGAGGTCGGACAGCCCGGAAGACAACGGAAAAAGCTACAAAAGACGTAGCCACGGATTTGGCTGGGGAAGTCAAATTTGCGGATGTGGTTCCCGAAGAAAAAACCGACCGTCAAGGAAATATGACCCGCATCGCCCAACGGGGGGGTCTGATTTGGGTTTTAGGCGGAGAAGTTTATAACTTACCTCCTGGGGCTGAACCTGCGGTTAAAAACGGAGATTCAGTAGAACCGGGAAGCGTTCTCGCCCAAACCAAACTCGTCTCTGAACATGGGGGATTAGTCCGAATTCGCGAACAAATTAGCCCCGATGAGTTACCGCGTGAAATTGAGATTATTACCGCCTCTGTGCTCCTGGATGAAGCCTTGGTGCGGTTGGTACAAATGCAGGGACGGGAACAATACATTATTGAGACCAATAGCAACCACCGCTTCCTGCTGAAAGTTAGTCCCGGTTCCAAGGTGGAAAACCATGATGTGATTGCGGAACTCATGGACGACAGCTACCGGACAAAAACCGGGGGGATTATCAAATACGCTGGGGTGGAAGTCGCTAAACGCGGTAAGGGGAAACAAGGTTATGAAGTCACCCAGGGAGGAACTCTGTTATGGATTCCTGAAGAATGCCATGAGGTGAATAAGGATATTTCCTTACTGTTAACTGAGGATGGGCAGTATGTAGAAGCTGGAACCGAAGTGGTTAAAGACATCTTCTGTCAAACCAATGGGGTCATAGAAGTAACTCAGAAAAATGATATTCTGCGGGAAATCGTGATCAAACCGGGCGAACTGCATTTAGTGGATGACCCGGAAATGGTGATGGCGATTGATGGTCAGATTGTCAATCCCGGTCAAGAGGTGATTCCAGGGATTATCTCTCCAGAGTTGCATTATGTGGAATATGTAGAAACCCCCGAAGGCCCCGCCTTGCTGTTGCGTCCCGTTGTGGAGTTTAGCGTTCCTGAAACTCCCCCGGTTCCATCTCAGGAGTCTTTAAATGAGTCTATTGCTCTGCGGGCGGTACAACGGTTAGCCTACAAAGATGGGGAACGGGTGCGGTCTGTGGAAGGGGTGGAACTCCTGCGAACCCAGTTGGTGATTAGTATTGGCACGGAAGCTCCGCAGTTAGCGGCGGATATTGAGTTACTTCCCGATGAAAGTAGCCCCGATGTCATGCGGTTACAGTTAGTGATTTTAGAATCTTTGGTGATTCGTCGGGACGTAACGGCTGATGCCACCCAGGGAAGTACCCGGACACGGTTACTGGTTCACGACGGACTGGAAATTGAGAAAGGGGCTGTTGTCACCCGCACCGAGATTCTGTGTAAGGAATATGGCATTATTCAGGGGATTCGGTCGGGGACGGAAATTCTGCGCCGTTGTTTAGTGGTACGGGATATTGACCAAACCACTATTGATTTTCCAGAAGGTGTGAAACCGGATGTGAAACTCGGTCAACTGTTGGTTGAAGGGGCTGAAATTGCTCCAGGGATGATTTTGCCGGAGTCGGGCCAAGTCATTGCGTTGGGCGACAAAATTGTCGGTGCAGGAACAACCCCTGTAACGGGAAATCAAATTACCATGCGTCGAGGTCGTCCTTACCGGGTGTCTCCGGGTGCAATTCTCCATGTTAAAGATGGAGATTTGGTACAACGGGGGGATAACCTGGTGTTACTGGTGTTTGAACGAGCGAAAACCGGGGATATTATTCAAGGGTTGCCTCGAATTGAAGAATTGTTAGAAGCTCGTAAACCCAAGGAAGCTTGTATTTTAGCCCGTCGCCCAGGAACCGCCCAAGTATCGATGGATGAAGATGTTCCCGAATTGCGGGTAGTTGAAAGCGATGGCACTGTTACGGATTATCCCTTAACCTCTGGTCAAACCCCGTTAGTGTCTGATGGTCAAAAAGTAGATGCGGGGCAACCCCTGACCGATGGCCCTTCTAACCCCCACGAGATTTTGGAAGTGTTCTATGATCATTATCTCGAACAAGCTGAAGGAATGTATGATGCGGCCTTGGGCAGTTTCCAAAAGTGTCAGACGTTCTTGGTGAACGAGGTGCAGTCGGTGTATCAGTCCCAGGGAATTGATATTTCCGATAAGCATATTGAGGTGATTGTCCGTCAGATGACCTCGAAAGTTCGGATTGACGATGGGGGAGATACGACGATGTTACCTGGTGAACTGGTGGAATTGCGCCAGGTGGAACAGGTGAATGATGCCATGTCCATTACCGGAAGTGCCCCGGCGAAATATACGCCTGTATTATTGGGGATTACCAAAGCCTCCTTAAATACCGATAGCTTTATTTCCGCCGCCAGTTTCCAAGAAACTACACGGGTGTTGACGGAAGCCGCTATCGAAGGAAAATCCGACTGGTTACGGGGTCTGAAGGAGAACGTGATTATCGGACGTCTGATTCCAGCCGGAACTGGTTTCAATGCCTATGAGGAAGCGGGGAATGCCGACTATGGCTTTGATAATGGCAGTTTGTATTTGGATGAAGAGGACGAAGACGAACTGCGAGATGTGGTCTTGGATGACCAAACCGCACGGGTTTATAGCAGTTTTGAACGGGAAACTCCTCCTGCGAAACCGGGTAAAACCAGTAAAGCGTTCTATGAAGATAGTGAAGATGATCCTTTATTGTCCTCTATTCTCGATGATGAGTTGATTGATGATGAATACGAAGATGATGAGGATGATGAGGACGAATAAGACGGTTAGATAGTGGATTGTAAGCGGGTATCCCTGCCCGCTTCACCTTCCCTATTTTAATGATGATCTCGAAATTGTTTAATGTATTCTACAACCTCGGTATGTTTCTCAGAAGCAGCCCAAATTAAAGCTGTCCAACTATTCTGATCTTTAGCGGTTAAATCTGCTCCTCGATTTAATAAGAATTCGACAATCGGTTGATGTCCGCTTCCTGCGGCTGCCATTAATACGGTTAAATCAAAATTGGTTTTAGCGTTAATCTCTGCACCAGAATCTAATAATAACTGCACGATTTCTAAGTTCCCACTCGCTGAGGCTTCCATTAAGGGAGTCCAACCATCATTATCGCTACTGTTGACATTGGCTCCGACTTCTAATAATAGTTTTACTATCTCTTTTTGTCCTAAATTAATGGCGGTAATTAATGCCGTATTTCCGTTTTCATCCTGAGCATTTAGATCAAGGGTTTGATTTAAACAAGCTTGAACTTTCTCAATTTCTCCTGTTTGAATTGCCTTCATTAATTCACTCATGAGCTTTACTCCTGTTTTATTACTCTATTTAAAAATATTGAGATAGGGTTAATGATTCCTGAAAAATAATAGCATTTATCCCTGGATATCTGATAGGGAATTTAAGATTTTTAAACATAAGAAATTGACAGGGTTTGAAAATTAGGCTAATATTGTCAATAAGTTATCATTGGCGATTCTATGTCTAATCCGTTCCTGCACCTCGACTATGAACCCGCATTTGAGGCGTTAGGCGGTGACTATTCCGATGTTGTAGCAGCGAGTGAGTTTCCGCTCCATATCCTGCGGTTCCGTAATGATGCAGTTTTAACCCAGTTAGGACTTAACCCGGAAACCGTTACAGACGAGCATTGTATCGAAGCCTTTGGCAAATTTGAAACCGTGCAACCGTTATTAGCCATGCGCTATCACGGTTATCAATTTGGAGAATATAACCCCTATTTGGGAGATGGGCGGGGGTTTTTATATGGTCAAGTGCGGGGAATTGATGGGGAATTATATGATTTTGGAACAAAGGGATCGGGAAGAACGCCCTACTCCAGAAATGCCGACGGAAGACTAACCTTAAAAGGGGGAGTGCGGGAAGTTTTAGCGGCTGAAATGTTACATCGCATGAAGGTAAGAACTTCTCGATGTTTAAGTTTAATTGAAACCGGGGAACAACTGTGGCGAGGAGATGAACCTTCCCCGACTCGATCATCCGTGATGGTGAGGTTTAGTCGCTCTCATATTCGCTTCGGAACCTTTGAACGACTACACTATTTTAAACGCCCAGATCTAATCGAAAAATTGTTAGATCATGTCATTAGCTATTATTATTCTAATTTAAAATCAGAACGCGATCGCTATGGTTTATTTTACGCCGAATTAGTGAAACGAGTCGCAGAATTAGCCGCACAATGGATGGCTTCTGGGTTCTGTCATGGGGTTTTAAATACCGATAATCTGTCCATTACGGGGGAAAGTTTTGATTATGGCCCCTACGCCTTTATGCCTCACTATAACCTCCGATTTACCGCCGCCTATTTTGATTATGGGGGATTATATTGTTATGGAAATCAACCCTTTGTTTGTGAAGGAAACTTAGAGCTATTACAAAAACCGTTATCTTTAGTGATTCCTTCAGAAGCACTTCAAGCCGGGTTAGAGCCATTTCAATCCTATTATCGAGATTTCTATCGTCAACGGATGATTAATCGTTTAGGATTTTCTCAAATTCCTACACCGGAAGCGGAAGAACTTTTGCAAATTACGATTAATTTACTCAAAGATAATCTCATTCATTATCATGACTTTTTTATTCAACTGCGAGAACAGTTTTGTGATCAGTGGCAAGACGAACCTCAAAATATTTTAAAAGAGGCTGAACCCATGCAGCATTTAGATCGTTGGCGACAACTGTATTATCATCATTTACAAACTTTATCCTATCCTGAACTAGATGAAATCAAACAACGGTTAAAAGACTATAATCCTCAAGTGGTGATTGTTCGTCCTGAAATTGAGGCAATTTGGGAACCGATTACCGTTGAGGATAATTGGCAACCTTTTTATCAATTATTAGATAAAATTAAAGCCGAATAGTATTGGTATATTAATGGGATGTCCCTAAAAATCCCTATACCTATTGGTGTAAATCCAGTCTGAACTTCGATAAAGTCAGTTAAAATACGAAAGTAAGACCCTGAGCGTTAAACTTAAACCGGATTTAACCTCAGCAGCCCTTATTTTAGAGGAACGATACTATGACAGAGAATCAACCTGTAGATACAGCAACCCCGATGACTGCATCAATCATGGACAGTATCAAAGGGTTTTTGGGGAATATTCTGAGTAGTTGGAAAGTCAGAATTACCTTAGGGGCAATTGTGCTGTTAGGAATTGGAATTTTTGCTTTCTTTTATCAACATTATGTCGCCGAATTGGGAATGAAAATGTGGACAAATAGTTCGGGTGCAAAACCCATTGAATGTGTTTTGAAAGATACAAATAATGATAATTATGTTAGCTGTAGTGCATTATTAGGAGATCAGGTTGTTCCCCTAGAATGTAGTTCCAGTTTATTTAATTTGGGGTGTCGAGTCAATTATGGCTCTGCTGTACCCAATGTTAAAGCCTCCAGAGGAAATTGAGATCAAAGGTTGGCTGTTGACTGTTGACTGTTAACAGCCTGTTTAGGGATTAACAATTTCTGCTAACCAACCTTGTTCAGAATCATAATAATAAAACGTTCGATTTTGAGGTTCTCCTTGGAGTTCTAAATGATCAACTTCCTGGGGTTCAAGTAATAATAAAATAAAATTAGACGGAGGTTCAAGGGGAATAATGGCTAGGGGGTGAAAAGCGGTAGATTCTGAACGAGGTTGGCGAGAATCTGGCCAGTAAAATTGTTGTTTCGCCGCATTTGATAAAAATTGCCAAAGGGTTGTTCTAGCGGTGGTTAACGTTAAATCAGGATAACTATCGGAAATCAATTTTAATTCACCTAACAGGCGAAATTGCTCACGGGTTTCTGGAAAATACCAACAAACTTCTCCCCAAGAATGATTCTGAATTTGATTAACTTTTTGACTGCGACTATCCGTAATTATTTGCAGTTGATTTGTTTCCGGTAAAAACCCCCGAAAAACAACCGTTCTATTTGCGGGACGACCTTCTAAACCAACCGTGGCTAATTGGAAATAACGGGAATAAACTAAATGGCGATTTCGGTGTAATGCACTTGTTAAAGATAAACGCCAACCTGGAATATCATTCATAACCTGTAGTAAGCCCTTCAGGGCTTTCTTAATTTAAGATTTAAGATAGGGAAGAGAGTCCTTTAGGACTCACTACGATTTTGATTTTTATTCATGATTTAAGGATAGCACTCAAAGCCCTAATTTAGGTATAGAAATACCCTAAAATACTAATACTGCGGTTATTTTTTCCCTGTTCCCTGTTCCCTGTTCCCTGTTCCCTACTCTATAATTTTAATAGGTCTTGATCGTTTATTGGTGTAGGATTATTGATGTTTAATTTGACTCGTCAATTGAATTCTTTACAAACGCCCCATAGTGGATATCATTGGGATGGAAGCGATCGCCGTTTTTTTGAAGGGTGGTATTATCGAGTGACCTTACCCCCGGAAAAACAAACGTTTGCCTTTATGTATTCTATCGAAGATCCGAGAGGAAATCAACCCCATAGTGGGGGAGCCGCGCAAATTTTAGGGCCAGATGATCAATATTTATGTCGAACCTTTCCTGATGTTAAAAAATTTTGGGCAACTTCCGATCAACTAGCATTAGGACATTGGGGAAAAACCGATTTAACCGCCTCCCCCGGATATTTAGAACCCCAAATTTTTGAGCGTTATATTCACCAAGGCTATCAAGGAACCGCCACCTTTCATCAAGGAAAATTATCTGAGCCCGCTACAAATCAATTTTGTCATTGGCAATATCAAATTCAACCGATTTATGGATGGGGAAATCCTAATCAACCCCAACAATCAACGGCCGGATGGTTATCTTTTTTACAAATTTTTGAACCCGGATGGCAAATTTTAATGGCTCATGGTTTAGCAACAGGTTGGATTAATTGGAATGGGAGAATTTATGAGTTTGAAAAGGCTCCCGCTTACAGCGAAAAAAATTGGGGAGGTAGTTTTCCGAAACAATGGTTTTGGGTCAATTGTAATAGTTTTGATGGAGAACCGGATTTAGCCTTAACCGCAGGAGGTGGACAACGGGGGGTGTTATGGTGGTCTGAATCCGTTGCTTTGGTCGGGATTCATTATCAAGGCAAATTTTATGAATTTGTGCCTTGGAATTCCGAGGTACATTGGGAAATTGAACCTTGGGGAAAATGGGTGATGAATGCTAAAAATGAACAGTATGAAGTGTCATTAATCGCAACAACGGATCACCCTGGAACGTTATTAAGAGCACCAACAGAACAAGGATTAATCTTTCGCTGTCGAGATACCATGCACGGAAAAATTCACTTGCAATTAACAGCTAAAAACCGTATGATTTTGGAAGCCACCAGCGACCTGTGTGGTGTGGAAGTGGGGGGAAAAATCTGGCACGAAACCTGGAAACAATAAGCTCGTAGGATGGGTAAAGCCCATCTTGCTAGAAAATCCTAAAAACAATACTAATAACTTTAAATAACCGCACGTCCAACGTAAGTTGCTAATGTTTTGAGATGAGAAAGTGCGGCTGAAACGGTGACGGGTAAATTATAGCCACCCCCATGACAGGACAGAACTGGACATTCATGTTTATTGGCAAAATCTAGCGTAATTTGAGTCAGTTTACAGAAGTCATCATTTGTCCAACCTGTCGTACTTGCACCACAATCTTCTTGATGGGAATCATAACCGGAAAAAATAGCAATTAGATTCGGTTGCCAAGGCATTTTTTCCAACGCTTTTTGAAACTCATTCAGACTTTCATAACCATAATAAAACGTTCCTGTAATCCCTTCTTCTTGTAAAACTTCAATGGGAAAAGATGCAGGAATAATCGGAATATTACAGTGTCCAACGACTTGAGCAGCATCCGTTGTTCCCACTTTCAAATCGGAAGCTTTCGCCATATAAAGATCGACAGCATTGTGAATACTAATACAATAAACACTGGGATCATGACTAAAAATTGCCTGAGTTCCATCTCCATGATGAATATCCCAATCAATGATTAGTATTTTGGCAAATCCCTGAAGTTGAGCATATCGAGTTGCAGCAGCCAGAGGATTAAGAAGACAATAACCATGTCCCCAATCTGGATGAGCATGATGACCCACCATACTAAAACAATAGGCACGCTCAACAATTCCTCGTTTCATTTGGTCAATGGCTTCTAACATTCCTCCTAAGCCATAAAGATAACCCGGTATCGCGTATTCCAATCCTCGGCATTCAATACTTAATTCAGGTAAGGATAGACTGATCTCGTCTAAGGGTTGATCACGCGCTTTGAGAGCTAACTTTCGTAGATAATGATGGGTATGAACCCTGAGATAATCAACAACTTGTGCTTTTCTCAAGGATAAAACTGGGTAGTCGCGAAGGGATTGTGCAAGGGTATGTCGAACTTGGTTGTAGTAAGGAAGAGAAAACGTTTCAAAAGCAATTTCCTGAATTGGCTTGGAAGTGAAAAACGCTTGAGGGTATAGGTAAGTAAAAAGTCGGTTCATTCTTTGATCTTGATTAGATTAAATTGATTATAAAATTAATGTTTTTGAATCGTTCTTGAACCTTGACAGCCAAAAAAGGTTTATAGTTTTTTATAGTCAAGTCAAATCAAGACAAAAAACGAGAATGCAATTTATAGCAACGAACACATCCCCCTTGGATTGGTCAGGCGATGTTCTGGCCGTTGGTATATTTGAAGAAAACATCGAATTAACAGGCGAGTTAGCCCAGTTAGATGAAAAACTCGCTGGAACTTTAAAAGAATTAATTGAGGAGACTGAATTTAAGGGTAAACCGGATAGCAGTATCTCCACTCGCGTCGGTGGAAATAGCCCGATTCGCAAAGTGATTATCGTGGGTTTAGGGAAGTCAGACACCTTAAACTTAGAAACCTTGCGTCGGGCGGGGGCATCCCTTGCTAAGGCGGCAAAATCCCTGAAATGTAAAACGGTTGGCGTGAGTTTACCCGTTTGTGAAAGCGCTGATGCGAGCACCCAAGCCATAACAGAAGGCATTGAATTAGCCTTACATCAAGATACCCGTTTTAAATCAGACCCCGATCAAAAAGGGCATGGAATTGAACAAATTGAATTATTGAGTTTACCGGGAACTGAAGCCGCCATTACTCGCGCTCAAAATATCTGTTCCGGTGTCATTTTAGCACGGGAATTAGTCGCTGCTCCTGCTAACGAAATTAACCCGATTACAATGGCAGATATGGCAAAAAATCTCGCTGAAACCTACGGGTTTGAACTCAAGATTCTGGAAAAAGAAGACTGTGAAAAATTAGGAATGGGAGCTTTTTTAGGGGTTGCCCAAGCTTCGGATTTACCGCCTAAATTTATTCATTTAATCTACCGTCCTACAGGAACGCCCCGCCGCAAATTAGCCATTATTGGTAAAGGATTAACCTTTGATTCTGGAGGGTTGAATCTGAAAGTGAGTGGCAGTGGTATTGAAATGATGAAAATGGATATGGGAGGAGCGGCAGCTACCTTTGGCGCAGCTAAAGTGATTGGTCAATTAAAACCCGATGTGGAAGTGCATTTTATTAGCGCCGTGACCGAAAATATGATTAGTGGTCACGCCATGCACCCTGGAGATTTTCTCAAAGCTTCTAATGGTAAAACTATTGAAGTTAATAATACCGATGCAGAAGGACGATTAACCTTAGCGGATGCCCTGGTTTTTGCAGACAAATTAGGGGTGGATGCCATGATTGATTTAGCCACCTTAACAGGCGCTTGTATTATTGCGTTAGGGGATGATATTGCGGGGTTATGGAGTCCTGATGATGGGTTAGCTCAAGAGTTAGAAACCGCCGCCAAAACATCCGGCGAAAAACTTTGGCGAATGCCCTTAGAAGAGAAATATTTTGAAGGGTTAAAAGCCATGCACGCCGACATGAAAAATACCGGGCCAAGGGCTGGGGGTTCGATCACAGCCGCCTTATTCCTGAAACAATTTGTGGAAAAAACCCCCTGGGCTCATTTAGATGTCGCTGGCCCGGTTTGGACGGAGAAAGACAACGGTTATAATACTGCCGGAGCAACAGGTTATGGCGTGCGAATGTTAGTCAACTGGGTCTTAAATTAGATCATCTCCTGAACCCCCCCTTTTTTTTGGGGAATCACCCTTCTAAGTCTCCCTCTTTAAGGGGGATTTAGGTGGATAAATTGAGATAAAATGATAGAAAACTTTAAATAACTCCATAAAAGTATAACAACTTGTATTAATTTGTAGAGTAACGTTAAATAATTTCTTACAATAAAGCCAGAATAACAGAGTCCGCAGATTCAGGGTGGTACACAATCAAGATCAGGGCTTTTTCTCCAAAAAGTCTATTAACTCTGCTATTGCCCTCTCTAAAATCATCGGCAATTTAAAGCGAATGTTTGAATTTTTTAAAGCCTTTTTTGAAAATACCATTATTTTAGAGGGATTTGCACCCCTCTGTTATCCCAATGCCATCAGTAATATTCCCTTACAATCCTCTATTCTGGGTACAGAAGGGCTGATGATTATAGCTCAGTACGCCTTAGCGGGGTGGCTGATTTATCGTCAACTCAGAGGTTCAGAATTACAGACATCCCCAACGGTAGAATCAACGTCCTGGGTGCGTCGAGTTTTAACCAGGTTTTCCTTCAAGCCTTCGACCGCTCAACCTCAATTGTCCCTGGGAACATTGTTAATCTTGGGTTTAATCGCCAATGGAACACTTCATCTGATCTATCTGTTGCGAGAATTCTATCCCACCCATAATGCCCTCGCTATCAGTCAAGCTGTGTTTACAGTTCTGTTTTTGGGGAGCGTCGGGAGATTGATTCTCCTACTGACTCAATCCGCCACGGGGATTTTCCCACCTACCCCATCGGTTGAATTTTTCAATAGTTGTGAAAGTTGCCATCATCAAATTATTTCTTCTCAAAGCTCTTCAAAATTAGATAAACTTCGAGCCAATTTCTCTTACTTATTTAGATTAGATACAACTTTTCCCATTAAATTAAATCTCCAGGAACCCCTAGAAGAAGTCCTGAAACTAACTAAATTTTCCATTGATAAAGCCGCCGATGCGATTTTTTGGGTGGGAGAAGACGGACAAATTTTATATGTGAATGATGCTGCTTGTCGATCTCTGGGTTATGCACCTGAAGAATTATTAAAGTTGACCATTCATAATATTAATCCTGATTTTCCTGAATCCTCTTGGTCATTACATTGGAAAATTTTAAGGCGTTGTGGATCTTTGAATATTGAAGCTCGCCATCGTACCAAACATAACCGAGTTTTTCCGGTTGAAATTACGATTAGTCATCTCAATTTTAATGGAAAAGAATATCAATGTGCCTTTGCACGAGATATTAGCGATCGCAAACAAATTGAACGAACATTACGCGAACGTCAAGGAGAATTTCGTTCCTTAGTCTCTAATATTCCCGGTGCAGTCTATCGGGGAATCTTAGAAGAAGACCGGATGATGGTGTTTCTCAGTCAAGGGATTGAAACGATTACGGGATATCCCCCCAGTGATTTTATTCAAAATCGAGTCCGCTCTTTTAATAGTATTATTCATGCCGATGATGTAGATAAAGTCAAGCGTAAGATTCGGGTCAGTTTAGAATCTCGACAGCCTTACATTTTAGAATATCGCTTAATTGGAGTTGATGGAACCATTCGCTGGGTTTATGAAAAAGGACAAGTTATTGTGACCGATGAAGAATCAACTTGTTGGTTAAATGGTGCTATTTTTGATATTACTGAAAAACGCCAAGCATCGGAAGCTTTGAAAGCCAGTGAAGAACGGTTAAAATTAGCGTTAGCCGGAACCGATCAAGGATTATGGGATTGGAATTTAGTCAGTGGAGAGGTTTATTTTAGTCCCCAATGGAGTTCGATGTTGGGGTATGACAGCAACAAAATTCAAGGAAAAGCTCGTTCTTGGTTAAAGTTAGTTCATCCTGATGATCGAGAATCCGTAATTGCTGTTCTGAAACAACATTTAGCCGGAGAAACCCCATTTTGTGAAATGGAACATCGAATGTTAAGCCATGCTGGGGAATGGAAATGGATTCTCAATCATGGTAAAGTTGTGGTGCACGATGAGCAACAACAACCCATCCGCATGACGGGAACCGTTAAAGATATTAGCGATCGCAAAAAAACAGAAGAAGCTCTACGCCAATCAGAAGCTAGAGAACGCGCTAAAGCGCAACAATTAGAACTGACTTTAAGAGAATTAGGACAAGCACAAGCGCAACTGATTCAAACCGAAAAATTATCCAGTTTAGGTCAATTAGTCGCCGGAATTGCCCATGAAATTAATAACCCCATTACGTTTATTTATGGCAATATTACCTATGCCAGTCAATATATCCAAGACTTATTAGAATTAATCGCTCTGTATCAACAGTATTATCCCCAACCCGATGCTGAAATTCTACAACATCAAGAAACCATTGAGTTAAATTTTATCCTCGATGATTTACCTAAAATTTTATCTTCTATGGAAGTCGGAGCCAACCGTATTCGAGAAATTGTTCTCTCCCTACGGAATTTTTCTCGCTTGGATGAAGCAGACATGAAACCTGTGAATATTCATGATGGGTTGGAGAATACTTTATTAATTTTACAACATCGGCTTCGCCCCCAAGCAGGTAGCCCTAGGGAAAAACGAAATCCCTCCATTCAAGTGATTAAAGAATATGGTAACTTACCGAAAACCGAATGTTATCCCGGTCAGTTGAATCAAGTTTTTATGAATGTTCTCAGTAATGCCATTGATGCGTTATTAGAAGGAGAATCTAAGTTTATTCATCCTCCCCAGTGCTTGAATTCCCCGGCGGTGGGATGGCAGATTTCTTCCACAACCCCAACCATTCGGATTCACACCGAATTAAATGACATGAATCGAGTAGTGATCCGCATTACTGACAATGGCGCTGGGATGACAGATCGAGTCAAACATCGTTTATTTGAACCCTTTTTTACGACAAAACCCGTTGGAAAAGGAACGGGTTTAGGATTAGCTATTAGTTATCAAATTATTGCCAAACATCAGGGTAAATTAACCTGCTATTCAGAATTAGGAAAAGGCACAGAATTTGTTATTGAACTCCCTTTAAAACAAGAGTTTAGACAAAATCCTACCCTGCTGTTAGAAGTACAGTCCTCCACCGCCTGAAAACAAACTTAAACAGTGGTTGACACGTCTAAATTTAGCCAACTTATTCCCTATTCTCTATTCCCTATTCTCTAGTGCTACGCACTATAGATAAGGAGGGTTCCTGATGATAAACCAGAGCAGAACGCTTGGCTCGACATTCTAAGAAGCGTTCCACTTCTTCGGGTGTTGTCACCCACGTTCTTAAGTCCTCATCCCAAGCAAACTCAATGCGGTGTCTCAATCTTAATTGAGAGACTCGCTGATGGGAAACTCCTAAAATTCGGGCTACGTCAGACTGTCTAAGCATAGAACTTTTAAACCCTAAAGTTGTGAATTAAAATCGATGATCTGGGTAGATCGCAATCAATAACTATTTAATTGTTTTGCTTTATGGTAACAGATTTTACCTAGAAATAACTCAGTAATTATTCGGAATTTTAAGCGTTTAATCTTAAAAAGAATTCTCCGTAAAATTACGGTGGTTCCCGGTTGACAATTGCCTCGTTTCTTTCTAAAATTCCCTTGACCTTGGAGACGTTCAAGTTACATTACTACTGCTAGGGAGCCATCAAGATACTGTCACCTTAGCGTCTAATAAGTTGCGATCACCCCCAACATTCTTTGCTCACATACGCAGAAACCCGGTTTCTTGAAGAAACTGGGGTTCTGTTCCTATAAAATTTTTGAAGTGATCATCAGCCGTATAGGATTCAAGTTAAAATCAACATCAACTTTTCCAGTGGCTTCAGGAATTTATGCACAACCCAACACTCACACCGACTATTCAAGACATTCAGGTGACGTTACTGCTTCTCGGTGGCTATCAATATGGGATCACGTTACCCTCTAATTCTCCTTTACTCTTAAATTTATTAAATGCAGTGGTTCATCGAACAGAACAAAATCGAGATGAACCGCCTAAATTGTTTCAAATTCCGGTCAATGGACAGCAGCAAGCCTTATGGTTTTCCAGTGATTCTTTAGTGGGGGTGATCACCGAACCTCCAATTTTTATTAAAACTCAATCTCCTTCCCTTCCCCCGACACCGAAAGCTGAACTTTTTAATATTAACTATTGGCAAATTGATAATTTTTTATCTCCAGAAGAACATCAAACTCTTCTCGATTATGCGATTAAACAAGAAGGAAACTATGAATTAACTGGCCCCGCAACAAACACGGCTGATTATCCCGAACATCGAAATTCTTTAGTGTTGTATTATTCTCCAGAATTTGCTGATATTATTCTCAACCGAGTTAGGGCTGTGTTTTGGAAAGCTTTAGAACACCTGAATATTCCTCCTTTTGCGATTACTCATATTGATGCTCAACTCACCGCCCATAATCACGGCCACTATTTCCGCATTCATAATGATAATGGTTCAGAAAGAGATGCAACTCGAACGTTAACTTATGTTTATTATTTCTATCGAGAACCCAAAGCTTTTACCGGAGGAGAATTATTAATTTATGATACCCATTGGCACGGTGAAGATGCTTACTCAAAATTAGAAAATTTTAAAACCATCGAACCTTTGAATAATCGCATTATCTTTTTTTATAGCGGTTTAATGCACGAAGTTTTACCCGTTTATTGTCCGTCTAAACAATTTGCGGATAGTCGATTTACAATTAATGGTTGGGCTAGAAAATAAATTTCTAAGTTTTATCCGTTGTTAAACAGAAATAAAACGACCTTGAAGTTGTTCAGGAGAAATATTAGAAACTACCCCTAAAATTTGATTTGAGCTTGTGACCCGAATGACCGTTTCAGGTAAGTTAGAATAGAAATTGGTCGAAAGTTCTAAGGTTAAATTGGCTTCTGTTAGACCTTCTGTTAAGCCAATCTTATCAACAAAACTGGGTTCAAAATCATCAATAGTATCTGCTAACAATTGATCTGAATTTGCCGTTGCTAAAGACAAAATAAAAAGATCAGAGCCACTTCCTCCGGTTAAATAGTCACTGCCTTGATCTCCTGTTAAGGTATCATTTCCTTCTTCTCCATAGAGATAGTCAAAATCTTGACCTCCTGCTAAAAAATCATTTCCCAAACCCCCCCAGAGAATATCAAACTCTAAATTTCCATAAACAAGATCATTTCCCTCGTCTGCATAAAGATTATCTCCCCCTTTTCCCCCAAATAAATGATCATCCCCCCCTAAACCGTTGAGGGTATCATTCCCTTGATATCCATAGAGAAAATCATTATTAATCGTACCAACAATATTATCATTACCACTATAGGGAGAAGGATTAATAATTTGATTAATCCAATCTGCATAAACTGAAACCCTCGTATCAGAAGCATATTCTCCAAAGCTATCATCTAAGGCATTAGTAACATCAATACCCGGTGTTGCTGACCTAAAACCATTAGAGGTCAAACCCGCAATTTTTCCATTAATAAAGGCTGGCCCCCCTGAATCTCCAGGGCTAATATTAACTTCTGATAATCCTAATCCTAAATCGTTAATGCCAAATTCTTGCCCAAAGGCATCATTTTGGGGTAAGCCATTATCAAAATCATAAACTAATTGTTTTCCGGGTTGGTTACTATAATAATAAGGATAACTATTAAATAATTCGCCAGAAGCTTCATAACGATTTTGCCCCATTCGTTTAGTTGGAACTAAATCAGAATAATCGGCTTCTCCAGAATTTCCCGTTGCTGGAACACCATAGCCTACTTTTTGCATAATCTGTCCCACTTCATCAGCCCCGGTATAAATTTCATAGCGATTCGCGGCTTCAGGTGCAGGTTGAGAAAGTTCTAAAATAGCAATATCATTGTTATAATTAGTATCAGAAGTCCAATCGGGATGAATATAAATTTGAGAAACGGGAATCGAGACTGTCCCAGAGGGTAAATTAAAATAAACCGTATATTCTGAAGGAGAACTATAATCAGCTTGTCCGAATTCATCTGTGACACAATGGGCAACGGTTAAAATATGACGTCCAGTTGTTAGCAATGATCCGCTACAACTATGACCATTAATTTCTTGAATTTTAACAACACCATCTAACCCCATTCCAGGTTGTACAAGATAAGCCGGATTATCGGGATTAGAGGTGGGAACTGAAATCCGAGGTTGAGGTGCATTTACAGTTAAAGAAGTTGACATTTCGCTGAACTTAAATGAATATAATTAAGGAAAACTTGATCCTTTGCTGGTTTAATTTTATTCTAAATCCTGTCACTTTGACAGTTTCAATGGATGAAAGGAAGGTTTCAAAGGTCAGGATCTAAAATTTGTCTTCTGTTTTAACGTCTGTTTAATTTGTTAACCGTTAACTGTGAATAAAGTTCACTAACCCCGCCCTAAAAGTGCGGGGATTGCTTAAACCAATTTAGGCAACGCAAGCAGTGAATAGCTCATGGAGACTCAATTGGGTACAGACGTCCGAATACTTCTCTAGTTCGGACAAAATCTAAACCGGATTGGTTCAGGTGTTGGGTAAAGCCAAGACATCTTAATTGAGTTGAGCCAAGAGACTGAAACAAGAAATTGGGTTATACCAAAATGCGAATACCAGTAGTCGATCAAAACAACAAGCCATTGATGCCAACCACACCAGCAAGAGCGAGGAAGTGGATTGAGTCAGGAAAAGCAGTTAAACGCTACTCAGACTGTGGGCAATTTTATGTTCAACTGTTAGTTAAACCGAGTGGATACACAACCCAAAATATTGTGATTGGAATTGATCCGGGCAAGAAATTCTCTGGGATTGGTGTTCAATCAGCTAAGTTTACACTGTATACGGCTCATCTGATTTTGCCATTTCAGACAGTCCGTGAACGCATGGATGCAAGACGATTAATGCGTCGAGGTCGCAGAGGAAGAAGAATTAACCGCAAGGTTGAGTTCTCAAAACGCAACCATCGCCAAAAACGCTTTAATAATCGTCGCCAAGGTAAACTGGCTCCCTCAATTCGTGCTAATCGTCAATTGGAATTGAGAATAGTTTCCGAATTATTCAAGATTTACCCAGTTGCAGAAATTAGATACGAATATGTCAAAGCTGATGTTGATTTAACCAGTGGGCGTAAACAAGCTAAATCGGGTAAAGGTTTTTCACCTGTTATGGTTGGGCAAAAATGGATGTGTAGCCAACTAGAAAAGTTAGCCCCCGTAGTTAAGATTGAAGGTGATCAAACGGCATCAACTCGTAAATACTTGGGGCTAACCAAGAACAAAACAGACAAATCCAAGCCGGAATTCAACACTCATGCAGTTGATGGTGTAGCGATTGCTGCAACAGCGTTTGTTGAATATCGCCAATATCATACAGCAAAAACTGATGGTGCTAATTGGTTTGGTGATGTTGTGATTACCACTTCTGAATTCCGAGTGATTCGCAGACCCCCTTTTTCTCGTCGCCAACTTCACTTAATGCTTCCGGCTTTAAATGGAGTGCGTCGGAAGTATGGAGGTTCTACAACTCGTCATGGTTTTCGCAAGGGTGATTTGGTTAAATCTCCCAAGGGTGTTGGTTATGTGTCAGGAGACACCGAAAGACAAGTATCTGTCAGCGATGCTAACTGGAAACGGTTAGGGCAGATTGCTTCTAGTAAAGTACAGTTAATTCGCCGTTCTAACGGGTTGATTGTTACTTAGAAGATTTTGTAAAGCCGTCCTCCGCTTCGCTAAAGGACGGGGTTTCAAAACCAATTTTTTCGATGAAATTTGCCTTCATCATTGACCCAATCGAAAAATTAAATCCCAGCCATGATACCAGCGTTGCTTTAATGGAAGCCGCGCAAGTTTTAGGACATGAAATCTGGGTGACACAAGTGCATCAATTAAATGTGATTGAGGGTCAAACCTGGGCACTTTTAACGCCAGTTCGCCTCACCCCCATTGTTAGGGATCAAGGTCGTTGGGTTGTCGGTGAAATTTGGTTTTCTATTGAGCAACCGACCCTTCAACCTTTAGAAAATATGGATGCGGTGTTTATGCGAACCGATCCCCCTGTAACAATTCCCTATCTCTATGCTACCTATCTTTTAGATTATATTAACTCTGAAAAAACTTTGGTGATTAATTCACCTCATGGGTTAAGAACAGCGAATGAAAAAATGTATGCGCTGCAATTTAAAGATTGTATCCCGACAACGATTGTGAGTCGAGATAAACGGGTCATTCGAGAATTTGTTGAACAAGAAAGTGCCGCAGTTTTGAAACCATTAGGTGGAAAAGCAGGAGAAGGAATTTTATTTTTAGAACCTAGCGATCGCAATCTCAATTCTTTAATTGAAATTAGCACTCAACAAGGGTTATATCCAGTGATGATTCAACGATTTTTACCCGAAGCTAAAGACGGAGATAAGCGAATTATTCTATTAGATGGAGAAGCCATTGGTGCAGTTAATCGCATTCCCACAGGTCAAGAATTTAGAGGAAATATGGCTGTGGGCGGACGAGTCGCTAAAACAGAAATTACAGATCGAGAGTATGAAATTTGTCAGAAATTAGCCCCTAAATTAATTGCAGATGGCTTATATTTTGTCGGAATTGATGTGATTGGAGGCTATTTAACAGAAGTGAATGTTACCAGTCCGACGGGAATTCGAGAAATTGATTTATTAGATAACGTTTCTTTAGGAGAAAAAGTAATAGCATGGGTAGAAAATAAAATTAAGACTCGTTTGTAATCTTAGCGGGTATAGGGTTTGATTTTTCGGAGCATTTTGTATTGTTTATCCAAAGAGTAACTCGTCCAGGGTGATAAATTTTAGCAATAAAAGGGGGTTAATTATTTAAAGCAAATCTTGTCATTTGGGACAAAGTATTAACAAAAGTTAAAGCGATCGCATCTCCTGACAAATTTGTTGAAGCAAATACAAATACCCTGACATTAGCTTGAACAATACTCAAAAGTTGAGAGGTGCGATAACCCATTCTTTCATCCTTTAGCTATTTTAATCAAAACAACCTTTGTTGATATTATACCTATTTATGTTAAAATAATCACAATATTTTTAATTTCAATCAAGACAGAGATGTCGTTTAATGCCGATCTAAAACTGCGGATATTTTCATCAGGAGAAACCATGACAACAGACACAAAAGTTGGTATTGCTGTAATTGGGACAGGATTCGGTAAAAAAGTTCATATTCCTGCCTTTCAAGACCATCCTAAAACCGAAGTTGTAGCCGTTTATCATCGAGATTTAGAAAAAGCAAAAGCGATCGCATCTAGCCATAATATTCCCTATGCTTTTAATAGCATTGATGAGATTTTTGCCTTACCTGAAGTCCAAGGAGTGGCGATTTCAACGCCCCCATTTTTACATTTTGAAATGGCAAAACAAGCCCTCAATGCTGGCAAACATTTATTATTAGAAAAACCGACAACACTTACAGTTCAAGAAGCCAAATATCTCTATCAACTTGCTGAATCTAAAGGCCGTATAACCAGCTTAGATTTTGAATTTCGGTTTATTCCCCCTTGGCAACAGTTTGCCCAACTCTTAACCGAAAATTATGTCGGTCAAAAAAGATTGATCAAAATTGATTGGTTAGTCTCCAGTCGTGCCGATGAAAGCCGTCCTTGGAATTGGTATGCTCAAAAAGACAAAGGAGGCGGTGTATTAGGCGCTATTGGTTCCCATAGTTTTGATTATATTTCCTGGTTATTTGGTTCAATTAAACGCCTCTGTGGGCAACTCAATACTACCATTCCCTTACGTCCTGATCCTGAAGCGGGAGGGGAATTAAAACCCGTTGATGCGGATGATATTTGTACCTTAATTTTAGAACTCAATGATGGCACGCCTTGTCAAGTTTGTTTAAGCTCTGTCACCTATCAAGGACGAGGACATTGGGTAGAAGTTTATGGCAGTGAAGGAACCTTAATTTTAGGAAGTGATAATCAACAAGATTATGTACATGGATTTCGGCTATGGGGAAGCAAGAAAGGTGAAGCTTTAAGCGAAATTTCGATTCCTGAACAATTAGAATTTCCTCAAATTTATCCTGATGGTCGGATTGCGCCTTTAATGCGAGTTATTAATCAATGGATAAGCGGAATTGAACAAGGAAAAAGTTTAGAACCCTCCTTAAAAGAAGGGGTTTATTCTCAATTGCTAATGGATTTAACCCATGAATCCAATGAAACCGGAACTTGGGTTAATGTCCCCCCATTTGAACCCTTTTTAAAGTCTGAATAAAACTGAAAAAACGGCTTATTTTCACTCTTCAATATGATTAGGGGTGGGCATAAGCCATCCTACTACGGGATTATAATCCTCGATTTAACTTTTCATTGAACAGTGATTGTGGTATTATAGATTTGCAACTCCTCAGACAAGAAGTAAATGCTTGTAAGATAGCTGCAAAAAACAACCTGAAAAGCCCTGGTGGCAGTTGTTATAATTTCTATGCCTGCTAGTTTGATCTGAATGAGTTTGCATTAGAAGCAACATCCTCCAAAAGAGTCATCCCTATAGAACAACGCTAACATCACCCAATGAAATCAACCGGGTGCTAACTCTTTTGCGGGTTGAGTATCACCGATTCATAAATTCCACAATGGAGGTTACAATCATGAACACCTTACTCATCAATTTCTTGCTGATTAAACAATTCCTCAATGGTATGGCTAATTCCTACGCGATGATCAGTTTAAGTTATGTGGTTAGCGTATTCCTGATTTTATTTGTTTTTTTTGGTGTTGCTGCTTCTCAGTCCCATCCCGTTTCTGCACCTTCTATTCATTCATCTTCACAGAGTTTTTAAACATCGGGTATAGCCTAGATTGTTTAAGAACAGTTTAAGTTAAGTTTAAATTTTATCCTAACGTCCAGTTCAGCAAAATATCCCTACATTTCCCCTGGTAATTTTTCTTGCGGATTCCTAATAATTTTTAAGTTTATTGAGGCTTTTTAACAATGGGATTGCGCGAGGAAGGATTCTTACTCTAAAATCAAAGTTAAGTCCAGAATAAAACTTTTTCCTGGACTTAACTTAGGTCTACTTAAAGATATGAAACCACAACAGCGATATACATCTGCTGAACTGTCTCGTGCGATTACCATTGAAAGAGCGATTCGTTCTGTAACCGAACTCCGACAAACCGCCATATCCCTAGAAGAAGAATTAGCTGATTTACTACAAAAAACCTCTCCAGCTTGTCGAGAAAGTGCCTATAATTTAGTTCACTATTTAGCCATCCGTCGTCATGATCTGCGGGAATTACAACGGGAATTAATTCGATTAGGATTAAGTTCTTTAGGACGTATGGAAGCCCATGTAATGGCATCTTTAGATGCTGTTTTAGGCACATTATATCGCTTAGATCAACGCCCTATTCCCACTGATTTAGAACAGGAAGCCCCCATCACCTTTGCGGTCGGGAGTGCCCTATTAGCAGAAAACGCTGTCGCCATATTAGGCCCTAGTCCTAAACAACATAACACCCGCGTCATGGTAACAATTCCCAGTGAAGCCGCCCATGATCCTAAAATTATTTATAATTTATTAGCTCAAGGGATGAATGTGATGCGAATTAATTGCGCCCATGATCATCCTGAAGCTTGGGAAAAAATGATCCTAAATTTACGCGCTGCTCAACGACAACTAGGGAAATCCTGCCGCATTTCCTTTGATTTAGCGGGGCCAAAATTACGCACAGAACAGATTGAACCTGGGCCAGAATTAATCAAATGCAAACCGACGCGCAACGTTTTAGGACAAGTTATTAAACCGGAAAAAATTTATTTTACTTCTCAACCTCATACCTTACCCGATAAAAATAATGTAATTCCGATTCAAGGAAATTTACTAGAACTGGCAAAAGTTGAGGATCAAATTCGCTTGACTGATACCAGGGGAAGCCGTCGATTTTTGAACGTAATCGAAGTCAATAAAACCACTTGTATTTGTGAAAGTGATAAAACAACTTATCTTGTTTCTAATACTAAATTATCTTTGTATCGAGGGAAGAAATTAATCGCCAAAGATACTGTTACTCAAATTTCGCCCCAACCTCAAGCCATTACCCTAGCTGAAGGCGATGCACTCCTGATTATTCAAGGAGAAATTTTAGGAAAATCGGCGGTTTTAGATGAACAGGGAAATCTCATCCAACCAGCTTGTATCGGTTGTAGTTTACCTGAAGTGTTTCGAGATGTTAAAATCGGGGAACGGATCTTTTTTGATGATGGAAAAATAGCAGGTATTATTCGAGAAGTATTTGAAAATCAGTTTCGAGTTGAAATTACATCCGTTGTCAATGGTAAAAATAAACTCAAAAGCGAAAAAGGAATTAATCTTCCTGACACCATGTTAAATCTTCCGGCTTTAACAGAAAAAGATATTCAAGATTTAGAATTTATTGCTCAATTTGGAGATATGGTAGCACTTTCTTTTGTGCAGCAACCTGAAGATATCGAACAATTAATTACAGAATTAAAACGAGCCGGAGGAGAACATTTAGGGATAATTTTAAAAATCGAAAATCAACAAGCTTTTGATCAACTTCCTCGATTGTTATTAACAGCCATGCAACATCCTCCCCTGGCTGTTATGGTCGCACGGGGAGACTTAGGCGTAGAATTAGGATTTGAACGACTTTCAGAAGTTCAAGAAGAGATTTTATGGCTGTGTGAAGCCGCTCATATTCCGGTTATTTGGGCAACTCAGGTGTTAGAATCTATGGCAAAAGGAGGAATGCCATCTCGTGCAGAAGTGACGGATGCAGCCATGGGAAGTCGGGCAGAATGTGTGATGTTAAATAAAGGAGCTTATATTGATAAAGCGTTACAATTCCTCTGTGATGTCTTAGGACGAATGCAAGCCCACCAAGACAAAAAAACCTCAATGTTAAGAAAGTTGAGTATTTCCGATTTATAAAACTTGATCCGAATTGATGGTAAAATAAAAAACTATGTTGATTTTAATGGGAAACAATATCTGATGAATATTCGCATTGGCAATGGGTATGATATTCATAAATTAGTTACCGGACGGCCGTTAATTTTAGGCGGGATAAAAATTAGCCATGAATTAGGGTTATTAGGACATAGTGATGCGGATGTTTTAACCCATGCCATTATGGATGCCATGTTAGGTGCTTTAAGTTTAGGAGATATTGGGCATTACTTCCCACCAACGGATGAGAAATGGGCAGGAGCAGATAGTTTAGTATTATTAAAACAGGTGAATCAATTAATTTTAGATCGAGGTTGGAAAGTGGGGAATATTGATTCTGTAATTGTTGCAGAACGTCCGAAATTAAAACCTCATATTAAAGCCATGTGCTATATGCTGACTACAACATTAAACTTAGATCTTGATCAAATTAGTGTCAAAGCAACCACTAATGAAAAATTAGGCCCCGTTGGTCGTGAGGAAGGCATTGCAGCTTATGCAGTAGCGTTATTAGAAAAAGTGAATTAAGATTCCCGTTCATTTTTATTCGACTGGAATTTCAATTATAAACTCTGAACCTTCTCCCCAAGAAGAAACACAACTGAGTTTACCTCCGTGTTTCTCCACAATAATTTGATGACTAATTGACAAACCAATTCCTGTTCCTTTCCCCACAGGTTTTGTTGTGAATAAATGCTCAAATATTTTTTGTTTTACTGATTCTATCATCCCCATACCATTATCTTTAATTCGGATTATTGCCCATTGTTCATCTTGAGAGAGTTCTGTGTGGATACTAATTTTTTGAGGAGAATTGTAATGCTCTCGATAAGCTCGATCTTCCATCGCATCATCTAACGCATCAATAGCATTGGCGACAAGATTGAGAAATACTTGATTCAGTTGTCCAGGATAGCAATTAATCGGGGGTAAATCTCCATAATTTTTAATAATAGTAATTTCCGGGCGCTTGGAATTCCCCTGAAGTCGGTGTTTTAAAATCATCAGGGTACTTTCAATTCCTTCATGCAGATTAAATTCTACTTTCTGATCTGTATCTCTCCTAGAAAATGTGCGTAAAGCAATACTAATTTGCCTAATTCGTTCTGCTCCCATTTTTAAAGAAGCCATCACCTGGGGTAAATCTTCAATTAAGTAAGATAAATCAATTTTCTCAATTTTCTCAACAATTTCCAAACAAGGTTGAGGATATTTATCCTGATAAATAAGAATTAAATCAATTAAATCTTTAACCGACGTTTCGGCATAACTGATATTACCTAAAATAAATGAAATTGGATTATTAATTTCATGACCCACTCCAGCGACTAATTGACCAATACTCGCCATTTTTTCCGCTTGAATCATTTGTAATTGAACATTTTTGAGTTGTTCTAAAGATTGCTCAAGCTGCATGGATCTTTCTCTTTCTCTGGCTTCAGAAGCTTGTAATTCTAAATAAAGACGGGCATTTTCTAAGAAGGTTGCTGCTTGAGTACAATGGGTTGTAATCCGGGCAATTAATTCACTTTTTGTAATAGGTTTCGTCACATAATCATTTGCCCCTGCTTGTAAACCAATGACGAGATCAGAGACTTGATTTTTTGCTGTGAGTAACACAATGGGTAACTCATTCGGTTGCCAAATTTCTCGAACTTTGCGCGTCACTTCATAACCCGTCATTCGAGGCATCATCACATCCAGTAATATTAAATCTGGTTTCAAACCGTTTCTAAGCAAATCCAAGGCTTCATAACCTGAAGCAGCTTCTGTAATTTCATATTGATATAAAGATAAATGATTGACTAAAACTTGACGATTAACAGGTTCATCATCAACCACTAAAATTTTGTAAACTTGTTGTTGATCTTGAATCAAAGTTGATGAAATTTCCTCAATTACCTGTTCTTCACTCTCCGTAAACCTGTCTTCAGAATAGACTGAGACAGCAGAACTCATGACCACAGATGAAGAAAAATGATCTCTTAAACTCAAGATAGAAGTATTAGAAGAATGGCTTTCTAAATCCAGACTTATGGGTAAAGTAAAATGAAATTGAGACCCTTCATTGAGTGTTGACTCTACCCAAATTTCTCCGCCCTGTAATTCAATTAATTGCTTGGTAATCGCCAGTCCTAATCCTGTCCCGCCATAAATTCTAGCTGTGGAACCATCCGCTTGTTCAAAGGACTCAAAAATTCGTTCTAATTTATCCTCTGGAATGCCAATTCCAGTATCAGAAACGGTAATTTGTAGCTGTTGTGATGCTGAATTAGAAATAGCCTGAGCGGTAATTTCAATTTTACCACTATCGGTGAATTTTAAAGCATTTCCAATTAAATTATGAAAAATTTGTTGCAGGCGATTTTCATCCGCTATTACCGCAGGTAATAAGGGTGAAATTTTATTGTGAATCTGTAATTTTTTTTGATCAATTAAGGGTTGACTCAGGGTGATCACGACTTCGACAACTTCTCGTAACCCGACGGGTTTGAGTTGAAGTTCTAGGGTTTTATGTTTGAGTTTAGAGAAATCTAAAATATCATTGACTAAATTTGCTAACCTTCTGCCACTGGATACAATCATTCTTAAATTAGATAAGGTAGCCGAAGTTAACTGACCTGTTGTGCCATCAATTAACGATTCCGCAATCCCAATAATTCCATTTAAGGGCGTGCGAAGTTCATGGGAGGTATTCGCTAAAAATTCATCCTTAAGTTTATCGGTTCGTTTTAAAGCAATTTGTGCTTGCTTGAGTCTTACTTCTCGCGCCTGAACTTCCCCAGCCATTGTATTAAAGGATGATGCTAATTGCCCTAATTCATCTGAGCGTTTAATATCGAGATTAATATTAAAATCCCCCGTCGCAATTTGTTCCGTTGCAACCATCAGTTGACTTAAAGGTTCAGCAACTTGTTGACGCAAAACAAATAATAATATCACAATTTCAAAAATTAGAGAAATTCCTCCTAAAATCAGGACAAAACGAGCATTTTTAAAGGCAACTTCTGCTAAAATAGATTTGGGAAATACTGTAACAAAATACCAATCAGGCGTTTCCAGTTTGGCAACGGCTAAATATTCTTGATCTTGATCATTTTTTACAACAACTTGTCCTGATTCTAAATGTTTGACTAACTCAAAAATTCGGATTAAATGCAAATCTTGAGATTGAGTAATCTCAAATTTTCCCTGCTTATTCTTAATTTCATCCATTTTATCGGGATGGGCAATTAAACGACCATCGGAGCGAAAAATCAGATTATAAGTTCCGGGGAGGCGGTCTTGTAAGGTTCGTTCTAGGAGTTCATTTAAAACAATATCATGACCAATAGTCGCTACCTGTTTACCTGCAATATCAACAGGAGTTCCACAGGAAATCGTCCAATCTCTGGCAATGCGATCATAAGAAAGTCCAGTACAAACTGTCTGACGACTTGGGTTATGTTGGGAGTTGGTAATCCAAAAAGAGTCTTCATTTGGAATATAGAGATCTGATGTTGTATTTTCCGCCCAAGGCACCTCCGGCCAATACATAATTCCTATATTTTCAGGTGTATTAATATAGGTATTTTGAAAGCGACTTCTCCAAGCCATTCCAAAGGAAATAACTAAATCATAAAATATGAGAACGCGACGACGAATTTCGGGAGTAAGTTCAACATTTTTGCCAATATAAACTCCGGCTTGACGGCTGCGATCAAACTTTTCCGGTTGATTGCGAATCACTCCATCATGAGAACGGACAAATCGTTGATCAAATTCTGCTTGAGGGTCATAATCTTCCCATTCTTCTAAACGGCGTTTAATTTCCTGTTCTAAGACAGCATGGTTATCTTCTGCTAAGGTGAAAATATTGCTTTCCCGTTGTCCCCGTTCTACAATATATTTATCTAATTGTTTGATAGTTTGAGTTTCTAAAATAGACATTAAATGGAGATAACTGAGGGCGGTTGATCCCAAGATAACAAACGCAATTCTAACCGCCATTTTTATCAGAGTTTCACGAGTAATTGAACTTTTGGATTGAGGAAATAACTTTTTATGAAAACGAACCATATTATTTTTCCTACGGGAGCTACTCAAAGTCTAAAAAATCCGAATTGAGTGGGTAAACAGTCAATACATCCTCATATTCTAGCAAAGGTTTATAACCCTAATTGTCCCCTGAATTCTTTTGTATTTAAAACAACATTAATCCGCGATTGGCGATCGCCTGATCCTCGAAAATGTTATATTATTGATTATAAAGTACACTAATCCTACCAACTTATAGTATTTTTTGATTAAAATCTTAATCAATAACTGAGGAATTTCACGGGCTATGTTCTATCGTCAGTGGCAGAAATGGATGGACTCTGGATTTTGGATACTCTCTCATAGCTTTTTGTTTTTGTTGCTGGCCAGTCTGAGTTTGAGTCTCCTCCTCCCCGCCTGTAATCGATATACCGTTTCTCCCTCTTCCTTTTCTCCCGCAGACGAGATCACTCCTCGACGTCAACCCGTTGAACTGAGTTTAGTGTCCTATGCTGTAACTCGCGCCGCCTACGCCGAAATTATTCCTCTGTTTAAAGAAAAATGGCATCGGGAACATCACCAGGAGGTGAGAATTAGACAAAGTTATGCTGGATCTAGTACCCAAACTCGCGCCGTGATTAATGGATTTCCGGCGGATGTCGTGCATTTGGCCTTAGCCCTCGACACCAACAAAATTCAGGAAGCTGGCTTAATTCAACCGGGTTGGGAACAGGAAGTCCCCAATCAGGGGATTGTCGCCCATTCAGTCGGCGCGATTGTTACCCGGGCAGGAAATCCAAAACACATCCGTACTTGGTCTGATTTGGCAAAACCCGGAGTCTCGGTGATTACGGCTGACCCCAAAACATCAGGAATTGCGCGTTGGAATTTCCTGGCGTTGTGGGGGGCGATTACACAAACCGGGGGGACGGAAACCGAAGCCTTAAATTTTGTGACTCAAGTTTATAGAAATGTCGCTGTATTAGCTAAAGATGCCCGGGAATCAACGGATTTATTTCTACGACAAAATCAAGGAGATGTATTAATTAATTATGAAAATGAAATGATTTTATCGGCTCAAAATGGACTCGCTAAAAACACCTTAGTGATTATTCCTGATGTTAATATTTCTATTGATAATCCCATCGCCATTGTAGATAAATATGTTGATCGCCGAGAAACTCGTGAAGTCGCAGAAGCATTTGTAGAATTCCTCTTTACTCCTGAAGCACAAAGGGCTTTTGCTAAAGTGGGATTTAGACCCTTAGATCCGATAGCCTCTCAAAAATTTTCCCCCATTAAGAAATTATTTAACGCCGAAGATCTAGGCGGATGGAATAATATTCAAGACAAATTTTTTAAAGATAATGGGATTTTTGATCAAATTCAGGCAGAACTTCAGAACACAGGGACTTAGTAATATAAGAGCCAGCCTATTTACATAACATACTAATCAATTATATTATTATGATAGGTTTTGAGTAGGAACGTATGCGAATAAAGTGTTTTTTACCAATCTTACCAATATTACTAGGACTTGCGTTTCAGGATACTACGTTTGCCCAATCCTTAAACTCGTTATCTTCAGATGCAATCATCCCAACGTCACCTCAAAAATTCGGTCAGGATCTGAATGAGGACATTGAAGATAGCTTGACAGAAGTTCAAGGTCAGGTAACATCTGTTTCCCAACTGTCAGACGTACAACCTACCGATTGGGCGTTTCAAGCCTTACAATCTTTGGTTGAGCGTTACGGTTGTATTGCTGGATATCCTGATGGCACTTACAAAGGGAATCGAGCCATGACTCGTTACGAGTTTGCTGCGGGTTTGAATGCTTGCTTGCAACGGGTCAATGAACTGATTGCTGCATCTGTTATCAATAAAGTAACGCGGGAAGATTTAGCCGTTTTACAAAGATTACAAGAAGAATTTGCCTCAGAATTAGCAACCTTACGGGGTCGGATTGATGCTTTAGAAGCTCGTACTGCTGAACTGGAAGCAAACCAATTTTCCACAACTACGGTTTTCGGTGGGGAAGCAATTTTTGGGTTATCCACAGCAGCAGGAGGCGACCCCCCTGGAGACAGGGGTAATAACCAAGCTGTACTTAATTACCTGTTACGTCTGGGAACCGTCTCTTCTTTTAGTGGTTTAGATCGCTTAAGAGTTGGCTTAGTGGCTGGAAACTTTGGCAATCGGGGCTATGCTGGAACTTTTGAAGAACCGGGATATGGTGACATGGCTTTGCTGTCTTATCAGACTGATACCAATAACCGAATTGCTTTGGACTTATTAGAATACAGATTTCCTGCATTTAACAATCGTGCGGTCTTTACGGTTCGGCCCGTTGGTTTTAGTCTAAGTAATGTCTTGACCGCTAATTCTCCCTACTATGATACTGGACGGGGAGCAATCTCTCGATTTGCTGAAGCCAGCCCTCTCTTTAAAATCGGAAGCCTAGATGGGGGGGCTGGTGTAGATTGGTTAGTAACAGATTGGCTGCGATTTCAAGCAGCCTATGGAACAAGGAACACAAGCGATGCTCGTCAAGGGATTAGTGGCTCTGATCATAGTGCATTAGGAGTTCAGTTTTTAATTAAACCCTCTCGCAACACTTTAGCAGGTCTAACTTATATTAACGCCTACTCTGCCAATGGTAGTTTAGATACCTTTACGGGGAGCTTAAATGCCGATACTTCTGGAGGGTTGGATGAACCGATGCAGATTAATGCAGTGGGTGGATCATTTCAATGGCGGGTTAATCGTCAAGTGACCTTGGCAGCGTGGGGCGGTGTTACCATGGGAGAATCCCTTGATAGCAATGCCTATGCCAATACGACAACCTACGCGGTTTCTGTGGGGGTTTCTGAACCCTTTGGTCGCCAAGGAGACTTATTTGCTTTCATCTTTGGTCAACCCCCCAAATTAGTTGCAGGTCGAGATTTACCTAACGGAACTGACCCAGATACATCATTACACTTTGAGACCTTTTATCGCTGGCGTGTATCCGATAACCTGTGGCTCACTCCTGGTTTATTTGTTGTTACTGCTCCTGAACATAATGCTGATAACAACACAATTTTTATTGGTGTTCTCAGAACCACTTTTTTGTTCTAAGCAGTTTTGTCTCAATTGAACACAAGTTTTGGAGATTAAAATCATGAATCAGTTTTTACCTAACTCAAAATTTTTAAATTCCTTCCTGGCTATAGTTATTCTGAGTATAGGAGGAATGGGATTTTTACTTTCACCTGCTCAAGCTCAAAACCGCCGACCGACATTTTTTGAAGAGTCGCAAGACCCCGGAGAAAGAAACCAGGGATTCAGGAACACATTTTTGTATGATGCTTTAGGGGGAATTGCTGATCCGTTGAATGGCACAGGAGGGGTAGCAACAACGGTAGATTCTTTACAAAAAGTAGGATTTGATGGAGAAAATGCAGGAGGTCAGTTACGTTCTGGACAACAAATTTTATCTCCTAGTTTTGATCGTACAAATGTTATTATCCCTTCCAGTTTTGATCGCACAAATGTTATTATTCCCTCTTCGAGAGGGCGTTAAGGGTTTAGACATTCCCATTGTCTTTTTAAGTTATTTTCAGGAAACAGAACAATAAACTCAAGGAGAATAAATTGTTCCCCTTGAGTTTTCAAAAGGCATACCCTAAAAACACTTTAGCCAAAAGTTATATTGTTGATTAATAGTTTATTAGGTTGGCTTCCTAAAATGACTGATTTAGCAATCCCTTCAAAAAATAGAGTTGATGAAGGGTTATTTTCTAAAATATAAGCACCTGGGGTTAAATTAGAGTCAGGTGTTCGAGGTAACTGTACTGATGCTAAAACATTTCCTGTTCCATTTACTCCCTCATAAATAGTAACTTGATGATCGGCAAATGGAGACCCATAACGGAAACTAAATTTCTGATCAAATCCATCGGCTACATTGATGATTATTGACTGACCTTGATCGTAGGTAATTGCAGTAGCCAACTGTCCTGGGTTGGTCAACGGATCGATAAAATTACCGCTTCCTCCTTGCTCTACGCTGACAATTCCCAAGGCATTTGTAGAAAAGTTTAACCCTGATTCTAAAACTAAAGGATTATTAGCAACCGTTCGTAAATCACCGACAGTTCCTAAATTTAAGGGAACACCAGTATCACTACGGTTAATTATTAAAGTAGCTGTACTTTGTACACCTAAAACTGCTCCGTTTGTCGGATTGACTAAGGCAAGATTAATAGTTTCATCGGGTTCAACTCGAGAGTCCTTAATGATCGGAATTCGGATAGGTTTGGGCGTGTTATCCCCATTGATAAATGAAACAGTAATTGGTGTTGGATTATAATCGGTTCCTGCATTAGCAGTCCCATTACTCGGTAATACAGTTACATCTACTGCGCCGACACTGCCTCCCGTTCGAGTCACCATCACGTCCATATTGGTTGTGCCATCTTCATTCACAGAAAAGATTGGGTTACTAAACTCCAAAATCCCAGGAATGCCATTGCCAAAATTGATATTTTCTACATTCAAACCAGGAACAATTGTAACTGGATTGGGAACTAGAGTTGATATAAAACCCGGTTGTTGCACTTCCCGAACAATATAAGTATTGGGTTGATAAGTATTGGGTTGTAGGTTATTGAACTGATAGAAACCTCTGGTATCTGTTAGTGTTCCAGGTTCATTGGTATCAAGGGTGCTGTTATTGTTGAGATCAAGGTAAATCGCAATTCCGGCAATTCCAGGTTCTCCAATATCAAGAATTCCGTTAGCATTAAGATCATTAAATTTCGTTCCACTAATATTGCCTGTTGTTGGTGTTTGTTGAATATTAGCAATGTCAAAGGTTGTGGTATTAAAAGCAAGGACATTAACAGGTTGAACCGGAGTAATACGAGTAAATCCAGTGGGAACTATTTCTTGAACAGTGTAAGTGCCAGTGGGTAAATTTCCGAAGAGATACAAACCTTTCACACCGTCTGAATCTGTTTGAGTTTGTAATTCTCCAGTATCCAGTTGTCCGTTATTATTCCCATCTAAAAATAGGGTGACACCCGACTGAGGTTGATCAGTTCCCGCTTCAAAACTGCCATTATTGTTAAGGTCAATAAATTTCCTTCCCGTAATATTACCTGTTGCTAGTGTTTGCGGAACATTAGCAATGTTAAATGAAACTGTATCTGTGACACTTCCCGTCAGGGTTACTGAGGTTGCTGGAGTTGTTCGTATAAAACCCGGAGGAACAACTTGTTCAACTAGATAGTTTCCTGTGATTCGATTGGGAAACGAATAAAAACCATTAATGTCTGTGATAGTAACTGCTTCTAGCGAATCGGGTAAACCGTTGCCATTGGTATCTAAAAAAACTGTGACATTGGGAAGCGGAATATCTCCGACATCGAAGATACCATTAAAATTAATATCATTAAATGATGTACCGTTGAGAGTGCCCATTTTTTTACAGTTATAAAATTATTAGATTTCAAGATGATTCACTAATCTTTGTCAAAAAGATTTTCGGATTTGAGACAAAATAATTTTAATACTTTTAGAAAAAATAAGCAAGTTTTCTTAAGTATAATGGAGATTTTGTAATTACAATTCATAAATCTAAATATAGCAACCGCCAATCCAGTTGTTATATATCTCTAAATCTTTGAACTAGAAAGAACTTTCACATCCCGGTTCATCAATCAGAACTCCAGTTGGACAATCTCTGAGTTGTGATTCTACTCGATTAAAGATTTTGTACACATCCTCAATCACATCAGCTTCAGCTTTATTGGCTCGTCCTTTGGCAATTACCGAAGGCTGAACTGGGGGTGGATTCAAAGCTAATCTAATCCGTTTAGCTTCCAGTTGACTAATCAAATAAACTGCTTCAATTCCACAACTACTATTAAGATTTAACTCAGGATCAATACAATAATTATTCCCATTTCTTCTTCCAGCAGCATGAATTCCAATAACTTCTCCATTTTGATTAAACACCGGACTCCCACTCATCCCTGGTTTAGTCCAGTTATCATACATAATGTTATACCCACCATTTGAAAATGGAGTATCGTCAATTTTAACTAACTGACCAGGACTAAAAACACGCACAGTCCCAGCAACTCCGCCTTCTGGTTTAGGCCAACCTGATAGATAAACGGGGTCATTGACTTCAATCTGTTCAGAATTACCCATGACAGCAATTGGATAATCCTCATTAGCAGTAAATTTAACTAAGGCTAAGTCAAAACCTGCAATGGGTAAATCCCTGGACTCATAGTTGCCAAATCGAATAATATTATCCCCAACATCCAAAACTTCATGAAATTTTTCATCCCAGGTGACGACTCCCCAAAGAACGTCGGGATTAGGCCGTTTAACAACGTGAGTATTGGTCACTGCATAATAAGTATTTCCATTGCGAGCAATAATCACACCTGAACCGGGATTAAATGTTTCTAATCCGCCCTCACTTGTTTTTAAAGCTTGCCCAATTAAAACTGTAGTTTGGGAAGACATGGCATCGATATCATCAGGTGTAATCGCTTGAGAAGGGGAACTGAATAAAATTAAGCTGAACGCTGTAATTACCCCTAAAAACAACGATAAAATTTTAGAGCCTCGACAGGAGATAATCATAATTTTTAACACCATCAACTCTAATTGTGTAAAAACTCCTGAGTTCTAAAATAATGTTTCTGAAACCGGAGGAGTTTGGGGTTTCTGAAACCTCGAAATAGGAATCGCCCAACTTAAGGCTTCCATTTGCTGAAATAAATCCTCTGAAGGCAATGTTCCATCCTCAAATTTAAACACATCAATGCCTTGAAACGGATATTTGAGGCGACCGTTAATCCCGATTAATCGACCATATTGATTTAAAACTGGCCCTCCACTCATGCCGTTTTCAACTTCATTGGTGTAACCGAGTTGGTATCCTTTAGGAAGCGATCGCGCCAACAACATTCCCACCTTTCCCACTGTTAAATGGTAAGCTTTATTTCCCCAATCCTTTGTACTTAAGGGTGAATTTGGGTTAGGCCAATACCAATTTGGAAATCCAGCAGCATAAACTAATTCGCCAGTTGTAAGTGGCTGTAAGTCTATGGTAGCTACTTGATAGGATTGATTACTTGTAAACTGAACTAAAGCTAAATCTAAGTTTGGAAACTGAACGGATTGTAACCATTGAGCCGGATAGGATTTACCATCTGAAGTCAGAACTGTGTATTGATTGTAATAGCTATTTTCTACAACATGATAGCAAGTTAAAACGGTATAGGTTTGTCCTTGGCGATCAATAATTACGCCCGATCCTAAACCAGGTTCTGTTAGAATTCTAACAGTAACTTGTCTAGCAATTTCAGGAACAGATACCGCCACGGGCGGTAAACGGGAAGTTAGTATTTCTGAGGATTGAACCTTGGTGGTACTCGTGATTAAACTCTGCGACTGAGTTAGAAAGGGAATTTTTCTACCCCATAACAATTCCCCGAATACAGGACTAATGGCTAATAGTTGCAACCCAATTAAGGTAGATAGTAACTCCATTGTGAAAATAAGCAATATTAAGTTTAAAAGAGTAGGGGGATGTCTCTATAAGGCAACCCCTCAAAAAGAGTTTACTTCATCGATTTTTAGAGAGTGATTATGACAAGATATCAGAAGCCTATATCCTATCCTCATCTGGAATATACTAAGGTACTGGCTCAGGTGCAGACCCAAATGGCTGAGAAGGCTCAGATGGAACAACTCCTTCTAATTCCTGATCTAAATCACTAATATCAACTTCTGGAGGTTGATACATGTCCAAAATGCTGGGTGGTGATGTTTTAAAATTCGTTAGTTCTTCCAGAATTTGTCCAACGCGAGGTTGATTTTCGGGTTTGAGAGTAAACAACATATTGCTAGAAGTACACTCAGATTGATCGGCTCCTAGAGCACAAACCACCAATTGACCATAAACACCTCCACTCAGAAAACGCATTCCTTTAAAAGTTCCTCCATTCATGGCAACTGCATTTTGCAGTCTAGAGGAAACCATTTGGCATCGGGTTTCAGGAGTATAGTTATCTCCAAAATAAGTTTTACTCCAGGAGGTAATCAAAACCGATTGCCATTTACCATTGTCCACTACTGTTTGTTGAGCTACACAACGAACATTTATTGGTGGCTTTTCAGATGACATTTGAGGAAATTGAGTTCCAGGGTTTATTCTGACGGGAATGTGAGGAGTAATTCGACCAGCTTGGGCATCAAGAGTTAACGTCACTATACCTGCTACAGCTATTGCTAAACATGATAAGGAAATCAGCCCTTGGAATTTCATGATATTTTTTCTCCTAATTAAAATTGGGTGAAAGATTGAAGAAAAATACCCTAATTATCAAGTTGTTACAATGAATTAATCCTCACCTGTTTTAACTAATCCGCAACTCTTTTTTTAGAGAGTGATTACGACAAGAGATCAGAAACCTGTATCATCTGGAGCAGCTTGAGGTGCAGGCTGAGGTGCAGACCAAGATGGCTGAGGTGCATAAGTAGGTTCAGAAGTTCCTAATTCCTGGTCTAAATCACTAATATCAACTTGTACTCCTTCACCACGATCTTCCACAATACTACTTGATCCTGATACTCCAAAATTTGTTAACTCTTGCAAAATTTGTCCAACGCGAGGTCGATTTTCGGGTTTGAGAGTAAACAACATATTGCCGGAGTTACAATCAGATTGGCCAGCCCCTAGAATACAAACCACCAATAGACCATTGACAGTTCCAGAATTAAAACGCATTCCTTTAAAAGTTCCTCCATTCGCAGCAACTGCATTGTTCAGTTTAGGGGAAACCATTTGGCATCGGGTTTCAGGACTATAGTTATCTCCGAAATAACCTGTACTCCATGTAATAACGGGTGATTGTCGGCCATTCTTTTCCGCCACTGTTACTCGACCTAGACAACGAACAGTTGTCATCGCTGGAGGTTGTACAGGTGGCGGTTGTGGAGGGCGCGATTGAGGTGCTTGGGTTCCAGGGTTCGTTCTGACAGGAACGGAAATTCGACCAGCTTGGGCTTCACTGCTTAACGTCACTATACCTGCTACCGCGATTGCTAAACATGATAAGGAAATCAGCCATTGGGATTTCATGATATTTTTTCTCCTAATTAAAATTGGGTGAAAGATTGAAGACAAGCATCCTAATTATCAAGTTGTTACGATTAATTAATCCCCACCTGTTTTCACTAATCCGCAACTCTTTTAGAGTTTTTTTAACAACAAGTCAGAACCCTCCGTCGTCAATCGGTTGTGGATTAGTTACTGGAGTAGGTGTATAGTCAGGTGGAGGATTATTAGGAGGTTGGGGAGCAGCATCCAGAGGAACAATCTCGCCACTTGCCTGATCATAGGCATAGTTCCCAGCCGGTACTTCTGAAGTCGGTACAATACAGTAAACTTTGTTTGTTTCAAAAGCAATCTTCACTAAAGCTGTCCCCGCGTTACAATCGACGCGAGTTGCTCCCCAACTATTAATCATGGCAATATAGGGATCAGCAGGTTGTTTAGCGGCTAGAGCATTTGTAGCTGCATCGTAAACCCACTCTCCAGATTTCCAACTGGTTGTACATCTTTTTTCACCTCCAATGTCAATGACTGCGACAACATCAGATGTGCTGCAAGCGGTTACGGTTAAGTTAAGTTTTTTCATAACTTGATCCGCATAAGGCAACTGTTCTTGGGGTTTAACTACAACACCATTGCGTCTGATCACCAGGCTGATATGGTAGTTTCCGGGTTTATTATCGAATGAAATAACGTCAACTTTCCAACTCCCTCCAATACCAATGGACTTCCTCTGAAACGATTCCTCTGTCTTACCATTATTAAGTGGACCTATTGGCGATCCGTTGGGCGGGTAGACAACTAACAAAAGATTATTATTAGAACCTTCATCGTTTATAGCCTTGATTTCAATATCGTCTCCTGCCTCCACCTCAAAAGTGTACGAAACACCTTGCATAACAGGATTACCAGGAACAGGAATAAGACCTGTTGAAGAATCGATTCTACCAGAAAGAGTCTTTGAGGACTCTAGCACTTGCTGTGCTTGTACTGTACTGCTAACACCTGCTATGATTCCACTTATCAGAGTAGAGGCCAGAGCAATTCCTTGAAACAACTTAATGTACTTCATTGTGCATTAACCTTCCCTCAGTCTCAGATGAATCTAAAGTCCAAGTTAAAATTAATTAGCTTGTATAAATCCATCAAATCAGTTATCTTTATTCTAAAAAGGTATTTAATTAACGGCAATACTATATTAAGCAATTGTTACAAAAATAAAAAAAAATAAACTGTAGAAAAACCCAATAAAAAATTATTTATTTTTTATAAGATTTTTTAATGAAAACCGCTAATTGTAAGAACTCCGTGAAAAAGTAAAAATCTAAAAAATTAAAAAATGTTGTATGATTTCGGAAAGTTGAAGTAACTTCAGAAATATGATTTTATTCGGATCTGATCATAGGTTACAAAAGATTGTAATTATTCTATTAGCACTGGTTCTGAGCGCCTGTAGTGCCGTTCAATCCCAAATTCCATCTCGATTGGTGATTCCCACCCCTAGCGGCCCAGCGACGTTTAATCCGCCCATGAGTCAATCGGCTTATAATGTATTTGGCTATTTATATGACCCGTTAATTCAAGAAGACCCCGTAACCGGAGAATTAATCCCGAAATCTGGGTTAGCGGAATCTTGGGAAATCTCTCAAGATAAACAAAAAATTATTATTACCTTAAAAGATGGGTTGAAGTGGTCGGATGGTGAACCCTTCACCGTTGATGATATTATTTTTACCTATAATAAAATTTATTTAAACGATAAAATTCCCACCAGTTTTAAAGATATTTTACGAGTCGGAAAAAGTCGAACATTCCCAACGGTTAAAAAATTAGATAATCGTCGGGTTGAATTTGCTGTTGCAGAACCCTTTGCTCCTTTTTTACAATATGTAGCCGGACTAACAATTTTACCATCTCATATTTTAAAAGAATCTATAACCCAAACCGATGCTGAGGGAAACCCTAAATTTTTAACCACTTGGGGAACCGATACAAACCCCCAAGATATTGTGGGAAATGGTCAATATCGCATCCAAAGCTATGCTCCCTATCAACGGGTAATTTTACAACGAAATCCCTATTATTGGCGCAAAGATGAACAAGGAAATCCCCAACCCTATATTGAACAAATTGTCTGGCAAATTATAGAAAGTACCGATACTCAATTATTGAATTTTCGTTCAGGTTCTTTAGATAATTTACAGATTCAACCCGAAGCATTTCCCTTATTAAAACCCGAAGAAGAACGGGGAAAATTTACCATTTTTAATGCAGGGCCAGATATGGGGACTGTGTTTATGGCATTTAACTTAAATCAAGGTAAAAATGCCCAAGGTAAACCCTTTGTCGATCCGATTAAATCCAAATGGTTTAATAATACAGCATTCCGACAGGCGGTTTATTATGCGATTAATCGGGACGTGATGAAAAATAACCTTTATTTGGGATTAGGAGAACTACAATTTTCTCCCATTCCTGTACAAAGTCCCTTTTATTTATCTCCCGAAGAAGGATTAAAAACCTATCTTTATGATCCTGAACAAGCCAAAAAGCTGTTAATTGATGCTGGATTTAAGTATAATAATCAAGGGCAATTAACCGATAGTGACGGAAATTTTGTTCGCTTTACTCTCTTAACCAGTGCGGGTAAAAAAATTCGGGAACAAATGGCAACTCAAATTAACCAAGATCTTGCTAGAATTGGGATTCAAGTCGATTTATTATTTCTCAGCTTTAATACTTTGGTAGAACGTCTTTCGAGTTCCCGAAATTGGGATGCCTATCTAGGAGGATTTACTGGAGGCGGAGTTGAACCTCATGGGGGTTATAATATTTGGTCAGTGAATGGACGGTTACACACCTTTAACCAAGGGCCACAACCGGGAGAACCAGAGATTAAAGGTTGGCAAGTTTCTACTTGGGAACAAGAAATAGACGATTTATTTGTGAAAGCGTCCCAAGAATTTGATCCGAAAAAGCGGAAAGAACTTTATGGCAAAGCTCAAAAAATTATTGCCGAACAAGTGCCTTTATTATATATGGTTAATCCCCTCTCCTTTGAAGCGATTCGCAACCGAGTTCAAGGCATTCAATTCACCCCTTTAGGAGGAGGTTTTTGGAATTTGTATGAACTCAAAATTGCTGAATAATTAGTTTTTAAACCTCAATGAATCCTGAAGCTTTACAACAGTTACTCGAATCCGTTGCATCCGGTCAACTGACCCCAACCGATGCGTTAGATAAAATTAAATACTTTGATTTTGAACCCGTTGGTGATTTTGCCCGCATTGACCACCATCGCAAATTAAGAACCGGATTTCCTGAAGTGATTTGGGGACTGAATAAAACCCCCGAACAAATTATTAAGATTATCGAGGTGATGCGAACCCGAAATCCGGTGGTTATGGCGACTCGAATTGAACCCGATATTTATCAACACTTAAAAGCACAAATACCGGATTTACGCTATTATGAATCGGCTAAAATTTGTGCCATTCAACCGGATACCATTCCCCAGGTTCATACTAACGGAAAAATAACCATTTTAACAGCCGGAACTGCCGATTTACCCGTTGCTGAAGAAGCGGCAATAACCGCCACTTTATGTGGTTTTTCCGTGAAACGGTTATGGGATGTGGGAGTTGCTGGAATTCATCGCTTACTCAGTAGTTGGCCTTTAATTGCCGATGCGGATGTATTAATTGTAGTGGCGGGAATGGAAGGTGCTTTACCCAGTGTCGTTGCAGGTTTAGCCGATTGTCCGGTGATTGCAGTGCCAACCAGTGTGGGATATGGTGCGAGTTTTAATGGGTTAGCTCCTCTGTTAACCATGTTAAATTCCTGTGCGGTGGGAGTCGGTGTTGTTAATATTGATAATGGCTTTGGGGCGGGGATTTTAGCGTGTCAAATTTTACGTTTGGGAGAACGATTAAAACAACGAATTCAGTCTTAAAAAAAGCTCAAATTCGTTTTTGTAAAAACAAACGTCGAGGCTGTCCAAATAACACCGAATCCCAACCCGAATCAATCTCTTTTAATCGATAACCTTGTTTGTAATAAAGCTGTCTCGCTGGGCGATTATTTTCCAGGACATGAAGATAAAGATGAGAAAATCCCCAACTTTTGGCAGTTTGTTCACAAATTCTCAGTAACTGTTGGGCAATTCCCTGCTGTCGATAATGGGGATGAACCGCTAAATTAGATAAATAGGGATAGCGAGACGTTAACGATAATTGCCAAGCATACCGCGATCGCAAACTCATTTCCACCGTTCCTAAAATATACTCCTGATTGAGTCTATAAATCGAGGACGAAACCCCGACCGATGAAGCAACAGCAACTAAACACAGATAGTGTTCCGAACCCATGACCAGACGATGGCGTAAATCTTCATAAATCCCGAACCGCAAAATCGGATAAACCCAGCCAAAAATCCCCTCACGGGAATGAAAACTCTCGGCTAAAACATCCGTTAAGGCGCTGAGATCCCCCAAGGTCGCCGCTCGAATTTGTAACCGAGAATAATCCACAGAACCTCCTACCCGAGAAGGAGTTCCCGGCCCAGTGAGGTTTTCGCATCCGAAAAAGGATGAGTGAGATGGGGAAGAGAAAAACAAATGATTCACCAGTTTAGAGATCGCACAGGAATAATAAAGATCACAAGAATATATATAAAATCCTTGCACCTACCTCTTCCTAAGAACAGCCAACAATTCCGCACCCAGGATGATCAAGGTACAATAAATATTGTGCATCAATATCCTGATTGTGGTTATACCTGCATCGGATAAGTAATCAATGAGTATCTTGATCATCAAAGGTTGGATGCAGATGTCCAACAAGAATCAACAAAGATTGAGAGAGGGTCGGGGTTTCTGGGGTTAACAATTGAACCACAAACGGCATCTGACACGGGAAAACCGATTCAACTGAGAGCAGCGATTCCTTCTAGTCGGATGGGTACAAAAGGGGCTGGGCTTGTTGGTGAGCAGTTGAGGGTTAGCTATCCATCCTCAAGACCCAACATCCAACACCTAACACCCTAGAAGCATAAGATTAATAGGGGGCATCCTCAATCACCAAACCACTTGAAACGTTCTTAACCCTGATAACCCGGTAGGGGCGGGTTCACCCCAATCTGTTACCCACACAGAACGCAAGCCCCCTACAGCCCTTGCAGCAGGAGATCGGTGCATGAATTCCCTGAAAAAATCTAAGCCGACTATCTTAGTTGTCGATGATGAACCCGATAACCTAGATCTGCTGTATCGCACTTTTCATCGGGAATACCGGGTATTGCGAGCAGAAGGCGGGCCGACGGCGCTGGACATCTTAGCGTCTCAATCTGACGTGGCTGTGATTATTTCTGATCAACGAATGCCACAAATGAGTGGGACGGAATTTTTGAGTTTAACGGCGGCTCAATATCCCGATATTATTCGGATTATTCTTACAGGTTACACCGATGTTGAAGATTTAGTTGAAGCGATTAATTCGGGTAAAGTCTTTAAATATGTGACTAAACCTTGGGATGCGGACGAACTCAAGGCGATTGTTAAACAAGCCTTAGAAACCCATACGGTTCTCAAATCCCGCACCGAAGAACTGCGACGGGCACTCCAACAAGAATCCCTCCTCTATGCCGTTACCAATACCATTCGTTCGGCCCCCAACTACCGGGAAATGCTACAACGGATTGTGGAAACGGTGGGTCAAATGTTTGAGGCCCGCTATTGCCTTTTGCGACCGTTCCAAGATGGGCAAATGGTAGATGAATGGTTTATGTATGAGTCAGGACGGGGAGAACTTCTGGATACTTCGGATGATCAAAAGCCCTCAACGGATCTCCTGCAATTATTGGTTTGGGAAACGACGGATGTGGAGGTGATCCAAGAGGCGGAAACGGATGAACGGGTGGTATCGGTGATAGAACGTCAACAAGCTTATACTCAATCTCAGATTCGCTCTAGTTTGGTTGTCCCCCTATTCTACAAACTAGACTTAATGGCTGTTTTGGCGTTGCATCACTGCCAAGACTCTCATGTTTGGCAGGATCATGAGGTGCAGTTGGTGATTACTGTTGCGGATCAGGCGGCTTTGGCGTTGTCTCAAGCTCGCGCCTATGAACAAGTCCGAGAACTGGCTAAACGGGAGGCGTTGGTTAATACGATTACTTCTGCTATTCGCTCTAGTCTTGATCCCCGTACTATTTTTGCGGCTATTACGCAACAGTTGGGAGAGGCGTTACGGGTTGATGGTTGCGCTTTATCGTTGTGGACAAGAGATGATGAGTATGTTCAATGTGTGGGTTTATATGATGCGGCTCGACAAGCTTCTTTGGTGAGCGATGAATGGTGGTCAGAGTCTCCCCTCGCGGGTGTGGATACGACGGTTCACGCTCAACAATTTCTGGAAATGTTGCCGCAGTCTTTGGTTCCGATTCGGGGAAATCCGGTGTTACAACAATTGTTACGCACCCGACAACCTGTTGTGATTCAAGATTTAGATTTACAACCAGAATCTCATATTGCCGAATTACCTCTGCGTTCCGCTTCTAAAGCCTTAATGGTGGTGCCTTTACTTTCCGACGGTGAGATTATTGGCAGTATTTCCCTGCGACAAAATAATCGGACTCGCAAATGGCTGGATTCAGAAATTAATTTGGTGGAAGTGGTGGCGGTACAGGCGGCTTTAGCAGTGCAACAAGCTCGTTTATATCAAAAAACTCGACAACAAGCGGAACGATTGTTAGAAGCTGATCGGATTAAAACGGAATTTTTTCAAAATATTTCCCATGAGTTTCGGACTCCCTTAACGTTAATGATTGGGCCGTTAGAATCTGCGATTAATCAACAGCAAGATTTACCCCAAGAACAAGCTAAAATTGCCCTGAGAAATTCTCGACGTTTGTTACGGTTAGTCAATCAATTATTAGATTTACAACGGTTTGATGCCGGACGAATGCAGCCCAGTTTCCGTCCCTGTGATTTGATTGCCTTTTGTCATAGTACCGTTGAGTCGTTTCAACCTTATTGTCAGAAGAAAGAAATCTACTTAAAAACGGATTTACACTCCTGCCCGTTGTTGTATTTAGATTTAGAACGATTTGATAAAGTTCTCTATAATTTACTCTCGAATGCCATGAAGTTTACCCCCGCCGGAGGCACAATTACGTTGCGGGTTGAACCCTTGGGGGATCATTGTCGTCTGCAAGTTCAAGACACCGGAATTGGGATTAAACCGGAACAAATTCCCTATTTATTTGAACGATTTCGTCAAGCGGAAGGCTCGGCGAATCGTTCCTATGAAGGATCGGGTTTAGGATTAGCTTTAGTCAAAGAATTAGTGGAACTTCACAAAGGACAAATTTCTGTGGAGTCGGTTTATGGAAAAGGCACAACTTTTACCGTTTGGTTACCATTAGGAACCTCCCATTTACCCGGAGAACAAGTATTAGAAATTCCGGCGGAATTAAATTCAAGTCGCGCCTCGGTGGAATTTGCAGATATTGATGTTGATATTAGTGATGAAGACAATACTGATGGGTCAGAAACTCCTGAAGAAATAATAGCTTTAGGGGACAATAGCACCTCCACAAATTTAGTTTTAGTCGTGGATGATAACCCAGATTTACGGCGCTATGTCTCAAAAATTCTCCGCCAGTCGGGATACAATGTTGTTGTGGCTTGTAATGGTCATGAAGGGTTTGAAATGGCTCAAAAATATCATCCAGAAGTGATTATTACTGATTTAATGATGCCGTTAGTATCGGGGTTGGATTTAATTCGCTTAATTCGAGAAAACGCTGAATTGAAGGGGACTCCGATGATTTTATTAACGGCTAAAGCCGATGAAGATACCCGCTTAGAAGGCGTTGAACGGGGGGCTGATGCCTACCTATCCAAACCCTTTAATGATCGAGAATTGTTAGCAGAAGTGAAGAATTTACAATCGTTAAAAGAGAATGAACGGCGAGTTGCTGAGTTAAATTGGTATTTAACGGAGTCTGTTTTGAAACGTTTTTTACCGGAAACCATGGTGAAAAAAGCGGCAACGGGCCAATTAGCCTTGGATTTGAGTCCCGAACCTCGATTAATTACTATTCTATTTAGTGATATTGTCGGATTTACCCAAATGTCAAATCAGTTACAATCTCAAGGCATTGCGGTGGTTTTGAATGAGTATTTAGCTGAAATGACACGGGTAATTTTTGCCAATGGCGGTACAGTGGATAAGTTTGTTGGGGATGCGGTCATGGCACTCTATGGCGCCCCGGAGGAGTTACCCCCCGAAAAACAGGTTGAACAGGCGGTGAATTCGGCACGACAGATGTTACAATCCCTTGATAAACTCAATCAACGCTGGCGAGAACAGGGTATTTTCGGTGAAAATGGCGTTGAAGCCGTGCGTTTTCGCTGTGGAATTCATATCGGGACAGCCGTTGTTGGGATGTTCGGATCTCCAGAACGTTCTGATTATACCGCTATTGGCCCTGCGGTGAATATGGCTGCAAGATTACAGGAAGTTGCCCATCCCAATAGTATTTTAGTGTCTAAAGAGGTGGCTGATTATCTCCCTTCCCAGGATATTCTTATCGAAGAATTCCATAAGTTAAAAGGCATTGGCGACAAAGTATTAACGGTTATGATTACTCCCCAAATCTAGGGCTTTCTTACGTTATTAAAAGTTGGAATTCAAGTGATGTTTAGTATTGAAAAGGATGAAAGCAGAGAAGATCGTATTACCTACGAAATCATTGTGGATGCTTACGATGAACAAGAAGTTGCCATGGGTTGGTACTACTACCTCAATGATAATATAAATTTTCCGTTTGCTGGGAAATGGAGTAGAAAAGTTAGGAAAACGGGAAAAATTCAAGAGAAAGAAGTTAAGGTGTTAGGAATGGCATCAGAAGATGAATGTTTAAGTGATATGTATGTAGAAGTTGTTGATGTGGGTAACAATGAAGATAATGTTCATACCGTCCGACTGTCAGATATAGAAGCCATAGACCCCGATGAAAAAAATCAACAAGCTTTGGGAGATTGGCAATATTGGATAGAGCAAGGTTATCACTTTTAAGTTAATTCTTGTCCTCCCTGTTCCCAGTTCCCTGCTATAGATTAATTTTATGAAACCATCAGAACGACTCTTTTTTATTGCCTTACTTCCTCCGCAAGAAATTCAAAATCAAATTACAGAAATTAAACACTATTTTGCCCAAACCTATAATAGCCACCATGCGTTAAAATCCCCACCTCATATAACCTTACAACCTCCGTTTAAATGGTTAATAGAAGACCTACAAACTTTAGAACAACGGTTAAGTGAATTTGCGCTCAAACAGTCTTCGATTTCGATCACCTTATCGGGGTTTAATGCCTTTCCACCCCGTGTTATTTATGTGGATGTAATTAAAACCCCTGAATTAATCAAGATTCATCAACAGTTAATGGATGACTTAGAACAACAGCTTAATATTGTTCATGAAGTCTCGAAAAAACGTTTGTTTTCTCCCCATGTCACCGTAGCATTTAAAGATTTAACTCGAACAGCATTTAAAACCGCATGGCTAGAATTTGCCCAACGTTCGATTTATTTTGACTTTACCATCTCTGAGTTAACTTTATTAATTCATAACGGACAAAACTGGAATATCAAAGCACAGTTTCCTTTCTTAAATATTGCTTTTCCTCAATAGTTAATTAGGACTCACTTTAAGAGCGCAACTCTTGAACGGTTTTTAGACTTAATCCTGTGACTTGAGCGATCGCTTCATCACTCAGTCGATCCAGTAGGTTTCGAGCAATGTCACGCTTTTCCTCCTCGCGTCCCTCCTCGCGTCCCTCCTCGCGTCCCTGTTCACGTCCCAGGGTGATCGCTCCTTGCTGATCATAAATAAACATTTCCCGACGTTCTAAATCTTCTAACTCCTCAGCCGTTAAGTCGGCTTGATTAGCAATTTCAAAAGCTCGGTGTAGTTCAGGAATATCGTCCATATTTTCAGGAATAGATGTCAGCGATCGCGCAAATTTGATAAAGTAAATCCATTTATCGGTAATGGTTTCAAGCTGGTCGAGTTCTTTGGTAAACTTAGGTAACTCAACGAATAATAACTCAATATCATTATCATGATAGTACCAACCTTCAGATTTTTCTCGATAAACAAAACGAGAAATCATTTGCTCCTGATCTGGGAACATTTCAAAATCAGTAATTGTTAAAGCAATAACGGGTTTAAGCATTCGATACCCTTCTCCAGCTTGCAATTGAAAAGAATAGGTTTTCGCCGCATTAAACAAAACCCTTTTGCCAAAAGATTGCACGTTTAAAACCTGCATTTCAATAAGGACAAGTGTGCCGTTATTCAGTTTGGCTTTAACATCGAGATAGGTATCTTTAAAACCGGCGATTTTAGGCGGTAAGTTCGGATTGATAATTTCTAAGTCTTCAATGGTAGAATTACCTTCATAAACCAAGGCATTGAGAAAGCTAATCAAAATGTCTTTGCTTTCGGTAGAACCAAATATTTTTTTAAAAGCGTAGTCCGTTTTGGGGTTGATAAATCTCATGATTTTTGTCAAATCTGTTTGCTATAGATTCTATCAATTCAGAAGGTAACTGACGAACTTGACAAACGCCGCCTGGAATGAGACAATGTTGTTAGGGCTGACATGGGGGTACACTTGATTTAATATTCAACATAAAAACATCAACCCTTAACCCCAATCAAAGCTTTCCTTCAGCCAAGTTAAAATTTCAGCATTCACCCGTTCCGGGCATTCATCATGAGGGCAATGTCCAGCATTTTCCAACTCAACTAATTTTAAATTCGAGTGATATTGTAAATATTGACGAGGGTTGGCAAATTGAATGGGAATTAATCGATCTTGTAAACCCCAAAGCAACAAAATAGGCGCATTTAATTGAGGGAATAAAGTTTTAACCGCAGGCCCTAAGCGAGGGCTGCCCATTGTTTTAAAAACAGAACAAAACGCCCGTGCTGCACCCCGTTCCAGGGCAGGAGTTACTAAAATTTCAACCAATTCATCAGTAATCGCATTGGGATTCTCATAAGCTAATTTTACCCAACGACGAATAAAACTCGGACGACGGGCAAGAGAAAAGAATAATCTTAAAACTGGAGGAGAAGCCACAATATTTTGTACCGTTTCCACCACAGGAATTGCCCAGGGCGGTAACATTTCTAACTGTAATCCAGGGTCAGGAAGACTAATTAAAACTAATCCTTTTGCTAATTCAGGATATTGAGAAGCCACCATTAAACTAATCAAAGAACCGATGGAATTTCCCACTAAAATCACAGGTTCTCCAATAAACGTTTGCCAAAAATCATAAACTTGCTCAACCCATAACTGAGCCGTGTAGGGAGCGATCGCTTTTTCAGAGCCTCCAAACCCTAATAAATCTAAAGCATAAACCGTATTGCTTTGACTCAATTCCGTTAAATTGTATCGCCAATGTCCAATAGAGGCTCCAAACCCATGTAAAAAAATCATCGGGTAACGGGGAATGGAGGAAGGGGACAAACGAGGGCGATTATAAGCATAGCGAATGCGCCAACCTCGCCAAATCCAGTTTCGTTGACACCCAACTTGGTTTTGCCAGCTTGTGGAAGTAACCAAATGTCCTCCGATCAAAATATAACTTTACAATTTCTAATCTTAACGTTTCTGGAATTTAGGTTAAATTAAGGACAAAATATCGATGGGAGTGAGTACAATAAGAAATTGTAGATCTATCTCACCATCCTATAAATCGCTTGCAAACTTCTTTAATGCCTGTGACCGATAAAAAAATCAATCGCAATTTGCCTCCAATCAATGAAAATATCCGGTTTCCCAAAATCCGGGTCATCGATGCAGATGGCTCTCAACTGGGGATTATCACACCGCGTGAAGCCTTGCGGGTAGCGGAGGAAAAAGAACTCGACTTGGTATTAGTCAGCGACAAAGCCGACCCCCCCGTCTGTCGCATTATGGACTATGGCAAGTATAAGTACGAACAGGAAAAGAAAGTTCGAGAAGCCAAGAAAAAACAACACACCATTGACGTTAAGGAAGTCAAGATGCGCTACATTATTGACGATCACGATTACAAAGTGCGCGTCAATCAAGCCAAACGCTTCCTGCAATCAGGAGATAAAGTCAAAGCCACAATTATGTTCCGGGGTCGAGAAATTCAACACAGTCACCTCGCTAAAGAACTCCTCGACCGTATGGCTGTTGATTTACAAGAATTGGCTGAGGTGCAACAAGAACCCAAACAAGAAGGACGCAGCATGATGATGTTGCTCTCGCCTAAAAAGTAAACGTGATTGTGTTGGCCGTTGACGGTTAACCGCCAATGGTCAACGGTCAACAATTAACGCTCAATCATCAAGGGTCAACTCACACCCGATAGTCGCAACAAATCGGTTAAACTCTAATTTTAGACTTCCGATAATCACACAAAGGGGTTTGGGCATCGCATGGACAAGCCAGTGAGTAGTTCCGCTCTGGTGGGACAAGGGGTGCTGCGGGGACTGAATCTCCGTCAGGAAGAAGTAGAAAGAACCCTACTGATGTTTTTAGTGTATACCTTGGCATCAGTCGGGTTAATTTGGTTAGAACTCAGTACCGTAGGTTTATTTCTGGATGAATACGGTGCCGATAAATTGCCTTGGATCTATATCGCCAGTGCGGGAATGGGTTCAGGGCTAGGCTTTATCTATTCGTCGCTACAAAAAGTATTTCCCCTGCGTCGGGCAATTGTGATTATCTTTGTGATGATGGCAATTCCTTTGTTTTTATTTCGTTGGGGAATTGGATTATCCGAGGTTAAAATATTAGGGTTAAGCGTTCAATTTATTACCCTATTTTTAATGTGGTTATGGGTGGAAGCGTCTTATGTTCTCAACGACTTAAATAATTCCATCACCGCTAACCAACTGTTTAATATTCGAGAAATTAAACGCACCTATCCGATTATTAGTAGCGGATTTTTAGTGGCTGGGGTGATTAGTGGATTTTCCCTGCCCGTGCTATTAAGAGTCGTTGGATTGAATAATGTTACCTTGGTTTCCGGTGTGATGGTACTCCTAGCCGCCGGAATTTTATTTTATCTGTCTCAACGCTATGGTCAATCGTTCCCTGATTCCACACGCTGGACACCGGACGACGAAGAACAAGAATTTAGCACTCGCAACCTCAAAGGCCCCGTATTAGGGTATGTGATTCCTTTAGTCTCCTTTTTTGTTCTGGCAGAAGCGTTATATGTTTTAGTGGATTTCCAATTTTTTAGTCAGTTGGAATTTCAAAATGATACAACCGGAGCCAGTGGCATTGTTAGCTTCCTGGGAATTTTTGAAGGGATTTTAAGTGTTTCTCAAGTCTTAACTCAATGGTTCGGTTCTAGCCGTTTGGTCGAACGCACGGGGGTATTTGTCACGGCAATTGTTTTACCCGTTGGGGTGATTATTTTAGGAACATTTTCCTTCATTGGTGGGATCACTGGACTATTTTCTGTGTTTGTAGGATTTGTGATCCTGCGGTTTTTAGATGAACTATTCCATTACACCTTAATTGAAACCACCGGAGCCGTTTTATTTCAACCCCTACCGGATCACGTTCGCAGCGATATTCAATCCATGGTGAACGGGGTATTTGAACCCATGTCAACGGGGGTGACGGGGGTACTGATTTTAATCACCCTTTGGCTCACCAGTATCATTTTACCCAACTCTAGCGAAACCCAGTTACACAGTGAACAGGGATTAGTGTTCGTGGGTTTGATCATCCTAATGGCTTTGGTTTGGTTGTTTGTCGTTTGGTTGATTCGAGCCCAATATGTCAGTTTACTGGTTCGCAGTGCGGAACGGGGACGGCTGAGTGTCTCAGACATCGATATGCCCCAACTCAAGCGCAATGTCGTTGAAACCTTGAAAAAACCTGGAGAAGACGCGGATAAACGATCTTGTATTGAACTCCTGAGCCAACTGGATGCGAAAAACGTTGGGGAAACTTTGGTTCCCCTCCTGGGTAGCCTTTCCCCTAGCCTCCAGCGTCAGAGCTTGGAAATTATGCTCAATCATCCAAATCCGGCCTATTTGGAAGATATTCGAGCCTTTACCCAAAGCAATCTTCCCCCAGAGGTTCTCGCTCTGGCGTTACGATATCTGTGGTTAACGGAAACTAGCCCCGATATTGAACAGTTGCGTCCCTATCTCCAAAATAAAGTTGATCCGGTTGTTCGGGGAACCGCCGCCGCCTTAATTTTACGTCGAGGCGATCGCGAACAAAAAGCCGCCGCTACCAATACCATCCGGCGCATGATCACTTCTAGCCTTGAACGGGAACGGGTGATGGGGGTTCGTGCCCTGGGAGAAGCGGATTATTTACAAGGACTCCGCCTCTATCTCAATGATTTATTACAGGATGAATCTTTGCGGGTGCGTTGTGCGTTGTTGGATGTTATTGCTTCAACCCATTTAGAAGAATACTATCCCTCGTTAATGAAGGCACTGTCCTATCGTTCTACACGGGATACGGCCTTACAAGCTCTCGTAAGATTGGGGAATGAAGCAATTCCTCTATTAATGCAGCAAGCCAGTGATATCTATAAACCGGATTTAGTGCGGTTACAGGCTTGGACAGCTTTGGGTGAAATTGCCACCACAGAAGCCCTTGATACCTTGATCAGTGAGTTGATGATTTCCTGGGGAACCACCCGGCGCAATATCTTGAAAATTTTACTTAAAATTCCTCAAGATGCTGGAATTGAAGGGGTGTTAGATCGGGTGGGACGAACGGGGGTAGAAGTTTTAATTGAGCAGGAGTTAATGTTTATTGGTCAAATTTATGCCGCTTTGCTGGATTTGTCCTTAGAAAAACCGGTGCTGTCGGACTCAGAAGATTCCGATACGTTTGATCCGTTTGATCCGGGTGTCCCCAATCTGCAATCTCCTCAACAGTTGTTAAAACGAGCTTTAGAAGGATTAGAAGTTGATGCGGTGGATCGCTGCTTTTTGCTGATGAAGTTTTTGTATCCTCATAGCTCTATTCAAGCGGCTTCTTTTAATATTCAGTCTAATTCTTCTTCTAATGTGGCGCGGGGTTTAGAAATCCTGGATAATGTCGTTGATATTGTTCATAAGCGCGCTTTAATTAGCGTTCTGGATCAGCACTCTAAATTCGAGAAATTGGAGAATTTATCGGATTTGGTCAGTTATCAACCGCTCAAACCTAGCGATCGCCTCCGCCGTTTATTAGAATACCGTCATTTTCTATCGGACTGGGCCTTAGCTTGTTGTTTCCATCTGGCTAGAAGCGCTCGCTGGAGCTTAACGGCGGAACAAACTTTGATGTCCTTGCGCCATCCCACCGGGTTTGTCCGAGAAGCGGTCTTAGCATATCTAAAGATTGCCTCTCAACGGGCTTTGATAGAATTATTGCCAATGCTACAAAACGATCCCGATCGTTTAGTCGCAGCCCAAGTTGAGGAATTTATGGTGCAGCTTGGAGTGAAGTAGTGATAAGAATTATGGAGTGCAGAGTACAGACTACAGAAGTTAAGATTTCCCCCCTGTTCCCTGTTCCCCGTTCCCTGTTCCCTCCTAGATATGAATTTTTAATTTTTTAGTAAACCTATGTTAACCAGCGTTGAACGCCTTTTATTTGTCAGGGGTGTCCCGATTTTTAAAGAATTGCGAGACGATTTTTTAGTACGTCTAGCATCGGTAATGGATGAATTATCCTTCCCCGAAGAACATAGTATTTTTACCGAAGGTCAAGAAGGGCGCGCACTCTATATTGTCGTCTCTGGACGGGTGCGAGTTCATATTGGCGATCGCAATTTAGCCGAGTTAGGAAAAGGAACCTGCTTTGGCGAAATGTCTTTATTTGATGCCGAACCTCGTTCAGCCACTGTGAGCACCTTAGAACAGTGTGAATGTCTGGTGTTAACGCAAATGCAGCTTTATGATGCCATTGATGAAACTCCGGGTATTGCGATTAATATTATTCGCCTCTTATCTCGACGAATTCGAGAACTGAATCAAAAGTTAAATGCTCAAACTCCAACCCCCACTGTAGAAGGAAATAAAATAGTAGAATTGCGACCCTCAGCCGGATAATCTGTTAACGCAAATTGTCAGGAGAAGAACAAGTTAAAATCCTCTATGTCTACGATTGAAAACAATTGGTTTCAGTTAGCAATTCGTGTTAAAAGCTCTGTCATTCCAGCCATTATGCCCCGTGTAATTTTATGCACAACATTGGGCATTCTAGTTTCTATATTTCATATTTATGGTTTTCTACTCCCTACTGAAGCATTGAGCTATTTAGGGCTTGCTGAAAAAAGGCGAAAAGCCAGAACAGGCGGGAGGAGAAGACAAGAAAAAATGAATCAGGTGCAAGGGATGGGTGTAAAATAGCGCAAAAACCTGGCAGGAGTTGGGGAAAATGTACCGTAAAGACGAACAACAGAAAACACCACCCGAAGAGTTCAAACTGCCATTTGAGGGAAAACTCTCAGAAGAGAATCGCTGGGTAATCATGGCTCAATGGATACCGTGGGAAGAATTTGAAGTGGAATATGCAGAATTATTCTCATCTGTGATGGGAGCACCCGCCAAAACATTTAGAATGGCATTAGGAGCCTTAATCATTAAAGAAAAATTAGGGATAAGCGACCGAGAAACAGTAGAACAAATCAAAGAAAATCCCTACTTGCAGTATTTTATCGGGTTGTCAGAATACAGGAACGAAGCTCCATTTGATGCCTCAATGTTAGTGCACTTTCGGACGAGAATCAATGTAAATTTAGTGAATAAAGTTAATCGGTTAATGGTCAAAAGAATGCGAGAGGCGAGTTCCGAGCCAGCCTCAGAAAATCAATCAGAAGCTGAAGAGGGAAGTGAGAGGAAAAACCGAGGAAAATTAATAGCTGATGCGACTTGTGCACCTGCGGATATCACATATCCAACAGACTTAAAAATTTTAAATAAAGCCAGAGAACAGACAGAAAAAATCATTGATAGTTTGCATAAAAGTCGTCAGGATAAATCAGAAAAGAAACCAAGAACTTATCGAAAAACAGCCAGAAAAGACTACCTAGAAGTAGCCAAACAACGCCGACCTTCCCGACAAAAAAGACGAAAAGCAGTTAAAAAACAACTGCAATATATTAAACGAAACTTAGGACATATAGACCAACTCATCGACAATGGAGCAACGCTAGATTGCTTAAATAACAAGCAATATAAGAGTTTATTAGTAATATCAGAAGTTTACCGTCAACAGCAATGGATGTATGAGAATAACAAACAGAGCATTTCCGATAGAATCGTCAGTTTGAGCCAACCTCATATTCGTCCGATTGTGCGAGGTAAAGCCGGAACGTCAGTAGAATTTGGTGCTAAATTGTCTGCGAGTTGTCTGGATGAATATGTATTTCTTGACCGGATTAGTTGGGATAATTTTAACGAATCCTGTGATTTAAAAACACAAATAGAGGCTTTTAAAGAATACACGGGGCATTATCCTGAATCAGTCCATGTAGATAAAATTTACCGGACTAGAGACAACCGAGCTTGGTGTAAAGACAGAGGAATTAGAATCAGTGGCCTCCCATTAGGGAGACCGTCAGCAAATCTTAGTAAAGCTACTAAGAAACAGGCGTTAGAGGATGAAAAAATTCGGAATTCCATTGAGGGGAAATTTGGCCAAGGGAAAAGAAGATTTAGCCTGAATCGGATTATGAATAAACTAGCTCATACTTCCGAAACAGCAATTGCTATTACTTTTTTAGTCATGAATCTCTCTGTGATTCTTAGACGGATTTTTAGGTCAATTTTTTTGTTCAATTACTTTTTTCGAGTTATTGATTACCAGAATTTATCTGTTAACTCCTTATCTCAAAAAAAACTTATTTATCCTTCTGACTCCATTTGCTAGTTAATCATTCTTTTGCTTTTCTGTTACTTTTTCAGCAAGCCCTATTTAGTTTTTCCAGATTTAGTTCTCGGTTTATTATTAGTTTTTAGAACCAATACGGCTTATGATCGATTTTGGGAAGGTCGGAAACTGTGGGGAACTTTAGTCAATACCGTTAGAAATTTTGCACGTCAAATTTGGTTAATGGTTCCCGAAAAAGAAGTCAGTGAGACTGATGATAAAATTGCGATATTAAAATTATTAGTTGCTTTTGCCGTCGCTACAAAAATTCATCTCAGAGGAGAAAAAATTAATTCTGAAATTGAAGCTTTAGTGTCTCCAGAACAATATAAAAAACTAAAAACCATGAATCATCCCCCTTTGGAAATTGCCTTTTGGATAGGCGATTATTTACAAAATCAAAATAAAAAGCATCATCTGCATATTTATCAATTGACTGCTTTATATAAACTCCTAGATACTATGGTGGATGTTTTAGGAGCTTGTGAACGTATTTTAAAAACTCCGATTCCTTTGGCTTATCAAATTCATCTGCAACAAATTTTATTAATTTATTGTTTAATTTTACCGTTAAAAGTTGTCAATAATTTAGAAGCATTTACAGGGTTAGTGGTGGCAATTATCAGTTTTACCTTACTGGGAATTGAAGAAATAGCCCGCCAAATTGAAAATCCGTTTGGTTATGACGAAAACGATTTACAGCTTGATGCCATTTGTCAAGCCATGTTAAGAAATATTGAGGATTTAGTCTCTCTCCCTCCCAGTGTTAAAACCTATGATCCAGATCTAAAAGCTCCCCTTGATGGAGATAACTTGATCACCCTTCCCGAATAAAAATAAAGGCTCTTATCCTTCAATAATCCGAAAAATGAATGGATAAGAATAGGGTTTATCCGGGTTAGAAACCACAGAAATAATTGCCAAAATGGGCATAATAAAACTAACGAGGGCTAAAACCAATAATAAAGGAAATCCAATTAATAGAAAGGTGAGAATCCAGAATACAAATCCATAAATGTATAAATTAATATGAAAATTTAACGATTCTCTCGCGTTTGCTTTAACAACCGGATCTTTGGAGAAAAATAAAATGCCAATGGGAATTCCAATGGCGACTATCGTAGCACTAAAGAAAATTGCACCATGACTAAATGCTGATAAAATTAGCCGTTGATCTCGATCCATGTCTAACGCTCCATGAAAACTCAATAACCCCTTCATTATAACTCAGTTAACAATTTAAGGGGGCATGAAAAACAACCGTAGGCAAGGGATCTGAACAAACCAGGGAAAAGGACGATCTTTTATATAATAATTACAGTATTTATAAAATTTAAAGGCATTTTAAACTGACAGTGACTTCTAAAATTTGGCTATCTTTGTTAAAACAATATCGAGCGATCGCGGTTATCCGCGCTCCTAAACGGCAACTGGGAAAACAAATGGCACAAGCAACCGCCGCCGGAGGAATGGGGTTAATTGAAATTACTTGGAATAGTGATCAAGCTCCTGAATTAATTGCAGAGTTACGTTCTGAATTACCTGACTGTGTGATTGGAACCGGAACTTTATTCACCGTTGAAGATGTCAAAAATGCGATCGCATCGGGTGCTCAATTTCTATTTTCTCCCCATACTAACCCGGCAATGATTCAAGCCGCAAAACAAGCAGAAATTCCGATCATTCCGGGTGCTTTATCCCCTACAGAAATTATCACAGCCTGGCAAGCAGGAGCCAGTTGTGTGAAAGTATTTCCAATTTCTGCCGTTGGCGGTGTGGATTATCTTAAAAGTATAAAAGGGCCGATGGGAAATATCCCTCTGATTCCCACTGGAGGGGTAACGTTAAACAATGCCGTTGCCTTTATTCAAGCCGGAGCGATCGCGGTAGGACTAGCCGGAGATTTATTTCCCCCTGCTGTAATGGTAGAACAAAATTGGGATGCGATCGCGCAAAAAACCCAAATACTCCTGCAACAGTTATCCGAAATTTCCAATTAAATAGGTGAAGCGATAGGGCAAGGGGAATCAAAATTTGTTGCCAATCCCCTTTGACAATTTTCGGTCTTAGAATTACCCTGTAATTAAGAGAAATTAGCAAGGATAGCGTCGCGATCCGGTCATCAATCTCTAGGGATTTGAACCTCTAATTCTATCTAATCCCCCAACCCATTCATCTGAATTGAATTCAATAAGAGGAGTAGCTCATGAAAACCCCAAACTCTTTCATAAAACCCATCGTTTTTTCCCACTTTAACTCCTTCAATCCGTTTAATTATACCCCCATTTTTTCTTTAAAAAAATTCCAGCCTTTAGGAATTTTAGCAACGGGGGCAATTCTAACAGTTATGGTAGGATTAACCGAAGGAAATTTAGCGATCGCCGATGAAGAACACAACTTAATTGCGCGTAATATGATGGAATTACAGCAATCCTCAGAACGCTGGATTTTAATAGATTTATCTCGACAACGGTTAATTGCTTGGGAAGGAAATCAACCCGTTTATGCGGTGATTGTTTCCACCGGAAAAGCGGACACCCCCACCCGTACCGGAGTCTTTAAAATTTATACCAAATATGAAACGACCCGTATGACCGGCCCAGACTACGACGTCCCGGATGTTCCCTACACGATGTACTACGATGGAGGGATGGCAATTCATGGAGCCTATTGGCATAATTTATTTGGGACTCCGGTTTCTCACGGTTGTACCAATGTTGCAGTCAATCATGCCAAATGGTTGTTTGAATGGGCATCGGTCGGAACCCCTGTTATTGTGCATGACTAACGATGCGAATTATTGCGATTGCGGATATTCACGGTTGTTCAATGGCGTGGGATACTCTCATGTCGATGATTCAACTTCAAGCTGATGATTTAATCATTACCTTAGGGGATTATGTTGATCGAGGGCCCGATTCTAACGGGGTACTCGAACGATTAATCACCCTCCACAGAACCGGACAGTTAGTGGCGTTGCGAGGAAACCATGAAATTTTAATGTTAGAGGCGCGGAATTCTCCTAAACAGTTTGATGCTTGGTGTAAGTGGGGGGGATATGAAACCTTAGCTTCCTATCCAACCAGCCAAACAACAACCGATTTAGAAAATATTCCCCCCCACCATTGGGAATTTCTGGAAAAGAGTTGTGTAGACTATTGGGAAACAGAAAACCATTTTTTTGTTCATGGGAATGTTGACTCCCAACTTCCCTTAAATCAGCAATCTACTCAGCAACTCTTGACAACTAAATTTTATTCGGCTAAACCCCATATTTCAGGAAAAACCATGATTTGTGGTCATACCCGTCAAAAGAATGGTAAACCTCTGAATTTAGGCTATGCCATTTGTATTGATACTTGGGTTTATGGGAATGGTTGGTTAACAGGTTTAGAGGTTAATAGCGGTAAAATTTGGCAAGCTAATCAAATGAGTCACTCTCGAACGGCTTGGATTGATGAATTTAAACCCTCTAATTCCAGTAGAAGATTGTTTACGATTTCATAATTAGAAACCCAAAAATTTCTATGATCTTAATCCCTATTTTATCGAGGTTATTCCCTGTAGGAATTATACTGACCTTGGGATTATCCAATTGTGCTGTGATTTCTCAAGGGTTTGAACCCGTTTCCTCTAGTTCTTCTCCCTCAATACCCCCTGAAGTTCAAGATTTCACAAATTTATGTAAAAATCGCTCTAATCTTTCCTCAGACGTTGCAAAAACTATTCATGAATTATTAAAAAAATTAGAGACTACCGATTGTTTACAAGCGAATCAAACTTTATTAAATCTGACCGAACTCAATCTCAGTAATACCTATATTTCTGACCTAACTCCCTTAAAGTTTTTAGTTAGTCTAAAAACCCTAAATTTAAACTCTAATCAAATTTCTGATTTAACCCCGCTTTCTTGCTTAACTCATTTAACCCAACTGCATTTGAGTGCTAACCAAATTGTTGATATTCGTCCGTTATCCTCCTTAACCCAGCTAACTCAATTAGATCTCAGTGTTAATCAAATTTCTGATCTGACTTTCTTATCTAATTTAACCAATCTTACCGACCTAGCATTATTCAAAAACCAAATTTCTGATCTGAGTCCCTTAAATACATTAACTCAACTTACGCGACTTCAACTATTTACTAATCAAATTGCTAATCTCAGCCCTTTAGCCAAGTTAACCCGTTTAAAAGAACTGCATTTAGATTCAAATCCCCTGGGTGATATTCGCGCTTTAACCCCTTTAAAAAACTTAACAGAACTGCATTTAGATTCCACTCAAATTAAAGATATTCAAGCCTTATCCTCCTTAACTCAGTTAGATAAACTGTATTTAAACTCTAATCAAATTTCTAACTTGAGTTTCTTAGAAAATTTAACCCAACTGACTGAACTTTATATTAAATCTAATAAAATTATCACGATTCCTTCTTTAGAATCCTTAACCAACCTCAAAATTCTAGCGTTAAACGCAAATCAAATTTCAAGCTTAAATTTTTTAGCAACTCTAACCCAATTAAATAAACTGTACCTTACATCTAATAATATTCAAGATATTAGTCCTTTATCCAACTTAACCAACCTTCAAGAACTTTATCTCAATGATAATCAAATTTCTAACCTGACTCCTCTATCTTCCTTAAAAAATTTAGTGGTTCTTGATTTAAGCCAAAATCAAATATCCGAATTAAAACCCCTCTCCCCTTTAAGGAATTTAACTCAACTTAATATTAGTTTGAATCAAATAAAAACCCTTGACCCGTTAGCGTCTTTAACCAATTTAACGGATTTAAACGCCAACCAAAATCAAATTATTGATATTAAGTCTATCTCTTCCTTAAAAGCCCTTAAAACCTTAGATTTAAGTCAAAATCAAATTAACAGTTTAAATTCCCTCTCTTCTTTGAAGAATTTACATACAGTTTCCTTGCAAAAAAATAAAATTTCAGAAGTCAAATCCTTATCCGGGTTAAACCAGTTAAAAGAATTGAACTTAATCGGAAATCCGCTTTCAAAAAAAGAATGTCCCGTTTCTCCTGAATCCATTTGTTTGTTTTAAACGTTTACCCTTTATTTGTTTATGACTGTTAATTTTTCTCATCAATGGCAACCTTTTGCACTACTGCTGATTGATGTTCAAAATGATTTTTGGGAACCTCAACTCCAAGCAGCCTTTCCCGAATTTCCCAACAATATTCGTCGCCTGCTCAACTTTTGTCGCCAAGAAGAACTAGAAGTGATTCATTTACGCGAAGTCTTTGAACCGAATGGCTCTAATTGGCTACCCCGATATCGTTTGAGAGAACGTGCGATTTGCATTCGAGGAACATCCGGTGCTGAGGTATTAGATTGGGCGAGGGAACTTCCAGGGGAAAAAGTCTTTGAAAAATACACTTTAGATGGATGTCAAAATACCCAACTCATTGATTATCTTCAGACAAGAGGCAAACGTTTTTTACTCACCGCCGGATTAGCGACTTCTGTGTGCGTTTTGTTTACCGCCGCTTCAACTGCTCAATTGGGATTTTTAACCGTGATGATTTCTGATTGTTGTGCCGATTATCCAGAATCTCACGCGATTACCCTTAAGCGTTATTTAAACTATTTATTAGAGGTCGTGACCTTGGAAGAAATTCCCTCCTGTTTAGAAACTTGGCACTCTCAAATTCAACAACTGGAGGCTCAAATTAACAGCGTTGAGTAATACCCCGCAGAGAATCCATTAAACTACTATATTCCGAAGGATTGAGCACACCCGCGCTATAAAACTGAGCCAAACAGCTATTAATTGCATTAAAGGTTGACTCTCGTTCTACCCAACATTTTCCGCCACTGAGAGCATCTTCGGCAGATGAATAGTCTTCGCTGGAGGTCAAATACCCGCCATAAGGAAGAATAATTTGCCATTTCCAGCGATGACGGACACTGAGCGCGGAGATTAATAAGCCGTAATAGTCCTTGTGCATCGGTATACTGCTAAAAAATTTTTAACAATTCTTTAAGGATTGTATTACACTTCTTAAAGAATTTCAACTCTTTTTAGAGTTATGTTAAAAATGAGTATATGTACAGATTGACATTCAGAAAACAAATCATTTGTCTGTATTCAAAAATACAGATCGTTGTTACAGATGAACTTTTTTCAAGGATGAAGATCTCGTCTTATTTTATTTACATAAATAAAAAAATATAAAAACTTTAATCCCAATCCTTAAACAAAATAGAGATTTTTACTCAAACAAATCGTCAGGAATATATCAAGAAATGTAACGTAAATATTAAAATTCTTAATATACTTTAAAAAACCCCGTTAATTTCGCTATATTCTTTTAAGAAAGATATCAAAGCCGATTTACAAAATCAATCTCATGAAACACATTGATTCCGGTTATCTCATACCCTAATCCGGTCAATTTTTGTGTTAAGCAATGCCTTTTTATTTCCCCTTGTACTGATTTCTTTATGAGCTTAAATTTTAAATTTGCCGTTGTCAGTGATTTGCATATTGCCCTACCCCAGACCATTTGGGATCATCCAAATCGCTTTCATTTAGTTGAAGTGAGTATTCCTGCTTTAGAACTGGTATTAGAGCATCTAGGACAGTTAGATTTAGATTTTCTCCTCTTACCCGGAGACTTAACCCAACATGGAGAACGAGAGAATCATCAATGGTTAAGTCAACGGTTAAGCCAGCTTCCTTACCCAGTTTATGTTATTCCCGGAAATCATGATCTTCCTGTCTTAGAAAGTCAGAAAAATTTAATCGGTTTTAGGGAATTCCCTCAGTATTATCGTTCCTTTGGATATCAACAAACTCAAAGTTTAGATTATACCCAGGAAATTTTACCCGGTTTACAATTAATCGGATTAAATTCTAATCATTTTGATGCCCAGGGTAATCAAATCGGTTGTTTAAGAGAAGAACAGTTAGAGTGGCTAGAACAGGTTTTATTTGATGTCAAAAATCAATTGGTTTTCGTGATGATTCATCATAATGTGATTGAACATTTACCTGGACAAGCGACAAATTCGTTGGGACGACGCTATATGTTAGAAAACGCCCCTCGCTTTTTGAATTTATTAAAACAAGCCGGAGTGCAGTTAGTTTTTACCGGACATTTGCACGTCCAAGATATTGCCCAATGGCAAGGAATTTATGATATTACAACGGGATCATTAGTCAGTTATCCCCATCCCTATCGAGTCATTCATGTCAATACAAATGCTCAAGGGAAACCTGTATTGAAAATAGAATCCCATCGGATTACCGCCGTTGAAGATTGGCCAGATTTACCGTTAAAATCAAGAGAATGGATGGGTGAGCGTTCCTTTCCTTTTATGATGAAATTATTAACGAATCCACCCTTAAAATTAACCGTTCAAGAAGCTGAGAAATTAGTTCCTCATCTCCGCTATTTTTGGGCAGATATTGCTAACGGAGATGCTCAATTTAACTTTGAAGTGTTTCCACCGACTGTTCGCCGTTACTTTGAAGGATTTAGTGCAACGGATCAGATTGATAATTTTGCTCAGTTAATCTTATCCTAAAAAAAGTTCAGGACTCAGGGACTAAAAGTTAATAATTTCTTTCCTGTTCCCTGTTCCCTGCTTTGCACGCTCGCCTGTCGAAGTGTTCCCTGTTCCCTGTTCCCTTAAACATCAAAATAATCTGAAAGATTACTGCTTTGGGCTAACAATTTATCTAAGGTATCAAATTGAAACCAGAAAACAAGATTGCGGTCGGGGAACGTTTGAACTGTTCCAATAACGGCTAGTGAATATTTAGGAGATAACGTTCCTAAGAGTAACTGTCTGAGATTTCCTTCTTTATATTTAGGAATCATATAAGTAATTCCATATTCACATAGGGTGCTAATGACTCCCATAATCCCATTATAAAAAATATTACCAACTTCACTAAAAATGGCTTTTTCAAACACATCTTTATCTAATTTTCGCCGCTCTTGATTGTCAATTAAATCAATTAACATCCCGGCAGTGGATTTAGGAAACATGAGTTGACTATTTCCTTGAAACTCTCCAGTAAATACCAATTCCATTGCCTTGAGATCCGTTGAACCTAACTGTTTTTCCAGTTGAAGCGTCAAATGCTGTGGGGGAAATATATCCAAAGAAAGTAATTTTAATTTTATCGGGGATCGAGTAATTGTTTCTAGCATCGAATCAGCCCGATCAATGCCCACTTTAAATAATTGTTCCAAGACTAAAAAATGTTCTGAATTTCGCTTCATAAATTTTAAAAACTGAATTTTTACTCGATAGGTTGGTACAACTCTTTATTCCTCTTTTGATCATCGTAGAAAGGTTAATTTTTCCTTTGCCGACAAATGCCAAAGACCGAGGTATAACCATGCAAAAATGTTCCATTTCCAACCGGGCCAATCTCACCATTACAGAAAAAGCCACTCAGAGGAATGTTCAAATACCGTCGGAAGAGTTCAGAATCAAAGTTAGGTTCCCCATAAAGTCCCTCTCCCCGTCCTAAACAAGAAAACATTAACGCCGCCGCATTGGTCATTTCTTCGGGAAAAGAAGAAGCTTGTCGTTGATAGCGTTCCATTAACAATTCTAAATCTTCTGCGGAGGTGCGAGAATCGCGCAGGTGAAATTGAATCCGTTGTCCTGGACGAACGCGATCGCCAATGGCAATGGCCCCAGCCCTAGGATCAACCCCAATTAAATTACGGATTAAAAAATCTCCCGGTTCTAATTTTTGTTTAAATTCATCCCGCACAACCCCAACAAACAGGGAATTTTGAGCAAGTTGTCGATCTTCTTCGTTTAAGTCCTGTACCAGGTCTTGCAACGCTTCTAAGGGGGATAAACGCACCGATACCCCAGAAGAAGCCATTTCCAAATCCGCATCCTCTGCTTGAGTTTCCACTTCTAAGACAATATTGCGTTCCCCTTGGGTGACTCGATAGGGATAGCCAATGGGACGGCAACCTTGGGCAACAATGGTTTCAATCACAATATTCCCGTGCAAGGCTAAACCGACAATTTCTTCCGAGTACAGTCGGGAACCACAAAACACTCCCGTTGTTCCTCCCATGACACCCGTACTGGCCAGTCCTCCCACTTTCACCGAACCCGGATAGGCATAATCTAAACCTTGCAAAAAATCATTGATTTGACCGAAATACGGATCAACGAGAACAATAAATTGCGGCTGATCTTCCGGTTTTACCCCAATTAAGTCCACCCACTGATCCGGGGGACTATCCAAATCGGGTAAATCGTCGGCGGATAAATGAAACGGATGAACTTTAACATCAGGCAAATGGGCCAACATCAAACTGAGAGCAGGTTCTCCCTCGATTTCTTGAGCTTGGTGCCTAGAATTCATCCCTACAACCCCCCCAGCACCACAACCAATCAAAGTGGGAAGACAAAGCTGTTCTTGGAGTAACGGCATTAATCTGGAATAGTCACTAGCAAAGGCAGAGGAAATAAAGACTAAGCCTAAATCTGGAGAAGCGCGTAGGTGATCTTGAGCTAGTTCCACGACTTCCTTAATCGCCGCTTCTAATGAAGGACGTTGGGATAAAGCACTAACCCAGCGCATCGGTTTGGTTGTCGATTCTGCCATTTTCGCCCTCCCTGAATAGTCTGCTCTCTTGTGTTAAGATAGCAGATTGTGTAGAAATACAGCAGATACACTATTTCTGACCGTTGCCATCTGGGTTAGCTCAAGGGTTGCAAATGTCAAAGAGTGACCCAATCTGGCATAATTTATTGATCTGTAACACAATTAGTTCAACGTCAGCAAATCTTAAAAAATCCAGCTTGAAGTTGTGGTTAGATTAAGGCTGATGTATTACAGTGAGGGGGGAAATCCAAACTTTGGCTGCACTGGGCAGTAAAATGGACACAGTGAGTAACCCTTGCTTAATGTTCTAAAGTGGGATTAGAACCTGTACTTAGTAGATTGGATTTAACGAAAGGTTTATGAACAACATCAACGAACTCATCGAAAAAGAACTGGAAGAAGCGCGTGCAGTCTGCGATGTTAGCGGCGCCACTTCTAAAGAATGTGCGGCAGCTTGGGATGCTGTGGAAGAATTACAAGCTGAAGCTTCACACCAAAAACAAGAAAAACCCAAAACCTCTTTCCAAGTTTATTGCGACGATAACCCCGATGCTGCTGAATGTCGGCTTTATGAAGATTAATCAACCGTTTGATCAGGGAAGAACTCTTCTCTAAAGTTTGCTGATTGATAAGCAACTGGGATTTAACTAGGGTTAACCCAGTTGCTTAATTTTTATAATATTGGGTTTGATGATTCAGAATGTTCAATCCTTTACTGGCTGTACAATCTCCTTGGATTCAACCATTCGTCTGGATGGATTATCGATTAGCGGTTATCTTTACAGTTATCCTGCCGTTAGTAATCTCAATTTGGGCGTTTGTTGGGAAAGTAGAAGCGATTCAACGGTTAATGGTTATCTATTGGCGTGTTGCTAGTTTGTTAATGATTACCGTGTATTTAATGATCGCTGCTCTACCGATTAGTTTTCTCTCTTCAATTATGGCACGGGTTTTAATTCCGATTAGCCTTTGGTTTTGGGCAGATCTCAATGAAGAAGTTTCAGAAATGCCCGCTTCAGCCCTCAAGTTAGTTTTTACCGCTTGGCGGTGGGCTGTGACTGTTTATAATACTTTAGGTGCGATCGCTTTAGTTCCTTTTCTACATTGTGCATTTTTTAAAGGTCAAAAAGAATTATTAGCTGATCCAAATTGTCGGATCTGGTTAGATCCCCCTTGGTTATATAAAGCAACCTTTCATCCCAACTTAACTGAGCAGTTTTTAGGCTTTTTAGCTTTAGTGGGTTTAGCATTTTATATTCTGTGTTTAGGTTATTTTGTATTCTTTAAATTAGGAAAACAAGGACGTTCAGCTATGGGGTAAACTAATCTTTTAGGGGTGGATTTTAGGATATTTTAGGTTAACGTGTTGAACCCACCCCTATGAGGAAAGCCACCAGGGATATTTTCTATTTAGGTCAGAAAGAGTAAAGACAGAGAAAATCATTGATCAGGCAGCTTTTTTAACATACTTTTCCAATCGTTTTAACCATTCCTGCCAATAAATAATTAATTGTTTCCGTTCCATCAGAAATTCTTCTGCATCTTGATCTGGAAGTGCAACAATAATCAAACCGTTAGAAATTTTAGCACCAAACAAACTATCTCTGTAATAGCGATTAATTGCACCTCCATAAGCAACCAATTGTAACGGCTTATCGTAAAGTTTTCTGATTTGCTGTTTCGGTTGTTCAGCCGTTGTCAATTCAATAATACAGGGAACATCTTGATAACGAGCAACTAAATCAACTTTCCCAGCATATCCTTCGACATAATTTGGCACAACTGTCTCAATTAACTGTACATCGCTGAGTTTCTCTAAAACCGATTTCAGACTATAACAATAAGGTTGAATTAGGCTATCAGCAACAGGAGATAACCCTTGTAAATAGTCCTTAACCCACTGATGCAATAATTTTCCTCGGCGACGACTCGTTGAAGTCATACGAGTTGCTTCTGTATTTCCTACCTTATTGCGCCAATTAGAAAGAGTCCCAACAGACTCAATAGGTTGTGTAGCCTTCAGTATGGTAGTAACGGATGGTAGCCGAATGCCTTTTTCGTCTTGGTAGTAAACCCGTCCATTAATGTAGGTTCTTTTCATAAAAACCATCTCCAAAAAATTGCTAAATTCAATGTCGCAATTTTGTTTTGGAGATATCTCTCAAGTTAACGCTGACTTAGACTGACTTAGGCTGACTTATCTACAATCTTCAATTTTAGGCTGCTCTTTAATATTATTCTTATTCCCGAATCAGTAATATTAGAGTAGTCTTAACTATAGTTTTAGGCTAGATTAGAAAGACTGGATTCGCTTTCAAGCTATGGAGAAATTGGTTAATGTCGCTACCCCGTGAATTTTTAATGGAAATGGCTCGTAAATATGATCTTTCACCAGAGCAAGAGGATGCTTTTGTAATCTGGTTTAACAGTAAAAAGACAGAATTAGAGATAGCAACAGAACTTCATATTTCTGATACGGCACTTCGCACTCGAATGAGTCATGTTTACAAGAAGTTTAGTATTAATGGCAAAGGCCCAGGGAAATATGGTCGCTTGCTCAATTTTCTAACTACTGAGTATCAAAAATTTAAGGCTCCTGACTCTGCAAATTTTAATAATCTGTCAGAGGATGAGCTAAATAATTTAGTGCAAGAAGTTCGTCAGAAGTGTTATGAAATCATTCAAGATCAATGTGGCACAATGCGATCGCTCACAATGTCACAACCCATTGATGTCAGCGACCTTTACACTAACGTTAATGTTCTGGAAAAAATTCCCAGTCATCAACAATATGAAATTGATGAACTATTGCAAGACTTTAACTCAAAAAACTTTGATCGCTTTGGGCTTGGTAGAGTAACTGATAAACCAATACCAGGAATAGAAGCGGTTAAGAAATACTTAAAATTGATGGTATTAGGTAATCCAGGAGCAGGAAAAACCACGTTTTTAAAACATTTAGCTATCCAGTGTAATAAAGCGAATTTAAAAGCTGAACTTGTACCAATTTTTATTACACTCAAGCAATTTGCAGAAGTCGCAGAAAAACCGAGTTTATTCGAATACATCACCGAGATATTTTCTGATTATGATGTCTCTTGTGAACAGGTATCTATTCTTTTGAAACAGGGGAAGTTACTAATTTTATTAGATGGTTTGGATGAAGTAAAAATAGAGGATAATAGCCGTGTTATCAAGCAAGTTCGTGATTTGTCGGAAAAATTTCGCCAGAATAAATTTGTAATCACTTGTCGAAGTGCAGCGAAAACTTATAATTTTGAGAAATTTAGAGAGGTTGCAGTTGCAGATTTCGATAATAAACAGATTTTTACTTTTGTTCAAAACTGGTTTCAACTTAACGATCTTGGAAATTTCTATGAATTTATTCAAGAACTTGAACAAAATAGTCGAATTCGAGAATTAGCAACTAATCCACTGCTTTTAACGTTACTATGTTTAGTTTTTGAAGACTCACTCAAATTTCCGGCTAATCGTTCAGAACTTTATGAAGAAGGAATTAATATTTTACTAAAAAAATGGGATGAAACACGAAACATAGAGCGAGATCAAGTTTATAAGTATCTGTCATTGCAGCGTAAAAAAGATTTACTAAGTCAAATGGCTTTAACAACATTTGAGCGAGGAGATTATTTCTTTAAACAAAAAGAATTAGAGCAGTATATTTCTGATTACATTCACAATTTACCTGATGCTCAAAATGACCCAGAAGCTTTACAACTGGATAGTGAGACGGTATTGAAATCAATTGAAGCGCAGCATGGGTTATTGGTGGAGCGGGCGCAAAAAATTTATTCTTTTTCTCACTTAACATTTCAGGAATTTTTCACCACCAGAAAATTTGTTACCAATTCTCATCCACAAGCGTTGGAAAAGCTGGCTTACCACGTTATGGAAGCAAGATGGCGTGAGAGCTTTTTATTGGCTGTTGAAATGTTGCCGTCTGCTGATAATTTGTTACGTTTAATGAAGCAACAGATTGATCAAGTTCTAAATTCAGATAAAGATTTGCAGAACTTTATAAGTTGGGTTAATGTAAAATCAAGTACAGCCTATGTATCGTTCTATAAAGAGGTAGCTATACGCGCTTTCTATTTTGAATTTGCTTGTAGACCCGGAATTTTTTATTTTTTAGAGGATCTAGTTCCATCACTATTCCTAGAAAGCTTAAAAAAAGAATATAATTTTATTTTTCTTAATTTTGAAGAAGAATTTAATATTCTTAGATATGAAGAGACAGCAATAGATATACGCTTGTTAAGAGTTGTTGATGGTTTATCTAAGGGGTACATTGACTCAGTTGATTTAGAGGAGGCTCTTGAATTATCAACAAGGCTACTTGATAGCAATTGCCCCATCCTTGAAACTCTTGATAAGCTTAATATTCAGAAGAATCGAGAGCGCAAAAATAAATTTAAAGATTTAGATTGGTTCAAAGAGAATAGTATGGTTTTATCAGTACAATTAATGGATCAGATCATCAAATATAGAAATATTGGTCATACTGCTTGGAACTTTAATAATGACAAGGAGAATTTGCTACTAGAGTATCATGATGCTAATAAGTTGCTGGTAGTTTGCCTCAATATCGGTTGTAAAGTATCGCCTAATGTGCGTGATGAGATTGAGCAAACATTGTTATTACCAATCTCTGAAATCAACCCTAGATGAGCTATAGAAATCCTAATCAGAAATCCAATTTATCGTAGGGGTGAGGCGCGCCTCACCCTGACACAGGAATTTAGATTCATATCTTGATTATCGTTTCTAAAATTAATTTAGGATGGCTATCATCGCACTAAAAAGGTAGAATTTGGATGTTTACTCTAAGTGATTTTATTAAACTAATATGCCCTACAATCCACAAATCCATCATCGCCGTTCTATTCGTTTAAAAGGATACGATTATACTCAGCCTGGGGGATATTTTGTTACACTTTGTACAAAAGAAAAACAATGTTTGTTTGGAGATATTGTTCAAGGTGAAATGCGATTTAATTCTTTAGGAGTGATCGCATTCAATATCTGGCAACAAATTCCTAAAACATTTCCTCATGTTGAATTAGATTATTTTGTCATCATGCCTAATCATATTCATGGCATTTTAATCTTTCATGAAATCCTTTCAGATCCTCAATTCCCCGTAGGGGCGAGGCGCGCCCATTGGCGTCAACTTAAGGAGCGATCGCCCCAAACCTGCTGTGTAAGAGCATCGATTTCTCGATGTCGTTTTCGAGTGGATTTGACCAAGCCAAATAACTTCTGATGTGAGGTTAAATAGCTAATAACATCAGAAGTTTCTCCCCGTAAACTAGCTCGAGAAAAATGATATAAAGCGCGAAATACCATTTCTGTAGAAATTCGTTCTTTCGGTTGACCTAAAGCCATAGCGACATCAGTACACAACTGATTTAAGACGGCATAAAATATCCAGGTTGATAAAATTTGAATTTGGATTCCGTTGCTATCTCCCACCCAGAGATAGGCTAATCCTAATAATCTCTTCGTTAATAAAAAGGCTTGTTCAATTTGCCAGCGATTTCGGTACAACTCACAAACTTGTTGAGCCGATAATTCCTCTGGATCTAAGACATTGGTTAAATAGCGATACCAAGTTTTTCCCCATAAGACTGAGACTAATCGTACAGGCTGATGACATCGGTTAGAACGGTACAATCCCATCTGGATAATTTCATCTTGATAGTATAACCCTTGGCTTAATGTTTTTTTGACTTGATAGGCTGTTTTTTCTCTTAATCGGGTTACAAAAAATTTTTTTTGTTCTGTAAATTCATCAAACCACCCAAACTTAAAAAAACCTAAGTCAAAAATCATTAATCCCCCTTGGGGAAGTTGTTCTAACAGTTGGTCAGTAAAGATTTTATCGTTAGCTTTTGATTCTTCTGTATACCACATTTTCACCGGTCTATATGTCCAGGCTTCTACAATCACCATCATCTTTCCCCCTAACACTGTGTTACCCTTTCTCAGCACTTTTAACTTTTTAAATATTTCTTCCAGTGTCGAACCATCTGCTATCCAAATTCCTGTAAACTTTTCTGAGATCCCTTGCCATTTTTCCGGCACTCCCTTCAGATTTTCTTCGCTTTTTAATTTCTCTATCACCTGTTCAAAGATTTCTACAAATAAACTCGCTGGTAGCGTTCTTAATCTTTTTGATAACGCTTCCACACTCACTTGCATCGGTTCTATCCACAGCATTCCTTCTTCCGTTAGGATTCTTAACAGTTCTCGCAATCCAGCTATTCTTCTATAGACTAAGCCAATAACTACTGCCATCATCACTGGTAAATTTAATACTCGCGAACGCAGTTTTTTTTCCTGAATTCCTCGGCTTTCCTTTAACGGTTTAAAATTTTCGGGTGTTAGTAGTCTATACAGTTCTTTTTCTAGCACTTCTAATGGTGGCCCTGCCATTTGACTTTGATGCCTTAAATCCGCATTTCTCAAAATTCTCCCTGTTGTTTTACTCATCTGATTTCTTTCCCCCTTCCACTAACACTGACCTTGGCGATCGCCCCTTTAAACTAACACCTACAGTTGCCACGTTGCCAGGGCGACTACTCATCGCCCTCTTCAACTCCCATTAGTCGTTGCGATCGCCTTTCCTTAAGTTGACACCAATGGGCGCGCCTCGCCCCTACACCGGACATTATTATCACAACCAGAAATCTCATCAAAATCAACACAACGACCTCATGGTACCACCCCAAAATCCTTGGGTACTGTTGTGGGTTGGTATAAATATTGTGTTTCTAAATCTATTAATAAAATTTGTAATAATTCCGGTCAAGGATTAATTTGGCAACGAGATTATTATGAAGAAATTATCCGAGATGAAAGGGCTTTAAATCATATTATAAAATATATCGTTGAAAATCCTGCCCGTTGGGATGACGATCCAGAACATCCCCCTTTAAATCCCATTAAACCTGAATTACTGATTGATCTACCCTTTTAATTAAGGCTCATCCTTGAACCCAACCCGTAGGGGTGAGGCGCGCCTCACCCTGAAATCTCTTATAACCTCAACCCCCACCCCAGAATTTTTGACCTTGTTGGGTTTAAATGTAACAAGATGTAACGTATAATCAGGAAAAACATTAAGAAAACATTCAGAAGGGTTATTGATGCGAGTTGCGATCGCTGGAGCAGGTTTAGCGGGACTGGCTTGTGCCAAGTATCTCACCGATCTTGGTCACACTCCTATCGTCTTAGAACGACGGGACGTATTGGGGGGGAAAGTCGCAGCCTGGAAAGATGAAGACGGCGACTGGTACGAAACCGGGTTGCATATTTTCTTCGGGGCTTATCCCAATATGTTGCAGTTATTCAAAGAACTGGACATCGAAGATCGGCTGCAATGGAAAGAACATTCCATGATCTTCAACCAACCGGAGAAACCCGGAACCTATTCCCGGTTTGACTTTCCTAATATCCCTGCCCCCTTTAACGGGGTAGTGGCTATTCTCCGTAATAACGATATGTTGACCTGGCCGGAAAAAATTCGGTTTGGTTTAGGGTTAATTCCCGCCATGCTCCAGGGTCAAAAATACGTCGAGGAAATGGATAAATACTCTTTCTCAGAATGGCTGAAACTCCACAATGTTCCGCCAAGGGTTGAGAAAGAAGTCTTTATTGCTATGTCTAAAGCTTTAAATTTCATCAACCCCGATGAAATCTCCTCAACGGTGATTTTAACCGCCTTAAATCGTTTTCTCCAAGAAAAGAACGGTTCTAAAATGGCATTTTTAGACGGTTCTCCCACGGAACGGCTGTGTCAACCTCTGGTAGATTACATCACAGAACGCGGCGGAGAAGTGCGTCTGAATGCCCCGATTAAAGAATTTTTACTCAACGAAGATGGAAGCGTCAAAGGGTTTTTAATTCGCGGGTTAAACGATAGCTCCGATGAGGTGTTAACGGCTGATCTCTACGTTTCTGCCATGCCCGTTGACCCCCTGAAGGTAATGTTACCCCAACCGTGGCAAGAAATGGACTATTTCAAACAGCTAGAGGGGTTGGAAGGGGTTCCGGTGATTAACGTACATTTGTGGTTTGATCGCAAGTTAACAAATGTTGACCATTTGCTATTTTCCCGTTCTCCCTTACTCAGCGTCTATGCGGATATGAGTAATACCTGTAAAGAGTATTCCAATCCTGACCGTTCTATGCTGGAATTGGTATTGGCTCCGGCAAAGGATTGGATTAGTAAATCGGATGAGGACATCGTGGCAGCGACAATGGCAGAGTTGGAGAAACTCTTCCCAGAGGAAATCCCCCACCCCGCCAAATTGCTGAAATCCCACGTCGTGAAAACGCCGCGTTCCGTTTATAAAGCGACTCCTGGGCGACAAGCTCATCGTCCATCCCAGAAAACGCCTATTCCTAATTTCTATCTGACTGGAGATTACACGATGCAGCGTTATTTGGCCAGTATGGAAGGGGCTGTGCTTTCTGGTAAGCTGACAGCACAGGCGATTCAAGAAGATTTGACTTCGGATCGTTTTTTGGCTTTGTCTGCGCCATCGGCTAACGTTGCTTCCCCAAGTCCTATTCCTTCCTAGCCCATCCATCGTCGGTCAGCAGAACAACGAATGCTACAACTTTCTAAATCTCCGTGCATGAGAACTCTGGCATCACTGGAAGACTCCTATGAACTCTGCCGTCAGGTTACTGCGGAGTATGCCAAGACATTTTATTTAGGCACTCAATTGATGCCAGAAGCCAAGCGTCGGGCGATCTGGGCGATCTATGTTTGGTGCCGTCGGACTGATGAGTTGGTCGATGGGCCAATGGCTGCGACGACAACGGAAGAAACCTTAGATCGTTGGGAAGAACACCTGGAAGCTTTATTTGCAGGGCATCCTAGGGATGATGTAGATGTGGCAATGGTGGATACCCTGGGTCGTTTCCCTCTGGATATTCAACCCTTTCGAGATATGATTGCGGGTCAACGCATGGATTTATACCGCAACCGATATCAAACTTTTGAGGAGTTGGAATTGTATTGTTATCGGGTCGCGGGAACAGTAGGGTTAATGTCAACGGCGGTGATGGGTGTTGCTCCTCCGGTGATTACTCCTTGGAATCCTAACCCAGAAATTATAATTCCCAATCAAGAAGCGATCGCATTAGGAATTGCCAACCAACTCACCAATATTCTGCGGGATGTGGGGGAAGATGCGCGACGAGGACGGATTTATTTACCCTTAGATGATTTAGCCTTATTTAATTATACAGAAGAGGATTTATTTAAGGGAATTGTTGATGATCGTTGGCAGGAATTAATGCGCTTTGAAATTCAAAGGGCGCGAAAATTCTATGCGGAAGCGGAAAAAGGAATTAGTGTTTTAAGTGAGGAGATTCGCTGGCCGGTTTGGACTGCGTTAGTGCTTTATCGGCAAATTTTAGATGAAATTGAACGCAATGAATATGATGTTTTTAGCAAGCGGGCTTATGTTCCCAAATGGCGAAAAATGATGGCATTACCTGTGGCATTATTAAGGGCAAAAGTGTTATAGAAGGGAATAGGAAACCGCAAAGAAAGTCTCCTGTTATTCTAGTTTGATGGTTTTATTGATGTCCTAACTGAGTGTTTTGACTGTTATAGAAGCTTGGGGGATAAGTCCAATATTTTATGAGAAAACCCCCCAACATTGTTATTGATTCAGGGGGGTTTATTTTTATTAAAACAAAGCCCTATAAAATTAAGGATTGGCAGCTTGGGCAGCTAACATTTGTTTTAGTTTTTCTAACTCATTAGCCCAACGGGGATCGGGTTGGAAACCTTCATCACCCCCGGTTTTGGGAGTAGAATTATAACCACCGGAGGAATGTTTAGATTTTTTATTCCGGTTTTTACCGCCACCGCCACCGCCACTGCTTCCACCACTTTTGGGTGTATTCCCTGCTTTAACCGGTTGTTGAACAGGAGCTTGTTGCTGTTGCTGGGGTTGTTCTTCCCCACCATTTTCGCTACCGCCTACCCCTTCCCCTTTTCCTTTTTTACGAGGTAATGCCTTTTCTATTTTTAAGGCATTTTCTCTAAACATGACCCCGTTATATTTTTCAACAATTTGATCGGCGATTTCATCGGTTTGTACGGTTACGAACCCAAATCCCCGACATTTACCCGTTTTGCGATCGGTTATCACTTTAGCAGAAACGGTATCTCCTTCTTCCACGAAGACTTCTTGTAATTCTTTGCGTTCAAGTTCTTTGGGAAGATTACCAACATAAAGACGAACGGACATGAGTAGTACCTCCAAATTAAATGAAAAATGAATAGGCGAAATTATCCCCAACTTGTGCGGTTTAAACACACAAATTGAGGATTAACCCCAAGGCAATTAGCACTTTGGTTTCTTAAATTGAACTCAACAACCCACTTCATCTCGGTTTCAAGATAAAATCCTGCCATTCCCTCCATATATAATTCATCATGCAGAGAATGTTGGTTTGCTCGGTTGTCTTGTAAACTTTTTCCCATCTGTCAAAACTTGATGCTATAGCGTTTTGTTATTCCTGTGTTCAAAAATACATTGAACTTCCTATAGCTAAGACCATATAAAGTCAACTCACTGGATGTTAACTTCCTGCCTTTGGAGTGCCAATTTTTGAGTACAGCATTCAACAAAAAATTTGTCATTTCTTTTAAGTTGCTGTTTCGCCTCGGATGAATCAGGCTATTGAATGGAACCTAGAACCTTTGCTATGGGTATTCCAGTACCGGATCGTTATGAGCCAATCTCTAAGATAGCACAGCCTTGAACACAGTTCTAGGGTTTTACCAAAATTTTTGCATTTGATTGTGCAAAATTTGTGAATTGTCTCAACGGCGTGATCAAATTGACTCTATCCCAAAAGGGGTAACGTTAGGCTTAATGTGAAGTTAATTAATGTAACATTGATCCGGCAAAAAAGCAATATTTTTCTTGTGAATTTCCTTCACCATCCCCCTTGAGAAACCAGATAAGCCCCCCAGAGGGTAAAACCCAAGGCTAAAATTGTAGACCACAAGGGATGTCCGCCTTGTAAGACAGTTCGATGATCGGAGGTTTCTAGGGTGTCTACATCTATCCAAGGCGTCGCCCCTCGTCGCCACCATCCCGTTACTTTAAGGGTTTGGGTGATTAACTCCTGGGGTTGAATGATTCTCGGCCAAAAATTGCTCAGGGGAGTCCATTGGGGAAGATAATGCAGTTTGACCATTCCGGTTGACGTTTGTAGGATTAAATCTTGAGCAAAGGTATTCTTTAAACTGGTGCGACCCAGAAGTTGACCTGTTAAACAAATCGGTTGACTATCGAGGGGAATGGCATTAGGTTTAATGACTAAATCTGATAAGTGGGGTTGATTTAAAAGATTAGAGGATTTAATCTCAGGAAAAAAGGGATTAGTCCGAATAAAAATTCCTAAACTACAGCCAATTGGAATAGAACCTGCCATAATCCAATAGTCTCCCCATAGCCATTCTAATTGCCACAGCCCTAACATTGAACAGAGTCCCCCCATTAACCAAAGAGTTCCGCCAATTGCCATTCCTGCGGGAATCCCAAAAAACGGTGCGCCTTGTAATAATAAAGGGGAATTATTAAGATCGAATTTTTGCGGTTTTGGAGGGTTGAGATGGGAAAGATCAAATTCCGGCTCTAATTTCCAATAAGCTGCATAAAAACTTAGAATTTTTAATCGTTCTCCGATGAGAGGATGGGATTGATTTAAGGTTAGCCAAAAGGTATAGGAATTGGTTAAATCCCATTGAAATAAAGAGTCGGGAGAGGTGTAAGGGGTGACACTCCCCCAGGTTAAAGCTTGTTGATAACTCAGGGGAGTTAATCGATCAAAGGCTTCGAGAATAAAATCGGTTTTTCCTTGGTTTTGAATGGTTTGAGATAATTTTATGGTAATTTTTAATAAAGCGCGAGTTAAAGCGTTAGGATTTCCGGTGAGGTTACAAGCGATGCGATCGCTATAATAAACTCGACGACGGGATAAATACAAGGAGGGGAATCTTAAAAGTTTGTATAAACCATAGCAGAGAGGACAAATAAAAGTAGCGATCGCACTGACGATTTGCTCTATAATTTTTTGAAGGATGCTAGGATAGGGAAGATTTAATTGCGGTAATTTTTCGCTAAATTCTGCTAAATACCAATAAATTAAATAGGGAATTTGACTGATGATTGTAGCAAAAGACATCACAGCAAAATCCCATTCTCCAATCGAGGCAATTTCCCGCGCAAAAATAGCAGCTAGTTCTTCTTCTGTTAATTGGTCTAATAATCCTTGACTGACAACAATTCGAGCAAATCGTCGGAAACTTCCATAGGAAAAAATAATCGGATCATCAATCGGTAATAATTTAACTTCGGGAAATTTAATTTTTTTCTTCTGACAGTAATTCCTTAAAAGTTTGTTGGTTTCTTGGCTATAGTTAAATAACATTGTTAGGGGTAAAGGTTTTAAACCATAGCTGAGTTTAAGTAGTCCATCCCATAACCAAGGAGAGAATACCCATAAAATCAATAAAGTGATATAAACTCCTTGAGTGGGGTCACGATAAAATAAAGGAATTGGTTGTAACAAAGGTAGCCAAGTTAAAGCTTGATTGGTAATTTCCAGTAACTTATCTAATAAATGAGGCGTTAACCACAATATCGATAAAATCGTTAATACAAATTCAGCAAAAAATCTGGAAGTTTGCCAAATCCAACCCACTATAAATAAAAACAAAAGAATAAAAATAATTTGCCAAGGTTGGCGGGATAATTGTTGCCAAGGATTTAAAATAGGTTGCCAAATCCAAATTTGATTTAAGGTATTATTAATAAATGCTAAAACAATCGGTATAAACCAAGTTAAACCCACAGCCATTAAGAGTTGTTCGAGTTTAAAAGGACTTGATTGTAAAGGTTTAAGCTGTTTCCAATTCGTAGCTCGTCCGGCTTGTCGCCATTGCCATTCTTGAACCGCAGGCGCGGGAGAAGATTCAATAATTTCCGGTTCAGAATTAACACTAGAAGGGGGAATTTTTGAAATGGGTTTTTGAAAGGTTGATTTAGTTTTTTCTCGGTTTAAAGATGGAGCTTGGGGCACAGGAACACTGGGAGATTTTTGAGGTGGTGATATGGAGGAAGGTTTGGGTACTTTTCCTAGGGTAGATTTCGCCTTCGTCGGTTGTAAGTTAGGATTTAAAGGAATAAAACCTGTTTCTATAATAGGGGGTAATTCTGAAGGCAGGGTTTCATCAGATGGGTTAGAATTTTCGATATCAATAGATTCAGTTTTATTCGATTTTGGAGGGTTGCGTTTTAATAGTTTTTTTAAGTAATCCGTTGCCCAAGTTTGGATTTTTTCTTGATGACATTGGGTTAAATTTCGACATAAAGTAATGGCTGATTTTGTATTTCCTGTTCGCTCATAAGCCATTACTAAACCGACTTGCGCCTTGAATTTAGAGGGGTTTTCAGATTGAGCAATCGGTTGTAAAATAGCGATCGCCTGTTGATAATCCTTAGATTTTAAAGCCGCTAACCCTAATTCTAAATCCGATGAATGGGGAGGTAAATTTGAGGAAGACATAGGGGGACGTTTACCATTAAAATAATTGACGGTGGCGGGTTGATGGGAAAACCAGAAGCTGAAACCATAATTATCAGCAATCCAACCTCATCAAAAAAGTTAAAAGTTTACACAAAGCACACTTCATCCTATTGTACCGATTTTCCCCTGAAAACATCTGAAAATTTATTTTATGTAATATTTTAATCCGCCTTCTTTTCAAAAAAAAATTAGACCTGACCTGTGATCCCCGAAAGATGATACAATAACTGGGCTTAGAATCAGCTATTATGGATACAAATCATTTATTTCTAGCATTTCAATTTACTTCTCCCAGCCCCATTATCTTTGAAATCGGGCCGTTATCAATTCGGTGGTATGGCGTGTTAATTGCCTCTGCTGTCTTAATTGGAGTTTCCTTGTCTCAGTATCTAGCCAGCCGTCGCCAAATTGATCCTGAACTCATCGGGGATTTAGCAATCTGGTTAGTGATTGCAGCAATTCCTTGTGCGAGATTATATTATGTGGCATTTGAGTGGGAAAGTTATGTTAATAATCCCGCTAATATTATTGCCATTTGGAAGGGAGGAATTGCCATTCATGGAGCAATTTTAGGGGGTTTAATTGCAGCATTATTATTTGCAAAAATCAAACAAATTCCCTTTTGGCAGTTAGCCGATATTGTTGCACCTTCGTTAATTTTAGGTCAAGCCATTGGACGTTGGGGTAACTTTTTTAATTCTGAAGCCTTTGGTGACCCAACGGATTTACCTTGGAAACTTTATATTCCCCCCGAACGTCGTCCTTTTGGCTTTGAATCCTACGAGTATTTTCACCCCACGTTTCTGTATGAATCCCTCTGGAATTTAATGGTATTTACCTTATTAATCACCTTATTCTTTCGAGGGTTAAAAGGTAAACCGCCTCTGAAACCTGGAACAATCTTTCTGGTTTATTTATGTGCCTATAGTGCAGGTCGAATTTGGATTGAAGGGTTACGCACGGATAGTTTAATGTTGGGGCCTTTAAAAATTGCTCAATTCGTCAGTTTAAGTGGAATTATCATAGGATTATTCGGCTTAATTTGGTTATATGGATTGAAGCGAACGTTACCAGATGTTGTGCCGAAATCTCATTCCTCTAATTCTTAAATAGAAAAAGCCCTAGACTCGATAGCCAGGGCATCAACCAGGGTGCATCTACCATTCTTGTCTTCTTACCGGGTCAGTTGAGATCCGGAAAAACTAAAAATCAATCATAAATTTTGGGGAATCAAAATCTCATGCAGCAGGATAGAATAGTGCTAAAACCAGCCGTTTATATTGTCGGGGCTGGCCCTGGTGATCCTGAATTATTAACCATAAAAGCTCAAAAGTTATTAGCATCGGCGGATGTGATTTTATTTGCAGATTCCCTTGTTCCTCCACAAATTTTAAGGGGGGTTCGGGCGGATGCAGAACTGATTAAAACGGCAAATAAAACCTTAGAAGATATTCTACCCTTAATGATTGAACGAGTCCGTCAAGGAAAGTCGGTTGTGCGGTTACATTCGGGCGACCCTAGTTTATATGGAGCGATTTATGAACAAATTCAACAGTTAAATGCAGCAGAAATTGAGTTTGAAATTGTTCCTGGAATTAGTGCATTTCAGGATGCAGCCGCTAAATTAAAAGTCGAATTAACGGTTCCAGAATTAGTCCAAACCATTATTTTAACCCGTGTTAGTGGCAAAGCAACTGCGGTTCCAGCCGATGAAGAATTGGAGAGTTTAGCGGCTCATAAAGCCAGTTTATGTTTATATTTAAGTGCCCGTTATGTTGAGGAAAGTCAGCAAAAGTTAATGAAATATTATCCTGCTGAAATGCCCATTGCAATTTGTTATCGTTTAGGATGGCCAGATGAGAAAATCCGGGTGGTTCCTTTAGAAAAAATGGCACAAGTAACCCAAGAAGAAAATTTAATTAGAACGACGCTTTATGTGATTAGTCCGGCGTTAGCAAAAACCCCCCATTCTTCAACCTTAAGATCAGGATTATATAACCCTGAACATTCCCATTTATTCCGTCCTTAAACCAGTTTCTAGGGTGTACCAAGAAACACTATTAGTTAATATTTTACAAATTTTGTTTAGGAGAACTCTCCCTTGGTTTCGTTTGCTGAATATAAAACTAGGAATTCTCAATATATCACTTTCATAGACTCAGAATTTTATCCCGATTATTTGGATGAAGCCACCATGATTTATGGAAGTGTTATAGAGCAGTTTGCCAATTTAGCTAATACTGCTAATAGTTCGGCTGATTTACTGTTGAGAATTACTGAAATCCCTAATCCTTCCAAAACCCAATTATTACGAGTTTTTCGTAAGTATGTATCCCCAGATACTTCTGTTGAAATGTTAAAGGTTAAGAAAAAGATTAGCCAAATTATTGAAAACTATGGAAACAGATTTAGAAAGATAGAAGATGTCAAAGAAAAATTAGCAACTCGTCCTACTCCTGATGAAGCTTTAATCGCAATTCTAATGGAATATAAAAGTCGAGGTCAGAAAGGATATGAATTAACAGAAGCCTTTTTTCTCTGGTTTGAAGCTCACTTTGGATCAGAATATTTAATTCAAGGGCCTATTCGAGCAGGACGAGATATAATGCTTGATGAAGTTTTGGAAAATTGGCAGGAAAAAACACCAACAGATATGTTAATTTCTCGTTTAGATGGAACTCCTTTAGTCATTGGGTTTGCTCGTTATGATTCAGATCGAGGAGGAGCACAAGAAGATGATCGGATTGGCGGAAATAGAGAGAAAGCAACTCATATTCTGAAGTATGCGGACACCTATCAATTACCTCTGAAAGTATTCTTTTTGAATGATGGCCCTGGATTAACTCTGGGGTCAATGTGGAATGATTATGCCTCTTTAGAAACGACTGGAAAAGGACGAGTAATGGTCTGCACTCTCAAAATGTTAGATGAAAGATTTACCAGAGATTGGCTTGAAAGTTAAGTAAATAGTTCCAGTCTTCAATTTGATTTTCTGTCACTTTTTCTAAATCAGATTCCATCTCAATATAGACTTCTAAACCACTTTTTAAAATTCTATTTGTATTGATTAAAGACTGCTGTTGAGGTAAACTTCCATTTCCATTAACAAAATCTCCCATTGCTTGAGTTCCTTTAACTAAACGTTGAATAGTCGTTTCTATAGCTAAAAGAGAGTTATCAATCCCAATCCATTGTCTTTTTAATTCTTCTGCAACTGCAACAGTCGTTCCACTCCCTACAAAAGCATCTAATATTAAATCTCCAGAATTAGAGGAAGCCTGAATAATTCGTTTTAGAAGTTCAGGGTTTTTCTCCGTTGGGTAACCTGTAATTTTAATATTTTGGTTATGAGCATCTTTGAATTCAAGCCAAATATCTTGAACCGCTATTCCTTTGCTTTGATCAAGGTAAACTTTCCGTCTAGGATTTCCAGTAGACGACCAGTAAATTTCACCTTTTTTATCCATTTCTTCTAAGGTTTCTGGAGTATATTGCCAATGTTTACCCGGTGGAGGAAGCATCCCACGCCAAGGTTGACCTGTTGATCCTTTTCTTTCTCCAGGTGCATGAATGGGAACTTTTTTATAGCGTCTTCCTGTTTTTTCTTCAATGTATTGATATTCTTTAATGACTTTATCATCTGTCCACGGTTCAAAAGGTTGGTTCCAGATATAATCATCGGTTTTTGTATAAAAAAGGATATAATCTGAGATATTTCCATATTGATTTTTAGTATAATTTTTAGGATTGCATTTTTTTCGAGTAATCCAATTACGGAAATTCTTAATTCCAAAAATTTCATCCATTAAAATTTTAACGGGAAAAGCCATATTTTGGTCTAAATGAATATAGATTGATCCTTGTTCTGATAAAAGTTCTTTAAGTAAAATTAACCGTTGTCGAATAAATTCTAAATAATCTGCACCTTCTCGGAAATCTTGATAAGCATAAGTTTGTTGTCTTGACTCAAACCCTAGTCCAGTTGCGTAGGGTGGATCAATATAAATTAAATTAATTTTTCCTGCTATATCCGAATGCTCTAATAAATTCCTTAAAACCCTTAAATTTTCTCCATAAATTAACTGATTTTTAATTTCTTTTTCTACATTTATAATTTTTCTTAATTGTGCTGATGGACTCTCTAAAATATCTTCAATACTAACTTTTCCTACATATTCCAAGGAAAAGGAAAGTAGGCTACTATCTTTTAGCTTTTTGTACTGATTCTTGCCGGGTATCCCTGTTGCCATTTCTAGTCGTTTACTTTTGGGTTTATAGTTAAATTATATCTAATTATATATAATTTTTAAAGGATCGCCATAGGCTATAATTATTTTAGCAGACTATCTTATTTTGATGGTTTTTGTTATAATACCTTAAAAGGAATCTAACTTGCCATGATTTTGATATGATTTTTAATCAAACTAATATTATTATTACGGGGGGTTCTAGTGGAATTGGTAAAGCAACGGCTCAATTATTGGCAAGTCTAGGGGCAAATTTAACAATTATTGCTCGAAATCAAACCACTCTCGACCAAGCTCAAACAGAAATTGAAGCCGTAAAATTATCTCAAAATCAGAAAATATTTACCCTTTCGGCTGATGTTTCTCTACGGGAAGAAGCTGAAAATTCAATCAAAAAAGCGATTAAACTTTTAGGGAATGTTGATATTTTAATTTTATCAGCAGGAATGGCTCATCCCGGTTATTTTCAAGATGTTCCCCTAGAAATATTTGAACAAACAATGGCTGTAAATTATTGGGGATCGTTGTATTGTATTCGAGAAGTTTTACCCACAATGATCCAGCAAAAACAAGGTAAAATTGTTCTCATTTCGTCAGGAGCCGGATTAATAGGAATTTATGGTTATACAGCCTATAGTCCAACTAAATTCGCGTTAAGAGGATTAGCAGAATCGTTACGAGGAGAACTAAAGCCCTTGGGAATTCAAGTTTCTATTGTTTATCCGCCCGATACGAATACACCTCAATTATTAGCTGAAAACCAGACAAAACCTTCAGAAACAAAAGCAATTACCGGAACAGTTAAACCTTGGGAACCGGAAGATATTGCTCAAGAGATTATTAAAGGGATTAAAAATAATGATTTTGCGATCGCACCGGGATTAGAAATGAAACTTTTAAATTCTTTACATAGTTTACTCTTCCCCCTCTTAAATCGTTATTTTGATCATTTAATTCAGAAGATCAAAGGTTAAATTATGTTTAATTTTTTTTAAATTAAATCTAAATTTGTTAATTTCGAGATTATCATTGATATAATGATTCCAGATCACCGATCAATTTCAGGGAATTAGCTTTTTTTATTATCCTATCAATCCTCGGAGGGTTATGTTTCAGCCATTATTTACAACTCATCCAGATGATCATAATCCCTTAAGCCCCATTCGCCCTCGTAAAGGTGTGATTATTGGTGCTGGACAAGTCGGGATGGCCTGTGCTTATTCGTTATTAATTCAAAATTGCTTTGATGAACTAATTTTACAAGATATTAATCAAGAAAAAGCTGAAGGGGAAGTCATGGATTTAGTTCATGGACTTTCTTTTATTGAACCCACACAAGTAACAGTCGGAACCGTTGCTGATGCAGGACGGGATGCAGATTTAGTGATTATAACAGCCGGAGCCAGTCAAAGACCTGGAGAAACTCGTTTAGATTTAGTCGGACGAAATGTAGAAATCTTTAAAAAATTAATCGGAGATATTGCTGAATATTGTCCGAATGCAATTTTATTAATTGTTGCTAACCCAGTTGATATTATGACCTATGTGAGCTTGAAACTTTCCGGGTTTCCAAGTTCTAGGGTAATTGGGTCAGGAACGGTTTTAGATACGGCTCGTTTTCGATACTTATTAGCAGAAAAATTGAAACTTGATCCCCGCAGTATCCATGCGTATATTATTGGTGAACATGGAGATAGTGAAGTTCCAGTTTGGAGCAAAGTTAATGTGGCGGGAATGAAAATTTGTGATGGAGACTGGGAAGGATGTCCACCTTGTGAGCATGAAGAATTACAGGATATTTTTCAGCAAGTTAAAAATGCCGCCTATGAAATTATTCAACGAAAAGGATATACTTCCTATGCCATTGGTTTAGGGGTTACGGATATTGTCACGGCTATTTTACGGGATCAAAATCGAATTATTACCGTGAGTCGTTCTGTTCAAGGATTATATGGTCTTCCTGAACTTTGTGTCAGTTTACCTGTTTTAGTCAACCGCAAAGGTGCGACTAAAATTATTAATCTTTCGTTGACCGAAACCGAAGAAAAACAGTTACAAAACTCCTGCAAAGTGTTGTATGAAATTATTGAAAAACTACATTTATAAACATCACAGAGTCAGAAAAAGAGATACTCCTTAATCGGTTACTCGTGTTAATTTTAGGTCAAAAATCATGCTCAAACCTTTACAAAATCGAACAAAAATTGTTGCGACGATTGGCCCTGCGAGTAAATCTCCAGAAGTCATTCGTCAAATGGTGAATGCAGGAATGAATGTGGCTCGCTTAAATTTTTCTCATGGCAGTTATAAAGATCATGCAGAAACCGTAAAATTATTACGGCAAGTTTCAGAAGAATTAGATACTCCGATTACGTTATTACAAGATTTACAAGGGCCTAAAATTAGAATTGGATATTTACCGTCGGAAGAAATCGAATTAGTCGATGGAGAATTATTAACCTTTGTTCCTGTTGATGAATTTGAGAACAAACCCCATACTGTTCCGATTGATTATCCCTATTTAGCAGAAGAAGCAGAAACGGGAGCACAAGTTTTACTGGATGATGGATTATTAGAATTAAAAATAGAAGGAATTCAGGGAAATGCGGTTCACTGTCGCATCATTGAAGGGGGAAGGTTAAAAAGTCGTAAAGGGGTAAATTTACCGAGTTTAACCTTGCGTCTTCCCTCCTTCACGGAAAAAGATGAACAAGATTTAGACTTTGGAATTTCTCAAGGAATTGATTGGGTTTCTCTGAGTTTTGTGCGTCGTGCTGAGGATATTCAAGCATTAAAAGCGTTATTAGTTGAAAAGGGAGCACCGCAGATGCCAGTGATCGCAAAAATTGAAAAACCTCAAGCGATCACCAACTTAGAATCAATTATCAATGAATGTGATGGGTTAATGGTAGCACGGGGAGATTTAGGAGTAGAAATGAACCCGGAAAGAGTGCCCATCTTGCAAAAACAAATTATTCGGATGTGTAATCAAAAAGGCATTCCGGTGATTACAGCCACCCAAATGTTAGATAGTATGATTCACAATGCTCGTCCAACTCGTGCAGAAGCCAGTGATGTTGCTAATGCGATTATTGATGGGACGGATGCTGTTATGTTATCGGGAGAATCCGCCGTTGGCAAATTTCCGGTTAAAGCGGTACAAATGCTCTCTAAAATTGCTCATGATGTCGAACCAGAAATTGAGTTTAAAAATTATCCTCCGGCTCTGTCGGATGAAACTCATGCGTTAACAGAAGCTTTAAATACGATTGATAAAATTCTGAATTTAAAGTGCATTGTTTCCTATACCAGTACCGGATACACCGCAACTTTAGCAGCCGCAGAACGACCGAAAGTTCCGGTTATTGCTTTGACTCCCGACGCAGATGTTTATCACCGTTTAAACTTAGTTTGGGGAGTTAAACCTGTTTTATTACAACATCACGTCAATTCTTTTGAAGGATTAATTGATCTGGCTCAAGAGAAATTATTACAACGACAACTCGCAGAAATTGGAGATAAAATCTTAATTGTGGGCGGAATTCCAGCAAATACTGCCAGGGGTACTAATTTCTTAAAAATTCATACCTTGAGTGATTAAAAATCCTTTATCCCTCTCCTAACGGGGGAGGGGTTTAATCGAATCTAATTTCATTAACCCTGCGGTTGAGATAGGGCTTTAAGTGCAGCAAATGATTATTTTTCCGCTTCTTGAGGCGTTGATTGTCGAACTAATTCTAGGGAAGAACCAATAATAAAACCCATAGCCGCGCCTGCTAGAGCGTAAGTCCGAGGTGCTCTCGACTGACTATAACCCAAGTCTAAGGATGGGCCGATGTTACAGCATTGATATTGTTTTTCACTATATTTAGAGGCTCCGAGTCCCGCAATTGTACCGACTAGCATCATCACGATTCCCGAAAAAATCACAAGTCGCATATTCATCATGATCCTCCTTGAATAAATCTAACTCTCAGAAATTGTACTTACATTGACAGACAGAATAATTCTGTTGCACTTTCAATCTGAACTTAAAATTTAATGTAATAATAACCTTCTATTTTAAAAATAGCTCTATTTTTCCGTTTTTTAATGCTATTTTTAATTTATTTTACAAAACTTTAAAAAACTTGATTAAAATTCGTTAATTCGAAAGGCTGAATTTCTGAATTCTGAATGCTTTTCGGTAGGATAGATAACTCTGATATATTAAAATGATATATTGAAAATCTGAATTTGTCTATGTAACCCAAAGTAATAGGAGTCACGCCAATCAGGTGATTGGCAAAGACTGATGCCGTTAACCTAGAGGGTAAAATCTCCTCTACCCTCTTCTACTATTATTTTTATTGACAGCCTTCAACAGAAAGGGTGTAACTATATCCTAATGCTTTAATGCCTCCAACATTGACATTAACTTGATAAGGTTGACTATCGGGTCGGGGAGTTCCACTGATTTGTTGTGACTGATTGGGGTCAAGTTGAATATTTCCTTCAAAAGCTTGGTCAGCCGTATCATCAGCATATTTCAGAAACATTCTAATTTGAAATGTACCCCTATCATTCGATAAAGATTGAATCGTTGCAACATACTCAGTAAAGGGGGCATTGTTTGGAACAATAAAATCTGTATCCCAGTTCCCTCGATACCCCACAGGAATGCGGGGAATACTTCCAGCATTGGGGGCGGACACTTTTTTAGTAACGCTTGTTCCTTCCCCTTTAACAACCGTTAAAGGCGTGCAGGTTTGAGCATTGACAGATAAACTAACAGAAAGTAATGCAGTTAAGATACCCAAGGACAATAGAGGTTGAATCATTATTTTTATAATAGATTTGATGATAATTTTATCAGCTATTTAGCGATTAAGTATTCATCCGTTCATAAATAGCAGAAGCAGCCGGAGAGTAACGGGTAAGGTAACTAAAAATCCAGAATTTGATGCAGGAATCAATAATCACAGGAACCGTCGCAATAAACGCATTAATGGCTACTGGACTTTCGGGTAGTCCAAAGTGAGCTAAAACCCCTGCTAATAAAACTTCCCATCCTTCGGCGGAGTGAAAACCGACAAACATATCAGTAATCAAAATAAACAAAAATACTTTTAAAGGATCACTTAAATTTAAAAAAGTTCGATTAGAAAAACTTCTGACAATTGTGATTTTAGTTCGATTAAAATACACTAATCCCACAAAAGTTAGTAAAGCAACACCATCAGATAATATATTTTTCCACCCATTTAAAGCTCGATTACGAGATTGTTGCCAAATTTCAATCGCTTTTTCCGATAGCTTTTCCTCTTTCTCAACCTCTGACAGTTTGGGTATTACCCCTAATAACTGTTGAATTTCCAGACCTTCTTTAAAAGCTGAATATTCTCTTAAAAACTCCTGTCGAATTTCTGCGTTTAGTTCGATTTTAGTTGGATTTTTATTACTATAATTTCCAAGCATAGGTTCAAAAATGATAGTTTTTACAGTGACTTGAACCAATAAAGGAATTAAGAATAAAATTATTAACCAACGCATTGCTAATTTATCTTGGATGCGTCTAATTCTTAATTCTTGAACGACTTGTTGTTCATAATTGGGGGGAAGTTTTTGACCTCCGAACAAACCCCAATTAAACCAACTTTTAGTTTGAGATTGACGCGAAAGATTAGATTGAGCAGCAATCACAGCCGGATCTAAAGTTAGGGTGCTGGCTGACTCATCTTTTTCTTGTTTAACTTCGTCAGCAGTTAATCCCATCAGAGTTGAGGAATTGATCGTAGGATTAGCTAGATTTTCGATTAAGATATCCTCAGACTTTTCTCGATATTTTTTAACAATAGAATCAATAAAATTGAGTTTTTCTATAATTTCAGATTCAGGTATTCTAATAGATTGAGACGTTTCCTCATCGATAGAACTTTGAGGTAATAAAAAACTATTAATTTTAAATTGGGCTAAATTAAATCGAATGTTGAAAAGATGGCGATTGCATAAACTTTTAACAAAATCAACCATCGTTTTTTGAGAGTCAGAACGATAATCAATAGGATTTCCTTGAAAATATTTCTCCTCTAAAGCTTTAATTTCTTCAGCACTTTGATAAGCGGATTCTAAAAGTTTAATTTGCCTTTGGTTCAACCAGTGATTAAAATTGAATCGGCTAAAATTTCGATTCATAACTCTCCTGATCACTTAATACCACAACGCATTAAACGCGCAATAAAATAAACTGCCATTTTCGCCCCATAAGGAGAACGCCACCATCCAGAGGGATGACAACCTACGGGAGCCGATGAACTAAAATCCAAATCTTCGTAGTCTAATAATTTATTATTGACCATCCATCCCATTTCAGTCCCCATCGCTTGTAACACTTTCATATCAACATCAGAAATATCATCATTTCCCCCCAAACGGGTATAAATTTGTTGTTGGACGCTGAAACCAAAACGATTGTTACTGTAACTCATCCATAATTGATCGAGCAGTTGTAATGCACTACAAGGAAAATTCATCACTTCATCAGGAATAATATTATCCAGACTACTTTTTCCCATAATTTCTAACATAATATTGGTGGTTTCTTCATCAGCTTCTCTCCAATTTTCAGTCGCCAATAAATCCCGCAATTTGCGATATCGATACAAATCCGTTAATAATAATAGTGCTTGGTCTAATTTATGTTCTAAGCGATCAATCCGTTCAGATAAAGAGTTTAAACTCAAGGGTTGAGATTGACTTTCAGAATTAGAAGCAGGTTGAGGGGAAAGAGATTCATTTGACATTGTTTTAGGAAAATAGGGAATTACGAATTACAAATTACGAATTACGAATTACGATTAACGGGACTACTATCTGATGCGGTTGTACTGGAATTTGGTGTAGGGGCGGGGTTTTCCCGTCCATCTTGAGAGTTTCCCAGTCCATCTTGAGAATACCCATTCTCCGCAGGAGGTTGAGGTTGATTTTTATCGGATTTATTGTTATTAGGTTTTTCGGGTTTTTCCCCTTTGAGGAAACGGGATTCTAGGGTTTTAATCGTAATATAGAGGTTGGGTGTAATTAACAAACTTAATAACGTTCCCGCTAATAACCCCCCAAAAATTGCCGTACCTAATGACCAACGGCTACTCGAACCTGCACCCGAAGCCACCACTAACGGCCAGAACCCAATTAAACTGGAAATCGCCGTCATTTGAATCGGTCGGAACCGTTGTTCAGCGGCTTGAATAGCAGCTTGGGTAATACTTAAGCCTTTTTCCCGTAATTGGTTCGCAAACTCCACAATCAGAATTGAGTTTTTAGACGCCAAACCAATCAACATCACCAACGCCACCTGCACATAGACATCATTGGTAATCACCGGCCATAATGTCCCACTCAGCAGAATATTGGATCGGAACCAAACCGCAGCCATAGCACCCAAAACCGCTAAGGGCACAGACAGCATAATAATGGTGGGATCAATATAACTTTCGTATTGGGCCGATAGCACCAGAAACACCATAATAAAGGCTAATCCGAAAATAATCACCGCCGAACCCCCCGATGATTTTTCCTCCAAGGCACTTCCCTGCCAAGAATAACCAAAACCAGGGTCTAAAACTTCGTTGGCTAATTTTTCCATAGCAGCGATAGCTTGACCCGTACTGGCGGTGGGTGCAGGGTTGCCTTGAATGAGCATCGAACGGAAGATATTAAAGTGGTTAATAGTTTCTGGCCCCACAAAGTCCGTCAGTTTCACCAAATTACTCAAGGCAATCATCTCCCCATCTTGGGAACGCACATATAACTGATTAATGTCTTCCGGTCTAGCCCGAAATTCCGCTTCTGCTTGGGCATAGACCCGATATTGACGCTGACCCAAGACAAAATCATTCACATAGGATGATCCTAAAAAGGTTTGAAGTGTGCCAAAAACATCATTAATATTGACATTTAAAGCTTTAGCGCGATCGCGTAACACCTCAACTTTCTTCTGAGCTTTACTGGCGGAAAACTGACTAAAAACCCCTTGAAAAGTTGGATTAGCATTCGCTGCTGCAATTAAACGATTCCCATTTTCAATTAAAGATTGAATCGGTAAACTTCCGGTTTTATCTAATAACTGAAATTCAAATCCCCCCGTATTACTTAAACCTTGTACCGGAGGCGCGTTAACGGCAAAGGCTTGAACTTCTGGAATTGATTGTAAAGATCCATTTAATCGTCTTAAAACGCCATAAACCGACTGTTGTTCCGTCGGTCGGTCTTCCCAAGGTTTCAATAACACAAACGCGATCCCCTGACTTGGGTTTTGTCCTTCAAATCCAAACCCCGGAACTACAAAAGCACTTTCAATTTCAGGAATTGCTAACACACGATCAACAATTTGTTCGGCTGCTTTGGAGGTATAGTTGAGGGATACCCCATCAGGAGTCCGAAACAGAATTAATAAATATCCTTGATCTTCTTCAGGAACAAACCCCGATGGTACTAATTGATAAACTAATACCGTTGCGACTAAACCCCCCACAAATACGCCCATGACCAACGCATTAATCCGGGTTAAAAAGGTAATAAATCGACCGTATTTTTCCTGTACCCAACCAAAACCTTGATTAAATTTATCAAAAAACCATCCTAAAGGCCCCCGTGTTTCTTGTTTGCGGCGCAATAATAACCCAGCCATACTGGGAGAGAAGGAAAGGGCGTTGAAGGTGGAAAAGATCAAGGCAAAAATAATCGTCATCGCGAATTGACGATAAATTGCCCCTGTGGTTCCGGGGAAAAATGATACCGGAATGAAGACAGCCATCAACACGATTGAGGTGGCAATGGTGGCTCCAGTGAGTTCCTGCATGGCATCTAAAGCCGCCTGACGGGGTTTCATTCCCTGTTCAATTTTGATTGAGACTGCTTCCACAATCACGATGGCATCGTCCACCACTAAACCCGTCGCCAAGGTACAAGCAAACAAGGTTAAGGTATTGAGTTCAAACCCAAAAGCTTTTAACCCCGCCATCGCCCCAATTAACGCCACCGGAATGGCGACCGAAGGGATTAAGGTTGCCCGCCAGTCCTGTAAAAAGATGAAAATCACCAACACCACCAAGGTGATCGCCATAAACAAGCTGATCACCACTTCCTCAAGGGACACCTTAATAAACAAAGTGGTATCGTAAGCGACACGGCTTTCAATACCGGGGGGGAAACTTTTACTCATTTCCGCAATGGTGGATTTAATTTGATCTGCGGTTTCTAAGGCGTTACTTCCCGGTAATTGATAAATCCCTAAACCAACAGCAGGTTCTCCGTTAAATGTGGAATTAGAATTATAACTTTCCGCCCCTAATTCCGCCCGACCCACATCCTGAACCGTAACTAAACTGCCATCATCATTGGTTTTGAGTACCATTTGGGCAAATTCTTCAGCCGTGCGAAGGCGACTCACCGCTTGCAACGGAATTTCAAACAGTTGACCGGGGGGAGTGGGTTGTTGACCCAGGGTTCCGGCTCCTACTTGAATATTTTGTTCGCGTAAAGCCCCGACGACATCCTGCGCCGTTAACCCCCTAGCTGCCATTCGAGAGGGATCAAGCCAAAGCCGCATGGCATATTTCCGTTCTCCAAAGATCGTGACTTGACCGACCCCAGGAATTCGACTAATTTGGTCAACAATAAATAGATCAATATAGTTACTAATAAAGGTGGGATCGTAGAGGGGTTTTCCCGTTTCATCTTTTGCCGAATAAAACGCGCTCACTAATAGAATATTGGGCGATGAAGCTTCAACCGTTACCCCTGTTTGTTTCACACCATCTGGTAAATTGGATTCCGCTTGAGCGACTCGGTTTTGAACGTTAACTTGAGCAATATTGCGATCAGCATCATTGGGAAAAAACACGGAAATATTACTCACCCCATTATTTCCCGTGCTGGAGGACATATATTTCATCCCCTCTACCCCGTTAATTTCCCGCTCTATAATCGTGGTTACGGTGGTTTCTGTCGTTTCTGCATCCGCCCCAATATTCACCGCCGTCACACTAATTTGAGTATTAGCTAAGTTTGGCAGTTGGGTAATGGGAAGCAACGGAATTGAAATCGCACCCACCAAAATAATGATGATGCTACACACTGTCGTTAAGACAGGCCGTTTAATAAAGGTGTTAACAAACAGAATCATGGGTAGACGGTTGGCGGTTGACTGTTAATTATTAGCTAAGTCTGTGAAATCCAGTTAAAATTTCAATCCCTGATCATTATTCGGATTTCGGTGTTTCCTGTTTTGAGGATGAAGCCGGAGTCGGTTGCTGTTTTTGATCGGCAATGGGTGTGCCATTTCGCAATTTAACCACACCATCGATCACAATTTTTTCCCCAGCTTTTAATCCCGATAAAACCTCAAAGCTTTGACCTTGAATACTCCCCAACTTCACCGGCTGTTGTTTAGCGACTAATTGAGTTTTCCCGTCTTCGGTTTGTTCTTGGGCGATAAAGACAAAACTTTGATCTCCAATGCGACTAATGGCGGTTACTGGAACTGTAATTCCTGATTGTTGTTCCCAAATCACTTTAGCTCGAACAATTTGATCCGTTCGTAATTTATTATTTCGGTTATCGTAAATCGCTTTAACTAAAATAGTTTGGCTTCCCGTACCCGCACTCGGAGCAATATAAGACACTTGAGAAGTTCCGATTAATGCTCCCGTTTCTTGACTGAGGATTTCTACTGTTGTTCCGGCTCTAATTTGAGATAACCGTTCAATAGGAATATTAATCTGAACTTCTAATAAATCATTTTGGCGAATGCTAGTGAGTTGGGTTTGACTATCAACAAAATCCCCCACTTTCACGAACACATCCCCAACTATCCCAGTAATGGGGGCTTTAATCTCGTAATATTCTAGCTGTACCTGTTCGGCGGTTGCACTGGAACGGGCTTGATCAATGTCTCGCTGAAGTCGGTTGACCTCTGCTTCTTGAGCCACAATCAGATTTTGTTGAGTCGCAATTTGGGCGTTGAGGGTTGAGATTTGACGATTGTAATCTTGTTTAGCCGCTTCAACTTTAGCAACTGCTGCATCAACTCGTCTTTGTTGACCTTCAACTTGGGTGTTTAGGGTAGAAACTTGCCGTTCTAGGTTTTGTTGGGCGGTTCTAACCCTCGCCTCTAGGGACAATACCTCTCGTTCTTGGGCTGCAAAATCAGCTTGGGTGGCTTGATAGTCCCGTAGGTTTTGATCGTAAATTTCAGCCGACACTACCCCTTGTTCATACAATTGCTGATAGCGATCATAGGATTTTTTTCGTTCTTCCATAATCGCCCGTCTGCGTTCGCGCTCTTTAATTCCCACTTGCACATTTTCTTGGGCGGTTTGCAACTCATCCCCAGCCGAGTTAAATTCCAACTCATATTGTAAACGCTGTTTTTCTTTCTGTTCTGCGGCGAGGGTTTGTTGAGCGTCTTCTAAATCGGCTGTTTGAGATTGGTAAGTCAGTTCCGCTTGGATGCGTCGCAGTTCGGATCGTTGAGCATCTAAATTCGCTCTTGCACTATTTAACTGAGCCATTCGGGACTCCACACTGGCTAATTGACTTTCGTAATTGGCCTGTTGTTGTCGTGCGTCAATTTGAATGAGAGGGCTATTTTGAGAAACGCGATCGCCCAACCGCACATAAACTTGTTTGACTAAACCATTGACACGGGGTTGAATAATGGCATTTTGCACCCCTTCGACCCGGGCATTATAAATACTACTGTTTTTAACGTTACTGGCTCCTACTAGGGCAATATTGACGCTAACGGGTGGGACGGTCGCGGCTTGAGGTTCACTCCCACAACCCGTCATCAAGATACTACCCAAGATCAAAGAAAAATAGGACTTCCAAAATAGAGAATACTGTTGCATAGTTTGGCTAGGGATAGAGAATCAGTAACAGGAAATCACTCAATTCGCAATACGTCTTTGGAAATATAGCATACCGGGTATTCGGGGAATTTTGGACTGAGCAAAATAATTCTTTTGACACTCCCCCGTCAATCGCTAATTTTGAACCGATAGGTCAGATGATTCAGATGTTGTTAACGGTTCCATCTCGTTCAACGGAATTCGGGTTATTAAATAAAATAAAGGGCCGAATAAAGGAACCAAGCTCACCCCCCAAAAGATAGCCGAATTTTTCATCCCGCGTCTTGCCATATCATCTCCTAATAAAGCCGGAAATAGAAGACTTAATAAACAAAAGTCAAGACTCATCACATGAATAAAACGGCTGGTTTGCCATTGTTGAATAAAGTCTCCCCCAATTTCCTTGGGTTAATCCATAACCGACTAAAATACTGGCTCCCAAGGTTAATAACACTCCCGTAATTCGAGAATCTAAAACTTTAATTAAATCCTGATTTTTTTCCTGAAAATTGGGGATTCGGTTGCCGGAATGCTAAGTACGATAAAATAGCAAAAGCACCCACCCCAAAGGATAATGTTACAAAAGGCCAAGCTGGGATTTTTTGTCCTTGTCCATCCATAAACAGAACACAACTATAAATCAACGGCCAAATCCCCATAATATTAAAGAGGGCGATAATTAACGGATTAATCCCTGTCCAGTTCCCCGTTGAAAGATTTTGAATTAAGGTAAAAGTATCAGGTTGATCTGGGGGAGCAAAAATAAACGCATACAGGATAAAACCTAGCCAAATTGATCCAAAAATAATTTTATGTTTCATGGTTAAAGTCCCTTCAATACGTTAAGGTAAAAATCGATCTAATGCTGCTTTTAAAGCTTCTATTTCATCATCAATATTCCCTTCTTTTGCGGCTCTAGCGACACATTCGCTCAAATGTTCATCTAAAATAATTCGAGCCACCCGATCTAAAGCTCCGCGAATAGCAGCAATCTGCACTAACACATCAGGACAAGGACGATTTTCTTGTACCATTGTTTTAACGCCTCGAATATGTCCCTCCAGCCGTGATAGACGATTAACTATCTTTCGCAAAGATTCTTCACTATGAATATGGGGATGGCTAGAACGTTCAGTATGATGATGATGTTCTAGCAAGTTGTTGAGTTCTTCTACTGTGGGATCTAAGTCATTCATCGGTTTTGTTGATATACAATTGATAAATATTCTATGATTGTACATCAATTTTATATTTCTGTATGCAATAAGCTGTTCAGTATTTAAAACATACAACCTAGCGAACAATGACCCTCGCCTACATTTTTAGGCTTTATCTATATAAAATTAAGCCAAGTTTTAAAGCTTATATTAATATTTAAAATCGGGAAAAATAGAAGGATTTTGTCTGAATTTTGTTCGATTTATCCGATGACAAGGAAGATATTCCGGCATCATCGGATATAATGTATAGCTTGTTACAAAAATCTCTCCCATCCTGACTGTATTTTGGGCAAAGTAGGTTAGGGTCAAATGTTATAAACTGCCAATATTTAATCGGTATATTGGGTAGCTATAGCACTTGATTTTTGCCCAAAATCCTGCATTTAGAAAAAGACAGCTTGTCAAACTTATTGAACAGGATATACAGCTTCAAAATTGCTGATATACTCAATTCAATCAAGTGATCTCAAAATGATGTATTATTAATTGACTAAAAACGAGAAAGGAGGATGATGCTAAAATTATATGACATAAAGACAAAGCAATTTTTTGTGATCTGAATTGGTACTTCTGATCATAGTAACTTTTATAGAACTACTGTCAACCGGACAGGTTGATTTATTTTAAGTGGTTTGATGCAATTTATTCTGGATTTTTTAGGTTTAGTTCCAAGATTAAAAATATCATGTTCGAGTATCTTCCCCCACTTAACGACCATAATTTGCCCTATCCTGACACGATGCACCCAATCGTAGTGCATTTTGTGATTGCTATGGTGTTGTTTGCAGTTTTATGTGATGGAATAGGCTATGTCACCCGCAATACCAGACTGTATGAAGTCAGTTGGTGGAACTTGTTTTTTGCGACAATTTCCATCTTCATTGCTATTATTTTTGGACAGATTGAAGCGGGATTAGCCGAACCCTACTCAGCAGCAGAATCAACCTTGAACCTGCACACAATACTAGGATGGTCATTATCTGGGATGATTGCAGCAATTACCGCCTGGCGCTATGTATTGCGATCGCGCGATCCCAAAACCTTGCCCCCCTCGTTTTTAGGAGTAAATTTACTGCTAACTGGAATAGTATTTTTCCAAGTTTATTTAGGAGATGTGCTGGTGTGGGTCTATGGGCTACATACCGTTCGAGTTGTTGAAGCCGTGCGGGAGGGCCTGTTGTAGTGAATAATGATTTAATCGATCAACTCAAGGGACAATTGGGTGCTAATGGCTTACCTTACGCCCTGCCCATTCATCCTAACCTAGTGCATTTGACCCTGGGATTGTTCATTGTGGCGATCGCCTTTGATATCGTAGGCGTACTATTTCCCCTGGAAAAGCCCATCTTCAAATTTCTGGCAATTCCCGCCACCCGGTCAAATTTCTTCGATGTCGGTTGGTACAATATGCTCGCGGCCGCCATTATCACCTTCTTTACCGTAGCAGCAGGTTTCTACGAAATCATGTTGGCAGCACCAGAGGCAGATATCAAAAGCTCCTGGGGCTTACAAGCGATGGAAACCATGCTTTGGCACGGAATCGGTGGGGTTGTGTTGTTGCTGTTAATCGTGGCAATGACCGTATGGCGAGGGTTTCAGCGCTTTCTCTGGCGTAAAGATCAGGCACAACAAGTACAGTGGCTCTACCTCATGGCCGGATTGGGCATTTTCGCCTTGATGTTTGTTCACGGAACCCTGGGAGCGCAATTGGCAGCCGAGTTTGGCGTGCATATTACTGCTGATCGGCTGTTGCGGATCGGAGAAAATCCAAATTTGCTGTTGAACTAAGGGAAAACATGAAAATTCGTACCATTTTAATTTTAGGCGCCATTGCCATCGCCCTTGCCCTGATCAGCCTGTGGATGGGGCAGCAATCCTATTCTTGGTTTCCCCCCCAAGCCTCAGCAGAAGCCCAATTGATTGATCAGTTGTTCAGCTTTCTAGTCACCCTGGGGACGTTTATTTTTCTGGGAGTGGTGGGGACACTGACCTACTCAGTGTTGTTTCAACAGGCGGGTAAATACGATACCAGCGATGGCCCCCACATCGAAGGTAATGTGCCATTGGAAATAGTCTGGACGGCAATTCCCTTTGCTTTGGCAGTGTGGATTGCAGCCTACAGCTATCAGATTTATGACCAAATGTCAATTTTGGGGCCGATGGAACATATTCATGGGTCAATGGCGATCGCAGCCCCCTTAGATGCTTCTTTGGCAACACCGATACATATCGAAGTCCGTGCCCGTCAGTGGGTATGGGAATTTTACTATCCCGACCAAAATATTACCAGTACCGAATTGCATTTACCTAGCAACGAACGGGCGCGCCTAACACTGGAATCAGAGGATGTACTCCATGGCTTCTATGTACCTGCCTTTCGCGTCAAACAAGATATTATTCCGGGTCGGGTGATTGATTTTGAGTTCACGCCCATTCGGGAAGGACGGTATCGGTTGCGGGATTCCCAATATAGCGGGACTTATTTTGCGGCGATGCAAACCGATGTGGTCGTCGAGGCTCCCGAAGCTTATCAACAATGGTTAGCAAATACAGCAACCCAAAAGCCTACAACGGCTTACAATCGCGCTTTTACTGAATATAGCAAAAGAAACAATAGCGATAGCTGGAAAATCGTTGAGCCAGCCCTTCCTCCTGTCGTCAATTATTCCAATTCTCAGATAGAATAATGCCAAATTCAATCACAAAAACATCATTCAAAATCGCAGTGAAAGAATATGAAATTTCTTGTTAATACTTAATGTTAGATATAGCAACCCGCGCTGAGGTTGTAATATTTTAATACTGATATTAAACAACCAGAAATATTACCCCAATTCCCAATTCCCAATTCCCAATTCCCAATTCCCTGTTCCCAATTCCCAATTCCCAATTCCCAATTCCCAATTCCCAATTCCCTGTTCCCAATTCCCAATTCCCAATTCCCAATTCCCAATTCCCAATTCCCAATTCCCAATTCCCAATTCCCTGTTCCCAATTCCCTGTTCCCAATTCCCAATTCCCTGTTCCCTGTTCCCTGTTCCCTATTCCCTTCTTATGACAAATATTTCTGTTGATGCGATCGCGGATATTCAACAACCCATTCCCGAAAGTCCTGAAAATTGGTGGCGATTTTTCGGTTTCAGTACCGACCATAAAGTGATCGGGATTCAATATCTAGTAACATCCTTCTTTTTCTTCTTAATTGGCGGGATTCTCGCCATGATTATTCGGGGTGAACTGATCACCCCAGAAGCCGATTTGATTGACCGTGCCGTTTACAACGCCATGTTCACCATGCACGGGACTATTATGTTATTCCTGTGGACATTCCCCTCCCTGGTAGGATTATCCAACTATCTCGTCCCCTTGATGATTGGGGCAAGGGATATGGCCTTTCCCCGCCTGAATGCCGTGGCCTTTTGGATGGTTCCGGTATTTGGGGTGATTCTCATGGCCAGCTTTTTTGTCCCTGGCGGCCCCTCCCAGTCCGGTTGGTGGGCCTATCCTCCAGTGAGTCTGCAAAATCCTACCGGGAACCTGATTAACGGCCAAGTTTTGTGGATATTAGCCGTTGCGATATCTGGTGTGTCCTCGATCATGGGGGCGGTAAATTTTGTCACCACCATTTTTAAGATGCGCGCCCCGGGAATGACTTGGTTTCGGATGCCCGTATTTGTCTGGACGGTATTAGCTGCCCAAATTATTCAACTATTTGGTTTACCTGCCCTAACCGCCGGGGCAGTGATGCTGTTATTCGATCTCACCCTTGGGACTAGCTTTTTTGACCCGGCGAAGGGGGGCGATCCGATTCTATTCCAACACTTCTTCTGGTTCTATTCTCACCCGGCAGTTTATGTGATCATTTTGCCGATTTTTGGCATTTTCTCCGAGATTTTCCCCGTCTATGCCCGCAAACCATTATTTGGCTACAAGGTAGTTGCTATCTCCTCGTTAGTAATTACAGGTTTGAGCGGTATTGTCTGGGTGCATCATATGTTTGCCAGTGGCACTCCTGGTTGGATGCGGATGGTGTTTATGGCAACTACGATGTTGATTTCAGTTCCCACTGGAATTAAGGTTTTTGCTTGGGTGGCAACAGTTTGGGGTGGCAAATTGCGCCTAAATACCCCCATGTGGTTTGCCTTGGGTGGTTTGGTGATGTTTGTGTTTGCCGGGATCACCGGGATTATGTTGGCATCAGTGCCCATTGATATTCATGTCAACAATACCTATTTTGTGGTCGGACATTTCCACTATGTGATTTATGGTGCTGCGGTCATGGGAATGTACGCCGCCCTATATCACTGGTTTCCGAAAATGACCGGGCGAATGTATTCCGAAGGTTTGGGTAAATTGCACTTTGCCCTAACTTTCCTGGGTACTAATATCTGCTTTTTCCCCATGCACCCGATGGGATTAGAGGGAATGCCCCGACGGGTGGCCTCCTACGACCCTGAATTTGCCTTCTGGAACGTGATTGCCAGTCTGGGGGGGTTTTTGTTGGGGATGTCTACATTGCCGTTTCTCCTCAACATGATTGGATCTTGGGTACAGGGGGAAAAGGCGCCGAAAAATCCCTGGCGAGCCATTGGGTTGGAATGGTTACTATCATCACCTCCAACTGTAGAAAACTTTGAAGAATTGCCAATTGTAATTTCTGAACCCTATGGTTACGGGAAATCAGAACCGTTGGTTGCTAACCCTGATGCTTTGGAGATCGCCCATGAACACCACTGATATTGACGCTCTCAATGTAGTCTCAAGTCATGCCTTAGAAGGGCATGGAACAGCCGCCCATACCCACGATGAAGCGGGTAATAGTATGTTTGGCTTTATCGTATTTTTGCTGTCGGAAAGTGTGATTTTCCTTAGCTTTTTTACGGGATATATTGTTTACAAAACTACGGCTTTACAGTGGTTACCTCTCGGTGTGACTGGGCTAGAAATCCGCGAACCAGCTATTAATACAGTGGTCTTGGTTTCTAGTAGTTTTGTGATCTATATTGCTGAACGTTTTCTGCACGTTAAGAATCTCTGGGGCTTCCGGGCATTCTGGCTGTTGACAATGATCATGGGCAGTTATTTCTTGTATGGTCAGGCTGTGGAATGGCGTAGTCTCCCCTTTGGTTTTACCGATGGCGTATTTGGGGGCAGTTTTTATTTGCTGACGGGATTTCATGGTCTTCATGTGTTCACGGGAGTGCTATTACAGACAATTATGTTGGGCCGATCGTTTATTCCTGGGAATTATGACAAAGGCGAATTTGGGGTGGCAGCAACCTCCATTTTTTGGCACTTTGTTGATGTGATCTGGATTATTTTGTTTATCCTTATTTACGTTTGGCAGTGATGGTTATTTCTGCTCAAACACGAATATTCAGTGATCAGTTACCAGTGTAAGAACCTAATAATCCATCATGAAATATTTGCTACACATTCCCTCTTGTAGAAACGTTGTATGCAACGTCTCTACAAGAGGGGAGAGGGATAATTTGTAGCATCTATAATTGGATTTCTTATGACAATCTTGGCTACTGCTATAAGTAGGTAAACATCATGATTATTGACGATCAATACTACGATCTAATTATTATTGGTACGGGCGCGGGGGGAGGAACTCTCGCCTATAAGTTAGCCTCGACCGGGAAGAAGATATTGATTTTGGAGCGGGGGGATTTTATGCCCCTGGAGGAACAGAATCGCAGTAATGTCGATATCTTCAAGCGGGAACGCTATCATGCCCCGGAACAGTGGTATGACAGCGCCGGAGAACCGTTTTCGCCTCAAATGAATTATGCAGTTGGTGGTAATACCAAAATCTATGGCGCTGCCTTACTCCGATTTCGGGAACGGGATTTTGAAACTGTCCACCATCAAGGGGGTATTTCCCCTGCATGGTGTTTGAAATACTCGGATTTTGAACCCTACTATACAGAAGCTGAAACGCTGTATAAGGTTCATGGTCAGGCAAATGACGATCCGACCGAACCTCCCCATAGTGGCGATTATCCATTCCCAGCCGTAGCTACCGAACCTCAAGTTGCCCAAATCTATGAAGCGATCGCTAAACTTGGTCTTCATCCTGCTCCTTTGCCTTTAGCTCTTACCCGCCAGGATGACGATCCAACTAACGATTCGGAAGTTAGTGGCATTGCTCCAGCCTTAACACATCCTAATGTCACCCTGAAAACCGGGGCGAAGGTGGTTCGTCTGCACATCAATCCATCGGGTCGGGTGGTGAAAGGGGTACAAGCTGAGATCGATGGACAATCCCATCTGTTTCTAGGGGATATTGTCGTGTTGGCTTGCGGTGCGGTGAACTCGTCGGCGTTGTTGTTGCGTTCGGTGAGCGATCGCCATCCCAACGGTTTGGCCAATAGTTCGGGTTTAGTCGGGCGAAATTTAATGAAAAGCCTGATGACCGTAATCGTACAACTGACTACCAAACCCAATTCTGGAGCATTTCAAAAGACGGTCTGTGTCAATGATTTCTATTGGGGCGATCACGATTTCCCTTATCCTATGGGACAGATTCAAAACTCCGGCGGACTGCTGACCGATATAATTTTCGCCGAAGCGCCACCGATGTTTTCCTTACTGGCAAAATTTATGCCCGGTTTCGGATTAAAGCAGTTGGCAACCCATTCTATCGGTTGGTGGGCGCAAACGGAAGATTTACCCGATCCGAATAACCGAGTCCGGTTTGAAGGGGGAAAACTATTTATTGACTATACTGCTAATAATAACGAGGCACACGATCGCTTAATTTATCGCTGGACTGAAGTTTTAAAAACGATTGAAAAACAACTGGACGGGTTTCAACAGGGGGTATTGCATCCCCGTGGTGAAGTGCCGATTCAGGTGATGGCCAATCAGTGTGGTACTTGTCGTTTTGGCGATGATCCCCAAACTTCGGTATTAGACCCCAACTGTCGGGCTCACGATCTCGATAATCTCTATGTGGTAGATGGTAGTTTCTTTCCTTCTAATGCTGGGGTTAGTCCGGCTTTGACAATTATTGCTAATGCGCTGCGAGTGGGCGATCGTTTAATGGAGCGGTTGCAGTAATAGACAGTTATTAGTGTAGAGACTAGCCATGCTTAGTCTCTACAGATTCTTCTCTTGATCAGTCAACCATTAACAGTCAACAATTTTTCTTTTTATCAGGAATAGGTAAGTAAAATAGTTACTCAGTTCTAAAAACCCAAAATCTCATGCTATAAGCATTTTATTTCTAGCAAAATTGGCATCAGTGAGATTAGCACTTGATAAAATAAACTTTTCGTGTTATATTAAAATTCAATTTATGTTTTTTTACAGGATATGAAATAAACTTTAAGAGGTATTCAAAACTGGCTTTATGGAAGGCTATAAATTTATTAATTCGCTAAAAATCCAAAACCTTCTCTCCTATGGTTCATCAGAAGAAAAAATTGATTTACAGCCCCTAAATGTCATCATTGGCACAAATGGTGTGGGAAAATCAAATTTAATTGAAGTATTAGGCTTATTGCAAGGGATTCCAACCGATTTAACTAAGCCAATTCGTGAAGGTGGCGGAATCAATGAATGGCTATGGAAAGGAACTCAAGAAACTCCCATTGCCAGAATTGAAGCTATTATTAATTATCCAGAAGGTCGGATGCCTTTACGCTATCGGCTTGATTTTACAACGGTTGGCCAACGCTTAGAAATTATTGATGAAGCTATCGAAAATGAACATCGTAATAATGATTATGAACAAGATGTTTTCTTTTTCTATCGCTATCAACAGGGTCATCCTGTACTCAATGCAAGAACAATAACAGAAAATGAACCCACTCGCCGTCAATTGAGACGAGAAGACTTAAAACCTGATCAATCCGTTTTATCACAACGAAAAGATCCTGATTTATACCCAGAATTAACTTATTTAAGTAATCAATTTAGTCAAATCCGACTTTATAGAGAGTGGAATTTAGGGCGTTATACTCCTCCTAGAATGCCCCAAAAGTTAGATTTACCTGAAGATTTTTTACTCGAAAATTGTAGTAATTTAGGATTAATTCTTAATGATTTGCAGCACCGTATTGGAAGCAGAAAAATTGTTGAAAATTTACAAAAATTTTATGAACCTGTAACGGATATTACTATAAAAATAGCGGGGGGAACAGTTCAGATTTTTTTACATGAGCGAGGACTTAATCAACCGATTCCAGCGACTCGTCTCTCTGATGGAACATTACGTTATCTTTGCTTATTAATGATTCTTTTACATCCAACTCCTCCTCCTCTAATCTGTATTGAAGAACCCGAATTAGGATTGCATCCTGATATTTTACCTACCATTGCTGAATTATTAATTGATGCTTCTAAAAGAACTCAATTAATTGTTACCACTCACTCCGATGCTTTGATATCCGCTTTAAGTGAAATTCCCGAATCTATTCTCGTCTGTGAACAAGATGAAAGAGGAAGTCGAATCAGACGATTAGAACCAAAAAAGCTGAAAGATTGGCTAGAAAATTATAGCTTAGGGGATTTATGGCGGATGGGAGAAATTGGAGGAAATCGATGGTAGAAATTCGGATTTATGTAGAAGGTGGGGGTGATGGAAAGAATACTAAAGCTACCTTTAGACAAGGAATGAGCCAATTTTTGCAACGCTTAACAGGAAAAAGGGTTACTTGTGTTGTATGCGGAAGCAGAAATGCCGCTCATGAAAACTTCACGTATGGTTTAAAAAGTCATCCTAATGCTATCAATCTTTTGTTAGTTGATTCCGAGAATTTTGTCAAGGTATCAAGTGCTAGACAACATCTTATGAACCGTGATAAAAAATGGGATTTGTCTGAAATTGATGAAAATGACATTCATTTAATGGTTCAAGTCATGGAAAGTTGGCTAATTGCTGATATTGATACCTTAGCCGACAATTACGGTCAAGGATTTAATAGAAATGCAATTCCTCGTAATAATAATGTTGAAGAAATTTCTAAAGCTAATATAGAATCTGCGTTAAAAAGGGCAACGGAAAGAACAAAAAAAGGCGAATATCACAAGATTAATCATGGGCCTAAACTCTTAGCAATAATTGATGTCTCTATTGTTCGTAAGAAAGCACCCTATTGCGATCGCCTATTTCACAGAATCGCTGATATTGGTGGATAATTAGATAACCCAACAAAAAGCTGAACTAAAAACTGATTTCAATGAAAATTCATTCCCGCGAAATTTACGATCTCCTACTGGAGAAATCAAGCCATAGTAACGCAACGGTGCAGGAAATTATCTTGGGACTAACCTGGACATTCTGCCAAGCCGAGGGTATAGGGTTGTGTATGAGTCCGGGCCAACCCAATCGCACCTTATCCTGGTCAGGAACTTTAGTGGGTCAAGCCATTGCTGATTTAGCCCCCTGGGTGCGCTCCTGGGATAGTTACCAAGCGACTATCGGTATGGCGGTGATCAATTCCGTGATTAATCCGACGTCACCGTTACTACCACAGGCTCAACGCCTATCTTCTCACGGTTCAGCCAATCTAGCTGTATTTGAGCATTTTCTCCCTTTAATTCAGGGAAAACGAGTCGTTGTTATTGGTCGCTACCCCGGACTTTCTCAGTACGAACAACAGGCAGATATTACCGTCCTAGAGCGTCAACCCATTGCTCAAGATTTACCCGACATCGCCTGTGAATACCTCCTCCCAGAAGCAGACTGGGTTTTCCTCACCGCCACTTCCATTGCTAACAAAACCTTTCCCCGCTTGGTGGAGTTATCGCAACAGGCGCAGTTAGTGTTAATGGGCCCTACAACTCCCTGGTTACCCGAATTAGCCCAGATGGGAATTAACTATCTGGCTGGGGTAGCCATCACCGATACCAACGCATTGCGACAAACCATCGCAGAAGGAGGAGGAACTCGTATTTTTGATGTTGGGGTAGAATATTGTGTCTTAAAAATTGATAACTGATTACCAAGGAGAAGGAACATAATTTTTCAAAAAATGACCGAATAAAGGTTCAGATGGATTTTGAATTCCTTGAACAATTGGATCATAAATTCGCGCCATGCCATCAATTGTTTTAATTAAAGGCTTTTGTTGAGAAGCTTTAAGTTGTTGGTTTCGTTGCTTCTGTTGTTTTTTATGCTGTTTATAAATTTTGATGATTAAACTTCTCAACCGCTCTTGAGAATTCATGCGAGTCGGATGATCCGCAAGATGTTGTAATACATTTAGGGTAATTTCGAGATCTTTTGCAGATAAATCCATACCTTCAGCTTCCCCTAAGCTCGTCCATTCCATTATAATACAAGTTTGTAGTATTTTTCAACAGAGCGGGCGCAGAGGGAATGTGAAGCGGGGGGAGATAGCCGCTTACAGTCAACAGTCAACCATTCTTATTCATCCTCATCCTCTTGTCTCTACTGTGGGTCAAAAAGCATCTTATAAAATCATTGATACTCGTACATAATAAATTTACTTTTGATCATCTTGTTTTTAAGGATAGGGATTTTCATTTGTAATCCAACCCGTATCGATACTATTGATATAAATTTTATCTTGAGCATAATCTACAAAATTATTTTGCAAGAGTTATAATCTATCCTAAGAGAGAATTATTTCAGCAACTTACGAACAAAAAAATTATGTCTAGGGAAAGATTTAGTTAGCCAGCTAGATCAAGTACAAATAAAATGTTAAATTCAAAACAATGTATTTTATGAAACCGAATTATTTTACCCAATTGGCTTCAACGGTGGGACGGTGGATGATGACAACTTTATTTTTTATCTCAGCGATCGCCTTTTTTTGGCAAGGGATATTTTTCTCAACAAATATTGCTGCAATGGCTAATCCCACTCCTAACTTGATTACTCTATCAGATGCGGGCAATCAAGTTAAAGAGAAAGTGAGTAAAGATACTGATCGAGCCAAAAATTTCATTGAAAATACGAAAGATCAGGTGAAACAAACGGCCAATAAAAATGCTGATCGAGTTGATCGAGCAACGGACAATAGTAATTTCCTTGAGCGCAAAGCCAGCAAAGATAGCGGACGAATTGAAGAAAGAGCCAATCAAGATGCTGCTCGAACTGAGAAAGCCGTAGATAATACCAAAAATGCCATTGAGCGCACCGTTGATAATATCAAAGATGCTTTTGGTAACTAAAAGAAAGTTAATGTAACTTATTTCACTTAAACCTAGATTGTAGGGTGCGTAAGTGCCAACGCACGCACCTCAACATCTAGGAACTATTTACCAAAAAAAATAAAACAGTCCTATACAGAAACCCAGTTGATGTATTAATCCTTAAGGAATATAATTAAACCCAGGGTTAATCACGGATTGTACTAATGCCCACTACCCCAGAAAGTTTGCAGCAATTTGTTAATTATTGTCAACAGTATATAACTGGAGATGAAAAGGGACAAGGGCAAATTTTTTTAGATCGTTTGTTTCAGGCTTTTGGATATGAAGGCCCATTACAAGCGGGAGCAACCTTTGAGCAACGCATTGAAAAAGCCGAGAAATCAGGAAATATGGGGTTTGCTGATTTACTTTGGAAAAATCATGTTTTAATTGAGATGAAAAAACGCGGGAGTGATCTGCAAGATCGAGAGTATCGCACCCAAGCTGAACGATATTATATTAGAATTAAAAAAAGCGATCGCCCGCGTTATGTAATTTTATGTAATTTTGATGAATTCCATATTTATGACTTTGATAATCAACCCGATGACCCGGTTGATATTATAGCCTTAGAAGATTTACCCAGACGCATTCCAGCATTTAGCTTTTTAGAAGCCAAAAATCTCCGTCCTCAATTTAAAAATAATCAAGTTGAAATTACAGAAAAAGCAGCCAGACGTTTAGGAGATGTTTTACATTCTCTATTAGAACGAGGTGAAAGAAATCATTTTAAAAAATATACCCCCCTGCAAGCACAACGTTTTGTTTTACAATGTATTTTAGCGATGTATGCTGAAGATATTGGTTTACTTCCACCCGCAATATTTACCCGTTGTTTACAAGATTGTCTGGAAGATCAAGAGAATGCTTATGATATTTTAGGGGGACTGTTTCAAGCCATGAATCAAACTGGGGTTGTCCCCGATGGACGTTATGAAGGAGTAGACTATTTTAATGGCGGATTATTTCAAGAAATTCATCCAATTAAGTTAGAATACGGGGAGTTAAATTTATTATTTGCTTGTGCGGGTCAAGATTGGAGTAAAGTCCGTCCTTCTATTTTTGGGAATTTATTTGAAGGCGCTTTAAACTATACCGATAAAACCCAGAAAAAATCTAAACAACAACGTCATGCTCACGGGATTCATTTTACCTCAGAAGCTGATATTAGAAGTATTGTTTTACCCACCATTCGAGAATATTGGGAAAATCGCATCAGTCAAGCGAATACCTTAAAGGAGTTACAAATATTATATCATGAATTAATTGATTATAAAATTCTTGATCCCGCTTGTGGTTCAGGTAATTTTCTCTATGTCGCCTATCAAGAGTTAAAATATATTGAAAAAATACTATTCGAGAAAATCGCTAATTTTGAGGATATTTCTGGTTATACGCAAAAGGTCAGTCCTCAACAGTTTTATGGTATGGATATCAATGCTTTTGCGGTAGAGTTAGCCAAGGTAACTTTAATGGTTGGGCGTAAGGTTACTATCGATAAATTAGGTTTAAATGAACCTTCCTTACCTTTAGATACTTTAGATCAAAATATTATTTGTACCGATGCTTTATTTACAGAATGGGTTAAGGCTGATGCTATTATTGGTAATCCTCCGTTTTTGGGAGGTTATCGTATTCGTCAAGAATTAGGGGATGAATATGCTAAGAAAGTATTTAATAAATTTAATGATATGGAAGCGCAAATTGATTTTGCTTGCTATTGGTTTAGATTAGCGCATAATTCTATATCGAAAACGGGTAGAATTGGTTTAGTTGCAACTAATTCTATTTGTCAGGGGAAAAATAGAAAATCGAGTTTAGATTATATTATTGAAAATGAGGGTCATATTTATAATGCTATATCAAGTCAAGTTTGGTCGGGTGAAGCCGCCGTTTATGTTAGTATTGTCAATTGGTGTAAAATTCCGGTCAAATCTTGCTCTTTAGATGGCAATTTTGTTCCGCAAATTAATTCTAGTTTAACATCATTAGTTGATGGATCTAAAGCTGTTAAATTATCTGCTAATTTAAAAAAAAGTTTTGTTGGTGTTCAACCTAATAGTCAAGGATTTTTTATTTCCCAAACACTGGCTGATGAATGGATTAAACAAAATAATCTAAATCTAACTGTTATTAAACAATTAATTTCTGCAACGGATTTAACTGATAATCCTAATGGTGAACCGAGTCGCTGGATTATTGATTTCCAAAATATGTCTCTTGAGGAAATTACTGATTACTATTTACCTTTTGAGTATCTAAAAATTCATGTCAAACCTGAAAGAGAAAACAACAGAGAGGCTGTTTTAAGAGAAAAATGGTGGCGTTTTAAACGAACAAATGAAGCGATGAGAAAAGCTTTAGGTAAATTATCTATTTGTTTTCTTATTCCTTGTCACTCTAAATGGTTTATCCCTTTACCATCTCCAATTCAATATTTACCCAATAATTCAATTACCGTAATTCCATCAGATGATTATTATATTTTAGGACTATTAACATCCAATATTCATAGAATTTGGGTGAAAGCGCAAAGTTCTACATTAGAAGATCGGACAAGGTATACTAATACAACTTGTTTTGAAACCTTCCCCTTTCCTCAAACCCCCAGTAAAAAGATTGTTGAGACGATTAGAAAAACAGCTATGGACTTACATGAATATCGGAGTCAAGAAATGGAGAAAAAAGGCTGGGGAATTACTCAACTGTATAATCAATATTACCCTGAACCCGCCTCTAAATTATATCAATTGCATCAAAACCTTGATCAATGGGTCATAGAAGCCTATCATTTTAAACCAGAGGATAATCTCTTAGAAAAACTCTTAGACTTAAATCAGGAATGCGCCGAAAAAGAAAAACGGGGAGAGGTTATTATTGGTGCAGTTGCTCCTCATTTTTAAACAAACTGTAAAAAATATGAATCAATTCTGAGTTATTGCAAATAATTCCTAAGAATAAACCTGTGTAAAAAGTCAAGTAATATAAAAAAAAATTACATTTTTCTTGTCGAATTATTGCAAATGGGGGACAAATTTGCCCAGAATGCCCATTTTCTGGTAACAATACTCAAAGTGGAACAGGCATCTTGCCTGTGTAAGCCCGAATGATCTGGCCATGCCCATAGCCGATCACCTTAAGAGAGAGCAGACAAAAAAGGAACAAATTAAGATATGTTTACTTATGTAAAACCCACCATTAGACACATCAAGCCAGATGACCTGAACGGGCGACAACTGATGAAAGTCGTCTATGTGGTGTTAGAAGCGCAATATCAAAGTGCCTTATCGGCAGCAGTGGAGTCCATTAACAAAAATAACCCGAATGTTGCGATCGAAATTAGCGGTTATTTGATCGAAGAGTTACGATCTGCGGAAAACTACGAAAGTTTTAAACAAGATTTATCCCAGGCCAATATATTCATAGCCTCCCTGATTTTTATTGAAGATTTAGCCGATAAACTTGTTGAGGCCGTGACCCCCTATCGAGATACACTAGATGTGGCGGTGGTCTTCCCCTCCATGCCTCAAGTGATGCGCCTCAACAAAATGGGGACATTCTCAATGGCACAACTGGGACAAAGCAAAAGTGCCATCGCCCAGTTCATGAAAAAACGGAAAGAACAGTCTGGGGGCTCTTTCCAAGATGCGATGCTGAAGTTGCTGCAAACTTTACCCAAAGTCCTGAAATACCTACCCATGGACAAAGCCCAGGATGCACGCAACTTTATGTTATCCTTCCAATATTGGTTAGGGGGGTCTTCCGAAAACCTGGAAAACTTCTTGCTGATGTTAGGGGCAAAATATGTGTTTACGGGTAAAGAAAAACTGCAATTTGCTGACCCCGTAACCTATCCCGATATGGGTATTTGGCATCCCCTCGCCCCGAAAATGTTTGAGGATGCGAAAGAATATTTCCAATGGAATAACAGCCGCGACGATATTCCCGACGACCAAAAAGATCCCCTAGCGCCCTGCGTCGGCTTAGTGCTGCAACGGACACACCTGGTAACGGGAGATGATGCCCATTATGTGGCAATGGTACAGGAACTCGAAGCGTTAGGGGCGCGAGTTTTACCTGTATTTGCAGGGGGGTTAGACTTTTCTAAACCCATCGAGGAGTATTTCTGGGATAACCCCCCGAAAGGTATTCAAGCCCAACCTATTGTGGATACTATTGTCTCCTTAACCGGGTTTGCCTTAGTGGGTGGCCCCGCTCGACAAGATCACCCAAAAGCGATAGACTCATTAAAACGGTTAAACCGTCCCTATATGGTGGCCTTGCCCTTAGTCTTCCAAACCACTGAAGAATGGGAAGAAAGCGATTTAGGGTTACATCCGATCCAAGTGGCGCTGCAAATTGCTATTCCTGAACTCGATGGCGCCATTGAACCGATTATTATATCAGGACGGGATGGGGCAACCGGAAAAGCCATTGCGTTACAAGACCGCATTGAAGCGATTGCCCAACGTGCCTTAAAATGGGCTAATCTACGGAAAAAACCCAAATTAGACAAAAAAGTTGCTATTACCGTTTTCAGTTTCCCCCCCGATAAAGGCAACGTCGGGACGGCGGCTTATTTGGATGTGTTCGGGTCTATTTATGAAGTGCTCAAAGCCTTAAAAGGCAATGGCTACGACGTTCAAGACCTGCCAGAGTCCGCCGAGAAACTGATGCAGGAAGTCATTCACGACGCCACCGCCCAATATCAAAGCCCAGAACTGAATATCGCCTATCGGATGTCCGTTACCGAATATGAACGGTTAACCCCCTATTATGATCGACTCAATGAAAATTGGGGGCCACCACCAGGAACGTTAAACACCGACGGCGAGAATTTATTAATCTTCGGGAAACAGTTTGGGAATGTGTTTATCGGCGTTCAACCCACCTTCGGCTATGAAGGCGACCCGATGCGGTTGTTGTTCTCCCGGTCAGCCAGTCCCCATCATGGCTTCGCCGCCTACTATACCTATTTAGAAAAAGTTTGGCAAGCGGACGCAGTATTACACTTTGGCACTCACGGTTCCTTAGAGTTTATGCCCGGTAAACAAATGGGAATGTCGGGAGAGTGCTACCCCGATAATTTAATTGGTAGTATTCCTAACCTGTATTACTACGCCGCCAATAACCCCAGCGAAGCGACCATTGCCAAACGTCGTAGTTATGCCGAAACCATTTCTTATTTAACCCCGGCTGCGGAGAACGCAGGGTTATATAAAGGATTGCAAGAACTCAACGAGTTAATTGCCTCTTATCAAACCCTGAAAGATAGCGGTCGAGGCGTGGCAATTGTTAACAGTATTATGGATAAGTGTCGCTTGGTGAATTTAGACCAAGATGTCACTTTACCCGAAAAAGATGCGTCTGAATTAACCGCAGAAGAACGAGATAATATTGTCGGACAAGTGTATCGGCGGTTAATGGAAATTGAGTCGCGGTTGTTACCCTGTGGGTTGCACGTCATTGGGAAACCCCCCACCGCCGAAGAAGCAATTTCAACCCTGGTCAATATCGCTAGTATTGATCGAGAAGAAGAAGGTCTTCTCAGTTTACCCCGAATTATTGCCAATAGTCTCAACCGCGATATTGAGGAACTCTACCGCAATAATAACTTAGGGGTATTAGCGGATGTGGAGTTATTACAAAAAATCACCGAAGCCACCCGCGCTGCTGTCACCGCCTTAGTCCACGAACAAACCGACGCCGAAGGACGAGTTTCCTTAGTCTCCAAACTCAACTTCTTCAATATGGGTAAAAAAGAACCCTGGGTTGAGTCCCTCCATGAGTCCGGTTTCACCAAAATTGACCCCGAACCCATTAAACCGTTATTTGAGTATTTGGAATTCTGCTTACAACAGGTTTGCGCCGATAACGAGTTAGGTTCGTTGCTGCGGGCGTTAGAAGGGGAATACATCTTACCAGGGCCAGGAGGCGACCCCATCCGTAACCCGGATGTATTACCGACGGGCAAAAATATGCACGCCCTCGATCCCCAGTCTATCCCCACCGCAGCAGCCGTCAAGTCCGCCCAAATTGTCGTAGAACGGCTGTTAGAGCGGCAAAAGGTCGAAAATGGTGGAAATTACCCAGAAACCATCTCCGTCGTCCTCTGGGGAACCGATAACATCAAAACTTACGGGGAGTCCCTCGCCCAAGTCATGTGGATGGTGGGGGTTAAACCCGTACCCGATGCGTTAGGACGGGTGAATAAGTTGGAGTTACTGTCTTTAGAAGAGTTGGGACGACCTCGAATTGATGTCGTGATCAACTGTTCTGGGGTGTTCCGCGACTTATTTATTAACCAAATGGCGCTATTAGATAAAGCGGTAAAAATGGCTGCCGAATCTGATGAACCGTTGGAAATGAATTTCGTTCGCAAACACGCTATAGAACAGGCGAAAGAGTTAGGGGTATCGGTAAGACAAGCTGCAACACGGGTGTTTTCTAATGCTTCCGGTTCCTATTCTTCTAATGTGAATTTGGCTGTTGAAAATAGCAGTTGGGAACAGGAATCTGAGTTACAGGAAATGTATTTGAAACGCAAATCTTTTGCCTTTAATTCTGATAATCCAGGGACAATGGAACAAGATCGAAATATCTTCGAGTCGGCGTTAAAAACCGCAGATGTGACCTTTCAAAACTTAGATTCTTCGGAAATTAGTTTAACGGATGTCTCCCATTATTTCGATTCTGACCCGACGAAATTAATTTCCAGTTTACGCAAGGATGGCAAAAAACCGACGTCTTATATTGCGGATACAACAACAGCAAATGCTCAAGTTCGGACGTTATCGGAAACGGTGCGTTTGGATGCACGGACTAAACTTCTAAACCCGAAATGGTATGAAGGAATGTTATCTCATGGGTATGAAGGGGTGCGCGAACTTTCTAAGCGCCTTGTTAATACAATGGGATGGAGTGCAACGGCGGGTGCTGTGGATAATTGGGTGTATGAGGATGTAAATACAACGTTTATTGAAGATGCAGAAATGCAAAAACGTTTAATGAACTTAAATCCTCATTCTTTCCGCAAGATTATTAGCACGTTGTTAGAGGTGAATGGTCGCGGCTATTGGGAAACGAGCGAAGAGAATTTAGATCGTCTGCGCGAGTTATACCAAGAAGTTGAAGACCGTATTGAAGGGATTGAATAAAATCCTTTAAACAATCCATAACCCCCTGTAGAGACGCGCCATGGCGCGTCTCTACGAGATCTAGGGAACACTACCGTGATCTGATATAAATATTAATTTAAGAGAGAGACGTGCCATGCCGCGTCTCTACGAGATCTAGGGAACACCACCGTGATCTGATATAAATATTAATTTAAGAGAGAGACGCGCCGTGGCTCGTCTCTACGAGATCTAGGGAACACCACCGTGATCTGATATAAATATTAATTTAAGAGAGAGACGCGCCGTGGCTCGTCTCTACTAGGTTTAGGAAATATAGCCGTGATGTAGGGTAAGAATAAATGTAGGATGGACAACGATGACATTATATAAAAATAAATATCGGATTGAATCTACACGATTACCTCATCATAATTATGCTGCCAATGGCTGGTATTTTGTTACCATTTGCACAAAGGATAAACTGTGGTTTTTTGGTGATATCGTTTCCGGTAATATTCAATTTTCTGCTATTGGTGAAATTGCCAATAAATTTTGGTCAGACATTCCGAATCATTTTCAGGATATTTACCTAGATGCTTATATTATTATGCCTAATCATGTACATGGGATTCTTGTGATTGAGCGATCGCAGAACGAAGAACACGGAGAGACGCGCCATGGCACGTCTCTACAAGGGACGAATGAATCTAACAAATTTGCACCCTTAAAACCAGGTTCCTTACAAGCTATTATTAATGCTTATAAATCTTCTGTAACCCGTTGGTGTCGTAAAAATGGTTACGATAATTTTGCATGGCAACCTCGATTTTATGATCATATCATTCGAGATGAACAATCATTAGCTAAGATTCAGGAATATATTGTTAATAATCCTGCCAAATGGAATGAAGATCAAGATAATCCTGCTAATTTGTGGATGTGATAAAATATAAATAGATACTTTTGCTAGAGTTTACAAAATTTGGATTAACGAATACTGCTATAATAATAGCAGTATGCGATCGCTACTTAGTATTAACCGACGACTATAGAGGGTTTAACTTATGTTCGATCTGAATAAAATATTCGGAGCCGCCGATCTGGTATCAGATTTGGTCGGAGCCAAGGAACGCCAAGTCCGAAAAATTAAGTTTTTTCGCTACAAAGAAAGTAATCTCGGCATCGCGTTTTTTGACAGTCAAACCATTCACGGTGAATATTGGATTGAAAATATCCCAGTTCCTGCTGAATACGAACCGATTTTTGAGGCGAGTGGGTTGGAGATTGGAACTAAATATGATGTCGTTTTGCTAGGGTTGCAGCCGTTTTCTGCGGACAAAAAAGTGTTGAGAACTCCCGCCATTCAGAAACGTCTGTTATCGGTTATTTTTGAGGCTTTAAAACCCCACCAACCCCTCCAATGAACCGGATTTCTGGCTTAAGTTTTGCTATTTTCTGGTTCTCAGGCTCCCGCCTGGGAATACTATACTGAGGCTCTGCCTCTATTAACTCTTCTAAAAGATCGTTAACTCGCTTTTCTTGTTCCCAGGCTCCCGCCTGGGAATACCCTATTGAGGCTCTGCCTCTATTATTATATGGGTGGCAGAGCCACAGGAGAAGCATTTCTAGGTAGAACCTAGAAACAAGGAATCCCTATTCCCCTGGATAGAAACGTGGTATATCATATCTTTACTGAGGGGATATAATTTTTAATTAGGATATCATTTCAACCCATTGAAGGAAAAAATATGGAATCATCAGTTAAAAATTTACCTAAAATTGATGTTCGTGCTGCGGTTGGTTTAGCACAAAAATACTTTAATAATTTACAGGATATGATAGATTCTTCTATCCAAAGTTTAAGATTAGAAGAAGTTGAATTATCTGAGGATAAACAATTTTGGTTAATTACATTAGGGTTTGATTGTGTAAATTCTAATAATCCACTGCAAGAAGTTCCTCAATATGACAGAGAATATAAAATATTTAAAATTAATGCTGAAACCGGAGAAGTAGAATCCATGAAAATTCGAGAGTTTTGATAGATGAACTATTTAAAAAATATAAGCAAAAAAGGATTTTAATCGCTACTAATATTTTATTATTGTGCCTGAGTTCGAGAATAAATTGGCTCTCCTGTCACTAATAGTTTTTCTTCAGAAACTCGAAGTCCTTTAAAATTTTTCGGTAACTCAAAAGCTAAAATATATTGATATAATTTTTCCTGAAGTAATACTTCTATTTCTAAGCGGATTGGCACATCAGAGCGACCACGAGCAAAACCCTTGGGTTTAACTAAATCACGAACTCTATTCTTTCCTCGACCAATAGATTGAAAGATTTGTAATACATCAGAAATGGTTGATTTACCTACTCCATTTTTACCAATTAATAAAGCCGATGGCAGATCCTTTAAGCTCAGTTCAAAATTTTCTAAGCATCTAAAGTTATGGATATATAGCCTTTGGATCATTTTAAAATTACTCCACCGGATTTACGAAAGTTTTTATGCTATAGACGTGATCGCCCTTTCTCCATCATCCTACATTGATTAACAGATTGCACCCAAATATAGTTAAAATGGGGGCAGTATAGTGATCATTATTTCTTACCCTTTATTGATAAGCAGCAACGATGCAACCAACCGATCCAAGTAAATTTACAGATAAAGCCTGGGAAGCCGTTGTCAAGTCCCAGGATGTAGCGCGTCGTTTTCAAAATCAGAATTTAGAAGTCGAACACCTGATCACCGCCCTGCTTGAACAAAATGGACTCGCCACCAGTCTCCTGAGTCGGGCGGGAGTGGATACGGATATTTTAGGCCAACAGTTAGATGCCTTTACCAAACGTCAACCCAAAGTCGGACGTATTGAACATTTATATTTAGGACAAAGCCTCGATATCCTCTTAGATAAGGCGGAAGAAGCTCGTCAGGTGCTACAAGATAGTTTTATCTCCGTAGAACATTTAATCCTCGCCTTCTCCGAAGATGATCGCATTGGCCGTAAACTCTTAGCCGGAGAACAACCGACTACCCAACGCCCCGGACGTCCAGGGTATGACCGCCCCAGTCGTCCCCCTTCTATCCGTCCGAAACTGGAAGAAGCCATTAAAGCCATTCGGGGAAGTTCTAAAGTTGAAACCCAAAGCCCAGAAACCAGTTATGAAGCGTTAAAAAAATATGGTAAAGATTTAACGGAACTCGCCAAAGCCGGAAAACTTGATCCGGTTATTGGGCGAGATGAAGAAGTGCGTCGGGTGGTCAGTTGTTTATCTCGCAGAACGAAAAATAATCCGGTTTTAATTGGTGAACCAGGAGTGGGAAAAACCGCAATTGCAGAAGGTTTAGCTCAACGAATTGTGAATGGAGATGTGCCAGAATCGTTAAAAAATCGTCAGTTAATTTCCTTGGATATGGGAAGTTTAATTGCGGGAGCAAAATATCGAGGAGAATTTGAAGAAAGATTGCGATCGGTATTACGAGAAGTTACCCATTCCGAAGGACAAATTGTATTATTTATTGATGAATTACATACCGTTGTGGGTGCAGGTTCGGGAAGTGGTTCATCGGGAATGGATGCCAGTAATTTACTCAAACCGATGTTAGCACGGGGAGAATTGCGTTGTATTGGCGCTTCAACCGTTGATGAATATCGCAAACATATTGAAAAAGATCCAGCTTTAGAACGACGGTTTCAACAAGTTTATGTTGATCAACCTTCTCCTGAAGATACGATATCGATTTTAAGGGGATTAAAAGACCGTTATGAACGCCATCATGGAGTCAAAATTACCGATAGTGCGTTAGTGGCGGCGGCAATGTTATCGAGTCGATATATTAGCGATCGCTTTTTACCGGATAAAGCCATTGATGTTGTTGATGAAGCCGCAGCCCAATTAAAGATGGAAATTACCTCAAAACCTGTTGAATTAGAACAAATTGATCGGCGGGTGATGCAGTTAGAAATGGAAAAATTATCCATTGAAGGAGAAAATTTAAGTAATGGAGAAAGCAAGCGGAGAAATGATGGAGGAGTTGCTATTCGTTTAGACCGAATTAAAGAAGAAATTGAAACCTTAAAAACTAAACAAGAAAAACTGGCTTCCCAATGGCAAGGGGAAAAACAACTGTTAGATAGTATTAATAAACTGAAGGAAGAAGAAGAACAATTACGAGTTCAAATCGAACAAGCCGAACGAGCTTATGATCTCAACAAAGCCGCCCAATTAAAATATGGTCAATTAGAAATTTCACATCAAGAACGGGAAGCGAAAGAAGCGGAATTAGTCAAGTTACAATCTCAGGGATCTTCCATGTTGCGGGAGGAGGTCACAGAAGCCGATATCGCCGCGATTATTGCGAAATGGACGGGGATACCAGTTAACCGTTTATTGGAGTCAGAACGGCAAAAATTACTGCGCTTAGAGAGTCATTTACATCAACGGGTGATCGGACAACAGGAAGCGGTTTCAGCCGTTGCAGCCGCCATTCGACGGGCACGGGCGGGAATGAAAGATCCGGGGCGTCCCATTGGGTCTTTCCTGTTTATGGGGCCAACGGGGGTGGGAAAAACCGAGTTAGCTAAAGCGTTAGCGGAGTTTTTATTTGATAGTGAAGAGTCTATTGTTCGGATTGATATGTCCGAATACATGGAAAAACACGCCGTTTCCCGGTTAGTCGGGGCACCTCCGGGGTATGTGGGATATGACGAAGGCGGTCAACTGTCGGAAGCGGTGCGACGTCATCCCTATTCGGTGATTTTATTTGATGAAGTGGAAAAAGCCCATCCTGATGTGTTTAATATTTTATTACAGGTATTAGATGATGGCAGAATTACCGACTCCCAAGGAAGAACTATTGATTTTAGAAATACCGTAATTGTGATGACCAGTAATATTGGGGGTGAACATATTTTAGATGTGGCGGGAGATGAATCTCGTTATGAGGAAATGGTAAAGCGGGTAATGGGAGCATTGCGATCGCATTTTCGCCCCGAATTTTTAAATCGGGTGGATGATACAATTCTATTCCATTCGTTAAGTAAAGGGGAATTACGTCATATTGTTGCGATTCAAGTTAAGCGGATTCAACGGTTATTATCAGATCAAAAAATATCCATTGAATTATCGCCTGCGACCTTAAATTATTTAGCAGATATTGGTTATGACCCAGTGTATGGAGCTAGACCGTTAAAACGAGCCATTCAACGGGAATTAGAGAATCATATTGCTAATTTATTACTAGAGCAAGAATTCATCACAGGAGATACAATTTATGTGGATTGCGACCATGAAAAATTAGTTTTTAATCATCAACCTTTAACTCCTAAAAAGAAAGAAGAACCGTTAGTAATGAATGTTCAACCCATGCGGAAAAAAACACAATCTGATCCGTTAGAAATGGATGTTCAACCTGTGATTTTAAACACCTCTAAAAGTCCAGAGGGGGATGATATTATTACGGTTGAACCTGTGAAGGATGAGTAGTTTGAGGATTGGGGTTTACTGGTTAATTTTAACAAGGATTGATTAAGACAATCTAATGATGAGTATACTCCTGACTTTTCGGAGGCTTCTTTCCTATAAAGATTTCATCTTAGATTATAGGTTAGGTTGACTTGGAAAATTCAAGGCTTACGCAAAAAGGATAAGAAATTCGATTTTTGTGTAAGTCTTAAAATTGAAAGTAAATAAAAGCAGAATATTGTGAAGCAACAAACATCAACACAACAGCTACAGCTACCCCATACAACATAGCAAATATACTGTTAGGAAGTTTTTCTAATTTGTAGTTGAACCAGTGTTTATACGTTGCATAGTGAATAATAGTTAAACCGAGCAGAAGCCAAACTAAATTAAAGCTGAGGGTTTTGTTTCCCGATGATTGAAATAAAACAAATGAATTAAAAGTTACTAAAGCTGTTTTCAAATTAACAGAACGGAAGAAAATCCAGGCGACACAAACCCAATAAAATGTTAATAAAGGACTAATTATTTTAAGAATCTGATTTAGGGCATAAAATTGAAGCTTATAAGCTGACCATTCGCGGTGTATAACTAATGCAATTCCATGTAAAGTACCCCAAATCACAAAATTCCAACCAGCACCATGCCATAATCCTCCTAATACCATAGTTGCCATTAAATTTCGGTAAGTTGTTAATTTTCCACCTCGATTTCCACCTAATGGAATATAAAGATAGTCTCGTAACCAAGTTGATAAACTAATATGCCAACGTCGCCAAAAATCACTCATATTTGAAGCGAAGTAAGGAAAATTAAAGTTGATACAAAGTTCATAACCCAGTAATTTAGCTGTAGCAATTGCCATGTCTGTATAACCTGAAAAATCACAATAAATTTGCACTGTATATAACAACACACCTAGCCAGGCACTAAAGGCTGTATAGGTTTCTGGAGCATCAAAAAATTGATCTACAATGGGTGAAATGCGATCAGAAATACAAGCTTTTTTAATAAATCCAATTAAAAATAGAATAAAACAATTTTTAAAAGGGATCTGTTCAAATTTTCGAGATGTCTCTAACTGAGGTAAAAAGCTACTCGCTCTGACAATTGGCCCAGCCACTAATTGCGGAAAGAAACTTACAAACAAAGCAAAATCTAAAATATTGTTGACCGCTTTTAGTTTTCCCTGATAGACATCAATAGAATAACTCAGGCTTTGAAAGGTATAAAAGCTGATTCCAACAGGAAGAATCAAGTGAAGCGTTGGAAAATCAAGAGGTAGTCCTAAAAAGTTAAAAAATTGAGAAGCTGAAACCGTAAAAAAATTAAAATACTTAAATAACCCTAAAATTCCTAAATTTGTGATTAAGCTAAAAATTAACCATTTTTTTTTAAAGGAATTATCTTGTGTTTTTGATAGATAAATACCTACCCAATAATCAATAAAGGTAGAAATCAAAATTAATGATAAAAATCGCCAATTCCACGCTCCATAGAAAATGTAACTGCAAAGCAGTAAAAATATTTTTCGATGTTGATTTTTCTTTAAAGTCCAATAAGTTGTAAAAATAATAATGAAGAAGATAATAAACCGAAATTCTGTAAATAACATAGTTTGTATATTTTATGGTTTAATCTTTTTTTAATTGAGAATTGAGATAGGTAGCAAATTGCTCAGCTAGAATTGTAGTAAATTTGTGCGCTCCTGCTTGATTGAGGTGATCGCTATCAAATCGATTCTTAGGCTCATAGAGTTCAGGATATTTTATTGGATTATTAAAAGAAATTAATGGAGGAATTTGTCCTTGTTTGGAAGCGATAATAAATTTATCTTGGTTAGATAAAATTGGACTAATAATTAAAATAGGCTGTGCATCAATTTTTACAATCAGTTGAGTTATATCTTCTATCGTTCTAATCTCAAGAGTGTTAAGGGAAGATCCATTATTACTTTTTTTCTCATTTTCAATGAATTTTAAAACATTGTTTTGATACGATTTTAGATGAGATAAATAATCTTGATTTCGCTTCACAAAATGAGTATATTTTTTATCCTCATCATCTAAAGCTAAATATCCATCTTCCTGTGGGGAACTATAATCTCGTTGATCTGTTTCTCGGATTAAATAAGGGTTTTGATCAGTTTGGCTGAGGATAAAACTTCGGATCATGGGATCAGCTTTACTGATATTAAATAGATTATGAATTAAAGGAATCGTGTGTTCTTGGATGAGCAGAAGCTTTGTTCTCACGGAAAAATCAGCTTTGAAAATGAATCGATATATCCATAAAGTATGTTTGAGTGTATGCCAATAGATGACTCGATTTGTTTTCAAATTTTCATCGGCAATATTGAGATTAAAATCAGGAATCTCTATAAAAACCCATTTAATATTCATGGGTTTAGTTTCTAAAATTTGTTGAATAAAAAAATAGGTTTCTGCAAAATTCATGCCGGAAACTCCTAAATTATAGGATTTAATATTATACCCTTTAGATGCCATTTGCCGATCAAAAACACGAGGAATAATATGACGATAAATTCGGCTTGAGCCAAAAAAAAGCGTATTGTAGTCGTTTTTATGTTCTTCAAATTTCCTAAATTTTTCGCTGATGATTGGGATTTCAGGTGCAGGTGCGATTTGATAGAGCAATACAGACGTCAAGAGGAAGGATATAAAACCAATTAATAATAATCTCACGAAATTCAATTTTTTCCAACGATGAACAAGGTACTTAAACTTGTGACGGACACTCAGTAACATAAATCTTAAATCTTCAATACAAGTTGAGCTATAATCAAGTAATGTAGGTTTAAAAAGAAGATTGTCTTCTGTAGGATCAATACTACCTCATACGACTACAAAACCCACAAAAGTTATAAAAGTTATTATTCCAAACTAGGGGTACTTGCTTCCTATACAAAAGCTCTGGAGTTTAGAAATGGCAAAGATTTTCGGAGAGTGACAGCTATGGGGATAAGTCGCTCGACTTGATTAAACCTAAAATGCTGAACAGCTTACTCTGCATGCTTTTTAGCTATTCAATCTGTTTCTTTTCTTATTCTACTTATCGGGGAGTCACCGCTATAGCAACAAAAGATATATTGTCCTTAAATTTGACCCCAATTTACTACACAATATCGTTGATACTCTGTCTTGTCATTATAGAAACAAATAACCCTTGGTGGATCATTGTAGGAAATTTCCTGAAATTAAACGGAAATGGCTTGATTTAAACCGTAAAGAATAAAGTTGTGTGGAAAGGAAGTTTTCTTTTATCTTTTTAACCTTTTTTTAAGACAGGGAATAGAGATTTAAAAAAGAAAATCTCATCAAAAAGTGAGGGGATAAAACCATGTTAAATATTATTTTAACGGCTCTGTTTAAATTGGGATTAATTGTTTTAGTTATTGGTGCGATCGCATATTTTTGTGCTTGTTTATTCCTGTTTTTTCGACAAACTCGATTTATTTTTTTCCCCTCTCGTCTTATTTCCATCACCCCGGATGATGTGGGTTTAACGTATGAAAATATTGAGTTAAAAATTCCTATCCCTTCTGGAAAAGTAGAAATAGTGCATTGCTGGTGGGTTCCTAGTAAATTTAATTCAGAAAAAGTGATTATTGATTTACATGGAAACCGTAATAATATTGGAGCAAATGTGGGTTATGCTAAACAATTTAACCAAATGGGATTATCAGTTTTATTAGTAGAATATCGAGGCTATGGACGCAGTACAGATCGCTTTCCCTCGGAAAAAACGGTTTATGAGGATGTAGAAGTGGCTTGGAATTATTTAGTAAATGAACGTCAATTTAATCCTCACAATATTTATGTTTTTGGTCATTCTTTAGGAGGAGCGATCGCGATTAATTTAGCCTCCAACCATCCAGAAATAGCTGGATTAATTATTGAAAGCTCTTTTACTAATATTCGGCAAATGGTTAATTATAAAAAGAAATATTGGATGTTTCCAATTAATTTAATTTTAACTCAACGATTTGATTCTCTGGCTAAAGTTCCAATTTTAAAAATGCCGATATTATTTACTCATGGAACAGAAGATGAGTTAATTCCTCAGTCTATGACTGAAGCTTTATTTACCGCAGCAATAGAACCCAAACAACTGTTAATTGTTTCCGGTGCAGGCCATAATAATGTTAGACAGGTGGGAGGGGAACAATATTGGCAAACCGTCGAACAATTTCTGACTTGATATAGTAGGGAGTAGGGAACAGGGAACAGGTAATAGATAGGTAATAGAAAGAGTTTACCATCCTTAGTCCTAGGGTGGATAAATAACCAGTCTTAATACAGGTAAGGGCGACTCATTTGTCGCCCCTACAAATAATATTATTGAATTAGAAAATAGGATAAAACCCGATTAATTGGGATTAGCTATTTTCCTCAACCTTTAATTCCTGATAATGGGGAAGAGGTTGTTTGAGCGTCGTTCTGAGAAAGTTCGGGAGCCAGTTGGTGATTGAGAGCCGCAATTAGCTGACGTTTCACTTTTATTGCCCACAAATCAAAATCGAAACTTTCACTGGTCGGAATATCCGATGCGGAAGTTTCGCGCACACGTTCTTTACTCAAAGTCATGGTTTTTCGCCTCCTGTTTCAACTCGCAGTGAAAACAGGCGCGTTCCTTCGGGAGAACTCCCTACTTCCGTCTTCTAGTAGTCTTTTTGATATTCGAGGATTAGAAGACTACCAAAAGATGAACGATTTCACTACTCTCTTTGATTTTAGCGCCAAAACGGGTTAATATCAAATTAGCTTATGCTAGTTTTACATAATTCTTATACGTTTTTTGATCGGTTTTTTTTCTTAACCCCTATCTTGACCATTACATCTGTCCTGTGACCGATCTTCTGGTTCAAAACCGAATAAATTGGTTATAATTAGGAAGACCGGCTTTGCTAATAGACAAACCCAAGAATAACACGGCTCCGAAGCCTAGAAAAGTCTCAGATTCAGATTTCATCAATCATCACGTTAATTCGGGTCTAAGCTATAAGTTTGAACTTTCCTGATTGTTTAAATTTTTATTAATTTTTTAGGTTTTCTCCTGACAAATGCACCCTTCCTGCAACTGGATTCAGGAAGAGTGCATTTTTTTCTGTCGGAGGGGCGATACCTATCTTCAAAACCTACAGTTTACCGCAGTGCTTCTTCATTCAATTGACCGGGACGCACTGAAATTTGTTCGGTTTTTTGTCCGCGATGGAGGGTGATTTTTAGGGGCTGACCAATTTTGCTTTTTTCGACTAAACGTTGTAATTGGTCAGCACTGGTAATGGCTTGTCCATCAATTTCTGTAATCACATCCCCCCGACGTAAACCCACATTGGCTGCTGGACTATTGGGCATAATTTGTACGACTAATACCCCATTCACTTCAGGAATTAACATTAAAGAATTAGGGTCTTGATTGAGTTGTTTTGCCATATCCGCCGTTAAGGTTGCCATGCGAATGCCAATATAGGGATGGGCGATTTTTTCCCCTCGCACTAACGCAGCTTGAATGCTTTTTGCAGCATCAATGGGAATGGCAAATCCAATACCTTGACCATCGGCGCGAATAGCGGTATTAATTCCAATCACTTCCCCTCTATCATTTAATAACGGCCCTCCAGAATTCCCTGGATTAATTGCCGCATCAGTTTGAATAAAATCTAATCGTTTATCAGGAATTCCCACTTGAGAACTGGGACGATTTAAGGTACTGACAATTCCCAAGGTAACAGTATTATCTAATCCTAACGGATTTCCTAATGCGATCGCCCAATCTCCCACTTGAACTTCACTGGAATTCCCCAAGGGAGCAACGGGTAAATTATTCCCATTAATTTTAATAACGGCTAAATCAGACGGGTCATCACTGCCTCGAACTTCCCCTTGAAATTGACGACCATCTTTGAGGGTAACGGTGACTTTATCGGCTCCTTTGATCACATGGGAATTGGTTAAAATAATCCCACTACTATCGACAATAAACCCCGAACCTTGTCCCCGTTGTTGATATTCTTGGGGCGTTTGAGGCATTCCTTCCCCAAAGAAACGCCGGAAAAAAGGATCATCAAAAAAAGGATCTGGAATATTAGCAGAAACAGTCCGTTCTGTATCAATTCTAACCACGGCTGGCCCGACTCGATTCACCGCAGCCGCAACAAAATTTCTGGCAGAATTCGGGTTAGGAACGACAGCTACAGGTTGGGGTTGAGTCGGGGTTGGTATGGGGTCAGCTTGGGCAGAAGTTCCTAAAAAATTGGGAAAAAATTGTAAGCTGGTTAAGGTTAACACGACGCTGAAAACAGCAACCAAAACATAACGGCTCATCTGATAAAAGGTTTTATTTTGGAGTTGGGATTTTCCCATAAATTCATCCTCCACGATCTCAATTGAAGGTTTAGACTGGGACTCTGATTCATTTGGATTCAATGTTATTATCCTCAAATTTAGGATTGTACTTTAGATCAAGAAAAGCGGAAATATTTCCATAAATCCGCTTTCCTGTTTTTTTATTATAGTCGAATCTCGTTTAAATTTCGACTGAGATTACCGACTTTTTTGTTTGTCCTTGATTCCAGCCAAACCTTAAACAATTACTAATCCTTGAATTCCCCCTTAATTTAAGGTTACCTTAACGACTTTGTTCTTCTCTTCTTCTGCTTTCGGTAAGGTTAAGCTGAGAATTCCATCTTGATAGTCGGCTTTAACTTGGGTGTTTTGAATCCGAGTCGGAAGTGGAATCACACGGTGGAATTTTCCATAATGGAATTCACTTCGAGTTACCCCTTTTTCTTCCGTTTGGATTTGTGATTTTCGTTCTCCGGTAATCGCCACTGCATCAGCACTGACTTGGATGTCTAAATCTTTGGAATCTATCCCCGGAACTTCCAGTTTCAGGATAACCGCATCGGGTGTTTCATGGAGTTCCGCCGGAGGAAAGATGGACATCCCCATTTTTTCGGTGGGCAAAGCTAAACTATCAAACAAACGATTCATTTCTCGTTGTAGAGAATCAATTTCTTGGAACGGTTGCCAACGGACTAACGGCATAATCGTTACCTCCATTAACGCTTTTATTTGATACACTATTTATATAGGCTTGATTGCAGCCTTTTGATTCTAAGATAATGAATTCGGCCGCCGGGATAATTCGGTTTTAACGAATCGAAAACGGGAAATAGCCGTACTCACGATAAAATTCAGCAAGTATTGGCAACTTTAAGCAAATATCGTCTCGGTTAACCGAACGATAGGATTGCAAACATTGTCAAGTCCAACTGAGAACTGATCGTTGGGACTGAAAGAGATGAAGGAAGAGGAGTGTTTGATTTTTCCTTCACCTCAAACGGGTGATGAGTCATGAAGTTGGAACAGTTAAGATTAGAAGCCTAAGACGGGTATCAGCATCAGGTCGGACGCCGTAGCGAATGTCCTTTCTGTATGGTCTTGGGTATCCAATCGATGAAATTTGGAGTCCCTGTCCTTTATGGATGAGTACCCTCTTTGGGTTTTAATGCTCCCAAACGTTAGAACTTGTTTTAAATTTTATAAAGATTATTATAATTGTGGGTCTATCAATGACGACTACTCTGCCCAATAATGAGGGCGTCCTCCCGCAGCAAACTGAACTCGCCTCTGTCTCTGTTTCTGACCGCCTAACCAGCCTCTTAAACCGTTTACAGCCCCCCCCGCAATTTTTAATTTTAATGTTTGCCCTCTTAATTGGCGGGGGAACGGGATTAGTTATGGTCATGTTCCATAAATTAGTGGAACTATTTCAACGGTTAACCCTAGAAGATTTTATGGGGTTAATGGTGCCCTTTGGTTTATGGACAATCGCGTTAATTCCACCTCTTGGCGGCTTAATTGTGGGGTTAATTCGCTGTCGTTATCAAGAATTTTTTGGCGAGGGCATTTCTTCCTTAATTAATACCCAAAGAATCCAAATTATTTCCCCCTTAAGACCTTTTATTAAACTATTAGCTGCGGCGATTTCGTTAGGTTCAGGAGCTTCCTTGGGGCCGGAAGGGCCGAGTGTAGAAGTAGGGGCGAATTTAGGGGCAATTTTAGGGCAAATTTTTCAAGTTTCAAAAGAACGTTATCGGTTATTATTAGGAGCCGGAGCCGCCGCCGGATTAGCTGCGGGATTTAATGCACCGATTGCGGGAGTTTTCTTTGCCTTAGAAGTGATTTTAGGCACAAGTTTTGCGGCTTCAGGTGTCGGTTTAGTATTATTAGCTTCTGTGGTTTCTTCGGTGGTTGCTCGGATTGTTTTGGGTGATCATCCAGCCTTTTCTCCTCCCCTTTATGAAGTCCGAAGCAATTGGGAATTATTACTTTATTTAGGATTAGGGTGTTTAGCTAGTTTTGTTTCCTTAGCTTATACCCAAGCGATTAAATTTGCTCAACGTTGTTTTCGAGGCGAAATTCCAGCTTTCCTATTTTTAACTAAAATTCCTCGCACCTTTCATCCGATGTTAGGGGGATTATTTGTCGGGATGATTGCGATTCAATTTCCCCATATTCTAGGGCCTGGTTATGGAACCATTCAAGCTTTATTAGAGGAAGGGCAATTTTCTTTAGATTTATTAATGATTTTATTAATTCTTAAAATCATTGCCACTTCTGTCAGTTTAGGGAGTGGATTAGTCGGGGGAATTTTTGCGCCAGCGATGTTTATTGGAGCAACATTAGGCGCGACTTATGGGCAAGCCTTAGCGGGTTTATTACACCCTTTTTTACCCGATATTGCACCCCCAGCAGCTTATGCAATGGTGGGAATGGCGGCGGTATTAGCGGCAAGTGTGCGAGCGCCATTAACGGCGATTTTATTGTTATTTGAAATGACGCAAAATTATTTAATTATTTTACCGTTAATGGTGGCGGTGGGCGTGAGTGTTTTAATTGTCGATGTGGTGCAATCTAATCAATCAGATTCAGGATTAAATTTACAACAAATGGGGGTTTATTTAGAACGTCCCAATGAGTTAGAAGTCTTACAAACGATTCGGATTTCTGAAGTGATGGGTCAATCTTATTTAACTCTTCCTTGTTCAATGCCTATTTTAGAGGCAGGTTCGGTGATGGTACATCTTAATTGTCATACGGCTTTAATCTTAGATGAAACCTCTCAATTAGCTGGATTAGTAACGGTTACGGATATTCGTCGCTCAATTTTTCAAGCGACAAATCAGGAGGAATCTTTAGCATTAGGACAGCAAAAATTAAAGGCTGTTTGTACAACCGAAATCCTTTGCGCCTATGAAGATGAACCTGTAAAAGCGGCTTTAGAACGCATGGCTGCGCGGGATTTACCCCAGTTACCTGTTGTGACTCGTGAACAGCCCCGTCAAGTTGTTGGCATTATTGAAAAAGAACAAATTGCGTTAGCTTGTAATATTGCGGTTACTAAAGACGCCTTGCAACCGTATTTACCCAATCTGTAGTCACCGCTTTAGGTTCCAAATAGAACTGGTAAAATTGAGGACTCTTTTTGACTTGATGGGGCTTTTTCACGAATACTACCCCATCTTTTTTTACCGCAATTTGGCTCCATTTCCTCTAGCCAGGGTTTTTGACGGGGTTGTGACCGGGTAAGGCCCACAGCCCCTCTCAACAGTCAGTGTTGAGTATAACGGCTTACTTGCGTAGAAGTTGTTTGATTGTACTCATGAGTTCTTGGGGATGGAAGGGTTTTGAGATATAAGCATCAGCCCCCTGTTTAATTCCCCAATAGCGATCAAATTCCTCGCTTTTACTCGAACACATTACTACAGGGACATTCTGGGTTTTGGGGTGTTTTTTAATATGGCGGCAAAGTTCATAGCCATTCATATTCGGCATGACAATATCTAACACCACCAAATCCAGATGCTTGACTTGTTCAATTTTTTCTAAGGCTTCCATCCCATCTCCCGCTGAGATTACCTCCACGCCACTTTTACGCAACATATCTGCAATCATCTCTCGGAGGGAGATGCTATCATCGACAATCATGACTGTAGTCATATCCTTTATACTTTCAGCTTTTGAAATTTAAGTTCAACTCAGACTACGTAGGCTACACCAAGGTTAGTGACCAATTGTTACCTCAAATCTACCCATTTTCGAGAGTTTCTTTGCATTTTTTTATATTTTGTGAATTTGATAGTATCTATACTCCCATTTTATAGGCTCCCATCGCTTAAAGCAGTAGGCATTCTAGCTGCCGCCATGATTAAGCGAACTAACTGAGGGAATTAGGGGTCGATGAGGGCTTTACAACCCTCACCTCCCATTCAGAACCGTGCTTGCGACTTTCACCGCACACGGCTCCTAGTCTAGTTGACTGTTATCATCAGAACATCCGGTTTATGATTGAGTTGTAAGACCCATCAGTAGCCGTTTTAATATCGTGACAATGGCGATGTAGTAATTGTAGGTTCTTATATTCGTTTTTCCCGCCTAAAATTGTGGGATGAATATGATCGATTTCTACAATATCTTCTGGAGTAAAATATTGTTCACAGAAGTTACATTTGCCTTTTTGCTTTTTGAGCAAAGTTGTTACTCTTTTAGGTACATCAAAGGATGTACCTTTTCTTGTACTCCAATATGTCCAGTTTCCGTCATAAGGTGATGCGTCAGGTCTTACAGTTACATGACGGGTGATAGGTGTTTCTGCATGGGTAAGTAATCTAAAGCCATCTTTGGTTTCAAAACTCCATGCACTATTACCGTTTTTTCTGAAGTAATTTTTCAGTTTCTTGTAACTGGCTTTACCGCATCTACTGACTGTCCATGCTCTTAATCTTTGCCATGTTATATGGTCTAAAGAGGAGAATGTTTCTTTGGAAACAACTTTGGAATGGTAGTTACACCATCCTCTAATGACCAGATTTAGGTGTTTGATTAATGCGTATTGAGGTGCAGTTTTGTGGGTTTTAATCACTTCTTTCACTTTATCCGCGTGAGCTTTAATTGCCTTCTTGCTAGGTTTTATTAGGGTTTTGAATCCTAATACTTTTGAGTTGTATCCTCCAGTTTTCCTAGCATGGTGTTTACCAACTGGATATTGTCGGAAATTCCAACCTAGAAAGTCGAATCCTGGTTTTACCTTTTCGTCTTTTGCTTCGATTTCTCTCAGTGTATGACATATACGAGTTTTAGCTGGTTTCAGTTCTAACCCGATGGGTTTTAGCCATTCTTCGATGACAATTTGGCACTGTTGAATAATTTCAAGTTGTGGGCTTATCACAACGAAATCATCGGCATATCTGATGACTGTTGCTTGAGAGCGTCCTTTCTTTTTAGGGGATATTTGCTCTACAAGTTTTATCATTCCATCCAATGCGATGTTAGCGAGTAGAGGACTGATGACACCACCTTGCGGTGTGCCTGTCACCGTTGCTTCAAATATGTCGTTATCCATCACTCCAGCTTTTAACCATTGTTTGATTTGAGCTTTTATTGTTGATGGACAATCAATTTTGGACAGTAGGTATTCATGATTAATCTGGTCAAAACACTTTGAGATGTCAGCATCGAGAATATAGTATTCTCCTTTGTGGATGCTTTGGAAGATTCGTGACATGGCATCATGGGCTGACCGTCCGGGTCTAAACCCGTAGCTTTCACCCTCAAATCTGGCTTCCCATTGAGGTTCTAGTGCCAATTTAACCAAGGCTTGCCTTACTCTATCGTTTATAGTTGGTATACCTAGTGGGCGTTTTTCCCCGTTGGGTTTGGGTATCCATTTCCTACGGAGTGGTTTTGCTTTTTGGTATTTACTCAAGTTGTTGGCAAGTTCTAACCGTTGTTTGGGTGTGATTGATTTTATTCCATCTACCCCGGCTGTTTTCTTCCCTTGATTATCCTGAGTTACCTTTCTAATCGCTATAAGTTTGGCATAATATGACTTGACTAGAAGTTTCTGAAGCTTTCGAGCTTTTGCATTCTGTCCCGATAATGATGCCTGGTAAATTCTCTTTTGCAGCTTAAATACTACCCGTTGGACTTTCGCCCAATTGATAGTATTCCATGCAGCCGTAGTCTTGGTTATACTCGTTTTCACCGTTTTTACTGCTAATTGAAACCTTACCTAACAACTAAACCGGAATCTATCAGCGTATCCTAAACATTACATTTAGGCTTTGGCTTCTGAGTTCCATCTTTCGCCCTCACAACATTTGCCTTAGATTTGTGGCTGCCTAACAGTGTTCGACCTCTGTAGGAGTAGATGAGGGGTTTTAACGTTCCTTGAAAATGGGATTATTGCCTTTAGAATCATCCTTTCCGCCGGGGTATTTTGGGAGTCTGGATAAGTGTTATATGCAAAACCTTACCTTTTATAGAAAGACAATTGAGCTTTCTATCTTTTCCCCTTGTTCTTTTGAACGTAACGTAATCAAGTCACTTTCGCTGCTTAATATTGACGACGGTTCAAGCCAGATGTTCACTTTCGTTATTCTTGGGCAATTGGCTAGAGAAATTCTTAGATATCTGACTTATATCCGATTTCCCGTTATTCCCAGCTTCAACACTTTGATAATCAGTCTTGTGCTGTGGGAATTGCTGAATCTCTTTGGTTTGGCTACCGTACTTTTAGGTTTGGTAATCCGTACCATTGACTCCGAGATTGACCTTCCTTTAAGGTCACATTTTCAAAGTTAAGATAGGCTTAATTGGATTTATTGTTGGATTGGTATCCTTTAACCAATTGTCTGAACCTATCTCCCTGTTTACGTTTTGGGTGTTATCCCTAGACTTTGACAGGAACGTCTCGCACACATATATATATTCTAGCGGGTTGCTGCGCTTAAAACATCCCCTGATTACGAGTTGGGTTCTTGAGATGGGTGGTGTCGGGGTCGTCATTGAGTTAAAAACGATCACGTCTCTGTCTGAAGGAATCATGAAACAGCAAAGAGAAATTGAGCTTGAAGTGTCACAATAGTAAACTGTTGATTTTTTGAGTTTGGGAGTTTTTCTGAATGGCGCGTTTAGCTTTATTGAGTGTATCTGACAAACGCGGACTGATTGAGTTTGCCAAAAGTCTGGTTGAAGAATTAGGATTTGATTTAATTAGTAGTGGCGGTACAGCAATGGCTTTAAAAGAAGCGGGACTTCCCGTTACAAAAGTCTCCGATTATACGGGATTTCCTGAAATTTTAGGGGGACGAGTAAAAACCCTCCATCCCCGTATTCATGGGGGAATTTTAGCACGGCGAGATGTGCCTCAAGATGTGACTGAATTAGAAACCCATGAGATTCGTCCCATTGATTTAGTCGTCGTCAATCTTTATCCCTTTGAACAAACCATTGCTAAACCCGATGTAACTTTAGCAGAAGCCATTGAAAATATTGATATTGGTGGCCCCACTTTATTGCGAGCATCCGCTAAAAATTATGCCCATTTAACGGTATTATGTAACCCTGAACAATATGGAAGTTATTTAGAAGAATTTCAGACAAAAAATGGAGAAATTTCTTTTGAATTTCGTCAACATTGCGCTTTAAAAGCCTTTCAACATACAGGAGCTTATGATCGAGCGATCGCGGCTTATTTAGAACAACAAGAACTTAGCGAAGATTCCCCTTTACCCCAAAATTTTGTGTTAGCCGGAACTCAAATTCAATCCTTACGGTATGGTGAAAATCCCCATCAAGCAGCAGCTTGGTATCAAACCGGAACTCAACCGACGGGTTGGACATCGGGTCAAATTTTGCAAGGTAAACCGTTAAGTTATAATAATTTAGTGGATTTAGAAGCAGCCAGACGAATTATTTGTGAGTTTCCTGATCAACCAGCAGCCGCGATTTTAAAACATACCAATCCCTGTGGAGTTGCCATTGCAGATACGTTAGTTACAGCCTATGAAAAAGCCTTTAATGCAGATTCAATTTCAGCCTTTGGGGGAATTGTTGCCTTAAATCAGAACATTGATTCACAGACCGCAAAGGCATTAAGCAAAACCTTTTTAGAATGTATTGTTGCTCCGGGTTGTGATGAGGAAGCGGCTCAAATTCTCAAGAAAAAATCAAACCTGCGCGTGTTAATTTTACCCGATTCTACTCAAAGGCCAAAGGAAATTATTAAACAGATTGCAGGAGGATTTTTAGTTCAAAGTGCCGATGATGTCGTGGAACAATCAACGGACTGGAAAGTGGTAACAGAAAAGCAACCCACCCCTGAAGAATTGGCAGAATTAATGTTTGCTTGGAAAGTAGTTAAACACGTTAAATCGAATGCCATTGTTGTCACTAAAAATCAAACAACCTTGGGAGTTGGAGCCGGACAAATGAACCGTGTTGGCTCCGTTGAAATTGCGCTTAAACAAGCGGGAGAAAATGCTCAGGGAGCCGTTTTAGGAAGTGATGCCTTTTTCCCCTTTGATGATTCCGTTCGCACCGCAGCCGCAGCAGGAATTACAGCCATTGTACAACCGGGTGGGAGTCTGCGAGATCAAGATTCAATTAATGCCGCAAATGAATTAGGATTAGTGATGGTATTCACAGGAATTCGTCATTTTGTTCATTAAGCCAGAATCACTTTGAAATAAATTTCAGGTTTAAGGGCGGGGAGACCCATTGGTGTCAACTTAAATAATTAATGCCCTGAACTGAAGTTCGGGCTAAAAGCGATCGGCATCTAAAGATGACTAAACTCTGGTCTTTCTTAACCCGTTTTAACGGGTTTGAGCTTTTAGCCTGAAATTTATTTCAAGGCTTTTGGCGCTTCTTACTGTTCCCTGTTCCCTAAAGCGTAGCACCATAGTTTCAATATTAAACCTTGATTTATTAATAACAATAAAATGAAAGTTTCATCCGTTGCGATCGCATTAGGAAGTAATTTAGGAAACTCTAAAAAAAATGTTGAAGTTGCATTAGCTATCCTCAATAATCATCCTGATATTCAAGTCAAATCCTGTTCAAGTTGGTATCAAACCGCCCCGATTGGGCCACCGCAGCCGGATTATATTAATGGTTGTGCTATTCTGGAAGTTCAACTCAAACCGGAGCATCTCTTAGAAACCCTATTAACCGTTGAAAACCAACTCGGACGCATCCGTCGGGAACGTTGGGGGCCAAGAACCCTTGACCTAGATTTACTTTTGTTTGATGATTTAATCTGGGAAACCCCAGTGTTAGAAATTCCCCATCCTCGTATGAGAGAACGAGCATTTGTCTTAGTTCCTCTAGCGGAAATAGCACCGAATTGGGTTGATCCTGTCACCGGAAAAACCATCATTCAACTGTTAGAAACCGTTGATTGTTCGGACGTTAAAAAACTTTGATTATCCTGTTTTATACCTGCTTGAAAATCATGACAAAACCCGGATCTGAACCGCCAACTATTTTAGAAAATCGTCTGTTTTATCGAGGACGAAAATTTAATTTTGATGTTAATCATTTACGCCTTCCCAATGGGGTAGAAGGAAATTGGGAATGTATTCGTCATCCGGGTGGAGCGTTAGTGATTCCTGTCACATCTGAAGGAAAATTAGTCTTAGTTAAACAATATCGATTTGCAGTAGAAGGACGCACTTTAGAATTCCCCGCAGGAACCGTTGAACCGGATGAAGATCCGGCTGAAACTGTTAAACGAGAAATCGAAGAAGAAACCGGATATCGTGCTCATCGCTGGCAAAAATTAGGACAATTTATATTAGCACCGGGTTATTCCGATGAAATTATTTATGTGTTTTTAGCCCAAGATTTAGAGCAGTTAGAAACGCCCCCAGAACAAGATGATGATGAAGATATTGATACGCTATTAATGACACCTGAAGAACTGGAAAAAGCAATTTTAGACGGTGAACCTGTGGATGCTAAAACCATTTCTAGTTTTCTCTTAGCTAAACCCCATCTCAAAAATTAATCTTAAATCTGAATAATATAGATAGATTTCGGTTAAAATAGAATCAGTTTCTATACCGAAATCTAATTCTATGTCGGAAGATTTAATTTTATTTTGGCATCGCCGAGATCTGAGAATACAGGATAATTTAGGCTTAATAAAGGCTTGTGAATCCAGTTCTAAAGTGATTGGTTTATTCTGTTTAGATCCTAATCTTTTAAAGCGGGATGATATTGCTCCGGTTCGAGTCACTTACATGATCGGCTGTTTGCAATTTCTCCAAGAAGAATATAAAAAACTGGGTAGTCAATTATTAATTTTACAGGGAGAACCTCAAGAAATTATTCCGAAATTAGCCAGAGAATTAAAGGCTAAAGCGGTTTATTTTAATTTAGATATTGAACCCTTTGCTAGAAACCGCGATCGCAGCGTTTCAGAAGCTTTAAAGTCTATTGGAATTAGAACAGAAACAACTTGGGATCAGTTACTTCATGCTCCTAATCAAATTTTAACCCAATCCCAAGAACCTTATAAAGTTTATACTCCCTTTTGGAGAAATTGGAATCTTAAACCTAAAGCAAAACCGCAACCCCTATTCTCTAAACCGTTAATTGGTTTAACGGAAACTGAACAAGAATTAGCCAAAAATATCGGGGTTATTCCTGTACCTTCTGCCCAAGAATTAGGCTTTATTTGGGATAATTTTTTAATTTTAGAACCTGGAGAAATCGCTGCTCAAGAACGTTTAGAGGAATTTTGTGATCGCGCTCTTTATGAATATGATGAACAGCGAAATTTTCCGGCTATTGATGGCACGTCTCAACTGAGTGCGGCGTTAAAATTTGGGGTAATTAGTATTAGAAGTATTTGGCAAAAAACGATAGAAGCGATGGAAAATTGTCGCAGTGATGAAACCCGAAATCAGATTCAATCTTGGCAACAGGAACTGGCTTGGCGGGAATTTTATCAACACGCTTTATATCATTTTCCTGAATTAGAATTAGGCTCCTATCGAGAACCTTTTAAAAGCTTTCCTTGGCATAATAATGAACAGTATTTTCAAGCGTGGTGTGAGGGAAAAACGGGATATCCCATTGTTGATGCTGCAATGCGACAACTTCAGGAAATTGGCTGGATGCACAACCGTTGTCGAATGATCGTTGCTAGTTTTTTAACCAAGGATTTAATTATTAATTGGCAATGGGGAGAAAAATATTTTATGCAAACCTTAATTGATGGGGATTTAGCGTCTAATAATGGTGGATGGCAATGGAGTGCTTCGAGTGGAATGGATCCAAAACCGTTAAGGATTTTTAACCCGGCTAGTCAAGCCCAAAAATTCGATTCTGAAGCGGAATATATTCGTCAATGGTTGCCCGAATTAAGATCTTTAGAAACAGACCAATTAGTGACTGGAAAAATATCGCCCCGCGATCGCAAATCCTGCGGTTATCCCCAACCCATTGTTGATCATAATCAACAGCAACGTTTGTTTAAACAACTGTATCAAGAGCAAAAGCTTTAAGGTTATCAGAAACCAAGGACTCAGAAACCGGGTTTTTCTTCTAACCTTTTGGTTTTTCACCAAGCTGTCTACAAAAACCCGGTTTCTTATTCTAGTTAGGGTTCAGAAACCTGGTTTTTCTTCTAACCTTTTGGTTTCCAATCAAGAGTTATGCAAAAACCCGGTTTCTCATTGTAGTGCTTGAATAATCTCATCATCCGTTGAAAAATCAACATCTGCTTGGTCGAGTTTTCGGGCTAAATAATCATTTTGAAACGAATCTTTTAAACCAGAAATTAAATCAAATTCAGGTTTCCAGTTTAAATCCTGCATGGCTTTATGAACATCCGCAAAAAAGTGTTGTACACGCATCGGGAACGCTTTACGTTTGCCAAAATCAAACTGTTTAGGATCATAATGAATCAGTTGCAGAGAATCTAAGGATTTACCCGCAGCCACAGCACAAGCTTTCGCTAAACCATCAAAGGTAACATAACGTTCTCCAGAAACATTATACACCTGACCAATTGCTTTTTCATTGCCTAAAACCGCCGCCATTGCTGTTGCTAAATCTTTCACATGACCTAACTGGGTAATATGAAATCCATTCCCAGGAATTGGAATAGGACGATCTTTAACAATGCGATCAAAAAACCAAGATTCTAAGGGATTATAATTTAATGGCCCATAAATATAGGTGGGGCGAATGGATGTCCAAGGTAAATTTTGAGCTTGTAAATAACTCTCGGTTTCGTATTTGCCTAAATGACGACTTTTGGGATCAGTAGCATCCCCTTCAATATGAGGCATTTGATCGGATTTTAAATAAACACCCGCCGAACTCATATACACAAAATGTTTCACCCGATTTTTGAATAAATCTGCTAAAGGTTTTGTATCGCTAAGTTCTCGTCCGTTATTATCAAAAATAGCATCAAATTCTTCATGGGATAATTTGTCTTGAATTTGGGCAGCATCAGTGCGATCACCATGAATTTGTTGAATTCCTTCAATGGGTGCAGGTTTTTTCCCTCGATTAAATAAAACAACATCATGCCCTTGTTCAACTAAAAGTTTCGTTAAATAAACCCCAATAAATCGGGTTCCACCCATGATTAAAATTCGCATTTCTATTTCCTAAAACAGTTAAATCCTTAACCCCAGCAGAATAAAAGTCCTCATCCTGATGGGTTCTTATTTAATATTCATATCGAATAAGGGTACCATCGTCAACTGATTGAAGACGGTTAAGTTTGCAACCTCCCCGTGAAAATCAAGTTACTGATGCCATAAAACTTGGGGAGAAACAGCATGATGGGGTGTATCAACCTGTGCGGGAATGGTAGATTTAGAGGAAAAAAAGATTCGATAAACAATACCGGGCAATATTGATAAGGCGATCATCACTATTGCCAGTATCCCGATATAATGTAGACGTTTCATATTGGCATTTGGCAAAGGGTTTATTGAGTCAGCTTGGCTATAGTATGCCTAAAATCCTATATTTTCCCCTCATCCTAGTGAATGAATTCTTTAGATAGAGTTGAGGTGTTTTGAACGAACATTAAACATCAAGGTTCAGTTATGTCCCAAACTCTACAGTTTAAAAAATAGCGATTAATAAATATAAATTGCGCCTGTATCTTGGATATTAATCGCATTATCTCCGGCAACACCAGCAGCCGTTTTTACAGTCACATTAACAACATTATCCTGTACATCAATCCGATAGTCAAGGACGGCAGCCCTGGCGATAGAATTAATCACAATATTAGAATTTTTGGGAACATTATTGATGGTATAACTCCCACCGGGAGGAATTTGAGTGTTAGTCTGCCCCGTCGTTAATCCCGTTTCTAAGTTATATCCGGTTTCATTGGTAATAGTTACAGTGACTGGTTGATTAGGATTAACTCTAGCGACAGGTTGCCAAGCACCTGGGGTATAGGTTTGGGCGGGAGTTCCTTGAATAACGGGAATATCAACTGCGTCTTGAGCTTGAACCGAGGATAAAGATAAAATAAGACTCCCGATACTCAAACCAGTTGTTAATAAAAAGGTATGGAAAAGATTAAGAAATTTGATCATTGATTTTACCGTGTCCTAAAGGGGATGCTGCTATCGTTGTTAGTTGAGAGACTACTGATTCAATCATATCAATTCCCGAAATCAGCAACTGGAACTTTAAGTAAATATCCAGAATAGCCCATTTTGGGCTTAAGATGTACCATCACACCTGTCTATAAGAAAAGGAAACTTCCTTCTATTCCCAGTTCAGCGATTCCCTATCGTTAGAAAGATGTTATAGGTTTAAATTTATGCTATTTTTATCCAATGAAATATTAGTAAAATATTGTGATGTTATTTCAACGTTCTAGTGGAATTTTACTTCATCCTACCTCTTTTCCCAGTCAACATGGCATTGGAGACCTTGGAAAATCGGCTTATGAATTTATTGATTTTTTAAAGCGTAGTGGTTATAAATTTTGGCAAATTTTACCTTTAGGGCCAACGGCAGAAGAACATTCTCCTTATATTATGAATTATAGCACGTTTGCCGGAAATCCTTTAATGATTAATTTAGAAAGATTAGTCCAGGAAGGATTATTAGAACCTCAAGAAATTGTCCCTTTAGAGTTAGAAGAAAAAGTTGCAAATAAAGTTAATTATGAAACCGTTGTTCCCCATAAAGCTTTATATCTTCAAAAAGCTTACACTCGCTTTAAAAAGCAATTAGATGAACAACATAATACTGAATTTGAAACATTTTGCCAAAAACATTCAGCTTGGTTAAATGATTATGCCTTATTTATGGCTTTATTAGAAGCCCACGAAAGCAAAGCTTGGAATTATTGGGAACCTGCCTTAGCCCATCGAAATTCTGATACCTTAAAAGCTAAGACTGAGGAATTAAAAGAAACGATATTATATCAAAAATTTCTGCAATTTTTGTTTTTTAAGCAATGGGAAGATCTGCGACATTATGCCAATGAACAAGGAATTAAAATTATTGGCGATATTTCCATTTATGTTTGCCATAATAGCGTTGATGTTTGGGCAAATTCTGAACTATTTCAACTCAACCCGCACACCTTAGAACCCACTTATATTGCCGGAGTTCCCCCCGATTTTTTTAGTGAAACTGGACAACTTTGGGGGAATCCGATTTATAATTGGGATGCGATGCAAAAAACAAAATTTGCGTGGTGGATTCAACGATTTAAAACAACATTAGAATATGTAGATTATGTGCGGATTGATCATTTTCGCGCCTTTGAAGCCTATTGGCGTGTTCCGGCGGGTGAACAAAATGCGATGAAAGGAGAATGGATTAAAGCACCCGGTTATGAATTTTTTGATTTACTTAAACAAGAACTGGGAAATTTACCCGTTTTAGCGGAAGATTTAGGAATTATTACCCCGGAAGTTGAACAATTGCGAGATCATTATGATTTTCCAGGGATGAAAATCTTACAATTTGGCTTTGGAGGAGATGCAAATAGTGTACATCTTCCCCATAATTATATTCAAAATTGTTTAGTTTATACGGGAACCCATGATAATGATACAGCCATCGGTTGGTGGGAAACAGCAGGTGCAAAAGAAAAACAATATTTTGCTGAATATTTAGGGTATTCTTCCCCCGACGAAATCACAAATATTAACTGGTTAATGATTCGTTTAGCGTTAAGTTCCGTTGCCAGTTTAGCTATTATTCCCCTCCAGGATATCCTAAGTTTAGGACATAGTGCCCGCATGAATGATCCCCGTGATAATGCTGGAAATTGGCGTTGGCGTTATGAAAGTTCGGAATTATTGACTCAGGAATTAAGTGATCAATTGTTGAAATTAAATCAATTATACGGTCGGTAAAAATGTGTCTGGGGTGTAGAAAATCAATTTAAAGTTCAGTAATTATCACCCCAAACCCAGTTTAAAAATCTCGTTGCTGATTGCTTAGATCAGTTGTGAATCAATTAAATCCAGGGTTCTTGCCAAGTTTTCTATACTAATTTCAAATCCATTATCAACCTGTGTACCCACAACAAACGCATATTTAATTCCTAAGCAATCTACTCGACCTTTGTAGACATTATTAAATCGATAAGGGGGTTGTAACGTCAATAGAACACCATCTTGGACAACGGTAAATAATCCATTGGCTAATTGACTTCCTTCAACTCCAACAATAATTTTAGTTCCTAGAGATTGACGTATAATTTCCCGCGCGGGTGTTTTTTCGGGGTCAATAATAGTAAAGCCTTGACTTCTCAAAAATTCAGCAACTTCAGCCTCATTACAGAGAGAGCGCTGAATGCCTGACTTTCCCCGTAATAACATCACACCTGGACTCACGGACGACGAACCTAGAGGCTGAATTTTAGATCGAATATATTCATATCGTTCTCGTTTAAATTGATTTTGGGCATAATCTTGAATCATGATCAATTCGTTAAATTTAGCTTGGGTAACAGGAGTAGAATTGATCTCAAAAAGATGGCTATATTCGATTTGATTAGAGCTCAGTTTCTGAGACGTTCTAACGGCTGTTGCTAATTGTTTCGCTGCCAAATTCAAGACAACATCATCGGTCATCCAATGACCAAAGTAACGATTTCCACAAAACGTGCAAGCGAGTGCGGCTTCAGGAATATACTCTGTTTCACCGTGATTAAACCACGATTCTTTTGTTTTAGTCAAAGGAACTTTCATCGCTTCTTTATAAATATATCCATTGTGGATTTGTACATCTCTCAACTTATAAGCTATTGTTGCTGCGTGTTCAGTTATTCCCCCTTGTATTCGTTGCAATTCCTTTGCATAAGTTGTTTTTTCGGGAACACCTGTTACTTTATCAAGTTCTCCTGGTAAGTAGATGGCACGGGAAGAAATTGAACTGTGACCTGCATAAAGAGTTTATTGTTTTTCACATAACTCTTGATAGGTTTTTCGCCCCATTAAAAGGCGTAATCCTCGCTGTTTTAAAAAAGCTAAATTGATCATAAAAGTGTAATGATATACCGTTGCTTAATGTCTTTAAACTGAATGCAATCTCAGGATTTAATCATGAATTAAAGTGCTATTGTGCTCTGGCATAATTCCCTGTGGAAACAAATTCTTTTTGATAATTGGCTATTTCTTGAAGGTGAGCAATCCTTTTTTTAAAGGTTTTGTCAAATGTATGTTGTTTTGCACATTAGACCATTAGGTACAATACAATGACCCCTAATTTATTTTAAATATGTCTATTAATCTCAATCAAGACGATACAGCAATGCGCGAGGTTCTGACCCAAGGGAGAGTAATTGCTCTTGTGGGATATTCCAATAAACCGGAGCGCGCGAGTTATCAAGTGGGGCAATTTTTACGAAACGTGGGTTATCGGGTTTACCCCGTTAATCCGGCTTTTACAGGAATTGACGGTCAATCCTGTTACCCGAATTTAACAGCAATTCCTGAACCGATTGATATTGTCAATGTGTTTCGCCGTTCTGAATATTTAGCGGAAATTGTCGAAGAAGCGATCGCCGTTCAAGCAAAAACCGTTTGGGCGCAAAGTGGGATTTTTGATGCTCAAGCGGCTGAAATTGCTTTGAATGGGGGGTTGAATATAGCGATGAATTGTTGTATTAAAATAGAATATTATCGCCTAAACATTCCTATTCATCCGTGACGCTTATGGATTCGGCTATCGAAGTTAAAAATTCCGCTTCAATTCTTCCTTTAAACCCTGTGGTAAAAACCCAGAACTTAGGGAAATTTTATCGTACAGGTTTTTGGATGAATCAAAAGATTGAATCCTTAAAAAACTGTACTTTAACAATTCAGGCTGGGGAAACCTTTGGCTTATTAGGACAAAATGGTGCGGGGAAAACCACCTTATTAAAAACCTTATTAGGAATTGTACGTCCGACATCAGGTTCAGGATTATTATTAGGGAAACCCATTGGCGATCGCTTAGTTAAACAACGAGTGGGATATTTACCCGAAAATCCTTATTTTTATGATCATCTCACAGGATGGGAATTTTTAGAATTTGCCGCCGGACTCTTTCAAATTCCCAAATCAATCCAACGTCAACGCATTCCCCAATTATTAGATTTAGTCGGATTAGCAAAATCCGCCGCCATTAAAAAGCAAATGCGTCAATATTCTAAGGGAATGTTACAACGGGTAGGCATGGCGCAAGCGTTAATTAATGATCCTGAAGTGGTATTTTTAGATGAACCGATGTCAGGACTCGACCCAATGGGACGTTATCAAATTCGGGAAATTATTTTATCGTTAAAAGCACAGAATAAAACCATTTTTTTCAATAGTCATGTTTTATCCGATGTGGAGAAAGTTTGCGATCGCATTGCAATTTTAGCAGAAGGAGAACTGATTAGCATGGGGTCTCTGGATAATTTATTAGGAACAACTCAAACCTACGCTGTTAAAGGAAAAGGGGGGGATGTGAATAGTCTAAAAAATTGGATATCGGATTTAGAAGTCGATCAAGACTATTGGGAAGGACATCTCAAAGCTGATCCCGAAGTATTTTTGAAAGTATTAAAAGAAATGGATGCTCAACTGTTTAGTTTGAATTTAGCGCGATTAACCTTAGAAGAATTTTTTATGCAGAAGTTAAAAGAAAGGGGGATTCATGCCAGTGGTTAATGAAAACAGCAATAACAATGATTAGAGTAATTGGCTTTACAATAACAGGGAAATATTTGCAGATTATCAGTTGAGTTTAAGCCTGATTTAGCATTAAAATTTGTTTAAGTTCCCTTAGCACTTACTATGAACAGCGATGACTCACCCCACCTCTCGAGCTCCAGTCCAAGTCTCCGGGTTTACCTTGGCAATGATCACAATATTTATCGGGTCTATCCTCCTCAGATTTTGGGGTTTAAGCCGATTTAATACCTTAGTCTTTGATGAAGTGTATTATGCTAAATTTGGCAATAATTATTTAACCCAAACTCCTTTTTTTAATTCCCATCCTCCCGTCAGCCAATATTTAATCGCCATAGGAATTTGGCTAGGTTCTAAACTGCCCTTTGGACAAGAAACCGTTAATCAGTTAACAGGTTCTACCCTCTCAACCTGGAGTTATCGCTGGTTTAATGCGTTATTTGGTTCGTTTATTCCCTTAATGGTCGGAGCGATCGCTTATCAACTTACTCACCGTCGTAGTTATACCTTAATTGCTACTTTTTTAATGGCAATTGATGGATTATTTATTGTTGAATCTCGCTATGCTTTGAGTAATATTTATATTGTATTTTTTGGATTATTAGGACAACTTTTCTTTCTAATTGCCTTACAAAAAAAAGGGTTAAACCGTTGGTTTTGGATGAGTTTAGCTGGAATAGGATTAGGACTTTCTATCGCAACTAAATGGAATGGTTTAGGATTTTTAGTCGGAATTTATGGAATAGTTATCGCAGGTTTTATCGTTCAAAAAATTAGCGAAAAATCAGACAATAAACTGACAGAAAGTTCTTTTAAATCCCCCTTACAAAACCTGAATCAACTCACCCCAATTTTGAGCGGAGTAACTTTAATTCTGATTCCTATTCTAGTTTATATTATTGCTTGGCTTCCCCATTTACAACAAAATCCGACTCCGGGTTTTTGGGGACTTCAAACTAAAATCTGGGCTTATCATCAAAACTTAGGAGATGGGGAAAAAGTGCATCCCTACTGTTCTAAATGGTACAGTTGGCTTTTAATGTTACGACCCGTCGCTTATTTTTTCACCAAAATTGAAGCCACAACATCCCCTAATCCAATTTTACCCTTAAATCATCCTGAGCAACTCCCCCTGATTTATGCCGTTCATGCCATGGGAAATCCGTTTTTATGGTGGTTATCAACCTTAGGGAGTCTCTTATTAATAGGAATGTTAATTCAACGAATTTGGAGGGAGGTATCCGTTCATTTTCCCCAGTTAAAACCTCAATCCTCTTTTCAATTTCCCCCAACACCGGAACTGTGGTTAACAACATTTCTCACCCTGAATTGGTTGGCTAATTTATTACCTTGGGTGGAAGTAAGCCGTTGTTTATTTATTTACCATTACATGACGGGGTTTGTTTTTAGTTGTATGGCTTTAGCTTGGTGGTTAGAACGCTGGTTATATAGCCATAAACCTCAATTTCGGTGGCTGGGAGGTACGGTTATCTTTCTAGTTTTATTCGGTTTTTTGTATTGGATGCCTTTATATTTAGGTTTACCTTTGTCTCCTGGAGAGTGGAAAATGCGGATGTGGTTTCAGTCCTGGATTTAATTTTCAGAATTTAGTAACGAGCCGAAATAACTGTGAGATGAGTCACAGAAATTTGTAAGAATTATCACAAGAAAAATTGACAAACATTACGGAAATGTCAAGCCGGATCAAGAATAATTGGGATAGGTTCTATACAATTTACTTCTATGAATACTAATAATTCTGATCCGAAAACCAATCCGATCACAAAATCTCAAGATCAACAATTAGATGCGATCGCTAAACTAGCGATCTTAAGTTTAACTTGGTCATTAGCCGACCTCTCAAAAAAAAATAGATCCGACTCCCATTCAGAAACAGCCACTTCCCAAATCTACATTAACTTGTCTGGACTCAAAGACGAGATTTCTTACCCGGAATCTCCTCCGTGAGGGAAAGTTGGTCTTAAAAATTTAAAATTCTGTAAACACCCTGATCAATGTTGTCAAATCGGGGTGCTATCATGCTTGATTACAGAATGGGTCGTAATTAAATGAACTTTGCAAGATAGCATAGAGCTAAAGGGCTGTTCACTCCTAGCAGTTAACCGTCCCTTTTCTTGCATTTGTCCCAGTTCGCTGCTATCCGAAGAAGGCGCCATGTCAACCTTAGTCATCGTTGAATCTCCCACTAAAGCGCGTACCATTCGCAACTTCCTCCCGTCCAGTTATCGGGTGGAAGCGTCAATGGGTCATGTTCGTGACCTCCCTCCCTCGGCGGAAGAAATTCCTGAAGAGTATAAGACGGAGAAGTGGGCGCAACTGGGGGTCAATGTAGAATCCAACTTTGAACCCATTTACGTTATCCCCAAAGATAAGCAAAAAATCGTTAAAGAACTCAAAGCCGCCCTCAAGCAAGCGGATGAACTTGTCCTCGCCACTGACGAAGACCGAGAGGGAGAAAGTATTAGTTGGCATTTACTTCAAATTCTGCAACCCAAAGTTCCAATTAAACGCATGGTGTTTCACGAAATTACCCAAGAGGCCATTCGTGAAGCGCTGAGAAATTGTCGTACTGTTGATGAACAATTGGTTCACGCCCAAGAAACCCGCCGCATTCTTGACCGCCTCTATGGATATACGCTTTCCCCCCTGCTGTGGAAAAAAATTGCGCGGGGATTATCCGCCGGACGGGTACAATCGGTGGCGGTGCGGTTGCTCGTCAGTCGAGAACGAGAACGTCGGGCGTTTCGGTCTGGAGGATATTGGGATTTAAAAGCGCTTCTGGAACACACCCAAAGTCAATTTGAGTCTAAACTCGTCAGCCTTGGGGGGGTAAAGGTAGCTACCGGAAGCGATTTTGATGAAACCACTGGAAAAATTGCTCAAGGTCGGAATGTGGTTTTACTCGATGAAGCCCAAGCAGAAGCTTTAAAACAACGAATCTCTGGTAAACCCTGGACAGTCACTAATCTGGAAGAAAAAGCCGTTACCCGCAAACCGTTACCTCCGTTTACAACCTCCACATTGCAGCAAGAGTCCAACCGGAAACTGCGGTTAAGTGCCCGTCAAACCATGCAAATTGCCCAAAGTTTGTATGAACGGGGTTATATTACTTATATGAGAACGGATTCAGTACATTTATCGGAGCAAGCAATCACCGCAGCGCGGGAATGTGTGGAACAGAAATATGGGAAAAACTACCTCAGTCCTAAACCTCGTCAATATACGACCAAATCTAAAGGCGCCCAGGAAGCCCACGAAGCAATCCGTCCGGCGGGAAATCATTTCCGCACGCCCCAAGAAACCGATCTCAGTGGAGCCGAACTCAGCCTCTATGATTTAATCTGGAAGCGTACCGTTGCCTCTCAGATGGCTGATTCCCGTCAAACCAATATTACCGTTGAGTTAAAAGTTGAGGATGCCGGGTTCCGCAGTACCGGGAAACGCATCGATTTTCCGGGGTTTCTCCGGGCTTACGTTGAGGGCTCTGATGACCCAGAAGCCGCCTTGGAAGACCAAGAGGTCTTATTACCGTCTCTGAAGGTGGGCGACCATCCCAATTGTAAAGCCTTGGATGTGGTGGGACACGAAACCCAACCCCCCGCCCGGTTTACGGAAGCTTCCTTAGTCAAAACCTTAGAAAGTGAAGGCATTGGTCGCCCCAGTACCTACGCCAGCGTCATCGGGACAATTATTGACCGGGGCTATGTACAGTTAAAAAATAATGCCCTGATTCCCACCTTTACGGCTTTTGCAGTTACTAATTTATTAGAGAAATATTTCCCCGATTTGGTGGATATCCGGTTTACCGCCCGTATGGAGGATACTCTGGATGATATTGCCGCCGGAGAAGCGCCTTGGCTTCCTTATTTACAAAAATTCTATTTAGGAGAAACCGGACTCGAACATCAAGTTAAAGACCAGGAAAGTAAAATTGATACCAAAATTGCCCGGACAATTGAATTAGAACAGTTAGGGGATGAAGATGATCCGATTCAATATCGCGTTTGTATCGGGAAGTTTGGCCCCTATATTGAAGCGGGGAAAGGTGAAGAAATGATCACCGCCTCCATTCCCCAAGATTTAACCCCGGCGGACTTAACCCCTGATGTGATTCGGGAATTAGTCGGACAAAAAGCCGAAGGCCCAGAACAATTAGGCACTGACCCGCAAACCGGAACAGCCATTTATGTGTTAATTGGCCCCTATGGCCCCTATATTCAGTTGGGGTTAGAGTCGGAAGATAATAAAAAACCAAAACGGGTTTCTCTCCCCAAAGGGGTTGATAAGGAAAGCGTCACCATGGACATGGCGTTAGGGTTATTGGCATTACCCAGACTGTTAGGAACCCATCCCGAAACCGGGGCAAAAATTAAAGCCGCCTTGGGGCCGTTTGGGCCTTATGTGGTTCATGACCAGGGGAAAGAAGGTAAAGATTATCGCTCAATTAAAGCCCCAGATGATGTGTTAACCATTAGTTTAGAACGAGCTTTAGAATTATTAGCTCAACCGAAAACCAGTGGACGGGGAGGACGGGGGAAAAAAGAAATTCCACCGTTACGCGAGTTAGGAACTCACCCGGAAGATGGCGAACCCGTGAATATTTATGATGGTCGTTATGGGCCCTATGTAAAACACGGAAAAGTCAATGCCTCTTTACCAAAAGATTCGGCTGTAGAAGCCTTTACATTAGCCCAAGGTTTGGAATTATTAGCAGCAAAAGCGGGTTCAAGTTCGAGTTCTCGAAGTAAGTCTAAAACGACAAAAACCGCCTCGAAATCAACCGCTAAAACCACCAAAACCACGGCTAAAAAATCCTCAACGACCCGTAAAAAAACAACCTCATAGTTCAGTTCTAGCAGAAGATGTTGAGTTGCACGTTAATAGCGTGCGACTCTTGTTTAGAGGAGATTAGCTTTGGCTTCGTTTGCTGAATACAAGACTAGAAATTCTCAATATATCACTTTCATAGATTCAGAATTTTATCCAGATTATTTGGATGAAGCCAAAATGATTTATGGGAGTGTTATAGAGCAGTTTGCAAATTTGGTCAATATTGCTAACACTTCGGCTGATTTACTATTGAGGATTACTGAAATTCCTAATCCGTCTAGAACACAATTATTACGAGTTTTTCGTAAGTATGTATCTCCAGATACTTCTGTTGAAATGTTAAAAGTTAAGAAAAGAATTCCCAATATTATTGAAGACTATGGAAAAGGGCGAGTGATGGTCTGTACTTTAAAAATGTTGGATGAAAGGTTTACCAAAGATTGGCTTGAAAATTAAGTAAATTGTTCCAATCTTCAATCTGGCTTTCTGCAACCTGATCAAGCTCAGATTCCATCTCAAGATATACCTCTAAACCACTTTTTAGAATTCTATTTGTATTGATTAAAGGTTCCTGTTTAGGTAAACTTCCATTTCTCTTGGTAAAATCTCCCATAGCTTGAGTTCCTTTAACTAAACGATAAATTGTTGTTTCTATTGCTAACAGAGAGTTATCTATTCCAATCCATTGTCGTTGTAATTCTTCTGCGACAGCAACGGTAGTTCCACTGCCAACAAAAGCATCTAAGATTAGATCTCCAGGGTTAGAAGAAGCCATAATAATTCGTTGGAGAAGCTCAGGATTTTTTTCTGTAGGATAGCCTGTAATTTTAATATTCTGGTTATGAGCATCCTTGAAATCCAGCCAAATATCTTGAACACCGATTCCTTTACTTTGATCAAGGTAAACTTTTCGTCTAGGATTTCCAGTTGACGACCAGTAAATTTCACCTCGTTTATCCATTTCTTCTAAGGTTTCAGGGGTATATTGCCAATGTTTACCCGGAGGTGGAAGCATCCCCCGCCAAGGTTGACCTGTTGCTCCTTTCCTTTCTCCAGGTGCATGAATTGGAACTTTTTTATAACGTCTTCCTGTTTCTTCTTCAATATATTGATATTCTTTAATTACTTTATCATCTGTCCACGATTCAAAAGGTTGATTCCAGACATAATCATCAGTTTTTGTATAGAAAAGAATATAATCTGAAATATTTCCATATTGATTTCGAGTATAATTTTTGGGATTACATTTTTTGCGAGTAATCCAATTACGGAAATTTTTAGATCCGAAAATTTCATCCATTAATATTTTAACGGGAAAAGCCATATTTTGATCAAGGTGAACATAGATTGAGCCATGATTGGCTAACAGTTCTCTTAGTAAAACTAAGCGTTGACGAATAAATTCTAAATAATCTACACCTTCCCTAAAATCTTGATAAGCATAAGCTTGTTGCCTTGACTCAAACCCTAATCCAGTTGCATAGGGTGGATCAATATAAATTAATCCAATTTTTCCAGCCACATCAGAATGCTCTGATAAATTTCTTAAAACTCTAAAATTTTCTCCATAAATGAGTTTGTTATTAATCGGTTTATCTACTCTGACAACACAACTTAATTTTGCCGAAGGACTATCTAAAATTTCTTCAAGACTAACTTTTCCCTCATATTCTAAGCGAAATGAAAGTTGGCTGCTATTTGTAAAGTTTTTGTATTTAGTTTTACCGGGTATACCTGTTGCCATTGTTGTGACTCGTTTATTAGATTTATAGTTTAATTATATCTACTTAGAAGGATCAAGTTGATGGTTTCCACAATTTGACTGTCCGGTCATAACTGCCCGTTGCTAACCATTGACCATCCCCACTAAACGCCACTGTAAAAATATCACTGTCATGGGCTTTAAGGGTTTCTAATAATATCCCTTTCTGCACATCCCAAATATCTAATAATCCCTGTCCTCCTCCACTCACTAATATCTGATAATTAGGACTAAAAACGATACTAAATATCTCTTGATCATCTACTCTTAATGTTCTTAATAATACCCATTTTTCCTGTTGATTTATCCAGATTTTAATCATCCCATTTTTTGATGCTGAAGCCAAGAATTGACCATCTAAACTAAACGCCACACTTCTCACCCAGTCACCATGACCCGTTAAGGTTTGGACTTCCTTTGCTGTCTTTAAATCCCAAATTTTTACGGTTTGATCTCGACTCCCACTTGCTAACTTTTGACTATCCGAACTAAACGCCACACTATAAACTCGATCTTGATGACCTGTTAAGGTAAACCCCCGTTTTCCCTTATTCATATTCCAAATTTCAATGGTTTTATCCCGACTTCCACTCGCTAATAATTGACCATTGGGACTAAACGCCACCGCTTCCACCCCATCTTGATGACCCGTGAGGGTATACCACCGTTTCCCCTTGGTCATATCCCAAATTTCAATGGTTTGATCTCGACTCCCACTGGCTAAGGTCTTACCATCGGGACTAAAACCAATACTTGTGATCCAGTTACTATGACCCACCAAGGTATACCACCGTTTACCCGACTCCAGCCGCCAAATTTCAAGGGTCTGATCCTGACTCCCACTGGCTAATGTCTCCCCATCGGGACTAAACGCAACTCCGGTGATAGCGTTACGATGACCTGTGAGGGTATGAACACAACGCCAGGAAGGCGATCGCAAGGGTTGAACACGCTGTTTTTGTGGGGGGGTCGGTTGTTGGATGGTGCGGGGGGGTAAGGTCTGGGATGGTGATGAAATCGGAGTTCTAACGGTTGGCAGTGGGGGAGGTAAAGGCGGGGGCTGTAAATGGCGGGCGATCGCAACAGGTATGCCACCGGGATATAAATCTTTTAAGACTTTGAATGCAGAATCATAACGTTGACTGGGTAATACAGCCAACATTTTATCCAGAATTTTTCCTAATTCTGAACTAACAGAATGGTGTTTTAAATAATCTCGCCAAATCCAACGATCTTCATGAATATCATATAAATCAAAGGGTGAAATTGCCGTCATTAAATAAATACAAGTTACCCCCAAACTATAAATATCACTGGCATAAATTGCTTGTCCTCTGGTTTGTTCTGGGGCAACATATTCAGGGCTACCAATTACAGTTCCCATCATCGCCACTTCAGTATCAGTAACCACTTTTGCGGCACCAAAATCTACTAAGACTAACTGACCTTGGTGTTGAGAAGTTTCTCTGAGAATAATATTAGCGGGTTTAATATCTCGGTGAATAACTCTATGATGATGAATAAATTGTAAAACCGGGAGTAAATCATTTAAAACTTGACGAATTTGAGTTTCATTAAAAACTCCTTGGCGCAAAAGTTCTTCTTCTAAATTCGGCCCATTAATAAATTCTTGAACTAAATATTGATGACTATCTTGTTCAAAATGGGCTAATAATTCAGGAATTTGGGGATGTTTTCCTAACTCATCTAATCGTTCTGCTTCTCGATGAAATAATTCTATGGCTTTTTGAGAATTTCCCTGCATTTGGGGGCGAAATTGTTTAATTACACAGGGAGGACGGGAGGGTTTATCTCCATCGATGGCTAAAAATGTTTTGCCAAACCCCCCATGACCAATCACTTTAATGGCGCGATACCGTTCTCGTAATAATAATTTTGCCCCACAGGTTAAACAAAATTTAGCCTCTGGGGTATTTTGGGGTTGAGGACATTGGGGATTTAGGCAATAACTCATAGATGATCAAGTCCAACCAGCTTAAGTCTATTTTAGTCTAAACAGAAACCGGGTTTCTTGAAGAAAGCAGGTTTCTAGGAGTTTCTAGGAAGCGATGCCTATATTTATATCCCTAATTTCATTGTTATACTATTATCTGTGTATAATTTTTAATTAAAACTATTAACAGCTATGACACAAACTTTATTAGAATCAGAATCGGAAGCTCAATTAATGACCTTAGAGGAATTTTTGAACTGGGTTCCTGATGGTTCTGGACGTTATGAATTACATAGAGGAGTTGTTAAAGAAATGCAGCCGACAGGAACTCATGAACAAATTGCAGGAGAAATTGCGGCTGAGTTGACCTTAGAAATTCGGCGTTTACAATTCCCTTATTTGATTCCTCGACAATGTATTATTAAACCCATTGATTCCGACAATTCAGGTTATAGTCCAGATGTGACTGTGATCAATAAAAATTCTTTAGATCAAGAACCTATATGGAAAAAACGTTCAACGATTACTCAAGGAGAAACATTACCGTTAGTTGTTGAAGTTGTGAGTACGAATTGGCAAGATGATTATTTATTAAAATTATCAGAATATGAAAAATTAGGAATTCAAGAATATTGGATTGTTGATTATTTAGGGTTAGGAGGTCGGCGTTATATTGGTAATCCCAAACAACCCACTATTTCAGTTTATCAAATGATTGATGGTGAATATATGGTTAATTTATTTCGAGAAAATGATCTCATCCAATCTGCTATATTCCCTGAATTAAATTTAACGGCTGAACAGATTTTTGAATTAGGAGAATCATGATTTTTTGTATAATTCTCCTCTATTCCCTGTTCCCTATTTTCTTTTCCCCTCTATTCCCTATTCCCTGCGAAGCACTGAGCCTGTCGAAGTGTTCCCTGTTCCCTGTTCCCTGTTCCCTATGATCAACAATTATCGAGCAATTTGACCCATATAATCTCGCCATAATTGAGCCGCATTCCCACTGGTTCCATTAGTAGGAGAATTATCATCATTACCTAACCATACTCCCGTTGTTAATTTAGAATCTGGAAGATAACCAATAAACCACAAATCAACGTTATCATTTGTTGTTCCAGTTTTACCCGCTTCTCCTAACCCAATATAGGCACTTTGACCCGTTCCCCGACGAATAACTCCTTGTAATAAAGTGGTCATGGTTTCAGCCACAGAAGGAGACAAAACAGAAGGAACCGTTGGATTTTCTCGATCATAAGCATAAATCACCCGACAGGTATTAGGATCATTAATATCCGTACAATCACTACTATCTAAAATCCGTTTAATGGCATGAGGAGAATGATATAATCCTTCATTCGCAACGGTGCTATAAGCTCCCGTTAATTCTAATAGATTCACTTCACTTTGACCGAGAACTAAACCCGGAACCGGATCAAGTTTAGATTGAATTCCTAAACGTTTTGCTATGTCAATCACCCGATCTAATCCAATATCTTGAGCAATTCTCAAAGCAATTACATTTTCTGATAATGCTAACCCCCGATACATATCAAGATCACCGCCACTGCGTTCACATCCTTGATAACTTTGTCCTTTCCAGGTTAAGGGTTCACAGGAATAGGTTTGACCAGGAGGAATACCTTGAGCTAAAGCGGCTAAATAGGTAAATAATTTAAACGTTGATCCCGGTTGACGTTGAGCTTGAGTAACACGATTAAATTGACTTTCTTTATAATCTTTTCCCCCCGCCATTGCTAAAATTTCTCCGGTATTAGAATCTAACGTTACTAAACCGCCTTGAGAAAATCCATTCCCTGATCCGGTCGTCTGAATTGCACGTTTTAGAGAAGATTCTGCAATGGTTTGAGTGGGAATATCTAAGGCTGTTTCTACAATAAAATTACCTTCACGAGCTAACTGTTCCCCTAATAATTTCTCCAATTCAACAAAAACATAATCATAAAAATAGGGGGCAATGGTACTTTCTAAAAATTCTTTGGCTTTGGGATTAATTTCAATCCGAGAACGACGAGCGCGATCCGCTTCCTCTTCACTCACCATCCCCTTTTCTAACATTCGACTAATGACGCGATCGCGGTATTGTACTGCTAATTGATAATTTTGAATCGGATTAAAACTATTGGGGGCGGGTAATATTCCGACTAATGTTGCGGCTTCGGAAAGCGTTAAATCTTTTGCTGATTTATTAAAATAAAATCGAGCCGCATCTTCAAACCCATATAAATTAATTCCTAAATAAACCCGATTCAAATAAGTTTTAAGTAGCTGATTTTTACCATAAACCGCTTCTAATTTTAAGGCAACAACCGCTTCTCGAAATTTGCGTCCAGCCGAATCTTCTGTACCTACATAATCCCGGTATAAACTCCGGGCTAACTGTTGAGAAAGGGTACTTCCTCCTTCTCGAATTTCTCCACCCCGCACATTCGTTAATAAAGCCCGTAACGTTCCTAGGGGATCAATTCCCAAATGCCAGTAAAAGCGACTATCCTCGGATGCAACAACAGCTTTAGGTAAATAGGGGCCAAAATCTCCTAACCGATCCGTTTCCAAATGGGCAATGGTATTCGCTTCTCGTAGGGGACGACCATCGGCTGCATGAATAATCACAGGCCCGGTTACGGTTTCCGGTAGGGGGTCAACTTGAAATTTCTGCCACTCAAAGAGTACTACCGCTCCCACCACAGCACTAATGCCGCAAAATCCATAAAAGCCATAACGGATCGTTTGCACATACCAAGCCGGAGGATCATTATATTCAACACGGGCAACGGAGGCGAGTTCAGGTGGCCCTAAAGTTAAACTATCCCCATGTCGTAACGGCAGATTCTTGATCTTTCGCTTTCCCCAATACAAACCGTTTGTGGAGTCTTCATCCTGAATCATAAACCCAGGACGACTGGGTAGTAAGCTTGTTCCTTTAGCATTTCGGACAACACTGACATGAATTTGACTCACCAAGGGGTTCCGTACCACAATATCGCAGGTTCGGGAAGAACGCCCCACCACATAGCGATCACCCAATAAAGGATAAACTTCCGGTTTATCGGTATCCGCATGGTGTACCCGCAATTCGGGGACTTTAGCGTTGGGCTTGAGGAGCAGCCGCGAAAAATTAACTTTGGCGTGAAGTGTCTGGACAACCTGTGTGATTGTGTTCAGGAGAGTTTGGGGTTTCTGAGGGGGCTTGGTTGTGGACATTTTCAGCACTCAGAGTGGCATTGGGCTGTATTCATTGTACCTTCTGATTTCAGGACTCAGGTTTTAATTCTGAAAATTGCAATAATTAAACACCAGATTCCAATATTAATCGAAACATCTGCCAAATTGAACACGGCGAAATGAATCAGTCGAAAATCGATAAAATCTACAACATGACCGGATATAAAGCGATCAATTCCATTCCCTAATGCACCCCCTAATATTAAACCATATCCCACTTGTTCCCAACGATTGAAACGGGGGCCAAACCAAGCCATTGCCATTAATCCAAGACTAACCAGCAATGATAACCATCGTAACCAAGCAACACCTCCATTACTAAACAAGCTAAAGGCTGCTCCGGTATTAGTAACATAAGTTAAGTGAAAAACATCCGGCCAAAGGGGTAAAGTTTCTCCGAGTTCAAAATTTCTTACCACCCAGAATTTAGTCAGGTGATCTAAAATCAAACTCGCAATTGCCACGATCCAAAAATTAGAATTTTTCTGAAATTGCATCATCAGTTATCAGTTATCAGTTATCAGTTATCAGTTATCAGTTATCAGTTGTAGGGGCGGGGTTACTCCCAAAGTCCGTCAACTTAAGCCTCCGACGCCCTGAACTTGCATTTCGGGCTAAGAGATCAAGTCATCTTTAGATGACTCAAGATTACTCAATACCTATCTTTCTTAACCCGTTTTAACGGGTTTGGGCTTTTAGCCCGAAATTTATTTCCGGGCGCGGGGAACTTAAGTTGACGGACTTTGGGTTACTCCGCCCGTACTCAGTTATTAGTTAACTTTAATAAAACATTAATCCCCTTAAAATATAAGATAAAACAGCTACCGCACAGCTAACTGCTAATTGTCCAGGTAAGGGTTGAAGGGAATATTTTTCAAAGGCTTCTGTCAGAAGAATTCCTTGGGTTGAGGCTCCATTAATGAGGTGACTTAGAGTTAAATACATTATCCCCATACCATGAACCGTCAACAATCCACACAAACAACTAAACCCTAATAACTCTAATTTTGGTAACGCTTTAAAGGCTAAAAAACCACAAATCCATCCCCCCGGAATAAAGCCTAATAGATATCCAAAGGTAGGCTGTTTAAAATAATCTAGTCCGCCTCCTTCTGAAAAAACGGGTAATACCGTTAATCCTAAAGCTAGATAAGCAATTTGGGACATGGCGGCAGCATTTTTTCCTCCCAGACAACCCACAAGTAAAACCGCCCCAATTTGATAGGTTACTCCTAAAGAGTGAACTTCAACATTTTGTTGTTGCCAAAGCCAAGAGGGATCGGTGACAAACGCTTCTAAAAAAGTGCCACCAATCGTTAATAAAACACCGATAATCGCCCAGAGAAACTCAAGTGCAGGAGTCACAACAGAGAAATATTAGCCTTTAGGAGAAACCAGGAACAGGAGCTTCACCGCCGACGAGTCCCAAGGATGCTAACATCGCTTGATCCTGTTCAGGGGGTTGACCCAAGGTTGTTAGGTAATTGCCAATTAACATGGCGTTAATTCCCGATTGTAAGCCTAAACCTTGCAGTTCTCCCATGATGGCCTCCCGTCCTCCCGCATAGCGGAGAATTTGCTGAGGAAGAATTAAACGAAAAATAGCGATCGCTTTTAACGCTTCATAGGGGTCAAGTTTAGATTGTTCTGAGAGCGGGGTTCCCGAACGGGGGTTTAATAAATTAATGGGAACGGACTCCACCTCTAACTCGCGTAACGAGAACGCTAAATCGATCCGATCTTCCCAAGTTTCTCCCATGCCAATAATGCCACCTGTACAAGCTTGAATTCCTGCGGCTTTTAAGTTTTTAACGGTTTGTACCCGATCTTCCCAAGTATGGGTGGTGACGACTTGGGGATAAAAGGCTTTTGAAGCTTCTAAATTATGGTTATAGCGAGTAACACCTGCTTCGGCTAAAGCTTGAGCTTGGTCTAAGGTTAATTCCCCTAACGCACAACAGGGTTTAACATTGGTTTCCTGAATAATCCGGTGAACCGTTGCTAAGATTTGTTCAAATTCCGTAGATTTCGGACTATTATATTTAATTCCTCGTCCCTGAGAAACTAAACAAAACCGTTTAGCTCCGGCTGCTTCTGCGGCTTTAGCATGATCTAAAATTTCATCAGCAGACTTTAACCCATAAATCGGAGACGCTTCACCCGGATGATGGGCAGATTGGGAACAAAAACCACAGTTTTCCGAACAGTTCCCAGATTTAATATTAACAATACTACACAGGTCAACGGTATTCCCGCAGCAGGCTTGACGAACTTGATCCGCAGCTTGACACAGTAATAAAATTTGGTCTTGATCTTCGAGATCACTCAGGGCGAGGGCTGCTTCTCGACTGATGCGATCGCCTGATATAATCCCTTCAACTAAATAATGCAGCCACGTTTGCAAGTCTTCTAGGGTGTTCCAATGCTGAGGAACTTCCAACACAGAATTACTGTCGGAAGACGAACGGTTGAGGGCGGGTCGTACTGAAACTACATTGATCATGCTGGAATTGCCAGTTATCCAAGGATGTTGACGGTTGACGGCTTTGCACTGACTTGTACTGAGCGCAGTCGAAGTAGCTTGCCGAAGTGTTGACGGTTGATGGTTTACGCTTAACGGTTGAGGAGTTTCGGTGATTTTTATCCCTGTCTTCTTGTCCCCTTGTCCCGAAAGTTACCCATCCTCTGTGTCTCCTGAGTTATCTTATCAAAGATTGGGATTGAAAACCTGCTCCTTGATGTCTAGCCTCATCATCAAGGTTTCCGGTCTTCTGGAATCCTTAACCTTTCCTTTACCTGAATTTGTTATAGAGACGGTATTCTCTACGGTAGCGGCTCTAACAAAACATTGATTTTTTTTTATGCTATTCCGTCTGAATTCTCTTAATCCCTCTCGTCAGTTTGTGGCTAAATGTTCAGCGTTAGCCCTAAGTTTGAGTTTAGCTGCCTGTGGCGGAAGTAATACCCCCACAACCCAGGCTCCAAGTCCAACAACAGGTACAGAGGGAACCCCAACCGCTACCAACACCACAGCCCCCAATACAACTTCTGGTGCGGTTCAATTAATTAGTTTAGAAAAACCCGTTAACTTAGTGGGTGCAGGGGCTACATTCCCGGCCCCTCTATATCAACGCTGGTTTAGTGATATTGGTGCGGGAACCAAAAACCTACAAATTGATTATCAAGCTGTGGGAAGTGGTGCTGGGGTAGAACGATTTGTCCAGGGATTAGTTCAGTTTGGCGCTAGTGATGTTGCCATGAAAGATGATGAAATTGCCAAAGTCACTAACGGGGTTTTAATGCTACCGATGACGGCCGGAAGTATTGTATTAGCTTATAATGTCCCTGATTTAGCTGAATTAAAATTATCTCAACAAAATCTAGTCGATATCTTTTCGGGTAAAATCACCAACTGGAATGACCCAGCACTCGCTACAGATAATCCGGGTATTACCCTTCCAGATTTACCCATCCAAGTCGTTTATCGGTCTGATGGTAGTGGAACAACCGGGGTTTTCACTAAAAACTTAAGTGCCATGAGCGAAGAGTGGAAAAATAGTGTGGGAGAAGGTAAAACCGTTCAATGGCCTGTGGGAATTGGAGCCAAGGGCAACGATGGGGTAACGGCTCAAATTAATCAAGCTCCCGGTGCGATTGGTTATATTGAATATGGTTATGCCAAAAGTGCTAACTTGAAGATGGCCGATTTGCAAAACAAAGCCGGAAATTTCATCAAACCGACCGATGCGGCTGCTGCAAAAACCCTGGAGTCTGTCGAATTACCGGAAGATTTACGCGCTTTTATTACCAATCCTGAAGGAGCCGATTCCTATCCGATTGTGACTTATTCTTGGATACTGGCTTATCAAAAATATGATAATCCTGAAGTTGCCAAGTCTGTTGAAGCTATGATTCAATATGGATTAACTGAAGGCCAAAAAATTAGTCCTGAACTAGGATATGTGCCTTTACCTCCAGCCGTTGTTAAAAAAGTTGCAGAAAAAGCCGATCAAATTAGCCCAGACTTTACGATTAAAGTTGAGTAATTTCAGTTATCAGTTATCAGTTATCAGTTATCAGGTGTCGGGTGTCGGGTGCCGATTTTATGATGTATAATTAATCTTGTATGGTCTTACCGAATCAAAATGTAACAGGAATTCCTCAATCTCGTTCCCCTGTAGAAAAAGTGCTAGATCAAGGATTTGTCTGGCTAACACGGCTGATGGCTTGGGGCGTTATTTTAGTCTTACTATTACTGGGTTTTCCCATCGCTCAACAAGCGATCCCAGCTATTCAAGAGTTTGGATTAGAATTTTTATTCAGTAGTTCTTGGAACCCGGTTAACAATCAATATGGTGCGTTTCCTATGATTTATGGGACGCTGGTGAGTTCATTGATTGCTTTGGTATTTGCTGTTCCTTTGGGGTTAGGAACTGCGATTTTCTTAAGTGAGGATTTTATTCCCCTTTCAATTCGTACCGCTTTAACGTTTTTGGTGGAATTGTTAGCGGCGATTCCCAGTGTGGTTTATGGTCTTTGGGGTATTTTTGTCTTAATTCCATTTTTAAGACCTTTTCAAATGTTTCTGTATCAAAATTTCGGCTGGATACCGTTATTTAGTACCCCTCCAGCTGGCCCTGGAATGTTTCCGGCAGGGGTAATTTTAGCGATTATGATTCTGCCGATTATTACCGCCATTGCCAGGGATTCATTAGCGAGTTTACCGCCGGATTTACGTCAAGCTTCCTTGGGGTTAGGAGCAACTCGTTGGGTCACAATCTTTCGAGTTTTAATTCCTGCCGCTTTTTCTGGAATTGTGGGGGGAATTATGTTAGGTCTAGGGCGGGCAATGGGAGAAACCATGGCAGCCACGATGATTATTGGAAACTCGAATAATCTGAAAATTTCCCTTTTTGCTCCAGGGAATACCATTGCTTCTTTGATGGCAAATCAATTCCCAGAAGCCTCTGGTTTACAAGTTTCGGCTCTGATGTATGCTGGATTAGTTTTATTTGCTCTCACCTTATTGGTTAATATTGCTGCGGAGTGGATTGTTAATCAAGTTAAGGCTAAATACCAATAATGGAGATGGCAGTGGATGGAAGTTAATTGAGGAATCCATTAAATCTTAAAAATTCTCAAAATTCGTTTTTCAATAATCTAATTAGCTGAAAACATTGAGTATTCTTTTATGTCAAATCTTTCCCAAAAAACAAACTATGCTGGAAGTCAAGGTTTCAGTTTAATTCGCAATTCTAAAAGTTCCCGTGACATTTTTGAATTTTTAATGACCGGGATTGCAACAGCTTGTATTTTAATCACCTTGATTCCGCTTTTTGCAGTTTTGTTTTATGTTTTAGTTAAGGGGGCTGGACGTTTAAATTTAGATTTATTTACCAAGCTTCCCCCCGTTGCGGGTCAAACAACCGGAGGCATTGCCAGTGCTATTCTTGGCACAATACAAGTGGTGGCAATTGCTACTATAGTTGCTATTCCCTTTGGGGTTTTAGCTGCAATTTTTCTTTCGGAATTTGGCAAAAATGGTCAATTTGTGCGTTGGATTCGATTTATTACAAATGTTTTGAGTGGTGTTCCTTCAATTATTGCGGGGGTGTTTGCTTACAGTTTTATTGTGTTAAAAATGGGAACGTTTTCTGTGCTGGCGGGTGCGATTGCTCTCTCGATTTTGATGTTACCTACGATTATTCGCACCACCGATGAAGCTCTACAAATTGTTCCCCAAGAGATTCGTTGGGCATCCGTTGGGGTGGGGGCTTCTAATTATCAAACAGCATTACAAGTAGTTCTTCCTGCCGCCTTACCCGCCATTTTAACCGGGGTAACGTTAGCTGTTGCCAGGGCTGCTGGAGAAACTGCACCCCTATTATTTACCGTTGTTTATACCAATAACTGGCCTAAAGGCCCTTTGTCTCCGACCCTTCCCTCCCTCGCCTATTTAGTTTATGAATTTGCTAGAGGGTTTGATAAAGTTTTACAGGAGTTTGCTTGGGCAGCATCCCTGGTATTGGTGGCTTTAGTGTTATTAACGAGCGTAATTGCCCGATTTGCGACTCGTCAAAAACAGTTTTAAGTCTAAGCTTTAAACCCGAAATGATAATGGCTAGGTTACTCGATTTGGGGTAACTTTAACCTGTAATTAGACGGTCATCAGAATTTTGTATGAATTGATGAAAATACTTAATTTTGATGTGGATTTTTTAATTATTGTATCCTTTAAGGAGTTAATCTCATGTACGATTTTCATCAGTATGCCTCGGTAGAAATGGAAACGGTCATCCAAACTGAAAATATTGATATCTATTATGGTGATTTCAAGGCTGTTCGGGGCGTTTGTTTAGAAATTCCTAAAAATAGAGTCACGGCTTTTATTGGGCCTTCAGGTTGTGGAAAGAGTACGATTTTACGCTGTTTTAATCGTCTCAATGATTTAATTCAAGGATTTCGATTAAAGGGGAATATATTTTATCATAATCAAAATCTATATGCCCCTAATGTTGATCCGGTAGAAGTTCGTCGTCGCATCGGAATGGTGTTTCAAAAACCCAATCCTTTCCCCAAATCAATTTATGATAATATTGCCTATGGGGTTCGGGTGAATGGATTAGCTAAAAATAAAGCGGAATTAGATGATATTGTCGAAAAATCGCTGCGTCAAGCTGTGTTATGGGATGAAGTGAAAGATAAACTCAATCAAAGTGGTTTTGCTTTATCTGGCGGTCAGCAACAACGACTTTGTATTGCAAGGGCGATCGCCATTAATCCTGATGTTGTGTTAATGGATGAACCCTGTGCTTCTTTAGACCCAATTTCTACTTTAGCCGTTGAAGATTTACTTCACGAACTCAAACAAAATTACACCATTATTATTGTTACTCACAATATGCAGCAAGCCACACGAGTTGCAGATATGACGGCATTTTTTAACGCCAAAGCCATAGAAGGTGGAAAACGCTTTGGCTATTTAGTGGAATATGATGACACCCAAACCATTTTCCAAAATCCCAAAGAAGAAGCCACTCAACAATACGTTAGTGGTCGGTTTGGATAATCAGTTATCAGTTATCAGTTATCAGTTATCAGTTGTTAGTCTGGAGTTTATGGCTTATAGTTTTCAGCCAAAAATCATTGACGATGAACTACAAACGATTAAACTTATGGCTATAAACGATTAACTGCTAACTCTCCACTGATGACTGATGACTGATAACTGATAACTGATAACTGATAAAACGACTAAACTTATGGCTATAAACGATTAACTGCTAACTCTCCACTGATAACTGATAACTGATAACTGATAACTGATTAAGGGTTTTTAATCCATTGACGCAGGAGATTATCTTTAACCATACTTTGGCATAACAGTTCTATTAAATAATCTTGGGCTTCTTCTAAATTTAAGGTTTTGACTTGTTCTTTTAGAACTTGTAACTTGAATTGTTGTTCAAGACTGAGGTTTGCAGGCGTTTTCATATTCACTCCTCTGACTGAGTTGTACAAATCACGAAGATTCGGACTGACTAAGTTGACCTGTATCACACTAAATGTAAATTATCGTAACAACAGCTTGACAAACTGTCCACAATGCACATTTTGAAACTAATCTCTGTTGCAAAAATTCACAACTAACTCAGAATCGCTCTATGATAAAGGGTGAAACCTTGAAACATCAGTCAAGAAAGGGATTTTAACTGTGATGGATGCAATGGAATTTTTTCACAAGAGTGCGGGAACCTGGCGATCGCAACGAACCACTCACCATTTAGCCTTTAGACAAGCTGAAAAAGGATTTTCTGATATTCAAGTCACCAGCTTAGATGCAGGCGATCCTAGAGTCATCGAAATTTGTCAGATGCACGAAGTTGACCCCAGTTTAGCCGCCGGGGGTGCTTATGTCACCTGGGCGGGGGAAATGGCTTGGGATAAGGAAGACGAAAACCACAAAGGATCAACGGTGTTTGCTATTGTTCCTGATGCTGAAAATCCCCGTAAAGGCAAAATGTTGCGAGAACGGGGTTATGCAGAAATTATGCCCGTTGCGGGTGAGTTTGAAATGGATGAAGATGATGCCTTAATTTTAATTACTGAATATGAAACCATGAGTTCCATTGAACGCTTTTGGTTTGTTGGTTCACATGTGCGGATGCGAACCAGCGCCGTTAAACGATTTGGTGGGTTTAATACCTCAACATTTTGTACGGAAATTAGGGTTAATCCTGATGCTGAAAATTCATCAGAATCAACCCCTGAAGATAGCCAATTTTATTCAGCTTTTGGTTGGTAATCTCGTCGGGTGGGTAAGCGCAGCGCACCCACCTCATTGTTAATCATTGATTTTTCCAAATTATCCTCTACCGACTACAATAATAAACACAAACACAGCAATTAATAAAAACCATAAAATCCCCTCTCCATGATCAACAGTTTGCTGTTTTTCTAATCTAAACACACAACCATTTTTTAAACAAACCGCTTGGTTTTCGGACGTTTTTCTGAGCTTGCAACCGACTTGAGGACAGGACATAATATTAACTCCTATTTAGATGATTTTTCAAGAGCTTCAAGAAACCGAGTTTCTTGTTTAGGGTTTGTTGTGAAAATCAAGAGTTTTCATTCAGAAACCCGGTTTCTGCTTCAATTAGTTTGCTTTTGATAATGTTGGGTTTTTGAGGGGAGGACAGTTGTATAAGACAACGGCAATTAATAACAGCATGATGGCAGTTAGTTGTAACAAGCTGACGGGTTTTTGATCGACGAGTACCGCAACAATAAACTGCACAACGGGAGAAAGTACCCCTAACATCCCCACCTGGGAACAGTCAATCATTTGAGAGGCTTTTGATTGTAAAAAACTAGCGATGGTTGCTAAGGTACATCCGCCAGCCAATACTAAGAAAGCACTGGAATTAACAGCAGTTAAGGGTTGAACATTAGCCGGAAAAACGCTATTGAAAATTACAATTACAATTAAAACCCCTGCAATTAAGCTTTGTTCCAGCCAACTGTAGGCGAGGGGGTTACTGACCATTTTTAAAGCGTGTTTGCGTTCACATAAATACAGCCCCCAAGTTAACGAAATGAAGACAGCAAAATGAGGGATTTCTTGAGCTTCATAGAAGAAAATAATCGCTGAAAATACCGAAATTCCAACACAAAGCCGTTTAATTGTGTTAAGCTTTTCTCCTAATAAAATTGTTGATAAAACGGCTGTTGCTGCGGGAGCGAGGAACATTCCGATGGCGGCTTCTACTTGATGTCCTAGAGCGATCGCACCCATAAAAAAGCCTAAATGTAACGCTAAACAAAAGGCAGATATAGCCACTTTTGCAATAACTTTTAAGCCAAAGTTGCAAACTGTTTCCCATTGACCTGTGATGAATAAAATCACTCCTACAATGGCAAAGGTGAATAAGCAGCGATCAAGAATTAAAAGCAGTGTTGGGAGGGGTACATACCGCCAACATAAGGGTAGTACACCAAAGAATAACGGAGCGATAATGGCATAGGAAATGCCTATTGATTTCTGTCGCATAGCGGGTTTCTCTTAAACTCTGAAACCACGCTAGGTAAAATCATTAGTGCAGCAACAGCGCAAAACCAAGCAGTTTAATTGCACTATTCTGCACCCTTCATATTTAACGATAAACCGATGAGGAAACCATTATGTATATTAGCGATCGCACATCTTTTATTAAAAGTTAAAACTGACAAAATTTGATAGCAGAACTCGAAGAAGAATGTCAAACCGTTATTCAGGTTTTAGATAAAATTCAGACAGGAAACTTATTAAGCTATAGTTAAAAAATGGATAGTTTAGCAGAGTTATTAGCATCAATAATTCATCTGCAAACCCATTGTGGCGAAGATTTACAAACTTTAATTGCTGAAGAGTTAGAACAGTTGCCTGATTCAGAATGATCAGAGTAAGATTGTTAATGATTAAATTATCCCCCGTAGGGGCGAGGCGCGCCCATTGGTGTCAACTTAAGGAAAGGCGATCGCAACGACTAATGGGAGTTGAAGAGGGCGATGAGTAGTCGCCCTGGCAACGTGGCAACTGTAGGTGTTAGTTTAAAGGGGCGATCGCCAAGGTCAGTGTTAGTGGAAGGGGGAAAGAAATCAGATGAGTAAAACAACAGGGAGAATTTTGAGAAATGCGGATTTAAGGCATCAAAGTCAAATGGCAGGGCCACCATTAGAAGTGCTAGAAAAAGAACTGTATAGACTACTAACACCCGAAAATTTTAAACCGTTAAAGGAAAGCCGAGGAATTCAGGAAAAAAAACTGCGTTCGCGAGTATTAAATTTACCGGTGATGATGGCAGTAGTTATTGGCTTAGTGTATAGAAGAATAGCTGGATTGCGAGAACTGTTAAGAATTCTAACGGAAGAAGGAATGCTGTGGATAGAATCGTTCTAACCAATGTCATCACCCCGTGCGATTAGTCTCAGTCTTATGGGGAAAAACTTGGTATCGCTATTTAACCAATGTCTTAGATCCAGAGGAATTATCGGCTCAACAAGTTTGTGAGTTGTACCGAAATCGCTGGCAAATTGAACAAGCCTTTTTATTAACGGGATTTGAACAAAGTTCAAGCCCAAACAAGCCCCAAATTGCTTAGATGTAGAGCAAATACATCATGATTCTCTTGGAGCCAAGCGACAAATCGATAAGATATATCCCTCTTCTGTCAGTCTCCGAGGAGTAAAATTAGAAAATAAACCAGATGGGTAGCTAGAAGGGAGATAGGGTAATGGATGTAGAATTACAGATGCTCAAACATTTAGCCCGAGATGCACAACCAACAGTTTCCGTGATTGATGAATATTGCCAAGGTTATAAAGACCTATTCCCAGAAGTTAGAAGTTACGAATGTTTTAAATACTTACATCTAGGAATCATCTCACCAATTCCGAGAAAATCTTTACCGGAAATTGCTAAAATAGTAGGAATTAGATCGCCACAATCACTCCATCATTTTTTAGCCAATTCGCCTTGGTCAGCAAGGGAATTAAAGGAAAGAAGATTAGCTCGAACTCTAAAAGGATTGAAAGAAGAGAAGATTATAGTAATAATTGATGAAACAAAGAATCAGAAACTAGATATATTAGAGAAATCATATTTGGGAAAAGAAGTCCGAGAACCTATTAGACATCTCCAAAATAGAAAAAAGGAGGGGTAAAAAGATGATAAAATTAAATTTTACCCCGGATTAGAGATGAGTAAATTAAGAGACTATCTGGACAAGAATCCCCAGCAAGCAAAAAGGCTATTAGGGATGGAATATGAACAGATGATAGAACTCATTCAAGCTGCGGAGTTATTAGAAGAAGAAAAACGACAGGAAAAAGAAAAAACTAAAATCAGGTTGATTAAAGCAGGTGGGGGTCGTCGGCAGAAATTATCTGTGGAGGAACAAATCTTACTGACTCTAATTTATCTGCATCAAATGCCCACATTTCAAATGTTAGGGTTACAGTTTGAAGTCAGTGAATCAACAGCGAATGATATTTTCCATAACTGGATAAAAATCTTGAGAGAATTACTACCAGCGAGTTTGCTAGAGCAAGTAAAAAAAAACGAGAGTGATTGGGAGTGGGTAGAAAAAATTCTGGTGGAATTTGAGTTAGTAGTAGATAGCTATGAACAGCCCAGGGAAAGACCAACAGACAATGAAGAGCAGAAAAAATATTACTCAGGAAAGAAAAAGACACATACCTTTAAAAATCAAGTCATTGTCATGCCAAATGGAAAAGAAATAGTGGATGTAGCTGTGGGTTATACCGGAGCAACAAGTGATCTGAAATTGTGGAGAGAAAGAAGCCAGGAATTGGGGAATAATCAAAAATACAGAGGGGATAAAGCTTATGTAGGAGAAACAGCAATTAATACACCACATAAGAAACCGAGGAATCAAGAGATATCGGCTGAAAAGCAAGAAGAAAATCGATTAAAAGCTAAACAAAGGATTGTAGTCGAACATTTAATAAGACTGATAAAAATTTATCGAGTTGCTTCAGAAAGATTTCGGTTAAAGAGGCAAAATTATGAAGCAATAATCTTGACAGTATGTGGATTAATAAGATGGCGAATAGGAGCGATTGTATTACCATCTAAGAATTGCCCAGAATTCTTTTGAGAAATGATTGCATATCAGAGATAAAATTCATTAGTTATTATTAATGTGACTGAAAAAGCCTATGAATCCGTTACTTTTGGAGAAGCCGGCACAGGAGTGCTAGAGATTCCAAAAGTAGCGATAGAGGGCATTTGGAGATTTTCGGAGATGTCTATTGGGAAATTACCACAGATCCAGAAACGATGCCAGAAGCCTCAACTTCGTTTGTGATGACAAATTTAACAGAGAACAGAAGCCAGCTTAAAAAGACATTAGGTAATTTATACGGGTTAAGAACATGGGTGGAATATGGATTTCGACAATGTAAACAAGAACTGGGTTGGACTGATTATCGGTTGACGGATTTTCAAGATATAGAAAAATGGTGGGAAATCATTTTCTGTGTGTATTTAATGATTAGTTTCAACTCCGAAGTTTTCCGGTCTTTAAGTCAAGGTATTCCCCGAGAATCTGAGAGCAAAAAAAACACCGCAGATTGCTCGAATCACCGACAATGGAATCATAAAGAGGGATGGAAAAATGTTTTAAATAATCTGCGTTTAATAATTCAGCCTACTATTATATTGTGGTTGATTGTCCCGTGGCTAGATATTTTTCCTGACCGTTATTTATTGCGTGGTTTTCATAAATTAATTCAGAATATTAATCAATTTCAATCTTATTTTCCGAATGGATAACTCTACTTTTTATGACTTGTTGATTTCGGAGACTGACAGAAGAGGGATATTTACTTAAATTATATAACGGTTGTTGACGATTTTCTGCAATAGCAACCTTAGCGATCGCTTTTTCAAACGCCTCCCCCTGTAAGGTCACCTCATATTTTTTTTTCGCCTCTAAAACCGCTTGTTTTGTAGGTTCTAAGACCGCATCTAAACGCCGCAATACAATCAAAGGTAACATCACTCGCCGATATTGAGGCGGACGATAAGGGCCACGCAGTTTGTCAGCAATACTCTAAATAAAACCGACTAATTCTTGATGATTATTTTCTGTCCGTTCCTGTGAGGTCATGAGGGGTAAGCGAGAGTTACTAATATTTGTATTATCTCATCTAATCTTCCATCCTTTAAGTATTTTTTCCCTGTAGAGACGCGCCATGGCGCGTCTCTACGTGGGTTAATGGCGCGTTATTTCATATTACATTGTTAAGACTAATTTTCCTTTCATTCCTCCCGCTTCTAATTGTTGATGAGCTTCGGCTGCTTCTGCTAAAGGAAAAGTTTGATTCACAACAATTTTTAACTTCCCTTCATCCATTAACCGAGCGCATTGTTGTAATATTTTTGTTTGATCCAATTGATCATCCATGCGAGATTGTAACATTGGAGTTAACATTAATTCTAAACTAATGCGTAAATTTTTTAACCGAGCATCCTTGAAGGTTCCAAACTTCGGATCAGGTTCTAAAATGGTGACTAAATCCCCATAATTTTTAATCGCAAAAACCGTTTGATAAAACACCTCTTTACCAACGGTATCAAAAGCTAAATCAACTCCTTCTCCCTGCGTCCATTCTAACACGTTTTCAACAAAATCTGTTTGTTTATAATTAATAACAAAATCAGCCCCTAATTGTTTCACAAAATCTATATTTTCATCAGAACCAACGGTTGTTGCTACCTCTGCTCCTTGTAATTTTGCTAATTGAATAGCCACATGACCCACACCGCCAGCACCTGCATGAATTAATACTTTTTGTCCTGGTTGTAATCGTCCTCGATCATACAACGCTTCCCAAGCGGTAATTAAAACTAAAGGAGATGCAGCCGCTTCAATAAAACTCAAACTTTGGGGTTTAAGCGTTGCAAACTTTTCATCAACAACGATTAATTCTGCATAATTTCCAGACTGTTCACCTAGTCCCCCCTGACAAAAATAAACCGCATCTCCGACTTGAAATTTTTCGACCTCAGAACCCACAGCCTCGATAATTCCCGCCCCATCACAGCCTAAAATTGAGGGCATTTGATCCGGGTAAAAAGTCCCCCGACTGCGTAATTTTGTATCAATGGGATTAATTCCCGCCGCTTTTAAACGAACTAAAATTTCGGTTTCAGATTGAATTTTAGGATCGGGTACGTCTTGAAGTTGTAAAACATTCGGTTCCCCAACTTCGGTCATGATAATAGCTTTCATAAATCAGTTATCAGTTATCAGTTATCAGTCAACATTGATTAGCTAATAATAATCAGTCAACCGTCAATAGTCAACCGGAATCCGTGATCATTTTTGAAGAAGCTTAAGTTAACAGTTTAAAACTATTAACTGTTAACTCTTTCACTGATAACTGATAACTGATGACTGTATTACATCGTCAAAGATTGAACATCGGTTTCAATTAATTTTGCCAAACTTTGCAGGAATGCGGCTGCATCTGCCCCATAAATAATGCGATGATCACAAGTAATATTAACTTGCATTTGGCGTTTAACAGCCATTGAACCATCGGCAGAAACCACTAATTGGGGACGAGACGCACCCACCGCCAAAATTGAACCTTGACCTTGAGGGAGAATGGCATCAAAGCGATCTACACCAAACATTCCTAAATTAGACAGAGTGAAGGTGCCACTGCTGTATTCATCCGGTTGTAACTGTTTTGCCCTAGACCGTTCGACTAAATCTTGCCAAGTGCGAGACAAGGAATAAATATCAACTTGATCGGCATTTTTTAACACCGGAGTAATTAAACCGCCATCGGGCATTGCCACAGCGATCGCAATATTAATACCCTGATGATATTGAATCCCATTTTCGACATAACTGGCATTGACAATCGGATGTTTTTGTAACGCCAGTGCCACCGCTTTTGCTAATAGTGCGGTCATGGTGACGCCTTTGGATTTCAGTTGTTTATAAAGCTGATCCAAAGCATCCGTTGTGATGGTATATCCCACCCGGAACACCGGAACCGATAAACTCGCCGTCATATTTCTGACAACGGCATTTTGCAGGGTGTTCATGGGGGCCACTTCACCCAGGGTCACAGTGGCGGGTGCTGGGGCTGAAACCGGAGCAACAGGCTTGCTAACGGTAGGAGCAGGGATAGACGGTTGAACCGTTGGGGTTGAAGTTGAACCTCCAGAAGCGGCTTGCACATCTTCGGCGACGATGCGACCATGGGGGCCACTTCCGCTTAATCTGGCTAAATCAATATTGAGTTCTTTAGCTAATTTCCGGGCGCGAGGAGAAGCAACAATTCTGCCATTGCGAGAGGTTGTCGGGGGTGCGGCTGCAACTGTTGCAGTGGTTGCCTGTGAACTGGCTGCAACGGCTTGAGCCACGGGTGCTGGGGCGGATGTTGTCGCACTCTGAGAAGAAGCTTTTTGTTTCGCCTGTTCAATTTCAGCTTGGGTTTCTGCGATCAACGCAATGGTATTACCCACAGGGGCCGCTTCTCCGGCCGGAACAATAATGGTCGCTAGATATCCTTCATAAAAGGATTCCACATCCATATCGGCTTTATCTGACTCAACGATCAGAACGGTTTCCCCTTTTTCCACCTTATCACCGGGGGATTTTTGCCAAGAAACGATTTTACCCTCCGTCATCGTTGAACTAAGGGCAGGCATAAAAACTTCGTGAATTGCCATAAGCGCTAAAAAAAATAAAAGTTCAAACGTGATCAATAAGCGTTGACTGTTAAGCGTCAAAACTTCGACCCTTCGCAAGCTCAGGACATCGCAAGACTTCGGCTTGAGCGAGCGTCGAACGCTCAGTGTAAAGCCGTCAACAGCCAACTATTAACGGTCAACCCTCAACCGTCAACCCCCCTTAAATGTCTCCGCGAATTTCTTCAATGAGACCATCTCGTAAGAGAATTTCGACTTGCATTTTAGTGATCAAATTGTCGCCTTCTACAACGGTAAAGATGCTTTCAATTTGTCCTTGACTCACTTCTTGTTCGAGTTCCAACGTTTGAACTTGTTGGAGTTGTTGCAAGTTTTGATTTTTCTGATCTAAGAGTTGACTTTTACGTTCATTCACCTGAACTTGTATCTCTTCTACTTGTTGCAGGGCATCGGGGCCAAGGGGTTGCAGACTTTGGCGTTTAATTTCTGCAATCATCCGTTGTCCTTGCATTTCTAACTGTTGCAACTGACTATCAATTTGATTAATTTGGACTTGAAGTTGCTGTTGAGCTTCTTCCTTCCAACGGGGTGTGACCACCGCTTTCACGTTGATCGGTCGTTTTAACAGTAATTGTCTGAGATTGTCCATAAGTTATTCTGTTTGTCCGTTGTCAGTCCTCCGTCACCCGTAACCTGTAGGGGGACGCGCACGCCCCCCGTACACAACCGTACATCGACTGCATCCCACAAGGATATGCAAAGATGGTGACGGCTATCCTCAGTTGACAAGTTCTTATTCACCTTTGACTGCTAACGGGTGACGGTTTCATACATTTTGTTAATCATATCGCGGTAGCGTTCCATTACAACGGGGCGCTTAACCTTCAAGGTTTGGGTTAACATCCCATTTTCCATAGAGAAGGGTTCTGAAAGTAGCTGAAACGGGCCAATACGATCATCAATGCGATAACTGGGACGGTTTTTAACTTCGCGGTTGAGTTCTTCTCGAAACAAGCTTTGAACCGCAGGACTGTCTAAGGTAATTTCCTGAGTTGGGTTCAGGGATGCTTCGGAAGATTTTAAGGTTAAATTTTGGTGAATTGCCCATTGTTTTAAAGCATCTAAATTCGGAACAATTAAAGCCCCTAAGCATTTTTGATCTTGACCGACTAACATGATTTGATCAATATAAGGACTGCGTAAACAAGCATCTTCAATGGCTTGGGGTTCAATATTTTCACCATTGGTTAAAACAATTGTATCTTTCGCCCGACCCGTTAATACTAAGTCGTTGTCCGGGGATAACCAACCTAAATCTCCGGTATCAAACCAGCCATCACCATCAATGGCTTTGGCTGTGGCTTGGGGATTTTCAAAATATCCTGTCATTACCTGTGGCCCCCTGGCTAATACTAACCCCTTTTGACCCCAGGGCAAGATTTGACGGGTTTCGGGGTCAACGATGCACAGTTCTGTTTGGGGAATAGGTTTACCCGATGACCCGCGTAAATTATGCCATTCTCGACGGGCACTTAACACCGGGGCGGTTTCTGTTAAACCATAGCCAACTAATAAATTAATTCCGACAATTTCATAGAAATTTTCTAAGTGCATGGCTAGGGAACCCCCGCCACTAATGGCAAATTTCAGTTGTCCCCCTGTGGCTTCTCGAACTTTTTGATACACTAAGCGATCGCCTAAATAATGAATCGGCGCTAATATCCAGGTTTGTAACTGGGCGAGGAATTTTTCAGAAGTTGAAGGAGAATCTAAATTTAAGGTTAATCCTTGAACAAGGCGACAAGCTAAAATATATCTTTCACTGATGGAAAACAAGAAATTAACAATTTTTTGTCGAAGGGCAGGTTGTTCTCGAAATTGTTTTTGTGCACTTTCATAAATTGATTCCCAAATTCGGGGAACACTGACCATATAATGGGGTTGAAATTGCTTTAAGTCTTGCTTAAAATAACGAATACTTGTATAAACAACGGTGCATCCTTGGGATAAGCAAAAATATTGTCCGGTGCGTCCCAAGGTATGCCAAGTGGGAAGAATACTGAGGAAGATTTCACCTGGGTCGGGGTGAATGACATCAGGAATCGCATTAATTTGATGCAGTAAATTTTCATGGGTTAACATTACTCCTTTCGGTTTTCCAGTGGTTCCTGAAGTATAAAGGAGTGTGGCTAAGGTATCAGGATGATACTGTATGGGTTTAAGGGGGGTATTTTTCCCTTTTTCCATCAGTTGGTTAAAATTTAAAACGGGAATGGTGGGTAAATCACGGGAATTGGGGGTTTCATCAGACAGTAAAATTACGAATTGAATCGGTAGATCTTCAATTTGGGGACGCAATTTTTTCAACAAGGCAAAGTTTTCTACCACTAAGCCTGTACTGCCACTATCTTTAAGAATATAAGCTAATTCTAAGGGATCGGCTGTTGCTCCTCGTACCACATCTGCCGCCCCAGCCGTGAGGATTCCTTGATCTGCAATCATCCACCGGGGGCTATCATCGGAGAATAAAGCGATCCGTACAGGTAAAGCTTCCGTTGTGGCTTCTATTCCCAGGGTTTGTAAGCCGGTGGCAAATTGTTGAATTTGTTGCCACACTTGCGAATAGGTTAGGCGAACTTCTGGTTTCCCGTGAGGGTCATGTAGCGCAATAATTTGACCGACATTTTGATCCAAAATTGGCCAAATTTCAGGAAAACAGTGTAGAGAAGAATACAGAGAACGCCAGTCAGTAGGATTAATCATAGACAGCCATGTTAGTTAATCAACAACGTTGAAAGGAATCCCTAAAATTAGAGGATTCTATTTTGATACTGTGACTATCTTAACGGAGCAAGAGGACTCTCTAGGGAAATAGCGGACAGATTTTTGTCTGGCTTAGGTTTAGGCGATAGAATTTTGATTAATAATTAACCGTCAACCCGAATAATTTATGACGGGTAATAAAAACTGTCGCTGAATTGCAGCAATATCAATGGTACTGATAAAGCGCACTTCAGAACGACTATATCGATCTTGTCGAATAGCGGCTTCTTGAACTAAATTTTCATAGCTACTTCGCTTCAACATTAATATATCGCGTTCTGCTAACGCATCGGCTAAGGTTCCTTCTTGGAAGGGCGTAGTTGAGTTGGTTCGATTAATTTGTTTAATTAAAGTTACCAATTCAGTCGTTATTAATTCTAATTCCGCTAATAAATCTTCGGGGTTTTCCGCCGGTTGTTCCCCTTCCTGTACTTTTGCAATTAGGGATAACCGTTGTCTTAATTGCGCTATTTTTTTCTGAGAATCCCCTCGTAAAATCAAGGCTTCAGCTAATTTCAAACTCGCTCACCTCCATCCCAGCTAAAAATTCGTTTTTTTAGATATTTTTGATTCCTAATTAATGCATTACATTTGTAACACACTGCTGTCAAGGGGGGATTGAAAAAATTTTGGTCACAGTCATTCTGGAGAAGATCTTGACAAATATAGATAATTGTGCAGAGATGGGAATAATCGGAAATCCCAACCCTTAAAACCTACAGCCTATGCAAAACAACACCTTCAGCCTCACGATTAATGGTGAAAAGGTTTTGATTCAAGACCTTTCCCCGACCCTAACCTTGCTGGAATACTTGCGCCGCAGTGGACGGGTGGGGACGAAGGAGGGGTGCGGGGATGGGGACTGTGGAGCTTGTACAGTGGCGGTTGTGGGTCAGGGGTCGAATGGACAACCCCAATATCTAGCGATGAATAGCTGTTTAATTCCCTTGGCTGCGATGGCGGGACGGGAAATTATTACTGTTGAAGGGGTTGGGAAAGACGGTCTGCATCCGGTACAGGCGGCGATGGTGAGTTTGGGGGGTTCCCAATGCGGTTATTGTACTCCGGGTTTTATTATGAGTTTGTTTACGGCGTACTACAAAGGTGAGGTTAATGATGAATCTTTAGAAGGAAATTTATGTCGATGTACGGGTTATTTACCTATTCGTCGAGCCGCAGAACTCGTTAATCATACCCATCCTTGTGATCAATTTAGTGAACGATTAACACAAATTGATTTATCGGTTAATTCTGTCCATTATATCACTCCTCATCAGCAGTTTTTCCGTCCGCTTCAACTCTCTGAAGTTTTAGAGCTTTTACAACAGTATCCCCATGCTAAATTAGTCGCAGGAGCAACGGATTTAGGCTTAGAAATGAGCCATCATTATCAAGAGTTTCCGACTTTAATTTCTTTAGAATCTGTTGCAGAACTTCTGGAACTTAAACAAACTTCAGATTATGTAGAAATTGGGGCTGCAATTCCTCTAAGCCAGATTGAAGAAAACTTAAAGGGAATATACCCTAGTTTAGATGAAATGTTATCTTGGTTTGCGGCTCGACAAATTCGTAACCGGGCTACAATTGGAGGTAATTTAGCAACCGCTTCTCCTATTGGAGATTTAGCTCCTGTTTTATTATCTTTAGATGCAAAATTGCGGTTAGCGAGTTTAAGGGGAGAACGGATAATTGCCATTGCTGATTTTTTTAAAGGGTATCGTCAAACGGAATTACAATCCCAAGAAGTGATTGTTTCTATTATTATTCCTAAAAACATAACTGCTAATGTTGTTCATCGTTTGAGTCAATCGTATAAAATTGGAAAACGGGGAACCGATGATATTAGTATTGTTTCCGCCGCTTTTACCATTGATTTAGATATCAATAATACGATTATTCATACCAGACTTGCCTATGGTGGAGTTGCAGCCATTCCGATTCGAGCGATTAATATTGAAACAATGCTGATTGGAAAACCTTGGAATTATGCAACAATTCAAAATGCTAAAATTTTATTAAAAGATACCTTTAACCCTTTAACTGATTTGCGAGGAAGCGCAGATTACCGTAAACAATTAGTTGCTAATTTATTTGAAAAATTCTTTATCGAATTTTCTCCCATTACCTTGCTATAAAATTATGAAAGACAATCCTAAATCCAAATCCCATGAAAGTGCCATTAATCATGTTAGTGGAAAAGCAATTTATACCGATGACCAACGACTCCCAAGCGGAATGTTATATTTATGGCCAGTTTTATCTTCCTATGCTAAAGCAAAAATATTAAAAATTGATACTGCAAATCTGAATCATATTCCGGGGTTTGTTACCCTTTTAACGGCTGATGATATCCCTGGAATCAATAACACGGGAACTATTAAGCATGATGAGGTTTTATTACCCCATGATGAAGTTAACTATTGGGGTCAACCTGTGGTTTGGGTCGTTGCAGAAACAGAAATTGCAGCCCAAAAAGCAGCAGAAATGATTAAAATTGACTATGAAGTCTTAACCCCAATTTTAACGATTCAAGATGCTATCCTAAATAATAGCGTTCATGGCGATACAAATATAATGCGTCGAGGAAACCTCACAACTGCTTTACAAAAATCTGATTTTATTTTAACGGGGAATATTGAAATACAAGGTCAAGATCATTTTTATTTAGAAACACAAGTTGCTTGGGTAATTCCTAATCTTGAAGACGGTTATCAAGTTTATTCTTCTACTCAACATCCCAGCGAAACTCAAGCCATTATTTCAGAAGTTTTAGGGATTCCTCGTAATCAAATTGTTGTCACTTGTTTAAGGATGGGAGGAGGGTTTGGAGGGAAAGAAACCCAAGCGAACCCCATCGCAGCTATTGCCGCTTTAGCAGCTAAAAAAACCGGATGTCCGGCGAGAGTTCGACTCAAACGAGATCAAGATATGATTACCACCGGAAAACGACATCCTTTTTTAGCCCAATATCAAGTTGGATTTAACTCAGACGGTCAACTTTTAGCCTTAGATATTGATTTATATTCCGATGGCGGTTGGAGTGTCGATTTATCCTTTCCCATCATGCAACGGGCAATGTTTCATATTGATAATTGTTATTATATTCCTAACTTGGAAGTTCGGGGACAAGTGGTAAAAACGAATAAAGTTTCTAATACAGCTTTTCGGGGATTTGGGGGGCCACAGGGGATGGCAATTATTGAACAGATTATCGATAAAATTGCGCGTAAATTAAGTTTACCGCCTGAAACCATCCGAGAACGTAATTTTTATCACGGAGAAGGGGAAACTAATACCACCCATTACGGTCAAGAAATTGTTGATAATCGAATTGTACGAGTTTGGGAAGAAGTCAAACAAAAATCAAATTTTGAATCTCGAAAACTAGAAATTGAACAATTTAATCAAAATCATGATTATCAAAAACGAGGGTTAGCGATGACTCCGGTTAAATTTGGGATTTCTTTTACTAAAACCGAATATAATCAGGCGGGAGCTTTAATATTAATTTACCAGGATGGCAGTATTCAACTCAATCATGGCGGCACAGAAATGGGGCAGGGTTTACAAACGAAAATGTTACAAGTTGCATCACAAGCTTTAGGGGTGAATATTAAACGATTTAGAATCATGCCCACCAGTACGGATAAAGTTCCCAATACCTCAGCAACGGCGGCTTCTAGTGGTTCAGATTTGAACGGTCAAGCGGTTAAAAATGCCTGTGAAATCCTAAAACAACGATTAGCAGAAGTCGCTGCAAAAGTATTAAATCTTGATGAACCTCAAGATTTAATTTTTGAGGAAGATTGGATTTATTGTCAAAGTTATCCCCGTTATAAAATAGCCTTTGATGAAGTAGTTAAACAAGCTTATAATCAACGAGTGAGTTTATCGGCAACGGGCTATTATCGTACCCCAAATATTGATTATGATCCTAAACTGGGCAAGGGTAGACCTTTTTATTATTATGCTTATGGGGCGGCTGTCAGTGAGGTAGAAATTGATGGGTTTACGGGAACGTTTAAACTGCGTCAAGTGGATATTGTACAGGATGTGGGAGAATCGTTAAATCCTTTAATTGATATTGGGCAAATAGAGGGGGGTTTTGTGCAAGGAATGGGATGGTTAACGATGGAAGAATTAGTTTGGGATGAACAAGGAAGATTGAAAACTTTTGCCCCCAGTACCTATAAAATACCCACTATTAAAGAAATTCCTAAAAATTTCAACGTTCATTTATTAAAACGGGCAGCCCAGGATGGAGTAATTTATGGTAGTAAAGCCGTTGGAGAACCCCCTTTTATGTTAGCAATATCGGTCAGAGAAGGAATTCGAGATGCAATTGCCGCTTTTGGTAATCGAGATTTTATTTTATTAGCGTCTCCAGCTACACCAGAAGCTATTTTAAATGCTATTGAACAGGTACAATTAAAGTTAGTAAACTCCTCGGAACCTTGAGCAATTTAATCAGTCATTTATTCTAATATACCCTTGTCATTACTTGCCTTTCTAACTTCATGATTATTCAATTTTATCAACAACTCATTCAGGTTTTATATGAAAATGCTGCGGTCGTTGCAACCGTAACCCGTGTTATCGGTTCAGTCCCTAGAGAACTGGGGGCAAAAATGATCATTTGTGAGGATGGTCGCACGTTTAATACTGTTGGGGGGGGTGCTGGAGAAGCAAAAGTTATTCAGCAAGCCAGAGAGGTTTTAAAAACTGGAGAAAAACAATGGGTTGATATCGATTTATCCGGCGCACCACAACGAGAAACCCAGGGAGTTTGTGGGGGGTTAATGCAAGTTTTATTAGAACGATGGTCAGGAGAAAAAGCGATCGCTTTAGCTGAGAATATTCTATCTTTATTGCAAGCGGGAAAATCGATTATGTTAGTGACTTCTTTTGATGCTGCTTTCCCCTATTTACTCACATCTGAACATCCTATCCCTGCCTCGGATCAAATTTTTATAGAAACCCTACAACCCCCTCCTACCTTACTCATTATTGGAGCAGGTCATATCGGAGAAAAGTTAGCTAAAATTGCTGATTTTATGGGTTTTAAAATCATTATCCAAGATTCTCGTCCTGAATTTACCTCTCCTGAACGATTTCCCCCCAATTCCTTGATTTTTAATCAAAATATTGCAACCGTTTTACAACAATTAACGTCCCCAAAAAACTTATATATTGCTTTAGTAACAAGAGGTTATGAATATGATATTGAAGCTTTAAAAAGTATTTTAAATATTAATTTACCGTATCAATATATTGGCATGATTGGCAGCCAAAAACGAATCAAAGTTGTCTATAAAGCTTTACAAAATTGTGGGATTTATTCTCATCAACTCCAGCCAATTCATTCTCCTATTGGATTAGATATTGGTGCTTTAACGCCTGAAGAAATTGCGATTAGTATTGCTGCGGAATTAATTCAAGTTTACCGATCTAAAAGTTAATTGTATTCTAGGAAGAGGGTCTTGATGGATTTAATATGGCATTTTGGCGTACCTATTATCACTTAGTTTGGGCAACAAAAAATCGACAACCTTTGATAACGGCTGATCGAGAATCAGAGCTTTATGGTTATATTATTGGTAAAGCCGATTATTTAGGATGTATTGTTCATGCAATTGGAGGTGTGGAAGATCACATTCATCTTGTGGTTTCTATCCCTCCAAAATTATCGGTTTCTGAATTTGTCAAAACCATTAAAGGGAGTAGTGCTTATCATTTGAATCATACCCCTTCAACTTCGGGGTTAGGGTTTAGTTGGCAACATGGATATGGGGTTTTGACATTAGGAGGGAAACAATTGGAAGATGCTAAAGCTTATGTGAATAATCAAAAAGAACATCATTGTTATGGGACTACAATTTTGGGTTTAGAACCAGATTATCAAGACAAGGATTAGATAGTTTCTGACTTAGGGGCGGGTTCACTCAACCTTTTCCATCCAAATAGAGCCGTGAAATCAATTTCCGGCTCAGAGCTTAAACCCGTTAAAACGGGTTGTTTTTTGAATTTTAACTATCTTTAGATAGTTTTAGCTTTTAGCCCGAAATTTATTTCAGGGCAACAAACTAAAATTGAGGTTAATTTTATCAACATCAAAAAATTAACCTCAATTCTTTCTAAGTTACAGATGGTAACTTGTCTTTTACAGCAATTGCTTTATTGACTATTTCTTGAACTTTCTTACCTTCTGTAATTAATTGAGAAACATAGCTATTAACCTCAGCAATTAACTCTTGATAAATTTCTTGTGAAAGAGGATCTTTACCACTTACTTTTACTTCATAATATTGACAAGCCGCATATCCTACCGCTAAAAATAAGGTTGCATTAATGATGCCGCTAATTGCAAAACTTGGAATTGGAGTATGCTTAAGTAAAAACCCTAAACCAATTTTTGGTAAATTATCTGTTGTCAAAGTTAAACCTAAAATGGCTAGGATCTCCTGTCTTGATTCTGGCGATTTAATATTTTGCTCATAAGCACAAGCAATTTCATAAACCATTTGAATTAATAATGGTGTTGTTCCACCTAAGTCTACAACTAGGGAAACTCCTGGGACTGCACTAGCCATACCTGCAATGAAAAAAGAATACAAAACTTTCTCATTGATGAGATGTTGAGCTATTTGGCTGCTTGCAAAAATTGAATGATTTTTTTTGGTTTGACTAACAATAGTAAGTGCTTCTTCCGCTAAACGAACACTCAAAATACATTCTAAAATCCTTTCTTTCCAATATTCATTCCAATAGTTAATGATTTGTTGCAGGAATTGTTTAACAAATTGTTCTGATGTTTGAGTGATTCCATTAAGGATATTGGTAATTTCTTGAGTTGCATTATTAACCTTTTGACTTGACACTTTAAGGCTTTCTTCTAAGGCTTCTAAGGTTTTTTGGATTTGTTCTAGTGTCCATTTAATATGTTCAGTAGTTGGATCTTGAATGGCTTTGACAAAATCTGCAAAAAACTGACCTAATTTATTAATATCTTCCTTAACTTCTGCTTCAATTTTTGTTTTTGTCAGGGAAACTGGTTCATCAAAAAAATCTAATAAGATTCCCGATGATAACGCATAAGTTTCTATTTCATAGATGATCTCGAAGATCCGACCCAACCCGTCATGGGCTTGGAGGAGTAACCGCTTTCTGCGGGAATTTAGCAAATTATCACGCTTTAGAGGTGTAACCACTTTCGCGATCGTCTCTATTTCTTTCTTTTTCTCTTGAATGAATTCAGGAGTGATGTCCCCATAAGAGCTAGGATCAGACGCGATCTTAAATGCGATCTCATCTAATACTTCAACTGCTTTTTTAGCAGTGTTTTCCATTTGTTCTGCCGTTCTTTTGGCATCCCTAGAATTGGGGTTTTCATTGACCATTACGAATGGCATTTTTATTGAGCAGGGGAGCAAAAAAAGATTACAAGCAAATTCATCTTCACCAGAAGTGACACTGACTATGACGTATTCTGGTAATTTTTTCCCTATTTCCGACACCCCATTTAGTTCTGCAGGAAAGTTAAAATATGTATTCTCACTACTAGATAGGAAATCATTTACGAAAGCTTTTATTGGTTTCAATGAAAGTGATCCCTGAAAACTCAAAAAGCTAAATCTGACGGGGATAAGGACATTCTTATCTATTTGAATTACTCCATCTTTTAACTCAATGGAGATATTCTTTTTGTTTTTTTTTGTGGCTTCATCCACCATCTCTTTTAGCTGCTTTACAATCCCCGATGGGGGTGTGGTAGTAATGCCAGAACCCAAAAAGTATTCTGGGAATTGTTCCCCTGGTTTTTCCTCTATTATAGGGACTTTGTAGTGACCTACAGCAAACGTCCCTATATCAAAGGAAAATTCTAGGGATGTTTTGTACCGGGCGATGTAAATTGCTTTACCTATTATATTTTTTAGGGGTATACTTTCTGGAGAGAAAGTTATTAAGGCTGTTTCTAACTCCTTATTTTTGTTCTCCCCGACAATCCAGTGATATGCTCGTGTTTGTCGGAGTGTTTTTAAGCCACTCTCCTCGTAAGTAGCCATTATCCAAAGGCTGATGTTTTCTATTGTCATTTTGTTCGCCTTGTGGTTATTTTTTAGCCACAAAGCATCCTCATCATACAAATTAGCTGTCCAGATTAGTTCTTCATTTTCAGAGGAGGAATTTTCACCGAAGTCACAAGAAATTGCAACCTCCTCACCAGAGGATAGCACTAAAATTATCTCTCCGTAATCTTCTTTTTTGATCAATTGAATTATATCTCCGTCTTTTTTGACGGTCGGAAGGGGGGCAGAGATTTCTCCCATCCATGATTTATTACTTCTTAAAGATTCGTCATAGAGCCTGATCCCTTTGGAAGATGTGTTAAAGCTTAGACAAAACTTTGAACACACCACAAAAAACTCTCCAGTAATGAATTCTTTCCTTAATTGATTGTATTTCATCTTATTTAGATTTAACTAGGTGTGCAAAACTGTCCCCAACCTCTAAGCGTTGAGTTATGCTTGGATCAAAAAACTTGTAGGTAGCGGTATAAAATTTTATTTTACTACAGGCTTAGGAAAATACAACCATTTTTTTTCAAACCCCATTAAAAAGAACTCCATCAGATTCATGAACTAATGTCAGGTTTTCCTAACATTTAATTACCCCGTGTGTCCACATCCCAGTGATATAATTAAAAATTGGCTTTTTATAGACCTAACTCCCCCTTCTCAACCTTAGAAGTGGGATTTTGTAGTGACTCCAATCTCTTATCGGTAGCAACCTGTAGCGTCTACCCTATTCTAACTAAAATGACAGATTCAATTCGTTTCCTGATGTGTCCTCCAGACCACTATGACGTGGACTATGTAATTAATCCTTGGATGGAGGGCAATATCCACAAATCGTCCTTTGATCGAGCCAGAGAACAATGGCAAAGTTTGTACCATCTTATCAAAGAAAACGCCATTGTTGACTTAGTAACCCCCGCTAAAGGTTGGCCGGATATGGTGTTTACCGCCAACGCTGGGTTAGTGCTCGATAAAACCGTCGTTCTCAGCCGTTTTTATCATAAAGAACGTCAAGGGGAAGAACCCTATTTTAAAACTTGGTTTGAAAGCCAAGGATTTACCGTTCATGAACTTCCGAAAGACCTCCCCTTTGAAGGTGCTGGAGATGCTTTATTTGACCGGGAAGGACGTTATTTATGGGCAGGATATGGCTTCCGGTCTGAACTTGATTCTCATCCCTTAATTGCAGAATGGCTGGATATTGAAGTGCTATCCCTGCGGTTAATGGATGAACGGTTTTATCATCTCGATACCTGTTTTTGTCCGTTAACAGGTGGGTATTTAATGTATTATCCTCCCGCCTTTGATTCCTATTCAAATCGCTTAATTGAATTGCGAGTTCCCCCAGAAAAACGGATTATTGTTGAAGAACCCGACGCCATTAACTTTGCTTGTAATACCGTCAATATTAATCAGACGGTGATTATGAATAAAGCCAGCGACAACTTAAAAGCTCGACTGCAAGAAGCTGGTTTTACCGTTCTCGAAACTCCCTTAACAGAGTTTTTAAAAGCAGGAGGAGCCGCCAAATGTTTAACCCTGCGGGTGACAGAACCGATTATTATTGATCGTCATGCTGTTATCAATATTGAAAGCCGCACCGTCCTGATGGAAGGACATTTATTAGATGCAGGCTTAATTAACCGTGCTTTAGATTTAGTCATCGAAGGCGGCGGAAGTTTCCAAGTCCTGAACTTTAACTTAGGAGAACAACGACAAAGCACCTCGAAAGCAGAGATTAAAATATCTGCTCCTTCCCATGAGGTGATGGAAGAAATTATTAGTCAATTAATTGATATTGGCGTTGTTTCCCTGGACGAAGATCAACGAGATGCTCGCTTACAACCCGTCGAACAAGATGGTGTTGGCCCCGATGATTTCTATGTGTCCACCATTTATCCGACTGAAGTTCGGGTAGATGGACAATGGCTAACGGTTCAAAATCAACGCATGGACGGTGCGATCGCCATTTCCGAAACCCCCAACGGTCTTGTCGCTCAATGTAAGATTCTACGGGATTTAAAACTCGGTGAACGAGTGGTGGTGGATGTCGTCGGTCTACGGACGATCCGCAAAACTGAATCTCGCGAACCCCGCAATGCACCCCAGGAATTCAGCTTTATGTCTGCTGGAGTTTCCAGTGAACGCCGGGTTGAGTTAATTGTGGAACAAGTGGCTTGGGAACTGCGCCAAATTCGCGATCGCGGCGGTAAAGTCGTGGTGACGGCTGGCCCAGTTGTGATTCATACCGGAGGGGCACAACATTTATCCCATCTCATCCGCGAAGGCTATGTGCAGGCTTTATTAGGGGGAAATGCGATCGCCGTTCACGATATGGAACAATCGATTATGGGAACCTCCCTTGGTGTGGATATGAAACAAGGTGTCGCTGTTAAAGGAGGTCATCGTCATCACCTTAAAGTGATTAACAGTGTTCGTCGTTGCGGAAGTATTGCCGCCGCCGTTGAACAGGGAGTCGTTAAGAGTGGAATTATGTACGAATGTGTGAAAAATAACATTCCCTTCTCCTTAGCAGGTTCGATTCGGGATGATGGCCCGTTACCGGATACGCAAATGGACTTAATTAAAGCTCAAGAGCATTATGCGGAACTGTTACGGGGTGCAGATATGATTCTGATGCTATCCTCAATGTTACATTCCATTGGGGTTGGCAATATGACGCCTTCCGGGGTGAAGATGGTGTGTGTGGATATTAACCCGGCGGTTGTCACCAAACTCAGCGATCGTGGTTCTGTGGAGTCTATTGGCGTTGTTACCGACGTCGGACTGTTCCTGAGTTTGTTAGTGAATCAATTAGACAAATTAACCAGTAAATACGGCGTCGTACAAGTTGGTTAATTGAGAAACCGGGTTTCTGCGTTAAGCTTTGCTATTAATAGAAAGATTGATTAAGAAACCCGGTTTCTGGTTTCTGACCCCCATATTGCTTTACAGTAAATTTTCTATCCAACAAAGATAGGGGGATAGAACATCTCTAGCAATAGCATTATAAAACCTTTCATCTGCTGTTACCATCTGGCATTGATTCATAACAGCTAAGGAGAGATAAACGCAATCATAAACAGCTTGGTCAACTCTAACAGCAATTTCTAAAGCCGTTGGCATTAAAGACTGTGAGGGATAGATTTGTAAATCCCCTGTCATCAGAACAGTTAAATCAGTTTGAGCCAGTTCTAAAGTTGTTTCTCCTCGTCGGACTCGTTTCCATAAAATGTTACCAATTTCCGAAAAAAAGAAATCAGGGACTAATAATTCATAGGTATCATCCAAGAGACGTTGGGCAATTTCAGAATGAATCTCAGGCAAGACCCATTTGATAGCGACATTGGCATCAACAACGAATTTACTCAACGATTTCTATCCTCTCTTAGCAATTCTACACTATCACTAAAGGTCTGATTGCCATGTTTTTGACGTGCTGTTGCAAGTTGGGAGCGAAAATTAGCCCTTTTAGAAACTTGATCGGTTATTTCTGCTTCCACTGTTCGAGCGAGAATAGCTTTGATTTCATCCTCTAAACTGCGGTTATGCTTTTGCGCTAAACTCTGGATTTTTTCAAAAATAACAGGGTTAAGATTATTGAGAATAATCGAATTCATATTGTTTACAAAAACGGTTAATCTCTATTTTAGACGCAGAATTAAGATTTACCAAGGTTTGGGGTGTGGAGATGTTTTTTGCGATCGCATTTTAAATCTACATCATGATCGAACATAGGAAATCCGGTTCCTGAACCCCACCAGCACCTCCTAGAAACCGGGTTTCTGTCTTAACCTTTGTTGCTAATAGAAAGATGGCATAAGAAACCCGGTTTCTGAACCACCAGAAATATTACATTGGGAATCCTCTACATTGTTTTTAAATTAAACTTCAACATATTCAGATATTGACGTAGGTTCAGGGATGGGTAAACCTTCGATTTCTAATCCTTCCAGATGAAAAATAATTGCTTCTTTAATTTCTTTTTCAACTTCTTCTATTGTGTAACCTGTTGCAACACATCCCGGCAAATCTGGAACATAAGCACAATAGTTACTTTCGGCTTTTTCAATGATAATGGCATAACGTTTCATTGAGTAATTTCTCTATCTTTTACTTTCATCTTAATTCCTATTGACCGTTCCCTTTTATATCGAAAATTGGGTCAAACAGAACCCCAAAAACTCGACTTGATAAAGGGCTGAAATTGTTAGAGATTACAGCTTACAGTTCTTGACGTGAGAGAAGCAACGCAAGAACACCACCCTTACCTCCGCCCCAACCAGACGTAAATACACGAGGGAGGTGGCCTACGGGAGCTTGGAATGAAAAGGTTAGATGATCATAGTTCATCCAACTACTGTTCTTTCTCCATCCAACGCGATCGCCTAACTTTTTCTCTGTCTCATAGTCAACCTTACCCCCAACTTCTAGCCAGATTTTCTTCTGGACACTAAAGCCAAAGTGGGACATACTGTATTTTACCCATAACTGATTAATGGTGCGTAAATCCTCAGAGGGGAAATTATTAATTGAGTTTGTATCTAACCATCCCTCATGAGTTCTTCCTGCTACTTCTAACATTTTATTAGCCGTTTCTCGATCAGCTTCTTTCAACTTTCCGGCTTTCAAAATGCGACATATCCCGCAGAACCAATGACCGTTCCTGTCACTGCTAACGCCGTTCTAGTCGCTGCTTTGGCGGCTCCAAAATCCACTAAAACGAATTTATGATCACTCTTTCTTCTAATAATATTTTCCGGTTTAATATCCCGATGAATCACCTGTTGTTGATGAATAAAGGTTAAAATAGGTAAGACATTTTCTAATAATTTAATAATTTTATCTTCTGAAAAAGCTCCTGTTTCAGACAATTCTTGATTTAAGTTTTGTCCTTCAATATATTCTTGAACCAGATATAGCAATCCTAAATAGGTTGTGGCAAAATCCCGTACATAAAAAGCTTGGGAAAATCAAAAATTTGCCCCTGAGCAAAAAACTCAAATAGCCACTTAACTACTTTAAAAGATGGGCATAAATGATAGAATTTTCTCACGAAATTTTTGGTTTGTAACCAAATATCTTCAACCGGATTTTGCTCCGGCGCATTAGGAGCAAAATTTACACAAGTAATCCGCCATTCTTCTTCCGATAAATTTTGATTAACTTGAGTTAAGTAATCTCGAAAGTTTTGAGAACAATGATAAGTGGCATTGTCCCAGACTATAGCCAACCTTTTCCCCGGATTTTGCTGTTGTAAATACTGGAGAAAGTCTACGGTATTTTCTGTATTGCCCGCCGCATAACCTTTGATAATAAATTCTTTCGTTTGGTAATCTAAAGCTCCATAATAAGTTTGCCTTTCTTTTTGATTTTTGATGGGAATTTCTATTCTTCGATCCGTCCTTCCCCAAACATACCCTAAAATATCTCCCCAAAGAAGATGACATTCATCAATCATAAACACTGTCAGCTTTCCCGCCCCTATTTCCTCTTTCCAACTCGCTAACTTTTTTTCAATTTCTTCCTTTTTCTCTTGGACTAACTGCTCATTTTTAGCCGGATTCTTTTTTTGGCTTTTTTTCCAACTGATGCGAGCCTCTTCCAGCAAGCTATAATAACTTTGATGGGATTGAAACACGACTCCATACTCCCTTTCTAACAAAACTTGTAAATCAGACAATCTTAACCAATCTCTTTCCCTTAATTCTTCAATAATTTTCTGTTTGTCTTCAGGGCTTAGATAACCTTTCCTTCCTTTATATTGAAGTTTTAAACTGTCTACTCCTTCCACAAGCACCCGATTTTTCCATTGGCTAATAAATCCTTGAGAAACTTGTAATAAGTCTTGAATTTCCCGGTAGGCTTTACCTTGTAATTTGAGTTTGACAGCGATCGCTCTTTTAATTTCTCTAGGATCTTTTGTCTGATTGATAAAATCGTCTATTTCGTCGATTATATTCATTTTCCGTTGCCAGCTTTGGGGGATTATTGCTAACCTTACATTTATTATAACTCATTTGGAAGTGCTATATTGACGGTGATCTTGACTAAAATAGGCGAATAATTCAGGAATTTGGGGATGTTTGCCTAACTGTTCTAATTGTATCGCTTCTCGTTTAAACAGTTCCTCAGCTTTTTCTTGATTATTCGTTCCTTGTGCTTGAGGAAAAAACTGTTTAATTACACAATAGGGTTGAGACGGTTTATCTTCATCCACCGCTTGAAACGTTCTGCCAAATCCCCCTTGTCCTAATATTTTTAACCCTCGATATCGTTCTTTTAAAAGTAACTTAGATCCACATTTTTGACAAAAATTAGTCGTTTTTGGGTTAGAGTGCAGGCAATCAGGGTTAAGACATTGACTCATGGTAAAGTCTGGGAATGATGAGATCTTAACTCAATCATAACAGTAAATTGTTCAGCTTGTACACACCTCCAAGAAACCGGGTTTCTGCATTAACCTTTGCTACTAACAGAAAGATAACATAATAAACCCGATTTCTGATCCCTTAAATTGGGTCAATTAAGTGGTAATAAAATGCACCCAAAAATCTCCATCAGGCATACAAACTCGACGGATTAAAGGGTAGGAATACCGCAAATAAGCCCCACTTAAATCGGTACGATATCCTGATGAAAACCATTCTCCATAGGGGTCATGTACCAGTAAGCCTTGTTCGTCATAACCAACCACTGGCATAACATGACCAAAGGAGGTAAAATAACCATGAATCACCGCAGGTTTGCCATCGGCTAACCAATCTTGTAATTCCTCCATTGTCGCCCGTTCTGCAAAGTAATCTTTTGCCCCATAATCTTTAACAATTTTAGCTAAATCATAGGGACTCCAGCGACTATAACCTTTTTGTAAGGCATATTCATAAAGTTCATCTTCAAATTGACCGCCACTGGTACGCCGACGAACTCCTAAATATTGCAAACACATAGCAATAGAAGTGACGTTACAGGAACCTGTGGGATTATAATAGTTATCCAATTGAGAACGATAGGGAAAGTTAGCCAGTTTGATACTTTGAGGACGAGGTTTAGGACAAACTAAATTTTTCCCTTGATAAATTTCGGCGTGTTGATCAAAGACATACCAAACAGATTGTTCTCCAAATTCATCAGCCCGAAATGCGACTCGAATATGACCCCGTAAAGGTTCGTAGGCGAGGAGTTTAAATTCTTGACCTGCTTTCACTCCTTGCTTTTCTGTATCACTCAGTTGAGAGGAAGCAACAGGTCTAAGTTTTAAAATAGTTTCTTTTGTAATTTTAAGAATGAGAACATCAGTAGAAATGTCTTCTCGCTTGGTTTCAATTAATTTTTTGGCGGTTTTTAATCCTAAAAATCCCGGTTCTCCGCATTCCATTAAGGTTTGAAATCGATGGAGAGCCGCTGTTGATTTAGGGCCAAATTTGCCATCTGCTGGAGGATCAAGCAAAGTCAAATTAATTAATATAACTTGAATTTGACGAGTTAATTCCTCATCAGTTGAGATCGCTTTAATATCATAACGTTGTTCTGTTCCTAGGATGTCTTGTAATTTCATATTCAGTAATTGATGCTATAAATTTAGACTGTGAGAAAAACAAATGACGATGGCAATAACTCGACCGAGGTTACAGGGGGTTAGACTACTCCTGACTTGATAAAAATTTCAGACGTTAATGATTATTCTGTAGATTAGCATAATTGGGTACTCCTCTACAAAAATTAACAATTCTCAAAGAAGATCCAGATTCCCCAGAAGGAAAGGTTTCAGGGTTGACAGTTCGTGATTGACAACTCACTGATCTTTTGTGGAAATATAGGTTGAAATCAGGATAAAACCGAAATTCTACCGCTCTTGTAAAGCGTTAAGAAACTCATTCATCTGTCATGACAAACGGGTGATCACCCCTGATGGGAGTGATCTCCTAGGGGTAATTCCCAGTCGATGATTTGAACAATCAGGATTAAATTAATCATTGAGTTTTAAGCTTTGAATTTTAGGTTCAGGAACACCCCACCCTTTCAGAATGGTATAGGCGATAATTTGATGACCTGCAATATTAGGATGAATCCCATCACGAGTTAATAGATTTTGTCCCTGTCCCCCATAACGCTGATAGGTGATAATCACATGACGAAAGGGAAAATTTAAGTCAATAAATTGACAGCGATATTGCAGAGCGACTTCCCGCATTACAGCAATATATTCTGCAATTCGTTGATTTTCTCGACTGCTGAGATCTTCATAAATAATGGTGGGGGATAGCAATAAAACAGGAATTCCTTTAGCAGTTGCAACCTGTACCATTGCCGTTAAATTTTGGCGATATTCTTGAGGTGTAGGAATATTCGGTCTGGCTGGTGTTGGAGTTTGGAAACTTTGCAAGACATCATTAACTCCAATATTAATGGTAATCAAATCGGGTTTTTGATCTAAAACATCTCGTTTAAATCGTTCCGACAGTTGGGTTGAAGTATTACCAGAAATCCCAGAACTAATTATTTCAACGGGTTGTTGAGGATACAAAAAATTTAAATAGCGTTGTAGCAACCAGACATAACCGCCATATTGTCCTCCACTTTGGGTAATACTATCCCCAACAACCACAATTCGATGTTTATTGCGTAGCACTTCCGGTTGGGGTTCAATGACGGGTTGCGGTGGGCGAGGGGTTGAGGGGGAAGTTGGCTTTTGGGGGGGCGCAGCTTCGATGCGTACCGATGGCGATGTAGAATACCATCCTAAACAACCGATTGTGATCGCAACAAGACATTGCACTACAACTGTCTGAACCTGTTTCATCTTGGAGGTGTATTGATTATGGGAAACGACAGCAACGGTGATTTTGCTGTATTAAAATCCCACATATTTTAACCAGAAATGGAAGATTAACCAAGATTAATGACTCACGGCTTGGAACAATTGTAAAGTCAAGCTTGTTCTCAACCTAGATTAAAACAAGTTAGTTAAAGGAATTGTTGGCTTTTCTTTGACATTCCGTGATCCCGTGTTACCCTAAAGAGTATGCGATCGCTTCATTTTGAGTTGAATATGTTAAACTCAGGACAAATTATCCAAGACCGCTATCAACTACAATCCCAATGTGGACGTACCGCCACCGGACGTCAAACTTGGCTGGCAATAGATCGGCAAACTCAAGAAAAAGTCATTATCAAGCTGTTAGCCTTTAGTCCGCAAATGGCGTGGGAAGAATTAAAACTGTTTGAACGAGAAGCGCAGGTTTTACAAGCTTTAAATCATCCTCGAATTCCTCATTATCGAGATTATTTTTCCCTCGATCAAAGTGTTGGGGGTGGTTTACCTTGGTTTGGATTAGTCCAAGATTATATTCCCGGTTCATCGTTACAAGATTTATTAGATCAAGGACATCGGTTTACGGAATCTCAAGTTAAAAAAATTGCTAAGGATATCTTAAAAATCTTAATTTATTTGCATGAATTAAGTCCTCCGGTTTTACATCGAGATATTAAACCGAGTAATTTAATTTTAGATGATTCAGAACAAATTTATTTAGTCGATTTTGGAGCCGTACAAGCCCAAGCCAGTGTTACAGGCGTAACGTTTACTGTTGTCGGAACCAGTGGTTATGCACCCTTAGAACAATTTTGGGGTCGGGCGGTAGCCGCATCGGATTTATATGCGTTAGGAGCCACATTAATTCATTTATTAACGAATACTTTCCCGGCGGATTTACCTCAAAAAGAGGCTCGAATTCACTTTCAAGATCGAATTAGTTTAAATCCGAATTTTGTTCACTGGATTGAACAAATAACCGAAATTTCTTTAGAAAAACGCTTACAAACCTCACGGGAAGCTTTAGAGTTGTTAAAAGCGGGCAAAATTCGTCCGCAAAACAATCAAAATTTGACTCCCCAACGGGCTTTAATTAAAAAACTGAATCAACCGTTTTATAGTACGATTAATGTTGATTACACCCCAGAGCATTTAAAGATTTACTTACCGCCTAAAGGATTTGGAAAACTATTTAACCTGGAAATCGGGTGTTCTCATTTGCTCATTGTTTATTTCGGTTTTGGTTTCTTCTTATCAATTTGTATACCGATGTTTTTGAGTAATCCCCTGTTATTTTGGTTTTTGTGTTCACTCCTATTTTTTTCTGGCTTCCTGTGGATATTCTTTTTAACTGATGAAAAAACCTGGGTTGAATTTGATCACACCCAGTTTAGAATCCTGCGAAAATCCAGGGGAATTCAATATCGTTTATTATCAGCCTCTCTATCCGATATTATTGGCGTTTTTATGGAGAAAAAGCGATCTAAATATGAGATTGTCATTCGCACCACATCCCAAACCTATCGCATTGGTGAAATGTTTGTGGCGGAGGAATGCGCGTGGTTAACCCAAAAAATTCAAGATTGGCTCTATCCTCATTAAATTGATGGGTTGATTAACGGAGAGGGAGGGATTCGAACCCTCGGTACGGAGTTACCTGCCGTACAACAGATTAGCAATCTGCCGCTTTCGACCGCTCAGCCACCTCTCCAGGAGCGACAATTAAATATACTAACAGATCATTTTGGGTCTGTCTAGGGGTTTAGAAAAAAATGTGGGTTCGGGGTCGTGAGGGAACACCCCCCCTTGTAGAGAACAAACCAAGGTGTATGATTCAGCATAGACCAACGAACCCTTTTTAGCGTCTTCTCAAGCTCTGCCATGAACAGACAAGAACTTTTAGATCGGTATCAAGCGGGAGAGCGCAATTTTACCTATATTAACTTAAGTGGGGCAAATTTAAGTGGTGTCAATTTGCAAGAGATTGACCTCACGGGCGCGAACCTAACAGGCGTAAACCTCAGTTGGGCGGTGTTAAACCAAGCTCAGTTAGTGGGGGCGTGTTTTCGTCGGGCTGATTTACGCAATGCGGTATTAACGCGCAGTAATTTCAATCAAAGTAATTTGAGTGGTGCTAATCTCACTAAAGCAGATTTGCGATTTGCAACGTTGAAACAAGCGGATTTGAATTGGGCGATTTTGACAGAAGCGGATTTAAGTAATACGGATTTAACGGGTGCAAAATTAGATCAAATTAATTTAGAGCAAGCCAAGTTAAATCATGCTTTATTAATGGGTGCAGAATTAATGGAGGCGAATTTAACTCGTGCGAGTTTAATTGCTGCGAATTTAACGGGAACGAATTTGCGAGAATCAAGATTAATTGGTGCAAATTTAAAAGATGCTATTCTCACTCAAGCCAATTTAACCGAAGCTGACTTAAATGGGTCTACGTTACGCTCGGCGAATTTAACCGGAGCCGATATGCACCGAGTGATTTTAACCGGGGCTGATTTAACAGAAGCCATTCTCGATAGTGCGGATTTAAGCCGAGGAAATTTAACCGGTGCTTATTTATTAAAAGCTAGTTTTAAGAAAGCGTATTTATTACGGACAAATTTAGAAGAAGTTTATCTTTTATGGGCAAATTTAAGCGAGGCTAATTTAAGAGGAGCCAACCTACGCAAGGCAGATTTAAGCGGGTCTTATTTAAGCGATACTATTTTAAGTGAAGCCGATTTACGCGATGCTTTATTAATTGAAAGCCATTTAATTAGAACCAATTTAGAAGGCGCTAAATTAACCGGGTGTTGTATTCATAATTGGGAAAAATTAGACGTTGAATTGACTAAGGTAGAGTGTGATTATGTCTATACTCAATTTGATTATACCAGTAAAAAACCCAAAAATCGTTATCCGAGTGATCGAGATTTTTTACCGGGAGAATTAGCCAATGAACCTTCGGAAGATAGCCATTTAATTACAGTAGAATTTATGGAATATCCGAATTGGGAAGCCTTAGTTTATACGTTAGTTAAAGTTGAACAGGAAAGTTATGAACTACAATTAATGATTCAAGGCTTTGAATCCCAACCTGATCAGTTTTTCTTGCAAGTAAAAGCTAATCATTTAGTGAATACGAAATTGTTAGCCGAACAAATTTTAACGTCCTATCTATCGATGAAAAAGAATATTTTACAGAAGCGATCTGATATTTTGGGACTCTTAAATTTAGAAATTCCTATTTTTAATGCCTCCCTAGATTTGCAAGAGATTCCTGAACCTGCCTTACCTCCTCCCCCAGTAGCCGAACATCATAACCATCAAGCTTTATCTCAAGAAATTTCTCGTCAAATTCAATCGATTTTGCGATCGCAAGAACCTGAAAAATTTGTCGTTAGCGTGCAAAGATTATTAGATTTTTTAACTAAAAATGGGGTAGAACTCGAAGAAATTCAACATCAAGTGATTATTCAAGGAATTGTTCAACGTGCACAACAGGAACCTTTGTTTAAAGAAAATCTATTTCGTTGGGAACAAACTGCAAATCCATCGGAACGGGTTTCGTTAATGGGGGAATTAGTTCGATTTGCGATCGCACTTTTATGGGAAAAATAAATAGCTGATTTTTCAGGGGTGAATTCTTGTTTAGTGTCTAATACTACCACCACCAACGGGATGTCCAGAAGCGATCGCCTAAAAGCCAAGCTAAAACGCCACAGAGGAGTCCACCGATTACAAAAGCCATCAGAAAAGATTGAGGAAACCGCAACGCAGACAAAAATCCACCAATAATAAAACCACAGCCAAATCGAGCAATAAAAGTAATCCAATCAAATTTTGGAGGTGATGTCATAAGGGTTTTAATAAAAACGACATATTTTTACCCGCTTTTGGGGAATAGGACGCTTCACCCCCATTTACTGATCAAATCAGGGTCAAAGTGTCCTAGTAAACCCGAAAATTTTAATATTCCGTTATAAAGATGCTCTTCTTCATGTCTTTGTGGTTCCCTATTATTTACCGCCGTAATAAAATAGGATTTCTTTATCTTTTAACCCTTGAAATCCCGCATCAATTAAGAGTTGATTCAGTTCATCTTGAGCAATATGTTTAGCCCCAATGCGAACAATTCGAGACCGCATCGTATTGCTAACACCACTGCGTTGACGTCCGGCTTCTAATCCCATTACTTTATTGTAGAGATCCAGTTTCAGGGGAGGAATCGGTGTACCATCAAAATCAATTCCTTTAGCGATCGCCACATCAATTGCATCTGCGCCTGTCGTTGTATTAGCTTCCGAAGACATAAGATAATTCCGATTTCATCTTTTAACCCTTCTATTCTACCCTAATCCGGTTTAACGATACATTTGAGTTTCTAAATCTTTGATGACTCGTTGCTTATCTGGTTGTCCTTTTAAAAGTTTTAACAGTCCTAAACCTTGATGAATTGGTTTATTATTCGCAGGTTCAGCCAAACCACTCACCCCATCTATCTCATCCATAATTGTACGATAAAATGCTGCGCCAAATAAATGATGAATGGGTTTTTCATCTTCTCCAAAGGAACCCACCGCCATCCAATTATTTCCGATTGCTGTAGACTGATTTCCGGTTTCAGAAACCGCCGGAATTCCCAATTTAATTTTATCAGGGGTTGACCCTTGTGCGACTTGAGCAATCGCCACCCTAGCCGTCATTTCTACTAAAGGAACTGCACCTTTAATCATTACATTTCCTGATAATAATCCTAATCCTCCTCGCGACACAGAATTATAAGATTTTTCTGCTAATCGTTCAATTTTAACTTCAGCAATATCAATCTGTTGAATCCCCGTTGCGGGATAATCTTGAGTATTTTCCAAGATAGATTTTAGGGTGGCTTGAATGATTTTAAAGCCTTCTAAATAGTCATCACTATCAAACTCATTCTTTAAGGGGGAATCCGGTTTACGAATTAATTGATAAATCACTTTCCCAATCGCTGGAATTTCAGCCTTCATCATCCATTCATCTAAGGCAACTAAGGTTAACACATCGATAACATTTTGCCCTTCTCGAAGTTGAATATAGGTTTTAGCGTATCTTTTTTGATCAGACTCTGATAACTGGGATTGATTATAAATGGCATTAATAATCAGAATATCCAAGGCTAAAACCCTGGAGGTTACACTAGCGCGTAAATAGTATTTTTTTAAGTCTGCTTTCAAGGATGAATTGAGAATAATCGCATCAATTTTTGTTAACGCCTCTAAATCAGGAACCGCTTCCCCAGAACGAACATACTGATAGGTTCCTTTTAATCGCATTCTCTCATCTAAATCTAAATTCGATGTTTCTAATGCCTTTTCTAAGCACTGTTCTAAACCCAAAGACCGGGAATGATGACTAGCAATAATATAGCGTTGACCCATATCCGAATAAAGTTTAGAGGTCAGAACTAAATAATCTAATAAATCTAAAGCGGTAAAATCTTGAGTAGCTTGCACATTATTTAGACGGTTATAAGCTTCTAAACACCTAATTTTAGTTTGTTCATACAACGGAACTTGATTCATTAAACGATTGATCTGCCGATCTAAATTGACTTCAGAATTATAAAAGGTATGCAGCACCAAAAACGCATCATTACCTTGGACTCCACATCCTTTCATTCGTAAATTAGCGCCTTCTGTGCGGTTGGGAGGAATTCTAACGGTATAGGTTTTTCCACTTTTTAAGGTAACGGTTTGATTGCCTCCTTGATAAGCCGTTTGATAGGAAATAAAAATATGATAAAGTTCATCTAAGCTCCAATCCGGTGCATTAGGATTCGGGTTTAACGGTTCTTCTGATTCTGAACCCAAATGATCCACCCAATCTTGACCTTTTTTCCACGTCGATTCTACAGAATGGGCTGCCGTCTCTCTAATAGTTTTTCCCGCTTCCGTCGCTTTATGGCTAATCGTTTCTCCTAGATTTGATACGGACTGTTTGGCGGCTTCTGTGGCTTTTTCCGTTAAAGATTTACTGGTATTTGCTGCGGTTTGACTTACACTGTCTTTCAAACCCCCTGCTTTTTGAGTGATAGAATTCCATAAGGATTTATTTTTGCGATCGCTCATCGATTTACTCCCTCTTCAACGGCCTGAAAACCATGATATAGCAGATTGTTTGATTGAAACTCAGTTGAGTTAGAACAATAATCTTAATAACATCGGTGCGGCTGTTTCTAACATCCCCAAAAATCCACCCCTGGGTTTATTCGTGTCAGGATTTTGTCGGTATTCCAAGGTTTCTACTAACTGGAGTGAAATTTGTTCTCCCTCTGGAGAATTTAAGGTTTTATACAATTGTTGAGCTTGTTTTGCATCTCCAATTGCCCCGACTAAATCTCCTAAATCTGCCCGTGCCATACTTCGACCAAAATAGGCTGCCGCTAAATTGGGATCGAGTCTTAAGGCTTGATTATAAAAATCAATGGCATTGACATAATGACCTGACTTGGCTTCCGTCACCCCTAAACGGTAAAAGTCCTCAGCACTGCCACTATTGGCAGGAAGCCCGACCACACCCACTAACTGAGCATTGTTGAGACTTTTAGGATCTAAAATCGCATTAGTGAGATAGGAACTTCTTAAATCTGTTCCATTAAGAATAGCCCCTGTGAGATTGGCACCCGTTAAGTTAGCCCCAAATAAACTCGCTCCAGTCAAGTTAGCCCCTCGCAGATCTGCCCCTGTTAGGTTTGAGCGACTGAGATTAGCACCTACCAGGTTGGCTCCATTGAGATTAGCACCGACTAAATTAGCCAGTACCAAACCCGCACCACTGAGATCACAGTTCTGACATTGTTTTGTGGCGAGAAGTTTTTGAGTTTCTTCTAAATTTTCTGCTTTTGCTGGAGTTAGAGGACTCAGTACCACTAACAAAGCAACACCAGCTATCATTCTCTGTTTCATAGGACAGATGGCAAAAAAGGGCGTTGTCGCTATCATAAAATATTTTCAGGGTTTTTGCTATCTGCTGACTAGAAGTTAGGAGTTAGCAGTATTGATAAGAATCACAGTTAAACTGTGAATTTGATCACACCTATAGGGGTTTTTGCGTCACTGCCAAAGAGGGGAATTGAAGGAATAATAAGAACCAAGATCAGCTGCGTGTAGGTGATACCCATGTTGGTGAGTGAATCCACAGTTAGTATCGAAGGATTGGTGAATCAAATTTTTTCTTCGCGCAAAATCACCCGAAGTGACCAACGAGTCCTGATGTCGTTATTACTCTCCAAAAACGACTTAAGCTTAGAAGAACATTCCTATATTGATCAAGTCTTTGAACGCCTTCGGCGAGGATTAATTCATGTTGTAGATTAATGATTGATCAATCCTGATGAAATCTCCTCAACAAAAATTTACTTTAAAAATTCTGTCCCTCCCCTGAATAAGGGGAAGGTTAAGGCGGGTTTAATTAAGATGCTGTCGAAGCAGTAACAGCAGTTTCTTTTTCAGAATTAGACCCCTGAGTTCCTAACTGAATCAGTTCAATTTTATAACCATCGGGATCTTCCACAAAGGCGATAACTGTTGTTCCGTGTTTCATGGGGCCAGGTTCACGAGTAATTTTACCCCCTGCGGATCTAATTTGTTCACAAGTTCGGTAAATATCATCGACACCCAGGGCGATATGACCATAACCTGTGCCGATTTCATACTGTTCTACCCCCCAATTATAGGTTAACTCAATCACGCTCTGCTCGGATTCATCACCATAACCCACAAAAGCTAACGTAAATTCACCCCCTGGATAGTCTTTTTGACGCAGCAGTTTCATTCCTAAAATATCGCAGTAAAACTTGAGAGAGCGGTCTAAGTTTCCGACCCGTAACATCGTATGAAGGAGTCTCATGTTGATCTAGTCCTGATGATTGATTTAAGATGCATTTCATTATATTAATAAAACCGATTAAATCGTAGTAAGCCCTTTAGGGCTTTTTCTTAGAAACAGAGTCCTGAAGGACTCACTACTTTTAGGCCCCCATTCCTGAATATTGTTTTAGTCCTTGTTTCCATAACCAACGATTGATGATAAAAAATAAGGTTCCCCACAAGAATATCATCAATAAACCTCGAACTATATCAACGGGAAATCCTACAATAATAGAAGCTGGAAAATAAACCAGATAGGGAAAGGGAGTCCATAAGGTCAGTTCCCGAATCAAGGGCGGAAACACTTCTAAAGGCGCAATGATTCCTGATAGAAATAAATAAGGTAAAGACCAAATTTGTTCAATAGCACTCGCTCGTTCTGTCCAAAAGGAAAATAAAGCCAAGGTATATTGAATAATAAATCGCAGCATAAAAGCCAGGATTAAGATTAATAAAAATAATAAGCTTTGTCCTAAACTGGGTATCCAAAAGGATTGAGGATAAAGGGCAAAAAATAAAAGAATTAGCCCTGCAATAAAGGGAAGACGAGCAAATCGTTCCGCAATATGGCTGAGAAAATGATGCCATACGGGATCAATGGGCTGTAATAATCGAGGGGATAGTTTCCCTTGAACGACTTCTTTTTCAAATTCCCAAATGACCCAAACAACATTAGCTTGTCTAACAATAAAGGCGGCTAAAAAATATCGAGCAAATTCAAGTTCACTCAGTTCAATATTTTGGGTTTGGGAGGCTTTAATCCAAATTCCCATTAAAATAAAAGGCAAGGAACCAGACAATGCCCATAAAAATAGTTCGGCTCGATATTCAACCATGTAGGCATAGTATGTTAGCAGTAAAGTTTGAGCTATTTTCAAAATATATTTCATAAAATTATTCAATCAAAATTATTTTTTTTATTAAAGGTTTGGGTTCTTTGTTGAGCATAAATAATTGTTTGATTTTTAACCATTGCTGTTTTCGATTTAAAATGGAAGACAGTAACAATTTCCAAGCTTTGGGAGATAAAATAGAGGCTGATGACAAAGAAAAGGCATTCACTATTTTAGCTTTTTTGAGGGCGACAATACTCCAATGTAATTTGAGATAATTACGGATATCTTGAAGAGTAGGAAGATGGATTTTATGTTCTCTCTGAACCAGTTGATAAAGTTTTTCTTTGATTAATATATTTGTATCCAGTCGTTTTTCTAAAGAAATCTTTTGATTATAAGCTCCGGGCCATATTGTTCGATAAGCTAAACATTTATTAATAAAAATGGCATCGCCAAATTGAGAAATTCTAATCCAAGAATCAATATCATCACAGTTAGCATCTAAACTGGAATCCCATCCCCCGGAGTGAATAAATGCGTCTTTGCGATAGGCGACTTGAATGGGCGTTCCAAAGGGAATTTGCTCGAGAAGCATTCCATAATGAATGTCTTCTTGGGGAATATAAAATACTTTTCCAGGGCCAATAATTCGAGTTCGACTAAGTTCTTTTTCGCTGGGATCAACTTGGGCAGCTTGACACGAACAAATCACAACTTGGGATGTAGACGTTTGACTTTTATGAATTTGATAGGCACTAATTGCCTGAATCATTTCTTCAATACAATCTGTTGCTAAATAATCATCATCATCTACGGGTTTAATCCACTCTCCAGACGCTACAGCAACTCCTGCGTTCATCGTGGCTGAATGACCTTGATTAGTAAGGTTGCGATGATAAACCAGTCGATAATCCTCTTTGGTTTTTAAGGATGCCGATAATTCTCGAACATACTCTTCAGTACCATCCGTTGAACAATCATCAGCAACAACCACTTCACACGGCACAGTTTGATTTAATGCACAATCAATTGCCCGTTTCAGTAAAGTTATTCGATTATAGGTTGTAATCACGATGCTAAATTTCATCGTACTGCCTCGCTTAAGAGTCTGCTCATTCAGTTGTTATTTAGCCTAACACATCTGCTCACTCTTCAGGAATTGATGAGCTACGCTTGTGTTTTAGATGTGTTTAAAAAGTTGTCTTAGTCTCGATTTTTGAAAGGCAGATTACAACGTCTAAGTTAAACAAAAAATTAACGTTTATAAATAAGTTCTATTTTTAAGAAAAAATAAATTTAATAACAAGTAAATTATTAATTTTTTTTATAAAAACTCTTCCTAAAAAAGTTAACTAATCAATTTTTATCCAAGATCCAGTGATAGAATTTAATGATTAATTAACTTTTGAGAAAAAGTATACCAGATTTATTCCTCTGTTGACAAGTATAACAACGCTTCCCAATCTTCTGCTTGAGCCAAGCATCCTTTTACCGCAGTCTCTTGTCAAGGTTAGTCCCTATAAAAAAATTCTACGCCTCTTTCTGGGTCAGGAGAACGTAGAACCTAAAAGTTATAAAATTTAACAATTATTCCTCCCTTAAGGGGTTACAAAAGTGCCGTGTAAACCGTAAGGAATATGATGTTTTAAGTGTAATCGGGCAATCACTCCTTGAGTCAAGTCTCGACTATCCAAAATCACAATATCTGAACGATGGTGATGGGAATCATAGACCACCGTTAATAGCCATCCATCATCTTCTGCGATCGCATTTTTACGCGGAACAAATACAGGTTCACTCACAAATCCTTCCGGTGCAGCGCTCCACAATTGACGCTGCTGGGTGTTTAAATCTAGTTTGAGAATTGCTTGTAATGGTGCATTTCCTTGAGGAGAATGGGCGGCTCCTAAATATAAATAACGGTAAGGTCTACCCATTAAATTCGGATGTAAAGCTGGAAATTCACAACAGCGAGATTCAATTCTCTCCCTCTCTACTTTTTCAGTAGTTAAATCTAAAGAAAAACGCCAGAGTTGTCCCGGATCTAAACGAGAAAAATCCGTTTCTCGATAATCGTCATTGGGGCGAACTTCGGGGAGGGATTCATAACAGATAGAATCTACAATAATTCTATCTTGATCTTCATAAGCATTGGCGTGATGGAATACAAAACCCGATGAGGTTTCAAAATATTTAATTTTGCCCGAATTACGGGGAATCACAATAATTTTAGTCGGTTCTTTGGGTTCAAATTTAATACATTCCCCTGCTCCTGAGAATCCCAATAAATAGGGAATGGGATTAAATTTTACTGGATTTTGGAAGAAAATACAATAATTTGGAGTCATGGCAAAATCGTGAATAAAGGCAAATCCTGGAACAGAATGAACCTGTTTTTTCAGTAACTTTCCTTGACTAGAAATTTCATAAATTGTAATCAGGGTGGATAATTTCGGTTTAATCGAAAAATTGACTAAACACGGTTCACCGCCATTTTCTTCACAATTTGGATCAATCCTAACATGAGCCGCAAACCCATCTCCGGGTTCTAAAATCCCATCTAAATCATCAATTCCTATAGTTTCTAAGGTATGCGGATCAAGTCGATACGGTTGAGCCGCTTCCCACAACGCCAAGAGTTTTCCCGCCCAATAAATGACTTGAGTATTGGCAATATTTTTAATTCGTAAATCCATAAAATTTGCCAACCATCCCCCCGGTTTTTGGGTTCCAAAAACACCCCGATAGAGAATTTTTCCTGCTTTTTGTTCTTCTACATAACCTTGGGTTCGCACAAATCGATTACAATAATGGGCGCGACCGTTGGTAAAACGAATCGCAGATATCATGCCATCCCCATCAAAAGGATGACGAAAAGCTTGTCCATTAATCTCTAATAAACCGGGGCCATTGCGATAAAGGGTTCCTTCTAATTCGGGAGGAATTTCTCCCTCAATATCATCAATCCAGTAATCATATTCATTCGGTTGAGACAGATAACCTTTTTGCCAAGCTTGGAGATCGTAGGATAAGGAGTCAGAGGAATTTAAAGAGGTAGAAATCAGATTCTGCATTTGAGATAATCAGGTTAAAGGTTGACAGTTAATTGTTCCCGTTCAGAGGGGGCAAGGTTAAGACTTAAAGGTTCCATTTCTGCATTATTATCGGGCAACCAATGAATAAAAAGAAGTGGTAATAAGGTGCTAAGATTGGTTACAATTACCAAGAGCCATAATTGGTTAAAGTTGGTTTCAGTAATTCCAAACCAATGGGTCAGTAAAGCCCCCAATTGATAAGAAATTAATACGGCTAAATTGGAAACAGACATTAATAAGGCAAATAACGTGGCTTCTACCCCAGGGGGACATAAACGGGCTGATAATACTAAAACAGGCATATAGGCAATTTGTCCCATGACAGCCAAAATCAAACTATCTCCTAAACTAAACCAATGATCATCAATCCCTAAAGCACGATTAGTATGGGTCACTAATAACAACATGGTCATCCCTAATACCGTTGAGATCAGGGTTGACCAGAAGAAGATGTTCCGAAAGGAAACCGACTTAAGAAAGCGTTGAAATAACCAAACTCCCACCAAAGAAGCAAAACTGGTCACTAAACGAACTCGCCCTAAAAATTCCGGTTGAAATCCTAATTCATTCGTCGTAAAAAAGAAAAAAGCAGCATCAGCCGTTGGTGTTGATTGCAAAACAAAAATAAAGGCTGTAGGCAACCAAATTGATTTTTGTGTTAGGGCTTGACGCAAATTTTTGAGTTGAGATTTGATTCTTTTCCCGTTTAAGTTTTCCGGTATCACTTCTTCTGTAATCAATCCGGTGACTAAGGAAACAATTAAGGGAAAAGTAGCGGTCATGAGAAATATTGTTTGGGGGTTAAATTTTTCTAACAGAAAACCGCTTAAATAAGCTGTAATTAATCCTCCTATTGCCATTGATCCCCAACAGGCTGATTGTAAAGACCCGATATGACTAATAGATTCATGACGCGCTCGTTCCACAACCAAAGAATCAACAATCACATCGCTAATTGCCACAGAAAGGGAACTTAATATAATTACACCCGCAGCCACCCAGGGAGTATGCACAATTGTAGCCAGGGCCACCCAGGATGAGGCTCCTAATAGTCCCGATAGAATTAAATAGGGCCGACGACGATAGCCAAAAATGGGTAAACCGTCGGAAATGAACCCAAATAAAGGTTTTATAACCCAAGGCAGGGGGACAATTCCCAGTAAAACCGAGACTTCCACTGGACTCATCGCCAATTCATCCTTGAGGAAAAAACTCACTGCTAAACGAGCCAGTCCTAAGATTCCTTGGACAAAGTACACCAGTAAAATGGCGATCAGTTCTGGGGTGGGCTCATTGTCAAAAAATAGGGTCTTCTGAAAGAATTGCTGGAGTTTCTCGATGCTTGTTGAAGCCATCAGGATTAAGTTAAGAAAGATTAAGAAATGTGAATATCTTGATCATAACCTGTGGACTGTTGAATGGGGACGTTGCCCATTCCCGATGATCTGATTGGGTGACACGGGAGCAAAAATATGAGTTTTGAGTCTATAGACTTGGGATTCTACAAAAATAAAAGGAGCTTATCCAATCAACTGCTGATCCAGAAGATCGGCAGTTTTTCTGTTGAGCCGGGAAGCAGGAAGGCTCTTACTCCTCATCGAGATGTTCAGCAACGGCTTGGTAGAGTTCGAGAACATGGTGATCTTGTAGGCGATAATAAACTTTACGGCCTTGTTTTTGATAACTGACAAGTCGCATTGTTCTCAAGACGCGCAATTGATGAGAAACGGCGGATTCACTCATCTCTAAAATTTGGGCTAAATCGCAAACGCAGAGTTCCTGTTTTGCCAAGATTGATAATAACCGTAACCGATTGGCATCCCCCAAAAGACTGAAAAATTCTGCCATCCGTTGGGCTTTTTCCAGATGTAAACCTTGATGTTTTAAAGGATTAATCTGCTCAATATCAATAATCGGGTGTAAATCACAGTTGGGTGTTTCAATTTGTTCCCGGTGTTGAACGGCTACTTGACTTTGATCAGATTCAGATTGCATTCCGCATAAATTCTGAGTGGGTCTATTCCATCTTCATTTTAGGGGAAATCTACAGTTTTCGTTGCTCTTGACAAACACCTGAATATATGTTCATATATATTATATAAATTCACTTCCCCCAAGGAGAGCCTGATGACAACTGTGACTCAAATGAAATGCGCTTGTTCATCCTGTCTGTGCATTGTCTCCCTGACCGATGCGGTGCTTAAGGAAGGAAAATATTATTGCTGTGATGCCTGTGCTAATGGTCATCCCGAAGGCAGTTCCTGTTGTGGTCATCCCGGCTGTGAGTGCCACTAATTGTTAAAAATACCCATACAGAACAAGCCTAGCTGATGAGTTGCTAGGCTTTAATTTTTGAGTGTCCTGGGATTCAGGATTCTATGCAATTTCGTTAAAATTAAATCTAAAATTAAATCTTAGAATTCATTCAATATTAAGTTATGCTAAGTATAATAAGGGTTTTGCCCAATAAAATATCAACTCGTCCTTAACCCGTTTTATCCTCTCAGTGGTGGTCAATGGCTCATTGTCCGTCCATCTCAACCCCACAGTCCTATTCTTTGGGAGATAGCTATGTCAGAACGTGATGATTTCCTGTTTCCGCGCAGTCGCTACCACGGAGAATTTACGCCTGAGAAGTTGGTTTTTAATTCCAACTTGCAGGAATTTGCCCAGCGAGTCAACTATATTTGTGGACTGGAAACAAACGGAAAAGTAACCTCAGAGGAAGCTTATCAACAAATCAAACATCTTTGGAAAAAATTACGCTCATCAAAAAAAAGCCTAGGAATTGGGCAATCTCCTGATGAACCCCCGGAAAATCGTTGATCTCTAACGATGAGGAGGCATTGTCGGCTAAGATCACAAGTTGCCTATTTGTTATTTTAGATCGATAAAATGCCTAGCACGTTTACTGTCACCGTTCCGGCAACCACCGCCAACTTAGGGCCAGGATTCGATTGTATTGGAGCCGCCCTAACCTTATACAATACCCTGCAATTTTCCCCCCTAGAAACCTCCACAAACCAGACGCTTCGCATTACGGTTCACGGCACAGAAGCGGCAGGAGTGCAAACGGATGAAAGTAACTTGGCTTATCAAGGCTTTGTGAAGCTTTATCAACATCTGGGTCAAACCCCCCCTCCCGTTCAAATTAAGATTGATTTAGGGGTTCCTTTAGCAAGGGGTTTAGGAAGTTCGGCTACGGCTATTGTTGGGGGACTGGTGGGGGGTAATGCGTTAGCCGGAAATCCTTTGAGCCCAATGGATATCCTGCAACTGGCCGTTGAAATGGAAGGGCACCCGGATAATGTGGTTCCGGCGTTATTGGGAAATTGTCAATTATCCGTCTCCAGAGGGGAAAACAGTCCAGGGTGGGAAATTTGCGAAATTCCTTGGCATTGTAAGATTGTACCCGTTCTGGCAATTCCCGATTTTGAACTCTCAACGGCAGAAGCCCGAAGCGTTTTACCCCAAACCTATAGTCGGGGAGATGCTATTTTTAATACAGCCCATTTGGGGCTATTAATTCGGGGCTTAGAAACCGGAAACCCTGAATGGTTAAGGGTTGCACTACAGGATAAAATTCACCAACCCTATCGACAAGCGTTAATTCGAGGCTTTGATCAAGTTCGTGCTGCTGCGTTGAATGGGGGTGCTTGTGAATTAGTGATTAGTGGTGCTGGGCCAACGTTATTGGCGTTAACGGACGAGACCTCTGCCGATGGGGTTGCAGAAGCGATGACCCAAGCTTGGCAACAAGCAGGTGTTCACCCACAGGTTAAAGTTCTGCAACTGGATACTCAGGGGGCAACGGTTCAGTCATCGGTTTTGTAATCTCTGGAAATGTAGCGATCGCATACACTACTTCCCCAGTCTTCCCATAGCGTTTAAGCTGTTGTTAAATGCGATCGCGTAATTCCTCATCCAAGTCCAAGGCTTGAAGCAAGGCTTGAGCCGTATGATTGGGATAACCATCATGTACGGTTCTTAGGGGAGGGGAGAGTGATGACACTCGAACCTTACCCGCTCCCTAAGCGCGTAGCGTAGGGGTGGGAGTGTCAAGATGCTGTTCTCGTTGTTGAGGATAAAAGGGTTTGTATCTTCTCTCAATAGTTTGGCTATTTCATCGCAATGAAAAATTCTGGAGAAAGAGATCTCGTTGAAAAAGCTTTGTTATCACAAAGTCAAGGAGAACTGAACGAAGCTATTTCCTATTATCAGCAAGCACTTCAAATTTGTCCTCAGTGGCCTGAAGTTTATTATAATTTAGGGATTATTTTTGAACAACAGCAAAATTTATCACAAGCTATTCACTGCTATCAACAAGCAATTTTACAAAAGCCTAATTATGCTGAAGCTTACTATAATTTAGGAGTGGTTTATCAAAATAAAAGTTTAATTGAATCAGCCATTAAAAGTTATCAAAAAACAATTGAACTTGCACCTCAACTCATCAGAGCTTATAATAATTTAGGATGTTTATGGATAGAAATTGAGGAATATTCTCAAGCTATTGAACTTTTTAAGCAAGCCCTTAATTTAAACTCTGAACAAGCAGAAATTTATAATAATTTAGGTGAAGCTTATTTAAAAAATGGAAATATAGATGCAGCGATCTCAAATTATTTGCAAGCGGTTAAGTTTAAACCCAGTTTCGTTAAAGCTTATGAAAACTTAGGGCGAATTTTTTATCAGCACAATTTGTTTTCGGTAGCTCTGCAATATTTACAAGAAGGGTTAAAGATTCAACCGGATTCTATTTCGCTTCACAGTCAATGTGCAACTGTATTAATAGCTCAAAATAACCTCGCAGAAGCAATCAGTTATCTGCAAAAAATTGTAGCTTTAGAACAATCTTGGATAACAGCTTATTGTCAGTGGGCAGAAAGGTTCAACAGTGAAGATATAATGGATCAAGCGACGGCTGCTAGTGGTCGATTTTTAAAAATATTATTACAACAATCAATACCTCAAGCTTCTCTTGTCCAAAAATATTTAGCTCAAACCTATTTATATTTAGGTCGAGTTTTAGTGGAATATGGCAATTATCCCAGTGCAGAACGTTATTATAAACAAGCAATTGAGATTGAACGCCAATTAACTGAAGCTTATATTTACTGGGGGAATTGTTTAGCTAAACAATGGCATTTTAATAGGGCTGCTTTGCAATATCATAAAGCTTTATCCCAACAACCAAATAATACAGAACTTTATCAAAAAGTTAGTGAGGTTTTAGAAAAACAGCAGCAAGTTGATCAAAAAAAATTAATTTTAACGTTCGCCAAAGATCGCTATCAATTAAAACTCCCTAAATCTGTAAAATTTCCTGAAAAAAATAAACCTAAATGTCAAGGATTAGACTGTCAATCTTGTTTAAAACAACTTCGTCAACAGTTTAAACCTCAGTTAATCGCACCCGGAATTGAACAGTATTTTTCTCCAGCAAATTTACTAGAAAACTATCTTAATTCTACTGTAACGCTCATTCCTGAAGGACGAGCTTGGGTGGCTCCTAAAACCAGTTGGTGGAATGTCTGTAATGCGATCGCAATTTTCAATTCAGACAATGAATTAATTCCCGAATTGTCTCAATTTTATCCGACTCCTTTACCCGGATGTAAAAATTATGATTGGAGTCAACATCAGGTTTTTTCATTAGATGAGCTTCCACCCCTAAAGGTAATTCAAGGTCGTGTTGCTGTTTTATCAGGACTATCGGGAAATGTCTATTTTCATTGGATGGTTGATATTTTACCCCGAATTAAAATTTTACAAGAAAATGGCATTGATTTAAACACAATAGATGGGTTTTTAATTAATTCAAATCAACAACGCTTTCAACGAGAAACCTTAGAAAAAATTGGAATTCCGGCTGATAAAATCATAGAAAGTGATCAAGTTTCTTATCTACAAGCCTCTAGTTTAATTGTCCCTTCCTATCCGGCTTCGGTAGGATGGGTTGTCCCTAATACGATTAAGTTTTTGCGAAGCCTTTTTTTAACAGATGTTTTAGATAAAAAACAATCCTATCCTAGTGGAAGCGCAACCACTACGGGCTGAACGAGATCCCTTGAATTGCTTGATTTGGGGAGACTATCCAGAGGGACGCTTGGGGATTAGCGAAATGATGGATATTGCCGACCAACATGGTGTCAAACTCACAATGTTCTTAGATTATTGTGAGAAAGATATTTATGGGGAGGCACTACTAGATGTAGGGCGGGAAATCCATCGCCGGGGACATGATTTGCAATTACATGCTCATCTCAATTTTTTTGATCAATCTTTCTGGAGCAAGCATAATATTAAACCAGAATTTCTTCTAAATAAAGTGGATGATGTTTTGGCTCGTGTTACTTTAGATTTTCTCTGTGAGCAACATCAGATTGTAACTGGCAGTAAAGCTGTGGCATTCCGTGGTGGTGGCTATCGTTATAATAATGCCTTACTAAAGGCGATGTTTGAACATGGAGTAATACTTGATTCTAGTCTTAATATTTCTCGTGCGACGCAACCAGTCACACTATCACCAAGCAAACAGTTTCTTTGGTCATCAGGCTGTCTTGAAATACCAGTCTCTTGCGTGGCTGGGTATCGCAATCTTAATTATTTTTTTGATTTTAATTTTAACTCCGGCTACTTCACTAACGTCGATGCGATGATTGAGTATTTGGATATATTCTATTCTGAGCGTGGAGAAGATGCTGTAGCTGTACTTGTCATGCACTCATGGTCATTTTTAAAATTGACTGACCGAAAATATTTTACAGAATCAGTTCCAGAAGATGCTAACAGATTTGCCGAATTCTTGGACAGTATAAAAGACAAAATTGAAGTTATCACAGCATCGGACTTAGTTCATCTACATTCAGAGGAAAAGTTAGCTTTGGATGAAACGCTGGATTTCAAAAACTTTGATCCACCTCCAATTCTAAATCTAAAGGAAACATCAACCATAAATCTCTCAAGTAAACAAGGGGTAATAGCTCCTTATAGCCCCATAGTCGTACCGAATCTTTTAAATGAGTGTTGCCCCATTTGTGGAGCAGGGAAAGCACGTTTTGTGGAAATGAATGGTCGTCGTTGTCCTGATTGTGGTTCGGTAGAACGCCAACGCTGTTTTGCCATTGCTTATGACCAAATTATCCATCAAGAATTTGACTTTGCTAACAAGCATTTGTTAATCTTTAGTCCTTCCATTTCTGAGTTACAGTTTTTAAAGTCCCGTGGAATTGCAGGAAAAACAAGTATAGACATACGTCCTGACTCCAGACCTGATATTATAGCGGATGTTTGTTGTATGCCTCGGATTGAGTCTGGCTCTCAAATTTGTGTATTTGCTAGTTACATAATGCCGAATGTTTATGATATGGAAGCTGCCTTAGATGAAATTGCACGGATATTAGCACCCAACGGTGTTTTCTTTTCCGTTGAAATGCTAACGGCGGGGTCACCTACTAGGGAAATTGAGAAAGAGGAGAACATCACAGGATGGTATGGACAAGAGGCTTTTGAAAAATACAGAGTTGGTAGCTTTCGTATTTTGGGTGAAGATGATTACTTTTATGCCTTGACCAAACGATTCACCGTTAGTCGCTATGCTGCCACTGACCCGATCACTAATCAGGTGACTCTTATTAATATGTGTAAACCCTTACTTAATAAAAAACATATCATCATGGAGACAAATAATTTTCAAGCAATATCGCCTTCTCTATCGACGATCGCGGAACCAGCAAAAACAGCTACACCAAAAGCGGAAATGCCAGTATCAGTTATTGATGCTAGTTTCGATCAATTAATGCGTGATGTAGTTTCTCAGAAACTTAAGCTTCCCCGCAACCAAGCTCGTTTACTCCCTCACACACCACTAAATACGGCACACAAAACCCTCACCAAAGATTTTAAAGAAATCCTTGCACCAGTTTTAACATCTTGGAAAGACCTAGCTAACCCAGAGTTAGCAATCAAGGCTGCTGAATTATCTGATTATGAATCGGAAAATGTTGATGTTGTTCTGAGTTTTGGCGTTCTCGACTTTCTGGAAAACTTTAGTGACACCATTGCTAATACATTTCGTATATTACGTCAAGGGGGGATGGCTTTATTTTATTTGAAACGTCAGCGAATTGTAGAAGGAACTAACCCACCCAATATTGCCTATTTATGCGATCCTCTTGTCTATGGGTTGCCAGAAAATACCCGTTTGCCTAGCATAAAAGTTGGTCGGACTTGGTTGTTAAATGCTTTAGCAGAAGTGGGATTTGAGCCTGAGCATTTTGAGTTTTGCAGTGAGGAAAGTGGCGAAACGGTGGAATGGTTTGTTGGACATAAACCGGGTTCACCAGTTTTAACTGACTCGACTCTTGAGACAGACTACCAAGAGGAAGCAGATCCTGTATTCTGCGATATCTGTGGTGCTGACCTATCTTCTTTGGCGAAAAATGAAACTGGTTGCCCAAACTGTCACTCCAGACCAAGAACACGTACCATAGTAAAGTTAGGTGAGCGACTTTTGCAAATCTTCCCGTCTGGAAGTCAGGCAGAAAATAGAATTTTGTTAGGATTTGCCATGAATGGTGCTGAGGAACGTGTTCTAATTCCAGCCATATATGGTCGTCTCCAGTCAGTTTCACTGTATGGTAAATATCGCCAAGATCATGAAGAAGGCGTGGATATGCGTGATTTATCACGGTATGGGAATGCTAGTTTTGATGGCGTTTTTGGCTGTTTAGTTTTCGATTATTTTGAGGAACATGAGGTAGCTCTGGGTGAAATCGCACGGGTGCTTAAACCTGGAGGGGTGTTTTTCACGCACATTGCTCCTTACAGGCTAAGTGCTGATCCAGATTCTCCGCCAAAAACAACATCAATTATTAAAAAACGTCCCGACTATTTTGCTTACATCCCAGATGCTGCGGATATGCCTTCGATCAATGTAGGTCGCTCCTGGTTTCTTGATGCCATCAAACGTGCTGGTCTGGAACCTGAACTGGTCGAGATCGTAGATAAGCAATCTGGTGAGAAGATTGACTGGTTCTTAGGAATTAAAGCAGGGACAGATACCACGACGAAATCCTTATCCAAGACAAATCCTATAAACCTCTCTCATCCCCCTGTCTGTTATTCAATCCCCCTGCCTGAAGAGAGTGGTTACCGACTCCTAGATATCACTATTTCTCTGCCAGAACTTACCGATAGTTTGACAGGAATGGACTTCGCCGAACATATAATAGACTCGGCAACTGGTTCTCCTTCAAAAACAGTTGTGCTTTGTGGCACAGGCAGTTTGTGCGTTTCTGATGATTTGGGCGAGTCCTGGAGAACTATCCAAACGAAAGGGTTTGAAGACTACCGCTGGTGGAATTGCTTCACTACCTCGACTGGTCGTCATATTCTGCAAAGTCTAGGCTGGCAAGGGACGAATGATCCCGTCACGGACCCTGACAAGCACGCAGCCTTGTTACTCTTTGATCACAACTGGGAGTATATTGGTAGTGCTAGTGCGGGGAAAGCTTCATGGCATGGGTCGGCATCCATCGGAGAATCTGGCGGAGCCATTATGTTTGCTGAGTATTATACCAACTCTGAACGCTATCGACCTGATTTTAAAGAGAAGCAACAAGAATACATAAAAAGTTTACGTCCTAACGCAATATGGCGCTCAACAGATGACGGTATCAGCTGGCATAAAGTTCTTGAGTTTAGTCCTTTAGATATTAGACATTTCCATACTGTCATCCCAGATCATTTCTTGCCCGGAACTTGGTGGGCTAGCAGTGGTGATATGGTTCATGAATCACGTGTTTGGAGAACGGAGGACAACGGTGATAACTGGATAGAAGTGACTAACCTAGATCCAGATATCTGCCTTCCTATAATGACCGAGAAATTAAAATGTCATCGCTATACTGATGCAATTATTGAGAAAGATAGCATTATTTGGGGGGCTGATGATTATCTTGGCTCATTGCATGCCTTGAGTGAAACTCTTCCTCTGCCTGAACGCACAGGGTCGCGCATTTATATTTCCCCAAAAACCTCGCCCCTTATGCCTCGGGAACTGGGTATTATTGGTCATCCTATTCGCAAGTTTGTGGATGTTGGTCCCGGTTGGATCATTTTTACTGAAGCAAAACAAGCCTCCCTTGGTCTCCGCCCACAAGTGTTCCTTTTGTTCAAGAAAAGCTTCCGTCTGGTTAAACTGATGGAATTGGAAAACTGGCGAAACGTAGCTACAGGCTTTACCTACTCTCGTGGTAGTAAAGTTGCCTATAATGGGTGCTTTTTTATCTATAGAAGCCATTTTGATGTATTCGAGGATGGTATACGTTGCTTGAAATGGCAAGTTAAATTTCAATGAGGTGTCCTGCGAGCTTTGAGCCAAAAAACTTTCGTACCCTTGTAGTTCAGCGTCCCCAAGTCACATTTGACGAGTTAGATACTTCGCCGAAACATTATGCGCTAGATTTTCATAAAAGTCTTGATCTAATGTTGGATAACGGTTGGGAACGCCACGGACACCACCTCCCTACCCTAGCACCTCCTTTGCCTTGGAGAAAATTTGACCGTTCATTTAAATTTCATTTGCACGCTTGGGAACCTCTGTCTTTTTTACTCAAAGGCAGTTGTACTGGAGATGATCGGGTGCGTTGTAAACGCTATTTTAAGGCATCCTTTGATTATGCCCTAGACTGGATCAATACTTTTCAAATTCCCGTTATTGACCTCGATCCTGCATCGCTGTTGGAAAAGGAGATAACAGAATCAGAGAGTTTCGCTTGGTATGATATGGCTGTTGGGCAACGTATCTACCGACTAGCTTACATTTTGGATACAGTTTGTCGTGATTCTAGTTATACTGATGAAACAGTGGAAATTCTTTACCATAGTCTACAATTCCACCATCGCCTCCTGTCTATCGACAATTTTTTTAAAGTTCACTCCAATCATGGTCTTTATCAGGCTTTAGGTCAACTTGCTGCCGCCAAACGATTTGCTGACATAGATGAAGACTCAAGCTGCTATTTTACCTTAGCAACTGATAGACTTTCTCAATTGATTTCTGAACATTTTACTATTGACAATGTTCACAAAGAACACTCACCTGGATACCATTACATGATTCTCGGTAGTTTGATTGGTGCAAGGCAGACAAATCTGATCACAAATCCAGCAATTTCTGAGTGTATTGAAGCGATGGAAAAGGTGTTGACGTGGATGATCAAGCCTAACTATTATATCACCACTTTGGGAGATACGGACTCTGGAGGAATGGTTCGGATAGAAAGGCTGGCTCGACGATATCAAAATTCTGGTTTGCAAGCTATTACATCGAAAGGTCAGATAGGCTGTTACCCTGAAGCTGGGGTTTCTGCTTTTTATTCTGCTGGCTATGCTTTCGCTCGTCTTTTTGCTCCTAACGTGCAACCAGAATTTGCTAACAGTTCCTATCTAGCTCAGACTGCCTGTTTCCATTCTCGTGTTCACAAACAAGCAGACCACCTCTCTTTTATCTGGTACGACAAAAATCGTGATATTCTAATTGATCCAGGCCGTTATGCTTATGCCGGTCGTACTGAAAGAGGTTCTGACCTTTTCAATCAAGGTTTTTGGTATTCTGATCCAAAGCGTATTTATTGCGAAACAACTCGTGCTCACAATACAGTTGAGATAGACGGCAAGAGTTTTCCAAGAAAAGTAAAGCCCTTTGGTTCAGCTTTATTATATGCGGCTGAGGAGGATGGTTGTGCTGTTACCTACTGTGAGGCTACCCATTTTAGGAGAATACGCCATAATCGTTTGCTGATCATGGGGCCAGGGCGATTTTTACTTGTCCTTGATTGGCTTTACGATCGATCAGGAACTTTCCATGATTACCGCCAGTATTTTCACTTTGCCTCGGAATGGAATGTTTTCAAGCAAGATGACACAATTATTGCTCATCATCCCGGTAGTGAATCTCTTACTTCCCTCGATTTATGTGTCACCAGTTTAATTAAAACAGCAACTTTAAGTTTTGTTGTGCGGGGTCAGGAAGAACCTGATTTACTAGGTTGGTTATCTGATCAAGCTAACAGTCTGATTCCTACCAGTTGTTTTCATTTTCACCAATATTCAAATCAGCCAACATCCTTTGTAACTTTATTCGTTTTTGGCAAAACATTAGAAGTTGATCAAAAAATGACACGGTTTAATCGGAGTCTGAGTGCGGGACAAGTAGCCTGGAAAGATCAGCAAGGCTCTATATTGATACAAATACAAAAACTAAAATTAGCAGAAGCTCAACAAAGGAATATTAAGGTGTTTGAATCTTAGGTGAACTTCTCATGAATTATTTTGGACAAATTGACTGGATTCAAGAAGCGAATGAGGTTTTAAATAACGGGTGGAATGGTAGAGGCGGCTATGGTGTCATCAAGTTAGATGATGAAATACCTTGGAAGCTCAAAAATGAACAGCAGCGTTCTTGGAATTTTCATATCCATTCATGGGATATGCTAGAAAGTCTTCTTAATGGCTACGATCAAACCCATGACACTAGGTTCTTGAAGCCTGCAATCCGAATCGCTGTAGATTGGGTAGATAAACATTCAAACACCGCCGCAAACACAGATATCTCTCCTTTTGCTTGGTACGATATGGCAGTAGGAATACGTGCCGCTCGTTTGGCTCACATCATTGACGCAGGTACACAGTCAGGACTACTCGACTCACAAGCGCGGGAAATACTATGGCTCTCGCTGATGTTGCATCATACCTATTTGTCCAACGATGCCAATATTCTTTTTCACAACAATCATGGTTTTTTCCAAATTGCCGGACAAATTCAGATGGGACGCCTCTGGGTTCAAGAATCACCATTGATGAAACAGGCACTAGAGCAGGGTACAGAACGATTGAAGTTAATGCTTAAGAAGCAATTTGCCAGCGACGGAATTCATCTTGAACATTCACCCTATTATTTTCGAGAGGTTTATGAAACTCTCAAAGTTATGGTAGATTCAGGTGTGATTAATGATGCCGAAACTCTTGCTTTTATCAAAAAGATTGAGATTGCCCTTTCATGGTTTGTACTACCTAACGGTAATCTTGCAAACTTTGGTGATTCTGACTGTGAGTCTTTGCTGTGCGAACCTACGGAAGCTGAATGGCGGTGGCGGACACCAGAAATGCGCTATGTGGTGAGTGCCGGAAAAACGGGAACACCTCCCTCTGCCCGTATTGCTGTCTTTCCTGAAGGAGGCTATTTCATAGTGCGTCAAAGCTCCGAAAGAATACCCAATGATTTTTCCAAAAGTAGCTATTTAGCCCAAATTGCTGCTTTTCATTCCCGTACCCATAAACAAGCTGATGACTTAAGTTTCATCTGGTCGGATAGAGGTAATAGCATTCTAATAGATGCTGGTCGCTACGGCTATATAGGAAGAACAGAGGTCAATTCTGAGTTATGGCAGGATGGTCACTGGTATTCCGATAAAAATCGTGTTTATTGTGAATCAACTCGTGCTCATAACACACTAGAGTTTGATGGCAAGAATTATCCGCGCAAGGGTGTAAAGCCATATAGTAGTGCATTAGGTCGCTATGTAGAAGATGCTTCTGGGGTAATTGCCCTAGAAACAGTATGCAAACATTTCCGTAGCATCAAGCGATGTCGAGTGTTAATATTCAAGCCAGGAAATTGGTTAATAGTGTTTGACTGGTATTGTGACACATCCAAAAAACCACAGCATATCCGGCAATGGTTTCATTTTGCTCCGTCCTTAGAAGTGAAGCTCGATGACAATGGCTATCTTATTGAATTACCTGAGAATGGAGAATTACTGCTTTTGAAACCTCTACTTGATCATATGACACCTTCACGCATCTATTGTGGTGAAACCTCCGAGCCTATGCAGGGCTGGTTTTCCCCTGCGGAGCGCGAAATTTTACCCAGTCCTGCTTGTTGTTATGAACAAACAGGAGAAACTACTGGTGTACTTGCGTCACTATTTAGTTTTTCCTCTGATTTGATTCCAGACCCGGCTTGGTCTAATGTTAATGTTACAGGTCGAAATGCCCGGTTTCGTTGGCAAGATGACGATGGCCGTCATACCTTGACACTCAATCGTCAAGAAAATCAACCTTTAGAATTAAACTATAGTGTTGACTAGATTTTAATACTTGCAATAACTTTTTTTCAATTGCTTAAGCTTTGGTATATTTCTATAAACTTTTTCCCTAGAATTTGCCAATCTTTTTCAGATTTTATCCAATTCCTAGCTGCTTTTCCGAGTTGAAGACGCAGAGAATCATTCTCAATCAAAATCTCAAATATTCTAGCTAAATCTTCAACATCATCTTTCTTATGCAATAACCCTGTTACACCATCATTGACAATTTCTTTTAAAGCTGCCACATCAGAAGATACGACGCACTTTTCCATGCTCATCGCTTCAAAAGGTTTTAGAGGTGATACCATTTCACAAACCAGTTGACCTTTACGTGGGTAGGCAGTAATGTCAACTAAACTATAATATCTTTCAACTTCTTGATGGGATACTCTTCCCGTAAAATTGACGATATCCTGTAGATTTAATTGGTTACATAACAATTTAACCGTCTCCAGGTAATCCCCATCTCCTACAATCAAGACAGCGAAATTATTTAATCCTTTAGCCTTTAGAAGGGCAGATGCTTGTAAAATATATTCTATTCCTTCGTATTGCAGGACTGAGCCAATATAGCCAATTACTACTTTATTTTGATACTCCAAAAAAGCTTCTAAATCTCGGTCTCGTTCTAAAGGCTTAAACCTCTGTGGGTCAGCACCATTAGAGATCACTGTGATTTTATCACGGGGAATACCACGTTCTACCATTTCTGTTTTTAAGGCTTCAGTAAGCGTTATTACTACTGTAGCGGTCATTCCAGCTTCTACTTCCATTCTTTTCATCATATTAAATGAATCAGAATTGTCAAAGTCGGGTTCTTTAGAAGATCGTGTAATTTCCCATAACCCTCGAATTTCATAAATACTGGGAATCCCTAAAAGTTTAGCAGTATGGTTCCCTGCTATTCCATTAATAAAATTAGAGGCTGAATGTATGATATTGGGACGGTCGTTAAGAGAATAATTGAAAAGAGCTTCAGTGTACTTTGATAAGTATTCAGGCAAGGGAATTTTATTGTAAAAAAAAGTAGAGGTTGGTAAGCGATGATACGTGACTTGATCAATTTCATCATAAATAGGAATTTGATCAAAATCCATCTCATCTTTTGGAAAACCCAAACGAGTGATAGCACTAATCTGAACTCCTTGTTTAATTAAACTTTGAGCTATAGCATGGCTACGGGTTGCATATCCCACTGATTTATAGGGGAGTGAATTATGAATAACATATAATATTCTTGGAACTTGATTTTGTAATCGATAATGGTTACACGGAAAATTAAAGTCAAGGTTTGACAAAGGAAAACCGTTTTTCAAAAGCTCAATGTCTCCTTCAATATGGGCGGATATTTTGTCTTTGACACCCGTGCTTTTTTCAATATGCTTTAAAAGCTCTAAAGGAGATATTAATCCCCCTTGCTTTCGATAAAAATAAGCTAACTTTTGAGCAAAAAAGCAATCAGAAGTTAATCTAAAAAAAAGTTGCAAAATCGGGATGTTTTGATGTTGATCGCTTTCCAATAATTGATAAACCTTTTGTTTTATCCAATTGTTTTGTAATGTCACTTGTTTTATAAAAAACAATTCAGCATCTAAATCTGTTAGATTATCTTTATGTTTTTCGTTGAAACTTAATCTCACTTTTTCTATGAGACTTGTCAAAAATTGATTTGGGTGTTTTAAAACTGGTATAGAATAAACACTGAAGTAGTTGCCAACCAAAGCAGCCTTTTCTAAATCTCCCAAACCCGATAATGTCTTTAATAAATATTGGGGAAACTTTTTATTTTTGGGATTTAAACCAAAATCATCTGCATATCGTAATATTTCTTGTTCTAAAAAATTATTTCTCTGAGGATGAATTGTCTGATTAAAGGATGGGATCAACACGGTTTCATTATTTAGAATTTTATTTAACAATGATCTGAATTGTTCGGAGTCTATAAGATGACAGACCTGACTAATATTATTGTGTTGTTTTATATTAAAATCTTGAAATTTATTGATCCAATCCGATATGGTTTCCGCTCTGAAATAGGGTGTGTACTGCAAAGATTGTTCTAATGACCTAGCCATCCCAGCATGATCGCCTTGACAATAATGTTGCCACGCCTCTTTCACCAAAGATTGATAACGTTCGTAGTTTTCCATTTAGCTTTATCTACCTCGCTTGTACTAAATATCGTTCTACAATTTCATCCTAAATCATTGACAGATTCCAATTCAAAATATCCACATCATTTAAGATTCCCTTATGGCCATCAGTCTATCATCATGTTCATAATTAGTTGCTGCCAATTCGGTAAATCCGTCAACAAACAAATATCCAAACTCAAGCCATTCTGAACAGAGAATTTTTTAAACTGCTCTACCCAGTCTGAAATCGTTTCCATTTTGTAGTAGGGACTATATTCTAAAGACCTGTTGAGAAATCGAGCCATCTCGTCATAAAATCCTTGCTCATACTGATACCAAGCAATCCACACTAAAGTATGATAATGCACTTGCGACTCTATTTTTTGAATAGGTTCGGGTAAATCCCCATGAGCAAAAAATTTATTTAACACATTCAGCAGACATTCAGCTTGAGTTTGGGTGTTTCTAGTCGTGTTCCCCCCATACCTGCGATAGCCCACCGCCACCCGTCGCCACCAAGCTGCTTCACATCCTATTAACGCTAAACGCAACACCAAATCAACATCATGGGACTGGCGCAACTCCCCATCAAACCCCCCCGCCTGTTGTAACCAGTTTTGTCGGATTATCATTCCACTGGTTTTTACAGGTTTGTACATTAACCAACTTTCCAAATTCAGATCAGGAATCTCACGCCAAGGTTCCACATCAATAATTTTATCACCTCCTGCATCAACAATTTGCCAGCCTGTATGCACACTACCCAGACTCGGTTGTTGCTCAAAACAATTAACTTGTTCTGCCAGCTTTTCTGGTACAATCCAAAAATCATCCGCATCTAAAAAGGCAATCAATTCACCCTTAGCTTCTTTAATTCCCAAATTACGAGCGACAGCCGAACCTTGATTATCTTGATAAAAATATCTGATTTTATGTTTGTAAGGTTCTAAAACTTGACGAGTTTCATCCGTTGAACCATCATCAATAACAATAATTTCATAATCTTGATAGGTCTGCATTAAAACACTATCAATCGCTTCAGTAAGAAAGCGATCGCAATTATAAGTCGGAATAATTACACTCACTCTAGCCATTAAAATTGCTGTTAATTAATACGGTTTAAATTATTTATGGGATACCAGTTATTCTCTAATAATTGTTCAAAATTTTCTGATAAATGCGATCGCCCCAAAAGATAAACCCCCCCTGACCAAAGTAGATTTAGGAAGATGTAGCTGACTAAATCAAGCCACTATTAGCTGATCAACAGGCTATCCAAATTAGCCCTAAGTCACCATTAATTTAGTAAATCCAGCTTGCTCAAAATGTCGATCAGATGTAAACGCATCAGTAATACCTTCTTGCCTCATCACAACAAAACTAATACAATCCGTTAGCCCCCAATCTTTGTCAGAATACTGATGGTAAATCGCCCAACCTTTATCCAACAAATTTGGATCTAAAGGGATAACTTGAATCACATCGGTCGCCTTTTTAATCCCATTAATATAAGCATAAGTTTTCTGGCGCAAATTCGTACTGCATAAAGCATCAGCTACTTCTAACAAAACAAACTCTGTTGTCACTAAAGTAATCTTCTGTTGCTTAAGTTTCAACAGAATTTGTTCAGATTGAGCCGCGAGATGATCACTCTGATTAATCAAAGCTATCCAAGCCGATGTATCCACAAAAACTTTATGTCCCTTGATCATCGTGCTTAGGTGTACCATACAAATAATGATCGTGTTGATCTGCTAAATCAGGTATTCCCGTTTCCATTTGACAATCTTCTATAACCGATAACAACCTGTCCCACCCAGATTCAGATTCATCCGATGATACACCTACTGTTGTAGCAGTTGTCGGTGTATCCAAGAATATGATAATAACTGGGTGAAATTCGCCATAAGAAACTTGTTCACTGGGATGAACTACCCCATCTTTAAAAATACCCCTTATTGACTGCATAAAGTCCCCTCTTTCTCCCATGCGAGTTAGACCTCGAAACAATCCCCGCCCAGACTTAGACAGAGAATCCCTTGCTTTATGTTAACATACAAACGCTTCACCGAAGAAAGCGATCAAAATTATACGTTAGAATAATAACACTAACTCTAGGCATGAAAACTTCTGTTAATTAATACGGTTTAAATTATTTGGGGGATACCAATTATCTTCTAATAATTGTTCAAATAAATAAGGACAAACAGTCGGAAATAGACTTTGAGATAAACCTGTTTTTTTACTAACTAAACTCACAGCAACCTGATAGATAGAGTCTAATTCTGGAATTAGCTTGTTTTTTAATGTCGTCGTTAATTCATGACTTAAATCATCTCTAAACGCAATAATTTTTGCTTGCCAATGCCGATAGTTTTGCTCATACTCTTGCTCCCAGTATTCCAACAAAAGTAAATGAATAATAATCTGCCTTAAAAGACTTCTAACTTTGTTAAATTCGCTTCTTCCCAAACTTTCTAACTCCTCAATTAAACTGTCTAAATCTAAATTGTTAAAATTTTTTATTTTTAATATTTCAATGGTTTTTTGTAACCATAAATAATCGTCGGTTTGATACAAGTCTTGAAGTTGATGTTTAACTAAATTTTCCATATTTTTTTCTCTGTCTCTAAATGCTTAACCTTGATTAGCGATCGCCTTTGGCTGGGCGAAGCCCATCGCATCCCCTAATTCCTTATGTTAATCTATGATCAACAAAATATTAATCCTCTGTTCGAGTATATCCCATGAGTATAACCCTTTACGAACAGGACTTCTATAGCTGGGTTTACCAGCAATCTAACCTTCTACGGGAAGGGAAATTTGAGCAACTAGATTTAGCTCATCTCATTGAGGAGTTAGAAGACTTGGGAAATCGCCATTATGACCAACTTGAATCTCGCTTCATACAGTTAATTGCTCATTTACTGAAATGGCAGGTTCAGTATTGGAAACAGACAAACAGTTGGCGTGCGACCATCCGTGTTCAACGCACTGCTATTGCTAAACTGTTAAGGCGAAATCCTGGTTTGAAATCCCGTTTAGAAGAAGCCTTGAATGAAAGCTGGTCAGAAGCGAGGGATTTAGCGATCGCAGAAACCGATTTACCCGATGATCAGTTTCCTGAAGTTTGTCCTTTTTCTGTAGAACAAATCATGAGTTCTAACTTTTGGCCTGACCCCTAATAGAAAACCCTGATAGTCCTGATGTTAGCTTAGAATACATATTTTCTATCAAAATTTTTCTCTTTTTAAACTGAGTTTTAGGCGTTAGTTAAAGCATCTAATATGACGCTATTATATCAAGTTAATTAGGATTAAAAGGGGTATATTTTCCTCCTAATGCTTCAACAATCGTTTTTGTATTCTTAACTAACATTTTAACATAAGTATCTCCCTCACCCCCTGGAGCACCAATCGAATCCGAATATAATTGCTCTGGTGCTAATTTAACACCTGATTCTTCTGCAACGGTTGTAATTAATTTAGGGTTAATGGTGGTTTCTGCAAAAATAGCCGGAACTCCTGTTTTTTGAATTGAATCGGATAAATTTTTAACAGTTTTTGCGCTCGGTTGTTCTTCTGTACTAATCCCAATTAATGTCCCCATTACCTCTAAGCCATAGGCGTGAGCATAATATTGAAACGCATCATGGGTTGTGACTAATTTGCGATTTTGAGGAGGAATGGTTGCTATTTGTTGTTGAATCCAACGATCTAACTGTGTTAGCTCTTGAATTAGTTTCGCTGAATTTTTATTAAAAATACTTTTATCTTTAGGGGATAAAATAGTTAACTCATCCCTAATCTTATTAACCATTAAAATAGCGTTTTTAGCGGTTCCCCAAACGTGAGGATCGGGTTGTGTTTGTCCTTTATATTGAAAATCCAAAGGTTTAATCACTTCTCCCACTGCTACTTTTTTTCCAGAGGTGGATGCAGCTTTCATTAATTTAATTAAACCTGGTTCTAAATTATAGCCATTATAAAGAATTAAATCTGCTTTTTCTAAAGCAATACTATCTTGGGGTACAGGTTCATAAACATGGGGATCTGCGCCCGGTTGTAAAATCCCTTGATGGTCAATTTCATCCCCGCCAATCTGTTCTGTTAAATCCGCAATAATGGTACTGGTAGATACGACTTTCGGTTGATCCTGATTCACAGAATTTTCGGTTATTGATTGAGTACAACTACTTAATCCACTTAAAATTATTCCCAGTAAAACACTGAAAAATCCTACAGATACAGGCTTATGAGTGATTATTTTCATCATTCGGTCAGCTATTTTCATAATTTTTTCATTAATTATTTCATAATTTTTTCATTTTTGCAGTAGACTAGAAGAATAATCCTCCTAAAGTAGCCCCTCAAATTCTTCCGTGATCAGGAAGTCAATGGGGAAACCACTCCATAAAATACAGATAACAATGGATCAAACGGCTATGAACAGTCTAAAATTCCCCCATCCTCTGCACCAGTCTCTCAGTGTCCATCACCTCAGCGTCAACTATCGAGGGGTGGAAGCACTTCGAGATATCAGTTTGGACATTCAACCCGGACGACTAACGGGCATTATTGGCCCTAATGGCGCAGGAAAAAGTACGTTGATGAAGGCCATGTTGGGTTTAGTTCCAATGGGGACGGGTTCGGTGGTGTATGGCGGAAAACCCCTGAGTCAGCAACGCCAACGAGTGGCTTATGTTCCCCAGCGATCGCAAATTGATTGGGACTATCCAGCAACGGTTTGGGATATTGTGATGATGGGGAGAGTACGGAAAACGGGGTGGTTACGTCCTTTTTCCGGGGTGAGTCGTCGCATTGCAACTCAGGCGTTAGAACGGGTGGGAATGGTTGAGTACAAAAATCGCCCCATTGGTCAACTGTCGGGGGGTCAACAACAGCGTGTTTTTTTAGCGAGATCTTTGGCGCAGGAAGCGGAAATTTTTTGTTTTGATGAACCGTTTGTTGGGATAGATCAAAAAACAGAAGCCATAATTTTTAGTTTATTTCGAGAGTTAGCAGCATCGGGTAAAATTGTGATTGTGATTAATCATGATTTAGGGGAATCTATTGTTAATTTTGATGATTTAATCTTGTTGAATCAAGAAATAATTGCGACGGGAAATCGTCAACAGGTTTTAAAAGAAGATTATTTACAACAAGCCTATGGGGGTAGGGTATTTTTCTTTTCTGAAAAAGTGGCTTAACCTCTCGTTCCCGGTTTTATCGTGCTACGCGCTATAAATATTTTATAAAATTTGGTGCGTGCGTTGCGCTTACGCACCCTACAATTTTTTGAGTTGAAATCACATGATCAATTTGTTAATTGAACCTTTACAATATAGTTTTATGCAGCGATCGCTGACGATTGCTATTTTAGTCGGAATTATTTGCGCTGTTGTCGGTAGCTATTTAATGGTGCAGCGATTAGCCTTATTAGGAGATGCTATTAGTCATTCTGTTTTGCCTGGTTTAGCGATCGCTTTTATCCTCAATGCTAATATTTTTGTCGGAGCTTTTATTGCTGGAATTTTGAGTACCATTTGTATGAATATTATTAGAACCTATTCCCGTATTAAAGAAGATGCGGCGATGGGAATCGTATTTTCAGCGTTTTTTGCCTTGGGAATAACCTTAATTACGTTAGTTCAAAAAGATAATAAAATAGATCTCAATCATTTTTTATTTGGCAATATTCTAGGAGTGACGGGAGAGGATGTTAGAGATACCTTTATTATTGCGATTATTATTCTGGCGGTTGTTACCTTAATCTATAAAGAACTGCTGTTTTATACCTTCGATCCCTTGGGTGCTGAAGCCACAGGTTTACCAGTTAACCTGCTCAATTTAGGATTAATGGGATTAATTGCCTTAACCATTGTTGCCAGTTTAAAAGCGGTTGGAGTCATCTTAGTTTTATCCTTATTAATTACTCCCGCCGCTACAGCTTATTTATTAGTCGAACGTCTCCATCTCGTGATGATATTCGGTGTCATTATTGGGGTAATTTCCAGTATTAGCGGAATGTACTTAAGTTACTTTTATAATCTCCCTTCCGGCCCTGCTATTGTATTAGTAACATTTGGGTTATTTGTATTAGCCTTTTTATTCAGTCCCACCCAAGGATTATTAAGAATAAAACATTAAAATTAGGGTGCGTAAGCCTAAAGTACGCACCACTAACCCTTTATCAACAAAAAAATAACCTTTTTAATCTTGATATTCAACCTATATATAGATTGATTCTAAGACATTATTCTTCTTCATCATATTCCTCATCTTCATCATATTCCTCATCCTCATCATATTCTTCTTCTTCGTATTCCTCCGAATCTTCTATAATTTCTCCTTCATCATCAAACCAAACTCCTTCACTAAAATCGAGATCCGTAACGCTTTTTACTGTCCAACAATCCCCATCATTAAATGCAGGATTTGCTAAATATTCATAGGGAATATAACAATAACCATTATCCCCCCAATCTGTTCCCCAAGAATTGCGAACTACAAAGACTTGATAGGGGTCAGAATAGCCGACACATAACATTGCATGACCGCCAATATAATCTTCTTGTTCCGGTTTAGGCATCGGAATTCCCTTATTTCCTTCGCGCATAAAAGATGCAAATAAAGGCAAACCAAAAGCAAAGGGATATCCCTCCGCTAAACAATGTTTCATCGCATATAAATCAACCGGAATTCTTTCCGCTTCCATTAACCGAAAATTGTAAGCTGCATCATAAGCTTCTTGATGAGGTTCATCGAAAACAGCATCGGGATCATAGGGCCAAATAGGCTCAGGACAAGTACCCCATTCCTGTAAGACTTTAATACAATTTAAAATGGTTGTTCCAGCATCTTGATCCACTTCATCATCAAGCGATCGCGCATTATAATAAATGAATAATCGGCTCACATCTCCCGCTTCTCCTAACGTTCGTTTCGCCAAATATTCATAAGCTCCCGCCATCGCATTAGCGGTACAACTTCCTACCTCTCCTTGATCTTCTACATCCGTTAAATAATGTCGTAAATCCACCCGAATGGGTAGTTCTTTTTGAGCAAAACGGTGAGTGCTATATTTCTTTTGTTGATCATTTAGGGGACTGGGACGATAGGCACCCACTTTGACCGCCTTACGGCTCCCATAGTCTACTAGGGAAAGTTTTCGAGTCTGAAGATATTGGCTCATGAGTTATTCTGGGTGTTGAGTTAGATTCCTTTACTTAAAATTTATCGATGTAAATCTAGGAGTTGATGCGCTTTTCCTTCCTGAGTTGCAATGATATCTGGGTCATGGTTTTGAATCAATTTTGCGATCGCATAACGACGAAATTTCCAGTCATTATTACCCAGATCTGGTTTATCATAACGAATATTAAAAGTGAGAATTTTCATAAGCTTTGATTACAGCGATCGCCTCCAATTAAAAAACCGCTCTAAAAAGGTTTGTTGCCAAGAATTATTCGCATATTGTTGTTTTTTCAATAATAAGGCAGCCTTACTATTAACTTCTGATAAGGTAGGATAAATATGAATTCCTGTCAAGGCAGAAACCTTAAGTCGATGGGACATCGCTAAAACAATTTCATGAATTAACTCTCCAGCCGATGAACCCACGAGATGAGCACCCAAAATTTCTCCATTGCCTTTAGTAATAATTTTAGCAAATCCCTGGGGTTTTGCTTCGGCTAGGGCGCGATCAACACTTACAAAGGGTTGTTTTAAAACATAAACATTCTCTCCATATTCTTCTTTTGCTTGCTGTTCTGTTAACCCCACTCTTGCTAATTCAGGATCAGTAAAAGTAGCCCAAGGTATAACTCGATAGTTTACTTTACTAATGGGAAAAAATAGGGTATTTGTTAACACCACAACTGCTTCATAACTCGCAACATGAGTAAATTGATACCCACCAATCACATCTCCGCAAGCGTAAATACACGGATTGGTTGTTTGCAGTTTATGATTAACTTTAATTCCTGATTGACTAATTGTAACACCTGCTGCTTCTAAATTCAAGGATTCAATATTGGGAACTCGCCCCACCGAAACTAAAATTTCATCAGCTAAAATGTTATGGTTTCCAGCAATAATTTTCTTTTTGCCATTTTCAATTTCAACTCGTTCTGCTTTGGTATGATTTAAAATCACAATATCTTCGGATAACAATTGCTCTTGAACCACCTGTGCTGCTTCAGGATCTTCTTTCGGTAAAATTTGATTCCGACTCGATAAAATTGTCACCTTTGACCCTAACCGAGAAAAAGCTTGTCCGAGTTCACAACCAATAGGCCCTCCTCCCATAACGGCTAAAGATTCAGGACAATTTTGCACAGAAAATACCTGTTCATTCGTCAGAAAACCAGCTTCAGTTAACCCTGGAATATTAGGAATAGCTGGACGCGAACCCGTTGCAATGACAAAAGCTCTAGCGGTTAGTTTTCGTCCATTAATACTAAAGGTTTTTTTGTCTAAAAATTGACCTCCTCCAAAAATGACTTCAACCCCTAAAGATTCAAATCGTTCTGGAGAATCATGGGGTTGTATGGTAGAAATAACCTGTTGAACATGACTTGCAGCTTGAGCAAAATTAATGTTATAATTGTCGGTATAAATGCCAAATTTAGCTGCATTTTTAACTTCATAAGCAACCCGTGAAGCGTGAATTAAAGACTTACTGGGAACACAGCCAAACCATAAACAATCCCCCCCTAAGCGATCGCGTTCGACTAAGGCAACTTTGGCTTTCAATTGTGCTGCTGCACTGGCAACAACTAAACCCCCAGAACCCCCACCAATCACTACTAAATCATATTCAACTGCCATATTTTGACCTTAAAATTGTAGATTCAGAAACCGGATTTTTTCAGCTATCTTTCTATTATGCAGGAAAGATTAAGGTAGAAACCCGGTTTCTCGATACAACTATGGCGGCTCAGAAACCAGGTTTCTTCAGCTATCTTTTGATGCAGTAAAGATAACGGCAGAAACCCGGTTTCTCGGTCAAAGGGTTACAGAATCCACGCAGGAGGAAGGGAAACAACGCGAAAACCAAAGTTCCTGAGCCGCTCAGTCGGCTTCTTCCCACAGCGATTGGCACTGCGACACTCCCTGGGATGGGTGTACCATGAACCTCCGCGTAATACCCGGTATTGAGTATTTGCGCCCGACTCCCAAACGCTACCATCAGTGGGCGCGCCATTATAATTTTCATGCCAAGGGTCAGCGCACCATTCCCAAACGTTACCGTGCATATCGTATAATCCAAAGGCATTCGGGGGAAAACTACCGACATCGGTGGTTTGTTGACGATAGGTTCCTGTTGGTGCAGAAGCGTACCTATATTTCGCGTCGTAATTCGCTAAATCGACTGTAATTGTTTCGCCAAAATGGAAAGGTGTTGTTGTTCCCGCCCGACAAGCATATTCCCATTCTGCCTCAGACGGTAAACGATAGGTTTTGCCTGTTTTTTGGGAAAGTCGCTGACAAAATTCTTGCGCTTGGTACCAGGTTACACATTCAACAGGTCGATTTGCGCCTTTAAAACTAGAAGGATTATTCCCCATAATGGCTTGCCATTGAGCTTGAGTAATGGGATATTTTGCCATAGAAAAGGCAGCAATATTAACGGGATGTATGGGTTTTTCAGTGTCATCTTCTGGTGAACCCATCATAAAAGTTCCCCCAGGAATGGATACCATTTCTAAGCTGATATTATTGCCTAAATCTTCTTTGAAAAATTCAGCCCGACAGTGTTCTAGTTTGGTTTCCTTTCCTAGTACGTTAACCGTAATCACATCAAATTTAAATTCTCTTTCTTGAAGGTGTTTTTCTTCTTCTTCCTGACGTTTTATTTCCGTTTCCATCTGTTCCTGACGGCATTTTTCATCCCAAACCCCTTGAACAACATCTCGATTATGGGCAACTCCGGGTAAATTAGGATTGAGGGCGAGACAGGAATTATAATCTGTGATCGCTTTTTCATATTCTCCTAATTTATAATAAGCATTACCGCGATTATTGTAAGCTTCAGCATAATTCGGATTCAATTGCAAGCTTTGGTTATAATCTTCTATCGCCGATTGATATTGCCCTAATTTACTATACGCTAATCCGCGATTATAATTGGCATCGGGGGAATTAGTTTCTAGTAACAACACTTGGGTAAAATCATCAATTGCGGTAGAATATTCTCCCTTTTGACAATGGTTTTGTCCCCGTTTATAACAGGTTTGAACAATATTAACCCGGTGGGTTTCTCCCAATATTGCTAACAAGTTATTCACATTTTCAATATAATCTAAATCCTGAGCGGTTACAACAGAATTAACAGCATCCCATAACTCAGATTCTTCAGAAACCCGGTTTCTTTGAGAAACCGAGTTTCTTAACTTCAACCAATATTCAACAGAATTCAACAATTGTGTTTTCGCCCAAGATTGATTCGGAAAATTGACTAAACCTTGGGCTAATTTTAATATTAATTCAGGAACCCAGTGGGAACGTTCAACGGCTAAAGCTTGATAAATTTGTTCATAACCGGAAATCACAACCCCCACCACTTCATCTGTAACCTCTCCTTCAGGAATATTTTGAGTTAAATCTGGGAGGAGTTGTGGCAATAAGGGTGTTAAATCATGTAAAAATAGATGATGGGTATCAGCTATCCAACCTGCAACTAAACAATGACAAGTAATTAAAAACTGATACAAATCTTCAAAATGTTTGCGATTAATTTTATAGTGAATTTCTAACTCATTATCCTCAATTCCCGCTTCTCGCAAACTTTGTTCTTCTTCCCAAATCTTGAGATTAATTTCATTATCCCCGCCCCGTTTTTCAATCTCAGCTTGGGTTTTTCCTAATGCAATCAGTTTATCTTTTGTATTCTTCCAAGTCAAGGCGCGAGTTTTAGCAGAATTATACAAAATCTCCCGATAGGATAAACGAGCAATAATGGTTTGATAGGAATATTTAGGTTGTCCTATTGTCCAATAGGCGGTTCTAAAATTGAGATAACCGCCATCAAATTCCGACTCTAATATTAAGGTCGGTTCTGATTTTAAGATCCCAAATAAAGCTTTAATACTCGCTTCACTATGAAAGCGTTTACTTTCCCAAGCTCCTGCTAAAAATTCTATCGGTCTTCCCTGTTGAGAATAGTAGTCAAAAAAATCACGCAATTGTTGATTTAAGGTTAATTCAATATCGGGGAAATTTTGATTTTTTTCAACAAAATGTTCAAATTTAACTTTAGGTGGCGCGATAAAAACTCGCAAAGGAATTAAACTATTATGACTGTAGGATTCTAAAATTTGTGCAGGAGGTAAAGTCAAAGGCCAATTCGCAAAATTTTTCTGAACTTCTGCTTGGTTATGGGCAACTTTTATCGCTGTTTCCCGTTGATATTCAGCGATGGCTAATTGAGTTTCTCGGTTATATTGAGCTAATTCAGTTTCCAGGCTTTTTTCCTGTTCAAAACGCCAGCGTTGAAACTCAATATTGCTTTTGTGAATGGCTAAGTTAACACTTTGGATATATTCTTGGAGTTCCTTTTGTCGTTGATGATTCAGTTCCGCTTGTTGGGCTTGAAAGTCTCGATTTTCTTGATTTTGAATATATTGTAATTTTAGCTCTGCTAACTTAATTTGTTGTCGTTTTTCCTCCATTTTAACTTGATTATCTACTATTATTCTTGTACTTAGTTCTTGGGTATCTGCTATGTATTTATGAGGTAGGAATATAGATTCTAACCCTCTTTTAATTTTGCCCCAAAAACCGATTTTTGTATCTTCTGGTAATCCGCGTGTCATGGGTTAATCTCCGATTAATAAATTCTGCGGTGGTTCTTTGATAAAATTGGTAAATTAATCCAAAAATTTTAGGTGTATTGAGGTAGGGGTTGGGCGAGGAACAGTAGGGACTCAGAAACCGGGTTTCTTCTACTATCTTTCTATTATGCAGCAAAGATTAAGGCAGAAACCCGGTTTCTCGGTATCTAAGAATTTGATACTGGATTAATTTCAGACTGGGGTTGAGAAAAAAACAGCTTACTAATCCAATTGGTTAGAATATGAGATAATAATCCAAACGGCCCCGCAAATAAACAAAACGCTAAGGAATGACTTGTCCAAATTCCCGTTTTTTGTCCATCCCAATAAATCCAACGTCCGACAAATAAATCCATCACTAAAAAGTGAATCCATCCCGTTGCTGCGGCATTTTCATCAGCGAAGAAATGGGCAATATCTGATAATTTTGGATTGGATAATGCTGCTGCATTCTCAGGGTTAATACTGCTAATAAACAGATATAAATAAACTCCCGCTAACAACACAAAGGGAAGATAGGACTCCATGACTTTTCGGGTCACTCCCCAGTTCGGTAAAATAATCATTAACGCCCAAAAGGGAAGCACAAACAGGTTCGCAACATTGAAAATTTGGTCAACAGCAATTGTCATGGTAAGAATGATGAGGATAAATGCTTTAAACTCTATCATTTTAAAATATTTTTTAAATTCGAGCCACTTTTTAGGAAATTTATGTTATGCTATCGGCAAGTTAATTTAGACCCTTTATTACTATGAATACTCACGATCTTTTTATGTTATTGATTCTGTTGTTCCCCGGTTTAGCTCTATCAATTATTATTATGGCAACCTTTGCCGCTGGAGGTTAAAATCCTGCTAGAAGTGGATGTGGAAGTGGAACAGGCATCTTGCCTGTTAAACACCTCTTAAACACACACTATCACTTCTAATTATTAGAATTAATGAGGCAGAGCCTCTTGATAGCATTCCAATGCAGAGCATTGGAACGAGAGATTAAGGGGTTTTTAGGGTTTTAATGTGTTCCCGAAATTGATCAATTTTATCGAATAAATCTGATTGATTAATTGTGATTTCTTCCCCTGTTTTTAACCATTTTAACTTAATTGTTTGCTGTTCTGCTTCTGCATCTCCTAATACTAAACAAGCCACAGCACCACTGCGATCTGCCCGTTTAAATTGTTTACCAAAGGCACTTCCACTTAAATCTAACTCCACACTGAAGCCATTTTGACGTAATTTTTGAGCTAAAATTAACGCTTGAGATTCAGCTAAATTGCCCCTAGAAACCATATAAAAATCTAAGCTAGAACCCGAAAGAGAATTCAACTGTTGTAACAAAATCACTAACCGTTCTAACCCAATTGCCCAACCCACCGCCGGAGTTTCTGGCCCCCCTAATTCTTGCACTAAACCATCATAACGACCGCCGCCACAAACCGTTGCTTGAGCCCCTAAATCATCAGAAATAATCTCAAACGCCGTATGGGTATAATAATCTAAACCGCGCACTAATCGAGGGTTCAAACTGTAAGGAATTTCTAACGCCGTTAATAACTGTTGAACCTGTTCAAAATGAGCGCGAGAATCGTCTCCTAAATACTCTAAAATACTCGGAGCATCTTGAACAATTTCCTGCGTCCGTTGATCTTTACTATCTAAAATTCTTAAGGGATTTCGAGATAAACGATCTTGAGAATCTGGATCTAATTCATCTTTATATTGAGTTAAATAATCCACTAAAGCTTGACGATAAACTTGACGATCCGTTGAATTTCCGACAGAATTTAAGTTGAGGTTTAAATTTTTTAATCCTAACTTTTGTAATATATTAGTCGCGATCGCAATCACTTCAACATCAGCCCTCGCATCCCGACTTCCTAACACTTCAACCCCAATTTGATGAAACTGTCGTTGACGTCCGGCTTGGGGTCGTTCATAGCGAAACATCGGCCCGGTATACCATAACCGTTGCACTCCTCCGGTCGCGTGGAGTTTGTTTTCAATAAAGCTGCGAACCACGCCCGCCGTTCCCTCTGGACGCAAAGTAATTGAACGTTCACCCCGGTCAACAAACGTATACATTTCTTTGCCGACCACATCCGTCGCTTCCCCAATACCCCGTTCAAATAAAGCCGTTTGTTCAAAAATTGGGGTGCGAATTTCTTGATAATTTGCCTTCAATAAAATATCTCTGGCAACAGACTCCAGCCATTGCCAGTATCCAATTTCATCAGGCAGGATATCTCGTGTTCCTCGTAATGCTTTAATCAGTTCCATTAGTTTCTTAATTAATCGTTACTCCTGTGGCGGATCGATTATCTCCCAGGTTCCATAACGATCGTTATAATACGCCAAAATTTGATCAATCTGTTGACGAGTTGCCGAATCATGAGTGTCATCATATTCGATCCATAAACTGCCAACCTGACTTTGAGTGTAATCAAATTCTGGCAGTATTTCATCAGGACTAATGCTTGTCGGAATTAACCCCGTGTTCACTCCTTCGACCTGACGCAAATGTGCAGCCACTTCTCGATACACCGTTAAAGGAAGTGTCCGACAGCGAACTTGATAGCGAAGCCGTTGTTTCTGTTTAACTGTTTGCATTCAACATTAACCTATTGTTTCGCTATTCTACTGAAGAAGAAATGATAGCTTCCGTTTCATCGTCAGTGGGAATTAGCGGTAGAGGACAGCAGTTAATATGATCCAGACAAACCTTTCCCCATTGCAACGCCCAACGGACTAAAGCCACTCGGTTATCCGTTGCAGTTTTTGTGAGAATGTTACTGATATGATTATCAACTGTACGTTTACTAATTTCTAGTTTCTCCGCAATTTCTTGATTTGTTAATCCACTCGCAACTAACTCCACAACTTGCAGTTCTCGTTCTGAGAGTGAAACAGGAGTGCGAGAATCGCTTTGCGTCATATTAGCTTCCAATCTCTGCATAATTACCTATTTATTATTCTAAAGGGAACTTGTCAAAAAATATCCTTTATTCGATCAGGCTTAGAAATTTCTAATCAACTCTGCCTGTACAAGACATCACTGGTGTATATCAAATCTAGCAGAAATGCTTATCACTATTTTCTTAATTCTTCCTTAATTTCTGGTTTTAGTTGGCGGTTGATGGTTGACAGTTTGTTGCTAGGAAGCCAGGATACTCCCCCTTCTCCCCTTCTCCCCTTCTCCCCTTCTCCCCTTCTCCCCTTCTCCCCTTCTCCCCTTCTCCCCTTCTCCCCTTCTCCTCCCCACCCCCCTAACCAGGTACGGTAAACACACCAAAAAAAATCTGTCAAGTTATTGCAATATTTTTTAACTGTCTGTTACAATCGTTTACATAGAAAGCAAGCTAAAGCAGGTTAGGAGAAAAGTTATGTTTACCGTTTTAATTTCTTTATTCATTGTGGGTTGGGTTGCGGCTGTTGTAATTGGGACTCAAGCTTACTTCCGGGGTGAACAAACCAAACCCATTCACGAACGGAACTGGAATTCCAACTCCTTTGAGCAAATCGCTCAGTCCGTTACAGGTCAAGAAACCGACTACAGCGTCCGCATTCCTGCCTATAGTTTAGATGCTTACGCCAGCAATAATTTAGGCAATTAATTCTCTAAAAATTTACTCTCAAATCACAAAAAATAAGTAACGTTTTTACCCCTGCAATTCGTGGAAGATGGCAGGGGTATTTTTTTATTCTAATTTATTCTAATAAAATTTTTCAGAGTCAAAGTTTTTGCAGGGGATAAAAACCCTCATATTTAGCTCCAACGATGGGGCTTTTTTTGTGCTTTTTAATCGCAACTTTTTGTAACTAGATTTTGTTGCAGAAATTTAAGTTTTAAAAGTTTTTCTTTGGAGTTTTCCAGAGGTTAAAGAGTTAGAGCTTTTAGCAACTACAGAAGGCTCTGATTTTTTAATTTCTGTTTGCGGCGGGAGGTGGAGTCGAAGCCTCCTTCGATTCCGCATTAATAGAAGACTTCGACTAATTTGTGTTGGCTACTTATTTCTAGGTAGCTACGTTACACAATTTTGTAACCTTTCGGCTACGGGTTAAGGTGCTTTCACTACTAGAGCGTCAAGCTAGGGACGTTATTTCTATGCGGTAGAGGCATCCCCCCCAGTTTGTATTATCATAAATCTAGTTTTTTGTCAACAGTTATTGATTGTTTCCCTTCAATTACTGCATTAATAGAAGACTTAAACTAAGTTGTGTTGGCTGTTTCCAATAATTCCCCTAGCGAGTAGGGAAGCCTCCCATTTTAAACCCATACAGCATCGGATGTCTAGGCGGCATTTGCAAGACTCAGAAAAATCATCGGCTGAAATCATATTTTATCCCTCTTCTGTCACTCTCCGAAATCAACAAGTAATAAAAAGTAGAGTTATCCATTGGGAAAATAAGATTGAAATTGATTAATATTCTCAATTAATTTATGAAAACCCACTAATAAATGGCGGTCGGGAAAAATATCTAGCCACGGGACAATCAACCACAATATAATAGTAGGCTGAATTATTAAACGCAGATTATTTAAAACATTTTTCCATCCCTCTTTGTGATTCCATTGTTGATGAGTTGAGCAATCGGTGGTGTTTTTTTTGCTCTCAGATTCTCGGGGACTGCCTTGACTTAAAGACCGGAAAACTTCGGAGTTGAAACTAATCATTAAATACACACAGAAAATGATTTCCCACCATTTTTCTATATCGGGAAAATCCGTCAACCGATAATCAGTCCAACCCAGTTCTTGTTTACATTGTCGAAATCCATATTCCACCCATGTTCTTAACCCGTATAAATTACCTAATGTCTTTTTCATCTGGCTTCTCTTCTCTGTTAAATTTGTCATGACAAACGAAGTTGATGTTTCTGGCATCGTTTCTGGATCTGTGGTAATTTCCCAATAGGTTCTTGTACTTCTTTTCCCAAATATGATTTCTCTAATATATCTGGTTTCTGATTCTTGATTGCTAAAAATCCTCTCAAATTTACACCATTTGTTGGCTCTAACTTTCTGCTCGCTTGACATCCAGACTCCATGATTACTTCTTATTGCTAGTACCCAAGGAATTTGAAATTGATCTAATGTACTGATAAACGAACTACTTTCACCATAAAGGCTATCTGCTAATACCAATTCAATCTGAAATCCCCAATCAACCAATTCTGTTAGAATTTCTGATGCGATTTCAATCTTAGTTTTGTAGACATCTCCTTCTTTTAATGTTCCTTTGGGTTTAAATACTCTAAACACTAAAGGAAAGGTTATATTTTTATAAACACCGTAAGCATTAACTGATACTATTCCCCGATCTGTTTTGCCCACACTTCCCAAGTATTGTCTAGCTATATAGTCGGTTTTTTTTCCCTTTCTCCTATCTCCTGTCTCATCAATTATTACTATAATCTTCTCTCCTTTCAATGCTTTTAGAGTTCGGGCTAATCTTCTTTCCTTTAATTCCCTTGCTGACCAAGGCGAATTGGCTAAGAAATGATGCAGTGATTGTGGCGACCTAATTCCTACTATTTTAGCAATTTCCGGTAAAGATTTTCTCGGAATTGGTGAGATAATTCCTAGATGTAAGTATTTAAAACATTCGTAACTTCTCACTTCTGGGAATAGGTCTTTATAACCTTGACAATATTCATCAATCACTGAAACTGTTGGTTGTGCATCTCGGGCTAAATGTTTGATCATCTGTAATTCTACATCCATTACCCTATCCCCCTTCTAGCTACCCATCTGGTTTATTTTCTAATTTTACTCCTCGGAGACTGACAGAAGAGGGTTATCGTAGGGGTTAGGAGACCCAACCCTCTTGGTGTCTGGGTTGGGTCTCCCAACCCCTACAGGTTTTAATCACAAATCATTTAGACTAGCCAGATCAGGAATTCTAACGTTTTAACGGGTTTCAAGATTTCTCCTTAATCTCTAATTCTTGAATATTCTGATTGATTGTTGCTTTTTTGGCTTTGGGTTTACTCAATAAAAACCACCACAATTCTAACCCAATTAAGGCTAACCCCCCCGCAGTAACTACCATTTTTGTTGATAAGGACTGTTCAATTGTCCGAAATTGATTGTTAGAGGGTTCGGAATGGGATTCCATTGCTCGAAGGGGAGCAGAATTAGCTATTAAAATTGATAGCAAAATCCCGCTAAATTGTAATCTTGTTTTGTGTTTTTTATTCATAATTATTTATGATTAAAATCATATTGTTACCGAGTTTAATTCAGTTTAAACTGACGTAAACGTAAAGCATTGGTAACAACAGAAATTGAACTCATTGCCATCGCTCCTCCTGCAATAATGGGATTTAATAACCAACCTGTTAAGGGATAAAGAATTCCGGCTGCAATTGGAATTCCGGCTGAGTTATAAATAAAGGCAAAAAACAGATTTTGGCGAATATTATTCAAGGTAGCTTTACTTAATTTAATGGCGGTGACTAAACCCATTAAATCCCCTGAAATTAAGGTAATATCACTAGCTGCGATCGCCACATCTGTTCCTGTCCCAATGGCAATTCCTACATCCGCTTGAGCTAAAGCCGGAGCATCATTAATTCCATCCCCCACCATGGCTACAATTGAAGGCTGTTTTTTCCGTCCTTTGCGTTCAGTTTGCAGGGATTTAATCATATTCGCTTTTTGGTCAGGACGAACTTCTGCAAACACCCGTTGAATTCCCACTTCAGCAGCGATCACTTCGGCGGTTTTTTGATTATCTCCGGTTAACATCACCACCTCTAAACCCATTTTTTGTAAGGCTTGAATAGCCGTTTTTGAGGTTAGTTTCACCGCATCGGAAATCGCAACTAATCCTTCTATTTCTCCATCAATGGCTATCCAAGCGGTGGTTTTTCCTTCAGACTCCCAACTTGTTTGATACTGTTGTAAAGGTTCAGTTTCAATTTCTAATTCTTCCATCCAGCGAGACGTTCCAATTTGTACAAATCGATCTGAAATATACCCTTGGACTCCCATTCCTGCTAAAGCTTGGAAATTGCGAATTTCAGGTAAGGGAAAAGTCACCCCTTGTGTTTTAGCATATTGAACAATCGCCTCTGCTAACGGATGTTCAGATTGTTGTTCAATCGCTGCGACTAATCGTAATAATTTTAATTCATGATCATTGTTGATTCCACCTACGGTTACATACTGGGTAACAGTGGGTTTTCCGGCGGTAATGGTTCCGGTTTTATCTAATACAATGGTTTGGATTTTATGGGCTAATTCTAAACTATTAGCACCTTTAATTAAAATACCATGTTCAGCCCCTAAACCAGTTCCTACCATTACAGAAGTGGGTGTTGCTAATCCCAATGCACAGGGACAAGCAATAATTAAAACGCCGACGGTTGTTGTAATGGCGAGAGTCAGATTTCCAGTCAAATTAAACCAGAGAATAAAAGTAGCGATCGCAATGGCAATTACAACTGGAACAAACCAACTCGTTACTTGATCTGCTAATTTTTGAATCGGTGCTTTTGACCCTTGCGCTTGTTGAACTAACTGCACAATTTGGGCTAATACGGTATCTTTTCCCACCCGTGAAGCTCGAAATTTAAAGCTTCCGGTTTTATTAATCGTAGCCCCAATCACTTCATCCTCTGGATGTTTTTCAACGGGAATACTTTCTCCCGTTACCATCGATTCATCAACCGTAGAATTCCCTTCAATTAATTCACCATCAACGGGAATTTTTTCACCGGGACGGACTCGAATAATATCACCAACATTCACCGCTTCAATGGGAATATCAATTTCTTCTCCAGACCGAATCACACGAGCAGTTTTTGCTTGTAATCCCATTAATTTTTTAATTGCATCGGATGTTTTTCCTCTGGCGCGATGTTCAAGTAATTGACCGAGTAAAATTAAGGTAATAATCACAGCAGCCGATTCATAATAAACATCTGCCGATAAGCCTTGATTTAAAAATAATTGCGGGAAGAAAGTGACAAAAATAGAATACAAATAAGCAGCCCCTGTTCCCACTGCTATTAAAGTATTCATATCAGCTTGATGACGTTTTAAGCCTTTCCAAGCTCCTAAGAAAAAGGCTTGACCTGACCAAAATAAAATCGGTGTTGTCAGGATTAATTGTAACCCAGGATTGTGCATCCAGGTGGGAATCCAAGGTAAATTTAAACCCGTCATCATCGGTAATCCTCCGATAACTAAAAACACACTGATAATGGCACTAATTGCGACTTTTCGGGTTAATTTTTGTTCAATTTCTCGGTTTTCTTTTTCACGATCTTGGAGATGGGAGGTTGTATCTTCTATCGGTTTGGCACTATATCCCGCATCGATAACCGCCTGTTGAATTTGCTCAATATTGGTTTGCTTGGGATCAAATTCAACGGTGGCTTGTTCAGCACCAAAATTAACGTGACAAACCGCAACCCCATCAACATTTTGAATCGCTGTTTCTATGGTATTGGCGCAGGCGGCGCATCCCATTCCCTTTAATTGGAAATAGCTTGTTTTCATGATTTAAACTCCATTATGAGTTCAGGGAGTGTGTTGACTTTGCTGACACACCCTACACTGTTGTTGATGTTATTCTAAAGTCTCCTCTTTACTGGAGTGTCAAGGGGGGATAGAAAATTAAATTTGTAATCGCTTATAACCCGCTCGGATGTAGAGGTAAAGTAACTGTAACGGTTGTTCCTTGATTAATTTGGCTTTCTAAAGAAATTTGACCGTGATGATTTTCTACTATTGCTTGGGCGATCGCTAAACCTAAACCCGACCCTCCACTATTACGATGAGTCCGAGAGGGATCAACGCGATAAAACCGATCAAAAAGATGGGGTAAGGCTTCAGGAGGAATTCCAATTCCTGTATCTTTAATTATAACTTGTAAGGCTTCAAATTTCAAGAGAGAATGATTTTTTTCCCAAGATTCTGTTACTTTTCCTAATGTAGGTTGTCGTTTAATTTTAGGAATCTGTTTTAATTCTATTTTAATTTCACCACCAGCCGGAGTATACTGGACAGCATTACTGACTAAATTCGTAAATAATCGCACCAATTGATCCCAATCTCCTTGTAAAGTAAAGGGTTCAGTTTCGGTGATAGGATGACTATTGGAATTGGCAATAATATCCTCAGAATCTTCAATAAAATTTAAGGAAAGATGGATTTTTTGTTGTGTTACGATCGCTTTTTGTTCCTCTATAACCTCCATTAATAGCCCATCCAAAGGAAGGGAAACAAATTGGGGTTTAACAATACCGCTATCCTGTCTAGCTAAAAATAATAAATCATCTACTAACCGACCTAAACGGCGAGTAATTCGTTCAATAACTTGCAATTGTTGTTGTTCAGAACTGGATAAATTGGGTTCGGCTAAAGCAGCCTGCACATTGGTTTGAATCATCGCAATTGGATTTCTTAATTCGTGGGACGCATCGGCGGTAAATTGTTTTAATCGTTGATAAGAATCTCGTACAGGTTCTATTGCTAAACCGGATAAAAACCAGCCAATTGCAGCCACACCAATCACCATTGAAATTGTTCCGATTGTTAAATCCAATATTAACTGACGAATGGGTTTTGTAACTTCAAACCAAGGATGACTGACTCGTAAATAGCCTAATACTTGCCGTCCAATTTCTACCCGGTCTGTGACTTGTCTTAAAATCATTTCTGAAGGGTTCAATTGTTCTGAAATATGAACGGTTTCCCCACTTCGATTAGGATGCAAGGGAATATCTAAAGCTTGAGAAAAGGTAGACCATAATAATTCCCCCGTCGGACTAAACCACTCAAGATCAATATGATCATCTTCAACGGTATTAGAATTATTTCTAAAACTCGCTTCAACATTAACTTGAAATTGACCTGCTAAAACCGCAGGAGACATTGCTGGAGGGGTAGAAACGGGTTCAATAACAAGGGAACGTTCAACCACTTCTACAACGTGATTTAAAGTATCATCAATGCGTTCAATTAAGGTATTTCGCACATAGAAATAAAACCCACTCGCAAATAATAATAATAAAATAGCGGTAACTGCGGTATACCAAATTGCTAACCGTCGCCGGGTTGCTTGAAACATAAGTGATAAATTTTTGCTAATCTATGAATAGGTTAAAATTCTATTTTAGGGTAAGGAAAGGATCATGATCTTACAAGTTGAAGTCAAACAAATCTATACCCTTGAAGACTATCTCGATTTTGAGGTGAATTCCTCAGAACGCCATGAATATATTAACGGTGAAATTAGACCCATGACCGGTGGAACTCCCAATCATAATCAAATTGCTCTTAATTTGAGTGGAACACTAAATTTTTCCCTCAAGCGTCAACCCTATCGCGTATTTGTTACCGATCAACGGCTTTGGATTCCCGAAAAACCCCTCTATACCTATCCTGATATTATGGTTATTCAGGGTGAAATTCAACTCCAAGAAGGCAGAAAAGACACGATTACAAATCCGTTAATCATTGCAGAAGTATTATCAGCATCAACCCGAAACTACGACAAAGACGAAAAATTTGCAGCCTATCGTACTCTTCCTACTTTTCAAGAATATCTCCTCATAGATCAATATACAATTCATATTGAACATTATTATAAAACCGATCATAAACACTGGATATTTGTGGAGTATAATAATAGCAATGAAAACCTAGTGCTTAACTCGATTCCGTTTGAAATAGTTATAGCTGATATTTATGATAAAGTTGAGTTTTAAACCCAAGAATTAATTTAATTCATCTAAGATAGTACCTTGTGAACCGTATAAGCAGGAGCTTCTCTAATCATGACATGATTGGGAATATCTGTTACTTCAAGCTCAAAAAGATCATCAGAGGTTTTAACTAAAATCGATTTCAAAGCTCCTTTAGCTTGAGATGCTTTATGCAATAAATTCAGTGCTTTGTGTAAGCTTTCTCCCTGACGCTGTACCCGAATTGGGACAGGTTTACCTCGATAATTCTGTTTTAAAATAGCATCTATTCCTTGATTTCTTTGGACAGGAATAATATCTAAACTTGAAATAATATTTAATACTTCTTCATCAAGATTCAGGTAAGCGTTTCGACCTTTTTTCAGTAACAAAGACCCAGACTTAATCGGGGTTTTCAATCTATCTTTAGAAAATAGCCCTTAAATCTATACCCGTTCTTTCATTAACATAATTCCAGGCACTCTCTCCATAGTGATATTCACCACCAATTCCCTTATAAAGGGTTTCTAAAGTTTGCTGAACTCTTATAGCCTGTTGTCTATTGGGGTAATAAAACATAATACGAATAGGTCTGTAACCTGCGGTTGATATGGTTTTGATTCTAGTATGTTCTTTTGTAATTAAATTAAAATCACTGCAAAATCCTGAACCCAAGGTGACTGCTTTACAGCCATCTTACGTTCAGGATTAAGTTGAATCTTCCGTGTTTTAACTGATTATTCGGCGGCGGTTGCTAACTCTTTCGTTGACCCTTGGGTACGACGGCGAGTTAACGTATTAAATAACATTTGACCAATTGCTTTAATTAAATTACCTTCTAATTCATTGAACATTTTCATGTTCATTCCGAAGGCATCATTGGCTTCATCAACAATGCGAGTTGCCATGTCTTGGTCAATATCAACGCTATCCATTTGTTGACGATAATTCACTTTAAAAGCTTTTTCATCAGGAATATCGTTGAACTCGTAAAATTGGGTTCCTTTCCCCTCTGGGAGGTTCATGGCATTTTGAGCAATTCCTTTGAGAATTTGCCCCCCTGACAAGTCACCCAAATAGCGAGTATAGAGATGAGCAATTAACAATTCGGGTTGAGAGTTAGATACTTCCCGAATTCGAGCAACATAGGCTTGTGCTGCTTCGGAAGGTTGTACTTCTTCCTTCCAATTTTCTCCATAATAAAAGTATAAATCCTGCTCTAAACTTTGTTTGCGGTTGAGTTCAGGAAAATACAATTTGGACAAAACAGGATGGTTGCGGTGGCGTTCCATCTCCTCTTCCATTGCAGAGTAGACGAAATAGAGATTTCCCGCTAATTTCCGGTAAGACGTCTTTTCTACCGTACCCTTTAAAAAGCACTTGATAAAACCGACGTTTTCCGCCATTGTGTGAGACTTTTTCGTGCCTTCTCGCAGTTGGGTTGCTAAGTTAACGCTCATACTAAAAAATTTAATCCCAAAGCTAAATTCAACAGTAGGGGTCTTGCTAATGACAGCACCGTGAAAAAACCGCCTAATTTTTAAGATTAAACTGATTTGATGATAAATGGTGTTAAGAATTGTCACATTTGCGGGTCGGGATTCGTTATATTCTGAATGCAACAGGCCTTAAGACTTTAACCAAGCTGGGTGAGAGAGTAACGCTTCAATGACTCGCACTCCTCGCAATTGATTAGATAGAGGAAGATGACCTTTTGGTGCTGTTAAATCCCAAGTAAATCCTTGGGGGTAGCGCGTCCAATTTCGACCCGTGCGCCACCCAATTTTCGGCCAGAGTTTATCCCAATTTTTATTAACACCAAGCCAAAGTTCTCTTTGGATAGAATAGCCAAATTTGCCTTCAGAATGAATCCGCCAAAGAGCATCAAGGGTGTGTAAATCCGTTGTTGGAAAGCGTTCAATCTCAGAAAAATAAAGCCATTTTCTTTGTAAGGCAGAAGCACCAGCTAATTCACAAAGGTTTTGTAAACTTAATTTATCAGCCTCTAAAAAATTTTGTTCGGCGAGTAATTTTTGCAAGGGAATATAATCTATTCCGGCTTCGGATTTTAACGGGACAATTCCCGTAGGAAAATGGGTTTGCAAAAAGGTACTGACTTTTTCTGAATTGGGATGAGCCGTATATAAAATTTGATAAACTTTACCCTCAACTACACTAGGGGGATGAGACTGCTGTTTTAATAAAAATTCCATTAAAACATCCCAAACCGTCTCCCCACCTTGGGTTAATGTTTGTAGTAGTTGGAATTGGGCTTTTTCCGACCCTGCAAAAAGCTGAGAGCGTAATTCATCCGCACTCATGAGGTCAAGTTGTGGGGAAGTGGTCAAGTCAGTCATAAGGGGCGTGGCGTTTCAGGTTTTGATTGAGTACAAAATTCTCAACTTCAATTATTGTACAAGGAGCCGGGAATAGTTATAGCAATACGCATTACAGTTGGACAGACGCGCTATGTAGAGGAAGGTAGCATGGCGTGTCTCTACTCAATCCAGCAAACTTATTCACTGCTTACTGTTCCCTGTTCCCTGTTCCCTGTTCCCTGTTCCCTGTTCCCTGTTCCCTGTTCCCTAGCGCGTAGCGCTATAACCGTTGAGAATTCGTTGAATCAGGGCAGTGGTGGACGAGGGAACTTCAATATTAATGAAAGCCACTTCACCGCCATAGCATTCTACAATAGGGGCTTCCGGCAGGGTTTCTAAGGTGTAGTCTCCTCCTTTAACGTAAATATCGGGTTTCAGGGTCGCGATTAAATCATCGGCTGTGGTTTGGGAAAAAATCACCACACCATCAACAGGTTTCAAACTAGCAAGCACTTCCGCCCGTTGTGCTTCAGGGACAATCGGACGGGGAGGCTGTCCGGGTTTTTGGGGTTTAATCCTTTGAACGGACAAATCGCTATTTAATCCGACAACGAGCGATCGCCCTAAAGCTTTAGCGGCTTGTAAATAGCGAACATGACCTGCATGAATTAAATCAAAACAGCCATTCGTAAAAACAAGCGGACGCCACTGATCAGGATGAAGGGTGATGTCTTGTTGTAATTGGGTTAAGGTGTAGAGATAAGGAGTCATTCAAGTCTAAGTAAGGAGGATGAGAATTTATTGAAATCAGTTCACCAGAGGAATATCATTCACGTTTTTTTTGTTTTGTCAAGAGGTTTTTAGCTGTCCCAATCCCCTCTATCCAACAAATTACTGAATCTCAGTTCGCTGTTATTGCTCCGAACCGATTAAGATTGTAACGTTTGTTGATCTTAACCTTGCAAAGGAATTAGAAAATGAAATACTGAATGGGTAAGGACAGATAAAGCCAAACCCTTAATTTTTGAAACCTGTTGCAACCGACCCATAAGTTTGATAGAGAAAGATAGGAACTCTCCTGCCTGAACATCTCCTAACTAACTCTCAAAAGTTTGGGTTAGGCGAGACATCAGGAAACTCAGATCTCGATCTGGGTCAACCATTACTTAGCTTACGCATAATCCAATGAAAGCCACTTCTAGCCGTCAATTTTCCTCTACAACCTCTGTAATCCTAAAACTGGTTGGGGTAATTTTACTTCTCTCTTCCCTTGTGGATTATCTGGTACTTTTGATTCCGCCGAATTTTCTCAATCGAGGGTGGCAAATTAATGTCACCAGCGACTTAGTAGATCGAGGTATTGTGCCTATGGTGGGAATAGCCTTGATCTTTGTTGCCTTTTGGATAGATAGTGCAATAGAAGGAACTGTCAAACCCAGTAAACCTTTTACCAGTTTAAGATTTTGGGTGGCATTACTAGCAAGTTTATTGGGATTGTTGTATCTGTTACTGTTTCCGTTGCATCTCAATAATACTCGTTTGGCTAGAGCCGAAGCTCTTACACAAATTAATCAACAAGCTACTCAAGCTCAAACTCAACTGGAACAACAAATTAGTAGCGAGCAATTTCAACAACAAATTCAACAGCGAAAAACTCAGCTTAAAGATCAATTTTCTGGCTTGACACAAAATCCTGATGCTCTCAATCAAGCGCTTTCTAATCCCAATCTACCGAAGCCAGTTAAAGACATTTTAGAACAGTCTAAATCGAATCCGAAAGCTATTGAAGAGTTCCTCAATCAACAAGCAGATAATTTACCGACACAGTTGTTAACTCAAATTCGCGATCGCAAACAAGAACTTGAACAACAAGCCAAAACCCAATCGTTAAAATCAAGTTTACGAACCGGAATTAGTAGCTTATTATTAGCCATTGGCTATATTACAATTGGCTGGACAGGATTAAAAGGTCTGGGTATTCTCCGGGGTGGAAATCGTCGTAAAACGCCAGCAGCTTAACAGTTATCAGTCAACAGTAATCAGTTATCAGTGAAAAAAAATCTTGATTTTATTGATTCAAACCAACAATCAACTCAATCCTAACTGATAACTGATAACTGATAACTGATAACAGACAACTGATAACTGATAACTGATCTTTCATGTTTTCTATTTATATTCTCACTGCCAACGAAGAAATTGATATCGCGGATTGTATTGAATCGGCATCCTTATCGGATGACATTATTGTGGTCGATTCTTTCAGTCAAGATCGTACCGTTGAAATCGCTCAACAGTATCCCGTTCGCGTGGTGCAACATCGCTTTGAAAGTCACGGAAAACAACGGACTTGGATGTTACAAGAAATTCCCACTAAACATGAGTGGGTTTACATTTTAGAAGCCGATGAACGGATGACGACTGAGTTGTTTCAAGAATGTTTACAAGCCATCCAAAGCGATGATTTTATTGGGTATTATGTCGCGGAACGGGTGATCTTTTTAGGGAGTTGGATTCGACGCAGTACCCAATATCCTCGGTATCAAATGCGTCTTTTTCGTAAGGATAAAGTTTGGTTTACCGATTATGGTCACACCGAACGAGAAGTTTGTAACGGCCCTACGGGATTTATTCAAGAAACCTATCCCCATTATACCTGTAGTAAAGGGTTATCCCGTTGGATTGAAAAACACAATCGTTATTCAACGGATGAAGCCGTAGAAACACTGCGCCAGTTACAGGAGGGAACGGTAAATTGGAAGGATTTATTCTTAGGTTCATCGGAAGTTGAACGGCGACGTGCGTTAAAAGATTTATCCTTACGTTTACCTTTTAGACCCCTAATTCGGTTTCTGTATATGTACTTGATTTTAGGGGGAATTTTAGATGGTCGTTCAGGATTTACTTGGTGTGTTTTGCAAGCGTTTTATGAATATTTGATTCTGCTGAAAGTTTGGGAGGTTCAAAACTCACCTCAACTTTATGCAGATCAACTTCAAGCGATGACCTTACCCAATTTAGAAAAAGTAGAATCCCAGACTGTTATCTCCAATCTGGGAACAGAACCTTAATCCTTATTTTTTGATCAGGTTTTTATTGTTCAGGGTGCTTTTATTCCAGACGCTAAGGCTTTTAATTCAGATTCCCCTGCTTTTTTTAACAATCGTGTGAGTTGTACATTACACAGAATAATCATTAATCCTTGACCTACAAAACTCATGGCAATTGAGGATGTGGTAGCAAAAGAAACTGAGACAAAGGACAAGACAGACCACACATAGGCAGCTTCACTAGCGGGTTTAGAATTAAACAACAGAGCAGTAATAAATGGAGGAATAATCAGAAGTGCTGATACAATTCCGGCTGACCATAGGGTTCGTTTTGGTGTTTTCATCATCAGCATTAATTGAGCAATACTGGCACAGAGCAGCATAAAACTCAAATGTAAACCAACTGCTAACAAAATTTCGATTTTTTGAGAGGGTTTAACGATGAGGGAAATCGTTACAATCCAAAGGGTAGAAACAATTAAAAGATTAATCAAAATGGCAACAATTGCCGGACTTTTCTCGCCCCAAACTAAATCCTTTCCCAGGTCTATCCACCAATCCTGTTTCCGTTCTCGACGATATCGAACCCAATCTTGTAGCGTTTGTCGTTGAGGTGAAAGAGCAAAAATCAAACCTACAATTAGAAAAATATTAGCGATAAAAATTGCAGAAGAATCATTATAAACCGATTCAAAATTAGCAGTTGTAAACCCTAAAGCTAATAAGGTGAAACTAATCGTTAATAAATAACTTTGTTTCTTACTTAAAGCCGGAAGATTGGGATGATTGTAGTTCCGTTTTAACGCTTGCCAAATCCAATAGGTCAAAACCGCATAATTGAGTAACGCTAATCCCCATAGAGAAACACCATTTTCTCCTATCCGTAATCCAAACCATTCTAATTGCTGGATCTTGGCGTGAGAGAAGGGATAATTTAAGTAACTTTCTCCTGTGCGATTAATTAAATAGCGAAGCAAACAGGTCGGAGAAAATAGATTTAGCCAATCCCAACCATCATGGGTGATAGCTTTATTATTCGCAGTCAATACAAACAGGAAAATGAAGCTACTCCCGACCCAAGATTGTAATCCATGTAACCAAGAACTGGTGGTAACACCCACTAACAATGCAAGACTATATAAAAATGCACAACTGGCTACCGTCAAACCATAAAAACTTAAGGTTTCTAAGGGTGAGATATTAGCCGAAATTCCAGCCCATAATTGATAGGGAATCGTTAGCAAAATTCCGAGATAAACTAAACTCGGTACACCTAATAATTTGCCAATTAAAATAGTTTGGGCAGATTGGGGACTTAATCGAATAAAATTCAGGGTTCCTCGCCGTTCTTCGGTGGCTAAATCATTAATCAGCATATAGGTTCCCAGAACAATTAAGCTAAAAACTGCTAACACACTGATCCAAATAAAAATATTTGTCCAGTAGTCCGTAAACCAACGATTAAAATCAATTAAATTATGAGGACAATCAGAATTTTTGAGTTTTTCAAGGGTTTTCAGTTGTTGTTCTAAAACTGAACGTTTTGTAGCATCGGTTATGTTAACCAGTTTATCTTGTATTTGCCAATATTGTTTCTCATAGGCTTGAAACGCTTGGTTTTGAGAGGGACAGTAGGGGCTAGAAATTGGGATTTTCTTGAGTCCTGGAAAATTATCGAAGGTGGAAAAAAATAGCATCACTTGACTGAGGATAGAAATTCCGATGACCATCAGAATATTGCGAAGTCGAAACCGACCTTTTAATTCTCGAACCAGTTGGGGGTTCCACTCTCTCAATTGATTGAAAACGGGAAGGTTCATGATCGTTATTCCTGAATAAAGTTGAACGGAGGGAGTTATTCTAAGACGCTTGTTTATGTCCGAGTTTTAAGAAAATCGATTCTAAATTTTCTTGAACTCGATGAAATTCGCTTAAGGGAATTTGGGCTTTAATTAGCGATCGCAATAAAATAGCAGCGTCTTTTTCTGTTCCCGAAAAGTGAACTTTAACTTGTAGATTCCCTGGTAAAATTTCCCAACTTTGAACCGCAGGATGATTTTTCAGTTCAACGATGAGTGTATCCAGTTTACCCAATGTGGATATAAAAATATACGGGATACTTAACCGTTTATATAACTCTCCAATGGATGCACTTTCGACTAAATACCCCAATTCCATAATCCCAATACAGGTACAAAAATCCTCTAAATCGCTTAAAACATGGGAGGAAATCACAATGGTCATTCCGGCTTCATGTAAAGCTTTAATAATCTCCCGAAACTGCATTCGAGCAATGGGATCTAAACCCGATACGGGTTCATCCAGAAAAAGTAATAAAGGTTCATGAATAATCGTGCGACCTAAGCTCAAACGTTGTTTCATTCCCCGTGACAAGGTGGAAATTAAACTATTGCGTTTATGGGTTAACTGCACAATTTCCAGAACTTCATATAATCGTTGAGTCCGTCGAGGTTCTCGTAAATAATACAACCGAGCAAAATAATCCAAATAATCCCAAACGGTGAGATCATCATACAGAGGAAAATCATCGGGTAAATAACCCAAACGTTGTTTAATTTTGGGGTTAGTATGATCCCGTGATAACGCCTCTCCGTTAATATAAATTTCCCCCATTGTGGGTTCTTCGACGGTGGCTAACATCCGCAATAAAGTTGTTTTTCCGGCTCCATTAGGCCCAATGAGTCCGTAGACTTCACCCATTGCGATTTGTAAATCTAAATCATTAACCGCAAAGTGGCGTTCAAATCGTTTGGTCAGTCCACGAGTTTGAATGGCAAGGTCTTTTGTCATAGGGGTAGGGATGAAAGGGGTGTGGAGTTGTAACTTAGACTTCCCCTACAACAAGCTCTAGCCGATTTTCGGACACAAATCTTAATCATTGAAGTTTTTGTTCAAGATCGTTTAGACTAATCCCTATCTTTACCGAGGTCATTAATTGAGCAGAATCAGTTTTGATCGAATTGATTTTTACTAAATTTTGGAGCTATCTATCTATGTTAATTAAAACTTATCCTTATTTTTCTAATTCTATTTCTTATCACTGCTTTATTCAAGTTCCCTCTGCTTCTCCAACAGTTCCACCGAATGCCATGTTGATTGATAAAAAAGGTCAAGATTTAGTAGAGATTGGGGCTGTTTTATTGGCAATTTCCCTAATTTTAGTTATAAAACTTATTAGTAAAAAAGTAGAATATGCCCTAATTTTTGCAGCAATTTTAACGGCTATTTTAGTTCCTCTTTTATGGTTTTTGTAACTTCAAGCATCATAAACTAACGGTCAATCTTTGATAATTATCCTCATGATTAAAATCAAAAGGATAATTATCATTCCCAAGCTAATACCAATCCGCAGTCAACCTAAATTCTAGTGACAAACTCCAGTAAACGTTTGACCACTATATTGTATTGTCATCAATGACAGAGGTATAAAAGTATATTTTATGACCTTGATTCGTCATTCCTTTGGCAACACAGATAATGCCATCACCCAAATTAGGAGAAGCTGAGGCGATTTGGACTGCAATGCTAGGAAATAGAAATACTGTTCCTATCGCTACAGCGCTCAATTTGTTAAGAATATTTAACATACGCTCGGTAATTGTTGAATAGATCGACGCAAATTCAGGTATTATTATATCATGACAAATTAGCGAATTATTCTTGAACATCAAGATAGGAATTTAAAATTATGGCCACACTAACTGTTTGGAAATTTCATACCGCCGAAGGTGCTGAAGCTGCACTCGCCAAGTTAGTTCAACTTCAAAAAGAGTATTTAGTTGAAATTCAAGATGCTGCTGTTGTTACTTGGCCAACAGGTCGAAAAAAACCTAAAACTATTCAAGCCTTTGATTTAGTGGGAGCCGGAATGTTAGGCGGTGCATTTTGGGGAATGTTATTTGGCTTAATATTTTTTATGCCTGTTATTGGAGTCGCCATTGGAACCTTAGTCGGAGCACTTTCCGGTCAATTTAGCGATTATGGCATTAATGACGACTTTATTAAAAGTGTACGTGAACAAGTAACTGAAGGAACCTCTGCTTTGTTTTTACTCACGGGTAAAGTCACGATAGACAAAGTAGAAGATGCCTTCAAAGATATGGATAAAGGTGAATTGATTCAATCTAATTTATCCTCAGAACAAGAAGAAAAATTGCGGGAGCATTTTGGCGAATAATCAGAGTTTTGGGAAAAGCTTAATTCAACCTTAACCTCGAATCAATCCGATTCTATTTGAGAATTTTTCGCCTTTGAATAGGGAAATCATCAAATGGAATCGGATTTTATCTTAGCGATTGATTAAAATCTATGCAAAGCCAGGATTAATAGACTTTAATCAATTGTTATCTCCGGTAAAAATTTATATACAAATCGTTACAAAGTTTAGTACAATGAAATCATTCACAGATAAGTATTTGTTCTTACTGTCATGATGGCGGATCAATTTCCCTGGCTTACCACGATTGTCCTGCTCCCACTCGTAGCTTCCCTGCTCATTCCTGTCTTGCCTGATCAAAACGGTAAACAGTTGCGCTGGTATGCCCTCGGTGTAGGCATCGCGGACTTATTATTAATGTGCTATGTCTTCTGGAAGTATTACGATGCGAGCAGTGCAAATTTCCAACTCGTGGAAAAATTTGCCTGGGCGCCTCAATTGGGTTTGAACTGGGCCGTTTCAGTAGACGGTCTTTCCCTTCCCCTCGTACTTCTAGCAGGATTAGTTACAACTCTATCTATTTTTGCAGCATGGCAGGTTGATCAAAAACCGCGTCTGTTCTACTTCCTGATGTTGGTGCTGTATTCGGCCCAAATTGGGGTATTCGTTGCCCAAGACTTACTACTCCTATTTATTGTCTGGGAACTGGAATTAATTCCGGTGTATTTGTTGGTTTCTATCTGGGGCGGGCCAAAACGTCGCTACGCCGCTACTAAATTTTTATTGTATACGGCCGCTGCTTCCTTATTTATCTTAGTAGCTGCCTTAGCAATGGCGTTCTATGGCGGTGGCCCCTTAACCTTCGATATGGTGGAACTGGGTCTGAAGGATTATCCCCTCACCCTAGAACTGTTGATGTATGCCGGGTTATTAATTGCCTTTGGCTTAAAACTGGCTGTTTTCCCCCTGCACACTTGGCTCCCGGATGCTCACGGGGAAGCTTCTGCTCCGGTTTCAATGATTCTGGCTGGAGTGCTGTTAAAAATGGGCGGATATGGTTTGATTCGGGTCAACATGGAAATGCTACCCGATGCCCATATCTACTTTGCACCCGTTCTAGCGATTTTAGGCGTTGTCAATATTGTGTATGGTGGCTTAAACTCCTTTGGCCAATCCAATATGAAGCGTCGCCTCGCCTACTCCTCGGTGTCTCACATGGGATTTGTGCTGTTAGGAATTGCTTCCTTTACCGATATTGGCGTGAGTGGAGCATTATTACAAATGATCTCTCACGGTTTAATCTCGGCGGTGCTGTTCTTCCTAGCGGGTGTTACCTACGACCGGACTCATACCTTGGCTTTGGATGAAATGGGCTATATCGGTAAAGCGATGCCGAAAGTGTTTGCTCTGTTTACAGCCGGAGCAATGGCATCTCTGGCATTACCCGGTATGAGTGGCTTTGCGAGTGAAGTCTTAGTGTTTATCGGTATCACAACTAGCGATATCTATAGCTCGACCTTCCGGGTTGTGATTGTGGCTTTGGCTGGTGTGGGATTAATTCTCACCCCGATTTATTTATTGTCAATGCTGCGTCAACTGTTCTATGCAACGGGTGAAGCGCCTGTTTGTATGCTGGGTGATACCGGTTTACAAAATTCGGGTGAGGAAGAAGCGGTTTGTTTTGGAACCAGTTGTGTGTTACCAACGGAAGCCACCTTTAGTGATGCAAGACCCCGTGAGGTCTTTATTGCTGCTAGTTTCCTGGTACTGATTGTGGGAATTGGGTTATATCCTAAACTGGTCACGAAGGTTTATGATGTCAAAACCGTTGCCCTCAATAGTCAGGTACGGGATTCTTATATTCAAGTGGCAAAAGCAAATCCTGATTTATATGCCAAAGGATTCTTAGCTCCTCGCATTGCTAAACCCGAAGTGGCTTCGGTTTCAGGAATGTTTAAATAACATTTGCATTTTAATCTAATCAAAATAGCGATCGCTTTTATTCAAAAAGGCGATCGTTTGTTTTTGGTATAGCATGGAATCGGGAATAAATTAACAGATCAGGCATTTCAGGATATAATCAATCGCTGAAGGATTGGCCATTATTTTTTATGTTCAACCCATAATTCGTTTGAGGTTGAGCAATCTAACCAAGAGAACAGGTAAACCCAGTGCGTTATCGTTTTTTTAAGTTAATTATCTTAATTTTTCTTTTCCTGACCAGTTGTAGTCTTAAGGGTTCGGAGAAGATTATTGCGTCTCAGGAACAACCCGTTCAGGGACAGATTTTAGTTTGGCATTCCTTTGAAGGCAAAATCAAGGACATGATCCAACAGTCTTTTAATGATTATAGACAACTGTATCCTAATGTCAGGATTGTTAGTGAATATATTCCGGCTGATCAATTAGAGCAGCAGTTTCGTAAACAAGTCAATCAAGGTTTAGGGCCTGATTTTCTATTTACCACCTCTGGGGTAATTCCAAGTTTGATTCACGATAATTTGATTCCGGTGATTGACGATTTTGACTTTTCGAGTTACCTGCCTACAGCCATGAGTCATGTTCGCTATCAAGGAAAAATTTATGGTATCCCCACTTCTGTGATGACTCAAGTTCTTTGCTATAACAAAAAGAAAGTTAAGTCTCCTCCTAAAACCTTAACAGAACTTCTACAACAAGCAAAAGCCGGTTATTCAGTGGGAATTTGGTCTACCTTTATCACCACCTTTTGGGGGGTGCAAGTTTTTGGGGGAAAATCCTTTAATGCCGAAGGTGATTTTATTTTTGATAAAAACAGTTGGGCAAAATGGATGGAGTGGCTAAAAAACGCCCAATCTGAACCCAATATGATTTTTACCGATAGTATTGATGTCTTACAACAAGCCTTTACCAATCAACGATTAGCCTATGTGTTTTGTGATTCTTCTCAGTTTGTAGACTATGAACAAGCTTTAGGAAAAGATAACTTGGGTATCACCATATTACCAGGGGAAGAGAACAATCCCGCAGCGCCTCTTCTTTATTCCCGTGTCATTTTGTTTAATCGGATGTCTAGTCCTGAACAACAACAGTTATCCCAACAATTAGCTCAATTTTTTACAAATCGGGAACAGATTCGCAAGCGGTTAATGATACTCCGAGGTTCTTTTATTCCGGCTTATCAAGTTCATATTAATAGTCGTTTGTTTCCATTAGAAGCGATATTAGTCCAGCAAGCTAAAACCGCCATCGCCATTCCCCTAGACCAAGTGCAATCGGCTCGTGTTTGGGCGAAAGAGGGCAGTAGTTTATATCCCCAAGTATTAGCGGGAAGCATCACTCCTGAAAATGCTGCTCAAAAAATTTCAGAAACCGTTAATCAGAAATTGAGTCAACCCTAAAATAAAATTTGATATGTATAATCAACCCGATTTAACATTTATTTTTGATCAAATTACTAAACTCTTGATTTTTTTGGCTCGTTCTCCAGTGCAGATTCAATTGGGGATGATTTTGATCTCAATTTTATTGAGTCATGGCTTATCCTATTGGGTAAGACAAAAAATTCAACAGCAATTTAAACAACTGACAATTACTCTAAATAAAGCTCTAAAAGAAGAAACAACATTACCTCTTTATTGGTGTGGATTATGCTTGATTCCCGATCTGGTTGGCAGGGGATTTAACTTAATTATATTAACTTTAGTTCGGAATTTATTAACGACTCAAGGATGGATATCAGGACTCCTAAGTACCGCCATCCAGCTTTTATGGGTTTATCTATTCTATCGGGTCTTTTCAATCGGATTATGTTTATTTGTTCCCATTCACCGGGTTAAAGAGTACAAATTCTATTTTTTTAGACCGATATTTATTTTATATGTTTTGAGAGAAATTTTAAGTTTATTTTTAGATGTCAATCAACTGATGCAAAAAGAGATTTTTAGTGATTTAATTAGTGGAATCCTATTACTGTTTGAAGGCTCGTTACGACCCGGAGATATTATTGAAATTGGAGGAGAGTCCAGTGAAGTCAAAAAAGTCAGTATCCGCGCCACAACGGTACAAGTGATGAAAGATAATTCAGAAAAAATTATTCCCAATCAACTGTTATTTACTCAGGAACTCAAAACGATGACAGGTAGTGATCGGCGAGTACGAAAGTCTTTAATTGTGGGAGCGAGTTATGATTGTAATCCTCAACAAGTGATCGATATTTTATTAAAAATTGTTGATGAACATCCTGAAGTTTTAAATGATCCGGCTCCTTCAGTGAATTTGATTAATTTTGGAGAATCTAGTTTGGATTTTGAGATTGCTGTTTGGTTAGCAACTCCCATCGGAGGTAAACGAATTATGAGTGAAATTTCTTGTGAAATTTGGAAAACTTTTGCTGAGAACAATATTGAAATTCCTTATCCTCAACGGGATTTACATATTCGGAGTGATATTAGAAACGAAGATTCCTTAAAAACCTAGACTACTGAAATTTTAATAATAAAACTTCGTCTTTTATAGGTCATTTCTCAAATTTAAACCCGCCGTAAACCAACAATTAAACCTTGACAAACTCCCGTGAGAAAATCTAAATCTAAAGTTTCTAGGGTATCTGTAGATTTGTGATAATGGGGATTTCTTAAATTTGCTGTATCTGTCACCATAATTGCTGAATATCCTAAATCCCAAAAGGGAACATGATCACTGCGTCGGGTATCAGGAACCATCATTCCTCGGTTGGGAACCGGAAGCCATTCACAAGGCGTTTTGGTTTGGCGAATTCCGCGACTCATATTAATTAAATCAGGAATTGTTTTTAAATTGCCAATTAACGCAATATAATCGCCAGAATTCGGATAAAAATATTTTAATCCAGGGGGATAAAGTTGAGAATTCGGGTTAGAATTACAATACCCTAACATTTCCAACGAGAGCATTAAACGAATGAGTTTGTTTTGCTGTTTTAAACGTTGAGCATAATGTTGACTCCCAATAAAACCATATTCTTCTAAATCAAACGCCACACACTGAACCGGATATTTGAGGGGATGTTCCGCAATGCTTCTGGCTAATTCTAATAAAACCGCAACGCCAGTAGCATTATCATCAGCACCCGGACACCCTGGAACAGCATCATAATGGGCACTAATTAGAATAATAGAATCTTTTGATTTTGATAAAGCGGGTAAATTTAGAATTAAATTTTGATGGGTTCTTCCAGTTTGTTGAAACTCATCTGTAATTAGGGCTTGCTGAAAAAGTAACAGAAAAGCAAAAGAATGATTAACTAGCAAATGGAGTCAGAAGGATAAATAAGTTTTTTTTGAGATAAGGAGTTAACAGATAAATTCTGGTAATCAATAACTCGAAAAAAGTAATTGAACAAAAAAATTGACCTAAAAATCCGTCTAAGAATCACAGAGAGATTCATGACTAAAAAAGTAATAGCAATTGCTGTTTCGGAAGTATGAGCTAGTTTATTCATAATCCGATTCAGGCTAAATCTTCTTTTCCCTTGGCCAAATTTCCCCTCAATGGAATTCCGAATTTTTTCATCCTCTAACGCCTGTTTCTTAGTAGCTTTACTAAGATTTGCTGACGGTCTCCCTAATGGGAGGCCACTGATTCTAATTCCTCTGTCTTTACACCAAGCTCGGTTGTCTCTAGTCCGGTAAATTTTATCTACATGGACTGATTCAGGATAATGCCCCGTGTATTCTTTAAAAGCCTCTATTTGTGTTTTTAAATCACAGGATTCGTTAAAATTATCCCAACTAATCCGGTCAAGAAATACATATTCATCCAGACAACTCGCAGACAATTTAGCACCAAATTCTACTGACGTTCCGGCTTTACCTCGCACAATCGGACGAATATGAGGTTGGCTCAAACTGACGATTCTATCGGAAATGCTCTGTTTGTTATTCTCATACATCCATTGCTGTTGACGGTAAACTTCTGATATTACTAATAAACTCTTATATTGCTTGTTATTTAAGCAATCTAGCGTTGCTCCATTGTCGATGAGTTGGTCTATATGTCCTAAGTTTCGTTTAATATATTGCAGTTGTTTTTTAACTGCTTTTCGTCTTTTTTGTCGGGAAGGTCGGCGTTGTTTGGCTACTTCTAGGTAGTCTTTTCTGGCTGTTTTTCGATAAGTTCTTGGTTTCTTTTCTGATTTATCCTGACGACTTTTATGCAAACTATCAATGATTTTTTCTGTCTGTTCTCTGGCTTTATTTAAAATTTTTAAGTCTGTTGGATATGTGATATCCGCAGGTGCACAAGTCGCATCAGCTATTAATTTTCCTCGGTTTTTCCTCTCACTTCCCTCTTCAGCTTCTGATTGATTTTCTGAGGCTGGCTCGGAACTCGCCTCTCGCATTCTTTTGACCATTAACCGATTAACTTTATTCACTAAATTTACATTGATTCTCGTCCGAAAGTGCACTAACATTGAGGCATCAAATGGAGCTTCGTTCCTGTATTCTGACAACCCGATAAAATACTGCAAGTAGGGATTTTCTTTGATTTGTTCTACTGTTTCTCGGTCGCTTATCCCTAATTTTTCTTTAATGATTAAGGCTCCTAATGCCATTCTAAATGTTTTGGCGGGTGCTCCCATCACAGATGAGAATAATTCTGCATATTCCACTTCAAATTCTTCCCACGGTATCCATTGAGCCATGATTACCCAGCGATTCTCTTCTGAGAGTTTTCCCTCAAATGGCAGTTTGAACTCTTCGGGTGGTGTTTTCTGTTGTTCGTCTTTACGGTACATTTTCCCCAACTCCTGCCAGGTTTTTGCGCTATTTTACACCCATCCCTTGCACCTGATTCATTTTTTCTTGTCTTCTCCTCCCGCCTGTTCTGGCTTTTCGCCTTTTTTCAGCAAGCCCTAATTACAGTTCCCCATTGTTGGAGTTGCTGACGAATATATTCTCGGACATAAAAATGACCCTCCGAAGCTAGGTAAGGGTCACGTTCCCGAATCATCTGTTGTAGATGTTGAGTTAATTGGGTTTTTAAATGAAACTGCATTCAATTATCTTAAAGAAGGTTTTTCTTTAGATTTATTTTAACATGAATTGGAAAAAATGAGCTTGAGCAACTTAGTAAAAACGAATTGATTTTAAGAGACAATCATAAACAATTTTTATCATAGTTTCCTCTCCTATCCCAAGAATCATTGATTAGGATGAGAGATAAGAATTATCCGATATTATCTCTTAAACGAACTCTAGGATCTTTGCCATCTTGTACCCCCTGAAATTCAGTATCCACTCGATCCCATAAGTAAATAAAAGGTAAAGTTGCTAAGGTACAGGATTTCCAATGACTTTGAACGGGAGCATGAAACATTTGACAAATTCCCCCCCGTCGCCCTTCTGGCTTATAATACCGACAATTGCGACAATTTGAGGGAACTGTATTTTCCCTGGTCATTTTGAACTCTCCCAAATCCTATATAAATTCAATTGTCTATGATTGATGCCTTTTACTTTGTTGTCTAACTTACAATTACTCTATATTTTTGTTAAGTTTAATGAAGCTTAGTCTTGAAGGAAAAATCTTTATTAAGACGGTTGACAAAAATGCCCTTTTCTACAGGGAAGCGATCTAATAGAATTTCGTTAAAAAAGATACAAAAATTCTCTCATGACCCACCAATCTTCGTCAACCTTAACCAGAAATTAAAGTTCTACCCTGATCCCTGTCGAGGTTGGTGGTAAAATTGTCCACAGTTTCCTGAAGTTAAAATTAAAAATTACCAAGTTTTGAATCAGATTGATTTGATTGAATTTTTCTGGAGTCAACAAAAATTGGAACCCATCAAAGCCAAGCCCTTAAAAGTTGACGGTTTACAGATAACTGTGTACAGTCAACAGTTAGGGACTCCAAACCGTGATCTGTCATCTGTTTTTGAACATGAGTTTATTGGCGAAAATTGAAGCAATTTTGTACTTAAAAGGTCAACCCCTTTCCATTGGAGGACTAGCAGAATTAGCCCGGTGCGATCGCAAAGAAGTTGAAGAAGCACTCATTCAACTCATGTCTGACTATGCCCATCGAGATAGTGCTTTAGAAGTGGTAGAAACCGACTCTGGATATACCCTGCAACTCCGAGAAGCCTATATGGAGTTAATGCACACCTTAGTCGCCCCAGAGTTAGGAGTAGGTGCGTTAAGAACTTTAGCAGCCATCGCCCTGAATGGAGGGATTACGCAAACAGATTTAGTTGAATTAAGAGGATCAGGAGCCTATCAACAGGTTCAGGAATTGGTGGAATTGGGATTTGTTCACAAACGCAAACAACCCAACGCCCGCTCCTATTGGCTACAAGTTACGAAAAAATTTCATCAGTATTTCCAGGTCGATCAGCTTCCCAAGCAATTATCTTTGAATTTTGCCGAGGATTTACCCCTGGATTTACCCCTAGATTCGACCGTGCAGTAGTATTGACACGGGTTGGGGGTAACAATTTCTTGATCAATTGCACCTAAAGATGGTATTTATTCATTAATCATACATCTTTTACACTGCGGATTTTTCCAGAGGATATTTTGTAATGAGAATTGCTCTTGTTGCTTGGGGTTACATTCCGGTTCCACCCTTATCAAATTCTATTTATACTTTAATGAACGAGTATAAATTTTTTTTAAATGAACTGGGATATGAAGTTGATTTTATAGATGAGAAAGATGTTGATCAGGCAATTGATCAGATCAACAATAGTAATTTTGATTTTGTACATTTACACGCTTGCGATTTTGTTGGTGAATTCAATAAAAAACTGAAACAGAAATATTGTTTTACCTGCCAATATGGTTATTTGTTGAAAGAAAATAAATGGGAGGAAAACTTTCGACAAGCTTTTAAACCTTATATAGATGCGCCAGGTATAATTGCTGCTTCTCATGAAACAAAAGAGTTTTTCCTAAACAAAGGATACTCTGGGTTTATGAGAATGCAACCGAATGGTATTGATACACAGAAAATTAATTTTAAGGAAAGAGGCAATAATAAAGCCATTTGTTTAGGTTGGATTCAACCCAGAAAGCGGCAGAGATTATTGGCAGAAATTGTAGAGGGAAAGTTATCCTTAGATTTTGTTGGCCCCTTGGATGATCCTGATTTTCAAGAAGGGAACACAACTCAATATTTAGGAATTTGGAGTTTACAACAGGTGTATACCCATCTCACTGATTATAATTGTTTAGTTCTTATTAGTGATGGAGAAGTTGCCCCTTTAGTTATCCTTGAAGCTTTAGCAGCAGGCTTATGTGTGGTTATTTCTGAATCAGCGAGTGCTAATTTACACAAAAAAGAATTTATTAAAGTTTTACCTGATGACATTCTAACGAATGTGACCCCAGAAAATCAGGAAATTGTCACGGAAGCCATTCAGGAAATGATCGAAAAAAATCAAGAGTATCGTCAAGAAATTGTAGAATATGTCAAAGACAACTTTGATTTTAGTCGCCTGATTAAAAACTATATTAGAATCATTGACGAATTTACCAGTTTTTACTATTAAAGACTAGGTTGGTTAAGTCATTTAAACCCGAACATGAAAGGAAAAAGATGAATAAAGAAACCGTAGAATTTATTGATAGAGACTTGTTAGCAGAGGGCGATTATGTTTCACCTGGTTTGGAAATCATCAAACCTGATCAATGTTTTCCCAATATGATTGTTCAAGATACCAGTGCATCGGATTGGCCCTATCTCAGACGGGATATTCCCCATAACTGGTATGTAGATCAAAGAGAGAAATCTGTGGGATTTCTCAATCGAGATGAAGCCCATATTCTTTATAATACCGCCCTAAAATTTAGAGGTAAAAGAGCCTTAGAAATTGGCTGTTGGTATGGTTGGTCAGCTTGTCATCTGGCGTTGGCCGGAGTCGAATTAGACGTGATTGATCCGCTCTTAGCCAAACCTGATATTTATGATAGTGTCACTCATTCTTTGCAATCGGCGGGTGTGCTTGAAAGCGTTAATTTAGTCAGTGGTTATAGTCCTGACGCAGTAGCGGAGTTAGCCGAACAACAACAGCGTAAGTGGTCGCTATTTTTTATTGATGGTTCTCATGATGATCCCAATCCACTTCATGATGCTATGATCTGCGAACAATACGCTGAAAACGATGCTTTAATTTTGTTCCATGACTTAAATTCTCCTGATGTTTCTCAAGGCTTAGATTACTTAAAACAACAGGGATGGAATACAATGGTCTATCAAACCATGCAAATTATGGGAGTGGCTTGGCGGGGAAATATTGAACCCGTTCAACATCAACCAGATCCCAAGATTAACTGGTATTTACCTAACCATTTACACTCCTATTCGGTCAGTCAATTTCCCCCAGAAGTTGCCGATGAATTTTTAGAACTTGTTAATGCTATTAGAGAATTTACCTTATTAGGTGAAGCCCGTTTATTTTCCTTATATTCTTTAGCGAAAAAAGTTTGTTTGGAAGATATTCCGGGTAACTTTGTGGAATGTGGAAGCTGCAAAGGGGGATCAGGTGCGTTGTTAGCTTGGGTGATTAAACGTTACAGTCGCCGCCCCCGTTTACTTTATGCCTTTGATACCTTTGAAGGAATGCCCGAACCCACAACCGTTGATATTCACGAAGGAATACCCGCCAACCTTACTGGGGCTGGAGTGGGCGCTTTAAAAGCACCAATGGCAGAAAATATCCAATTAATTTGTCAAAAATTAGAGATTCAAGATATTGTGATTCCTGTTAAGGGGTTATTTGCTCAAACCTTGCCCCAATATCAGTCTAAAATTGGGAATATTGCTTTTTTGCACGCAGATGGAGACTGGTATGAATCCACAATGGATATTTTTAATACCCTCTACGATCAGGTCGTTCCTCATGGTAAAATTCAGGTAGATGATTATGGGTATTGGGACGGCTGCAAGAAAGCCTTACATGATTTTGAACAGTCAAGACAAGAACAATTTAACTTACACTTGATTGATTACACAGCCGTCTGGTTTACAAAAGGTGAACAGTAATTCGTCAATTGAGTAGGATGAACTTGAACAGCTTGCAATTCCAAATTCAGAAACCATAGGTCAGGTACAAAACACAATAAAAATAAGGGTTCGCAAGAACCCTAACCCTACCCTACAGAAAAATGTGAGTTTACCAAACCAAAGTACAATCTTTAGGGTGTAAGATGCCAACTTCGGGCTTGACTCTGATTTGGGGCAGGATTTCAATCAACTCTTCTTTTGTGTAAGAATTAAAATCTTCTGGGTTAATTTCATTGTATGTAATATAGCCTCTTTTGGCAGACAAAAGCACTTTTTCTAAATACACTTGTTGTACTTCTCGTCTAATCTCCGTAAAGGCATAATTGCTAATCACAAGATCATAACTGTCTTTGCGTAATTCATTCATAGTCTTATAGATCAGCGTCGTGTTTAATGGGAAATGGTCTAAATACCGTTGCGCGAGTAGGAGAACAGGTTTCAAATCAACTAATGTATAGCTTTTAACATGAAAATAACTACTGATAATTCTGCACAGACCTCCATAACCCACTCCAATTTCACATATATTGCAGTTGTCTAAGTAGGTAGGCAGGAAGAAACGAAAGTATGTAAAGATAAATGAAGAGAGAGAAGAAATCTACCGAGGTCATGAAAATATGGGTGCTCGTTTAAGGGTATTTCTAACTCGTGAGCAAGACAAAACCCTGTTCAAGCTCAGAACAGCAGATGTGCCACAGAAAGTTAAAGACCGAGCCGAAGTGATTCGATTAAACTCACAAGGTTGGTACGTGGAAAAAATAGCAGCTTATTTTAATTGGACAGCACAGACAGTTAGAGAAGTGTTGCACAAATGGGAAAAGTTAGGACTAGAAGGGTTATGGGAAAAACCCGGTCGCGGGGGAAAAGCCAAGTGGAAAGAAGAGGACTTAGTATTTTTAGAAGAATGTCTCAGAAGAGAACCCCGGACATACAACTCTGAGCAATTAGCCCAAAAATTAGAACAAGAACGGTCAGTTAAATTGAGTCCCGATAGATTAAGACGGGTGCTCAAAAAAAGGGGGTGAATTGGAAGCGAGCCAGAAACAGCCACAAAGGAAAGCAAGACCCGATAGTCCGCGCGCAGAAACAGGCGGATTTAGAAATGTTGGAATTATCAGCCGCCACCGGAGAAATTGACTTAAAGTATTTAGATGAATCGGGTTTTTGTCTGTGGAGTGAACCGGGGTATACCTATTATTTTAGAGGGGAACAAAAACGTTTAGAACAAACTCGTCGTCGGGGTCGAAGATTAAGCATTATTGGGTTTTTGCAACAGCAAATCAGTTTTGTTTACGGCTTGGTGATTGGAGGTGTCAATCGCCAGTGTTATATCCAAATGATGGAACAAGAAGCAGCAGAGGCTGAAAAAGCCGGACGGATGAGAGTCATTGTCCAAGATAATAGCCCCATACATCAATGCCATGAAGTCAAAAAACTCTGGCCAAAATGGGAAAGTATGGGTTTGTATATTTTCTATTTGCCTAAATATTGTTCGGAAATGAATCCGATTGAATTAGAGTGGCAACATCTCAAAAAAGATGAACTATCAGGACAAACATTTGAGGATGAATTAGACCTGGCCTATGCGGTAATGAATGGTATTCAAGCTAGGGGAGAAAGAGGAAACTACAGCACACAACGGATGAAATTTCACTCGCAGCAACAACCCAGTTAACTTTTCGTTACATACTTGTCGATTTTCTCGCCTACCTACTTAAAGTTCCGAATTCCGATTCCAAATCAGACAGGATTTTTATGTATCGCAGGGTTGTTGGTGCGATTTTACCAATGGCTTCGTAATCAAAAACTCTAGGATTTCCAATTTGATCATTTTTGATAAATTCATGAATTTTACTCAAGACATTAGATCCAGATTTTTGGGTGACTTCAAGATACTCTAGACCTTGCTCAAATGAGTCGTGTTCTAAGGTAATATTGTATATTTCATTTCGACGAAAATCTCGGAATGTGGCATTATCTAAACTGGCTTGCAGACATAATTCAGGATAGTTACCATTGTCACTCAGGCTAGTTTTAAAAACCATATCTTTGCAATCCATACTTATATTCCCTAATGTCCTTTAGGCTGGTATTATGGTTTACACTATCATAGATGAGTTAAATCTTCAAGATTTTGGAAAAAATATTCCAAATCAACAGAATTCTTAAGTGGTTCTTCAGTATCTAGTATGCTAAAATTATAGTTAATAAAATCAAGAAAGACAAAAAATATATCTACCCCTAGCTGAAAAGCTTTTTCCGGTTGACAGTTAAGCCATCTGTGTTGTTAACTAAAATCAGAAAAATGGTAAATTCAGGGTAAATCAGTAACAATGACTTCCTCAAGGGAAATTAAAATGCTCACAGAACTTCTGGAGCTAGAAGGAGTAAAAGTAGTCTCACGTCATCAGCATAAAGGGATTGGAATAATTTTAGAGATAGAGCCAATCCATCAGGAAAGTATCTGTCCTCGTTGTGGGGAAAAAAGTCATAAATTACATCAAAACCATAGATATATAATTAAAGATTTACCTTGGGGAGAATCGCCAGTATTCTTAGAAATAAATAGACGACAGTTCAAATGTAAGAAATGTAAAAAGCCGTTTAGTGAGGATTTAGATTTCGTGGGGAAAAGAAGGACTTATACAAAAAGATTGGCTGATAGAATCCTACAAGAAGTTTTAGAAAAGGATATAAACAGTGTCGCCAAAAAAGGGTTAGTCACAACAGAAGAAATAGAAAGGATGTTAAAAGACGCATCATCAAAATTAGCCGAGTTGAAACCCACCGATTTAAAAAGATTAGGAATTGATGAAATAGCATTGATTAAAGGAAAAGGAAATTATTGTGCAGTTCTAGTAGATTTAGAAAAGTCGAAGTTAATAGCCCTACTTGAAGGAAGAACACAAGAAAAAATCCGTCAAATTTTTGAGGAAACAAATGATTGGTTAGGAGGATTATGGGAATTGGGGAGGTGGTTAGATGAAGCTCAAAAGTATTTCCCGAACAGTCATTCATACAATTATTCGATGGCTAGATGAAATTATTGCCTACTTTGATCATAGAACAACCAGTGGAGTAGTGGAGGGAATTAATAACAAACTGAAACTGATTAAACGTTCGGCTTATGGATTCAGAAATTTCAAAAACTTTCAATCAAGATGTTTACTGAATTGGCATTTTAACTAAATCTTTTGCAGACTAGATACTGAAGAACCTAAAACCCTCATCATAATACTACACTAAAGCCTCGTCAAACTTAGGCATTGAAATCTACTTTACAAGCGATCGCACCTCAACTCCTCAAAGAGCGATCGCACCTCATACAGACCTAAAAGATCAGCGATCAGACTATACGATTAGCCTACAATTAAGATGGTTAGACTTCTATTTTAAGGCTGCAATCAGTAAATCAGCGACAGCCACACCCGATGCTGGATTTTGCCCAGTAATGAGTCTCTGATCTTCAACAGCAAAAGCAGCCCAAGGCTCATCTGCTTTTTTGTAAATAGCCCCTCGTTCTACTAATTCAGTTTCTGTTAGGAAAGGAACCAATTGATCCAGTCCCGCCAGTTTCTCTTCCTCATTGGAAAAACCAGTGACTTCTTTATCTTTAATCAGCAATGATCCACTTGATAATTTGATATTTAGCAAGCCTACAGCACCATGACAGACCGAAGAGACAAAACCACCGTTTTCATAAATTTTTTGACTGATGGATTGTAGTACCTCATTATCAGGAAAATCCCAGATCACACCATGACCACCTGCGTAATAGATCGCAACATAATCATCTGGATTCACTTCACTGGGTTTGAGAGTAGCCCCAAGACGATTCATAAATGCTTTCTTCTGATACCATTCCCAATCAATGGGATCTGCCATTTCCAGACTGTGGGGATCAATCGGTGTATATCCTCCCTTGGGGCTAACGTAATCAACTTCATAGCCAGCTTCTTCAACTTTCTTCACAAAGTGAACAGCTTCTCCAAGCCACAGACCCGTTGCTCGTTTCAGGTTTGGATACTTTTCAACACTGGTTAAAACGACAAGTATTTTCTGACTCATGATGTTTTTTTCCTGCTTTACTGAGGGTACTTCGATAGACAAATTTAATCGAGGTGTGTCCTATTTTCACCTAGTAATAATGGGATCATCAAGGTGAGTCAATCAAGACCCACCCCAATCATAATACTAAACCAAAACCTCCTCTAATTTAGGCATCTGATCCACAGGAATCACCCGACCGAAATCCTCAAAATTCTCAATCTGATCAAAATTGAGATAACGGTATAAATCACCCTTAAACGGATCAACTTTTTGCGCCACAATATCCATATATTCCTCAACGGTCGGAATCTTACCTAATAGGGCACAAACCGCCGCCAATTCCGCAGAACCGAGATAGACCCTTGCACCTTTACCCATGCGATTATTAAAATTACGGGTCGAAGTCGAGAACACAGTGGCATTATCCTCGACACGGGCTTGATTACCCATACACAGAGAACATCCCGGCATTTCTGTCCGGGCACCTGCGGCGGCAAAGATGCCATAAACCCCTTCTTCTCGGAGTTGTTGTTCATCCATGCGAGTCGGTGGACAAATCCATAAACGGCCTTTCACTGTACCCGCACCTTCTAAAATCTTAGCAGCCGCCCGATAATGTCCAATATTGGTCATACAAGAACCAATAAACACCTCATCTACTTTATCCCCGACACATTTACTCATTAATTTAACGTTATCCGGGTCATTAGGCGCGGCAACAATCGGTTCTTTAATCTCGCTTAAATTCACTTCCAGGGTATCCACATATTCCGCATTGGCATCCGCAGACATTAAACTCGGATTAGCCAACCATGCTTCCATCTTAGCAATCCGCCGTAACAAGGTAGGAGCATCTTGATAACCCCGTGCTATCATATTTTTCATTAACACGACGTTAGAACGCAAGTATTCCGCGACGGTTTCTTCACTGAGTTTAATCGTACTTCCAGAACAGGAACGTTCAGCCGTGGCATCGGTTAATTCAAAGGCTTGTTCCACCTTTAAATCCGGCAAACCTTCCATTTCCATGATGCGACCGTTGAAAACGTTGATTTTGTTCTCTTTTCCAATGGTGAGCTTACCCTGTTGCATGGCGACCCAGGGAATGGCGTTAACAATATCCCGTAAGGTGACTCCGGGTTGTAATTCTCCGGTAAACTTAACTAACACCGATTCTGGCATATCTAAGGGCATGACTCCTAAAGCGGAGGCAAAAGCCACTAACCCTGACCCAGCCGGGAAGGAAATACCGAGGGGAAAACGGGTGTGGGAGTCGCCGCCTGTACCGACGGTATCCGGTAACAACATCCGATTTAACCAAGAGTGAATAATTCCATCTCCAGGCTTTAAGGCAACCCCCCCACGAGTCGCGAAAAAGTCGGGTAATTCTTTGTGGGTTTTAATATCAACGGGCTTCGGGTATGCTGCGGTGTGACAGAAACTCTGCATAACTAAATCAGCCGAAAACCCTAAACAGGCAAGTTCTTTGAGTTCATCCCTGGTCATCGGGCCAGTGGTATCCTGAGAACCTACGGTGGTCATCAACGGTTCGCAGGATGTCCCTGGACGGACTCCGGGCAACCCGCAGGCTTTTCCGACCATTTTTTGGGTGAGGGTAAAGCCTTTTCCGGTGTCTTCCGGCAGGGAAGGACGCACAAACAAGGTGCTGGGTTCGAGTCCCAAGGCGGCACGGGTTTTATCCGTTAAGCTACGACCAATTAATAGAGGAATGCGACCTCCAGCCCGCACTTCATCTAAAATCGTATCGGGTTTCAGGGTAAAGGTGGAAATCACTTCTCCCGCTTCGTTGGTAATTTCACCGTTGTAGGGATGAATGGTGATCACATCCCCAGTATTCAGTTTACTAACATCACATTCGATGGGGAGGGCGCCGGAATCTTCGGCCGTATTAAAGAAAATCGGGGCAATTTTTCCCCCTAGAATATAGCCCCCAGCGCGTTTATTGGGAACGTAGGGAATATCGTTACCAATCTGCCACAACACGGAGTTAATCGCAGATTTCCGAGAAGAACCTGTGCCAACAACATCTCCGACATAGGCGACGGGATGCCCTTTTTTCTTCAGTTCGGCTATGGTTTCTAACCCTCCGGGCATCCGACTTTCTAACATTACTAAGGCGTGTAAGGGAATATCGGGGCGAGTTGTGGCGTGGGGTGCGGGGGACAGGTCATCGGTGTTGGTTTCCCCAGGAACTTTAAAGACAGTCACGGTAATGGTTTTGGGGAGTTGCGGACGTCCAATAAACCAGTCGGCTTCTGCCCAAGCGTCAATGACTTGTTTAGCAAAAGGATTAACTTCCGATAAATGCAGAACATCGTTGAAGGCGTCGAAGACTAACAACGTCTTACTGAGGGCATTGGCAGCAGCCGAAGCAATACTTTCATCCCGAACTTTAAGTAAGTCTATCAGGGATTGGACGTTATAGCCTCCCACCATTGTACCCAACAGGGAAACAGCGCCTTGATGGGAAATCAGGGGGCTGGTGATTTCGTCTTTGGCAATCGCGGTTAAAAAGGCTGCTTTGACATAAGCGGCTTCATCGACACCGGGAGGGATACGGTCTCTCAGCAAGGTCATCAAGAATTCTTTCTCTTCTTCTGGCGGGTTTTTCAAGAGTTCGCAGAGTTCGGCGGTTTGTTGGGCGTTGAGGGGTAGGGGGGGAATGCCTAATTGAGCGCGTTCTTCTGCGTGTTGACGATATGCTTCTAGCATAGGTTCGGGTGTTCTCCTAAGACAATGTTCTAGCTATTATCGTTAGTTTATCGCTATTAGGGGGGTGAGAGTGTTCTGGGATAACGGTTTTTGGAGTTGAAGTTAATCAAGAATATGCCATTAGAATATAATCAAGTTTAATATTTACCTTAAATTTATGAATGGCTGGTATTGAGATCTCAATTCAATTTGATACACGACATCTCGCTAAACATTTGCCCAATACCCCCCAAATGCAAAGACTTTTAAGAAAAGGACTTGCAGCCCATGTTTTTAAAGATAGCGAAACGTTATATCGAGTGGCTCAAGCTATTATAGAGAGAGGAGAATATACGGGTAAAGTCAGGAAATATGATCGATATGGCTTGTATTTTAGCGAGCTTATTGGTTATCGAATTAGTCCTGATGGTACAAGGCAACCCCTTTATTATGGAGAAATAAAAATAGATGAATATAACCAATATCACATTATCCCAAGAACTCAACCCAGTACAGAATAATTGGCAGTTCGCCGAGGTTTGGATAGACCCAATGTTAACACCGCCTTATATCTTATTACTCTTAGCTGATGCTCAGGGAAAGTGTCAAATCTATGACCCCGCTAAGGATTATACAGTTATTTTTTCGGCTGAAGATTATGAAACCGCTAAATTGTGGTTATTAGAGGATGAATATGAACCCATTCAAGGCAGGTTGTTGTCGGATGAGTGGGTTTGATAAAGGTTGAGTTCTTGGATGAGTTAAAAATGAAAATTTATAAGCTAGATAATTTGCCATCGACAGAAGAATATATTCTGGGATTTAAGGATATAAAAGAAAACATAAGGTTGTAGGGGAATTTGAGATGGGATCGCTCAGAAACCCGGTTTCTATTCTTCACGATAGCCCAGTAGTCTTTTATTTTCTAATCTGGCTCCCTCTTCCAAGCATTTGATAGTGAACTATTGGCTCCTGATAGTATCGTTAGATTCCGAATTTCTATAGTGCAGGGATTGGCAATAGATTTATAGCCATCAACAGATATTTTAGTAATTCCTTCAAGCTTTTCATTTTTTGATTTTGTAGAATTACTTTTTTGAACTGATTTAGCCATAATTTATTTTTTATTAAAAATAATAAAATATTATATCACAAATTTTAATTATATAAACTGTAACCAATTATTCTGCATCAATACGCTCCCACATTTTTTCTAAAGGGATTGTTTGTCCTGTTTTCATTTCGTGTAACGCTCGTCTCAAACTCGCTTTTATTTCTTGCACAGGGGTATCATCAGGATCAGATTTAGATTCATCCTGGGGAGAAACTAAAACAATTACTTTCACCCGACTCGGTGTATTAATATCAAGTTGATGATCTAAAATTAATTGCCCGTTTTCATCCACTGTTCCCATGACTTCAAATGCTTGCATAATTTAATCTTTTATAACAGTTTACTCAATTTTATTATAGCAGATTTTATTAAATCAGGATAGGGTATAAGCGATCGCTGTCTAAAAATAAAACTTTAAATAGATATTAATTCCTCCTCTTCCCCTGATGCTTGAAAATCAATTAATTTTGTTGTTCAAGGGATGATTAACGGTTTTCCTTGCGTTAGAATCAGATTTAAAATAATGAACGGAAGGAGGAGCATCGTGTTGGAACTGTTACAAATCCTAATTCAGATTATTCAACCCTTTTTAGTGCCCATTTGCTTTGTTTTGGCTTGGGGATTTGTGATTTTGATAGTTTGGAGTATCGGTGCTGCGATGCGGGATACCATGCAACGGGCCAAGCAAATGCACCAAATCCCCTGTGCAGATTGTATGTTCTTTACAGGGAACTATCACCTCAAATGTCCAGTCCAACCAAAAATCGCCTTATCTGAAGCCGCCATCAACTGTCCAGACTATAACAGTCGAAATCAGACATTGACGCTATGATTGGGAATAAAGATCAAAAAATTCCTAACCCAGCTAGAACAATGGTAATTTCAGACAGATCAGGATAGGTTACGCTTGGGAATTTGTCACCTAGAATAGAAAAGTAAGTTTCAACGTCGCTGAGATTCAACCTTTGGAGCGACTGACGGGTGTAATATATTATGGGGCAAAAGCTCAGACAATCCAGGGAACTACAGCGAGGAGTGCTAATTGCTATAGTCGGTGTGATAGCAGTGGGACTTATTGCTTATTTTGCTTCGAGTTTTTCAGTCTTCACAGCATTCATCCCGATTGCTTCGGTGTTAGTGGCTTTGTTTAGTTCTCTAATGGCGTTGATTTATTATCAAAATCTGCAACAATTTAAACAGGAAAACGTTTCTTTAGAGGCGTTATTACAAACCACAAAAGAAAAGTTTCAGCTAGAGAAAGCCGATCTGGAACAAAAGCTTAAAATAACGCTGGAAAGATATCGTTCTGTTGAAGCTAAAAATAAAGTTTTGCAGGAGATGAATCATCGAAAGGATGAGTTTCTGAGGCAAACCTCCCATGAGTTAAGAACGCCGATGAATGGGATTATTGGTTCCTTACAACTCTTATTAGATGATTTATGTGATGATCGAGATGAAGAACGAGAGCTTTTAGAACAAGCTCATGATTCTTCTCTACATCTTTTAACATTAATTAATCAAGTTTTAGACTTAGCCCGAATTGAAGAAGGTCGAGTTTCCTTTGATATTAAAACCATTGATTTACACGCCAGTTTAACAGCAGCAATTTATCTACAATTTTCTAATATTCGTCAAAAGGGATTACGCCTCTATAAACAAGACTATTCTCACCGGATTAAAGTTAAAGCAGACCCGACAAAACTTAAACAAGTTTTAATCAATATTATTGGGAATGCTATTAAGTTTACAGATCGAGGGAGTATTTCGATTAGCACAGAAGTTCGCTCTATTGTTCAGAGTGATACTCAAGAGAGTGAAGAAATGGCAGTCATTACTGTTAAAGATACTGGAATTGGAATTTCCCCTCAAATTCAAGAAAAACTATTTCAACCGTTTGTCGTTGAAGATGAATCCCGACTCCATGCGTTAGGAAGTACAGGACTAGGATTAGTAATTTCCAGAAATTTAGTAGAAATGATGGGAGGTAAAATCCAATTAGTCAGTCCCGGAAAAAATCAAGGAACTATCGTTGAGATCTTTTTACCCTTAAGTGATGGAGAAACCAATAGTTCAGATTTTACCGATTAACTAACCTAAAGAAGTGGGAAAAAATAGGAACGAAGAAGTTAATAATTGCTGGGGTTCAATATTTTCTAAAAATCCGATAACTTGACCTGTCGCTTGAACTTCGATTAAGGTTCCCCCACCCAGGGTGCGTTCAATACTGGGGAATATACCTCGGACAGCTTCAGGGGTAATTGAAACTAAACTGAGTTGAGCAAAGGAAGGAACACCACTGACGACAATCACATCTTCCCCAGGGGTAAAATCTGTAATCACATCCGCATTATCGGGAATAAAATCCGATGCTGAACCTGTATTTTCTGACTCAATAGAACGAACTGCAAAGCGATCAGATCCAAATCCTCCTGTTAATTGATTTACCCCTTTATCACCAGCCAAGGAATCATTTCCGGCTGAACCCAAAAGAGTATCATTTCCCTGTCCGCCAAAAACCGAATCATCTCCATTTCCCCCATTAATATAATCTGCACCTAAATTTCCTTGGATAATATCATTACTATTTAAACCAATTAAAGAATCGTTTCCTTTCCCTCCAAATAAACTATCATCCCCTGCACCTCCCGATAAGGTATCTGCACCTTCTAAGCCATAGATTATAAAATCAAAGGGGGCTAGAAATGGAGAAACTTCAATATAATCAGGGTTAGTTGTTCCAATATATTCCCCCTTTCTATTGACATTTTTATTCGTAATTGTAATAATATTAACTCCTACTAAGGATGTGGTACTACCTGTGGACATTGCGACAGGTTCAGGAGTAGATGGGGATGAAAAATTCGGTTGCAGGGTCATAAATCCAATCTCCGTAAAAGATCAAGGCGAAAGAAATTGCTCTGTTTAAAAAGTACAAATTATCCTACTACAAAAAAAGTGAAAATAGCAATAACCTGCCTATTTCAAAACTAACTATTGAGCTCAAGTGTAGGATATGGGGTTTAGGAAATTAAGCTGGATCAAATTTAGAGACTGAACAGCTTAACTTAATTTTTGTGTAAACTGTTGCATAAATTGGTCTAACTCATCAATTCGATTTTGCTTTTCCTGTTCCCCTAAAAATGACGCTAAAAAAGAATTCTTAGCCAATTGATAAATCTCTTGAAAACTAAAGTTTAAAGCGGATTGAGTTTCGAGAAAATTCTCCAGAATATACCCTCCGAAATAAGCTGGGTCGTCAGAATTTACCGTAACACATAATCCTAAATCCAGAAGGGTTTTGAGATTATGGTGTTGTAAAGTTGGAAAAACCTTTAACCTCACGTTCGATAAGGGACAAACCGTTAAAGGAATCTGTTTTTCTTTTAAATACTGGACTAACTTCTGATCTTCAATACAGCGAACTCCATGATCAATTCGAGAAACTTTTAATAAATTAATCGCTTGCCAAATATATTCTGGAGGCCCCTCTTCTCCCGCATGAGCAACGGTTAAAAAGCCTAAATTTCTAGCGACTTCAAAAACGTCTTTAAATTGAGAGGGGGGATGGTTTTGTTCAGAAGAATCTAATCCTACTGCTATAATTTGATCTTGATATGGAATCGCTTGTTTTAAGATTTCCATCGCAGACTCTGGACTTAAATGGCGCAAAAAACATAACATTAACCGAGAAGAAATGCCTAATTTTTTCTGTCCTGCTTGTAAGGCTTGATCAATACCTGACAGTACAACTTCAAAGGGAATTCCGCGTTGTGTATGGGTTTGAGGATCAAAAAATATTTCAGTATGTCGGATATTTTGACAAGCTACTTTTTCCAAATAAGCCCAAGTTAAATCATAAAAATCTTGCTCTGTCAATAATACCCTAGAACCCAAATAATATAAATCTAAAAAAGATTGGAGATGGTTAAACTGGTAAGCTTGTCGAATTTCCTCCACCGAAGTAAAGGGTAATTTAATCTGATTTCGTTCAGCTAAATTTAACATAAATTCCGGTTCTAACGATCCTTCAATATGAATATGTAATTCGGCTTTAGGAATCTGTTGAATAAACTCAGTGATCATGTCTACTTTCCCTATTGTTTCAGTACAAATCGACAGTATTGTTCCACCCTATTCCTGTTTTTTTTCTTGTTAAGTCAGATCAAGCTAAAATTAAACAGAAAATGCGGAGGGGTTTAAAAGCTGTAATATCCTTGATGGATTGATCCTATCCTAAATTCTGGGCGATCTCGACCAGAAAATTAAAATTTTTAGCTATTTACTTTTATAATTCTGCCCATAGCAGTTAAGATTTAAGGAATAGTCGGGACTCGCGTTTGCCAATGAATCCAGAATCCACGCTCAATCAGCTTAAAGCCTCCCTTTCGGATGGTCAACTGCCTTCTAGTTATGGTGTCTATTTCAAGAATACGCTAGTTGCACTCTGTCATGCACTTGAAGATCACATTTTGCAAAATAGTGATGCACCTCCAGAGCAACAACCTCTTGTGTTAGTGACATTTCAAGAGGGAAAATGGTATCTTCAAGAAGCTGATCGCTATTTTGATGTTGTTCAATCTTGTCGTCATGTTGTGATTAGCGCCGTTGCAGATAGTGGGTTTTTGACCCATCGCACCGGACAGTTAGAAAATGTTTCTTTAATTAATTTAGACCGTTCTGATAGTTTGGTAATGGAGTGGAATTTAATTATTCTAGCTCCGAGTTATACGACAATGGTATTATGCCATGAATTAATGCCTGATGAATATCCGGCTCATACCAAACCCACGATTGATACAGAACGAAAATTTTATGGATTATGGACATTTGATCAAAAATTAGTTCGAGAATCGGCTAAAATTTTAATTGAGCGTTTTCGACCCTATAATGCTGAATTAGCAGATTGTTTATTGCAACAGTATCAGGAAATTATAGCTACACCTTATCATCAAGTTCCTGATTTAACCGGAGTCGTTTCTCGGATTGTCAGTTATTTACAATCTTCTCAACAAGAACTGATTACTGTTAACCGCCAAAACCGCGAATTCTGGGAATTAGAAGGACAAGCAAAACGAATCAGTCGCAATATTACTGGCAATAAATTACAAGCATTTTTAAGAATGGCGCAACGGGTTGATGAACGAGATCAAAATAACCCCTGTGCCTCCTTACAAGTCGCTGCCTTATCAGAAACCCTTGGACAAATTTTAGATCTGCCTACGGTGAAATTAAGGCGGTTACAATTAGCCGGATTATTATATAGAATTGGGTTGTCTTCAGCACCGGATGAAGTATTTACTCAAAGCCCAGAAGAAATGGATGATGCGACTCGCAAGTTTTGGTCAGAACGGGCTTTAATTGGAGCAAGATTATTAGAGTCGATGCCAGAATTAGCAATTATTCGGGATGTAGTTGCTCATCAGTTAGAATATTGGGATGGCAGTGGGAAACCCGATGGGCAAAAAGGAGAAGAAATTAATATTAAAGCTCGAATTTTAGGGTTAGTTGCTTATTTCCAAAGCTTAACTCATCCTAGAGGAAAACGCCACGCCCATAGCTTAACAGAGGCGGTAGAAAAATGTCAGGAGTTGAGTGGAACTCGGTTTGATCCGGCATTAGTTGAAGCCTTGAAAAATGTTGTAAAATTAGCTGAAATTGGATTAATACAATTGCCAACTCAACCCAGCCAATTACCCAACGTTTGGTTAGAGGAAGCCTTAAGTTCAAAATCGAAATCCCCAAAAGAATCTAAAGTTTAACAAGTTTAAATCATCACTTTTTATGACTATGACTCAATCCCCATCTGTTGATCTCAATGTTATTAAGCGAGGAACTATTAAAGACCTCAGTAATATGAATTTATCCGGTATGGATTTATCGGGAGCCCATTTAGCTGAGGTAAATTTATCCGGTGCTAATTTATCCGGTGCTAATTTATCCGGTGCTAATTTACAAGGATCTCAACTTCGAGCTAACTTAAGAGGGGCTGATTTATCCGGTGCAAATTTGCAAAGAGCAGACTTAAGAAATGCTGATTTAAGAGGAGCAATTCTGATCAATGCCGAGGTTCAAGAAGCGAGTTTTATCGGGGCATTTTTAACCGGAGCGACCTGTGGAAATATAGATTTAAGTGGAATTGATTTCAGGGGGGCTGATTTACGCGGTGTGAATTTATCTCAAGGAATTTTATGTCAAGCTGATTTAAGAAATACAAATTTATCGGGGGCTGATTTATCTCAAGCTGATTTAGAAGAAGCTAATTTATCTGGTGCTATTCTTCGAGGAACTAATTTAGAACGAGCTAATTTACTTTGTGCCATTGTTGAACAAACTGTATTTTTAGGTGTTATTTTAGAAGGTGCTTGTTTGGAAGGAACAGCGTTAGGAAGCGATCAATTGAACACCTAACAGAACACAGGGATTGATTTTAATGATATTGCCTAGGAGTGCCTACTTTAAGGGTAATAAAGTATCAAAATTAAAACAGAAATTGGGTTCAAAGTGATGATTCAAACGACCACCCCAAAGTTAACATTAGAGGAATTCCTGCAACAACCGGAAACGAAACCTGCTCAAGAATTTATTAATGGTCAAATTAGACCCAAGCCAATGCCCCAAGGTGAACATAGTTTAATTCAAGGTAAACTCTGTGAGGTGATTAACGCCGTTGCTGAACCTCACAAAATTGCCTATGCGTTTCCTGAATTACGCTGTAGTTTTGGGGGAAATGCAATTGTTCCTGATGTTGTTGTATTCCGATGGGAAAGAATTTCTCGCACCTCTTCCGGTCGAATTGCTAATCGATTCGAGGTTCATCCTGATTGGTCAATTGAAATTTTATCCCCTGAACAAAGTCAAACCAAAGTTTTAGGAAATTTGTTGCATTGTTCCCAAAATGGAACGGAATTAGGATGGTTAATTGACCCCGATGAAGAAACAGTTTTAATTGTATTTGCTGACCAACGGGTACAACTTTTACGGGGAGATACTCCCTTACCTATTTTAACAGAAATTAAGTTACAGTTAACCGTTAATCAAATTTTTGAATGGTTGATTTTGTAATCGGCAACTCGGACAAATGCTCTATTACAGCATAGCGATCGCGGATCAAGTTGTGTACCTTAAGAGCCAACACGACTTATACGCGCTATTGGGTGACGATTGACTCAACCATTCTAACGGGTTCACCATTTCCTGTAACAACCATCCCTGGTTTAACTTTCAACTATGCCTTCGATAAGCATTACTAATTTTTACAAAACTTCATAAAAAGTTATAATAGGTAGGTCGGCTAGCGAGCATAGGAATGGTACAGGCTTTGTTTGGAAGCACTTCTTTTCAGACTCAAAGTGGCGATCGCCTCGTCAGCAAGGTTGTCGGGACTGCGATCGCGGCTTTGTTCAAGCGTTCTGAAAAAATTGAAGCCAACGTTCGGGCGGAACCTGTAGCCAAGCTATTGCAGGGAAGCGTCGATGGTTTTGATTTCATCGGAAACGGGATGCTGATGTACAATGGCCTCCGCATTGCAGTCATGGAACTCTATGTGCAAGCGGTGTCTATTGATTTCAGCGCCATTTTTACAGGTCAAGTGAAGTTACGACAACCAACTCAAGCGAGTTTACGGGTCGTGTTAACAGAGGAAGACTTAACGGACTCTTTTAATACCCCGTTTGTAGTCGAAAAACTTCAGCGCCTTCAATATCAGGGAGAACCCTTAAAGTTTACTCAAACTTTAATGACTATTACTCCTGAAAAAGCCCTGCGAATTCAATCAGAAATTCTACTCGGAAATTCACAGGAACCTGTTCAAGTTGATTTTACAACTCAAGTGGAGGTGCAAGACCGTCAAAAAATCCGATTTGTCGATGTCCAATATAGCGGAAATCAGGAGGCTATTAACCTGAGTCAAGCTTTGGTGAACCATGTCAATGATTTATTAGATCTCGACAAGTTCGCCTTAGATGGAACCCAATTAAAGGTTGATCGACTGCGAATTCAAAACAATTCTCTGATTTTTTATGGGTCTGCTCAAATCAACCAATTTCCGAAAGGAAAGAAAAACTAAACCGTTGTTGGTTTGTCGTTAAACATTCAATTGTCGGAGGAGAGTTGTTAAAGAAAATCGGTTTGAGTTTGAAGTCGGGAAAAGCAACTGTTCTTCCCGACTTTCATCTTGACAGTAACGTTTGAAACCTGAAAAGATGAGTAAAAACCGATCCGGATCTGGCGTAAAAATAGCACCTCTCATTCGAGGAAATTAAAACTCCAGATCTACAGACCGATTTTATCCTTAATTTTTCTCATCTTCTGAATTGACTTTAGGAATATAGTCCGGTCTTTCTTTACCTTCCCAACCGGGAGGACGCTTGGAATTATACCAAGCAATTGATCCAATGCTGACTGCCGCAATAAATCCGACAACAAGCACTGCAATCGGAATCCATAGGGTATTACTTGCCATAAGACCGATTTGTTCCTTAATTTAATGATACCTTAACGATTATCTCATTTTTTGTTAATTAAAAGCTAAAACTTCTTTGAATTACACCCACGCCAATATCATCACAATAGCAGGGAGAATCGGGATTAGGATTAAAAATAACGGAAACCCCAGAAGTCATTAAAATATTATCATTCACCAGATAACGATAACAAGCTTCCCCTAAAACCGCATTACAGGAAAATATTGATCATGTATTTTGGCGTAATACTATTACTATTATTGGGTAGCTTTAGTTTGGGGGCATTACCCCTAACCCGTTGGGTTGTCCAACTCTTATCTGGGAAAAATTTATCACAATTAGGGACAGGAAATATTAGTGTTTCCGCAGCCTTTTCCCAGGGAGGAAAACAAGCGGGAATCATTGCTGTTATCCTAGAAATAGCACGGGGGATTATTCCAGTAATTACTGCCAAGATTTTATTCCCCAATACTCCAGTTTTGCAAATCGTCAGTTTAATTTTATTAGTCGCAGGACGATATTTTATTGCTAAAGGTGGAGGCGTTACCAATGCAACTTGGGGAATATTAGTCTATTCTCCGATTATTGCCGTCAGTAGCGGAATCACTGGATTAATGATCTGGAGAGTTAGTTATTTATTATTGCCCATTTCTAAGTCTTCTTCTCGACTTTGGGCATCCCGTTTAGGGTGTTTAAGTGCGATATTTTGGGTGTGGTTTTGGCATCAAAAATCCCAATCTCCTACCTTTTCTCCTTGGGAATTGGTGGCAGTGATCGGTTTAGCGGTTGAATTAGTTATCATTAATTTAGCTCAAAAAGATGATGTAGGACTGTATATGAAACAACAATATTTTAACTTAAAAGATAAACTTGATATTCAACACTGTGGCGAAAAAGCAACCCGATTAAGTGAATTAAAACGGGCTGGGTTTAAAGTTCCTTTAGGGTGGGTTTTGCCAGCTATTAACCGTTTAGAAGATATTAATATCCCTTTTAAAAAACAAATTCAATTAACCAATTATCCCTTAATTATCCGTTCTTCTGCTATTGGAGAAGATAGTAACAACTCATCAGCAGCAGGACAATATCAAACCATTGGCCCTATTTATTCTCCGACGGAATTACAACCTGCTATTATTCAATGTCGTCAATCCTATTGGACTCCTGAAGCGATTTCCTATCGTCAAAATCAACACCTTCCTGATGCGGGAATTGCTGTATTAATTCAACCTTATTTAGCCAGTGAAGTTGCAGGCGTGATGTTTACTCGCAACCCCTTAGATGGGGGTTCACAAATTATTATTGAAGCCTTACGAGGGGGGGCAGAATTAGTAGTTGGGGGTCAATTTACTCCGGTACATTTAGAAATAGAAATCAATACCTTAATAGAGGAGTTAGAGCTTCCTAGTTTTTTACCAAAAACAGTTATTTTAGAATTAGTTCAACTCGCCCAAGATATAGAAGCTTTTTATCAAGGTATCCCCCAAGATATTGAATGGTGTTGGGATGGAGTCAAAGTTTGGATTTTGCAAACTCGTCCGATTACTAATTTACGCCCTATTTGGACAAGAACTATCGCAGCAGAAGTCATTCCTGGGGTCATTCCTCCCTTAACCTGGTCAATTAATCGCCCCTTAACCTGTGGGGTTTGGGGTGAACTATTCACCTTAGTTTTAGGAAAAAAAGTTTCCCATTTAGATTTTAAACAAACTGCTACGTTATTCGCTTCCCATGCCTATTTTAATGCCAGTTTATTAGGAGAAATCTTTACGTTAATGGGATTACCTAAACAGGGGTTAGAGTTTTTAGTCCGAGGGCAAAAAATGGGAAAACCTCCCCTGGGTAAACTCTTCCCTTCATTACCCGGTTTATGGCGATTAATTCAACGAGAACGGCATTTAGATCAAGATTTTAAACGAGATTTAGAACAGCTATTTTTACCTACATTACAACAGATTGAATCTCATCAATCTCTTGAATTACTAACCTTAACTCAACTCTTAGAACAATCAGAAACCCTACAAAAAACATTAAAATTAGCGACTTACTATAATATTATTGCACCCATTGGGTTAGCCATTCGTCGAAGCTTATTTAAAGTTTCTGATGCTTGGATCCCTACCCATACTTCCCCAGAAGTTGCTTCAATGCAAGCATTACAAACTCTAGCCGATCAAATTAGAGAAACTTTTACAGAAACCGAACCCATTACTCATCAATCTTTCGAGCAAAAACTCGCAGAAAATCAACAATTTCATCAACAATTTGAAACCTGGTTACAAACCTATGGCTATTTAAGTGAAGTGGGAACCGATATTTCTGTACCGAATTGGTTAGAACAACCAGAAATATTTAAAGAAATGCTATTCAAAATTATCAAAAATGTAAACTACCGCATGGAAAATTTAAACGTTTCTAACTTAAATCAATGGGAAAAATGGCGGCAAGCTCAATGTTATGAACGCACGTTAACGAAAAGCAAAATCGCTGAAGTTTATGGGAAACTTTTAGCTCATTTGCGATGGACAATCTTGGCTATAGAATTCCAAGCAATTGCTCAAGGAATATTAGAAAATTCGGGAGATATTTTTTATTTAGAATGGGATGAAATCAAAGCTTGGATAGAACAGAATATTGAACCCGATTTTCTTCCGAAAGTTCATCAACGTCGGAACATTTTTCAAGAAGATCGCGATCGCACAATTCTCCCCGTTGTTTATGGTACTATCTTACCGAAACATCGGTTACAAAATATTCAAAATGCTGCAATTTTACAAGGAATTCCTGCTAGTATTGGCTGTGTGGAAGGAACCATTAAAATTTGTCGTAGTTTAACTAATATTATAGATCAAACAGAGGATAAAATTCTGGTTGTTCCCTACACCGATGCCGGATGGTCGCCCATTTTATTAACCGCAAAAGCGATTATTTCTGAAGTCGGCGGACAACTTTCTCATGGTGCTATTATCGCACGAGAATATGGTATCCCTGCGGTGATGAATATTCAAGGGGCTACCACCTCTTTAAAAGATGGTCAACGAGTGCGAGTTGATGGTTATCAAGGAACTGTTGAAATTTTGGAGGATTAAAAATAGAAAATCTCTCGTTTCTAGCTACTTAAATTGTCGCTTCGGTTATCCCTAGTAATTTTTGGGTTTGTTCAGTAATTCCAAATAAGCGATCGCTATGACAAAAAATTTCCCAAGCGCGAATTCCCATAAAACCAATTCCTGCAACGGCTAAGGGGATTGCAGCAGCACCTAAAAGTGTGGCAATAGGGGGAAAAATCATACAGATTGTTAACAAAATTCCCGTCATTACACCGCCCGTAATTCCAGCAGTAGCGGTGGCAGTAGCGACATTTTGAATCAAGTCTGACTGGGTAATTTTGCCTTCAACATACAATAATGAATTCTCCAAAATAGAAAAGACTAACTCAATAACTGCTGCAACAATCGCGCCTTTAATTGTTACCTGAACAATTTCGGTAACTGCTGTTTTAAAGGCAGCATCTGCTAAAACTTTTTTAGCCACTGCTAATTCTTCAGCAGTCATATCTACCCCACCACGAGCACGATTCACCCAAAAATATTCAAAAATCCCGTTATTGGCTTCGCTTCCCCCGCCATTAACGTGGGCTTTGATGTGACTCCAATCTTTATCTTGACAGAAATTACGAATGGCTTCTGGCCCTTGGGCACGAATTTGGGCGGGTATGGATTCAAAGACTTTTGCGGCTTCTTGAACATTTCGCATTCCCTGGCGTACACCAGCCCTCGCAAATTTTAATTGTAACCCTGTTGGTAGGTTTTCAAACCGGATATTATGGGCGACTTTAAAGGCTTCTTGAGTGGCAATTACCCCCGCACTCACCATTGAACTTGGCACGGATTCTGCCCATGCTGTTACGACATTGGTACTTTCTTGAACTTGAGCAGAGATTTTGTTCGCTAAATCTTGGGTATCGGCAACCGTTTTTTGCACTTGGGCACTTAGAAATTCGAGGGGATTAGGGTTAATTTCCATGTTAATTTGGCTTGCCTCATTAATAATTCAATTATAGAACCCATTTAATATTTTTTAGCGATCGCCTCTAGGAGATGCTCTTCTCATTCCTCTTGTCTATTATTGAGATGGGATGACGACAGGTGACTAGGCTATTTCCCTAGGTTAACAAATGTTTTTTGAGGGTATTGACGGGTAAAGGGCCTTGAAGATGTTGCCAAGGTAAGACTTGATCTAAATCCCAATTTTGGTTAACATAATATTCCATTGGGGGTAATTTTCCGCGTAATTCTTTGAAGGCGCGACGATAACTTCCGAGGGAGTCTCCATAGTTTCTTACTAATTCTAACAGATGGGAAATACGGCGATCGCCCCTAGAAAGTAAAGCTTGAATCACTGACCATTTATAACTTTCAGGTCGGAAATCAATGTTATTGGATTTTAATTGTTTTTCTAATAGCTTCAGTCGTTTTTCTGCATCGGGATTTACCCCAAACCACTGAAACGGAGTGTGGGATTTTGGCACAAAGGTACTACAACCGAGCGTTAATTTAAAGCCCGGTACTGCTTTTTTTAACGTCTTCATTAGGTCTATTGTGGCTTCTACATCCTCTAATTCTTCCCCCGGAATCCCCACCATGCCATAGAGTTTCATCCCCTGTAAACCGCCATTTTTAGCATTAATAATGGCTTGAATAATTTCTTGATTTTCTAACTTTTTATTGATGATTTTTCGTAGGCGATCGCTACCACTTTCAACTGCAATTGTCAAGGTACGAGTGTCTCGTTTTGCTAAGGTTTTTGCTAATTTTTCGGTAACGGTATTTGTTCTAACGGAAGCAATACTTAAACGCACATCATCATATTTCGGTTGAGTTAAATAATTCAATAATTCATCAAATTCAGGATGTTGTGTGACGGACGCACCTAATAAACCTAAACGCCGCGTTACTTGCAGTCCCCGTTCAATCGCTGGAATTAAAGATGCTTCTAAACTAGCTGTTCTAAAGGGTAAAGTTAAATAACTGGCTAAACAGAAACGGCACATTTCAGGACAACTGCGAACCACTTCCACCATATAGATATTTTCCCAAGCCGCTTTTTCCGTAACAACCGTTGAAGCGGATAAAATATTTCCGCGATAGGTTTGTTTTTGGATTTCGGGAGGAGTATTAGAATCTACCGGTTTAATGGCTTTAATGTTACCTTCTAAACTGTCATAAGATACTTCATATAAACTGGGAATATAAATTCCTGGAATTAGGGCTAAATGTCGTAATTGTGTCGAGCGCGATTCCTGAGAAACCTGTTGATAAGCGTCTATGAAATCGCCTAATAAATTTTCTCCATCACCCAGTAAAATAATATCAAAAAAATCGGCAAAAGGTTCGGGATTAGCAGTTAATACGGGGCCACCCCCAAAAATCAAGGGATGTTTTTCTGTCCGATGAACCGAACGCAGGGGAATATTGAGGAATTCTAAACGCTCAAAAATATTAACGTAATCCAGTTCCCAAGAAAAGGAAAAACCGACGAGTTTAGGTTGTTGAGGTAAGGGTTCATGCACATCAGTAAATAAACGACTTACTTCTACATCAGAACGCATAGCTAAAGTCGCCCAAACCAGTTGATATCCTAAACTGGTAATACCAACGGTATATTCATTGGGAAAAGCAAAAATAATCGGAATGGCATCTAAATTAGAAGGTGTGGGACTAAACAGCAAACGTTCAGAATCAAAAACAGAAGCACTCACAGAATTAATCAATAAAACACTCCTTGAAATGTACTTTTATTCTAGCTTAACCTGCTTTGACACTCTCACTGTCAATCGCAAAGCAATGTGACGGCAGATTCTTTGTTCAACGAATCGACTTGCCCTAACAGGATTGCTCCAGTCAAAATCTATCGCTTTATACTGTTGTTTTTTTGCTCTAACTTTAAATTCTAAAACAAGCATTTATGTCACCGCTATCGACTTTTCCTAACGGTTCCCCGTTCCCTGCTGTATAACAAAAATCCCACTCAATGGAAGGGAGCGGGATTTTGTTATGAGTATGAAAGTTTTAGGGAAATTTATACTCAACTTTCGAGCGGGTAGAGACACGATACCTCGCGCTCATCAACCTACATCGGTCTTAGAAGGAAGAACCTAAACCCACATAAGAACCGTAGAAAAATAAACCAACCACAACTAAAACACCTGTTCCCGCAACAGTGGCAATTAACCACAAGGGAAGTCTACCTGATTGCAACACGGCTATTACCTCGTTAATTCAAAAGCTTAATTGACAAGGGATTTTAGATTTTGGATATGAGATTTAGGATGAATATTTAGGTAAAAAATATGTTTCCTCAATCAACGTTCGCGAAGCGTCACGAAGTGAATCCAAAATCGTTAAATCGAGAAAAAATCCAGTTAGTTAAAGAAATAACTGGAGAATAAAATACCCAGAACAAAAATCAACAGCAAACCTAAATAGAGTGAAGTTCTGTTCAACTCAACAGGTTGACGATTGGGATTATTACTCCGTTCCATTGTCAGTCTCCTATCGTTGAATAAATTGCATGGCCGCGATCGCACCGAGGAAGAAAACCGTAGGTACTGCTAAAGTATGAACGGCTAACCAACGGACTGTAAAAATCGGATAAGTTATCGGTTCATTGGAACTGGTACCAGTTGCCATTTTATTAAACTCCTTTGTCAACTATTTACTAATGAAATCGCCAATTTGATCTTTGCTATTAAAGCGATCGCTTACAATCGGAAGTTCCTGGCGTTGTTGAGTAAAATACTCATCAGGGCGAGGGGTTCCAAAGGCATCGTAAGCTAAACCGGTGCTGACAAACAGCCAACCTGCAATAAATAAAGCCGGAATTGTAATACTGTGAATCACCCAATACCGGATACTGGTAATAATATCGCCAAAAGGACGCTCTCCAGTTGTTCCTGACATCGTTAAATCTCCTCAAGCAACGGTTGAACACTCAAATCTATATGATACGGGAGCAGGGAATGTGGAACAAGCCTACTCCATTGATTTATCTCAGGTTTATTTAAGCCGCTTCTGGGGTCGAACCTTGATAACGGAGTAATGTCCCCCTTTGACCCAGGACAAACCCTTGTTCAGGGTCGAAAAACTTGATTTTGTACAGATTCGATGGGACATTTTCTATTCCCCGATCTTTCTGCCAAGTTTGGCCACCGTCAAAACTACACAGAAGATTTCCACTCCCGCCACTGACCCAAATTTCTTCAGGAGTGCGATAAGCTAAATCTAAAAATCCCCAACTGGTAGAATATTCTGGGTTAACCGGATCACCCCAGGCTTGGATATCTTCTGGGTCAGTAAACCGCAATTCACCGCCCCGAGCAATCATCCACAAGCGGCCATCTTGACCAAAACCAATCTTTTCTAACCGTTTAGAACTGTAACGGTTATGAGGTTCCCACGCTTTAGATCCCGGTTCCCAAGTTGAGTAAAAATTCCCCTTAGCCGAAACGCTAATATAGCGACCATCCGCAGAACGAGACAGACTTCTGACAAAACCTACGGCATCTTCAACGAGAGCTTTCCAGGTTTTCCCGCCATCTTCGGTTTGGTAAATCGCTCCCACATCCGTTGTCATTTCTGCGGTATTGGGACTAAGAGCCACAATACTATATGGAGCACCGGGTAATTTAGCATTGAGGCTAATTCGCTCCCACTTATTCCCTTCATTGGTCGTATGCAACAAAATGGAGGGTAGTCCCACAATCCAGCCCTCAGACCCCTTAAAGCTGATGGCGTTGAAGCGAACTTTTTCTTCCCCTAAATCCAGTTGCTTGACTTGCCAATGGTCGCCCCCATCGGTGGTTTCCAATAGCGTCGCGTCACTGCCCACAATCCAACCATGTTTCGGGTTGGTTCCGGTAAAGGCAATGTCAGCTAAATTCGCTTGGGTTTCAGTGGGAACCACTTCCCAGGGATTGTAACTGAGTTGGGGCAGGTATCGACAGCTTGCACAAATTAATGCAACTGTCAAGACTATAACGATTTTTTGCAAAAATTTAACAATGTGCATTAGATTCAATGAAATTTTAATCCCTCAATTTAGGCCATACAAGCTCATAAAGAACAAAAATCCCAGGGCCAAGCTCCCAAAAATTAGGAGATTCTTTTGCTGGGCGGTCAAGGTATTTACCCCCAAACCAAAGCCTAAGTTCTCTTGAAACCCAGAGGGGTTTTCCTCAGAGCCAATATTGATAAACTGGCTTTTCGGTGCGCCACAGACGGGACAACGCCACTTTGTCGGTAAATCTGTAAACGCTGTCCCCGCAAGAACATTAGAACTGCCTTTGGTTGGCTCATAGACATAGCCACAAGCCTTACACTCATGGCGATCAAGGGCTGTCACTTCAGTGGCTGGTTCACTCATTTGAACAGGGATGAGTTGAGGATTATTAGAATAACTATTAAATAATATTACAAAATTTGAGCAAATCACAACAAACCTTCCCACATCAGTATGAACAGCAGACGTAGATTTGAACAGTATCCCCCACTACCCGAAAATCCAGAAACAGGACTTTCGTGAAATGGGTACGACCCTTAACGGCAGAGGAATGACGATCAAGCTTTAAAATCTTACAGAGTTGTAAATTTAAGAATTCCCGGTTAGATCGAAGATTAACGGGGGATTATGTCAAAATGTAAAAAATCAGTTACAAACCTAGCGCGATCTGTGATTTATTGTGTTTGTTCTTAGTGGCTACGAATATTTTTTAGGCTTCTTAATCATTTGCAGCCTAGTTCCTATCCTGGCTTTGGGCGCGTCCAAAGTCCTACGACCCAAAAGCCGGAGTGGTGTCCGTCGCACCACCTACGAATCGGGGAACGAACCCATCGGAGGGGCATGGATTCAATTCAACATCCGATACTATATGTTCGCCTTGGTGTTTGTCGTCTTCGACGTTGAAACCGTGTTTCTCTACCCTTGGGCCGTTGCCTTTCATAATTTGGGACTCTTGGCTTTTATTGAAGCCCTGATATTTATTGCAATTCTCGTCATTGCACTGGTTTACGCTTGGCGTAAAGGTGCCTTGGAATGGTCATAAAAGGTGATAAAACCATGACTCAAAGCATTTCACCCGAAATGGAAAAAATTATCAATCCGGTTGAGCGTCCCCAAGTCACTCAGGAACTCTCGGAAAACGTGATTCTGACAACGGTGGATGACCTTTACAACTGGGCAAGGCTGTCTAGCTTATGGCCTCTGTTGTACGGGACAGCTTGTTGTTTTATTGAATTTGCCGCTTTAATTGGTTCTCGGTTTGACTTTGACCGTTTTGGTTTGGTTCCTCGGTCTAGTCCTCGACAAGCGGATTTATTGATTACCGCCGGAACCATCACCATGAAATATGCTCCGATTTTGGTGCGTTTGTACGAACAAATGCCAGAACCGAAGTATGTGATTGCCATGGGAGCTTGTACCGTTACCGGAGGAATGTTCAGCATGGACTCCACAACGGCCGTGCGAGGGGTTGATAAATTAATTCCTGTGGATGTTTATATTCCGGGGTGTCCTCCTCGTCCCGAAGCCATTATTGATGCGGTGATCAAACTGCGTAAGAAAATTTCGGATGATTCCTTGCAAGAACGGGCTAATCTTCAACAAACCCATCGCTATTACACCCGTCGTCATAATATGAAACCGGTTGCACCGATTTTAACCGGCCAATATTTAGTCACCGAGTCCCGTCAAGTTCCCCCCAAACAGTTAACCGAAGCTATGGGAATGCCGATTCCTCCCGCTTTAATTGCCGAACGGACAAAGGAGGAAAAACGTGGCTAATTCCGAAGCCCCCCTCGTTGAAGCCGGAAAAGTTTCTCAATGGCTCAGTCAAAATGGCTTTGAGCATGAATCCCTTGGCCCGAATACAATGGGCGTGGAAATGATTAAAGTGGATCGAGATTATTTGATCCCCTTAGCCACTGCTTTGTATGCCTATGGGTTCAACTGTCTGCGTTGTCAATGCGCCTATGATGCTGGCCCTGGGGATGCCTTAGTCAGCGTTTATCACTTAGTTAAAATTGATGACAATGTGGAACAACCCCAGGAAATCTGCGTCAAGGTCTTCGTTCCACGGGATGATCCCAGAGTCCCTTCAGTCTACTGGATCTGGAAAGCAGCCGATTTTCAGGAGCGAGAATCCTACGATATGTATGGTATCGTCTACGAAGGTCATCCCAATCTCAAACGGATTTTAATGCCGGAAGATTGGGTCGGTTGGCCTTTAAGAAAAGATTATATCTCTCCTGATTTCCATGAATTGCAAGATGCCTATTGAGGGCAAAGCCAGCCCTTAGATATTGATGAGCTTCTAGCACCCCGATGGCTTATGGGGTGCTGGTGTTGCTCAAACCTAAATTTAATTGAAAGATGCAATTCAATCCGGCGATCCAAATTGCCAGATCTCTAGGAAGTCTGATATAGTTGCCTACGATAATGTAGAATTCATATCCGGCTTGGACTTGATACACTCGCTTATTCTAAATTAAGGGGTGTAGTTACAAGGGTAAGCAACGGGTTACGCCCGCAGCTAAACGGAATCGGTCTTCGCAATTCACTTTGGTGGAGGAGTCAAATCGTGAGCACTCTCAACGGTACAACATTTAATGATATTAATTTCAACGGCATCTTTGATGCTGGAGATATTGCACTTCCCAATGTCACTGTCTTTTTAGATAGCAATGGCAATGGTTTACCCGAGTCCCTAGAAAAAGTTTCGATCACTGACATTAACGGTTTTTATTCGTTTCCCAGTCTAGCGGCAGGAAGCTATCAAGTTGGACAAGTCGTTCCTCCAGGTTTTACACGGACAACGGTAGCCAAACCTGTCACCCTAACAGGAGCCGCAGACACAGCTACATTTAACATTGCCAATACTGGAGCCGTTACCCCCGTTGTTCCGTCTCTGAGTGGCAACATTGCAGGGGCTGTCTTTGTAGATAACAATCTGCTCGGTCTCTACAACTACGTCTACGACGATAACGGCAATATCGTTCCCTATAATTCCAACATCTACGACAGTAACGGCAACCTGATTGTCAATACCAATGGGTTTGCCAATACTCAGATATACGATCCCTTTACGGATGCGACGTTACCCAATATTCCGGTCTACATTGACCTGAACAACGATGGTTTCCTCAACTCCAACGAACCTAGCACTTTTACGAATGAAGCCGGGTTTTATAACTTTAATGTTTTACCCCCGGGTTCCTACTTGTTGAGAATTGCTCAAGCTTCTGAGGTAACAGGAGAAAACTCGATTCTGGGTGATCTCTTATCAACAACCAATACTCCGTTAGTGGTTGATGTCTTTGGTGGCTCGACCACCAGAGCCGATCTGGGTGTTGTTGCTCCCAATAGTGTTTACGGTAAAGTCATTAATGACCTGAATGGTAATGGCTTCCCCGAAGCTTCAGAACCCGGAATTCGAGGCGTTACGGTCTTTATTGATTCTAATGGAAATAACGTCTTTGACTTAGGTGAAAAGTCTACGGTGAGTGGTGCTGATGGGGCTTACATTATCAAAGGCTTAAATACTAATGTTGGACAGCAATCTAACGAAACCTTAGCTCAAAACCCCTATCTCGCTTACCAGCTTTTAGCCGATCCCCTTTCTGTCGCCAAGTCTTTCCCCGTAACTTCCGTTCCCCCAACGACTAGCTACGTTAGAACTTCACCTCTGCCTGGGGCTACAATTGATGCTCCGGTGATTCCAGCAGGTTCTGCTCAGGCTAACTTCCTCTATACTTTTGCTCCTACAGCAAGTGCCGTCTTACCGGACAGCATCACAGGATTTGTTTTCAATGATCTTAACGGTGATGGCATTGTTCAACCGGGTGAACCCAATCTGCCCGGTGCGGAAATCTATCTTGACCTCAATAACAACTCCAAGTTAGATTCCAGTGAACCGAGTTCAGTGAGTGATGCGGCGGGTTCCTTCGGGTTCTTGAATCTTGACACTCCCAAGGACTACATTGTTCGGACAACGGATCAGTTCTTAACCACTGCCGTTCCTAATGTCATCTTAGGTACGAATCAAGCAGCCCAAGTTGCCGTTGGTTTGGCGACTTTCCAACCCAGTCCCGCCATTAACCAAAACGCTTTAATTCCCGTTCCGGGAACCACTGTCGTTTAAAACGGACATAGCATTGATTTTGCTATCTATTTAATACTTATATCATCCTAGAGCAGCAGCCTGGCTTACACAGCCCCTAGCCTTGCTCTAGGATGATATTTTTTTCCCTCACACCTAGACGCTGAATTGTTGGTTCACCGAGTTAAGCGACTCCCGATGTTCTATTTTCTGCTGCCAGTCACAAGCAAGGGTTCTTCCGTCGGCAATTTGTATCAAGATACTCAGATTTTCTCGGTTACTCCTGATTAATTTAGAGTAGGCTAGATTAAGTGGAGTTTAATACTTAACAATTTGTCTCAAGTTTTCGCAACGTCAACGTTTCCCGCCAGCACGTTTAAGCTGAATAATGGTTTAACGGTTATTCACCAGCAAATTCCGGCAACCCCAGTTGTCGTTGTTGATGTCTGGGTAAGGGCTGGTGCCATTTATGAGCCGGATATGTGGTCAGGAATGGCGCACTTTTTAGAACACATGATTTTTAAGGGTACAGAGTGGATTGGCCCTGGTGTGTTCGATCAAGTGATTGAAAGTTGTGGGGGTGTGGCGAATGCTGCTACCAGTCACGATTATGCTCATTTTTATATTACAACTGCCGCTCAATATTTGAAGGAAACATTGCAGGCTTTGGGGGATTTATTACTACACGCAACGATTCCCGAAAGCGAGTTTAATCGAGAACGGGATGTGGTTTTAGAAGAAATTCGTCAAGCGCAAGATGATCCTGATTGGCTGAGTTTTCAAGCCTTGATGGAAACGGTGTATGAACGTCATCCCTACAGTCGTTCTGTTTTGGGTACAGAAGCGAAATTAATGGAACACTCGCCCTATGAAATGCGTTGCTTCCATCGATGTCGTTACCAACCGGAAAATATGGCGGTTGTGATTATTGGGGGTGTGGAGGAGCAGCAAGCTTTGGATTTAATTCATGAAGCCTTTGATAATTTTTTCCCCCCTGCTAGTTTCCCCCATCTTTATGAGGTGGTTCGCCCCCAAATTAAAGAAATTCGTCGCCGAGAACTGCGTTTACCTTATATTGAAGAAGCACGATTAACCTTAGCGTGGACAGGGCCAGGAATTGACCATTTAAGACAAGCTTATGGCTTAGATTTAATTTCTTCCATTATCGCATCGGGACGAACTTCTCGATTAGTCCAAAAACTGCGAGAGAAACTTCAGCTTGTCCATGATATTTGCAGCGATTTTTCTTTACAACAAGAGTCTAGCTTATTTACAATTAGTGCTTTATTAGAACCTCAAAATTTAGAGAAAGTAGAAGACTTAATTTGTGAAGAAATTCATGAATTAATGATTGAGCCAATTTCTGAAACCGAATTGAGGCGAAGTCAACGTTTTCTCTGTAATGACTATGCCTTTTCAACGGAGACTCCAGGACAGTTAGCCGGGTTATATGGATATTATTTCACCGTCGCACAACCTGATTTATCCGTAACTTATCCCCTACAAATTCAATCCTTTCAGCCTTTAGAACTCCAAAATATTGTGACCGAACTCCTGAATTTAAACCATTATGCAGTCATGGTTGTTCAGCCATAAGGGAGGACAAGGGGACAAGGGGACGGGGAGACAAGGGGACGGGGAGATGAGGGGATGAGGAGAGATGGGAAATCATTAACTTGTGTACAGACGCATCTAGCACCGAGTGAAGCCGTAGGCTCCAAGTATATATAACCACTGATAACTGATAACTGATAACTGATAACTGATAACTGATAACTGATAACTGATAACTGACTTACCATTTTAACAAATTAAATTCTTCCATATCAACCGTGTCTCGGTTGCGATAAATGGTGAGAACAATTGCTAAACCGACGGCGGCTTCAGCCGCAGCTACAGTAATCACAAATACAGTAAAGACTTGACCTTTAATATTAGCAGAATCTAAAAAGTTAGAAAATGCCATTAAATTCAAGTTGACTGCATTTAGTAAGATTTCAATGGACATTAACACTCGCACTGCATTTCGGCTGGTAATTAATCCATAAATTCCAATGCAAAATAAAGCCGCCGCTAACAACAAAAAATACTCCAGTTGTAATTGCATAAGATTACGATTTTCTCCTATTGACTTGAATTGAACACATTAAAAATAGCAGTCCCTTTCCCCCTTTTTACCCTTAAAATCCCTAACGATCTTGAGGGCGATCGCTTCCTATAGATACGAACTCACGGGGACGTTCTTGTAAAGTTAAAACCGGAGTCTCAGTTTTTTGGGTAGATGAAACATCAGGAATATAATCTCGACGGGCCAGAATAATTGCTCCGACCATCGCCATTAACAGAAACACCGAAGCCAATTCAAAGGGTAATAGGAAATCGGTAAAAAAGTGTTGTCCAATTAAAGCAATTGAACTTTCAACGGGTGCAACCACTGGGGTAATTGACCAAGATGTAGACAAGACCATTGCGCCTAAAAGGGCAAATAATCCCACACAAACAACGGCTGTTGAGCCTTTGCGAAGCCAACTTAGAGGAAGTTCTTTAAAAGTTTCCCTCTTGTTGACTAACATAATCCCAAATAGGATGAGAACATTCACCGAACCGACATAAATTAAAACTTGTGCAGCGGCGACAAAATCAGCATTCAGGAGAAGATATAATCCGGCAATGCTAATAAATACACCACCCAATAAAAACGCAGAATAGACGATATTGGTCAGCAGTACCACACCTAAAGCTGTTCCAATGATCATCACGGCTAATAAGCCAAATGCAACAAATTGAACCCCTTCTGCTAGATTCACAATTTCATCATCCCTTAATTAAAGTATTTAGAGCAATTCAGCAGTAATTAACCGTCAACGGTTTCCCGTCAACGGTCAACCCTTATTCTTTTTTTTCCAGTTGTTCAATAATGGACTCTGGACGCAAGCCAGCACGACGAGCCGTTTCCGGCAGATCATGGGGGTCAAATTCCCCAGCCGGTAAATAAGCGAACTCGCGTAACGGCGTGACCATGGGATCATTCGTGACTTTATAAGGTAAACGTCCCAAAGCGACGCTATCATAATTCAACTCATGACGGTCATAAACTCCTAATTCATACTCCTCCGTCATGGAGAGGCAGTTTGTGGGACAGTATTCTACACAGTTCCCACAGAAAATACAGACGCCAAAATCAATACTGTAGTGTTTAAGCTGCTTTTTCTTGCTTTCCTTGTTATAGTTCCAATCCACCACAGGTAAATTGATCGGACAGACACGAACACAAACTTCGCAAGCAATACATTTGTCAAATTCAAAGTGAATCCGTCCCCGAAACCGTTCAGAAGGAATTAATTTTTCGTAGGGGTACTGAACCGTAATCGGACGACGACGCATATGATCAAATGTAACAGAAAGCCCCTGACCAATATATTTGGCAGCTTGAAAGGTTTCTTTGGCGTACTCAGTGACTTGGTTAAGAAACTTCAGCATGATGTCTTCCTCGAACAGATGAAGGCAAGTAATCGTGGTTTATGGAGATCAATGGCTTTATCCACCAAAAGCAACGGGGAACGCCAATTTCAGGGCTGCGGTTAACAGCAAATTGACTAAACCAACCGGTAATAAGAATTTCCAGCCTAGATTTAACAGTTGGTCAATCCGAACGCGAGGCACTGTCCAGCGCAGTAAAATTGCCGTAAAGACCAAAAGATAAGCTTTTAAAACCGTCATGGTGATGCCCAGCATCGCCAATATCACTTGTAACCAGGGTGTGGTTTCACTCAACCCTAACGTATGAGCCACCCAATCCACTGGAATCGGAAAATCCCAACCCCCCAGGTATAAAACCGCCACCATCAGGGATGAGAGTACCAAATTGATGTATGAGGCTAAATAATACAGAGCAAACTTCATCCCTGAATATTCAGTCTGGTAACCCGCCACCAGTTCTTCTTCAGCTTCAGGTAAATCGAAAGGTAAACGCTCACATTCAGCTAAAGCTGCAATCCAGAAGATCAAGAATCCAACGGGTTGACGCCAAATATTCCAACCTAAAATTCCATAGCCCGACTGTTGATTGACGATATCCAGGGTACTCATACTATTGGACATCATCACCACAGCCAGAACTGCTAAAGCCAGAGGAATTTCATAACTAATGGATTGGGCTGCGGCTCGTAACCCTCCTAATAAAGAGTATTTATTATTGGAGGCATAACCCGACATTAACAACCCAATGGGTTGAATACTCGAAAGGGCAATCCACAGAAAAATAGCAGTTCCTAAATCTGTAATCACCATGTTTTGTCCAAAAGGGACAATTAAATAGGACAAAAACACGGGAATTGCTACAATAATCGGCCCCAAGGTAAATAACCAAGGGTCAGAATTTGTCGGAACCGTATCTTCTTTAAAGAGCAATTTCAAGCCATCTGCTAAAGGGGCTAAGGTTCCCATCGGGCCTATATATTCCGGGCCAATGCGTTGTTGGGCTGCGGCAGAAATTTTCCGTTCTAACCAGACCGTTGCTAAAACACCAACGGTTGCAGCTACAAGCATTAGTCCCATCGGCAGAGGAAGCCAAAACAATTTAGCAATCTCTGACGGTAAGCCCAGACCTATTAGGGCTTCTACAAAACTTTCTTGTAAGTCAATTCCTGGGTTCATGGAATCTGTGATACGCAACAATGGATGCTTGATTAATTTAAAAACGGCAAAATTCCATTAAGTGAAAATAGGAGATTGTCCGTCCTGTTTTGAAGACTTTGTTGATCCCCCAGCTTAGATGAAGTTTTAACTTTGAATTCCCTAAATTTTGTTGCGATAGCAACAGTTAGAGACAAAGTTCAGTGACTTTAAACCGCTCTGGGTTGAGGCGAGACTTGCCCTAGGCTGTCTCTACGACTTCACAAAGCCCACATTCTCGTAAAGATTTTTTAAGACTTTACCGTAAATTAGTATAGCGTTTGACCGTCCTCAAAACTTGCGCTGACTCTCGAAACTTACTGATGGGTGAAATTAAAAAAACGAAAGTTTGCGGTTAACGGCGAGTTGTCAACACTTCGACCAAGCTCAGTGCAAAGCCGTCAACCGTCAACTGTTACAACATTGATTCTTCTAGGTTAATGGCACAGTTACGTTCATCGATAGGAACGTAGGTTTCATTGTGAGAACCCGTATAAATTTGAGTGGGGCGGAAGATGCGGTTTTTGGTGAGTTGTTCTTTCCAGTGGGCTAACCAACCCGAAACACGAGCGATCGCAAAAATTGGGGTGAATAAATCGGCCGGAATGCCTAACTTGCGATAAACCAGACCCGAATAGAAATCAACGTTAGGATAAATTCCTTTTCCGCCTAAACGATCAGCAACGACTCGTTCTAGTTCCAGCGCAATTTCATAATATTGGTCATGACCGAACTTCTCAAACAGTTTTTCGGCTAGTTGTTGTAAAATCGTAGCGCGGGGGTCTTTAACTTTATAAACCCGATGTCCGAATCCCATAATCTTAGATTTTTGAGCAATCAGACTGTCTATATAGGGAGCGACATTTTCTACAGCACCAATTTCTTCTAACATCACTAAAACCTCTTCATTGGCCCCTCCATGTAATGGCCCTGCCAAAGTACCAACGGCTGAAGCAATCACCGCATAGGGATCGGTTAACGTAGAAGCGGTCACCATGGCGGAAAAGGTAGAAGCGTTAATGGTATGTTCTGCATGAAGAGTCAGACACACATCAAAAACCCATGCTGCTAAGGGATCAGGTTCCCGTTCACTCAACATATAGAGAAAATTAGCGGAATAATCCAAATCATCACGGGGTTGTACCGGATCATTTCCTTTCCGCATTAATTGAAATGCAGCCACCATCGTGGGAATTTTTGCAAGTAACCGCACCACCGCTTCTCGAATATATTGAGGATTATCCAAAGCCCGACGAGAATAGAATAATCCTAACGCCGCGGCTGAGGTTTGTAAGGCATCCATAGGATGACCCGTTTCCGGGAAACATTTCATCATGTCCCGAATCCGATATTTAATCCGTCGATGATAGCGAATTTCATGCTCAAACTCAGTTAATTCGTCTTTAGTGGGAAGTTTTCCCCAAATCAACAAATAAGATGTTTCCAGAAAGGTACTATAGTTCGCCAGTTGTTGAATACTAATTCCTCGGTACTCCAGAATGCCTTTTTGTCCATCAACGTAGCTAATGCTGGATAAGGTGGCTGGAACGCCTTCAAGACCAGGTTTGAATTCACTAACAGCAGTCATAAAAGTTTATGTATGTATGTGGATCTTTCTCAAGGTACATTATCAGAGTGCTTGATAGTGTTCTCGTTTTGACAGGATTTTATTAACTTTCTAGTGGCTTTGGAGAAGGGGTGAACGGCTTAACTCAGCAAAAATTTAGGGGAAGTCAGCCAGAAAAGTTGACTCTGACCGATGGGAGAACCTGTTGAGGGGAGTGTAATCCCGATGACTCCTGCTTTTTTGACTATTAAGGATTCTTGAAAATTCCCCCAGAGCAATAATTCTGCCCAATGACCTAAATCCGGTTGATGTCCGACTAAAGCGAATGCCTTAGCGGATGTTGTTTTCCAATTGTTGTACCAACTTACCCAATCGTGAAGATTACCACCGGGAGCTAAAGCAGCACATTCTTCTAACTGCTGTGATAATCCTGTGGCTTTGAGAATTTCTGCGGTTTGGCGAGCGCGAATCAGAGGACTGGTCAAGATTATATCAAATTCTAATTCTAACTCTTTAAGGCGACTGGCAACTTTTCGAGTTTTGCGATCGCCTTCTTGGGTTAATGGGCGTTCGTCATCATTTTGATAGGTTCCGTGTTCTGCTGCAATTCCGTGCCGAATTAAATATAAATCCGTCATAAAATTTTTTTCAATTGAGAATGAACATTTAATTACGAATTACAAATTACAAATTACGAATTACAATTTTTAATTCTTAATTCTTAATTCGTAATTCTTAAAAAATCAAGAACCAAGCAACACCCGCAACCCGACTAACAAAAAACCCCTGTACTTGATATAGACAGGGGCTTAAAGACCAATTATATATTTTTGCCACTCTTTGTTCATGCCACTTTTGACGTGCTTCGTCACTTCAAAATAAAGGCTGCTGTAGGGTTTTCGCGGGGGTATCCGCAAGGTCATCCCAGCCTCTTTTGGTGTGCGACTGCCCTTCCTGACATTACACTGAACACAAGCAGACACCAGATTTTCCCAAGAATCTCCTCCACCACGAGAACGCGGAATCACATGATCTAGGGTTAAATCATCTCCGGTATATCCACAGTATTGACAGGAATGACTATCCCGGTGCAATATATTTCTTCGGGTTAGTGGAATATCTTTATAAGGAACCCGAACATAATGGCGAAGTCTGATCACGGTTGGAAATGGAAAATCGGGAAAAATAAATTTTCCATTATGCTCAACCTGTTCGGCTTTTTCTTTGAGCAACAAAATAACCGCCCGTCGCCAAGTCGTGATATTGAGTGGCTCATAGGAGGCATTCAAAACTAACACATTACCCATTGTCTGGATTCTGCAATAAGATTTGACCGATATTAACACAGCTTAACGTCTTCAGGGGTTAAACGGCAAAATACGGCGAAGTCAATTCATAAACTGTTACTTGTTTGATGACTGAGAAGTCTCCAGCCCGGTGAATGAGCAAGATTGATGTTCAAACCTAGACTTGTATCTGTCTTTTTCTTGCTGTTCCCTATTCCCGGTTGCCTGTTCCCTGCTATAACAACAGATTGCGGAAGGTTGACAATAGAGTAGAAAGCTGTAAATAACTGATAGGACAATTCTATTGATTAGGAATTGTCAATTCTAATTCTGGGTTGAGGAGTGAATTAAAATATGGTGAGCGGAAAATCGATTTCGATTGCAAACACAACGAATCAATCCCTCGATTCATCGTTGCACAATTCCGAGATAGAGGTTGGAATTCGTCAACGGGCGTGGGTTGAAGTAGATTTAGAGGCACTGGGGGAAAATGTTCGCCAAATTAAACGGTTATTATCTCCCCAAACCCATTTAATGGCCGTTGTGAAAGCGGATGCCTATGGACATGGGGCAGTTTCAGTGGCGAAAACGGTTTGTCAGGCAGGCGCGGAATGGTTAGCCGTGGCGACCCTTCCAGAGGGGATAGAATTACGAGAAGCCGGAATTAAGAAACCGATTTTAGTGTTGGGGGCGATACATACTGCTGGAGAAGTACAGGCCATCGCCCATTGGCAACTACAACCCACATTATGCACCCCCCAACAGGCTTTATTATTCTCAGAAACCTTGAGTTCATTAAATCAATCTTTAGGGGTTCAAATTAAGATTGATACGGGAATGTCGCGGTTAGGAACTCCTTGGCAACAAGGGTTAGAATTTTTTCAATTAGTCCAACGATTACCGAATTTAGAATTAGCCGGAATTTATTCCCATTTTGCCACAGCAGATAGCCCTGACCCAACCATAATGCGACAACAACATTATCGTTTTGAAAATGTTGTTAATGAAATTCGAGACCATTGGCAATCTGATACTCATTTGAAATTTCCGGTATTACATATTGCTAATTCCGCCGCGACCTTAGCAGATGCTAATTTACATTATGATATGGTACGCATTGGATTAAGTCTTTATGGTCTTTATCCGGCTCCCCATTTAGAATCGGCTGTTACTTTAAAACCCGCGATGCAAATTAAAGCACGGGTAACACAAGTTAAAACCATTGAAGCTGGCACAGGAGTCAGTTATGGCTATCAATTTATTGCGAAAAAACAAACTCGTATTGCTGTTGTTGGAATCGGTTATGCCGATGGAATTCCTCGAAATCTATCTAATAAGATCAAAGTATTAATTCGGGGTCAATGGGTGACTCAAATTGGAACAATTACAATGGATCAAATCATGTTAGATGTCAGTGATATTCCTGATTTACAAGTGGGAGAAGTGGTCACATTATTAGGTCAAGATGGAGATTATTCGATTTCGGCTGACGATTGGGCTAATATATTAGGAACCATTTCTTGGGAAATTCTCTGTGGTTTTAAACATCGGCTTCCTCGAGTTAATATAAAATAATAATCACCTAATAAACCGAGTTTCTGATGTTAGGGATAGAATCAAATCAGAATTTTTGATTCAGAAACCCGGTTTATTCATCAGTGTACCCGTTATTAACAGATTGTTGATTTAACCACTGAGCAACTTCGGGTAAGAATACAGCTTGTTCATGCCGTCCAAATTCAATTCCTTGTTGCTCAAAAGCCAATTTTAAGCGACGACGAAATTCACGAGCAATTGTCCATTGCGTTCCCGGACGGGTTTTAATTCGCATTTCCAGTTCAACACCTGCATCTGCTAAATCACTTACCCCTGTCAAAAGAACCGGAGTCAGAATTGAATTTTGCCAGTCGGGTTCGTTTGCCATTTCTTCAATCACTTTTTTCATGATATCCAAGGCAAAATCAATGTCGGTTTGGTATGTAATTGTTGTTTTAAAATCAATTCTTGACCAGTCTTTAGTTTGATTGTGAACAATACTAATACTTCCGTTAGGAAGAGTGGTTAAACGTCCTTCTTTCCCGCGAATTTGAGTAATGCGTAAGTTCATATATTCTACATAGCCGGATGTTTCACCAACCGTAATATAATCTCCGACGGCATACTGATCTTCCAAGAGAGTGAAAATTCCATTTAAGACATCTCGAATCAAATTTTGAGACCCAAAGGATAAGGCTAAACCTATAATTCCTAAACCAGCAACGACAGGAGCAACTGGGATTTCAAGGGAGTCTAAAGCAACAATAAAACCTATGGAAATCCAGATGGCTTTACTAACGCCTTTTAAAACAACACTATAAGTAGAAAAACGGAGTTCTTGACGCTGAGAGGCAGTGGAACTCAGATTAAAGTTTCTATGTTCATCTTGGAAGGACTTTAAGAGATAGTCAATCAAAAGGGTACTGATTCGGATCGCTATCCCCACAAGAATTACAATAATTAAAATAGACAAAGGATCTCGACTCATCCAATGGGCAAAAAATCGAGTTTGAGGGAATAATCTAGCAATTTTCCAAATAGTAAATGCCCAAATTAAAAGTTGAATGAGTTTTAAAACCAATTTCTTAAATTGATTGGTATTGTATCTTGTGTGCCACTGTTGTAGCTTAGTAGTGATTTCAGAAATTGATGCTGAATCATCAGAATCAGTCAGATTATTCGTGATCTGATTTTGTTCTAAAGTTAATTCCTGCTTTTTATCATTTAGATTTTGTGTCTTTTTGGATAAGTTTTTCTGGAGCAAATAAACCGCAAAACTCAATAAGGATGAAACTAAAATTAAACCCAATGACCATAAACTCGCTTGATATAAATAAGCGGGCTGGCGGTGTTCATAACCTCGCATTAAAGCTTTTTTAATGATTGTTGCTAGTTTATCAGACCAAACTTGAACAGAATAACCATTATATTCTGCATCTTGAGGAGTCACCGTGAAAATGACTCTTTCTTGAAGTTGATCCTGATCAGATACTAAAATCTGGCTATTCCCTTGATTATCTGTTTTAACAGTTATGGTGAGAGTATCAGGATTAAAGCCTTTAGCAAAATTGCCTCCATACAATCGATTATCTAAAATTCCATGAATTTCATTTTCAATGAGCTTGGCTCTTTGGATAATAGAGGGATTGTTTTGTTTTTTATCCGCCTCTATGGGAATTTTCATAGCCACTCGAAATAACTCGTAACCGTCAACAATAACAGGTGCTGAAATTAGATTTCCGACCTGAATGACAGAGGTTACAGGGTTAATGGCACTCGGTAAAGCATCTTGAGCGAAGGTTACTGGAATGCCCCAAGTCGATATTAAAGCGAACAGAGAAATTCCAAGTGCTACAATCAGTTGAGAAAAGTGACGCTTCTGAAGTCTTAGTGTTTTTAACATAGATACACTGGAGTGGGAATTTTTACTCGTGGTTAGTTAAAATGTGTAAGTTATTATATATCATTGACCTATCAAGATCAAATCGTTTTTCTGCGTTAATAATTGACACATTTTATACCTTCAGTAGAAACACAATCGTGAATTAAGCAGCGACCGACATATTCGGCTAATTTTACAGGGACAGCATTGGCGATGATTTGTTCGAGGTGGGTTTTACTTCCGGTGAAAATAAAAGTCTCTGGAAAAGTTTGTATATAACTTCTTTCGAGGGTAGTTAAGGGACGAACTTCCGGGGAAATTAAAGCGGAGTCTCCGGGGTGAGGTTGATAGGTTTTAGGAATAGGTCTATTCACACTTCTAATAGTAGGACTAGGTTCATCAATGCTAAAAATTCCACGTCGTTGATAACTTCTGGGGTGTCGATAATAATGGTCAATGTCTAAGGGTTTACTAATTTGGTTAAAATAGTCTCGGATTGTTAAGGATTTTGAAGATAAATTGGCTTCTAAACTTTGTTTGAATTGGTCATCTTTTCCTTGAAATTCTCCTATCCAAAAAAAGCGTTTCCTAATTTGAGGAACTCCGCATAAACTTGCATCTAAGATGATTTCACTTAACCCATAATCAGCCGATTTTAAAAGAGTTTTTGCTTGTTTATATTTCTGAGTTTTAATAAATCGAGCCACATTTTCCATGATAAAAAACTGAGGCTGAATGGTAGCTACAATTTCAGCAAAAACTAAGGTTAAATCTCCTCGCCCTAAACTTTCATCTCGTTTTCCGGCGCTGGAAAAGTCTTGACAGGGAGGGCCCCCAACAATAATATCGGGATTAAACATTTTAAAACTTGAGAAATCGCCCTGTAAGTTGCCTAAATCCATTAAAAAACTGGGATGTTTAAAATTTTTTTGATAGATATCAAGAGCCAATTTCCAGTTATCAAATCCGGCAACAATATTAAAGCCAGCGTTTTGTAATCCCAGGGATAATCCCCCACATCCACAGAATAAATCAATGACTCTGAATTGAGTTAATTTTAGACTCATGGTTTAGGTTGGTAATCAAACAACCATTTAAACTGCAAGTCCGCCAACCGAGTTGGAGTCAGTTTGTAAATCCAATTTCGCAACCAACATCCAATAGCCGTGTCCGCTTGTGCTAATGTAGCAATTTGTCGGGAGGTGTTGAAAACGCGAGTGACTCGTTGACTGCGATGGGCTTCAAATTCTCGTAACAGTTCAGAAACATTATCTGCACTTCCGGTATGAACAGACAGTTGTTTCGCCAATTCAAACCCATCTTCCACCGCCATGCAACCCCCTTGACCTAACGTCGGTAAAACGGGGTGTGCCGCATCTCCAATTAAAGTAACTCGTCCTTGACCCCATTGGCTTCCCAAGGGGGCTCGGTCTACAATATCATCTCGGTAAATCTTCTCCGGGTCTAATGCGTCAATAATGGCAGGTATGGGTTCAGCATAGTCTTGAAAAATGGAACGTAACGCCTTTAAGGAACCCCCGACTGCATCGTCATTTCCCCCGGCTGAGGTGTTGTTAAAGGCATAGAAGGCGAACCGACCCCCACCGACATCAAAATAGCCGAACCGATGACCCTGACCCCAGAATTCTGCCCAACTGTAGCGGGAATCTAGGGATAAACTAGAGGTGTTGAAGTATCCTCTCCAGCAACAAGTACCACTATAAACAGGCTCTTCTAAGCGTTCCTGATCTTGAAGTCTAGCCCGCACCTTGGAGTAAAGACCATCAGCACCCACAAGGATATCCCCCTCAACGGTGCTACCATCGGAAAAACTAACCCGCACCTGGTTTCCGATGTCTTCAAAGTTTTCAAAGGCGACTCCTGGGTGTACGATTTCGGGGGGTAAGGTTTCATACAGAATTTGCTGAAGTTCCGGTCGCAGCAGACATACCCCTAAGTCGTCTTCGCGGATAAATTCAGGGGAGTTGATATAAAGGTGGTCTCCAGTTTGACTAAAAAATCCACCTTTGAGGATTTTGCCTCCCTGTTGGTAAAAACGCTGAGAAAGCTGTCCTGAGTTTAGGAGTTTATAGACTCTTAAAGCATTGTGTTGAATAAAAATTCCTCCTGGCCCTGAAAGCATGGCTTTGAGGTCACGTTTATCATAGAGTTCAACGGAAATCCCCTGATGTAGACAAGCATGGGCTAGAGTTAAACCCCCCATCCCACCTCCGATAATAATCACCTTGAATTCTGAAGCCATATTATTAATAATTGATGTTGTTTGTGTTGAGTTATTCGTGAGTTTATTCTCGTTACTGTTACTGGTCAATTTGTCTTCAGAAGATGTTTAGGCTAATAATAAAGGTAAAAATAAGGTGATAAAGTAATAGACTAAAGGGGCGGTAAAGACATAACTATCAGCCCGGTCTAAAATTCCGCCATGACCGGGAATGAGTTGACCCGAATCTTTTACGCCTGCATCTCGTTTCATTAAAGATTCGGTTAAATCCCCTAATAAACTGGCAATTCCGATTAATAATCCCAGGATTAAACCTGCCCAGGGAAACCCTGGCCATTGTAACAACCAAGATCCTAATATGGCTACAACAATACTTCCTAAAACCCCAAAAATTGCTCCTTCAACGGTTTTTTTCGGACTAATATCCGATAGGCGAGTCCGTCCAAAACACTTACCAAAAATATAAGCTCCAATATCCGCCGCCCAAATACAGCTAAAAGCTAATAAAGTTGCAGTTAATCCTTGGGATAAATTAGGAAATGATAAATTCTCTAACCAATGTTCATTAAATGTAATGGGACTCGCAAAGGCTTTTTCTAATAATGTATGGGGTTCAAGTCCAACTCTTAACCGTACCCAATAGCTGGGTAAATATCCTCCATAAAATAAACCTAAAATTGAGGAACTAATATCAGCAATTGTTGATAATTTCGGTTGAAATAAGAGATAAAAACAAATGAGCGTTCCGGCTAAGGCGAACATCGCATCGACTAAAGTTGGAGAAAATGCCGCCGTTAACAATAAGGCTTGACTTACCACTAAAGTTGTTTTCCCCGCAGGTTCTATTCCTTTAGCCCGGACTAATTGAAAATATTCTAATTGACCTAAATAGACAATCACACTAAAACCAAGGGTAAAATACCATCCTCCAAAAATGAGCATTCCCAAAGCTAAAATAATTGCTATAATTCCACTTATAATGCGAGACAAAGAAGGCATAGTGTTAGAAGTCAGGAGTCAGGAGTCAGGAGTCAGGAGTCAAAAGTGAGTAAAGACGATCCATAGTGCGTCTGTATAGGAGTTAGGATATTCTAAAGAGGTACCATGATACGTCTCGATAGGGGTTTAGATTTTGAATTCAATCTATTTTTTCCCCACTTAAAATAAACAGGGGATTAACAGCCTCAAAGGTTTGATGATTTCCCCTTTTTTCTAAGCGATTCATGGCAGATTGAACTACTTCCACATTACGGACTTGTAATTCAGCAAACCCTTCAGAAATAGCATAAAGAGTTTCTAAATTTGATGCAGTCGCCACAATTCGTCCGTGAGGTTGTAGATATTTCCAAACTTCATTTAAAATCGCTTTAATGGGTCGCCCTCCTTCCAAACAAACCCGATGGGGAAGATAGGAAATATCCTGTAAACAATCTGGGGCGTTCCCTTCAATAACATCAACATTTTTAACTTCAAACCGTTCACAATTCAGCCGAATTAAATTCGCCACATCTTCATCCCGTTCAATGGCAATAATTCGACCATGAGGACATAATAACCCCGTTTCCACCGGAATTGTCCCAGTACCTGCCCCAATATCCCAGACAATTGAGTCGGGTTGTAGTCGCATGAGAGACACTAATAATAACCGAACTTCTCGCTTACTCAACGGAATACCCGGTAACCGTTCAAATAAATCATCAGGAATACCAGGGGTGACATAGGGCCAAAGTTTGGACATTTTTGGGGCTTGGTTTAAAGTTGTAATGATCAGCTTAGGGATAACTGAATCGATGTCTATTATTGATTTAACCTTTAACAATTTTAAGCTGTTGCAGGTTCGGATCGCTACATCCTGTTATTTTCCCACCCAAAGCTATCACTTGTTGCAAAAATTTTAGTGCATCAGAGGTCACAATTTCACCAGGCATTAATACTGGGATACCCGGTGGGTAAGGACAGATCATTTCTGCACTGATGCGCCCAATACAGTCTGCTAGGGGACGCTGTTCTGTTGGGGCAAAAAAAGCCTCTCGACAAGAGCAAGGGGGTATGGAGGGCAAGTTATGGGGTGTAGGGAAGAAATTTTGACCGGGGGTGGTGATGGGAGGGTGTTGAATAGAAAGGGTTTTAAGTGCGTTAATCAGTTGTTCAATATCGGTTTTTGTGTTTCCTAAACTAATAATAAATGTCAGATGATGCAGACTGGGAAGTTCTGCGGTAACGTGGAATTGTTGACGGAGAATTTCATCAGCTTCATAACCACTAATTCCTAAGTCTGAAACCTTGACGGTTAAACGAGTTAAATCTAAGTTAATACATCCTGATGCGGGTTGAAAGTTGGGGGTTCCAAAACTAGATAAACCGGGGATATTATTAATTTCAGTTCGGGCTATTTTCGCTAAAGATAGAGTTTGATTCATTAAATTATAGCCTTGGGTTGCCATTTGTTGACGAGCCGCATCTAATGACGCTAATAAAATATAATTGGGACTGGTAGATTGAACAAATGGTAAGGTTTGGGATAATCGCTCTCGGTTAATCAGATTTCCCTGAACATGAAGCAGGGAAGATTGGGTGAGGGAACCTAAAACTTTATGGGTTGATTGTATAGTTAAATCGGCTCCAGCTTTTAAGGCTGATAGGGGTAAATCAGGATGAAAATTAAAATGGGGGCCGTGAGCTTCATCAACAATTAAGGGGATATGATATTGATGGGTAATTTTAGCAATTTCGATAATATTTCCACAAATTCCTTGATAGGTTGGATACACCATTAAGACTGCTTTTGCATCGGGATGGTGTTGTAGAGTTTGAGCCACAAGTTCTGGGGTAATGCTATAAGCTAAATCCCATGTTATATTATAGTCAGGTTGTATAAAAATTGCGATCGCACCGGATAAAATTAACCCCGAAATTACAGATTGATGTACATTTCGAGGAACTAAAATTTTATCTCCGGTTCCACAAATGGCTAAAATTGCTGCAATTATTCCCGCCGTTGAACCGTTGACTAAAAACCAAGTTTGTTCAGCCCCAAATGCTTCAGCCGCTAAAGCTTGAGCATCTGCTATGACACCTTCTGGATTAAATAAATTATCGAGTTCGGGTAATTCGGGTAAATCCGCTTTAAACAGTTGGTTTCCTAACAGTTCTATTAATAGCGGTGAAGTTCCTTGTCCTCGTTTATGTCCTGGGGTATAAAAGGGGGTATCGGGTTGGTTAGCACAAGTTTTTAAGGCGGTTAATAAGGGAGTTTGAGATTGATCTAACATTAACAAAAAACTCCGTTGTTGTTGAGCTTAATCGCAAATATTAACAAGCTAAAATTTAACTCTAAATATTACTATATTATAATACATTGACTAAATAAAATTATCTAATTTAACATAAATTTTATTTTTATTCCTGGAAAACTCAGCAGCGACAAGAGTTAGATGATATTTTTTGCTATTTATTCCTGACAATACCCCTCTAGGGGATTGCCAATTATCAAAAAAAGGTCTTTACTATTAATGTTGACAAATTTATTGATGCAGTAATTCCAGGATTAGGGCTTAATTTATGCACATTCCCGATGGATTTATTTCCCCCGCAGTAGCAACTGTTACCAGTCTTACCAGCGCTGGATTTTTAGCAGTTTGTCTGGGGCGTACCCGCGAGAATGTAGGGTTACGATACGCGCCAGTTATGGGATTAACAACCGCGTTTATTTTTGCCGCCCAAATGATTAATTTTCCCGTAGCAGGTGGCACCAGTGGACACCTTTTAGGAGGAACTTTAGCTGCGGTAATTTTAGGGAATCCTTGGGCGGCTTCTGTATCCATTGCGACAGTTTTATTGATTCAAGCTTTTTTATTTGCTGATGGCGGAATTACCGCATTAGGAGCCAATATTTTTAATATGGCAATTGTAGGAGTTTGGATCGGTTGGATCTTAACACAAATTCTCCAACAATTATTAGGAGGTTCTCGTTTGCGTTTACCTTTAGCTGCGGGTATTGCTGGGGGAATTAGTGTTATTGCTGCCGCGATCGCTTGTTCGATAAATTTGATTTTATCAGGGACAGCTACATCGGCGATAATTTTACCAGCCATGATAGGAGTTCATAGTTTAATTGGGATTGGTGAAGGATTAATTACAGCAGGAATTTTAACTTATTTAATTACAGTCAGACCCGATTTATTACCCGGTGATCAACCCCAATTAAATAAATGGTTGATTCCAGTAATTGGTACATTATTAATTGCCGGAGTATTATCCTTATTTGCATCAGCTTGGCCAGATGGTTTAGAAAAGGTTGCAGAAATTCACGGTTTTGGTGAATTAGCCGAAAATGTGCGACTTAGTATTCCCACACCTTTTGCTGATTATACTATCAAAGGATTAGGGGAAATTGGCACTAGCATTTCCGGGATTATCGGAAGCATAATTTGTTTTGGTGTTGCTTTTGGGATTCTCCAAATTGGTAAACCCAATCAGTTATAATTCAACAATGATTCAATTTTCTATCCCGTTTAAACTACAGATTTCTCTTATCCTTGTAATCGGAATTGCCTTACTCAAAACATCTGTATGGTGGGCGTTAGGCTGCTATAGCGCGATCGCATTTTTGTGGGTAATTACTTTAAAACCGCCCCTAAAAATCATCTCAAAACTATTAGGGGCAGAATTAATCTTACTTTCATTATTAGCCTTACCTATGGGATACGAAAAAGCCAGTTTTATGGTAACTCGTTCCCTACTTTGTTTACTAATAATGAATAGTTTTCTGATCACACTACCACCCCATAGTTTAGGAATCGCATTAAAAGGTTTACCACTACCAGCAACCTTTCAAGAAATTATCTTATTAACTGGGCAATATTTAGAAATATTAATCTCAGAAATTCGCCAAATGCAACAATCGGCAAAATTGCGAGGTTTATCCGGTTATTCCGGTTGGTTACGTTATACAAGTGCCGCCATGATTGGTTCTCTTTATTTGCGAAGTTTAGATCGCGCTGAACGAGTTTATAATGCCATGATTTTGCGGGGTTATCAAGGTAAATTACCCGTAGAATCTCAATTATCGCCCAGAGATAATTTTGCCCTAATTATTGTGATCACTATCGCTGGTTTATTAACATTTTTTTCCTATGTCAAAAATTAATGGTTCTGAAAAAACCCTAATTGTCCAAAATTTAGTGTTTGGATATACCCGACAAGAGCCGATCTTGCAAGATATTTCCTTTGCCATAAATTCGGGTGAAAGAGTGGCTTTAATGGGCGCTACAGGTGGGGGTAAAAGCACTTTATTAGAAAACTTAATCGGTTTAAAATTACCACAATCCGGTCAGATTTTCATTAATGGTATTAGTTTAGAATCGAAAAATCTTTCTGAAATTCGTCTTCAGGTAGGATTTGCTTTCCAAAATCCTGATGATCAATTATTTATGCCCACTATTTTAGAAGATGTGATGTTTGGTTTGCGTAACTCTGGAATGTCTGTGATAGAAGCGAAAGAAAAAGCACGATTTATTTTATCTAAATTCGGGTTAATCTATTATGAAAATCGCTCCTCCCATGAGTTATCAGGGGGACAAAAACGTCTAGCTGCATTAGCGTCAATTTTAGTATTAGAACCCAGTATTTTAATCTTAGATGAACCCACAAATGGTTTAGATCCCGCTTGGCGTAAAAAATTAGCTAAAATATTAGCTGATTTACCCTTGAAAGTAATATTAATTGCTTCCCATGATCTCAATTGGATTAAAAAAACTACCCATAGATCCTTAATTTTAGCTGAGGGAAAAATTGTCGTAGAGCGTCCAACCCAGGAATTATTACAAGATGAAGAAATGTTAGAATTATACGGTTTACCTCCTAATTGGTAACAAAGATATCTGGAATCAGATTTCTTGAGGAAAGCCTAATTTAACCACAAAGACACAAAGACACAGAGAAGTTGTAAATACTAACCTGCTCATTGCTATAGTAATCCGTGTAGGGGTTGGGTCTCCCAACCCTCTTGACACTTAATTATAATCTATTTAATAATTACAAATTACAGTGATCTAATTCCAGATAAATACTGATAATCAAAAGCACAAAAAATTTGCTCTCTAATCTGTATTGCAAGTTCTTGAAATAGAGGAATACAAACAGAATTTCCAATTTGTTTATAACATTCTCCTAAATTAGGATGCAATTTAAAGGTATCAGGAAACCCCATAATTCTATAACATTCTTGGATAGTTAACTTACGAACTCGATTTTCTTCAGGAATATAAATAAAAAAACGTCCCGATGTTTCCTGGGATGGAAGAGTCGGATGGACTCCATCAATAGAGTAAATTCGATTCGGTTGGTGATGTACCCTTGATAAATGTTCAGTATTCGGTCTAATTCCTTTTTTCCAGATATTTTTATTTCGATATCCTACAAAAATTAAACCAGATGACTGCTGTTTATAACCTTCAATCAGTGTATATTCTTCTGGGTTTAAATAGTCGAAGTTTCCCGTTTTATCTAAAAAATATCTTAATTTAGGAACAGGATAAACCCTTTGCAGTTTTGAAAAAGAAAAGTTTTTATCTGTGCAAGCAATAATAATCAATCGTTCTCGATTTTGAGGAAGTCCAAAGTCTTTAGCATTCAATAATTGATAATCTACAAAATAGCCTAAATCTTCTAAGGAATATAAAATAGTCTTAATAGTTTCTCCGTGATCATGATGTAACAAATGCTTGACATTTTCCAAGGCAACAACCCTGGGATGATGGGTTTCTATAATTTCGCAAATATGAAAAAATAGGGTTCCTCTGGTATCTTGAAAGCCTTGGCGTTTTCCACAAATGCTAAAGGGTTGACAGGGAAAACCTGCCGTTAAGACATCAAACTGAGGAATCTTATTATAATCAATTTTAGTAATATCCTTTTCGGGCTGTTCTCCAAAGTTGTTGAAATAAACCGATTGACAGGCGGGATCTTTTTCGCAAGAATATACACAGTGATAACCCGCTTTTTCAAAAGCTAGTCTAAATCCCCCAATTCCTGAAAATAAATCTGCTATTTTAAGAGAATTATTCATGTTATAAAATTATATAGAGTCAGTATCAATCAATTGTACAACTGTTTGGATTCCTAATTTATCGTTAGGGCGAGAGAACCTCGCCCCTACGGGAAATCATAGTATTTCTATTGATCTTAATACAGCAGCAATTGTACATAAATATAAATTTGTTAAATTTGTCCCCAAACAGTTTATAATTATAAATTGATAGTCTATTGAACGTTTAACTTAACCATCGAACCCATGCTAAGAGCCGGAATTGTTGGACTTCCCAACGTTGGTAAATCGACATTATTTAACGCTTTAGTTGCTAATGCGAAGGCGACGGCGGCTAACTTTCCCTTTTGTACTATTGAACCGAATGTCGGCGTTGTCGCAGTTCCCGATGAACGGTTGAACGTTTTAGCAAAAATTTCTAATTCTGAACAAATTATCCCCACTCGAATTGAATTTGTTGATATTGCAGGATTAGTAAAAGGGGCGAGTCAAGGAGAAGGGTTAGGAAATCAATTTTTATCCCATATTCGAGAAGTAGATGCCATTGTTCATGTGGTTCGCTGCTTTGAAAATGATGATATTATTCACGTTGCGGGTTCTGTTGACCCTTTGCGAGATATTGATATTATTAATTTAGAATTAGCCTTATCAGATTTATCTCAAGTTGAACGTCGCATTGACCGTGCGCGAAAACAAGCAAGAACCAGCAAAGAAGCCCAACTCGAAGTAACTGCGTTAGAAAAAATTGCAGTCTTATTAAATGAAGGAAAACCCGCCCGTCAAGCAACATTAACCGAAGAAGAAATAGAAGCGGTTAAAGGGTTAGGGTTAGTCACACAAAAACCTGTAATTTATGCAACAAATGTGTCAGAAGATGATTTAGCTACAGGTAATGAACAAGTTGAAAAAGTCCGAGAAGTCGCAAAATTAGATAATGCTCAAGTGGTGATTATTTCAGCCCAAGTAGAAGCGGAATTAGTGGATTTATCCGAAGAAGAACGAGCGGACTTTTTAGCGTCTTTAGGCGTAGAAGAAGGGGGGTTAAAATCCTTAATTAGAGCTACTTATGAATTATTAGGATTACGCACTTATTTAACAACTGGCCCAAAAGAAACGCGCGCCTGGACAATTAAAGCCGGAATGTCCGCACCCCAAGCCGCCGGAGTCATTCACTCTGATTTTGAACGGGGATTTATTCGGGCGGAAACCGTCGCTTATAAAGATTTAGTAGCCACAGGTTCGATGACGGCGGCGAAGGAAAAAGGATTAGTTCGCAGTGAAGGGAAAGAATATATTGTCCAAGAAGGAGATGTGATGTTATTCCGATTTAATGTTTAATGTTTGAACCTTCTCTCTGTCAGAGATGGGGGGAAGGTCGTCTGCCATTTTATTAAGAAAAACTAAAGATTTTATCGTTTTATTTTCAAAGTGTGCTCCTTTAGAGTTGAGCGTGTAAAATCAAACTTTATACCTTATGGGAGTTCCTGAAATGATCGTAAGTTTATTATTGCTTTGGTTAGTAACAGCCGTCAGTTTATATCTAATTGCTCAACTCAGTCAATTTACTGGCGTTGAAATTGATAATTTCAAAAAAGCCTTAATTTCTTCGGCGGTTTTTGGACTGGTTAATGCTTTAGTCCGTCCTCTTTTAGCTTTAATTTTCCTCCCAGCAACGTTGATTTTTGCCGGATCTTTCGTTACATTTATTCTCAACGTTGTGATGTTTGCTTTAGCGGCTAAACTGGTGGAAGGATTTAGCTTACGGTGGGGAATTTGGAGTGCTGTAATTGGGGCTTTAGCTTTGAGTTTTATTAATTCTATTCTGTTTCAGGTCTTAGCACAAGTCGGTATTAGATAATTTTCATTGAATCTTACCAGAGAACCCAGAATATCACCCTAGGAATGCACCTTTAATCTGTGTCTAATAGACTAGGATTTCAAGGTTGATTAATGCTAATAATGTTGTCCTAAAAAAGTTGAATTAGGGCTGAATAAGTTTCAGCCCCAAAACATAAAATTTATGCCGGAATTAATTTTTCGGTAAGGTTAGATATCTGCTCAACGGTTTGTCCTAAATCTTGAACCGATTTTTGTAAGCGTTGTTCAATCTCTTCATCTAATAAAAACCCCCCATTTTCTTGACGTTGAATTTGTTGATCGACTGCATAAACCCCATTTAATAAATATTCCGCGCCTAATTCCGATAAAACAGGTTTAAGAGCATAATCAATACTTAATAAATGGGCTATTGTTCCCCCAGTAGCGATGGGTAAAATCACTTTACCTGATAGAAATTTAGGCGGTAATAAATCTAAAAAAGATTTTAATACCCCAGTATAAGCCGCTTTATAAACAGGTGTAGCAACAATTAATCCTGATGCAGCTTGAATTAAGGCTTTTGCAGGTTCTAAAGTCGGACTATCATAGCGTCCAAAGATTAAATCTTCTGAAGGTAAATCTCGAACGGAAATTAAATCGGTTTCAAACCCATTTTGAGCTAGTAAATTCAGGGCATATTCGACAATTCCATAAGTCCGAGAAGGATGGGAAGGACTGCCTGCGATCGCTACAATTTTTGCCATTAGAAAAACTCCTATGTTAGAATTTAAAACATGAATAGATTCAATTTAAAGATTTCTTATTGATATCTTGGTGAACCTAATCCTGCTAATTGAAATGGGTTTTGAACAGAAGAGTGACTCTTTAAAACCCGTGCTAAAATTCGTTCAACTAATCTGGCAACGGTCGGATCACCGCGATGACGAGGACGAGAAATGGGAATATCTAAATCCATCGTGATTTGCCCTGCTTCTAATAACAAAACTCGATCTGCTAACACTACAGCTTCTTCAACATCATGAGTAATTAATAACGTCGTAAACTGCTTTTCTAACCACAATTGTTCAATCAAAGATTGCATTTCAATTCGAGTTAAAGCATCCAACGCCCCCAAGGGTTCATCGAGGAGGAGTAAACGGGGTTGACTCACCAATGCCCTGGCTAAAGCGACCCGTTGTCGTTGTCCCCCCGACAAAACGGCAATCCAGTCCTGAGCGCGTTCCCCTAAACCCACCTGTTCCAGCATTTCCAAGGCTTTCGGTTTCCAGTCTCCCCGCAATCCTAAACCGACATTTTCTAATACCCGCCGCCACAATAATAGACGGGAATCTTGAAACATCACCCGTGCAGTGGGATTGAGTTGATGCAGGGGTTCTCCATCCACTAAAACCCCCCCAGCCGTCGGATGATCTAACCCAGCAATTAATCGTAATAAGGTACTTTTTCCACAACCACTACGCCCGACAATCGCCACAAATTCTCCGGGCTTAATGTCTAAGCTCAAATGGGATAAAATAGAGGTTTGACCAAAGGATTTACTCAATCCTAAAAGTTTCACATCTGAGCCTCTAATTTTTGCGTTCATACTGTATATTTTCCTTCTATTTCTATTGATAACTTGGATGCCATTGCAATAATTTCGCTTCTAATCCACAGGCGATCGCATCGGCTAATTTTCCCAGTAAGGCGTACATGAGAATACTTAAAACCACAACATCCGTTCGCATAAACTCACGAGCATTCATCGCCATATAACCAATTCCTGAATTTGCCGCAATGGTTTCGGCAACAATTAAGGTTAACCACATAATTCCTAATCCATAGCGCACTCCCACTAAAATAGACGGTAAAGCCCCTGGCAGAATCACTTGCCAAAATAAATCCCAAGGATTTAAACCATAAACTTTTCCCATTTCAATTAATCCTGCATCAACGGTTTTAATTCCATGCCAAGTATTAATATAAAGGGGAAAAAATACCCCAAAAGAGACTAGAAAAAGTTTGGCTTCTTCCCCAATTCCAAACCAAAGAATGACCAAGGGAATTAAAGCTAAGTGAGGAATATTTCTGACCATCTGCACAGAGGTATCCAGAATTCTGTTAGCTGGTTGGGAAATGCCATTGAGTAAGCCCAAAGCCACCCCAATTATTCCCCCAACAATGAAGCCTGCGATCGCTCGTTGGGTACTAATCAGAATATGTTTGAATAATTCACCACTTAACCCTAATTTAATCGCAGCTTGTAGGACATCCGTTGGGGCGGGTAAAACCCGATTGGATAACCACCCCACCTGAGATAAAAATTGCCAAATGAGCAAAAATCCGACGGGTACAATCCAAGGAACAATCGGATGATTTAAAACGGTATCTAATCCTTTTTTAGCCATAATTTAGGACGCAGTAGGAGTGGGAATCCGTTGAGATTTGGGATGGCGATCATTAGCAATAATTTCTCCAAAAGGACTCATCATATTCGTCTCTAAAGAGGGAGGTTGATACTCTAAAGGAAGATGGGGAAATAACAATTCAGCAACGCGATACGCTTCTTCTAAATGGGGATAACCGGAGAAGATAAACGTTTCAATTCCTAATTGTTGATATTCCAACATCCGTTTAACAACGGTATCCGCATCCCCCACTAAAGCCGTTCCCGCCCCACCCCGCACTAACCCCACACCCGCCCACAGGTTGGGGCTAATTTCTAGGGCAGTTTTTGAGCCTCCATGCAGTTGAGTCATCCGTCGTTGTCCCTCGGAATCTGTTCGGGATAAAGCTTTTTGGGCGATTGCGATCGCCTCATCATCCACATATTCAATTAATTCATTTGCGGCATCCCAAGCTTGAGTTAAGGTGTTGCGGACAATCACATGGAGACGAATCCCAAACCGAATTGTGCGACCTTGAGCTTCCGCCAATTGGCGCATCTGGGAAATTTTTTCCGCCACCTGTTCCGGGGGTTCTCCCCAGGTCAAATACACATCAATGTGTTTGGCTGCTACCTGCATCGCTGCGGGAGATGAACCTCCAAACCATAAAGGCGGATAGGGGGTTTGTACGGGAGGAAATAGCAATTTTGCCCCTTGAATATCCAAATATTTCCCCTGAAAATCCACCGTTTCCCCGGCCATTACTCCTCGCCAAACTTGGAGAAATTCATCGGTTAACGCATAACGATCATCATGGGACAAATGCAACCCTTCCCCCGCCATTTCAACGGGATCGCCTCCGGTGACGACATTTACCAGTAACCTCCCTCCTGAAAGGCGATCAAAGGTAGCTGCCATTCTTGCTACGGTGCTAGGGGTCGTCATCCCGGGACGGAGGGCGACTAAAAATTTCATCCGTTGGGTGACGGAAATCAGGGATGCCGCAGCGATCCAAGCATCTTCACAGGAGCGTCCCGTCGGAATCAGTGCCCCTGTGTAGCCCAGGTGATCAACGGCTTGGGCAATTTGTTTTAAGTAGTCCAGAGTAACGGCTCGTCCGCCATAGCTCGTTCCTAAATAACGTCCATCTCCGTGAGTGGGAAAAAACCAGAGAATTTGCATTGTTTTATTCCTACAATAATTAGTTAATAAAAGAACCCGTTAAGATAGGTTTTTAACCGCCGATTGAATGCTAATTTGTTGCGGAATCAGTTGTAAACGATAGAAGGTATCGGCAATTTTTTGTTGACCCGAAATGGTTTCTGGAGTTAAGGGATCAACACCATAACTGCGACGACTTTCAGCTAATAACAGAGAATTAACATCAATTCCTGTTTCTTTCGATAGAAATTCTGCAACTTTTTGAGGGTTAGTTTTTGCCCATTCGCTGGTGGTTTTCAGTTCTTCTAAGATGGCAGTAATTACAGGAGAATTTTGCTCAACAAACTTTTGAGAGGCTAAGAAAAAGCCTCGGTTTTCTACTAATCCTGTACCATCGGTTAAAATTTTTGCCCCAATTGCAGTTTCGGCAACGGCTAAATAAGGATCCCAAATGACCCAAGCATCAACGCTTCCTTGTTCAAAGGCGGCTCTTGCATCAGCCGGAGGCAGAAAAACCGGAGTAATATCGCTATATTGCAACCCGGCATTTTCTAAGGCTGCTACGAGTAAATAATGCACATTTGACCCTTTATTTAAAGCAACTTTTTTCCCTTTTAAATCTGCAACACTTTGAATGGGTGAATCCTTGGGAATTAAAATCGCTTCGGCTTTCGGCCCCAAGGGTTCATAGGCAACATAAACTAAGGGCGCATTCGCGGCTTGAGCAAAAATGGGCGGGGTTTCTCCGGTGTAACCAAAGTCAATTTGTCCGACGTTTAAGCCTTCTAAAATTGCGGGGCCAGCCGAAAATTCCGACCATTGAACGGTTATTCCCTGGGGTTGTAAACGCTTTTCTAAGGTTCCTTGGGATTTTAAGGCGTTGAGGAGGGTAGCGGATTTTTGATAGCCAATTCTAACCACAGAACTGGAGGGGGTAGCTGTGTTAGTGGCGACAGGGGTTGGAGTATTGGCGGAATTTCCGCTACTGCAAGCGGCTAAGGCAAAACTTAAATATAAGCCACCCGCAAATAAACCCATAAACCTTAGAAGAGAACGACGTTTTAGGGCTGTTGAGAGGTGTCGCAGCCAAAAAGGAACGTTTAACCGGGCAAATAATCGAGTCATCACACTTCTCACCTTTAACGTAATTTCTGAGCTAGGGATCTCACCCTGGCGATGGACTTTGATGCAGAATCCATCATAAATCGATAGGGAAAGTGTAATATGATTTCGATTGAATTTCAATACATTTATAAATTATTTCATTTTGAAATGGATTTAGCCACCCCTTCCCGACGCCAGATCAGTAGGTGGGGGAAGAAATCTTACTCTGTAACAGAATGTAAACTTCTCCCATTAGCCACCTGAGTAGATCAGGACTTAAGAACCAAGCCCAGCAATAGGCTATTTTCTGGATGGACTGAATTCAAGGTACAATCGACTCAAAAGCACAGCTTTCAAGGAAGCCTTAAGTCGAAAGAGTTAATCATGACATCTACAGTAGAACTGCTCAAAATTAAATTTAATCAAGCGTTAGTGGCAGCATTTGGAGAAGATTTCGCCACAACTGACCCGATGGTTGTTGAAGCCACAAATCCCAAATTTGGAGATTATCAATGTAATGTGGCGATGTCTTTAACGAAACCTTTAAAAAGTAATCCCAGAGCGATCGCTACTCAAATTATAAACCATTTAAGTTTAGATGAAATCTGCGAACCGCCTGAAATTGCTGGCCCTGGTTTTATTAATTTACGCTTAAAAATCGACTATTTACAAACCCAACTGCAAAAAATGTTAGGGGATGAACGGTTAAATATTCCTCAAGTTAACCCCCCTCAACGCATGATTGTTGATTTTTCTAGTCCGAATATTGCTAAAGAAATGCACGTCGGACATTTACGTTCTACCATTATTGGAGATTGTATTGCCAGAATATTAGAATTTCAAGGACATGATGTTTTACGTCTGAACCATGTTGGGGACTGGGGCACTCAATTTGGAATGTTAATTACCTATTTAAAAGAAGTTTATCCCGATGCTTTAACCACTGCAAATGCGTTAGATTTAGGGGATTTAGTTGAATTTTATCGTCAAGCAAAAGTTAGATTTGATCAAGATGAAACCTTTAAAGAAACAGCCCGTCAGGAAGTGGTAAAATTACAAGCTGGGGCAGAAGATAGCCGTCGAGCTTGGCAATTATTGTGTGAACAATCTCGGCGAGAATTTCAGTTAATTTATGATGATTTGGATATTCAATTAACGGAAAGAGGAGAATCTTTCTATAATCAATTCTTACCCCAAATTGTTGAGGAATTAGAGAAAATAGGATTATTAGTGGAAGACCAAGGGGCAAAATGTGTCTTTTTAGAAGGATTTACCAATAAAGAGGGGGAACCTTTACCCTTAATTGTACAAAAAACCGATGGCGGTTATAATTATGCGACAACGGATTTAGCCGCCTTAAGACATCGCATTGAAACCGAAAAAGCTACCCGTATTATTTATGTTACAGATGCAGGACAATCCAACCATTTTATGCAGGTTTGGCAAGTCGCAAAACGGGCAGGTTGGATACCGGAAAACGTCGAATTAGTTCATGTTCCTTTTGGGGTTGTGAAAGGGGAAGATGGCAAAAAATTAAAAACCCGTTCAGGGGAAACGGTGCGGTTAAGAGAGTTATTAGATGAGGCAGTAAATTATGCTAAAACTGATTTAGAAACCCGGTTAAAAGCCGAAGAACGCACGGAAACAGAAGCATTTATTGATCAGGTTGCGAAAGTGGTGGGTTTGAGTGCGGTTAAATATGCAGATTTAAGCCAAAATCGCACCAGTGATTATATTTTTAGCTTTGATAAAATGTTATCTTTGCAAGGAAATACAGCCCCCTATTTGCTTTATGCTTATGTGAGAATTCAAGGCATTAGTCGGAAAGGGAATATTGATTGGCAACAGTTAGGAACGGATATTAAGATAGTTTTGGAAGCAGAGGTAGAATGTGTATTAGCTAAACATCTATTACAATTACAAGATGTATTAGAAGAAGTGGCTCACGATTTATTTCCTAACCGTTTATGTCAATATTTGTTTGAATTAAGCCAGAAATTCAATCAATTTTATGAGCAATGTTCTGTCGTGAAAGCGGAAGAACCTCAACGAACATCTCGTTTAGCGTTATGTGATTTAACGGCACGAACTCTAAAATTAGGGTTATCCCTCTTAGGTATTCCGGTGGTAGAACGAATGTAAAATCAAGGAAGAAACCACAGGAAGCAGAATATTATTTTATATAGCGCTACGCATTACGGTGTTTGACATTTTTAAACCCTGAAACCCTTTCAATTCTTACTGTTCCCTGTTCCCTGTTCCCTGTTCCCTCTTCAAGTAGCACTATAGCAAGTCTAAATCAGTTGTACAAATAGCTGGAAATCCGAATAATCGTAGGGGCGAGGCGCGCCCATTGGCGTCAACTTAAGGAGCGATCGCCCCAAACCTGCTGTGTAAGAGCATCGATTTCTCGATGTCGTTTTCGAGTGGATTTGACCAAGCCAAATAACTTCTGATGTGAGGTTAAATAGCTAATAACATCAGAAGTTTCTCCCCGTAAACTAGCTCGAGAAAAATGATATAAAGCGCGAAATACCATTTCTGTAGAAATTCGTTCTTTCGGTTGACCTAAAGCCATAGCGACATCAGTACACAACTGATTTAAGACGGCATAAAATATCCAGGTTGATAAAATTTGAATTTGGATTCCGTTGCTATCTCCCACCCAGAGATAGGCTAATCCTAATAATCTCTTCGTTAATAAAAAGGCTTGTTCAATTTGCCAGCGATTTCGGTACAACTCACAAACTTGTTGAGCCGATAATTCCTCTGGATCTAAGACATTGGTTAAATAGCGATACCAAGTTTTTCCCCATAAGACTGAGACTAATCGTACAGGCTGATGACATCGGTTAGAACGGTACAATCCCATCTGGATAATTTCATCTTGATAGTATAACCCTTGGCTTAATGTTTTTTTGACTTGATAGGCTGTTTTTTCTCTTAATCGGGTTACAAAAAATTTTTTTTGTTCTGTAAATTCATCAAACCACCCAAACTTAAAAAAACCTAAGTCAAAAATCATTAATCCCCCTTGGGGAAGTTGTTCTAACAGTTGGTCAGTAAAGATTTTATCGTTAGCTTTTGATTCTTCTGTATACCACATTTTCACCGGTCTATATGTCCAGGCTTCTACAATCACCATCATCTTTCCCCCTAACACTGTGTTACCCTTTCTCAGCACTTTTAACTTTTTAAATATTTCTTCCAGTGTCGAACCATCTGCTATCCAAATTCCTGTAAACTTTTCTGAGATCCCTTGCCATTTTTCCGGCACTCCCTTCAGATTTTCTTCGCTTTTTAATTTCTCTATCACCTGTTCAAAGATTTCTACAAATAAACTCGCTGGTAGCGTTCTTAATCTTTTTGATAACGCTTCCACACTCACTTGCATCGGTTCTATCCACAGCATTCCTTCTTCCGTTAGGATTCTTAACAGTTCTCGCAATCCAGCTATTCTTCTATAGACTAAGCCAATAACTACTGCCATCATCACTGGTAAATTTAATACTCGCGAACGCAGTTTTTTTTCCTGAATTCCTCGGCTTTCCTTTAACGGTTTAAAATTTTCGGGTGTTAGTAGTCTATACAGTTCTTTTTCTAGCACTTCTAATGGTGGCCCTGCCATTTGACTTTGATGCCTTAAATCCGCATTTCTCAAAATTCTCCCTGTTGTTTTACTCATCTGATTTCTTTCCCCCTTCCACTAACACTGACCTTGGCGATCGCCCCTTTAAACTAACACCTACAGTTGCCACGTTGCCAGGGCGACTACTCATCGCCCTCTTCAACTCCCATTAGTCGTTGCGATCGCCTTTCCTTAAGTTGACACCAATGGGCGCGCCTCGCCCCTACACACCGAATTTGTATCCATTTTTTAGGGTTAATAATCTTTGATTAGGAGTGTACAATTCATTTAGAATTGCTATAGTTAAGGGTTCCTCGTTCTTCTAACATTTCAATTCCCTGTTCTATCAATTCGGGATGGGGAGTTGAAGTAATAAATACGGGGATTGCTTCTCTTTCTAGTTCGGGATGATGCCAAGAAAAATCGATACACATTTCATCATTCAAAACAACAGGTTCAATTGTAGGAATTAAAATGTTTTCTTCCATCATTGTTTCACCCTCAAATCCAGTAGGATTCGTGTGTTGTTGACTAATAAACATTGCTGCTAAAATCATCGCCCCTCCAAACCAACCCCGCAGTCCTAAGGTTTCACCCAATAACCAGAAGGAAAATACGGATGCAAAAACAGGCTCAAAGGTATAAATTACAGCCGTTTCTGAGGCCGAAACCCAATGTTGAGCGATCGCGGGCAACCAAGTGGTAACGGCCGTCACCACCGCTAGGTATAATAAAGGGACGTAATGACCTTGAATCCCCTGCCATTGTCCCATCACATCCGGTAACGTCCACACAGTCGCTAAAACCGTCATCACCACAAGCTGAATTGCCGTTAAGGGTTGGGACGAATGGGTGCAGGTGACGGCTTCTAACAGCAAAATATAGCTGGTATAAAGTAGAACATCTAATAACATCCAGAAGTCTCCCGCCGTCAGCATTCCGCCTTCCCAGGACATCACCCCCACCCCCACTAACGCGAGTCCGGCGGCTAAGAATAGTCCCCGTCGTATTTTTTGACCGAATAATTGCCCTAATAAGGGGACTAAAATGACGTTTAAACTGGCAATAAAAGCGGCACGATTTGCGGAGAGACTTTCTAATGCGATCGCTTGAATGGCTAAGGAGGCAAACAGTAGAATTCCTAATAGAATTCCATCTCGAATTAACTTTAGATTTAACGTTCTTAAATGCAACGAAAAAGCGATCGCAGGTAAAGCAGATCGGATGGCAATTAATACACCAGGGGAAATATTATGAGTCGTTTCTTTAACCAGAGGAAATGTTGTTCCCCAAAGCAGGGTAACGGCGATCAGCAGGATAATACCCTGGATATGTTGGACTTTTGGTTGAGAAAGGGTCATTAGAGTTGATATAAAGTGTTAATTGCTCAGGATGAAAGGGATGCAGAAATAAAAATTCAGTCTTAAGATCCATATTAATTTTTTAATAGGCTGCTAAATGATGTTATTTCTACAAAAATACCCTTCTGCATTGGATTCTAAGAATATTTTAGAACGAATAGAATCTCTTGAAGCTAGATTTTTTTGAAGACCTAACTTTAGGATTATTCTTTAAATCCGGTGTGCGGTGTTGAGCGTTAGGACAGAAGGAATCAAGGATCAACCTGTTTTGAGAATTTCTCTATCGAGGCAACAAGACGAAATCGGATAAATAGGTTGAAAATAAACCTTCAATCCAGTGTTCTAACCCACTTAAGATTAATTGTACACCAAGGGCTAAAATAAATAAACCCAGAAGACGAGTAAAGGCAATAATTCCATTTTCTCCTAAAAGATTGACTAAACGATGGGATAAAATTAAACAGCCATAAACCAAAATTCCAATCAGGACAATTGCAACAATAATCGCCCCTAAATGTAATATAGTTTCTGAGGATAAAGTTTCGCCAGCTTGGGCGGCTAATCCTAATGTTACGGCGATCGCTCCTGGCCCTGCTAATAAAGGAATGGTTAAGGGAATAAAGGAAATATCTTTATGTTCTTGAATTTGACAGCTTAAGGCTTCTTCTTCCGTTGGGGTTAATCTGGGTTCTGCTTTTAAAGCTTCCCATCCCGCTTCAAAAATTACAATTCCTCCGGCTACTTTTACCCCTGACATGGCTAAACCAAAGAATTCTAAAATTCCATCTCCGACTAATAAAAAGAAGACTAAAACTCCTACAAAGCTCAAGGAAGTTTTAATCGCACATTTTTGTTGCAACTCTGGAGAATAGCCTGCTGCTAAAATTAAAAATATCGGCACAGCACCCAAGGGATCGACAATGGGAAATAAGGACGCAAAACTACCTAAAACAAAGGTTAATAAATCTTCTACCATCTGTTAAATTAATAAAGCATAAAGGATGTATTGTACCTTGAATTAAGCATCAGGAGTTAATTTTAAAATCAGTTCAGAAGACTCTGGAAACTTGGAGAGCAGGTCAGTCCGAGTCGCTAATTCAAAATCGGCAAAATCAAACCCTGGCGCAACGGTACACCCGACAAAACTATAGGCGCTTTCTGAGTTAGGATAGCCGCCAAACCACCATCCCGCCGGAACAACAAACTGCACCGTTTCCCCTTGTTGAATATCAGAACCCAGAATAATATTCTGTAGGCCATAGTCTTCGTGCATTAACACCAAGGTCATTGAACCCCCTAAATAAAAATGCCACATTTCATCGGATTGAATTCGATGTAAACAGGATTTTGTTCCTTGAGGCAATAAAAAATAAATTCCTGTACAATAATTGCGATCGCCTTTAAAATTATCCGGTAAAGCACTATTAGGAATTACCCCTTCTGAACGATAGGTTTCTCGAAAATATCCCCCTTCAGGATGAGGAATCAGTTGATATTTTTTAATTAATTCTTCTACAGTTATCATAAATTAAACAGAACAAGGAATAGAAAGATTTTACATCAGATTTAGGCTGGTCATATACACTGCGTTTAACAGTTCGTGAATTTGTCTCGAAACTAGAAAGACCAACCTAATCCTAAACGCATTCCTTGTGAAGTCATTTTAACAGTAGAGGTTCCATAGTCTCCTTCTTGTTCAACTTTTAATTGATATAAACGATAGCCTGCGGACAAGGTTAAATCACGGGAAACTTGCCAATCTAAACCGATGAGTAGATCCCAATTAACAGGAGCTTCACTTCCTCCTGTAATTGCAGTTCCTCCTCTAGTTATAAGTTTAAGATTATCCGTTAAATTCAATTGAATTTGTGCGCCAAAGGACGGATCAAACCAATCCGGTTGATAGTTAATATTTGGGCCAGGATCAAAACTAAAATCACTCTCAAGATAGCCAAAACGAGCGCCTCCATAAACTTCAAAATCAAGGGAAGGATAGACAGGTTTTTGTCGAGAAGAATCTTTAACCTGAGTGAGAGAAAGGGTTCCTAAATGCCATGCGAGGGAGACTTCTGCTGTTAATAATTTCGTATTCAAATCAAGATCAATTTGTGAACCGTTCTCGGTAACACCCATTTCAGCATAAGTTCCCTGAAAGATTAATCCAATATCCCCATTCCACGCTTCTAAACGAGTTCCTAACTCTAAAATTTTATTGAAATCCAGAATCTGTCCTAACCCAATATTAAAATCAACTTCAACGGGAACTTGACCCGGAGGAACTCGATCTACTATTGTTTGTACCCCTTCCCGAATTTGAGTTTCTAAACGTTCTGTTAGGTCTTGTCCCCGTTGTTGTAAACGTTCTCGCACCTCTTGAGCAATGCGATCTTCTAATCGAGTGTTCCTGCGATCAAAAGGTAATCGTTCTAACACTCGATCAACCGCTTTTTCAATTAAATCTTGGGGTAATTGTTTTAAGATGCGATTGGTAATTTCAGCCGTAATTAAGTCTACTAAAACGACTCGATTAACACTCGCACCTTCTCCAACAATAGCATAACCGTCTATATTAAACGGCACAAATAGCATCGGTTCAACTTCAAATCGCCATCCGTTACTGGACTGAGCTTCTTCAGTTTTAGGAGTAGAACTCTGGGACTCTTCAGTCAAGACTTCATTAACAACCTGATCAAAATTGATCGGATTTTGACTGATCGTATTTTTTTCTAAATTAGACCCACTTGAATTTGATAAAATTTCATCATCTTTTCTCAGTTTATACGGTTGCAAATCGGCTGCATTCCTGCTAGAATTTAAAAAGGTTGAATTCAAATTAGAGAGTTTAAAATCTTCTGCGTTGTGTGTGGTAGATTGTTGTGAAGGTGAAGGAGCGATCGCAATTTTCTCAACCGAAACTGGATTAAACTTAACTAAAGATGGATCACCGGAAAAATGCAAATCCGAATGAATCAAAAACTGATGCTGATCTTCTGAAAAAACAGAGGAGAGGTTTTGTTCAGAATCCAGTTTAACGGAACTCGCCCAAGCAGGAGTCACCACTAGAAAAGTTAATAAACTAAAACAAGACGTTAAAACTGATTTCATCTGGTCGTTTGTACGGGTTTAAAGTTATTGAAAACAAAATTAAAACATGAGAGATTTAACGATTACCCCAATAAAACTGATGAACCCAATCACCAGTAAAGCAACCCCGATAATTTCTGTACTGTGGGAAGTTTCATAAGTATAGCGATCGCTTTCTATTTGTTGAAGTAACCGACGATGTTCTCTCAGTCCTAAAGCCATTCCTAGCATTCCCGTCCCAATAAAAGACAGTCCAACAATAACAGAAAATCGCACCGGATCAAGTTTAGGAGTCAGGTGGGTTTGTTCAATAGTTCTGACAATAGTAGGAATACCAAAACCAAAACCAATTAAGGATAGGGAAGTGCGTATCCAAGCCATTAAAGTCCGATCAGCGGCGGCGCGACTGCGGTATTTAGCGAGTTCGGTACGATCTTCGGCTAAATCATTAGTAGAAAGCTGTTTATGGGTTTCTGAGTTGTTGGGGGGTTGAGTCATAACGGGTAAGATTTCGAGGGGCAAATCATCCTATCTTTATAATGAAGACTTAGCAGGAAAGAGGGACTAATAAAGATCAGATTTAGCTTAATCATTAGTTGGATCTAAATCAACTTTTATTTATAAAGAAATGTAAAGATTTGCCAATCCCTGATTCTTATCTAGGTTAACTTTAAGGCTAACAGACTCCTGAGATATATTTAAAAAATTTTAGGAAAGCCAGATCATTATGACGCCCAGTAATTCTATTCAACGCCAAATTCTCCCGATTCCTGATCAGACCCCCATCGGACTGACCACCTACGATGCCAAAGATCCCGATACGCACTATCCCCCCATTCGCGATCTGCGTCCACCAGCAGGGGCTCCCAATGTGTTAATTGTGCTGCTGGATGATGTGGGTTTTGGTGCTTCCAGTGCCTTTGGTGGCCCCTGCAATACCCCCACCTTCGAGAAACTTGCATCCCAGGGACTCAAATACACCCGTTTTCACACCACCGCCCTCTGTGCTCCCACCCGACAGGCATTACTCACCGGACGCAACCATCATTCCGTCGGCATGGGCAATATCACGGAAACGGCCACCGCCGCCCCAGGTTACAGTTCCGTGCGTCCCAACACCAAAGCTCCCCTTGCAGAAACCCTGAAATTGAATGGCTACTCAACGGCTTATTTAGGTAAATGTCATGAAGTCCCCGTTTGGCAAACCTCCCCGATGGGCCCCTTTGACGGCTGGCCAACCGGAGGCGGCGGTTTTGAGTATTTCTATGGTTTTATTGGTGGGGAGAATAATCAATGGGAACCCGCCCTCTATGAAGGTACAACTCCCATAGAACCTCCCAAAACACCAGAACAAGGCTATCACTTAACCGAAGATTTAGCGGATAAAGCGATCGCATGGGTCAGTCAACAAAAAGCCCTGATGCCCGATAAACCCTTCTTTATGTACTTTGCTCCCGGTGCAACCCACGCCCCCCATCACGTTCCCAAGGAGTGGATCGAAAAGTACAAAGGTAAGTTTGCTCACGGGTGGGATCAACAACGTGAAATCACCTTCGCTAAACAGAAAGAACTGGGAGTCATCCCACCCGATGCCCAACTCACTCAACGCCATGCAGAAATTCCCGCCTGGGACGACATGAACCCCCAACTTAAACCCGTGTTGGAGCGGGAGATGGAGGTTTATGCTGCCTTTTTGGAACACACCGACTACCACGTCGGGCGAGTCATCGACACCCTAGAACACTTAGGCATCCTCGATGAGACTCTCGTTTATGTGATTATTGGCGATAACGGAGCTTCTGCCGAAGGAACCCTGCAAGGAGCGTTTAACGAGATGGCGAACTTCAACGGCATGGCAGCCCTGGAAACGCCGGAGTTCATGTTGTCAAAATTAGATGAATTTGGCTCTCCTGAGTCCTATAACCACTATGCCGTCGGTTGGGCTTGGGCGATGGATACCCCCTATCAATGGACAAAACAAGTCGCATCCCACTGGGGAGGCACTCGCAACGGTACGATTGTTCATTGGCCTAAGAAAATTGAGGAAAAGGGCGGCATCCGTAACCAGTTTTGCCATGTGATTGATATTGCACCGACAATTCTGGAGTTGGCGGGAATTCCTGAACCCATCATGGTTAACGGGGTGCAGCAAAGCCAATATGAAGGCACGAGCATGGTTTATAGTTTCAATGATGCCAAGGCTCCAGAACGCCATGAGGTGCAGTATTTTGAGATGTTTGGCAACCGAGGCATCTACTATAAAGGATGGAGTGCCGTTACAAAACACCGCACCCCCTGGGTGATGACAAATCAAAAGATGTTGCCCTTTGATGATGATGTCTGGGAACTGTACGACGGCAGCAAAGACTGGACACAGGCCCATGATCTGTCCAAAGAGATGCCAGAGAAACTGCACGAACTACAACGCCTATTTCTCATAGAGGCGGTTAAGTATAATGTTCTACCATTGGATGATCGCCAGGTGGAACGGTGTAATCCTGAAACTGCGGGGCGACCAACTTTAATTAAGGGGAATTCCCAGTTGTTCTTTGCGGGGATGGGGCGTCTCTCGGAAAACAGCGTTGTCAATATTAAGAACAAATCCTTCTCCGTGACATCCCAACTGCAAGTTCCCTCAGAAGGAGTAGAAGGGGTGATTATTGCCCAAGGCGGTCGGTTTGGGGGTTGGAGTGTCTATAGCCATGAAGGAAAAGCCAAGTTTGTCTATAACGTCCTGGGTATTCAGAGTTTTGTTACAGAAGCCGAACAACCGATCCCACCCGGTCAACATCAAGTGCGAATGGAGTTTAACTATGATGGAGGTGGTTTAGGTAAGGGTGGCAATGTCACACTTTACTACGACGGTCAGTCAGTAGGGACGGGTCGGGTGGAACATACTCAAGCGTTTATTTTTTCCGCAGACGAAACGACTGATATCGGCTATGAGTCCGGTACGCCTGTCACCCCTGACTACACCTTTAACAGTAGTCGATTTACGGGGAAAATCGATTGGGTACAGCTTGATGTGGGGACAGATAACCACGACCATTTGATAAATCCTGAAGATCAATTGAAGATCATCATGGCACGACAGTAGAGACAGTTATCAGTTATCAAGTATCCGCATCATCAGTTATTAGTTATCAATTATCAATTATCAATTATTAATTTTCCCTCCTGCATTATTCTGACTATGGGAACCCGACCGAAGAACGCGCCTCTGGCTTTTCATTTGCTGGCAAAACCTACTGGGGCAATTTGTAATTTGGATTGTCAGTATTGCTTTTTCTTAGCTAAAGAGCAACTGTATCCGGGTAGCAAGTTTCGCATGACCGATGAGGTATTGGAGAACTATATTCAGCAGTTGTTAGAATCCCATCAAACCCCAGAAGTGACGGTTGCTTGGCAGGGAGGAGAACCAACATTAATGGGGTTAGAATTTTTTGAGCGATCGCTAGAATTAGTAGAAAAATATAAGAAACCCGGACAGCAAATTATTCATACTCTGCAAACGAATGGCACAAAACTCGATGATCAGTGGGGACGATTTTTTAAACAGCAGAATTTCTTAATTGGACTCAGTATTGATGGCCCCCAACCGTTCCATGATGTCTATCGGGTGGATAAGCGGGGACGGGGTAGTTTTGAACAGGTGATGCAGGGTTGGAAAATCTTAAAAAAACATCAGGTTGATGTTAATATTCTCTGTACTGTTAATGCGGTTAATAGTAATCATCCGTTAGAAGTTTATCGCTTTTTTCGAGATGATTTAAGGGTTGGATTTATCCAGTTTATTCCAATTATTGAACGGGTCAATGCAGATGGTTCAACGTTAATTCAATCGGGTCATCAAGTAACAGAACGATCAGTTAAACCTGAACAGTTTGGACAATTTCTGATCGCTATTTTTGATGAGTGGGTGCGACGAGATGTAGGTAAAATTTTTATTCAACATTTTGACGCAGCTTTGGCAAATTGGGTGGGTGTGCAACCAGGGGTTTGTATTTTTTCTAAAACCTGTGGAACAGCGTTAGCGTTGGAACATAATGGGGATCTTTATTCCTGTGATCACTTTGTTGAACCGGACTATAAACTGGGTAATATTCAGGAAACACCGATGATTGAATTAATTGCTTCTGAAAAACAATATCAATTTGGTCAGGCTAAATTTGATTCTTTGCCGAACTATTGTCGTAATTGTGAGGTACGTTTTGCCTGTAATGGGGGTTGTCCGAAAAATCGCTTTATTGAAACCCCGGATGGAGAAGCAGGTTTAAATTATTTATGTGCGGGATATAAAGCCTTTTTTACTCATATTAATCAACCGATGACGATGATGGCAGAATTATTGCGTCAAGGTCGTTATGCGGATGAAGTAATGCAACTGTTGGCGAAACAAAAACGACAGCAAAAACCCGTTGGATTTGGTAAGAATTAGGTAAGAATGAGGTGGGTGCGCTACTTATTTAACAGGCAAGATGCCTGTTCCACATTTGTTAATATTCCCTAACCCAACTTTCAACTGCTTCTAATAAATTATCCTGCGACGCCACAAAGGAACGTTGCGGGGGTGGTAACGGGAGGGGGTCGGGTGTCACCCAACCGAGGTGTAAGACGTCCGTGAGATAGTCGCAACAGTCGATGACTTCGGGGGTGGGTGTCCCATCTGCGAGTAACAGAATGAACAGATGGGGGGTTTGGAGTTGCTGTTTCAGGTGGATAATTTTGGTTTCTAGGTTAGCGGGGGTCTGCACTTCGGGGGGAGTTCCATCGGGTAAAAGTTTTTGATAAAGACGGTTACAAAATGCTTGGATAAATTCGTTTTTGGTGTTGAGGGTTAGTAGTTTATTGATGTTGATACAGTGGAGGGGGAGGTGGGGAAGTTGGGTACAAATATCGGTGAATTGTTGTTCTAATTGTCGCACGGTTGGGGTATTGCCAACGGGGGTATTATTGGTAATTTCAGGATGGGGGGTCAGGGTGTTGTGATGCCATACTTGATAAAATTTGGGATAAGGTAAATTTTGGGCGCATTGCCAAAGGAGGCTATAGCAATGTTTATAGAGATTAAAATTATTCTCGTAAACTTCATCAGTTAGGTTATGTTTGAGGGTAAAAACCACATCTGTATATTGTTTTTGTGTTTTGATGATCTTTCCTAAATTCTCGGAAACACTTTGACGAGTATCTTTAGACTTAGTAGTTTCTAAGACCCGAATTAAAGTTTCTATTGCTAACTCATTTCCAACAGCAATTCTCCCTAAACTTTCGGCGGCAACATTCTTGCAATAATCTTTATTTTCAGGGGTTTCTAAAATCCCAAGAAACGCCTGTATTGCTAACTCATTTCCAGGATCAATTTTTCCTAAAGTACAGGCAACCAAACTGCGACAAAATTGATCCTCAATAGTTTCTAAGAACCGAATTATTGCTCCTATTGCTAACTCATTTTCAGGGCATATTTCCCCTAAAATCTCAGCGACTCTACTGCCAATATCTTCATTCTCAGTGGTTTCTAAGATCCGAATTAACTCCCGTATTGCTAACTCATTTCCAACGGCAATTTCCCCTATCATCCGGGCAACTTCATTGCAAAGTATTTGATTCCTAGCAGTTTCTAAGACCTGAATGAATGTCCCTATTGCTAGCTCATTTCCAGGGTCAATTTTCCCTAAAGTATGAGCAACCCACGAGCGAACCCATTTATTCTCAGTGGTTTCTAAGACCTGAGTCAACACCCCTATTGCTAACTCATTTCTAACGGCAATTTCCCCTAAACTATAGGCAATCACTTCACAAGTAGATTCATCCTCAGTGGTTTGTAATACTTGAATTAACGCTCCTACCGCTAACTCATTTCCAACAGCAATTTCCCCTAAAATATTGGCAACCCACCTGCGAGTATCTTCATTCTCAGTGGTTTCTAATACCCGAATTAATACCTGTATTGCTAACTCATTCCCAACGGCAATTCCCTTTAAAGTATTGGCAAATTTCCTGCGAGTATCTTCATTCTCAGTGGTTTCTAATACCCGAATTAACGACCCTATTGCTAACTCATTTCCAACGTCAATTTTCCCTAAATTATTGGCAACCTCCCTGCGAGTATATGTATCCTCAGTAGTTTCTAAAACCCGAATTAATACCTGTATTGCTAACTCATTTCTAACGGCAATTCCCCCTAAAGTATCGGCAACCTCCCTGCGAGTATGTTCATCCTCAGTAGTTTCTAAAACCTGAATTAATGCCTGTATTGCTAACTCATTCCCAACGGCAATTCCCCCTAAAGTATCGGCAACCTTCCTGCGAGTATCTGTATCCTCAGTAGTTTCTAAAACCCGAATTAACGACCCTATTGCTAACTCATTCCCAACGGCAATTTCCCCTAAACTCTCGGCAACCCAAATGTGATTATATTTATCCTCAGTAGTTTCTAAAACTCTAATTAAATTAGCAATCACTTTTTCTCTAATTGTCTCTGATAATATTGTTCTTGCACCTTCTGCAATCGGAGCAAGAAATTTTACCCATGTTTGCTCTTTAATATCAAAACAACCAAACCCCCATTTAACAATCTGTTCTACAATTGCATCTGATAAACTACATTCTTTAAACTCATTAATTCCCGCAGCAGCCAAAAAATAGGCACGATACCCATAAAAATCTTGACAGCTATCTCTTAATTCTACTAATGCTTTTATAAATTCTTCTTTCTCCCCTGCTTCCACATCATCCCGCCCCAACCATAATAAAATCACCTGTTTCCATTGGGGTTGAAAAATGCGATACTCTTTCCTCTCCACCGGACAATTGACATGATTTCGAGGTAAAAAATAATCCCAATCGTTAATCGCTAAAGCTGCAAAATATTCCTGAAACGTAGGATGGAAAAAGGCATAAACCGCTTGGTCTGAATCCTTTTCCTCAACGGATGCTAACCCCACCCGATTTAACCATCCTAATTTTAACGCCCAATCAAATAGAGAATTTTCCCGTTGCGGTTTTCCTAAATACTGTTCAACAAATTTTTCCTCTAAACGAAACCGAAATTGTTCACGGTTTATCGCTGTTTTCGCTAACTCTCCTAACTGTTGATGGAGACATTCTTGCACCTCAAATGGAATTTGAAACGGTTTCTGTTCATCCTTCCATTGATAATGACCCTTCACCAACCGTTGATAAAGTCCGGCTTGGGTTTCCGGTAATTTTTGCCCCCGTTTCCAAGTTCGACATAATAACGCTAACCGCAGGGGATTTTTAATTAAATCATTAATGCGGGTTTGGTTAGATTCCTTTAACTGGTTTAATAATTCCTGACTCTGGGTTGCATCGTTAAACCATTGTTCAATAAAATCCTGAATCTGTTGGGAATTAAAATCTAAATTGCGATAAACATCAAAATCCCTTAATGGGTTTTTCTCCCCCTCCCAAACATTCAACTTCCCGTGAACACGCGATAAAATATAAACTTGCTTTTGATCAATATTTGCGAGAAAAATGCTATGATGATATTAAATCCCTGGTGGCTTTTTCCGGTTAAATGGTATTAGAAGAATATCCAGAAGAAACCTTTACAGAAGTTAAAATGAATCAAGGGATTAAAACTTCAGAAATTGCTGATCAATTTGCTAGTGATGCTTATCAAGTATTGTTGGTGGCGAATAAATTTCAAACCGGATTTGATCAACCTTTACTTCATACTATGTTTGTCGATAAACGACTGGATGGCGTTCAAGCGGTGCAAACTTTATCCCGTCTCAACCGCACCACCCCCGGAAAAGATGACACTTTTGTTCTCGATTTTGTTAACAAATCTGAAGATATTTATAACGCCTTTAAACCTTATTATGAAGAAACCCCAGTCGGAGAAAAAGCAGACCCACAGCAATTAAATGATCTCTCGTATCAACTGTATGAATGGCAATTATTTAGCCAAGAAGATGTTAATAATTTTTGTGAAATTTGGTTTCGTCCGAAAACCGCTTTAACCGAAAGAGAACACCAACAATTAAATAGTTTATTAGACCCTATTGTTGAAAATTATAAAAATCTGAAAGATTCCGAAAAAGAACAATTTAAAAATCAACTCACCAGCTTTCGGAATCTTTATTTATTCCTAGCTCAAATTATTAATTATCAAGATTCAGATTTAGAAAAACTGTATGCGTATGGGCGTTTTCTGCTGAAGAAATTACCCCGCAGCACAGAAGACCCTAAAATTGATTTATCAGGAGATCTGGAACTGAAATATTATCGATTACAAAAAATTAGTGAAGGTGAAATTAATTTAAAGGAAGGAACAGCAGAACCCTTAAAAGGGGCGACCGCAGTAGGAACACGTCAACCGGATCAAAAAGTGCCGTTATCCCAGCTTGTTGACCTTCTTAACGAACGCTTTGGCACTAATTTTACTCCGGCTGATCAACTGTTTTTTGAGCAAATTACCGAAACCGCGCTCTCAAATGATACTATTAAACAAGCGGCTCAAGTCAATACAAAAGAAAACTTTGCTCCCGTGTTAGAAAGAAACCTGGAGAATTTATTTATAGAACGCATAGAAGGAAACGAAAAAATCTTTATGGAAGTCATGAATAATGAAGAATTTAGAGCGGTAGTTTTTGAAAAATTACTTTCTAGTATTTATGAGGTTTTTAAAGTTAAAAATTAGTTTTCCTCTAAACAAACCGTTGTTAACGCTTGAATTAATCGTTGATTTTGAGTTTCTGTTTTAACGGCTACTCGAAAATAGCGATCGCCTAAACTAGGAAAACTCAAACAATCTCGAATTAAAATTTGATGATGTTTTAATAACTTTAATTGCAATGTAGAAACCGAGTAATCTGACTCAACTAAAATAAAATTAGCCACACTTTTAAAAGGTTTTAATCCGGGTATATGGGTTAAATCTTGATAAAGTTTGGGGCGAGATGCTTCTAACCAATGCCAAGTTTGTTCCTGAAATTCTGTATCTTGTAAAACAGCAATTCCGGCTGCCACTGCTAAACTATTTACAGGCCAAGGATCACGCCAGCCTTGCCATTTTTTTAACCGTTGGGGATGGGCGATCGCATATCCTAAACGTAGCCCCGGTAAACTATAAAATTTGGTCAGCGATCGCAAAATCACTAAATTCTCAAATTTTTTTACCCAAGACACTAAACTTTGCTGTTGACGAGGAAGTAAAAAATCCATAAAGGCTTCATCAACCACCACCAACGCAAACTGTTCTAATAATTCTAATAAACCCTGAGCAGAAAATAATTTTCCCGTCGGGTTATGGGGGTTATTAATTAATAAACCTGAGCGAGAATTAAAAGGTTGAGGCAGAGAGAATGTTAACTCTACAGAAGCCATCGAAAGCGGACACTCGATCACAGTTCCATCAAAAGCGTTGAGCGTCCGCCCATAGTCCCCAAAGGCAGGCGTGAGTAAATAGGTCGCATCTAACTGCGCGAGTTCCCGTCCTGCCCAGGTGAGTAATTCTGCGGCTCCATTTCCGGGTAAAATCCAATCCGCCTCTAGGGACTCATGGGCCATTGCACCATTGACCGCAACTGCGATCGCTGCTCTCAATTCTGCATAATCAGGATTAGGATAAGCATTCAAATCGCTCAGGTGACTATGAATGGCACTCAGAGCAGATAAAGGCGGCCCCCAAGGATTAATACTGGCAGAAAAATCCAGAATATCCGAGGGAGAACAGTTAGCTACGGTCGCGGCCCAGATTAAATTTCCCCCGTGTTGGGGTGAATGGGTTGCTTCCACGCCTAGAAATTAATCCTCGTTATGAGCAACTTTTTCTTTGAATAGTTTCCCGGCTGAAAAAGCAGGAACTTTCGTGGCTGGAATTTCCATCTTTTCACCCGTTTTCGGGTTACGGCCTTCACGAGCTTTTCGTTCCCGTGACTCAAAGGAACCAAAGCCAACCAGTGTCACTTTGTCGTCATTGGAAACTGCTTCCATGATCGTATCTAAAGCTGCCGTCAACACTGCATCAGCTTGTTTTTTGGTTACACTGGCCCGTTCTGCTACGGCATCCACTAATTCACCTTTGTTCATCTGAGTTTCTACTCCTTAAGATTGGCATAAAGCAATCAACAGCATAACCTGTCAAAAGCCATTAGGAAAGAACAATGGAAGAAGTTGTCGGGTATTCCATCGCAGCGCACACACCATAAAATTAGCAGTCAACTCTCAACAGTCCTAGGGGTGGGTTCATCAAGTTGATATCACCCAGATCTCAAAGAACCTGCCCCTAGATGTTAACCGTCAAACCCTAGCCTAACGTCCTCTCATCATTCGTAAAGCATCGGGACTGGGGTTATATTCGTAACCGTAGGGATTGCGATCGCTATCATCCAAAATTTGAGGCGTCACTAACACAATCACTTCTGCCCGTTGATTGTTTTTCGTGGTTCGACGGAACAACGAACCAACAATGGGTAAATCTCCTAACAGTGGAATTTTGCTAACATTAGACCGTTCTTGTTCCTGAATAATCCCCGAAACAATCAGAGTCTGACCATCCCGTAAGCGAATATTCCCAGAGTCTACCGTGCGTCTGAGAATCTGAAGGGCAAAACTTTGATCCGCACTATTCACCCGATCTCCAGGGGCACTAACAGTCGGTCGGACTCGCAGGGTCACAAATCCATTATCATCAATTCGTTCTACATCAATAGCTAGAGTTAAACCCACATCTTGGAACTGGAAATTCTGACTGCTGATGGTTCCTGATACGGTTGCGGTGGTAGTTGTTGTTGCCGATTTGACAACCTCTTCCACTAAAGCAACCGCAGCACTTTCCCCCTCTTGAACCACTAAGGTTGGATCGGTCAAAATCTTGGCATTACCACTAATAATTTGAGCCGTTAAAGTCGAGAGAAATCGCCGAGGATATTGGAAGTAGGGAAAAACGCTATTGGTGACTGTCCCTAAAGCGTCAAGTGCCCCAGTTTCTAAATTTCGGGTAAAGGGTTCATACTCAGAAATCCCGACTTGATTCGTCCGTTCTGATACAGGTGCAATCGGTTCTAAACCAATCCCCCCTCCCGGCGCCGTTAACGGAGTAACAGACAATTGATTCGGATCGTAGAACGGATCTTCAGCACTAATGGGATTGGGAACAATCGGTCGAGCATTAATACCTGCTCGGGTTGTTACACTGTTCGGGGGATTATAGCCCCCAAAATTAACGGTTGCTGCCCCTCCATCATTAACAAAGAAGGTATCGTTAATTCCAAAGGAGAAGCTACTATTGGCGGCTTCTTCTCCGCTTAAATTTACGTCAATGACTTTAACATTAACCGCCACTTGACGCTGACGTAGATCCAGTTGCACCAGTTGAGCCGAAGCTAATTCTACAATGTTGGGTGTTCCTACCAAGGTCACACTATTAAGCCGTTCATCGACTAAAACTTGCAATCCTCGCAATAAGGGAGTTGAGTCTTGAGTTTCAATTCTTAGGGTTTCTACAACCGTTGTCACCCGTGTATCGGTTGTGGTTAACGCTTGGGTACTCCCCGGAATATTAACTGAGTTCGATTGAGTTACCTGTTGTTCACGGGTAATCGAACGTTCTGCCCCCATACTGACTAAAAACCCGGCTGCGGTTTCTGCGTTAACTTGGTTGAGGCGGAAGGAACGAACCACGACATTTCTCGCAGAATTGGGTAGTCTTGACCCAATAAAAATAGTATTTCCGTTGCGGTTAGCTTCTAATCCACTTAACCGTAAAACATAGTTAAATACATCTTCAACTGACTCGTTTTCAATATCGAGAGAAATTTTTTGTCCGTTTCCGGTTGAAGCGCCTCCGGGGGCTGTTTGTCCTGATTGTTCAGACGCTGCATCTAAAAAAGCAATATTTAATCCGGCGGTTCTGGCTAATAATGCCAGTACATCACGCACTGGGGCATCTCGCAACACTAAACGCGGAATGCGTTGACCATTATCTAAACGAATCGTCGAAGTTGTCGTGGGATTAATATTAGAAACAGCAATATCCCCAACTGGGGGTGCTACAGCACGGGGAAGAAAGGGTGGAGCCGCATCAACGGGGCGAGGTGCTCCCTGGGGAACGTTTCGGCCATCAATGGTGATTTGAGGATCAGGAATCAATACTGGCTGAGAACCTCTAGCTGGGGGTTTAGGAGTAGATCCAGGAGTGGGAGGAGGTGGGGTTATGGCTTGATTCGGAACTTGAGCCACAGCACCGGATGCCGTACCCAGACTAATTACAATCCCTTCTCTACCTCCTTGGAGAATTCGGGCTTCGGGGGGACTATTTACCCCACTGACAATTACCCGGATACTGGTGGGATCAAGTTGGGTGACAACAACCGAAGCAATACCTGGAATGGGATTATTTTGTTGAAAGTTTTGTTTTTGGCCGGGAAGTTGCGTATTAATAATATCGGCAACAAAATCATTTCCCCGTCGGACGACAAATACTTCCGGTCGCTCTCCCCCTTTTGTCATCAACTGTAAACCCACTTCCCCGTTCATTTCTACCAGTCGCACATCTTGAACTTGGGTTTGTGCAAATGCTGGGGTTTGCGCCACAATGGCGATCGCAGCACTGGTTAATAGTCCTGCACCAATTCCTTGAAGCTGTTTCACGTTTCCTCCTCAACACAATATCAAGTTTCAGGTTCCAGGTTCCAGGTTCCAAGTTCCAAGTTCCAAGTTCCAGGTTCCAGGTTCCAGGTTCCAGGTTTCAATAATTTCCCCCCGTCCCCTTGTCCCCTTGTCCCCTTGTCCCCTTGTCCCCTTGTCCCCTTGTCCCCCCGTCCCCTTGTCCCCTTGTCCCCCCATCTCCCCGTCTCCCCATCTCCCCGTCTCCCCATCTCCCCATCTCCCCATCTCCCCGTCCCCTCATCTTCCGCTATCCTGTTACAATATACCAACTTAGGCCAAAATTCCAACTATTTTGGCGGTTCAGCCGGAGTTTCGGCAGGTTTAGCGGCTTCGACAGCGGCTTTAGCTTGTTCTGGACTCAAGGGAAGTAAGACTTGTAATTCAAAGGCTGTTTTTAACCGTCTTTGGGGTTGATTGGCTGAGGGAACAAATTTCCCTTGTCGATATTCTCCCTCAATGGTTTGAGTTTGATCTTTCAAGGAAGATTTTAAACCTCTGACTACTAACAAAGGTTGTAACCGTTCCAAGGAAGCTAAAAACTTTAGGGTTTGCTCAAAACTGCCTTCAAACTCCACTTTATAAGCACGTCTTCTGAGTTTGCCATTGACATCGGGGCCTAAGCTGCCATCATTGACAATCTCTGCTTCTGGTTTGTCTAATACAACAGGTGTGAACAAAGAAAGTTTCGCTCTTTTGCTATCATCAATGATCCCCGCATTAATTTTATTAATCTGTTCGTTAATATCAAATAACAGGGTTTCTAAACTGGTTTCATCGGCAAATAAAGCGGTAACAGTCGCTCGGCGAACTTTAGCATCTGCTAACTCTTTTTCAGCTTTAGCCCGTTCCCGTAAACGCTGATCTTGTTTCTCAATTTCATCTTGTTTGGTTTTAATTTCATCGCGTAAAGTTTGACCTTCCGCTAAGGTGGGAAGAAGAAATTGATAGATTAAGAACCCTGCTAGAATTGCCCCCACAACTCCGGCACCAATTCCCATGATTTTGGGTGTTAAGGCAATGCCAAATATAACTGGCCCACCGCCTTCACCGTCAACATCTTGAATAAATTCATTGGCTACGGTCATTTTTTAATCACTCCTTTTTCCTCAAGGGTTTTAATCCGATTAACCAATCCTAACGCCCCATTTTTTTGCAGTTGTGGTAACAACTCCGAGGCGGTTGCTAGACTAAGGTAGGTTTCAATTGTATACTTGACCACAGGTTGTAACTGAGGTTTGGTAGTACCACTATCTGCATCCGGGGATTTAGCCACTAATTGAGTTGAGTTGTCTTCTAATTTAGCCTCAATTAATTTTGTTTTTTCCCCATTAAAAAAGGGAGATTGATTGAGTAATAATACAAAATCATTAATTTGAGTGTAAGTATTTGCTACTCCTGAAATTTTTAATTGAGCCGTTTCGGGTTCGGGTGGAGGTGCGGCGGCTTGATCTGCTGCGGGACTGGGAGATGGAGCCGGGGCTGTGGCTGTCGTTGCTGCGGCGGGTTCGGTCTGTTCAATATTGAGAATTCTCACTCCGGCGACTTGCATCAATTCCCCTAATTCTAGGGTAAGTGCTGACCAGGGTTTTATTTGATTAAATACAGTCGCTAAGGCATCCGCTTCTTTATTGGCTTGAGCGGTTTCTGCATTAATTTTATCTAAAGCTTCCACCTCCGAGGTTTTTTGTCCTAATGTAGCAACAAGAGCATCACGTTCTTTGGTTAGGTCAGTATTTTGTTGATAAAAAATAAACCAAGCTCCTCCGACAATGGCATTGAGGGCTAAAGCGACCCCAGCACCGATTAAAATTGGAGTCTGGTCAATATTTTGGCTGGGGGCAACCCGTGGCCGAACTTCTCGTTCTATTAGATCAGGTCGATCATTCAAAAAGTTGATATCTAAGTTATACATAATTAGTTGGCGGTTGACAGTTGACGGTTGATGGCTCACTGATCAGGGTTTAGAGCATCCGCATTCCTAAACCTAATGCCACTCCTAAACTAGCACGTTGTTCTGGGGGAATTTCCCGTTCAAAGGCAATAGAGAGGGATTCAATGGGATCAACTTGCGTCGCAGGCATTGCTAACCGTTGCATGAAAAACTCATCCAGTTGTCCAATGGCGGCTCCTGGCCCCATTAACAATAATTGTGCCATTTCCAGACCGTCACTTTGATTAATATAAAAATCAACGGAGCGACGCAGTTCATCGGCTAATTCAGCAAAAACCTTAATGATGGCATTCGTCCCCGGATTGGGATCGTTTAATGCTCCCATTGTATCAGTCACCGGAAGGGTCATGGCCTGGAGTTCGCTGACATCCCTCGAAGGAGGTAAATTCATGGCACTGTTTAAGGCACTTTGAACTTGATATAATCCAATGGGAATAGTGCGGTTAAATTGAGGAATCCCATCCACAACAATCGCCAGTTCAGTGCTATCAAATTCAATATCGGCAATAATAGCGGCTTCGGTGGAGGAAAACTGCTCTAATTGATTTTTTAGGGTACGAATTAGAGAAAAATTACTCACCTCTAAAACCGTAACCTTTAAACCCGCTTGAGCAAAGGTTTCAACATAAGTATCGGTGACTTCTTTACGAGCAGCAACTAATAAAACTTGGACTTTTTCGATGCCATCTTCATCGACAAATCGCCCTAATTTTTGATAATCTACATCGGCTTCTTCCCTAGGAAATGGTAAATATAATCCCGCTTCTGCGTTCATATACTCTTTAAGTTCATCATCACTGAGGTCAGCCGGAACCGGAATAATCCGCGTTACTGCTTCCCGTCCAGGAATAGATGTACCCACGGTTTTGGCTTTAATATTGTTATCGGTAATTGCCGCCTGAATTAACTCTGCCATTGCTGGAGTATCTACAATTTGGCCATCTTGAACAACGCCTTCGGGAACTGGAATTGTAGCCAAGGTGACTAGCTGTAATTGCTGACCTTTTTTCCGCATTTCCACCAGATTAATTCGTTCTGTGGCTAATTCAATTCCGACTCCTGGCTTCCGCTTAGAGAACAATCCTTGTAAGAAACTAACCATAGTTGTCGTTTAATTGATTGATTCTGTATTTTAGCTGACCTGTACCCATACCGTTAAAATTCCCGATTCTGGATAAAGATACAGATTCATCGTACAACATTCAACCCTGGATTATGAGCCTGATCCTGCTGAATAGCTGGGTTAATTTTCGTGAAGATAACGCTTTCAAATCAACCTGATATAGCAATCCTATTTGATTTGTATCCAAAATTTCTGCTCAAAAGGGAACAGCTTAACTGGGAACAGGGATAATACTTCTGGCTGTTTCATATCAGTTTTAAATTATTACAATCTATTTGGGATTGCTATATTAATGATTAAGGAAATTGAAGCGTCCCGGTATCATATATTCCGGTTGCATTTGCGGGGATTTCAAACTCCATTTCTGCTGGAGGGTTGCTAAATAATTTAATTTGATAGCGACCTGGTTTTAATCCAGCAGTGGCAAATCTACCTGATCGATTTGTAAACAAAGTTACTACCGGAAAATTACTATCAGAAATAGAAACAATTTGTCCTGATTGTAACGAAACCGGTTCACCGTTAGCATTTAATAATATCCCTCGTAAAAATACCGTTGCATCTGTTCCAACTTCGACTAATGTTCCACTGCGATAGGTGGGTAAAATTGTGATAGCGCGATTCCCCAAATCCATTCCTACAGGTAAATTTGGAGCATCAATAATCAAAGTAGAAAGATTATAAGGACTTAAATTAGGAACAACAGCAAACCCAAAATGATTAATGCGGGCTGTATCGCCATTGATACTGGGATTAATCACAATTTCTTGATCTCTAACACTATCTTTGGGAATGACTAAAGCAAAACTATTATTAATCGGACGTGACCAACCTAAGTGACCATCTGCAAACACCAAGGCGGTAGCCAAACTAAGTTTACTGGTATTTGAGATCCCACCATCTCCATCGACGGTAAAAACTGCATCATTCGATAAATCCCAATTGAAGTAATAGCCGGTATAAGATAACCGTCCGGTCAAATTATAACCTCGGTCATTTTGAGTTAAACCCAGGGACATTCTGGGTCTTCCAATAGTTCGTAAGGGGTTATAACTCCAGTTTAAACTATTCTTATATTGTCCATTATTATTAACATCTGATGAAACTTGTATTGATTGACGAATTTTGGGAATTGACCAGGATAAATTGATAAAAGCACGTTGTTGCTCAAAACCGGTTTGATCACGATTTTGACTGAGGTTTAACCTAATATTCAAGCCATTTCGGACGGTTTTAGAAAGACCTAAGCTGAGGCTATAAGTATTAGGAGTATCTCGCCCGAATTCATATCGAGCACTGAGATTTCCTCGGATCTTCCAGAATAATTGTTGACTATAATTTGCCGTAATATCGTAAAAAAAATCATTATTGGGGTTATCTTCTCCAACTCGACTAAAATTTTCTCCTCTGGTTTCTACGGTTAATTGAAAGGAACGTTGAGACGGATTCTTCGCACCCACTGGTGAATATTCATAACGCAACCGCGCTGCATAATCAATGCCTAATTCGATCTCGTGACTGAGGGCCATATCCCAGCCCAAATTCCCGTAACGAGTTGCCCAACTTCCTTCTAAACCGATAATTTGCTGATCAAAATTAGCTTGTAAATAACTACCTGCGGTTAAGCGATTCGTAACTCCTAAACGATGGGATAAAGTTACAATCGGTTCGGTAAAATCATAGTTGCGATCGCCTGAACTATCGGAGGTTGGAAAACCCAAACTATAGGCAAATTGTTGAACTCCGGGTGCTAATAAATCGGCTGCAACTGGATGATAAAAATTCAGTCTTTGTACCCGACCGACATTATCTGTAATCACTAATTCTACATCATTTATTCCAGCACCCAAAGGCAAATCACGAATATCTTGCCGTCCGGCGGATAACTCTAACGTTCGTTCTAATCGACCATTTACTAATACATCCACTCTCGAATCACTTTCTAAGAAAAATTCATATTGACTAATCGGTCGAGTGACCCGATGGGGTTGTAAACTAAAATTTCTAGCGACAGAAATTCCGATTTGAGATTGACTATTTTGATAACCTGTGACCGGAATGGAAAGATCGCCGATCACATACCGTAAAGCTTGATCCGGTGCATCCCGAACCAGTCGTAAATCTCCTCGGATAAAAGCAGGTGTTCGACCTTCAGTAAAATCGCTGCGTCCCTCAAACACCCAATTTTTATAATTCAAAGCACCATCTAAACCAAAACGAAGGGGTTGGCGTCCGATTTGACTTTGTTCTGAACCCTGCCAAATATAGTCTTGATCCGCACGAAAATTAACATAACCACTTAATGTGCTAGGACGTATTGCATTTTCAGTACCACGGGGTAATCTACGTTCGTTTAAACTGGCAACATTGGTGCGTCTTTGAGTCGGTGGAACTTGAATTTGTAGTTCTAATTTAGACTGATCAAAGGTTGCTTCTAAGCCATTTTGTCGTAAAATTTCTAAGTTGAGATTTCCTTCAACATCAACTGCATTGGTTAGTTTTGTTTGGGTATCTGGACGAATCACCTTTTCTGTTTCTGCTAATAAAGGTGCGGCTTGAATCTGCACTCCGGGTATATTTCCCAGGTTTAGTAATACCTGTCCTCTTTGTTGTCCATCAATAAAAAAGGGTACGATAACTTTCTGTGCTTGGTTACGCGGCTTGCCAAAAATATCCTCAAATGTCGGGTCTGGGTTTTGAGTTTCAGGAGCTAAAGTAGGAGATGGAGAAGGTGAATCTTGCCCTAAAGTTGGTGAAGAATTACATAGAATTAAAGTCAAGCTAAAAAATAACAATAATTTAAAATTATTAAGCTTAAGTTTTAGTTTCATTGAGAAACCAGTTTTGCTCTAGCAAGTCTCAATAATGGGTGATCAAAACCCGTAGGGTTGGGTCTCCCAACCCTCTTAGCTCGGCGAGTGTCAATCCACATCTTTAAATGTAAATGTTCCTGTGACTTCACCGATGGGCAATTGTTGGGGCTAAGGCATAGAAAACCGTCGTTGATTTCCCGCTAAAATCACTCCATTATTTACTCCTTCTAATTGTTCTGGTTTTAAGGTTAATTGACTGCCTTGACTGGTTAAGTTTAAATTTAATTCTGATAAGACAGCACGCCGCGTTCCTTGATTCTCAAAGGTAATCACTAACCGATCATTTCCATCAGTTCCTTTTTCGTGAGTGATGCCATTCAGGACAACTTTTGATTGGGCATTTTTAGGACGAATATACACTGATCCTATATAACGAAACATGACTTTAATAGCGCCTGATGTTGTTTCGGCTTGTGACTCTTCTGGGTTGTTGAGATTAATCGGTAATTGTTCGGCAATAATACGATAAGCTAGTTCTTTTTCTGGGTTGGGATTACCTAACCATGTCACCCGTACTGATTGTACTCCTTGGGGGGGTAATACGATTTGGGATGGATAAACTAAAAAATCATCATCAGCACTTTCGGTGGTTTCTTGACCTTCTAAGCTGATTTTTCGCTCGGCCATTGAAACTTCAACGGCGATTTGTTCGGCAGTATCATTAATAACTTCATAAGATTGGGTAGCCCCTGCTCCTGCTGGTTCAAATACCCTAGAAATTGGTTCTAATCTAAAAGCTAATGCGGGGGAAATCCCACTTAATATGATAAAGAAAATAAAACTCAAAAAATGTCGAAGTGAACGTTTCATAATTTAATGATGAGCAAATACAGTTGGAATAAAGTATGATTGATTATATCTAAAGTCAAACCATTTGGGGAAGTAATGCTGATGAACAGATCTTGATTAATTATCGGATACTGTCAAGGTGATCACATCAGAATAGTTACCTTGGTTGGGTATAGTTGCTTGATTGAACCGAATATATAAATCTACTGTCTTTACACCCTCGGCGTTAAAGCCTGTCGTTTGAGGGGAACTGAAATTATTAATATTATCAAAATTATTGGGTTGAGTCTGGTGATCAGTGACTGTAATTAGATATGGAATAGAGCTATTGCCATTAGCTGATGATAAAGCACCACTATTCGTTGAACTTGCATTTATTGTGACACCCGGAGAATTAGGATTATTGGTTATAATTTGAAGTTCAGCAACTTTAATAACCTGTTGACCGAGATTACCTAAAGGCAAGTTATTACTAACAGGCATGGTTGTTGGTGAGGAAATCTGAACCACTGAGGGAACAGTACCACTAATATTAATAGTTGTCGTGTCTGTACCCGCAAAGGCTGCTAATTGAGAACTAAAAAAGGTCGCCAGAGGACTGAGAATTAAACCGCTCAAAATCAAAAAACGATATGAAAACATGATCAATGCTGCAAAATATTGCATTTATATATATAGCAATCCTATTTGATTTACCGTAGGGGCAATTCATGAATTGCCCCTACGGTCAGGGTTTGAGTCATAGAGGTTATTACAACCGATTTAGACTTGCTATAGCAATCCTATAGTAATATAAAATCCTGAAAAAAATGCTACAAAAGGCAATGGGGAATTACGAATTACGAATTGGGAAGCGGCACTCTTGAAATGGGCAATTTTTACGGCTTCACGCGCTCTCTAATTATCTGTAATTATCTGTAGAGAGGTTGCATGCAACCTCTCTACAGGGGACTGATGCGTAGCCAACATTTAAGGATTTCATATAAGTCTAAATCGGTTGTAATTCCCTCGATGACCAAAATCTTGACGGTAGGGACAATTCATGAATTGTCCCTACCACTCATGAATTGTCCCTACCACTCATGAATTGTCCCTACCACTCATGAATTGTCCCTACCACTCATGAATTGTCCCTACCACTCATGAATTGTCCCTACCACTCATGAATTGTCCCTACCACTCATGAATTGTCCCTACCACCAATCAAATCGGATTGCTATACTAACAACTCTGTTTATATTTTCTGATCAGAATATAGTTTGAGAGAAAAACCAGAAAACTAACACAGAAACCGGATTTCTGGAATGGTTAATGCGATTTTGATGAATACGCATTACCACTAGAAACCCGATTTCTTTAAAACGGCCTAAAACTAAAACCTAAAATGAGTGAAAGGCTTACTCATCAGATACTGTCAAGATTATAGTATCAGTGTAGTTACCTTTTTGTGGTGTAGATGGGTTGGTAAACTGAATGTATAAGTCTAGATCACCCTCCACTACCCGGGTGAAACTACTTAAGTTACTAAAGTTATTGGCTTGCCCCCCGTCACCAACTATGTCAAGTTCGTATTGACGGCTAGCACTAGGATTACTAGTATTAAGCAAAGTACCGTTATTTGTCGAGGTTGCAGTTATTGTTGCAGCCCCAAAATTAGTTGTAACAACAAGGTCAGCAATTTTGAGATTGTTTTCTACCCCTGCTGTAGATAAAGGTAAGTTAGTAGCGACAGTAGTTGTTGTTGACGTGATGCTAACAGTTGCAGGAACACTGCCACCAATTTGAATAGTATCAGTTGCTGTTTGAGCAAAGGCGGCTGATTGAAGACTAATGGCAGCAACGGGACTGAGAATTAAGCTAGAAGCAACTAGAAAACGACGTAAAGACATAGATGATACCAATAGTTGAAGGATTAAGTAGACACAAAAGGCACAACACGGGTAGGGAGGGTTGGGTTCAGCATAGCTGAAAGAAAAACCTGTAATCCAGTCTCCATAGATTATTTTACTTATGGAAACGATGTTACTGGTGTTGATGGTAACAGTATTTTGAGTTCCTATCTGTTTCATAATATACTCCGTAAACTAGGATGTCAAGGAATTGTAAAGTAATTGTCAGGGAATCTTGACATAAAGGCGGGATCGCTGGCTGCATAGGCATTTTAGGCGAGGGTGATCATCTCTCCAACGGATCAGCCCGTTGTTCAACCTGTGTAACATTTGAGAGTTACCCCATGTCAACGAGCAACATCAAAAAAACAATTCAAGTGTTTTATACTAATTGAGGGAATAAAATTCACCTCGATTCGTTAATTTTTAAATCAAGTCAACAACCCACCACTAATCGGAGTACCGATATAGTGGGGGCTTGAAATATAGCCCAAGTTGACCAGACTAAGCCTAACAGCTACGTTAGCGGTAAGTGTTAAAGTTCTTACCTACAAATGCGAAGCTAGTTTGTAGCTCTAAAACTTAAAAGTTAAACAGGTTTAAAGGGTTAAGCCAGTGCTTTTGAGAAAGTACCGACCGCTAACATTGTCGAAGCTAACTTTACCCTAGAAATAGGAGTCATTTCATGTCTAACTACGTTTTTGTAATTGATGCGAATAAAAAACCTCAATCTCCGATACATCCTGCTCAAGCTCGATTGTTATTGGATCAAGGTCAAGCTGCTGTTTATCGTCGTTATCCGTTCACCCTTATTCTGAAGGAGTCAAAACCCAATCCTGAAATAGAACCAATTACTCTCAAAATTGACCCCGGTTCAAAAACTACCCGGATTGCATTAGTTCAGGGAAACAAAGTAATTTGGGGAGCAGAATTGACTCATCGAGGTCAAGTCATTAAAATGTCTTTGGAATCCCGACGTTCATTACGCCGTTCCCGAAGAAATCGTCATACTCGATATCGTCAAGCACGGTTTTTAAACCGAAAAAGACGTGAAGGTTGGTTGGCTCCCAGTCTTCAACATCGAGTCGAAACAACTTTAACTTGGGTGAATAAATTAATTAAGTTTGCGCCCATTAGTTCAATTGTTCAAGAGTTGGTTAGATTTGACTTGCAGCAACTTGAAAATCCTGAAATCTCTGGAATTGAATATCAACAAGGAGAGTTACAAGGATACGAAGTTCGACAATACTTACTGGAGAAATGGAGTAGAAAATGTGCTTACTGTGGGATAGAAAACGTACCCCTAGAAGTAGAACATATTCATCCTAAATCTAAAGGCGGAACTGACCGGATTTCTAATCTTTGTTTAGCTTGTCATGACTGTAACCAAAAGAAAGGGAGTCAAGATATTCAAGATTTCCTATCAGGTAAACCTGACTTACTGCAACGGATTTTGAAACAAGCTAAACAACCGTTAAAAGATGCTACAGCCGTTAATTCAACTCGGTGGGTATTATTTAATAAATTAAAAGAAATGGGTTTACCTATTTCAACGGGTTCAGGTGGGTCAACTAAATTCAATCGAACTCTATTAAACTTACCTAAAACCCATTGGTTAGATGCAGCTTGCGTTGGGAAAGTTGAAGCTTTAAAGGTCTTAATTAATAAACCTTTATTGATTAAGGCAACAGGTCATGGATCAAGACAAATGTGTCGAACAGACAAATTTGGTTTTCCCTCTCGTTATGTTCCCCGCTTTAAATTTGTCAAAGGGTTTCAAACAGGCGATATTGTTAAAGCCGTTGTTACCAAAGGCAAGAAAATAGGAACCTATTTTGGACGAATTGCTGTTCGTTCTAGCGGGAGTTTTAATATCACCCTAAAAACAGCAATTATTCAAGGCATCAGCTACAAATATTGCACAACAATTCACAAAAAGGATGGTTACTTGTATGCAGCATAGACCCCGACCCCTTTTTCCTCTCACCGCTAATCGGAGTACCGATTTAGCGGGAGTCTCCAAAGGGGAAGACAAATGAAACAATTAAAATTTTGGAAACGGTTGGGTTTGTTATTCGTTTTGGGTTTATTTTTAAGCTGGGGTGTCAGTTGCTCCACCTCTTCCCCAACTGCTCAAAACCGTCAGCCAGAAATTGAATTTTGGACAATGCAACTCCAACCCCAATTTACCGATTATTTTAATCAACTGATTGTTAATTTTGAAACCGAAAATCCAGGGTTAAAAGTGAAATGGGTTGATGTTCCTTGGTCTGCGATGGAAAGTAAAGTATTAGCCTCCGTTGCTGCCAAAACCGCCGCCGATGTGATTAACTTAAATCCTGATTTTGCCGCCTTATTAGCGGGACGAAATGCTTGGTTAAATCTCAATGAAACCGTTCCTGAAAGCGTTCAATCTCAATATTTACCGAATATTTGGCAAGCGAATAAAATAGAAGTTTGTCCGAATAATCAATGTCAAACCGTAACCTTTGGAATTCCTTGGTATTTAACAACTCAAATTACAATTTATAATCAACAACTCTTGCAACAAGCGGGAATTTCTCAACCGCCAAAAACCTATTCAGAATTAGCACAAGTCGCCCAAAAAGTCAAAGAAAAAACAGGCAAATATGCGGTTTTTGTGTCTTTTGTTCCAGAAGATTCGGCTCAAGTGTTACAATCTATCGTTCAAATGGGAGCGGAATTAATCGATAATAAAGGTAAAGCAGCGTTTAATACTCCCCAAGGAAAAGCGGCTTTTCAATATTGGGTTGATTTATATCAAAAAGACCTACTTCCCAAAGAAGTTTTAACTCAAGGACATCGCCGTGCTATTGAATTATATCAATCTGGAGACATTGCTATCTTAACATCAGGGCCACAATTTTTAAAAGCAATTGCTCAAAATGCGCCAACGGTTGCTAAGGTTTCTGTTCCCGCGCCTCAAATTACTGGAGATACGAAAAAAACCACCGTTGCGGTGATGAATTTAGTGATTCCGAAATCAACAGATGTTCCTGAAGCTGCTGTCAAATTTGCTTTATTTGTTACTAATAGTACCAATCAACTCGCTTTTGCTAAAGCGGCTAATGTTTTACCATCAATTCAGGATGCTCTTAAAGATAGTTATTTTACCACTCTTCCTGCTAATCCAACAACGGCGGATCAAGCTCGTTTAGTGAGTGCACAAGAACTTAAAAATGCCCAGGTTTTAATTCCCCCTCAAAAAGATATTAAACAGTTGCAAAAAATTATTTATGATAATTTACAAGCTGCAATGTTAAATCAAAAAACTGTTGATCAAGCGATCGCAGATGCCGAAAAAACCTGGAATGAAAGATAATAATCAGTTATCAGTTATCAGTTATCAGTTATCAGTTATCAGTTATCAGTTATTAGTTATCAGTTATTAGTTATCAGTTATCAGTTATCAGTTATCAATTATTAATTATCAATTAATGGTAAAATTTATATTGCAAATTAGAAATCTTATGAAATTTTCGATTGTTGATGTTTTTGCGGAAATCAAATATTCTGGAAATCAATTAGCGGTAATTTGGGGTGACGGAGTTGAGTCGTTATCCGATGAAGAAATGCTCAAAATTGCCCAAGAAATGAATTATTCAGAAACAACCTTTATTACTGCTTCTGAACCTAAAAATGGCGGTTATCCGGTGCGAATTTTTACCCCTAAACGAGAATTACCTTTTGCGGGTCATCCCACGTTAGGAACGGCTTATATCATTCAACAGGATATCATTAAAACCTCGGTTGAACAAGTGATTTTAAATTTAGGGGTGGGTCAAATTCCGGTGAGGTGGAAAACCTCAGAAACGGGAAAACAAATTCTATGGATGCGACAAAATCCTCCTGAATTGACTCAAATTTATGATCGGGAAGTATTAGCATCGGTCTTAAATTTGCAAGGATCGGATTTTGATGAACGTTATCCTATTCAAGCGGTTTCTACGGGTATTCCTTTTATTATTGTTCCGTTAAAAACCCAATCTGCATTAAAACAAGCGCAGGTTAATTTTGAACACTATTCAGAGTTTATTCAAACCACAACGACGAAAGAAATTTTTATGTTTTGTCCCGAAACTTATCACCCCAATAATCAGATTTGTGCTAGAATGTTTGCACCAGCTTTAGGAGTTCCTGAAGATCCAGCAACGGGAAGTGCTAATGGGTGTTTAGCCGGATATCTTTCCCATTATGCTTATTTTGGTTCCGATCTCGTTAATATTCAAGTTGAACAAGGATATGAAATTGATCGTCCTTCTTTACTGTTATTAAAATCTCAAAAAATAGGAGATTTAATTCAAGTTGAAGTCGGGGGAAATGTAGTTAAAGTTGCTGAAGGAAGTTTAGTTTAATTCAAGAAACCGGGTTTCTGATTAAACCGACTTGCATTCATAAATATCTATTAAGAAACTCGGTTTCTCAAGAAACCGGGTTTCTGATTAAGACTGCTTGCATTCATAAATATCTATTAAGAAACCCGGTTTCTGATGGCGATCGCATTTCCTAAGTTTTTTTAATCTAAATTCACTTTAACCTTAGTTTCATCCCAATTAGTTTCAACTCGCCAGTTTGGATCTTTATTTTCTTGGAAATCCGCGTTAATTTGATCAGTAACTTGATGGAGTTTATCTTGAGATAAACCTTCTTGATTTGAAGTTTCAGCTTGAGATTCATTAATCCCAATACTAACAATTTCTAAAGCGTCACCCGACTGAGAAGATTCATCGGGAGTTGAGGGATGTTTAGCACCGGGTTGAGACATTTTATCACTCCTTTAGAAAAATAGGGTATAGAATTCCATTGTAACCTTGAATTGAAAAATTTGTGATTCTGAAACTTAAGTTTTATCTAAAATCCCAAAAATATTAGATAATATTAGAAAACTTTTATTTAATTCAAAACCTTAATAATAAAAAAACATCTTTAATTCCTAATTAAAAGGGTAAATCTTCCTCAAATTCTGGCGAATTTTCTAAAGGTTTAGCTTGGGAATCAATCAACGATTCAGCTTGTTTAATTTTTTCAAACAAGGAAGATCGAGATTGTTGTCGTTTTTGGATTAATTTATCAATATTATATTTCACCCTTAATTGTTCTCGCTGATCTTTCGGTAAAGGTTCATAATCAGGAAGAAAATCCTTGGCAGTGACCAGGGGAACTCTAGGGCCTAATTTCTCAATGGGCATTTGAGGAAGACGATCTAAAAAATAATCTCGTCTGTTTCTAATTTGTTCAGATTTATTTTGAATTTCCGTTACAATTGCGATAATTTGACTCAAATGATGGCTGGATAAAGCCAACTGAATATCAAGGCTTTCTATAGGGAGTCCCAAAGCTTGAACTTGTTGTAAAAGCTGAGGAGGAATATGATCCAAATTAGGCGGATTAACCGTTGTCTTTAACGTGATTAAAGCTTGAGTTAATTGGGTTTCAATTTCCTGGATCATGTCTCGGTTTTGATCTTGTGAAACCGGATTCTGTAATAAATATTGTAGCTGTTGGGTTGCTTGTTGCAACAGTTCCAGGGTCGCTTGAAGGTGGGGAGCATTCATGAGAGAATCTTAACAAGAGGAGAGCTAAAGTTCAGGATTGTTAATGTTGTAGAGTCATTCAATCTCTTCAAGTTCTTGTGTAGATTGCCATCCCGGTTGCCAGAGAGAACGATCTTTAAGTTGTTGAGCATTTAACCAAAATCTGACCGTGGGATCACAAGAGGCCACCAATTCAGCAAAGACCCATTTCCCTTGATTTTTCCGGTTAACAACTTGAAAATGTCGCCAACCCCAAGTTTGTTGATTTGATGTCCATTTCGAGCCTAACAGGTAAGGGAATTTTTGCTTTTTGGCCATGTTTGAGAATAGGACATTGAACGAACTGTGATTGTTGAAAATTGTGACAGATGTGTTACCCATTTGCCAAGGTCATCCATTAATACGACAGATTGTCATAGTTCGTGGTAAGATGTTCCAGAGAGCTTAGAAAGTTATATTTTCTAGAGGCAAGTTATGAATCGGATTGTTTCAGTGTCCAAGCGGGTCGCTTTAGTTTTATCTGTGGCCTTTTTGATGATTAGCACATTTGTTTTCGGTGCTTCTTCAGCCTCCGCAGAAACCTATTCAGTTAAAATGGGTGCTGATAGCGGAATGTTACAATTTGTTCCTAGCAAATTAACCGTAAAACCGGGCGACACTATTAAGTTTGTCAATAACAAACTTCCTCCCCATAACATGGTTTTTGATAAAGCCAAATCTCCTGATGCTGCCGTTGCTGAAAAGCTTTCTCATAAGAAATCCCTGTTCAGTCCGGGTGAATCCTTTGAAATTTCTTTCACCGATGATATGCCTGCTGGCGTTTATTCCTACTACTGTGAACCCCACCGTGGCGCAGGAATGACGGGTCAAATTGTGTTAACAAAATAATTAGAGTTTTATTACTCTAATTTCTGAATTTATAATTAATTCTGGGTAGTTTTTTGTTGAGTATAAAACGAACAAGAGACTACCCATCCGTTTATTCAAGGTCAAAAAGAAGGCGTTTGTTTATTTTTTCGCGAGGAGTGTCAACAATAGTTATAATCTGTACCATCATAACTAACAGGATTTCTAAAATAAGCAACTAAATTATTAAGATTATCACGGCATTGACGAGTATTACCTTTTCCATCCACCGGAATTTCAACAGGTTGACGCACTTCAAAATAACGCCGAATAAAGGGATCAATTGAGGTGGCTTGGGTAGGTAAACTCCAGCTAAATAAGCTCATCCCTAAAATCAGAATAGTCAATAAAAAATGCACAAAAAGCTTAGAATATCCCATGAATAATGTATTTCCTCTGTTGAGTTCAACATCCTTCTAAAATTTTAGACTTTAGATCTTAGATTGAAGATGATTCTGTGTGGGTTTCTCAACGCTGAGGAGGAAAAATCCAAACACCTGTACCATCCAAAACCTAAAACCTAAAGTCTAAAATTATGAGGTTTTAACTGATATTAGCGGAGGTATTTTCCTCCACCCCACTGTTCAGGGCGAACTTTGGGTTCTAATAACAGATATCCAGCTAGATTGTATAAATCCTCATCTTCCAGATTTCGCATGACAACGAAAATATCTGAACTCTTGGTGCTGGGATGTGTTTCTGAAATTTCCTCCAACCCATCATAGGTTTTGGGATTTTTAATAAATGCGATCAGAGCCTCAATATTATCGCGGGAGGGAGACGCACCGGCTAAGGTTGCAGGACTGAGGTTAATATCAGGATTTGTCTTAGTCATTCCCAAAGCATGACATGAGGCACAAGCCTTATTGAATACGCTTTTACCTTTGCTCAGTTGCTTTTCAGTGAGGACAACGGTTTGGCCTTGGTCATTCAGAGGTAAAGTCCGAAGTTCTTTGGTCAATTCTACCGCATTCGCCTGGTTGACAAACAGTTGAAAGGTGAAAAATACAGTGGCTACTGCCAGCCAAAAGTATCTTTTGAGCATGGTTCTCCTTATAGCTAAGTTAGTTATTGAAGGCTTAATACCGTCTTGGCTTTATCCGCTCTTCAGAAGTCAGTTCAGTTTCGGTTCAGATGTTCAATGTACCTGATCCCGGTCATGGGCTGATCATTATTTGTCAATCGTCTATTGTTATTTACCTTTTTTGAGCGTCTGCGAAATATAATTTCACAGATGCTAGTTTCCATACCTGATTAAGGTTGATCAAACTCGGTGAACTCGGACGACTGGCTTAAAGTTCTGATGTAGGACATCAAAGCTTTAGCATCCTCAAGCGCCAAGCGGGTTTGAGGATGTTGATATGAAATGCCCAACTGATCGCACAGCTTGAGTACAGCCTCAACTGGGAGATTGTAATCCTCTGCTATTTCTGTAATTGACAGGTCTGCAAAACCCATGAGTCTAGTTGCTGACAGGTCTTGATCAAAAATTATAGGAACCTTTGGTATCTCTGAAAACAGCCAATTTTCTGTCCTGGGTTTGACTGTTGAGCATTTGTTCCTGCCTATCCTACAACCCCCACCCTTTTTCCTCGCCTGAATGAAACCTCGTCAAAATCTTATACAGACTTCGACGGTGAGATTTCATGGGATAGGTCTACTTCAGGATGGGCAGAGGTGAAGGTTTTAACTTCTGGACAGTGGGAAAAAGAGCCAGTATTTTGGGGAGGGCGATGCAGACGAATCAGTTGAGCCAGAGTTTTCTTCAGTTGAGTCCGGGGAACAATTGCATCGACAAACCCATAAGACAATAAGTATTCCGAGGTTTGGAAGTCATCGGGTAACTTTTCCCGCAGGGTTTGTTCGATGACTCGTCTTCCCGCAAAACCAATGGTGGCTTTAGGTTCGGCTAAAATCATGTCCCCTAACATGGCAAAACTCGCCGTCACCCCGCCGGTGGTCGGATGGGTGAGAACCGGAATATACAGGAGTCGGGAGTCTTGATGTCGATGCAACGCAGCCGAGATTTTAGCCATTTGCATCAAGCTCAACATTCCTTCCTGCATCCGTGCCCCACCCGATGCACAGATAATAATCACGGGATAGCGTTCTCTGGTACCGTGTTCAATCAGGCGGGTGAGTTTTTCTCCTACCACAGAGCCCATACTCCCACCCATAAACCGGAAATCCATAACGCCGAGGGCAACGGTTTCTCCATCTAGTAACCCAACCCCCGTTTGTACCGCATCGGATAACCCGGTTTTTTCCCGTGTTTCCCGCAGTCGATCACTATAGGATTTGCGATCGCGGAATTTCAGGGGATCAACGGCACACATTTCAGCATCTAGGGGCATCCAGGTATTGGGATCAATCAGTTGCTGAATGCGTTCATCGCTATGCACTTGGAAATGGTGACTACATTCCAAACAAACCATATTATTGGCTTGTAGGTCTTTGGCATACGTTAAAGCATTGCACTGTTCGCACTTAACCCATAACCCATCAGCAATTTCCCGTTCCTGGGGTTCAGGACTGCTCGGTAATGATTTGCGCCGATTTGCGAACCAATCAAATAGAGACATTAAAGATTGTTTTGACCTTTCAGTTTCTAATTTAAAAAATGAGGCGTTTGGAAATTGGGGGATTCCCGTAGGCCCCAGGATTAAATTTTAAATCTTTACTATAATAGAACGATCTACATCAAATCAATCACGTTAATCTACAGATTCTAATTCTTCCTCAATAGGACTTAATAACAACAAGGCTGCCCATTGATGTTCTGCTAAAACTTGTAATCCTATGGGGCTACCCATTCCCAGGGAAGAACACACCCCCAAGTCAATCATCCGCGTGGGAATATCCTGAGCTTCTAAGACTTGCTGCATGAGATCCGCTTCCCATCGCAGGGCTGTTGTTTTAATCGTAATCCAAGGCATAGAAATCAGTTATCAGTTATCAGTTATCAGTCATCAGTCATCCCTTCTCCCCCGCTCCCCCTGCTCCCCTTCATAGAGGAAAAAATAAACTGAGGTAGGCTGATAACAGGGTTTGTCCCCAGAGGGCTGTGATAGCCGTAGCGAGGGCTAGGAAGGGACCGAAGGGGATGGGTTGACGACGATTGATTAATTTAAGGGCGATCGCTCCTCCGCCGACAAAAGCGCCTAAACCGCAGGCGATAAATCCAGCCACGAGTAAATATTTCCATCCTAACCAAGCTCCCATCATGGCGGCGAGTTTACTATCTCCAGCCCCCATAGCGGTTTGTCCCATAACGAGGGTTCCGACAAAGGAAATAATATCAAAGAGCCATATTCCTAGAACAGCCCCTAAAATTCCCACCATCAAGCCATTACTCAGGGGTGAGGGTGTTGTTAAGGCTTGGGTGAGTTGAAATCCTAACCCTAATATTAACCCCGACTGGGTGAGCACATTGGGCAGCGTGTAGGTATCTAAATCAATCAACGATAGAGCAATTAACCAACTAAATAAAACCCAATAGCCCACCGTTTGGGTGAAGTTTGGGGAGATTAAAAATATTAATAAAAATAAGAGTCCTGTGGTGGCTTCTACGAGGGGATAGCGGATGGAAATGGGGGTATGGCAATGTTTACAACGTCCCTGAAGCCACAACCAACCAAACACGGGAATATTTTCTGAGGGACTCAACCGCGTTAGACATCGGGGACAGCGAGAGGGAGGATGCAGTATGGATAACCCGGCGGGAATTCGATAGATGACCACGTTGAGAAAACTGCCGATGGATGCTCCAAACGCAAACACAATTAAATAGGCAGGTAAACTCAGTATAATACCCATGTTAAATCCTGACTCCTAACTTTTGGAGTTAAAACAAATCAGCTTCAATGCGTTCAAAAGGAATAAAATATTCCCCTGGTAGTAAAATGGGTTGACCCGAAAATAATAAGCAACTGCGATAATTGCTAGGGTTGATTGCCACTCCCAAGGGTCGTCGCATTCGTTGAGCATGAACTTCTACATAGGCATAATAGAGATGTTTCGCTACCCTGATTAAGTCAGCATCAAGCTGATAGGGAGCCATTGGAGGGTTCAGGAAGGATTCAGTTTCGAGTTGTAAGGCTTGTACCACGATCGCTCCTCAATGACAAATTTTAGAGGAAGAAAACAGCGTTGATTTAATATAAGTTGAGTTGATTCCCAAATCTAAAATTAAAATTTTATGATAAACGATAAACCGACTTTACTCGCACTTGATTTTGACGGGGTTGTTTGTGATGGACTGTTAGAATATTTTGAAACCGCATGGCGCAGCTATTGTCAACTGTGGTCGCCTCCTGATGGGATTTCACCGGAAGCATTAGCCCCCATTTTCTATCGAACTCGCCCTGTGATTGAAATTGGTTGGGAAATGCCGATTTTAATTCGAGCTTTGGTTTTAGGGATTTCGGAATCTGATATTTTACAGAATTGGTCAAGAATTGTTCATCATATTGTTACGGAAGAACAATTAAAAGCGGAGGTGATTGGCCCTCATTTGGATGGAGTTCGAGATCAATGGATTAATCAGGATTTATCCGGTTGGTTAGGATTACATCGATTTTATCCGGGTGTGATAGAACGAATTAAACCCCTAATTGAGCAGTCTTTTTTGGTTTATATTATTACAACAAAGGAGGAGCGATTTGTGCGATCGCTTCTTCAACAACAAGGGGTTACACTTCCCGAAGGTCGAATTTTTGGTAAAGGTTATAAACGTCCGAAAGCGCAAATCTTACGCGAATTATTAACAACAATTCAGCCTAATCCTAATATTTGGTTTATTGAAGATCGGTTACAAACCTTATTTGCGGTGCAACAACAACCCGATTTAAACTCAGTTCAATTGTTTTTAGCGGATTGGGGCTATAATCTACAACAAGAACGAGATTTTACGTTAGAATATCCTAGAATTAATTTATTATCTCTGTCTCAATTTAGGCAGGATTTTTCAGATTGGTTAAAAAATTAATCTTTTTAAGTTCGGGCTGTAGAGACGTGCCATGGCGCGTCTCTACTTTAGATGCTTAACCGCTTAACAACTGATTAAGCTAAACCTTGAGACAGAAAACCCGCCCAATAGTAGGGACTTGCATAGGGATATTTTACCTCAGAACTATTTTTAGGGGCATTTACTTTTTCTCCTAAGCGCTCTGAAGAATTTTCTGAGAGTGAATTTTTTAATCCTTCCAGACTTTGACAACTTCTTAAATCCAGTTGTGCTAATCTTAACGCTTCTGGGCGGGTTTTTCCTTGGTCGAGATATTGATAATATAAAATAGTAAATACCGATGTGGCTTGATCTTCCACCGCCCACAATGTACTCACAACATTTCGCGCCCCTGCTGATAGAAAACCTGCGGCTAAGGATAACGGTTCATCGGTAATGGGAGTTAAGGTTAAATTAGTTTCGCAACAGGATAAAAATAAATCTGATAACTCTGGAAACCGTAAGGTAAAAATTGTGGCTAAATTTAGTTCTGCTTTATTCGCTAAAACTAATTTACAATTTTCGGGATGATTTAAGTCTGCATTAGCGTGATGGCTGGAATGTAACCGTTGCACTTTTTTCGCTAATTTGATATAATTATCTGGAGTAGCTTGTTCCTTTTTGAGATGATATTCTTCAGGAACTTGATAACGTTTTGCTAACTCTTGACATTCTTTTTCTGTATAGAATAAATCTCCGGTGGCATTTTCCACAATTCCCAATTGATGGGGTTTGGAAACCAACTTGCGATCGCTACAATATTTTAAAATTTGACAACTGGGAACGACTCTTAACCGAAAGCGATCGCTTAAATATTCCGGTAATTCTGTATTGTTTTCTGACTCGGTATAACTACTAGAAATCGGCTCACTAAAGCCCATTTGACGAGTTTTTGCGGTTTGGGTTTCGCCACTGGGAATAATAGAATTGAGATTCAACGGTAAAGCTGCAAAGGGCATTTGATGGAGATACAAATGGGGAATAATAATTAATTCTTCTATTCCCTGTAAATGGTTATCAATTAATTGATTAATTTGCAATCTTTGAGCAAGTTCACTAAGAAAATTACCCATATTTTGCAGCCATTGATTCTTGTTTTCGACATAAGGTTTTAACCAATTTTGTAAGATCCAATTTTGCAGGGTTTTGTATCCTTGACCGTCGCAGGTGTGGAGGGTGAGACTGGTTTCCCACCTTACTAAGGGGGGACTCAGGGGGGTCAAACGCCGCAACACAAAGGCAAACGTTTGATCATTGGTACTATAAAAACTAACAATAGCGGTGACATCATCCTGAATTAACTGCTGAATTTCTGCTAACTGAATCACATCGACTTCTATTTGACCTGCTAATACCGGATCATGACTGCGAATTTCTCGCCAAAGCTGCTTTCTTTCCGTTTCTAATTGTTCAATTTCTGCTAAAGTTTCTGGGGAGAGTTGACCAGTTTTTGATGGATTTTCCGGCGTATTCGGTGGGGGTGTTTGCTCTAACTGATTCATCCGTTGTTTCAAAGCATTATATTCCTTCACCAATTCCGGGGGAACTTCCGCATTGGGATAGAGATCCTTACTGGCAAATAAATCCGCTAACTGCCGACACCGCGATCGCTCTGCGGTTAATAATGCCTGTTGATAATTCCCCAAATTAATATAACATTGAATCGCATTGGCATAAACCCCAATGGCTGCGGCTAAAATCTCTTGACGCTGTTGATCGGTTTGCGCCCGACTGCGACTATTTTCTACTGCTTTCATCGCCCATTCATAGCCCTCCACTCCCCATTCCCAGTTCCCGATTTTAAACCCTACATTCCCGAAATTTCGTCCTGTTTTTACACAGTTTAGAGGTAATGTTTTGGGTTGATAAACTATTAACGCTTGTCGATAACAATCAACAGCCTGATCATACAGGTTTTGTTGTGCTTCCCCCTGAACTTCTGAGGCGAGTTTAGAATAGGCATTCCCCAGATTATTATTAGTCATTGCCCATTGTTGGGGGTAGGTCTGTTGTTGATAAACAATTAAAGCCTGTTGATAACAAGCGATGGCTGCTTTTAAATTCTCTTGGGTATTTTCTATTGCTGCTAGGTCTGAATAGGCATTCCCCAGATTATTATTAGTCATTGCCCATTGTTGGGGGTAGGTCTGTTGTTGATAAACAATTAAAGCCTGTTGATAACAAGCGATGGCTGCTTTTAAATTCTCTTGGGTATTTTCTATTGCTGCTAGGTCTGAATAGGCAGTCCCCAGATTATTATTAGTCATTGCCCAATCTTGGGGGTAGGTCTGTTGTTGATAAACAATTAAAGCCTGTTGATAACAAGCGATGGCTGCTTTTAAATTCTCTTGGGTATTTTCTATTGCTGCTAGGTTACGATAGGCAGTCCCCAGATTATTATTAGTCGTTGCCCATTGTTGGGGGTAGGTCTGTTGTTGATAAACTATTAAAGCCTGTTGATAACAAGCGATGGCTGCTTTTAAATTCTCTTGGGTATTTTCTATTGCTGCTAGGTCTGAATAGGCAGTCCCCAGATTATTATTAGTCGTTGCCCATTGTTGGGGGTAGGTCTGTTGTTGATAAACAATTAAAGCCTGTTGATAACAAGCGATGGCTGCTTTTAAATTCTCTTGGGTATTTTCTATTGCTGCTAGGTCTGAATAGGCAGTCCCCAGATTATTATTAGTCATTGCCCAATCTTGGGGGTAGGTCTGTTGTTGATAAACAATTAAAGCCTGTTGATAACAAGCGATGGCTGCTTTTAAATTCTCTTGGGTATTTTCTATTGCTGCTAGGTTACGATAGGCAGTCCCCAGATTATTATTAGTCATTGCCCAATCTTGGGGGTAGGTCTGTTGTTGATAAACTATTAAAGCCTGTTGATAACAAGCGATGGCTGCTTTTAAATTCTCTTGGGTATTTTCTATTGCTGCTAGGTCTGAATAGGCAGTCCCCAGATTATTATTAGTTTGCGCCCCTAATTCGGATTCTTCCTGACGATAACCCAAGACAAACTCATATCCCGCAATGGCAATTTTTTGAATATATCTAGGGTTTCCCAGAGGAAAATCGCTAATTCTAATACTGATATTTTCGACTAATGCTACTATTGTTTCTGTTGCTTCTGGGTGTGCTTCAAGAAATTCCGCAGCAACAACTGTTAAGACTTCCGCAAATTGTGGGTTGAGGAGATGGCGGTTATCGGCAAGCAGGGTATTTGATTGTTGAATATTTCTTTCATTTTCTGCTTGCAATAATCTTAGAATTAAGGTATAATAATCTTGAGGAGAATATTGATTAAATTGCTCATTGTCAGGGGATGGATAGGATAACAGCATCATTAATTCTTCTGCTATTTTTAACAACCATTGGGCGGTTTGTTCCTGTCCGTTTTCCGTTAGGGTTTCTGCTACCTTCTTCATCGTTAAGCATAACCCCATATCCACTAATTCAGCATGGTCTTGGAGAATTGTTACTTCCTCTCCGTTGGGACAATCAATCAATAGCTGAATTAAATTAAGGTAAGCGGCGAGGCGTTCTTCGTTCATGGGATGCTCCTCTGGGTTAATAATATTGTAGTGTGTGTTAGGGGAATTAGAAACCGGGTTTCTAGTCAGATCTGGAATAGGAAATCAAGTTTTGTGGAAGAAACCCGGTTTCTGTTGGCGTTAGGTTAAGTTTTGAGAGGGAATGAGAAACCGGGTTTCTAGCTAGATCTGGAATCAGAAATCAAGTTTTGTGAAAGAAACCCGGTTTCTGGGTTAGGGTTGAGGTTTCACCACCTGAAAAGATTGATAAAAAACTTGCCAATTTTGTTGTTGCTGTAACTGTTGCCATAATTGATTTAAGATATCATCCTCTAAAATAGGAAATTGTTGTTTAGGGTTGCGAGTTAACCCGTCAATTTCAATCGGTTTTTCTGAAACAATTCCTAAATATTCCTCAACGCCTTCTCCATCAAATTTAATAAAGCGATTTTTTTGAGTTGCTATTGAACCCATTTGTGGTAATAAAATCGGAGGTTGATCAATTTTATTATCGGGTGCAAAAGCTAAAGAGGGACAAACCAAAAACCGAGTATTTGTGTTTAATTCTCGATTTAATAATAATAAATAAGACTGGGGATAATTTAGGTTTAACTCCATTCTCAAAGGTAGATCACAAGGAATAGTCGGGGTCGAGTTTACAGGTTCTTCCCAATACATTCCTCGGACTGTTGGTGCAAATTTAATCCAGTCAGGTTGCGGGTTTCCCTGCTGTTTAAACTGTTCCCAAAGTTGATTAAATTGCCATCGAGGAAATTTTTTATCGTGTAACCAATGATAAACTTGTTGCCAAATTCCTTTTTGTCCAGGTTCAGCATGAGTTAACGCCTCAATATTAACATTATCCTGAATTAACTCCTGTTGATAAATTGTGATTAAATTTTCAATCACTTGACGTTGAAGTCTTGCAATATTAGTAGGAGCATACCCTAACTGTTTTTTTATTAAGGTTAATAAATCATCTTTCTCTTCCTTAATATTTTTGTTGCTAATCTTATAATTTTCAGGATTAAACCGCAACTTAAAAAAACATTCTTTTTCTTTCTTTACTCCATTGACATCATCTTTAAACAGTTCTGTTGCTAGGTCATTCAGAAAAGCGATGTATTCTTCTGACATTTCCTTTTCCCCCTCTGTCTTAACTTTCAACAATCTGATCATAACATTTTAATCTGAAAATCAATAATATTTTAAGAACTTGTTATTTCCTGTCATTTGCTGTCATTTTCTGTAATTTGTTGAATTTGCAGACATTTAATTACTTTTATTTTATTTAAAAACAATTTGTTAATTTAGTCTTGAAAATCTGTCATATAAAACCATATAAAACTCTATTAATTATTTATTTTTCTTGGTAAAAACGAATTAAATCAACAATAAAAAAGTGAGGCATTATGAAATCAAGCCTGTCTAATAACCGTTTAAACCTCGTTCATCCCAGTGATAAACGCTTCTGGAATCGTGCTATTAAAATGTTAAAAGATCCTCTGATTATGAGATTTGTTTTACAGGGTGCGTTATCCGATGAACAGGCGATCGCAGCATTAGAAGATTGGGAACAACATTGGGAAAAATACGGTTTTGGCAACTATTTTGCCTTAGACCGACAGGGAAAAGAATTATTAGGATTTGTCAAGGTTTACCATAGCGATCGCTCTGATTTTGTTAACATTGGTTATGCCCTAGATCAACCCTATTGGGGTCATGGTTTAGGTACAGAATTAGCAGAAACCGCGTTAAAAATTGGCTTCTTAGAACTCAAAGAACCTCAATTAGTGGGTTTTGCACGCTGTCGAAATCACGCCAGTCGTCGCATTTTAGAGAAGGTTGGCTTTCAAAAAGTTAAAGAGTGTTTAATCGAAGATCGGGATTATTGTTTATATCAAATTTCCCAAGAACGCTATCTGCAACGGTTGGAAATTTCAGCAATGACCTATACCCCTATTACCCACTAGATTGATCATATTCCCCCCTTTTTAAGGGGGGTTAGGGGGGATCAAACCCAGGTTAAAACAATTAAAATTTTGGAGAACAATATGCTTGATAAATGTGAGGAAATGTATTGTCCTTGGGTTAGAGATACACAGAAACCCGACCACTACTACTGCTTACGGTGTAAAAGAGAAAGATGGGTTAATCGGTCTATATCCGATGAGGGAGAAGGCTTTGTGTGGATTATTTTATTTGTAGTTGGAGTTGGAATTGCGATCGCCCTCCAATAATATTCTATCCGTTTATCTGTTAAACTGGTATTAATAAACCCCCTCGTTGTTGCGGAAGATAGCCCAATAGTTGAGACTGAAACCCAACAACGGGGGAAGCTTAAACTTAACACCGGAATTACCAATAAAACATAATGTTAGATCTAACAAAATTGTCCCAACAAATGCAAGGGATGAGTCAACATATTAATCGAGAAGCAGAAGCGTCTCGAAAACGAATTGAAATTGCTTTAAATTTGATGGAACAAGCGAAATTAAATTCTGAGAATTTAATGCAAAAATATGAAGAATTTAAACAGAGGATTATCTTTAAACCCGCCACTCCCTTAGAACCTTTAAATCATTATCCCTATATTGTTGAACCTCCTTTAGCTCATACGGTATTCGCAACGGATGGTTCTCAAATTGCTCCCAGTGCCCATGAAATTGCCTATTGTTATTTAATTAATGTGGGACGGGTAATTTTACATTATGGTCAAAGTCGCCACCCGATTTTAGATAGTGTTCCTGAAATTTATTATCGTCCTGAAGATTTATATTTATCCCGTCAATGGGGAATTAAAACAGAAGAATGGATGGGCTATCGTCGGTCTGTTTCCGAAGCAATCATTTTAGCAGAATCAGGACAGCAATTATTAGAAATATCTCCCAATCAAGCGTTAACTGTTCCCACTTTAGCCTTAGTGGATGGTTCATTGGTTTATTGGTTTTTAGAACAATTACCCTCAGAAGCACGAGATTTAATTTTACAACCGATTTTACAATCTTGGGAGCAGTTAAGATTAGCCAATATTCCGTTAATGGGTTATGTAAGTGCCTCTCGCAGTAGTGAAAGTTTATCTTTTTTACGGTTACAAGCTTGTACCTTTGAAGAACCTAATTGTTTAAAATATTGTCCGGGTACGGGGGGAATGAGTGCAACGGGAACGGAGAAAAAAGCCCCTTGTCAAGTGTGTGATCCCTTGCGGGATACGGTATTATGGGAGTCCCAATTAAAACCCGGTCAACGCAGTCCGTTTTGGCGGTCTAATTCGTCAATTTTGGATTTATATGATCATCATCAAATCTATTTTTGTTATGTCAATGTCGGGATGGAAATTGCTCGTTTGGAAGTTCCGGCTTGGGTGGTTGAAAATTCCGAACAATTAGAGTTAGCATTAGGAATGGTAATCGCCCAGGTTCAAAAGGGATATGGCTATCCAGTGGTGTTAGCTGAAGCCCATAATCAAGCGGTTGTTAAAGGGGGCGATCGCACTCGATTTTTTGCTATGTTAGAACAGCAAATGATTAAAGCTGGATTAAGAAATGTGGGAATTTCCTATAAGGAAGCGAGGAAACGGGGGAGTATTGCTTAGAATTACGAATTAGAAATTACGAATTACGAATTATGACCATTGAATTAATTATTTTATTGGCTTCATTGTTAGTGGCTTGGTTGGTTTTTACTTGGGCGGTTCAGGTGTTAAAAGCGAGTATTAGTACGGCTGTTGCGATCGCTGCTATTGTATTAATATTACAGCTTGTGTTTGGAATTGGCCCCCAGGAGTTATTCGATTATTTGATGCAGTTACCGCAAACGTTATGGAATTTGATTGTTAATCATCATTCTTGAGGGGGGAATGAGAAAGCCCTGAAGGGCTTACTACGGGTTAGAGATTAAATTTTAGACGATCAGAATGATTTTGATGTAATTGTTTTTCTAAGGTTTGCCAGTCTTCTTGTTCAATATAAGTGGTAATTTTATCTAAGGTTTGACGATAGGATTGTAGAGAACGTAATAAAGCGTCCCGATTATATTTTGCCATCATTAATCCCAGTTCAGGATTTCCCCCACCAACCCGACTGGTATCTCGAAATCCCGAACTGGCAAAATAATGAGCTAACAAGGCGACATCGGGGTTATCTTCCTGTCTTAAGGAAGCGATTAAACTACCACTAACGATGACAGGGAGATGGGAAATCCACGCCACAGCCCGATCATGTTCTTCCGGTTGACAATGATAAATTTTAGCTTGCAATAAATCCACAATTGATTCTACAATTTTAATAGATTCGAGGGGTGTGTTAGCGGTCGGTGTGATCACATAAGGTTTGTTGACAAATAGATGGTGTTGAGCCGCATTAATTCCGGTTTGCGTGTTCCCTGCCATCGGATGTCCGCCCACAAAATTAGGCCATAATGCTGAACAATTTTCGACAATCGGTTTTTTAACAGAACCCACATCCGTTAAAATGGTGTGAGGTTGTAAATAGGGAATTAATTTTGCTACTGTCGGAGCAATAGCAGCAATGGGTGTACAAATAAAAATGATGTCAGCTTGACTCATTAAGGACAAATCAACACTGGCTTCATCAACAACTCCTTGTTTAACGGCAATATCACAAATTTTTTGTTCGAGACTAATTCCCAAAATCCGATAGGATGGAGAGGGAGAAGCAGAAGGATTATTCGAGATTTGTGCTTGGGTTTGTTGCCGATGGGTATATAACTCTAAACCAAGAGATCCTCCAATTAAACCCAATCCGACAATACCAATATTCATCAATCAATACTCCATTTAATTATTACAAAAAAATTGTTCTAAACCAATCGATTAAAATTCACCCTAAAACCGCATTTTCAAAAAAAGTTAAAGGGTCTTTAATCGATCCTTAAAAGCCTCACTATTGAGTTAAATATAAAAAGGATTGTATCAGGTTTGAACTAACATTTATCAAGTCGTTTTCACCCTTTCATGGGTAGATATATTCTACCGTATTTTGTTATAATTTTATAAAATCTACCTAACAAAGCTGGAGAGTTAGAAGGCATGGATGCCGATGAACTTCTGCTCAAATATGAATCAGGCACAAGAGACTTTAGGGCGATTCTGCTTTGTGAAGCCAATCTCAGTCGAGCTAATCTTAGCCAAGCCAACTTGAGCCAAGCCATTTTGAGTATTACTAATCTCAGTGGCGCCAATCTATCAGAAGTGAATCTGAACCAGGCAAAACTGAATGTTGCCCGTCTCAGTGGTGCTAATTTAAATCGCGCCACCTTGGATGATGCCATTCTCAATGTTGCCAACCTGATTCGGGCTGATCTTCGAGAAGCATCCCTGATTAATGCCTCTCTGATTCGGGCTGAACTGATGCGTTCTGATCTTAGCTACGCTGTATTGATGGGAGCAAATCTCAGTGAAGCCGATTTGCGAGAAGCCACTCTGCGACAAGCCAACCTCGAACAAGTCAATTTGAATGGCGCCAATTTAACCGATGCGGTTTTCATTGGTTGTAATTTAGAACGGGCAAGTTTACATCGAGCTTGTGCGACTAAAGCAGATTTCAGAGGTGTTAATTTAAGCAATGGTGAATTGAGACAAATTAACCTCTATAAAGCTAATTTAAGTGGGGCTGATCTCCGAGGGGCAAATCTACGCTGGGCTGATCTCAATGGTGCTAATTTAAGTGGGGCAAATTTAGAGCAAGCTCGGTTAAGTGGGGCAAGTTTATGTGGAGCGAATTTAACAGGGGCAAACCTGATGAATGCGGTTTTAATTCATGCCGATTTAACCCAAGCCAATTTAATTAATGCTGATTGTACGGGTGCTGATTTCACGGGTTCTTCCTTAACGGGATCTAAACTTTATGGAGTCTCTCGTTTTGACTTAAAAGCAGAGGAAATTACCTGTGATTGGATTGATTTAAGTCCCCTCGGAGATAGTAGCCATATTCAAACCTTTAGCCCTAAAGAAGCGAATAAATTTTTTAATGCTACCTTTCCCACGGTTGAAATTAGCGTTGATACCCGATTAGGATTTGAAGACCATACAATTTTAGCTAAAATTTATCATTATCTTCAACAACAATCCTCATTATTCAATCAACCTCCGACCCTGGAAGTTAACTCACGACGAACGGTGATTTCATTCAAAATTGAATCGAATGAACAACTGTTAAGCGTGGCTTATGTGGCTATTTTGCCGTTTCAGGATGCGGATGCAACCCAAAAGGCAATTGAAGCCGCAATTAAACAGTTAACTCCAGAAACCTGTAGCCAACTTCCTGTACAGTTATCCAATCGGATTGTACAATTGGGGGTGGAAATGGCTCAACAAATTCGCCTTTTAAGCGATATTAGATTAGATCCCAAAATTGAATTCTCAACGCCTTTCTTTCTCTATCCCACACGCACCCTTCTCAAAAGTTCTAGCCATCAACATTTAATCTTGCATAGTCATTCTTATTTTGGCAGAAGTTTAGTCAGAGATTCTGGCTCTTCGGAAAGTTCAGAATCTCTGAACAATCCCTATTTAAACCCCAAGCCTCTTGATGTAGAAACCCTTTTAAATTTTATCAAAGGATTTTAACTCCCTTTTATCTTTGTTGAATTAACAACAGTGAATCACCATTTATGAAATCAGGGTTAGAGGAGCATCATTATGATTGAAAGTGAATTAGTCAAAGTCTACCAAATTGTTAAACAATACCAAGAGGGAGCGCGGGATTTTAGTGGGGTTAACCTGAATGAAACCAATTTAAGCCGAATCAAACTCAGTCAAGCGAATTTAAGCCAAGCTTCTTTTATGGTTGCTAATTTAACCGCCGCTAATTTAAGTGGTTGTAACCTTATAGGAGCTAATCTCAATGTAGCTCGACTCAGTAATGCTAATTTAAGTAAAGCCATTTTAGATCGAGCGACGTTGAATGTTACTAATTTAGTTCGGGCCGATTTAAGTGAAGCTTCTCTGATTGAAAGTTTATTAATTCGAGGGGAATTAATTCAAGCGTTACTTAGCCAAGCTAAATTAATTCAAGCTAACTTAAATGGGGCTGATTTAAGAGAAGCCAAGGTTGAACAAGCAGATTTTACCCATGCGAATTTAAGTGGGGCGAATTTACGCGCTATTTTTGGGGTTGGAACTTGCTTTAGGAGAGCAGATTTAAGAGGAGCAAATTTAACCAAAGCCGACTTACCCAAAGCTGATTTTAGTTATGCGGAAATGCGACAAGCGAACCTCACCCATGTTAATTTAAGTGGGGCTGATTTAAGTGGGGCGAATTTACGGTGGGCCGATTTACGCGGTGCAAATTTAGCGGGTGCAAATTTAAGTGAAGCCAACTTGAGTGGGGCGAATTTAAGTGGAGCAAATTTAAGTAATACTAATTTAGTCAAAGCTAGTTTTGTGCACGCGGATTTAACCCAAGCTAATTTAATTCAATCTGACTGGGTAGGCGCGGATTTATCAGGAGCTACCTTAACCGGAGCCAAGCTTTATGAAGTCCATCGATTTAGTTTAAAAGCAGAAGATCTCAAATGTGACTGGATTGATTTAAGTCCCAATGGTGATCATAGTCATGTTGTCCAGTTTAATCCTGAAACCCTGAGAAAGTTTTTTCATCAAAGCCTTCCCACCGTTCAAATTTTCATTGATGCCCCTTTAGATTTTGAATCTAATTTAAGTTTAATGATGATTTATCATAAATTATCTCAAGTCTATCCTGTGATGAATCGTCCCCCTAGTGTTGATGTGGATTATCGACGCACCACCTTAACCTTTTCCGTGGAACGGGAAGAACATTTATTTCCCATCGCTTGTATGATCATTTTTCCCTTTGCTGATGCCTCCTCAACTCAAAAAAATATTATTAATTTAATGAGAAGAATTAAAGAAGAAAATTTAGGAAAAAACCGAAAAGTCCAGATTTTAACCGCCATGAATCAAGTCATTATTAAAGCCAATGATTTTAAAGCCTTAGTCCGAGAAACTCAGAAAAATTATCCGTCTCCTTTCTTTAAAGCCGCAACCCAAACTTTACTAAAAAATAGCAGCCAACATAGTTTAATTGTTCATAGTCATATTAATTTTGGAAAACGCTTTGATGAATTATCCACTCGTCAAATGGATGCGGATTTAACCCTCAATTCCCGTCAAACCACCCTTCCTGATTTTAATCAGGTGATTGATTTTATCGAAAGCTTTGATTATCTGGGGTAATCAAGGATAATTAACACATATTACCATTCTATTTGTGTTTCTGAACGAGTTTGATAGAAGTAGAAGTCCATAACTTATTGCGAAAGTTTCTGAAGTTGCAAACAGAGGTTCCTTGGCCCCATCATCTCACGATGGCTCGTTTGGTGGCCAGAGCCTTGCGATTGGGACGAAATGCCTTAATTCAAACGGGTATACCCCCCAACTATGAACACCACTCCTATCGGTTTAGTTATTGGATACCGTTGTTAGTTTGGCGTCAACCTACGATTGTTGTTGCACCGGATGGGATTTTGGACGAACTGCAAGGGCTGGATTTGTCAGAATGGATTAACTCACAAACCTTAAATCATCCTGATTTAATCCCCAATAAACCCATTGTCAGGGGCGATTCTTGGCCTGATGAGGTCTTTCCAGGGGTATTGTTGACCTCCCCCCAAGCTTGGTTATCTGATCGTTTAAAGACTAAAAACAACTTTCCGCAACAGGTAGTGACGGTGATCGATGGGGTCGATGATTTAGAAACTTGGACACGCCAAACCCTCACCGTGAGTTTGCATCCCCAGGACTGGAATCATCTGATGCAGCAACAACCCCAACAAGCGGAAACCATACGAGATGCACGGGTACACCTAACACGGCTACTCTTCCAACATCCCCCCAACCCCTATCAATGCTATTTATTAGACAGTCCTGAACAGGAGATCCTTGAGACACTCTATCCAGTCCTAGATTGGAGTTTCGATCCCCTGTTGGTACAATGGCAACAATTTTGGCAACGTTGGCAACTTTCAGAACAATTAAAATGGGTGGTTGTCGATCGAACATTAGGAACATTTTCTCTGTTTTGTGGGCCGATAGATGTGGCATCAGAATTAAAAGTTCTTTGGCCCCAACAGCCTGTCGTTTTAATTGGGGGAGCCTTGGATTTAGACAAAGCCGCCCCGATTTACCGTCAATCCGTAGGATTAGGAGAGATTACGAGTGTAAAATTTACCCCAGATCGGCAAAGTCAACTGATTCAACTGTATATTCCATCGGGTTTACCCTTACCGAATACTCCTCAATATCAACAATCTTTGATTAAAGAGATTTATACAATTTTATGTATGAGTTTTTCTGTACCGGGGTTCAGTGTTTTATTAATCGGAGATGTGCCGTTAAAAGCTCAGGTAAGTACGGCAATGGCGGCGGAATTTGGCTCACGGGTACAGCTAGAAACCACTAATTTGTCTGAACATGGCGTTTTAGTCACGGGTTGGGAGTTTTGGCGACAACATCAAGGACGTTTACCTGCTCCTCATTTATTAGCGATCGCAACTTTACCCATTCCGTCTTTAGAAGATCCCTTAGTCGCCGGACAAGTTGCCTACTATAAACAACGACATCTGGATTGGTTTCGCTTCTATTTATTACCAACGGCTTTAAGCGAGTTACAACGAGCCGTCGCCACTGTCCGTGATAGTCAAGGAGTTGTGGCATTATTTGATAGTCGAGTTCTGCATCGTAGTTATGGAGAACAGGTTTTAACCGCCTTAAGTCCTTCCGCCCGAATTAATTATTTAGATACATTGTGGTTAGGGCAATAGCTATTCCCCCTATTCTGGCAGATTCGGATCAACGCCTAAACGTTTTAACCGTTCTTCTAACTCTTTTAACCGAGCTTCTGCTTGTTCTGCCCGTTGTTTTTCTTGTTGTAATCGTTGCCCCAATTCTACAAACGTTAAAAACCGTTCTCCTGTGGGGGTAAAAATTTGTAATTCCTTAGCCATTTCAAACCGAACTCCTAAACGGGGACTGACCCAACCTTGAATTTCATCAATAATTGTTAATTGTCCTTCGATGCGTTGCCATCCAGCAAAATCGACTTTTTCAGGATCATAAAGATAATATTCCTCCACACCATATTGTTGATAAAATTGCAGTTTAGCTGCCATTTCTTTAATTCTATTGCCAGGGGAAAGAATCTCAAAGACTACCTGGGGGGGGATATTATCTTCTTGCCATTGTTGATAAGAACCCCGATAACCTTTGGGTCTTCCAAATACTACCATTGTATCCGGGGCGCGACGAATCGTATTATTGCCTTCAACGGGATACCAGAGTAAATCTCCCGCTACAAACACATTAGAATTGTCAGCAAATAACAGATCTAAATTTTCTTTAATGGTTACAATCCATTGAAATTGCAGCGTATTGTCAGACATGGGTTGTCCATCACTATCGGGATAAACAATGGGGATTTGATTTTGGGGTTGCAGTTGTTGGAGCATAAGCTTGATGTTGAGTTCAAGACTGCTATATTGAACAGGGAAGAGGGAACAGGGAACAGGGAACAGTAAGAAGTGAAAGGCTTTCAGGATTAAAAAATGTCCTAACTGTAATGCCTAGTGCAATATTTTAACTCTAACATGAATATCATTGTCCCTGGATTATAAATCGTAAACAACAAAAAACGCCCCCCTTTCGGAGAGCGTTCTTTGTTATCTCAGGTTAAAAATTAACCATTGATAGAAGGAGCAACCAGAGCAACGGGAGCAGATTCACCCGAAGCTAAGTCTAAGGGGAAGTTGTGAGCGTTACGCTCGTGCATCACTTCCATACCTAAGTTAGCGCGGTTTAACACATCAGCCCAAGTATTGATCACGCGACCCGTAGAGTCGATGATGGACTGGTTAAAGTTGAATCCGTTCAGGTTGAAAGCCATTGTGGATACACCTAATGCGGTGAACCAAATGCCGACCACAGGCCAAGCGCCTAAGAAGAAGTGTAAGCTACGGCTGTTGTTGAAGCTGGCATATTGGAAGATTAAACGTCCAAAGTAACCATGGGCTGCAACGATGTTGTAGGTTTCTTCTTCTTGACCGAATTTGTAACCGTAGTTTTGGGATTCGGTTTCGGTGGTTTCACGCACCAGAGAAGAAGTAACCAGAGAACCGTGCATGGCGGAGAATAAGCTTCCACCGAACACCCCGGCAACTCCTAACATATGGAAGGGGTGCATCAGGATGTTATGCTCGGCTTGGAACACTAACATGAAGTTGAAGGTTCCAGAGATACCTAAAGGCATCCCGTCAGAGAATGAACCTTGACCGATGGGATAGATCAGGAATACGGCGGCTGCTGCTGCAACAGGTGCAGAGTAGGCGACGCAGATCCAAGGACGCATCCCTAAACGGTAGGATAATTCCCACTCCCGACCCATGTAGCATAAGATGCCGATGAAGAAGTGGAAAATCACTAACTGGTAAGGGCCACCGTTGTACAGCCATTCATCTAATGAAGCTGCTTCCCAGATGGGATAGAAGTGTAAGCCGATGGCGTTAGAGGAAGGAACAACTGCACCAGAGATGATGTTGTTTCCGTATAACAGTGAACCAGCGACGGGTTCACGGATACCATCGATGTCCACTGGAGGAGCAGCGATGAAGGCGATGATGTAGCAGATGGTGGCGGTTAATAACGTCGGGATCATCAGAACACCGAACCAACCGACATAAATCCGGTTGTTGGTGGATGTGACCCAGTTACAGAACCGATCCCAGATTGAGGCGCTTTCGCGTTGCTGAATCGTGGTTGTCATGTTAGGTATGTATTGCTATGTATTTTTCGAGGTACGTCGGTAGTGTTTTTTCTACCTTGATTAGTAATATGACACAGATGATTGCGTTTTGTAAAGTGGTTTTAAGAAAATTTTTGTAAATTGATAGGATAAGAAAAACTTATGCAAAGCAAGAAGAAGGGGGCGAGGTTTCCTCGCCCAAAGCCTTTAACCAGGAGGCCATTCCATGTAACGACCCCCCAGAATATGAAGATGAAGATGATCAACGGTTTGTCCGCCATCGACACCTGTATTAATGACAACGCGATAACCGTTCTCTAGTCCCGCTTCTTCAGCCACTTGCTTTACCTTTAGAAGTAGATGTCCCATGAGAGCATGGTCTTCAGATGTCGCATCAGCAAGTTTAGGAATGGGTTTTTTAGGAATTACCAGAATGTGAACCGGGGCTTGGGGGGCAATATCCCGAAAGGCGAGGCATAAATCATCCTCATAAACAATATCAGCCGGAATCTCCCGACGAATAATTTTGCTAAAAATCGTATCAGTCATATCTGTATCGGTGCAGTTTATCACTTGCAAGTCTACCGTTAATCGTAGAGCTTACGTCACTTATAGCAGAATATAGAAAAGGAACAAATTATCAAAGTTAAACACCATGTTAGCAAGGGTTTGGAGTGCCTGTATTGTTGGGATTGATGCGGTTAAAGTTGGGGTTGAAGTTGATATTTCCGGGGGACTGCCTAAAATTACAGTGTTGGGGCTTCCCGATGCGGCGGTTCAGGAATCACGAGAACGGGTAAAAGCGACGTTGAAAAATGCCGGGTATGCTTTCCCCATGCGAAATATTGTGATTAATTTAACCCCTGCGGATTTACGCAAAGAAGGGCCAAGTTTTGATCTTCCCATTAGTATTGGTATTTTAGCCGCATCGGAACAAATTAAACCCGATTTATTAGGAGATTTTTTATTTTTAGGTGAGGTCAGTTTGGACGGTAGCTTAAGACCCGTTGCGGGTGTGCTTCCCATTGCGGCGGCGGCGGCAAAAATGGGAATTACAGGGTTAGTGGTTCCTGAAGATAATGTTCAAGAAGCGGCAGTTGTTCAGGGATTATCGGTTTATGGATTTAAAAATTTATTAGATGTAACTGATTTTTTAAACCATCCCAGTGCTTATCAACCTGTTAATTTAACTGCAACGGATTTATTAGCTCAAAAAACAACTATTGGATTAGATTTAAGTGAAGTTAAAGGACAAGCTCATGCTCGGAGGGCGTTAGAAATTGCAGCAACGGGAGGACATAATTTAATTTTTGTCGGGCCACCCGGAAGCGGAAAAACGATGTTAGCTCGTCGTTTACCCGGAATTTTACCGCCTTTAAGTTTTGAAGAGTCTTTAGAAGTAACTCGAATTTATTCCGTAGCTGGATTATTAAAAAATCGGGGAACTTTAGTGAGCGATCGCCCCTTTAGAAGTCCCCATCATTCTGCTTCTGGCCCCTCTTTAGTTGGAGGCGGAACTTATCCGAAACCAGGAGAGATTTCTTTAGCTCATCGTGGAATTTTATTTGCTGATGAATTAACGGAATTTAAACGGGATGTTTTAGAGTTTTTAAGACAACCGTTAGAAGATGGATTTGTAACGGTTTCCCGAACCAAACAATCCGTTGTATTTCCGGCTAAATTTACCTTAGTGGCGAGTACAAATCCCTGTCCCTGTGGTTACTATGGGGATACAATTCAACCCTGTACTTGTTCACCCCGCCAACGAGAACAATATTGGGCAAAATTATCAGGGCCATTGATGGATCGAATTGATTTGCAAGTGGCTGTTAATCGTTTAAAACCAGAGGAAATTCTACAACAATCTCAAGGGGAAAGTTCTTCTAATATTCGAGAACGAGTCATAACAGCCCGTGAACGAACCCGTCAACGATTTCAAGAGGAACCCCAATTAAAATCGAATGCAGAAATGCAAAGTCGTCATATTCAAAAATGGTGTCAATTAGATAATGTTGGACAAAGTTTATTAGAAAATGCAATTAGGAAATTAGGATTATCGGCAAGGGCGAGCGATCGCATTTTAAAAGTAGCCCGAACCATTGCAGATTTAGCCGGGGAAGAGAATATTAAACCGCCCCATGTTGCTGAGGCGATTCAATATCGAACCATTGATCGAATGCAGTAAGATTCTGACTATTTTAGAACTCAAGAAGTTAGATTAATTAAGGTAGAACTGGAAGGGAGGTTGTTAGGTTTTCTTTAGTTGCGATCGCATCTCGCAATTCTAATTTCAAAATCCCAAATTGATTGCGAAGAAAATCAAGTTCTACTGTTAATTTATCGCGTTTTTCCGTTGCTTCATCTAAAGCTTGGGATGCTGCCAAATACTCAGTATCTTCCTGCATTAACTCAAAGCGTTTTGCTTTCCGTTGAGCTTCGTTTTTTAAGGTCGTATCATAGGCAATTTGACGGTCAATAGAAGCCAGGAAAAAGTTAACACTTTGAGTATGACGACGGATTTCTCGGTTCAGTTCTAAAAGTTCATATTGCCGTTTTGCAATGGCGTGGGGATAATCTTTTAGGTACATAATGAGGAGTTAAAAGTAACTGTTGATTTATTCTTCTATTTTCTCGTTTTCTGTTGTCAGTTGTTGGGAGGGTTACGCTCTACTGGGGTAGGGGTTTCTGGACTTGACAATTTTAAATTTTGAGTTAGTGTATTAAGTAATAGTTTAATGTCATTGGCAACGGATAAGAATGGCTTTTCAGGGTTTAATGTGTTCAGCAACCTTTCATCCGAATGATAGCAAATTGAATCGTTTATCCGGTGTTAGTTTTGACAGATAAATTAAATTCAACTCACAGCCAGAAGCTCATTCAGCTTATTTTTTAAATCTGGGGATGCTATTAATGGATTATAGATTTCTCCCGCATAGGGTTGCCAAATATAACTAGAACTAAAGGTTCGGAAAAGGGGTAATATTTCTACCATAAGAGTAAGTTCTTTTGCTAAAACTAATCCGGGGAGAGATAAGTTAGGCAAATCCTCCATAAGTTCACTATAGGTTCTAAATTCATCAACTTCAACACCCACCAAAGCATAACGAAACGAAGAAGTAAATCGGAGAGTTTGATAGAATAAAATACCCAACTCTGTCATTAAATAAGCACTTTCAGGACTATTGATTCCCACTTCACTAATATTATTAGGATAAACCCGACACCACCAATTTTGCTCCATGTCTTGAAAAGTGTCTGTGCGACATTGGCATTGGCGATTATTTGAGAGTAACCATTCTATTCCCTCAAAGTGTTGAGCAAATTGATTGACATTGCTTTGATCTGAGCCACACTCTGCTGATAAACTGAATATCCATGCCATTGTTATAGACTCCTATAATATATTAATTTAATCAACTCTTTCCCAATCATTTTGGGTGTTTGCCAATGCTGTCTCGTACCTTTCCAGAGACATTGTAACTCTTGGTAAGATACTAATGTGCGTTGGGCTATCTTGAACAGCCTGCAAATCTCCCCTAATGTTTTTGTCATCAATTTGGCATGGCTTTTGAATTGTTAGCCTGCTCAGAAATTATTGTTGTTTCCAAAATCTTCGCCAGCGTTCAAGCAATCCCGGAGTATCGAGTGTAACTTCAGTATGAGTTATTTTTAGCGTGCCACCAACAATTCCAACAACAATAATCAAGATAAGTACAACAATAACAGTGGAATCCATTACATACTCCTAGTATCGAATTATTAAGTGAACGTTTTTTCGATTCTGATAATTGTAGCGTTATCTTAGTGTCACTGGTGAAAAAACAAAAACTCCACTGCCCCAACTCCACAGAAGGCACACCCGACACCCTCACCAAACTCCTACAGAAGAAACCGGGTTTCTGGGACAATTTTTGTGGCTTACCCAAGATTAAATTAAGAAACCCGGTTTCTGTTCTGGGGATAAACACCATAACCTTAATGGCTCGATTTACATTCCCAAAAAAGTCCAGGCCCAACGGTCAAAACTTGATCAGTTGGCATAAACAATTCCCAATAAGCCAGACCAGAATCATCTTGCAAATCCGGCTCTAAAATAAGTTTATAGTCACCTTGAAACAATAGAGTCAGACTAATATTATGATCATCAATCTGCAAATCAATCAATTCTTTATTTTCTAGTTGCTGTACAACTTTCTTGACAGTATCTATTTGTGAATCATCTATTTCAGTATCTATATTGACTGGCAACGAAGAGGTTAAGACTTGATCTCCTTGCTTTAAAATCCAAGGTGTTGCCCTTGTGCCAAATTGCCAACTACCTTTGCGTAGATTTGCTAATTTTGGGTGAGTATAAGCAGACATCTCACCGAAATCTAGCCGTAATTCATCCCCATAACTAAATATAACCTGATGACAAATTTCTCCGATCATCGGTTTAGTAATCACTGAAATAATTTTCTCGATATCTGGCTTTTGATTAATAGATGTTTGAGTCACCATTTTAAAGATCCTCTAAAAATTCTTGTGCTTTCTGGCGAAGTTCTTCATAAGTAAAATCCCCTCTACGGTTTAAAGTTCCACCATAACCATTTTTCTTTTCTTCCTCAAGGAATAACCCAAAAGCAATCCTTAATTCGCCTCCCATTTTAAACTCTTTAGCGATCGCATCAACCTGCCTCAGATCGCGTTTTCTGCCCATAAATACATATTTTCGATTCAGATAATTATAGCCTAATCTTAGCGTTACTTATCAAAAAACACTACTGACGCTATTCTCATTTTCTACGAAGAGGCGAAACCCCAAGGTTTTAGCCAAACTTTTCAAGGGTTTTCTTACTCGCTTCGACGCTACAATACCATTGGATGGCAAACTAAATACAGAACAAGAATTTCGCTGTCGTTATCCTTCAGATAAAAACACTTCATTAGGAGAAACTCTAATGGCAATTAACACCTCTTTAGAAGAACGCATCACAGCAGTAGAAGCAGCAATTACCGAATTGCAGAAACAACTTGCCAATCCTCAACCGACCAATTGGCTACAACAAATTACAGGCTCTTTCAAAGATGAACCAGCCTTTGAGGAGATACTGACATTAGGACGAGCAATTTGCCAAGGGGATAACTCTGTACTAGAAGCACAAGACGATTGAAGATTGGACAATTTGAGGCATCTTTCTTTCCCCGGTTGTATAAAGATTTGCAGAATTAATTGTATCAAACCTAATTGATAATTTTATCCTAATAAGGTGGGCAAAGCCCACCCAACAATTTAAACTTTAAACTTCGCGGTAATTCTTTGCATCGCTTCTTCTACGTTTTCCCGACTATTGAACGCAGAAATCCGAAAATAACCTTCACCCGCAGCACCAAAACCTGAACCCGGAGTCCCTACAACATTACAGGTTTGTAATAGTTTATCAAAGAAATCCCAACTCGATAAACCTTGGGGAGTTTTCACCCAAACATAGGGGGCATTTTCTCCCCCATAAACGCTTAATCCCGCCGCCGTTAATTGCTCCCGAATAATTTGGGCGTTTTCCATATAAAATTGAATTAACGCCTTAACTTGGGCTTTTCCTGCTTCAGAATAAACCGCCTCCGCTGCCCGTTGAATAATATAGGAAACGCCGTTAAATTTAGTGGCTTGACGACGGTTCCAGAGTTTCCATAATTCCACATCAGAACCATCTTTTGCTTTAGCGGTTAAGGTTTTTGGAACTACCGTAAACGCACAACGAGTTCCGGTAAATCCTGCGGTTTTGGAGAAGGAACGAAACTCAATAGCACAGTCTTTTGCCCCTGGAATTTCATAAATAGAATGGGGTAAACTAGGGTCAGAAATAAACGCTTCGTAGGCGGCATCATAGAGAATAATTGAACCGTTAGCTTTCGCGTATTCGACCCAGGCAGTTAGGTGTTCTTGGGTTGCCGTTGCCCCTGTGGGGTTATTGGGAAAACACAGATAAATTAAATCAACTTTTTGGGTGGGAATTGCGGCGGTAAAATTATTTTCAGCCGTAATGGGAATATAAACTAATCCCCCATATTCCCCTTTTTCATTCGCATCTCCCGTGTGTCCTGCCATCACATTTGTATCCACATAAACGGGATAAACGGGGTCAGTAACGGCGATAATATTATCGTCTCCAAAAATATCTAAAATATTGCCTGTATCGCATTTTGAACCATCAGAAATAAAGATTTCATCGGCGGAAATCTCACATCCTCTGGCTTGGAAATCGTTGGCGGCGATTTTTTCCCGTAACCAAGCATAACCTTGTTCGGGGCCATAACCTTTGAAGGTGTCGCGGTTGCCCATGTCTTCCACCGCCTGAACCATTGCGTCACGACAGGCTGCGGGTAAGGGTTCGGTGACATCGCCAATGCCTAAACGGATGATTTTGGCGTCGGGGTTGGCTTCTGCAAACGCATTCACCCGGCGGGCAATTTCGGGGAATAAGTAACCGGCTTTGAGTTTGAGATAGTTGTCGTTCAGGGTTGCCATAGTTGATTACAAACGCCAATTCAGGACGTAATTTCAAGGTTTAAAAGTAACCGAACTTTCTATCATATAGCAGGGAATAGGGAACAGGGAACACCTTAACTGGAGAAATCAGTTTAATGTTAAGCTGCGGGTTTATTTTTTAGGGTAATTGTTCGATTAATTCGGATAACATTACCGAATTTTTGCAATAAGTATTTTGGAGATTGACCGCCGGGTTCTTGAGTTAAAGTTAAGGGCAATAATGCTGTCAACATTAAAACACTAGACAGGGCAAATAACACTAATAAATTTTCGGGATTTTTACAAACAAACTGAGCTAAAATTCCTCCAGTTGTTGTGCCTAATGCGCTACTAATTCCGGTACTTGCTGAGGTGAAAGCAAAATAACTGGCTTGGTTACGAAGGGGAACTAAAGCCATCTGTAGATTTTGATTACATAAATCAAGTGCCGCCCAGGTTCCTCCCATAAATAAATAGAGGAAAGGCAATAACACCCAAATAGAAAAGGAATTATGATGAGCTTCTATCCACAAAAGCGGAATAGTCGATACAATCATTCCTATTAATAATAACAAAGGACGGTTGCCAATGCGATCGGCTAATCGTCCCCATCGGGGTAAAACTAACATATAAATTCCCGCTTGTAAACTGGCATAGAGGGTTACTAAACTGACATCAAGTTTTAACCCTTGTAAAAGATATACGCTGAAAAAGGGTAAACTTAAGTTTACAGCAAACATCCATAAATCATAGTAAATTAGAAAAATAAAGAAATTAGAGTTTTGACGGATTAAAGTATTGATTTTTGAAAATAATTTAAATTGTAATAAAAAATCTGAACTGTTAGAAATCGGTTCAGATTTTAGGGGAAAAATTGTTGAAGATAGGGTTTCAATGGGATGCTGAAGTTGAGGATTTACATCAACCATAAAGTATTGACAGGCTAAACTAATTAATCCCATAATTACCCCTAATAAAACAATCACACCATAGCCTCGAATAGGGCCAAGAGGATAGTAAGAAATCATCATTCCCATGATGGGAACGGATATCAAATTACTCAAGCTAGATACACTATTGCGTAAACCAAAATAGCGTCCTCTTAATTTTTTAGGAACTAAAGTTGCCATCCAACTCATCCAAGCCGATCCTCCTAATGCCCCTAAGATACTGGTTATGGAAACAATAGCTAGGGTTAAATATAATAAAGTTTGATGGCTAAGAGGATCAACGGGAGAAATCATTAAAATGGCTAATCCTAAGATTAGCCAAAGAATACGGGATGTGCCATAAACTAATCGACAATATCGATAACGGCTTGTGGTTCTATCCGCTAAAAATGCACCTAATGGTTGTGCTAAATTAACCATCATTGGAATAGCAGATAATAGCCCAATTTGTAGAGAATTAACTTCTAAATCAACCAGAAATTTAGTTAATAGAATGCCTCCTGTTGCATTGCTAAAGATGGCTGCAAACACTCCATCTATAGTAGAAGCCCGTAAACTTTGCCGAATGTCAGTTTTGGTTAATTTACTTAAATATTGTTCCACAGATTAAAAGAATAGGATGAGGATATAAACGGAAAAGATTAAGCTATAGTTTAGGAAAATGTCTAAACAATTCCATCTGTATAGAGAGAGAACTCAATAGCTTTTAAATATGACGAATCTCAGTCTTTAGATAGCTATTAGAGAGTAAAAATTCTATGTCTTAGGTAAAATTTAATGTTAAAATGTTTGATTTAAAGTCAATAAATATCTTGATAGACAGCCTCTGTTAAACCGTAATTTTGCACAAAAAAAGGAATTTTTAGGAACGCAATCCGTTGAATCAAGAGCATAAATTCTCAGTTCATTTAATCGATCACATTGTTTAAACACACAACAGTTTGGTTAATAATTGTTGTGTTCGTTTTATCAACTCATCGGATATTCCTACAAGCAAAGACGTTTAATTTTTATTAATCTTATTGTAATTCTCAGCGCAAAAAATCGCAACTAGAATTCTATAAATTAACCGATTAAACTCATCTGTTTTAACTAAAAATTTGGATATAAACAAACTCAAGATTTAAGTGAATAATAGAGATCAAAGCAGGAAAAACAAGCTAATCCGTATCTAAATTGCAACCAAACAAATCATCATCAAAGATTTCGCAGATTCAGCTAAGGGTTAATCTTTAGTTTTCTAAATATTCTCTCAACACAGAAGATAATTTAAACATAGTTTTATCTTCTTTTACTTTAGTCACTAAATACCGTTTTTGTAAAGATTGTAATCCATTAATTAAATCCGTTGATGATAACTCTACAGTTTCTCTCAATGTTTCTCTGGATAAGGATTGCTCAAATTGACTGAATTTTAAAACGATTTGTTGTTCAATCGGTGAAAGTCTATTATATAATTGGTTAAAGTGCGATCGCATTTCCTGAGTAATGACTAATTCATTCTCAGCTAGAAACTCAGCAACATCACCATCAAATATATTTTTAATTAAAATAGCAATACTTTTTAAATAACTAGGATTTCCTTCATATAAATTAATTAACGTTAACCAAGACTCATCATTTTCTAATCCTTTATGATTCAAAATTTGAGTATCATATAAACCCGGTAACTCTAAACACTTAACCGGATATAATTCCTCATCTAAACTTTCCATTTCTCCACATTGTTCTTGACTAATTAAAATTAAACTACTCTGATGTTGAGTTTCTGTGATCAAGGTGAAAAAGTTTTGATAACTATGATATTCCGGTTGATATTGTCCCGCAAATTCACCCGGAGTAAAGATATTCTGAACATCATCAAGGATGATTAAACATTTTTTCTCAATGAACAGATCTAATAATTGTTTGAATTGAGCATCTATCGTTTGTTTGTCTTCTGGCTTAATAATATTCAATAAATCCTGAACAAGCAATTCTAAAGGTTTAGGATATTTTAAACTTTTCCAAATAATAACTTCAAATTGATCTAAGTTTAAATCAATAAACCTTTTAACCAAGGCGGTTTTACCTATTCCCGATAATCCCAATATTGAGATTAAACGACTATTTTGTTTTAATATCCAATTAGATAGAGTTTCAAGTTCTGTTTCTCGGTTGTAAAAATTTATGATTTGAGGAGCTAGGGTTAAATCGTGATAAACTGATTTAGATTTAGCGTTTAAGTTTTTTTCTTGATTGTTATTAGAGTTGTTTAAGCTGGGTATACAAAAATTAAAAGTATGATTATTATTTTGCTTACTATGGTTACTATTGGTATGTATAATCAGGGGTGATGATGTTATTTGTAATCTTTCTATAGTAGAAACAAAGTTAGATTTTTTAATATCTTCACCTAACTGTTCAGATAAAATTTTAAATAACTTCCTACATTCATCACCAATATAACCCTCATCATAATCATAAATATCTGCAATTTGCTTATAAGTTTTACCTTTAAATACCTGTTCAACAATCTTTTTTTGCAGATCATCTAAATGCTGTTCTGTCTCAGAAAATACTAACCTATCTACAAATTGTAAAATTTCTGTAACAGTCATAAAAGCTAGATGAGGTAACAATTTTAAGTATTATAACTCAACTTGCTTCCAGATTATCAGGTTTTTTCAGGTATTGTCTTAATATTTATTAATAAAACATCAGGTAATATCAGATATTTTCTGGTATGACAAAACATTAATTTAGTATCAAAATGGTTAATCAGGTTTTAATCAAGCAAATTTATTTGCTAAATATAATGGTTAATCAACTTTATTATGGGGACAATTTAGAAGTATTAAGACGTTATATTAAAGATGAATCAGTAGACTTATGTTATATCGATCCCCCTTTTAACTCTAAACGGAATTACAATCAAATTTATAATAATATTGGTTCCGAGGATAAAGCTCAAGCACAAGCATTTATTGATACCTGGGAATGGGATGATCATGCAATTCATGGACTAGAGGAAATTACAACTAATTATCATGGTTTATTCACTCAGCAATGTATTGCTTTAATTACAGGTTTAAAGAATGTTCTAGGAACAGGTGGTTTACTGGCTTATTTAGTTAGTATGACTTTAAGGATAACAGAAATCCATCGAGTTTTAAAACCTACGGGTAGTTTTTATTTACATTGTGATCCTACCGCTTCACATTATTTAAAATTAATAGTAGATGCAATATTTTGTTCTCAAGGAGGTGATTTTTTAAATGAAATTATTTGGTGTTACAGAGGAGGAGGTTCACCTAAAAAAGATTTTGGCAGGAGACATGATGTTATATTTAGGTACGGTAAAACTAAGGAGTATATATTTAACCCAGATTTAATTAGAATACCTTACGAAGCAGAAGGAATAAAGAGAAAAGATGATGCAATGTGGGGAAAACACAAAGGAACAAATAAAGTTTATAAACCTCATCCTTTAGGAAAAATACCTGAAGATTGGTGGATGATAAATATATTAAATGCCAATGATCCTGAACGTTTAGGATATCCAACACAAAAACCTGAAGCATTATTAGAAAGAATAATTAAAGCCAGTTCTAACGAAAATGATACAATATTAGATGCTTATTGTGGATGTGGAACAACCGTTGCAGTTTCCCAAAAATTAGATCGGAAATGGATAGGAATTGATATTACTTATCAAAGTATTAGTTTAATTTTAAGAAGATTAGAAGATAGCTTTGGGAAAGGGGTTTTAGATACGATTAAACTGCATGGTATTCCTAAAGATATAGAAAGTGCAACAGCATTAGCAAATAAAGCAGACGATCGCACTCGAAAAGAATTTGAAAAATGGGCAATCTTAACTTATACGAATAATAGGGCAATTATTAACACAAAAAAAGGTGCTGATCAAGGTGTAGATGGAATTGCTTACTTTCAAGGTGATCAAAATGACCCAGAAAAAATCATTTTTCAAGTCAAATCAGGAAAAGTCAAATCAGGTGATATTCGAGATTTAATAGGAACAATGACCCTATTAAATGCTAGTATAGCCATATTTATAACTTTAGAAAATCCTACTAAAGAGATGATAAAAACGGCAAAATCTGCTGGTTTTTATCAAAGTAAATATATGAGCAATAGTTGTGATAAGGTTCAAATTGTTACAGTCCAAGATATTATTGAAAATCTAAAAAGATTAAATATTCGTTTAAGTTTAGAAGTGGTTAAAAGTGCTGAAAAACAAAAAGAAGTGAAAGCTAATCAGATGGAGTTAGACTTAGATATTTGATAATCTCAACCACTATGGGGATTAAAAACCCGGTTTCTTAAAGAAACCGGGTTTTTAAGGTTTAAGGGAGTTGAGAATGCGATCGCTTTAACTACACTAATTTACAAGTCAGGATGTTTTACTATTGAAATAGATAAACTTTTAGACTTTTTAATAAATTTTTCATCAAAAGTATAAAATTCTAAACAATGATGACTTGAAGCTAGATTAAAAGCATCGGCAAAATCTACACCATTCTCATGCCATTCAATAATTTGTAGAATCAATTTTTCATTTGTTAAATAGACATTCGGTAAACCAAAAACCTTTTTAAAAGCTTGACAAATTTCTAAAGGTTTAAACTTGTAAGCAAACCGCAACACCGATTCAGTTTCCAAGATGACAGTATCAGGAATAAAAATATTTTTATTTTTGAATAATTCTAAACTTTGTTGATACTGTAATTCATCATCTCTCGTAATAAATCTAACAATAATATTAGTATCAATAGCAATCATCGATTCCATAATTCTTTTATTCCCTGACCAATTGCTTGATCCATTTCTTCAATTGTTTTGGCTTTTCCTTGATACTTCAAACATCCAGCAACTTCATCTAATGTTGTTTCTGGAAAAGTTTTTTTAGGCTTTAATAAAATTCCATCACCCAGATTAATTATAATTAATTCTTGACCCGTTTCCCAATGATACTGATCTCTTAAGATTTGAGGAATAGTAACTTGACCTTGACTTGACAATTTAATAATTTCCATTGAACTAATAGTTATATATTTTTTCCTATTTTAAGTTTAACATGGATTGCTGTCTGCGGACAAGTGATGATAATGCGATCACTATATAACACATCCCAAAAAAACTTCAACTGATCACTCTACCCAATTCTCTAAACTTAAACCCTCAACTCTCAATAAATCACTATCATTAGAAACCAGAATTAAACCTTTAACAATAGCAGTCGCAGCAATTAAAATATCTTCCGTTTGTATTGGTAATCCCCTTAACCTTAAATTAGCATGAATTTCGGCTGCTTTCTCTAAAATTGCTAAATCATCTAATAAAATAATTTGATAATCTTGACAAAAACCATTAAATCTTTCCCTTTGTTTCGGTGAGTCAACCGCTAAAAATCCTCTCCTAATTTCAAAATAAGTGATACAGCTAATACAGATCTTTTTTCTTTGAGCTTTAATATCCTCAAGTTTTTTATTGATTTGACGATTATTTTTAGTAGCCAAAGAAACGATATTAGTATCTAATAAATAAATCATAATTATCTATTTACGTTTAATTGCTTCATCAAAAATAGCCATCTGTTCAGGAGTAAAATCTTCGCCAATTTTTGCTAAAATTTGTAGGGACATTATTCCACTACAATGCTCTTTTAATTCTGTGTCAGACATTGTACTAAATTCTTCAAAAGGTAAGTTTTCTTCAAATAATTTAACTAAATGTTGAACGATTTCAGAATAATTAAGATCCTCCTTAAACAAAGGACGCTCTTCCATTAAAATCGAAACAACTTTCTCAATTCTTTGGGTCATGGATTCTTTTATCATATCCGTTGATAACATATTGATAGCCTCCGTTCAAATGTAATTGATCACCCTTTTAATTCTAGCAAATTATTAACAGTTAACCGTCAACGGTCAACTGTCAACCCCCACCTAATTTCTCCGGCTGGGAAAGACTCGTAAAGCATTTTCAGGTACAGAGATTTTCACCCGCATTCCCACAGGTAAAGCCGTTGTCGCACTGGTTCTGGCGATGAGTTCCCGTCCAGAAGGAACCTGTAAACTATAATGATTTTCTCGTCCGAGAAATTGACGATCGCGAATGACAACAGGCGCGTTATCATCAGGTTTAAGAATAAAATCTTCTTGTCGTACCATTAATTCTACTCGGTCTAATTGCTCCCAATCAGGAGTAACAGCATCCACCAGATAGGGGTTAATTGCAAAACAACCTACTTCCGTTTCCCAAAAATCTCCTCGACGTTTAGCAGGAATAAAATTCGCTTGGGTGACAAATTCTGCAACAAACCGAGACGCAGGTTGCTGATAAATAGTTTCCGGTGTACCAAACTGTTCTAAGCGTCCTTCTCGCATCACCGCTACCCAATCAGAAATCGATAAAGCTTCTTCTTGATCATGGGTCACAAAAATTGCGGTAGTTCCTGCTATTTTTAAAATATCCCGTAATTCCTGTCGCAATCTTAAACGAACTTGAACATCTAAATTACTTAAGGGTTCATCTAATAAAACTAAAGCCGGATGGGGAGCTAAAGCACGAGCTAAAGCAACTCGTTGTTGTTGTCCCCCTGAAATTTCATGGGGATAGCGTTTTTCATAACCCGATAACCCAACTAATTCTAAAACTTCAGCGACCCGTCTTTGAATCCCTAAACTGGATTTTTTCTTACTATTTTTTAAACCAAAAGCAATATTTTTTTCAACGGTTAAATGGGGAAATAACGCATAATCTTGAAACACCATCCCGACGTCTCGCTGTTCTGGCGGTATCCAATAATCTAACCCAGCCACTTCTCGACCCGCTAAAGCAATTGTTCCCGTATCTGGCTGTTCAAATCCAGCAATCATTCGCAATAATGTGGTTTTCCCACATCCAGAGGGGCCTAACAATCCTAAAATATCCCCTTCATGTAACTTCAGGTTAACGGCTTGAACGGCTGGTGTCTGGCTTCGGGGAAACTGTTTCCCGACATCCTCTAAATGCAGAATCACAGATTGAATCATCTTTACAAAAATCAATAGAGCTTACAGTTCAACACCATTGTTGAAACTTATATTCAGAAACATAATTCTGATTATACCCCCTTTTTAGGATATATTCTCACTAAGACTTGATTAAATTTTTGGGAGTGCTTCCAGGTGTTCTTATCCCCATTGGAGTCTTTGATAAAAGCCTTTCGGAGCTTGAGTCTGGACGTTTGGACTTTGTTTGTTATGGCGATCGCAATTTTAATCGCCACTCCGGTATTATTTGTATTAAGCAGTATTTTCACCAATTCTGCTGCGGTCTGGAACCATTTAGCTGCAACGGTTCTACCTGGTTATATCCTCAACTCCTTATTGCTAATCTTTGGCGTTGGTATCGGGGTGTTATTGCTAGGAGTCAGTAGTGCTTGGTTAGTAACGATGTGTCGGTTTCCGGGGAGTCGCTTGTTTGAATGGGGGTTGTTACTTCCCTTAGCCGCGCCAGCTTATATTCTCGCCTATGTGTACACCGAATGGTTAGATTTTTATGGCCCGGTACAAACCCTGCTGCGGGATACCTTCGGATGGAATAGTATTGATGAGTATTGGTTTCCTGATATTCGTTCAGTTTGGGGGGCAATTTTTTTATTATCTTTAACGTTATATCCCTACGTTTATTTATTAACCAGAGTTGCTTTTTTAGAACAATCAACCTGCACCTTGGAGGCTAGTCGTTCCCTCGGTTGTAGCCCCTGGAAAAGTTTCTATTCAATTGCTTTACCCTTAGCTCGTCCGTCAATTATGGCGGGGTTAGCATTAGCCTTAATGGAAACTTTGAATGATTTTGGAACCGTTCAATATTTTGGGGTAGATACCTTTACAACAGGTATTTATCGAACTTGGTTTGGTATGGGAGAACGAATTGCAGCTTCTCAATTAGCAGCCGTTTTAATGTTATTTATTTTAGGATTAATTTTAGTTGAAACTTGGTCACGGCGACAAGCAAAATATTATCAAACTGGAAATCGATTTCAATCTTTAAACCAATTTAAACTTAAAAAACTACGCGCTATATTAGCTTGTATTGTTTGTTTAATCCCGATAACCTTTGGGTTTTTAATTCCCAGTAGTCTTTTATTAAAGATGACCTTAGAAAATTTAGACACTCTTTTCAATACAGAATTTTTGAATTATGCCTTACATAGTTTAACTTTAGCAACCATTAGCGGTCTTTTAGCCGTTCTAATTGCTTTAATCATGGCTTATGGCGTCCGGTTAAATTCTAATGCTTTAATGCGATTATCCACCCGGATTGCAGCCATGGGTTATGCAGTTCCCGGTTCAGTCATTGCAGTTGGTATTTTAATTCCGATTGGTCGATTAGATAATGCTATTGATGCGTTGATGAAGTCTACCTTTGGTATAGCAACTGGATTGTTATTTAGTGGAACCATTATGGCTTTAATTTATGCTTATTTAGTTCGATTTTTAGCAGTTTCTTTAGGAGCGGTAGAATCAAGTTTAAATAAAATTAAACCGAATTTAGATGAAGCCGCCCGCAGTTTAGGCTATGGCGCAACTCGAACATTAATTAAAGTTCATACCCCAATGATGTTGAGTGGATTATTAACCGCCGGAATGTTAACCTTTGTGGATGTAATGAAAGAATTATCCGCTACATTAGTTATCCGTCCGTTTAATTTTGATACCCTCGCCATTCGAGTTTATAACTTAGCCTCAGATGAACGATTATCCGAAGCCGCAGCACCCGCATTAGCTATTGTTGCAGTTGGGATTATTCCCGTGATTTTCTTAAGTTTAAAAATCGCTCAATCCCATCGTTCATAAACCCAAATCGTTGATAAATTTTCCAACCACTTCAACAAATTCTGCTGTTGATTCGTAGGGTAAAACATTGCGTCCTGAAATGATAGCAGATTGACAATTTTTCCAACCTGTTTCATAAAGTTGACACCGTTGTTCTGGGGTTTCCGAGAATCCACTCCGACTAATACTTGATGCAGTTGTTCCAAAAACGGCTAAGGTAGGAATCGAAATTTCTGCCATGATATCCGTATAATTTTGTCTCCAAAATCCAGCTAAAAAGGAATAAACTGCATAACGACTATTATCATTTTTTGCTCCTTGTTCTAACAAGTCTAACCAATTTTGATCAACATCTTCTGCTTTTGCAAAGAGTTGACGAATGGAGAAAGATTCGATAAACTGACGACGACGAGCATACAACCAAAATAAATTACCGATAGGAGAATCAAAAAATAGGTTCCAGGTGAGTTTTTGTTGTTGTTCTGAACGAGGTTCGGTCATCACTCGCCATGCGGGGGGGCCAGATAAAATTAATCCTTTGATTAAGTTAGAATTAGAATTCTTTTGAAGTTGAATCAGGGCGATCGCAACGGGTAATAATGCGCCTTGTACTAAGATAATAACAGGTTTTTCAATAATATTATGTAAAAAATAATTAACTTGTTCTGCCCAATCTTCAGGATAATAAGCTAACTTTGGCATTTGAGAATGACCACAACCGATTAAATCTGGGTTATAAATAGCCTGATTTAACCCTTTTTTTCGCCCTTCTTGGCAAAATCGGTGCCAAAATTTTCCCGATAATCCTACACCTATCGGATGAATTAATAATAAAGCAGATTCATTATTGTTAATCGGGTTAATCCCAGGATAATATTCATATAAACATTGATATCCTTGCCAAGTATAGGATTTTTTCTCAGGAACAAATTCAGGATTATAAACCATAATGCAGGATAAATTTATCTTAGAAAAACGCGAACTTCAACAAATTAAAAGGATTTCACCGATTAGCATAATTTAGACAAAAACCTGGTTTTAGGTTAATGGATTTTTAGAAATCAGTGAAATCCAAGTTATCTGTTAGCCTCTATTAAGGCTTTATTCTGGGATCATTTCAGATTCAACGGTTGATTCAGGTTTAGAAACTTCAGTTTCAGAATCAACTGGAAGGGTTGAATCTTCAATTAGGTTAGGGGTTTCTCCGGGTTGTAGTTCGGTAACGGGTTCTGGAATAGGAACTTGATCAACAATTTCAGGTAAAGTTGTTGGCGGAGTCGGAGGGTTAAATTTTACTGAAATGGAATTTAAGAAAGGAAGACGGAAACGGCTTAAAAATCCACCGAATTTGTTAGGTTGAGGTTCAGGAGAAACTAACGGTTGAGAAGGAATATCCGCTTGAGTCTTAGCAGCTTCGGGTGTGATTTCTTCGGTTTGGGTTCCCGATACTACAGGTTCTATAGGAAGTTGTTCAGGTTCTATGATTTCTGATGGAATCTGTTCAGCTTCTGGAATAGAATTTTCGACTTGAGAAGGTGTTTCTTCTACAACAGGAGAAATCTCTTCCGGTTCAGAAATAGAATTTTCTACTTGAGAAGGTGTTTCTTCTATAACAGGAGAAATCTCTTCCGGTTCGGAAATAGAATCTTGAGATTCAGAAATAGGTTCTTCAACAGGTGGAGCAATTTCTTCTGGTTCTGAAGTAGGTTCTACAGAGGGAATGACTTCAGGTTCAGAAGGTTCAATCACATCTTCTGGGTTAGCATTAGGATTAACCATTCCCTTAACGTCTACCCAGGATAATTTTCCTTGAATCAGTTGGGAAAGGGTATTATTGAGTTTGGGATTATAAGTAATGACACGGGCTGTTTTATTAAAAACGTTGTCAACAAGGTTACCATTTTCATCCAGATATTCAATTTGTACCCAGTTTTTACCCGGTTTAAATCCTTTTAAATATAAGGGTTGCCATTGATTGGTGGTGAAGCTTTCGCCGTTAACGGTAATCCGAATTTTCCAATCTACAATTTCATCTGTAGGGTCTTCTTGGGCGACCAGATGCAGAGGGGCATTGCTAAGATAAAAGTCGAGTAAAATTGGTTCTGCACCATATTCCCCTTGTGGGCGATTATAGGTGAGTAAGGGGAGATCTGGGTTAGGATAATCAAGATCGGTTTTTGTAAAGATATGAAAGGTGGTTTGGGCAAAAGACCCTTCATTTTTATAGCTTTCGTTCCAAGGATAGGTGGCAAAGACCCGGAGGGTATGGGTTCCGGGGTCTAAATTGGAGAAGGTGATGGGAGTAGAAATATCGTAAATATCGATATTGGGTTGGTTATCGAGGATCACTTGTAAATGTAGCCCCAAACCGGATTTCGGGTCTTTGAAGAGGGGTAAACCTTGAACCTGAAGTTGCAGATTAATCGTATCGTCTTCGATAATCGCATCGGGTTTGGGGTTGAGAATACTGACTTGAGGCTGGTAAGTATCGAGAGCTTGATGGAGTTTTTGGATCAGTTTGGGTGGAGAAACATCGCCAATGGGTTCGGTGGATTTAGTAACGCTCAGGGGTGGAGAACTCTGGGGCGCAACCGCAGAATTACCACATCCAACCATTGTTACTATTATTAATACCGCTAATAAGGTAGTCAGTGGGGTTTTGATTGTTGTCCACCCCTGAAGCAGAAGCTTTAACAGGTTAATCCTGTGAAGAAACCCTAATCCAGTTTTGTCCATAACTCTTCCATTGAGAATGATCGGCCAATGGCAGTCAACCTTGATCCGTCAGTTCTGGGGGTTCATTGCGATTTGCAGTTCCTTGAGGAATTCGGGAAGATGATGTTTCTAATTTCTGAAACATCAGCAACATTTTGTAACTTTGATCACTGAAGGAATCACAGGTTGCTGTTCACTATCCTCTGCTACCCTACCCTAAAATTTGACCGTCGGAGAAATTTTAAGTTTTGTAACATTTACCCAGAAGGGTTTGACTTTTTTAAAGTGTTGTGAACGCTAAATTGATGATCATGAGAGAATCTGAGTGAATTTTAATTATTGTTACCAAGTCATTCCCCCCAGATTCAGAAAGATGATATATCATTTAAAGACAACAGCTACCGCCCCGGGAAGCCCTTACTATGTAAGGCTTTGGGTTGGGCGTTGCTGTTGAAATAAAAATAAAAAAGCCTTATGGCAACTACAAGGGTGTCTTGTTGCCCCCGAACAAAGGTTGGTCTTAGGTTCAGGTATAAACCTGAATAAATCGTCTCATAGAAATTTATCTATGAAACAATTGTACGAAACGCTAACTTTTGTGAAGGATTTTGAAAAAGGGGTATAACTTCTGTCAAAATCTGCAACGTTACTTATTTTTTGTCACAGGTCGAGGAGAGTCTAAATGACAATCAGTCCTCCAGAGCGTGAGGCAAAAGTAAAAGTTACGGTTAGCAACGATCCGGTTCCTACCTCTTTTGAAAGATGGTCTAAACCTGGACATTTCCGCCGTGACTTAGCCAAAGGGCCAAGTACAACCACTTGGATTTGGAACCTCCACGCCGACGCTCACGACTTCGATAGTCATACCAGCGATTTAGAAGATATTTCGCGTAAAATCTTTAGCGCCCATTTCGGCCATTTAGCCGTGATCTTTATCTGGTTAAGTGGCGCCTACTTCCACGGTGCTAAGTTTTCAAACTACGAAGCTTGGCTGGCTAACCCTACGGGGATTAAGCCCAGCGCTCAAGTTGTATGGCCAATTTTCGGCCAAGAAATTTTAAACGGTGATGTGGGCGGTGGCTTCCACGGAATTCAGATTACCTCTGGATTATTCCAACTGTGGCGGTCTTCCGGTTTCACAAACTCCTACCAGCTTTACTGCACCGCCATTGGTGCGCTGGTAATGGCTGGTTTAATGCTGTTTGCAGGTTGGTTCCATTACCACAAACGCGCTCCCAAACTGGAATGGTTCCAGAATGTGGAGTCGATGATGAACCACCACTTAGCTGGTTTGTTGGGTCTGGGCAGTTTGGCTTGGGCAGGTCACCAAATTCATGTGTCCTTACCGGTGAACAAGTTGCTGGATGCAGGAGTGGCGGCGAAGGATATTCCTTTACCCCATGAGTTCATCCTCAACCCCAACCTGATGGCAGAACTGTATCCCAGCTTTAAACAAGGGTTAACTCCGTTCTTTACCTTGAATTGGGGAGTCTATGCAGATTTCCTGACCTTCAAAGGCGGATTGAACCCCCAAACAGGCGGTCTGTGGTTATCTGATACCGTACACCATCACCTGGCGATCGCAGTCTTGTTCATCATTGCGGGCCATATGTACCGGACAAACTGGGGCATTGGTCACAGCATGAAGGAAATTTTAGAAGCCCATAAAGGCCCCTTCACTGGAGAAGGCCACAAAGGACTCTACGAAATCCTGACCACCTCTTGGCACGCTCAGTTGGCGATTAACCTCGCATTGATGGGTTCTTTGAGCATCATTGTGGCTCACCACATGTACTCAATGCCTCCCTATCCTTACATTGCGACGGATTACCCCACGCAGTTGTCTCTGTTCACGCATCATGTGTGGATTGGTGGCTTCCTGATTGTGGGTGCGGGCGCTCACGCTGCCATCTTTATGGTGCGCGATTACGTTCCGGCTAACAATGTCAACAACTTGCTCGATCGTGTGCTTCGTCACCGCGATGCAATTATCTCCCACCTGAACTGGGTCTGTATCTTCTTGGGCTTCCACAGCTTCGGCTTGTACGTCCATAACGACACCATGCGGGCGTTTGGTCGTCCCCAAGATATGTTCTCCGATACAGGCATTCAACTCCAACCTGTGTTTGCCCAATGGATTCAACACATTCATGCTTTAGCACCCGGTAGCACTGCTCCCCATGCTTTAGCCAGTGTAAGTCCAGTGTTCGGCGGCGATGTTGTTGCCGTCGGTGGCAAAGTGGCAATGATGCCCATCGTGTTAGGTACGGCGGACTTCATGGTTCACCATATCCATGCCTTCACGATTCACGTTACGGTTTTAATTCTGCTTAAAGGCGTTTTATTCGCCCGTAGCTCTCGCCTGATTCCCGATAAGAGTGAATTAGGTTTCCGCTTCCCGTGTGACGGCCCGGGTCGGGGTGGTACTTGCCAAGTTTCTGGCTGGGATCACGTTTTCCTCGGTCTGTTCTGGATGTACAACTCTCTCTCCATCGTGATTTTCCACTTTAGCTGGAAGATGCAATCCGATGTGTGGGGAACAGTTGGTGCGGACGGCACTATTTCTCACATCACCAATGGCAACTTTGCCCAAAGCGCCATTACGATTAATGGATGGCTGCGTGATTTCCTGTGGGCGCAAGCTGCTCAGGTGATCACTTCCTATGGGTCAGCCCTTTCTGCCTACGGTCTGTTGTTCTTGGGTGCCCACTTCGTCTGGGCGTTCAGCTTAATGTTCCTGTTCAGTGGCCGTGGCTACTGGCAAGAATTGATTGAGTCTATTGTTTGGGCTCATAATAAGCTGAAAGTAGCCCCATCAATTCAACCTCGTGCTCTGAGTATTACTCAAGGTCGTGCGGTTGGTGTAGCTCACTACCTCTTAGGAGGAATTGCTACAACCTGGGCATTCTTCCTAGCCCGAATTATTTCAGTAGGATGAAAACTCTCTGCTCAGGGGCGGAAGAAGGCTTAATCGGTTTTCTTCTTCCCCCTGAAGCGGAATAGAAAAGAACACGATTTAGTTAGGACTTATGGCAACTAAATTCCCCAAATTTAGCCAGGACTTGGCCCAAGACCCGACAACACGTCGGATTTGGTATGGGATTGCCACAGCCCATGATTTCGAGACCCATGATGGCATGACAGAGGAAAATCTTTACCAAAAGATTTTTGCCTCCCACTTCGGTCACCTCGCTATCATCTTCCTCTGGACTTCAGGCAGCCTATTCCATGTCGCTTGGCAAGGTAATTTTGAACAATGGGTCAAAGATCCTTTAAATATTCGCCCCATTGCTCACGCCATTTGGGATCCCCAATTTGGCAAACCGGCGGTAGAAGCCTTTACCCAAGCGGGTGCTTCTAACCCAGTTGATATCGCTTACTCTGGGGTGTATCACTGGTGGTACACCATTGGGATGCGGTCAAATGGTGACCTGTATCAAGGGTCTATCTTCCTGTTGATTCTGGCTGCAATCTTCCTGTTCGCAGGTTGGCTCCACCTTCAACCCAAGTATCGTCCCAGTTTGTCCTGGTTCAAGAATGCTGAATCTCGTTTGAACCACCACTTGGCAGGTCTGTTCGGGGTTAGTTCCCTGGCTTGGACAGGTCACTTGGTTCACGTTGCCATTCCTGAATCTCGCGGACAGCACGTGGGTTGGGATAACTTCCTCAGCACTCTGCCCCACCCGGCTGGTCTGGCTCCCTTCTTCACAGGCAACTGGGGTGTATATGCCCAGAACCCAGATACCGCAGGGCACATTTTCGGAACCTCTACAGGTTCTGGAACCGCAATCCTGACCTTCTTAGGTGGCTTCCATCCTCAAACCGAGTCTCTCTGGTTGACGGATATGGCTCACCACCATCTGGCGATCGCAGTGTTGTTCATCATTGCAGGCCATATGTACCGGACAAACTTTGGAATTGGTCATAGCATCAAAGAAATGATGAATTCCAAAGATCCTTTGTTCGGGTTCAAAAATGAAGGGCCGTTCAACCTGCCACACCAAGGGTTGTACGACACAATGAACAACTCTCTGCACTTCCAGTTAGCATTTGCTCTGGCGGCGCTGGGTGTGATCACCTCTGTGGTGGCACAGCATATGTATGCGATGCCCCCCTACGCCTTCATCGCTAAGGATTACACCACGATGGCGGCGCTGTACACCCACCACCAATATATTGCTGGGTTCTTAATGGTCGGAGCTTTCGCTCACGGGGCAATCTTCCTGGTGCGCGACTATGATTCTGAACAAAACAAAGGCAATGTGTTGGATCGGATGTTACAGCACAAAGAGGCCCTCATCTCTCACTTAAGCTGGGTGTCTCTGTTCCTCGGTTTCCACACTCTGGGCTTATATGTCCATAACGATGTTGTGGTTGCTTTTGGAACTCCTGAAAAGCAAATTCTGATTGAACCGGTTTTTGCTCAATTCGTTCAAGCGTCTTCCGGTAAAGTGCTGTATGGAATGGATGTTTTACTGTCCAACGCCAACAGCATCGCCACCACCGCTTGGCCCAACTACGGTAACGTTTGGTTGCCCGGTTGGTTAGAAGCTATCAACTCGGGTAGCAACTCCTTATTCCTGACGATTGGCCCTGGGGACTTCTTAGTTCACCATGCGATCGCTCTGGGTCTGCACACCACCACCCTGATTCTTGTCAAAGGTGCGTTGGATGCTCGTGGCTCTAAGCTGATGCCCGACAAGAAAGACTTCGGCTATGCCTTCCCTTGCGATGGCCCTGGCCGTGGCGGTACTTGCGACATCTCTGCTTGGGACGCTTTCTACCTCTCCATGTTCTGGATGCTGAATACCATTGGTTGGACAACCTTCTACTGGCACTGGAAGCATCTGGGCGTTTGGCAAGGAAACGTTGCTCAGTTCAACGAATCCTCTACCTACCTGATGGGCTGGTTCCGTGACTATTTGTGGCTGAACTCGGCTCAGTTAATTAACGGCTACAACCCCTACGGAACGAATAACCTGTCGGTCTGGTCTTGGATGTTCTTATTAGGACACCTGGTTTGGGCAACTGGATTTATGTTCCTGATCTCTTGGCGGGGTTACTGGCAAGAGTTAATCGAAACGATTGTCTGGGCACATGAGCGCACTCCTCTGGCGAACTTAGTTCGTTGGAAAGATAAACCGGTTGCTCTGTCTATCGTTCAAGCTCGTGTGGTTGGTTTAGCTCACTTCACCGTTGGCTATATCATTACCTACGCAGCCTTCCTAATTGCCTCGACTGCGGGTAAGTTCGGTTGATGTAACGTTAACTGAATCCTCGTTTGATAGGTAATTAATTAAGATCCCCTACCTTCGGGTGGGGGATTTTGATTTTTTTGGAGTTGCTCGACCTGACGATCGCAATAGCGGGACTTGAACAAAGTTCAAGCCCAAACAAGCCCCAAATTGCTCACGGGTTTGACTCAAATATTTTTGCAGGTGGATTTGATAGAATTCAGGTAGTATATTGTTCACGGTCTTGTTGAAATCATAAGACCGTTCTTTTTTACCACAAGAAGGTGACTTAATGTAGGCTTATTTTTCTCTCCATAAAGTTTGTTCTCAATAAGCTGTGATATTTTTTACTGAGTCTGAATCCTACAACCCTTGATTCATCTTCCTTTGGGGGTGCTTGTCGCCCCCTGAAATTATCAACTGAAAATTGGTCAACTGAGCCAGGTAGCTCATCGTAAAGAGAGACGCGCCGTGGCACGTCTCTACGGGGTTAGGCTAAAACAAAATCAACATCATTACTTCCGCCTGTTTCCCCTTGACCGGAAGTTAATTTTTTACCATTGACTTCCACCGCAAAGGGGGTACTGCTGAGGGTGGAGAGATTATAATCGGTTTTTGCAGCAGTATATCCCACACTGGCAATCATATTCCGGCCTTGGTCAGTGTATTGGAAAGCCATCATTTGATTTTTGTCTTTTTTGTTATCTTTGGCCCAAATCACCATATATTGTTTGCCTTGATAATCAAAAACTTTGGGTTCTCGAATGGGAACATAACGACCGGGTTCCCCAAAACTAGCATCTAAAAAGCTTTGTACCGAACTCGGTTGTACTACGGCATAACTCACCTGTTCTGGAGAGGCTGCGATCGCGTCCCCATGACTTTCATCTACAACCTCTTCTTTGCCTCGATTTTTGAAATAATCGACGGCTACTTTCGTTCCAATAGCACCCGCAGTAGCAATTCCTGCACCGATTAAAAAGTTACGAAGTCTGTTATCAGCCATTTTTTCTCCAGATTGGCATTCAATAATTTTTTATGTTTGGAAATCAATTCCAATAATGCTAAAATTTTAGCAAAGTTTAGCAGTCTCGACATTAAACTTTAGGCAGAGATTTTCTCTTAAATCCATTTAACAGCCGTACCACTCGCGGCTACCATTAACATTCCCTCACTCACGGTTTCATAATCAAGATCAATCCCAATAATTCCATTTGCCCCTAGTGCTTTGGCTTCTTCAATCATTTCTAACATTGCCAGATCTTTTGCTTCTCGCAGAGATTGTTCATAAGCTGCTGCGCGTCCGCCTACAATATCCCGAATTCCGGCAAAAAAATCGCGGATAATATTAGCCCCTAAAATGGCTTCTCCACTCACGACGCCATAATATTCAATAATTTCTTTACCCTGTAATGTGCTAGTGGTGGTTAGAATCATTTCTGAGTCCTGTTATTAATAATGATAAGTTGATTCTACCATTGAGGATTAGAACGTAACAAAGCTTCCGTGGCTTCTGAACTGAGGGGTTTAGAGAATAAATAACCCTGGCCATATTCACAATTAAACAGTCGCAGTTGATTCAATTGTTCTTCAGTTTCAACGCCTTCAGCGACAACATCCATTCCCAAATTATGGGCTAAACTAATAATTGCTAAAACAATCTCTGTTTCCCGACCCCGTTCCCCAATATTTTGAATAAAGGAACGATCAATTTTTAAGGTATCTAAGGGAAAACGATGCAAATAGCTGAGAGAAGAATAACCCGTCCCAAAATCATCAATACTCAAGCCAATGTGATAGGATTTCAGTTGAGCAAGTCCTTCCAAAGTTGTATTATTATCCATCAAAACACTTTCCGTTAATTCTATTTTTAAATCCCATAGAGAAATCTGAGTTTGATTCACAATTGTTTCGACAATCTCGATGACATTGGATAAATTAAATTGCTGGGCTGAAAAATTAACATTTAAAGTTAGAGGATAGATAGAATTTTCCCCATCTCTTAAAATTTGCCACTTTTGCAATTGTTGGCAAGCTTGTTGTAACACCCAATTTCCAATCGGAACAATTAATCCGGTTTCTTCCGCTAAGGGAATAAATTCAGCCGGAGAAATCATCCCACGCTGGGGATGTTGCCAACGAACTAAGGCTTCAAATCCGGTAATTTTTCCGGTTTTTAAATTAATAATAGGTTGGTAATAAACCACAAATTCTTGTTTCATTAAAGCTTGACGCAGTTCGATTTCTAGCTGCATCTTAAACAACGCTTTATCATGAATTTCTTTATCAAATATTTCTAAACATCCCTTACCTTTTTCTTTAGCTTGGTGCATAGCAATATCTGCATCTCTGAGAACATTTTCCGCTTGATGATAATGGGTTGTTCCTAAAACAATACCAATACTTGTGGTTTTAAAAACTTGAGATCCCCCAATTTCAAAGGGGTTCGTTAAGATGTGATTAATATGTTTAGCTAGATCAATAGCTTCTAGGGGAGATTGAATCGATTTGAGTAAAATTGCAAATTCATCTCCTCCTAAACGAGCAACAATATTTGGATAACAGACTAAAGATTGCAATAAATGAGAAAATGCCATGAGTAATTGATCGCCTACAATTCGTCCTAAGCTATCATTAACAACTTTAAAGCGATCTAAGTCTAAAAAAAGTACCGCAAATAACTCTTCTGGATATTTTTGAACTTGCTCAATAGATTTCTCAATTTCATTAATCAATAAGCTGCGATTGCCTAGTCCAGTTAATCGATCATGAAAAACATCATATAACAGCTGATATTCTGCCTTCTTGCGCTCGGTAATATCATCAAGCAGAATCATAAAGGACTTAAAAAATTTTGTCCCTAATACCCAGAGTGAGTTTAAGTCTGACTCATTCAATTTTAGCTGTTGATCAATTAGTTTCATGAGGTTTATTGGGTAAATAACAATAGAATCAGGCAGAATTCGCAACCCTGAGCCAAGCCTTTTGATTGCTCAAGTTAATGTAATCGGGTGAAAATTTTGAGGGTTTCTCGACTAAAGAGAGTGAGATTTTGGCTTTAGCTTTAACTCGAAAGCTTTGAGATAAATTCGGCATCTCTTGATGACAATGACTACAGTACCAATAAATTCCTGCGGGGCGAATATGGCGCAGGAGCGTGGAGGAACAACAGGGACAAATCGCATTTGACATAAAATTTACATCCTCAATATCTAATATGAAATCCTGAAATTGATGTTAGGGGGAACAGGGAACAGGGAACAGGGAACAGGGGATGAAGGATGGAATATTAAAACAATTCCTCTAAAAAAAATAAAAAATCAGAAATTAAACAGATGTTAAGAAAGAAAGAAACCGTTAGAAACACCGTTAGCCATGCTAAAAATTGAAAATTTCTGTGAGAATTAAGCGATCGCCCCTAGAGAGATTTTGATATAAAGTTAATTGAGCATATTCGGTGAGTTGAAGATGTTGAGGGGCTGTAAACTGGAAATCTTGATTGAGTACAAAACCCTGCGCTTGGAGCCTGAAACAAACCCATTGCATGGCGTAATTGTTCACATCTAACTCCGGCATTAAATAGTTAGAGTGGCGCAAAATCCAACGGCAAGCTTCATCATCAATTTCTGCCAGTTGATAAATTGCCCGGATTAAAACATCTTCGATAGAACGAGGATTGGGTAAAACCGTTAAAAAATCCTTTAGAGATTGAATCGATTCGGGGCGTTGAACTCGTAAAATATCAACCGCTAATTCCACATAAGATTGCTCGACCTCACCTGGATTTTCTGGGCCTTGAGAGCATGGGTTGATCACGGTCTCCCGTTCTAAAACACTAACGTGCCTAGAAGATTCATGTACTGAGCGAGAAGCCGAAAACGATATCAGGAAATACTCATTCTGGGAAGATCGAGGATAGGGATCAATGGAAGAAAGAGTATGGTTAACCAAAGTTGGATTCAGAGATGTCAAATACATCGAATATCGTTCAACCTAAAAAGGGTTATTGCTTATGATTGAACTTTAAACAATAAATGTGAGGATTTTGTGAGTTGAGTAATGAATTCCCAGATTGAGGTTGTAATGATTTGTTACGATTTAGTTTGTCCATCGTAAGAGGGTGCGAATTTGATCCACTAAATCCATCGCTTCAAACGGTTTAGTAATCACCCCCGTTACCCCTAGCGCAATAAATTGTTGTTTTTCACTCATTTTAGCTTTAGCCGTCAACAAAATCGTGGGAATTTGCTGAGTTGCTGGGTTAGCTTGTAAACGTTTAAACGTCGTTGCCCCATCCATGTCAGGCATCATCACATCCAACAAAATCGCATCGGGTTGTTCGCTTTGGGCTAACTGTAATCCTTCAGTGCCACAACAAGCCGTAATCACTTCCCAACCCGCCGCAACTTCCAGAGAAATTTGGATGATATCCCGCACGCCATCATCATCATCAATAATTAAAATTCGTTTTGTGGTCATGGTTTACCTCTTTTTGTCTCTCAATTGGAAGGGTGAAGTAAAAACAACTACCTTCATCTAATTGACTATTCACCCAAATCCGCCCCCCGTGTTGTTCCACAATGGAGCGACAGATTGCTAATCCTAACCCAGTTCCACCTTTTTTTCGAGAGTCGGAGGCATCCACTTGATGAAATCGCTCGAAAATTCGTTCAATTTTATCGGGGGGAATTCCTCGACCTTGATCTTGAATTTTAAACAAAATTGTTCGATTGTCTGCACTATTTTCTCCGAGTTCCTCCTGAACACTTAACCAAACCGTATCGCCGGATTCGGAAAACTTAATAGCATTACTTAATAAATTCGTAAGAACTTGTAATATCCGATCAGGATCAGCATAAAATTCTAGGTTTTGACTACAAGCTTGTAAATTAATCCCGGCTCGATTAGCCATCACCTGCATTTGTTCCGTTGCCCGCAAGAGTAAATCTGTCGCATTGACTTCTTGTTTGGATAGACAAATTTTACCCGATTCTAACCGTTCTAATTCTAAGATATCGTTAACCAATCTCACTAACCGTTCCGCACTTTCTGCGGCAATTTTCATGACGTGTTGGCCGCGTTCAGTGTTCGGTTTCACTAACCCGGTAGATAATAAATTTAATCCCCCATGAATTGAGGTTAATGGCGTTCGTAATTCATGACTGACAACGGAAATAAATTCATCTTTCATTCGTTCGATGGCATAGCGTTCGGTAATATCTTCCCCAATACTCATCATCCCAATGGCATTTCCTTGTAAATTTTTCAAGACGGTATTATTCCAAGCAATAATTTTTTCTTCTCCTGACTTCGTTAAAATCAACTGTTGATCATAGGGTTTAAAATAATAATCTAATAAGTCAGAAAATTGAGGCAAGCTTGGCCGTTGAGTCGGATTGGATTTAAAACTATCTAGCCAATTTTTCCCTAAAACTTCCGTTTGGGTATACCCCGTAATTTCCAGGAAAAAAGGATTAACATATTCAACTTTCCCCTGACGATCCAATCCCACCACTAATAGCCGAACATTTTCTAATAAACTCCGCCACCGTCGTTCGGCTTCGCGTAAATTTGCTTGACTTTGTTTCTGTTCTGTAATATCGCGGGCAATGGTAGATAAAAGGTGTACCTGTCCTTCATTATTTTTATGGGCAATAATCAGTTGAGAAAGGGGAATTTCTCGTCCATCATAACTAATTAATGAAGTTTCACCAATCCAAGATCCGTCTCGAACTGCTGTAGGGATTCCTTCATTGTCAATGATATTATTTGCCCATTGGGGATGATTTTTAGGAATAATTTGATCAGTGATTTTTCCCTCTATATCTAATCCTAACATTCGGCGAGCAGATTGGTTATAATAAACGACTTCTCCTTCAGGTTTTGCTGAGGAAATAAAGTCAGGAGTTGCTTCAATAATAGCAATCAGTTTATCTCGTTCTGCCTCCGCTTGTTTGCTCTCTGTAATATCCTGCATCACGACCATTCCGGCTAAAATTTCTCCCTGTTCATTGCGAACGGGTAAGGCTTGATGATAATAAATTCGCCCGTCATATTCCACTTCTGAAATCGTGACTTCTCCAGCTAATGCAGACCGATATAACGGTTCAACGGTTTTTAATAAAGAGGATGGCAACGCTTGCCAAATCGTTTTTCCTTCTAACAGATATCGAGATAATCCCTTGGCGACTAATCCCATGCCATCGGCAATGGTATACCGAAAATCGGGATCAACTAAAAATACAGCCCCATTGGGGAAATTTTTGACTAAAGTTCGATATTGTTCTTCACTTTTTCGCAGTTTAAATTCCGTGCGATGTCGCTGCATTAATTCAAATTGTAATCGTTCGTTAGCTGTTTCTAATTCTGCCGTTCGTTGCACCACCCGTAGTTCTAATTCTTCATTATTTTTTTGTAAAGATTGACGTATTTTTAAGGTAATTTCTGTTAATAATTTCAAAAATTTATTTTGTTGCTTGAGTTCAGCTAAGGCAGTTTTTTGCTGGGTAATATCTCGTGTTGTTGCTAATAAAGTTTTAATTTTTCCTTGATATTGAACTTCAGGAACCATTAAGGTTTGAAATGACCGATATCCTTCATCGGTTTCTAAGTCGAACTCAAATTGTTGCGGCCGACCTGTATCTAAAATAAGTTGAGCGTGCCAATCCCACTGCTTACAAATTGATAGAGGAAGACCTAATTCTTGATTTGTTTTTCCCAGCAATTTTTTTTGAGGAATTCCTAATAGGAAAGTAACTCTACGATTAGCATACAGATAGCGAAATTTTTGATCGAGGCGGACAATACAATCTCCCGCATTATCCATTAAAGTTTCTAACTCTGTTTTACGAGTATGCAGGTGGTTTTCAAGCCGTTGTCGTTCTTCAATTTGCTTTCTTAAACATTGATGGGTTGTTTGTAAGGCGGGAAGAGGGGTTTTGCTATCCGGTTGTTTCGATGGATTTTGCAGAACAATTTCTCCCTCTGGACAGTCACTAATATCCTTAATTCCCACCATTACAACAGTTGTTGATAAGGGATAAATTTCTGTTAAAATTCTATAATTTTTTGGGTCATGATTGTATTCATAGATAATTTTACGGGCTCTTTGCTCGGTTAAAACTGCTTGAAGGATTGAGATTGATTCAGGAGACTGATTTTTGTTTTGTAGCTGTTGCAAAATCAACTCAATTCGGTTAGATTCAAAGGTTAAATCAGCCGGGGCTTGAGTGGGTAAAACTTGAATTTCTTGATGTTCACTATCCACCATCAGGATCAAATCGTGAATGACTCCCAAGAGTTGATTGATTTGCCATCGCTCATCCCAAGTTGAGGCATAAATAACTTGATAGTTTGGTTCAGGAAAGGAAGAAACAACTTCTGAGATAGCCATAGGATAAAAATTAAATTAATATTAAGTTCTACAAGGGGATTTTTATTGATTTATGGTAAAATTTTACTCTGGAATTAATTGTATCTGATTTAATAAGCATCCCTCATTCCATTTTAAACGGATTTGGGTTCGGGTTAGTACCCAGATAACATTGAGCAACAATTTTACGCCTGAGTTGACTCCGTTCTAGGCGATTAAAGACGCGGGCAATGAGTTCAGGCTCAACAATGGGTTTTTGAATATAATCATCCGCCCCTGCCATAAACACTTGCTGCACAATTTCTGAATCCCTTTGAGAGGAAAGCATCAGCACAGGTAAGTCATTCCATTTAGGATCATTACGAACAACTTGACACAGTTCTACTCCACTCACACCGGGTAAATGAATCCCTAAAATCAGTAAGTCGGGGTTAGATTGTTCTAGGGTACTCCAAAATTGCTGGGGATCATCAAGTAAAATTAATTGTAATCCCCAAGGTTGTAATACCGTCCGCAACCAATCTAAAATTTCTAAGTTATCATCAACAATTAATAATTTATCCACATTAGATTGAGATTTTTGCAAAACTTTACTAACGGTTTCTATCACTTCAGCCGGAGAAATAGGTTTTTGTAAAAAGCCTCGTCCTCCTAAACGGGCAACTTTTACACGGTCAGCAAAACTTTCTTGAGCCGTAAACACAATGACTGGAATCGGAGGGTTTTGGATGGCAAGTTCTGCTAATAGTTCAAACCCCGATTCTGTAGACTCAGGAAAGCTTAAATCTAAAAGGACAACATCCGAGAAATTGTGTTGCAATTTCTGGCGGGCTTGTTCTGGGCTATAGGTGGCACTAGCCATTATTCCCTTCGCCAGTGCTTCGGTGACTAATGCTTCTGCTAAACTTTGATCATCATCTACAATTAACAGTTTAGGAGCGTTTAAATAGGGAAAAGGTAAAGGGGGGGGTGAAATAGAAGAAGAAGGTTCTGATAAGGGGTGATTTAAGAGATCTTTAATTTTTTGAATTAAATCCGATAAATATTGATAATCCAATTCATCTTTTTCATATTTTGCTTTTAATAATTGTTCGATTTGACGAGAAAGATTAGAGGCTTCTTTAAACCCAAAAGCTCCTAATGAACCGACCAGCGTATGGGCTTCCATCAAGGCTTTTTGCTGAATTTCTAAGGTGTAAGCATTGGTTTTTAAGGATTGCACTGCATTCTCAATAATATTAATTCGTTCAAAATATTTATATTTTTGTTTCTGCCAAATTTGGTTTAAATTTAAAGATTGAGTTTTTTTGGAATTACAAACTGGAGGCTGAGATTTTACTAATAAAGAGTTTTCAGCCATTTCTTTTAACCGATATCCTAACCCATAAATCGTTTCAATAACTTCATTCGCCCCTGCATTTTTAAGTTTTTTTCGCAGGCTTTTAATATGAGTTCGTACCGCATTTTCGGATGGAGGTTCATCATAAGACCACAGATGATCTAACAGAGACGCTTGGCTAAAAATTCGTTGCGGATAGCGTAAAAAAAGTTCTAATAAGGCATATTCTTTAGCCGTCAAATTAAGGCATTGATTACCATAAGTGACTTGACAATTGCTAGGATCAAGATTCAGAAGCCCCCATTCTATTAAAGGATTTAAGGCATCATGTCCTCGTCTTAATAAAGCTCGAATTCGAGCTAATAATTCTTCTAAATCAAAGGGTTTAACCAGATAATCATCAGCCCCAGCATCTAAACCCGCTACTTTTGTGGTACTATTATCTTCACCTGTGATTAATAAAATTGGGGTGCGATCATCTTTTTGTCGCCGTTTTTTACAAAAATTTAAACCATCTAATTTAGGCAACATCAAATCTAATAAAATCAGATCATATTCAAAAGCTTCTGCTAGTTTCCAGCCCATTTCTCCATCATAAGCTACATCCACTAGATAATAGTGGTGACTTAATAATTCTTGAATCATTGTTGCAAAACTTGAATCATCTTCTACCAATAAAATTCTCATAGCTGGTGTCATCCTTAGATGTGACCACTGACCCACTTTTTAGTCAGAATCATCTATTATTCTCTACTTTAATTCTAATGGATAGATTAAGTCAGATCAAGTTGACAAGCCTTGACGAAACAACTCTATTCTTTGCTGATCAAATCAAGTTTATAACTCTTGTTTTCCTCCCTGGATTCAGCTTTTTGTGTTAATTTTTGTAAAAAGTAGACTTTTGATTGAAATTTTAAGATTCTCTGGGGAGTGTTTACCGTTAACAGTCTGTAATCAATCATCTGTAGTTAACATAAGTTAATTAAAGGCACTCAGAGTATTATTTTGGAGGAGAGTGGTTTCGTGAACGCTGCTGAACAGGCTAATAACGTGGTAATTGCCAGCAAAATCGCATCGGTTGTCAATTTATTTAAAGTTCAATTTCCTGATGCGCGGGTGGATCTCAAACCGTGGACAAATGACCCAGAAACAAGGGAACTGGTTGATCCTGATTCGATTGACATCGGTTTTCACTTTCCGGGTCGCAGTCGGTTGTTACAAAGTCGTTGTATTTTAATTGAAATTCGGTTTTATCATGATCCTGTGGATAAAACACGCCGTGTGATCGGTGTCGAAGCAGCCGGATATGACCATCAAGGACAACAGTGGAAAGTCTCCACGATTGAAAATTGGAATTTTGTCGGTCAAACTCAACCGGAACCTGAATCTGCTGAAAAATTAAAACTCTTCTGTCGGCAAATTTTTGAACTTTTTAAGTCTAATCCCTAATTAATTGGTAATGAGGCGTTTACGCCTCAATCCCCACCTTTCTGAGAAGATTTAAACTGTAAAACTCATGAATTAATAACTTTTTTATAAACCAAATCACAGCGTTTTGTTTCCACTCCTGTTGTCGGTTCATAGCCATAACGTTCATAAAGTTGGACAGCTTCTTTTAATATTGTTGCTGTTTCTATCCAAATTTCTTGAAACCCTTTTGCTTTAATCTCCCGTTCTAACTCTAATAATAAAAATTTTCCTAATCCTTTTCCCCTCACCTCTGGTAATAAATACATTTTTCTAATTTCTACCGCCTTATTTCCCCTCGAAATTGGGTAAAACCCTGCGGTTCCCACTAATTGATGATTCTCTTCTATTACCCAAAATTCTCCCCCTTTCTGTTGATAATATTCTTCCACTTGGTACACATCTATATCTGCGCCACAGGGTTCACATCCTAAACCATATTCCGTTAAAACAGAAGCAATTAAACTCGCCGCAGTTTCTCGATCCTGCGGTTGCCAATCTCGAATTAAAAAGGATTGATATTGAATATTCATCGGGAGTTAGAGAGACAAAGTTTTAACTATGAATTCTCGGTTCGGGATATAATGTTGATAATAATTCACTTTCTACAGTCGCTAATTCCTCTAAGCGTTTTGTGACTATTTCTAACTCAAAATAGGTCGTCGCTAATCCCCAATAAATGCCATAATGTCTCGCTTCTGATGCCATTAATCCGCGATAAAATTTAGCGAGTTCAGGATCAGGACAAGATTGAGATAATAACCCTAATCGTTCATGACTTCGGGCTTCAATTAATCCCGAAACTAATAATAAATCTAACATTCGTTGGGGTTCATCCCGTCGCACTTGTTGATTTAAACGAGTACCATAAGGCGGTGCAGATAACGGTGCTAAGGGAACCCCTCGCCGTTCTAACCATTGATTGACTTGTTCAAAATGTTCTAATTCTTCTTTAGCAATTTCGGTTAATTCTTTAAGCTGTAACCCCGATAATTTAACGATTCGGTTAAGGAAATAAGCAATAGGGATAATATCTCCTATTTATCGGCTATAAACTCTGCATTTGTCGGCGTTGATGTTGTTCTTGGTTGAACGCAATTTCTTCAGCCGTCAGTAAATAGGATTCAATTTGCGATCGCATATCCCATTGAACTTCTGCAAAAAATAATAAAGTTCCACCCAGAATTAAACCACTCATTAAAAATTGCCAACCGATAAAATAAGGCAATATAAAAATACCCAATAAATGGATTAATCCGGCAATTAAAAAAGCACGAGAATGCAATCCAATTCCTGTTCCTAAATAGCCTAATGCACACAACCCTAACCAGAGGGGACAAAGATTCATTAAAATCTCTGACCAGCCCCAAAAAATCCCTAAATTTGTTAAACCCACACCCAAAACCATTAACACCGCCCACCAATAAACCATCCAAGTCAATCGTTCAACTTGTACCCAATAATGGCTTAAAGCTATCATTCCCACAGTGCCCACAATCGTTAGAATTGACCACCAGTAAGCTTGGGTAATCCAGCTAATGGGTAAAAACTGAGCAATAATAAAGATAATCAGCGAAATCCAGCCCCAGAGTAAGAAAACCTGGTCAATTCGGGTGTAAAAGCTCGATAACAACGTAATATTACCGAATTTTAAGTTTATTTTTAATAATCCTTTTAAGTCTTGAATGTCGATATGGTTCTGTTTGCTTCGGATGATGGGTTCTGTGGGATGAAAAAAGCTCATGTAAAAAAATTAATAATTTTCATAAATCTTAACAAACTCTTTTCAGAGGATCAAGAGCCAAGCCGAGATTTGCCGGACTATACTCAAAACAGGCAGTTCCCTAGAGATTTGATTACACCAATGTTAGAACTTCACTGTCATACAACCTACTCCGATGGCCAACTCACCCCAACTGAATTGGTGATTACCGCCGCAGAAGCCGGAGTGAAAGCTTTAGCGATTACAGATCACGATACTTTATCCGGTTGGGAAGAAGCTTTTCAAGCGGCAGCATCCTATAATATTGAAATTGTACCGGGTGTTGAATTATCAACGGTTTATAATGAACGATCGTTACATATTTTAGGATTTTATCCCGATAAAAATAAACTTGAAAATCCCCTCAAAGAACGTTTAAATGGACGTAAAAATCGAGCCAATCAAATCCTAGAAAAACTAGCTCAACTTGGTTATCCAATTGAGTTAGAAGCAATGGGAGAAGGCGTTGCAGCAGCCCGTCCCCATATTGCAAGAGCAATGGTAAAAGCGGGTTATGTTCAGTCTCCCCAAGAAGCCTTTGAACGCTGGTTAGGAGAACATAAACCTGCCTTTGTTCAATATGACAAATTTTCGAGTCTTGATGGAATTCAACTGTTAAAATCCTGTGGCGCAGTTCCGGTTTGGGCGCATCCTTATTTATACCAAGGGGGAAAGATTGAAACGGTCTTTCAGGAATTATTAGAAGCCGGATTAATGGGGATTGAAGTGTATCATCCTCATCATAGTGACTCCCAAATTCAACGATTAGAAAAACTCTGTGAAGCTTACGGTTTATTAAAAACAGGGGGGAGTGATTATCATGGGGGAGGGACGGCTTTAAATCTATTTAATTTATCCTTGAATTTATTAGAACCGATTAAACAAACCGCTTATAATCTTAAAGAAGCGGTAATAAAATCTCAAATTCCGTCCCCATACCTGGGGTAGAAATAAAATTCAGTTGACCGCCATGCTTTTCCCGAATAATTTGGTAGCTAATCGCTAATCCTAATCCGGTTCCTTTTCCGGCTGGCTTTGTGGTAAAAAAGGTATCAAAAATTCGAGATTGAATTTCCAGGGGAATTCCGTTCCCATTATCCCGAATCCGAATTGATAGCCATTCTGAGTTAACATCAATCTCAAGAATATCTTGGTCAATTGCTTTTTTGTAAGTTGGGAAAGAATACAATAAACGATTTTCTTGAGAAAGTTGAGCTAACCGAGCCGGATAGATTTGATCTTCAGATAGCATTTTAACTTGAGTATCAATCTCAATTCTAGGATATTTTTGACCGTTTTGTTTTCCATCTTCTAACGCATCAATCGCATTAGAAATCAGATTCATAAACACTTGACTCAGTTGACCAGAATAGCACTTAAATAAAGGAATATCATCATAATTTTTAATCACTTCAATTCCTTGTTTTAGGCGATTTTTTAAAATCAATAAAGTCCCATCAATACAATCATGGATGTTGATTTCTCGGCGGTGATTCCCATCCATGTGCGAAAAACTATGCAAACTATTGACAAGTTGACTCAGACGTTCTGAACTAACTAGAATACTTTTAATCGCTTCTCCTAAGTCTTGTTGTAGAAATTCAAAATCAATTTCGGCTTTGAGATCATCAATCAAAGCACAAGGTTTTTCAGTATTTTCCTCATAGGTTTTAATCAACTTCATTAAATCTTGATAATAATTCAATAGACAGCCAGAATTACCTAAAATACAACTAACTGGGTTTCTTATTTCATGGGCTACTCCAGCCACCATTTTTCCTAAACTGGCTAACTTTTCGGTTTGAATCAGTTGAGATTGAGCTTGCTGACGCAATAATTCAGTGGTTAATTGATGAATATGAGATTGAGCAACTAATAACTGTTGAGTATCGAGAAGTTGATACCGATTTTCAGTTACTTGAACCACAATGGGTTCATACAATAATTCAGGCGATCGCTGTACTGCTTTATGGGCTGCTTCTACAATTAAAGTATTTCCAGGTAATACTAATAATTCTGCTTGAGCAAACCGTTGTAATGAACGAATAGAACGTTGTAAAAACAATTCTCGCCCGTAGGGACGACTTAACTGTTCTAAAAATCGCCGTCGAGAAATCATCCCAGTAAATTGACCGTCTTCTGTTAAAATTACCCCAGGAATTAAAGAGTTTACTTCTAACTTTTTAGCGAGAATTATTCCCTGTTCCTTGATGTCAACTTGAACATCATACAAAGAGAGATCTTGGAGAGTAGATTCTAGCTCTAAGTTATGAATAGATGAGAAAGCAAGGGGTAAGGATGGCGTTTCCATAGCGTGGAGATTGACCATAATTATATTAATGGTAATTGATTAAAGCTTAATTGATAGGATAAGGGATGCTTTTTAACCCTGAAAGCGTTTTATTCTATTTTATTCTATAATTTATAGTTTGAAGCGAATTTTTTTAATTTAACCTATTATTAATATTTTTACCTATTTTTAAACTAATCAGTGCTGAATAGTCCCTAAACCCAAAAGACCTGGTTCAAAAGAGGATTGAGTGTTGATTTTAGCTATTTTGCTAGTCTTCTAGGAATTTTGTAGGGAAATTTGGGAACTTAAAGCCCAAAAGTAAGGATGTTTCATACTGGAACAGACTACCTGATCCCGTCCTTGATTTTTAGCTTGATATAATGCTTGATCGGCTGCAATAATTAAATCACCTGGTGTTTTAATCTTACTAATGATTTCTGAATTACCAAATTCTACAGTAGCAATTCCTAAACTGATAGTGACATAACAACTCACGGAAGAACTTTGATGCTGAATCTGAATTGCTTTAACATTATTTCGCATTTTCTGAGCAATTAAAATAGCTTGCTCTTGGGCGACTTTGGGTAAAACAACTACAAATTCTTCCCCTCCATATCGAGCGACTAAACCTTGATCTGATGTCAAGGTTTGTGCAATCACTTGAGCAACTTGTTTGAGACAATCATCACCAGCATGATGTCCATAGGTATCATTATAGGCTTTGAAGTAATCCACATCAGTAAAAATTAGAGAAAGTGGAAATTCAGTGGATTTAAGTTGTAACCATTGTTGCTCAAAATATTGGTCGAAAAAGCGACGGTTAGCGACCTGAGTTAATCCATCTAAGCTGGCTTGGATTTGTAATTCATGATATAATTCTTGCCAAACTTGATGAGCTAATTGATGAATTTCTGACTGAGCAAGTAACAGTTGATACATATCAATCAGTCGATAGGTTTGAGGTGCAAGTTGGACAACAATGGGTTCATAAACTAAATCAGGTAAGCGCTGTAAAGCTATTTGAGTCGCTTCTAAAATTGGAGTGGAACCAGGCAAAATTAAAATGTCTTTTTTTTCCCAACGATACAACAATTTTAAAGAACGGTTGAAAAATAGTTCAATCCCATAGGGACGGCTTAATCGTTCTAAAAATCGTCGTCGAGAAATCATACCAAAAAAGGTTTTATTTTCGGTCAAAATTACCCCAGGTAATGAAGGATTAGAATTAAAGGATTTAGCGATAACTCCTCCAATTTCTGAAACATCAACTTGAAAATCATATAAGTATTGATTTTGAAGGGTTGATGATAAGTCAGCATAGGGAGTAGAAGTGATAGGGTAGGACAAGTTGTATAAATCAAATCCGTTGGAACTTAGCATAAAATGTTGATGTTGTTTGTAAAGATATGATGTTCTGAAGTAGATCAGGTTTCTCAGACTCCCAGATCAGATTCATTCTTCTCTATCATAACCAAGTTCTAGCATAATGGTAGTTGTCAACCTCCATTCAGATAAAGCTTAAACTGGAATTATTTGGATTTTTGTGATAGTATTAATAATAGTTTTACTGAACTTTTAACTAATACACCTGTGTTAATAGAACCCCTTTCTCACAATTGTAAAAACTTACATTCATCTAGTATCGATAAAATTATAGATTTAGATTTTCAACTGAAAGAGTATTTCTCAAAACAATTATTTTTAAAACCAGAATTAAGTAGAACTCTAGTTAGTTTTCAAGCGAATAAAACTAAAGCTCTTTATCGTTGCTTTAAATATAAAGAAGCCTTTTCGGTTCCTCTCGTTGAATACTTTCTGAAAAAATATCAGATTAATCAAGGTAATATTTTAGATCCTTTTGCAGGAAGTGGAACAACTTTATTTGCAGCTAATTCTCATGGACTTAATACAGATGGGGTTGAATTACTTCCGATTGGTCAGGAAATTATTAAGAGTCGAAAAATTATTGATTGTGATTTAACTCAAGAAGATTTATCAAGAATTGAATATTGGAAAGCTAAAAAACCTTGGTTAGAAACAAAAGAGTTAGATCCTTTATTGGAATTGAGAATTACAAAAGGTGCTTATCCTGAAGAAACAAAAGACTCAATTGAAAAATATAGGGGTGCTTTACAGCTAGAAGCTGAACCCGTAAAAACTGTGTTATGTTTTGCTTTATTATGTATATTAGAAGAAGTCAGTTATACTCGTAAAGATGGTCAATATTTGCGATGGGATTATCGTTCAAGTCATAAACAAGGTAAAACCCCTTTTAATAAAGGAGAAATTCTTAACTTTGAACAAGCCATTGCTAATAAATTAGATGAAATTATTCAAGATATTCAGCCTTCTAGTCAACAATTAGAACTTTTTTCTATTTCTACGAATCCAGATCAAGGAACACTTAAACTTTATAACGGTTCCTGTTTAGATATTCTACCTACCTTACCTGAAAATGTCTATGATGCTGTCATTACTTCCCCTCCTTATTGTAATCGTTATGACTATACTCGAACTTATGCTTTAGAACTAGCATTACTGGGGGTGAATGAAAAAGAACTGGTAAAACTTAGACAACAAATGCTAAGTTGTACTGTTGAAAATAAAGCCAAGGATTTATTAAAGATGAATCCAGGTTGGAAAACGGCTCTTGATGTAACCAGTAATCAAGAATTATTACAATCTATTTTACATTATTTACAAGAACAAAAAAAACAAAATTTATTAAATAATAATGGTATTATTAGAATGATAACAGGTTATTTTTATGAAATGGCTTGTGTAATTCAGGAGTGTGGTAGAGTGATGAAACCCCATGCACCTCTAATTCTAGTTAATGATAATGTTCGCTATGCTGGAATCAGCATTTCTGTGGATTTAATTCTCTCTAAAATTGCAGAAGATTTAGGATTTTATATTGAAAATATTTTAGTCTTACCTAATGCAAAAGGAAACAGTAGTCAGCAAATGGGGTTACATGGGAGAGACGCTTTAAGAAAGTGTATCTATATTTGGAGAAAAAGCAAATGACAACCCAAAAAACCTATCTTCAACATTTAACGAGGAGTGAGGATCTGATTACAGAGTATCAAGCAACTCGATCAGGCTTTGTTGCTTTAGCTTTGGAAAAAAACCGGAGAGCAACTCCTTTTATTGAACAAGCAAGAACCCTCAAGCTATTTGCTTCTCAGGCTACAATACCGACGGATCTTTTAGCAATTATAGATATACAACCTGCTTTACTAACAGCAGCAGGACTCTCGGATAAATCTATTAAATATTTAGAAATTCAAGATAAAATCGATGCCATTCAAGGATTAATTAAAAACTTTTTAGAACCCGCAGGAGCAAATTTTATAGAAGAGTTAGTTTTTAGATTTTTACTAACACGAGGAGATACATTAGGTGGTGCAATGCGGAATGCTGGCGGAATTCTAGCACAACGAAAACTAATTCGTACCTTGATTTCTATATTAAGAATTTCAGGAAAATCTTATCGATGGTTACATTCTGCAACAAATCAATGGATACAAATGCTAGAAGATGACTCTGATATCGAGTTATATTTAAAAGGTTTAAGTTGGAAACATGAACTCGAATAAGCTGTTAAGCATCTAAATAGGGTATAATGAAAAACCAAGTTTAGAAAAATCAATCAAAAGATGCCTGCTAAAAATCATTTAAATGAAAAGCAAGTAGAGAAACTACAGAAAAGATTGAAAGAGGAAGAAAATGGACAAATCCGAGAAAGAATCTTGATTTTATTATTGCTAAATGATGGTAAAAAGCAAAGTGAAATTGCCAAGTTTTTGGGCTGCTCATTAAACAAAGTATGTTATTGGTGTGTACATGGAGACCCTGACAAATTAGAAAGCCTAAAAGATGAAAGAATGAAAGGAAATTATAGAAAAGCCACAGACAAATATATAGAGATATTATTAGAAACAGTAGAAAAAGAACCGGAAGAATTAGGATATGAATTTGGGAGATGGACAGGAGAAAGATTGGCAACTTATTTAGAACAAATCACAGGAATCAAATTAAGTAGTTCACAAGTGAGAAAGATATTAAAGGAAAAAAAGTATGTTTATTTGTGGGCAAAGTATAGCTTAGAAGAGAAAAGAGATCCAGAAAAAAGAAAATTATTTAAAGATAAAATAGAAGAATATTTGAAAATAGCAAAAGAAAGTCCAGAACAATTACAGGTATGGTTTTGGGATGAAAGTGGATTTAATTTAAGAGTGATAAAAAGAAAGAATTGGTGTAAAAAAGGGAAGAGGAAACAGATTAGAGGAGACAGGAGGAAAGGAAGAGTTAATGTGATGGGAGGATTGAGGTACTCGGATAAAAAAAGATTTGTAGAATTTCTGGATAAAGGAAATGCAGATAATTTTTATCAAGTGTTAAAAAGTTTTTATCAAGAGCTAATTTATGAATGGGTATTAGCGGGAAATCAAGCAGAAGAATTTGTAGAAAAAGGAGCTAAGATCCTGATTATTCTTGACAATGCAAGTTTTCACAAAAAAGAAGAGTACCTAGAAAAAATTAAAGCAGAAATGCCGAATGTCTATTTAGAATTTCTTCCAGCATATAGTCCAGATTATAATTTAATTGAATTAGTCTGGCATTCAGCTAAAGAATATATAGCTCATCGACTCTTTAAATCAGTTGATGAGCTAGAGTGTTTATTACATCAGCTTTTAAATGAAGGACAGTTATCTATTAAATGGGGACGTAAACTTAAAAACAAAGGTAATGCTATAATCACAGTTTAAATACACAACAGCTTACCGCACTTTAATGTTTAATCGAAAAGTTAATTTAGTAGGTAATAATGTAGATTTGTGCATCTTGAATTGTACTCCAGAAGAACTGACTCAAAAAGAACAATTACCCTCCAGTTATATTGCATTAGGAGAACTCAAAGGCGGAATTGATCCAGCAGGTGCAGATGAACATTGGAAAACAGCACGAACAGCGTTACAGCGAATTATCACTGCATTCTCAAAAATAGAACTTAAACCCCATACCTTTTTTATTGGTGCTGCTATTGAAAGAAATATGGCTAGAGAAATTTGGCATCAACTTGAAAATGAACTATTAGAAAATGCAGCCAATCTGACTAATGATCAACAAATGGTTTCTATCTGTCGATGGATATGCCATCTGTAGGATCAAAAGTCTATTTTAATCATTATCCGATAGAATTTGTAAGCGAATTCTACCTTCACTACCATCCCCTAATTGCACTTCAATAATTTGACCTGCTAACTGTTCTAAACAGCCTAACAGCGATCGCAAATGGGGGGTACTTGCTCCCGTATCCACATATAATCGATCCGCTAAACTGCCCACTCGTTTCCAACTACTATACAATTTAACCATCGTTTGTTCGAGAACAGTGGCTTGTTTAACTAAATCAGAAGCCGTATTTAAACATCCCACTCGCAACGCTTCTTCTAAAGCCATTTCCATATCCACCGAAGACTGATTTAACGCTTGAACTTGAGCCGCAGCATCTAAATATTTCGATAAATTTTTTGCTTCCGATGTTAACTGTTTAATCGTATCAACATCAGGATTTTCTACCATTTCCCGTTGCAATTCTGTAATGTGTGCTTCGGGTAATTTTTCCATTTCTCGAACTAATGGCGCAAGATACCGAGGCGGCATGGAACCCTCCGTTGCTTTTTCCCGAATTTCATCAGGAATTAAATCAGAACTCATCGCCGTCCATTCATCATTTAATTGTCGGACTTCACGACGAGTAATGCGATCGCCTTTACACGCTGCATCACTAACCATTTGTTGAACTTCTGCGGGTGCTTTTGCAGTTTCTACGAAAGCTCGTTTACTAAAATTATTAATCGCATCCGGGTTAAGATGACCTTGAAGTAATAAAGTATCCGCACTATTTGCTAATTCAATTAAAGCGTAGGCTTGACTTTTGCTAATTTCCCGTTCTTTTAACCAATTTAAAAACCCTGTACCTCGTCCCTCGCCACCTTTTTTCTCGCGATCACGAACTACTCTTAAAATTCTACCTCGCCAAATTTCGGTTTGCAAATCGAAGCGATCGCAAACTTTCCAAGCGACATCAATTTGGTGTTCAAAATCCAATTCAGGAATTTCCGCTTCTGGATCAGGAAGTTCAAAATGCAGATCCTGAAATTCAGCTAAAACCTGGACAAGTTCATCGGGGGTTTGGGGACTGTCGGCCATCGGACGCACACTTAGTGGGAGACTGCCGGATCATTATTGCACAATTAGGCAACCTCTGACGTTATCGATCAAGGATCAAACGTCAAATCCAGTTTTATGAGATAGGAATTAAGCCGTGTGTGCCCTATATTTATACACCCTACCCGATAAATTTATTCGATTGATTTTAATAGTAATTCTAAAATCTCTTGGCGGTCTTTTTGATTAGTTTCCGGTTGTTCATCTAACCAAGTGATCGCTTCATTTCTTCCCTCTTCCGCCGCAATCATTAAAGCACCCCAGGTTTTTAAATCCAGTTGATCGGGTTGTTCTAATAAAGCTGCATTAAGACGATTTTTAATCCGTCCTCCATTAGATCTTAATAAATTAGCGATTTCTTGTTGATTTCCTGGACTATTTTTTAACACTTCTAACGCCTCACTCCAGCGTCCATCAATTAAACTTGCTAAAACTTGTTGACTAGGACTAGCCCAGGCTGCAATGGCTTGCGCCTTTGTAATTTTAGCATGAAATTCAATTAAATCTAACTGCCCTTGAACGGCGGATGACCATTTTAAAGAAGATTGATTTCCAGAAACAATATTTTTTTTCAAGGGTTTAATTAAATCTAATGCCGGCGACCATAACCCACTTCTAGCTAATCGTAAAGCTTGTCGATAATTATAATTATCTAAGAAGACTTCATCTAAAGAAATAGCCGTTAATTGAATCGGATTTGGAATAAATTTAAAGGGTTGAACTTGATAAATACTAAACTGAGGTTCTAAGCCGATGGTTTGTTCAATTAATAATTCCGGGTCTTTTCCTCCCGTAACTTCCTGCCAGATCGGTTGCTGTCCGGCGGCACTTTTCCACTCCAACATCATACTCAAATGATGGTGATTGGGATTGTAATGAATAATCTGTCCGTAGGGAACAATTTTGTCCCCCATGACTCGCTCACTATTGAGATTAAACCAAAGTCCCATTTGAGGAATTTTGCCTTTAAATGGAGTTAATCGAGTTAAGGGAAGTGGCTTATTAGAACCTTGTTGATTAGATTCAGTTCCAATTAAGGATGCAATTACAAAAGATTCGGCTGGGCCTTGAGTATCGAGTTGTTGAGTTAAGCGATAATAGGAAGTGGTACCCGGTCGTTGATAAGGCATTTGCACCGCTTGATAAAGTCGCAATTGCACAATTTCCTGACACACTCCTTCACAAGGATGAGTCACACTAGATTTGCGAGTTTTTAACACTGGAATTAATAGATCGGGTGACTCTTGAACCCAGGTTTTTGAAGCAACAAATGCCGAGGGAAGAGGCAATAAAGCAGCTTGATTTTTGGCTACGGAGTTAGGGGAATTCAGTTGAGGTAAGGCAAAAGATTTGCCCGCAATTAACCCCTCTTTTTTCAGCGTTTGACTAATTTCTTCTAAGGTTTGAATTGAGTCCCGGCGTTGCAGAGGAATTTGTGTCCAAGCGGGTAAAAATTGATTCAGCCAAATTCCTACATCAGGATTAACAATCAGTTGATAACTAAACCAAGCACATCCGCCAATTAAAGTTGAGCCTCCTAACAATAAGGTAAAGGCAACCCCATCCGCGATCCATTTTTTCCACAATATCCATAACGGTTGACCTCCCCGCTTGACCAACGGTTTTAAGGCGTTGGGTGATGATTTTTTCCCAGAAGCCAAAACAGCTTGTTGAGAACGTCGAATTTGACGACGCTGTAACCCTGATGGAGCCTGGGGTTTCCCCGGTTTAGCCTGGGGTTTTAGGGGTTGACTCTTTTTTCGCGCAGAGGGTTGATGACCTGTCTCTAAAGGATTCATCATGAAGATTCAGAAGTAAGATGGGGTTATACTAACGGCGGAGCAATACTTGTTCATAAAGTTCTCCGGCTCGTTCCCAAGTATATTCAGTTTCAATTAATAATCGCCCATTTTGCGACAATTGGTGTCGGAGGTTAGGATGTTCAAACAATCGACTAATGGCTTCCACATATTCAGTAACGGAGTTAGCGCGTAAGGCTCGATGGGGATCATTCGGCCCATCAACGGCTAATCCTTCTAAGCCTCGGTCACTGGCGACCACCGGAACTCCTGCGGCCATTGCTTCTAAAGTTTTATTTTTAATCCCATATCCACTGCGTAAGGGGGTTACACAAACCGTTGCTTGATGTAAATAATCCACCACCTTCGGAACGCCTCCAGTGACAATTACACCAGGATAATTGGCTAATTGTTGAACCTCTGGTACAGGTCTTGCTCCTACAATGGTAAAGGTTGTATCAGGATAGCGTTTTTGTAAAACGGGTAAAACCTCTAAGCTAAAAAATCGAGCCGCATCGATATTATGGGAAGCATCCATCGCACCCACAAAGACGAGGTTATGATTATTGGGATCTTGCGATCGCATGGGAAATAATTCTAAATCAACGCCATTAGCAATCACATGAATTTGACCTTGAGGGTTAAACTCCTGAAACTGTTTTTCATCATCGTCGGTGGTCACGACTAAATCATGAAATTTCGCAGCATAGCGTTTTTCATACCGTTCTAAGAGTAAATTTAAGTAAATGCGATCGCGTTGAGGATTGGGAGAAGCCCCCATTTCTAAATGATTACGAGTCCAACCGACCAAGGAACTATGAATATTAACAACGGTATGAACTTGGTTTAAATAGGACGGTCGAATATAAATTTCATTAACACTATGTTCACAAGTAATGACATCAAATTTGCCTTGTTGAACCCCTTGATCAATCCAAGTTTGTATCTCTTTGGAGTAACGATAGAGAACATTGGGAGGCGTACTTTTTATTAAGGAATTTAAAAACCGTCCCACTTTACCCACTCCTGAAGAACCAGGCTCTGGAGGAAGGGGAAAAACCATGAGTTGACTGACCCATTGACGCAATTCTTCAACATCCTGATTACTCACCCCTGGATGTCGTTGGGTGACTAAGGTAATATTGTGGTGAGAATGTAGATATTTCAGCAAGTTAAACGTTCTAATCTCGGTTCCGCCTCGACTGGGGGGATAGGGGAATGTTGAAGAAATCATTAAAATATTTAGAGAATCATCTGGCATCATAGAATTTACTGAAACCTTAGTTTAAATTGTTAAGAGCTTGAGAAACACGAGGAGTTAATAAATGCAGTCTCTTGGCATTTACACTTTAGCAAATGATGTGGTTTTTGACCAGTTAGTTGCTTTACTCAATAGTATTGAGGTTAATATTAGTCCTGATATTCCAGTTTGCGTGATTCCTTACGATCATCGTCTTGAACGAGTCAAACAGGAAATCAGTCTCAGAGAAAATGTAACTTTATTTGACAATACAATTGTACTAGAAGCATGGGATGATTTTGCTAATCAAGTTTGGGAATCTTACTCCAGAGCCAAGGATTTAAGACAACTCCGTCCAGCCCGATATAAAAGTCCTCTTCAGAGAAAATGGGCATCTTTTAATGGAAAATTTGATCAATTTGTATTTTTTGATGCGGATAGTTTAGCGATGAAATCCGTAGATGATGTCTTTGAAAAACTCAACGAGTACGATTTTATTTTAGATGATTGGGAACATCAAAAACCCAGAGAAGTTACCCCACTTGATTTATCAATCATTGAACAGAAAACCGGACTCACAGAACCTGAAATCCGTCCTCGATTACACTGTGATAGTTTTTTTGCTTCTCAAAAAGGTGTATTTAGCGTTGAGCAGTTAGAAGATTTAAAAAAACGAGCCATTGATCAAGGAGAAATCGAATGGTTACAACCTAAATTTTGGTGGTCGAGTGCTGCGTTATCAATCTACATCACCTTTGCAAGAAACTTCAAACTTTTTAACTTTACTAGAAGCCCTAATGGGCAAGAAGTCACCGGAAATTGTGCCGATGCGGATGCTTTTGTCAATATTAATAATATTCTTTATAATCAAGATGGATTGAAACCCATTCATCGAATTCATTATATGAATTATTCTTCGGCTGATTTTGCCAGATTATGCCAAGGGGAAGATGTTAAGATCCGTTATCAAGATATATTTTTACACTATCGTTTTCTCAAGCAACCTGAACTAAAACCTCAAGTTTTGAAACCGCCGAGTTTGTTGCAAAAAACCAATCGCAAGATTAAAAAAGCCATGCAAAAACTCCAAAAAATATATCAGTAGTACCCATGAGCAACTTATGACAAAAGTTATCGTTTGTATCCCAACTTTTAATCGCTGTCACCTATTACCAATAGCCATTGAAAGTGTTCAACAACAAACCTATTCCGATTGGGAATTAATCGTTTGTGATGATGGATCAATTGACAGAACGCCCGAATTAATAACGCAATATTCCGATCCTCGGATTCATTATATTCGTCATCCTAAAAATATCGGGAAAAGTAATAATATGCGATCAGGTTTTGAAGTGGCAACGGGGGAATATTTTATTAAATTTGATGATGATGATCGCCTGACTCCTGAATTTTTAGAAAAAACAACTAAAATTTTAGACCAAAATCCTGAAATAGATTTTGTCGGAACCGATCACTGGATTATTGATATCAATACTCAGCGAGATGAAGCCTCAACTCAACAAAACTCTCAACACTGGGGAAGAACCAACTTAACAGAAGGAATTGTTCAGAATTTATTAGAAGTCGTTTTTATTCAACAAAGTTTTCAGATAGGAGCGACCTTATTTCGTCGTCAAGCGTTATTAGATGTAGATTTCATGCGTCCTAATTTACAGAACTGTGAAGATAATGATTTATTTGTCCGGTTAGCTTTAGCAGGAAAATTAGGATATTATTTACCAAAACGATTAATGGAATATCGGGTTTATGAGGAACAAAAAGCAATCAAGCGAGCTATTCCCTATTTACGGGATAAATTAAATTATTTAAATAACTTTAAATTTGATTCTGCAACTTGCGAATCAATTCGTCAATACCGTTTAATTGAAACACAATTATTATTAGGATTACGGTTAATTGAAGTGGGAGAAACTCTAACCGGACAAAAATTGGTTTGGCGGGGAAAATCCCACTCCCATCTTAAAGCGGGAATGGCATTGATTTTATCAGTTTTACCGATGAAGCTAAGACAATATACCTTTAAACAGTTGCGACAATTAAAAAATAATGGTGTTTAGGAGATCGGATTTTGACCCGGTTAACCCTTGAATGATTTCTTAAATCTTTTCTAGGGTTTTAATGAAGAAGACATAAGTTACATCCCTATATTTACGCGACGACAGACAACCTAGGACTTGTGACAATTTGCAAACCAGCACATACTTGTACTCCAAGCCGAGTTCCCATCTGTTATTGTTTTGAGTAGATAACACCCATAACACCCCCTATGCACCGCTCTCGCTTCTGAGCGGTGTTTTTGTAGAGAGCATTATTCGTTGATGGATTTATGGGAATGGTCATAGGAATCATATCGAAACATTAGGGATAACATAGAATCAGCGCCAGAACTTTAAACTCCTTTTCTCCCTGTTCCCTGTTCCCTGCTATAAAATATGAACACAGATTTTACTAATTCCTTACCTAAGTGGCTGAAGTTTATTCAGCGTTATCGCGCCAGTCTAATTATTGGAATTCCCATATCAAGTTTAACCATTGGTTTGGTGATTGTTGCGATCTTTCAGTACCAAAGCCAAGAGGCGAGAAATGGAGTCCGCCATAGTTATCTTGTGCGTAATCAAGCTCAAGAGTTATTGACTCAAGTTTTAACCGCCGAAATGGGGGTTAAAGATTATGCGTTAACTCGTCAAAAGCATTATTTAAACATTTACCAAGAAACCTTAAAAAATTTACCATCCTCTATCAAAAAACTTAAAGATTTAGTTGCCGAGAAGTCCAATCAAACCGCTCAAATTCAAAAGATTGAAACTGCTATTAATCAATCCCAAGAACTCTTAAAACTTTACTTAAATACGACTCAATCTCCTAATCCATCGCCGAACCAGTCGCTGTTTTTACAAAATCTATTAAAAAAGACGGGGATACAAATGCAGATTACTCGTCAAGATATTAATCAATTTATTAGTGAAGAAGAACGTCTACTCGAACTTGGCAGAAGTCTACAAAATCAGCAAACAAAATTGATCTGGATTTCCATGTTTGTTGTCACAGGGATGGGTATAATTGGCTCAGGATTTGCCATTTATTTAATGCAGAAATTAGATCAAAAATTAGCTATGCAAATTGCTAAAACCCATGCCCAAGAACGTTTATTTCGAGATACATTTGAACAAGCTGCTGTCGGAATTGGCCATATTTCTCTGTCTGGAAAATGGCTAAAAGTTAATCAAAAATTCTGTGATATTGTTGGCTATTCCCGTGATGAGCTATTAAGATGTAAGTTATTTGATATTACCCATTCTGATGATGCTGAGGCTGAATTATATTTGTTTCAAAAGCTCATTGATCAAGAAATTCCTAGTTATTCAATTGAAAAACGCTATCTTCGGAAAAATGGTTCAATTGTTTGGATTAATTTAACGGTTTCTTTAGGGTCATGGTTAGATCGATCTCCCTACTGGCAAGGGGAAGAAAAACGCTATGGGATTACGGTAATTGAAGATATTACATCTCGGAAAGAATTAGAATTAGAACGCGATCGCTTTTTTGAATTATCCGTTGATTTCTTAATGATTGCCAACCGAGATCGAAAATTAAAGCGGGTCAGTCCTTCTGCGGAAAAAATTCTTGGTTTTACTCCTCAAGAATTGCTACAAACCTCCTTTCTATCCCTGGTTCATCCCGATGATTTAAGTTTTGTTGAACAAACTATTAGTGATGAAAATACCCAAGAAGCTTTGATTGTTTCTTTTGAAACCCGATTACGATGTAAAGATAATAGCTATAAATGGATTGCTTGGAATTGTGTTCGGGTTGCTAGTAGTGGATTAATGTATGGAACAGGTCGAAATATTACCGAACGAAAACAAATAGAAGATGCCATTGAACGAGAACGTCAACAATTGCGACAAATTATTACCCATGCTCCCGTTGCAATGGCAATGTTTGATCGAGAAATGGGTTACATTGCCTATAGCGATAAATGGCTTTCTGATTTTGGTTTGGTTGGATTAAAACAACAGTCTTCCCCCCTTAAATCTCCCTACCCAGAAGCTTTTCCTAAAATGCCAGATACCTGGAAAAAAGCGTTTAAACAGGTTTTAAAAGGGGAGATTATTTCAAGTGCTGAAGATGTGTTTTATGATGCCGATGGCACAAAAGGTATTATTCGCTGGGCGATTCATCCTTGGTATGAACCGAATGAACAAATCGGTGGTGCTGTGATTGCGGCGGATCGAATTGATGAGTTAGTAGAAGCACGGGAAGCGGCTTTAGAAAATGCCAGAATTAAGTCTCAATTTTTAGCAAATATGAGTCATGAAATCCGTACTCCGATGAATGGAGTTATGGGAATGGCGGGATTATTATTAAAAACAGAATTAACTCCTAAACAACAGGATTTTGTTCAAAGTGTCCGTATGAGTGCGGAACATTTATTAGCGATTATTAATGATATTCTGGATTTTTCTAAATTAGAAGCCGGAGAAATGAAGCTGGAAAGCTTAGATTTTGATTTAGAAAATTGTTTAGAAACCGTGATTGATTTAGTCGCCACTCAAGCGGAAGAAAAAGGGTTACAACTTGCGATTATTGTTGATTTGGAAGTCCCCCGCCCGTTACGCGGAGATCCGGGTCGCGTGCGTCAAGTCTTATTAAATTTATTAGGAAATGGCATAAAATTCACCTCCCAGGGAGAAGTTGTGGTGCGGGTCAAGCAACTTTCGAGTACCTCTAAAATGACGTTATTACGGTTTGAAGTTTCCGATACTGGAATTGGGATTTCTACTGAAGGTCAGGAAAAACTTTTTCAATGTTTTTCTCAATTGGATGCTTCCACCACTCGTCAATATGGGGGAACCGGATTAGGATTAGTAATTTCTAAGCAATTAGTAAATTTAATGGGGGGTGAAATTGGGGTTGAAAGTCAGTTAGGTCAAGGCTCAACATTTTGGTTTACGGCTCAATTCTTGACGGGAGAAGCGACAAGAAATCGATTAGTTCCACCGAGTTTAATGAATTTAAAGCTATTAGCTGTTGATAGTAGCGCTACCATTCGTCAAGCCATTCGCTATTTAACTCAATCCTGGGGAATGCAGTTAGATGAAGCCATGAATGGAGAATCAGCATTAACTTTATTGCGCCAAGCAGCGACTCAAGGGGAACCTTACCATGCGGCAATTTTTGATCAACAATTATTACGGGGAAATGGGGAAAATGTGGCGGACGTGATTCGTCGCGATCGCAATTTATCCCAAACTAAATTAGTCTTAATGACCATGATGAATCAACGAGATCTCGCTGAACAAATGTTACAGCAAGGAATTGCGAGTTATTTAATTAAACCCGTCAGAGCGTCTCGTTTATTTGATGCGTTATTGACTGCAATGGCGAATCAAATTTCATCTAGTTTACAACAACAACGTCAAGACGCTTCCGCCTATCGTCAGGGAAAAGATACCCAACCCAAAACCCCCTTACGGATTCTTTTAGCCGAGGATCATCCCATTAATCAACAGGTGATTTTAAATCAATTGAGTTTATTAGGATATGAAGCAGATTTAGCTAATAATGGGCAGGAAGCTTTGGAAATTTTGAGCCAGAAAACCTATGATGTGGTGTTTATGGATTGTCAAATGCCCCTCTTAGATGGGTATGCAACAACTCGACAATTAAGATTACAAGAACATGATCGTCGTCATACGATTATTATTGCGCTGACCGCCCATGCTTTACCTGCGGATCGAGAAAAATGTCTCGCGGCTGGCATGGATGATTATCTGAGTAAACCCGTTGAACCCGAAGATTTAGAAGCGGTTTTAATGAAATGGGCTCAGGTCATTCATTCTAAAAGTCACCAACCCCAAATTTTAGGAACTTCAGGATTAACGAAGGCAAAAATTCCTTCTAGTTCTGCGGATCAAACGCCTTTGAATGTCGAACGTTTGCGAACAATTTCTGGCGGAAAAAAAGACTTTCAGAAAAAATTATTAGCGGTTTATTTAGATCGCACCCATCAAGATTTTAGTCAGATTGAAATAGCCCTTACAGATCAAGATTTTGCGAGTCTCCGACAATATGCTCATCGCCTCAAGGGTTCTAGCGCTAATGTGGGAGCAACAATTATTTCTCAACTGGCTTATCAATTGGAAAATGCGACACAACAGCAGAACCTTTCTCTGTGTTCGCAACTGATCACGAAAATTGAACAGAATTTAGAAACCCTGAAAGTGTATATTGACGAGTATTTGAATCAGATTTAACAGACTTTACCCGCAATTCGATAAAATCTTAAGATAATAAGTTGCTCGATTTGTGATTTCCCTAAGTTCTATGACCCAGGATGTTCGACAGTGGCTAGACGAAATTAAACGCTTGAAACAACAGTTGGCACAAACCCAACGGGATCTGAATGCGGCGATCGAAAGTTCTGACCAATGGCGACAACGCTACAATATCGAAGCCCAACAACGACGCCAAGAAGCCCAACGGTATTTAGAACAGGTGGGGGAACTGCGGGGAGAATTAGAACGATGGCAACGTTTATCTCCGCTTCCGAATGAGTTACAGGTGCGGGTCGCAGTTCGCCAAGAAATGGATCAGTTAAAAACCTTGGATGAGGTGAAAGCTAAATTAATTGAAGCAATGTTAGAACGCGATCGCTCTCGTGAACAAATTCATCAATTGATGGAAGCCTTAGAAGCTGAAAAAGCTGCCCACCTGGATACTCGCAACAGCTTAACAACGGCTTTAGGCGATACGGTTGATTTACTCACCAAAGCCCAAAATCAACCTCAATCTACAACCACTGTGTTACCGACGTTAATAGCAAATCAGCCCGAGTATTCGTCTTCTATTCCTCAACTTCCTGAAACTCAACAACCCTTACCTCAATTACCCCCCATTGAGGAGGGATAAGGGGACAGGGAGACAGGGAGACAGGGGGACAAGGGGACAGGGGGACAGGGAGACAGGGAGACAGGGGGAAGAGGAGAGATAATAGACACTCCTTTGGTGAAACCTGAAACCCCACTGAACAGGCAAGATGCGTGTTCCACACCTGTTAACAGTCAATAGTCAACAAAAATGGGATATAGATTTTTTGAGAAAGTGGTGATAGGGTCGATGAGTTTGGCGATGGGACTGAATGGCTATTTAACAGTTTTAGCAGCACCGGAACCCCCAATAGATGCGACTAAAAGCATTCAGGAACAAATCGAACTTGCTGATCTTGACAATAATACGGAGACGAATGATGGGGTATTTAATGTTACCTCAGTTTCTTATTTATCGGATGTGAATCCGGGGGATTGGGCCTTTCAAGCTTTGCAATCTTTGGTGGAACGCTATGGCTGTATTACTGGATATGAGGATAATCGTTATCAAGGCGATCGCGTCTTAACTCGATTTGAATTTGCTGCCGGATTGAATGCCTGTTTATCTCGGATTAATGAGGTAATCGCAGCGAATACAGGACATTTGATCTCGTTGGAAGATTTAACCCTTCTGCAAAAACTACAAGAACAATTTGCGGCTGAACTTAGCGTTTTAAACGGTCACTTAACTGTCTTAGAAGCTCGTATAGCAGAAGTTGAAGCCAATCAATTTTCCACCACAACAAAACTCACTGGGGAAGCCATTACGACCTTCTCTAATGGGTTTAGTGGATTAGTAGATGGTAATAATATTCCAGTGGTTCAACATCGAGTGCGACTGAACTTTAGAACCAGTTTTACGGGTCAAGATACCCTCTATTTTCGGATGTTTGGGGGAAATGCTCCTCAATTAGCTTTACCCGGCGGTTCCGCAGAGGGGTTAACCACCGTTAATCTCACTTATCCCAATGATGAGATTCGCAATGGTCGTCTTGCTTATTCCTTTCCCGTTAATTCCCGACTCTCCGTTAATGCGATCGCCACTGGTGGTGTATTATTCGATCTCGCCCCTACCCTGAGTCCGTTTCTGGACAGTGGAACCAGTGGAAGTCGGGCGTTATCAGAATTTGCCTCATCAAGTCCTATTTATCGAATTGGGGGAGGCGCAGGAATGGCGGCTAATTACCAACTTAATCCCCAATGGATTTTCAGTTTAGCTTATTTGGCGAGTAATGCTCGCAATGCTGGAAACGGAGAAGGTTTATTCAATGGTGAATATACCGCTTTAACCCAAATTCGTTGGAGTCCAAAACCTAAATTTGGTATCGGTTTAACCTATGTGAATGCCTACAAAAATAGGGGTGCAATTTTTGATTTTGGGACTACGTTTCCCTTAGTTGGAACCTTGGAAGCTAACAAACCCTTTCCCCACATGATCACCAATTCCTATGGATTAGAAGGGTTTTATCAATTTAGTCCCCATTTTGCTATGAATGCCTATTTAGGTTATACCCAAGCTAAAAATTCTCCGGGAAATGGGAATGCTGATATTTGGTATTATGCCGTTGGCTTGGCTTTTCCTGATATTGGTAAAGAAGGCAATTTAGGGGGTTTAGTCATTGGTGCAGAACCCTATCGCAGTGATAATCCTCCTCCGGCTAACGATGTACCTTTTCATATTGAAGCGTTTTATAAATATCGATTAAATGATTATATTGCCATCACTCCTGGGTTAATTTGGTTAACAGCACCTGCCCAAAATAATAATAATGATGATGCGGTTATTGGTATTGTTAGAACAACATTTACATTTTAAATCCTGATTAAAATGTGCTGTTGATAGGTAGAATGCTCTTGTTTGTCTGTTCCTGCCTATATTAAGCTAGTTGAGATAACCTGACTTTCTAAGGTTAATTTGTGAATAGTAAACCAACCCACCAGCAACAACAAGAACAATGGAGAGATGCTTTAGAATCTGCTATCACTCACCCAGAAGAACCTCTGCTTGTTGAAAGATTTAATGATGGTTGGGGTTGGAAGACCTCAGCCTGTCCTGTCTCTGTTCGATGTATTGATAAACAAACTTATATTATTAAAGGCCAACAGGCAGGTCGTCAGATTGTCAATGATCAAATTATTGCACGACTAGGAATGGCTTTAGGTGCACCAGTTGGTCGTCCTAGAATTGTTGAAATTTCTCCTGATCTTTTGGAATGCGAGCCTCGATATAATTACCTTACAGCAGGGACAGCACACGCTACTCTTTTTATCCAAAATTGTGAGGATGACAGGGATTTAACTAAGTTTCGCACTCACCCAGCAGAAAATATTCCTCGGTTTGCGAGTTTGTGTGTATTGTATGGTTGGGTTTTGGCTAAGGATCATCAGTTTCTCTTTGAAAAACAGTATCCTAATCGAGTTTATTCTGTCGATCATGGCCATTTTTTCCCTGGCGGGCCAAACTGGACTCAGGAAACTCTCAGTCAAGCTCCGGCTGCTGAGTTAGATACTCGTTTAAGCAGACTCTGTTCTTTAAGCCGCGAGTCCCCAGAAATCATAAATGCTTTAGAACAACTTGATCAAGTTTCTGAAGATATGATTATTCAAGCCGTTGCAGCACCTCCTAAGCAATGGGGGCTTAAAATGGAAGAACGAGTTACGATGGTGGAATACTTAGTTAAGAGGCAACAACAGTTAGTTAATCTTCTCTAACCCATCCAAGCAAGACATAACACCAAAGCCTATGGTTAGCAGATACAGTATTATTCAATATGTTCCTAATCCGATTGCGAATGAACGGATTAATATTGGTGTTGTGGCTTTCTCGGATCAGGAAGTTCGTGTACAGTTTTTATCAAACTGGGAGCGTGTTCGTAATTTCGGGATGGAAAATATTGACTTTCTAACAAACTTTGCTGCAAGAATGAAAGAAACAGCATCTCGTGGGTTAATGTTTCCAGGAGATGAAGAAAGTGAAATTCCTAAACACGAGCGATTAACAGAAATTGTGCGAGGGTGGAGAAATAGTATTCAGTTTACAGAACCCCATCCTTCTCTAGCTGATGTAGATAAACTACTCCACGATATTGTTGAAGATTTCCTTGTTGATCCTCATAATTCCCTCATTAATAGAGATAAAAGCTATAAAGATATTGCTATAAATTCCTCAATTCCATCACTTTATAAATCTAAACTCCGCGATCGACAACAGGCTGCTAGAGTTGCAACTTCTAGTGTCAAAGAAGCTTTCAAAAACTGGCTAGGTCAGGAAAATCAGGAGCAATTTAAAACTTTAATAAAACAAAAATATGAACTTTATGGAAAGCGAGAAAAGTTTAAATTTGATGTGGCCGTTGCGAATGGGAATCCTTATCTATTAGCGCAGGGTTTGTCATTTGAAATCAATCCACCAGAAAATTCTTTACAAGCACTTTCTTGGTCTATTGAAAATGTTAAGAAGTGCAATCAAGATTTACCCATAGCTGTGATTACACTTCCTCCAAAAGAAGATTCTCCCGATTATTTAGAGCGACAAAACATCTATGAGCAATCGACAGCAAATTACTTAGATTTAGGAGCAGATGTTTTACAAGAAGATCAAGTACCAGACTGGATAGAACAGAAATTGAACCCAATTAAACAAAAAATTCTTGAATCGGTTCATCAAACTTAACTGTAAATAACTTAGTAGAGACGTTGCATTCAACGCCTCTACAAATAATCAATTAAAATCCCATTACTTTTGCCACCGCTTCCATTTCCGGTTCAATTCCAGCTTTGAATTTATTGTTGCTGTGAGTAATAGCTGTATCAGGATCTTTTAATCCATTTCCGGTTAACACACAAACAATTTTAATCCCCTCTGGAACCTGATCTTTCACTTTCAATAATCCCGCTACGGACGCAGCACTCGCAGGTTCACAGAAAATCCCTTCCCCAGACGCTAATAATCGGTAAGCATCCAGAATTTCTGCATCGGTGACGCCGCTAAAACTGCCTTTACTGGCATCTTTCGCCGCCACCGCAATATCCCAACTCGCCGGATTTCCAATCCGAATGGCTGTGGCTAAGGTTTCCGGGTTTTCTACGGGATGACCCAATACTAACGGTGCGGCACCCGCCGCTTGAAATCCCATCATTTGGGGTAAACGAGAACATTTCCCAACAGAATGATATTGACAAAATCCCATCCAATAGGCACTAATATTCCCGGCATTTCCCACTGGAATACATAACCAGTCGGGGGCATCTCCCAAGGCATCTACCACCTCAAAAGCGGCGGTTTTTTGACCTTCTAAACGATAGGGATTGACGGAATTGACTAAGGTAATCGGGTAATGTTCAGCCATCTCCCGGACAATATTCAACGCGCGGTCAAAATTCCCCTTAATTGCTAAAACTTCCGCCCCATATAATAAGGCTTGGGCTAATTTCCCTAACGCCACATAGCCATCAGGAATCAACACAAAGGCTTTCATTCCGGCCCGACGGGCATAGGCCGCCGCCGCCGCCGAAGTATTTCCGGTACTGGCACAGATAACGGCTTTGCTGCCTTCCTCTTTGGCTTTGGAAATCGCCATCGTCATGCCCCGGTCTTTGAAGCTGCCTGTGGGGTTGAGTCCGTCATATTTCACATAGACCTGCACCTGTTTGCCAATTTTCTCAGCAATGGTGGGGACAGGAATCAAGGGCGTGTTGCCTTCTTGTAGGGTAATAACAGGTGTTGCTTCAGAAACAGGTAAATAGTTGCGGTAGGCTTCAATCAGACCGGGCCAGCACTTTAAAGAGGACTGGGTTGTAGGCAAAGTCAACGTCATCTCGGTAGTAATTAATAAATGAAAAATAATCCGGTTAAGGATTGACAAATTAACAGATTTATGATACCAAGAACCCACTTAACGGTTTAAATCCATAAACTACATCAGTTGACAGGATCAGCCGTTGGGTGTATTCCTTATTTAGTTTACCTTCTCGTTTACATTCCGTGAAAAAACCAATCAATTTTGATGTTTTTTTCAATAGAAGTAAACGCTCAGGGTAGGATATAGTTAAGATTTGTTGAGCTAAACATTTTTTAGATGTCAAATCAACTGCTGATGTCCAATCGTTCATCGACTGCATCTCGTTCTCAAACCTTAGAGACCCCTTCACAAAACCGGACTTCCGGTTGTGTCCTTTCTAAGCCTTTGGCGATTGATGCTATGAAAAACCTGTACAGCGCTGACCAGCAAGTCAAGTTTTTGCACCTGCACGCTGAAGTTGAAACCTTGCTCTTGGAATTGCAAACCATCAAGCAACAGCGCCAAGAAACAACCTCAGCCGCACAGGCTCGCTGAGGGGGCACCTAAGTTCAACTCCCCAGGCTGATCATCCCAAGCTGGGTTTGGCAAAGACTGCTAAACGCCTCAGTTTTTGGCGGACTCTATTGAGAGAAAGTTGCTATTGGAGTCGAGCTTAAACGGATTAAATTCCCATTGATAGGATTTTAATCCATAGTCTCTAGGGATGGAATTACCTGCCGTTCCAGTGCAGGCGAAGTTTTTCATGGCAAATTGAGGAATTTATCGAGCTATCCATCGCCCAATGGGGACAAAAAATCACGCTCTTTTAGCTTTACCCTAGCCCTTAGTGCTGAGGGATTTAAACGTTTATAAGACTCTATGACATTATCATCTGTTCAACCTCAAACCCTAGCATCTTCTGCTAATTCCACATCAAATCTACGTTTAAAAGACATTATAAAGACTCTACCTCGTGAAGTCTTCCTCAAAGATCCCAAAAAAGCTTGGCTGACTGTTTTGAGTAGTGTTGTTCTAGTTGTTGTTGGCTATTTGGCTATTGCTTATTCTCCCTGGTTTTTACTCCCCATTGCTTGGATTTTTACTGGGACAGCCTTAACGGGTTTTTTCGTTATTGGTCATGACTGCGGACATCGTTCTTTTTCTAACCGTCGTTGGGTGAATGATGTAGTCGGACATTTAACATTTCTTCCCTTAATTTATCCCTTCCACAGTTGGCGTTTAGGGCATAATCATCATCACAAACATACCAATAAACTGACTGAAGATAACGCTTGGGAACCCTGGACAATCGAAAATTATGAAGCGTCGCCCCAAGTGGTAAAAGTTGCTTATAAATTAACACGGGGACGGCTGTGGTGGTTAGCCTCAATTTTGCATTGGGCAATTCTTCACTTTGATTGGCGCAGATTTGAAGGAAAAGAACGAGAAGACGTTAAATTTTCTTCTTTATTTGTGATAGGATGTGCTGCGATCGCATTCCCCACATTAATTTATACAATCGGAGTTTGGGGTTTTGTCAAATTCTGGTTAATGCCTTGGCTCGTTTACCATTTCTGGATGAGTACCTTCACTCTCGTTCACCACACGGCTCCCGATATTCAGTTTAAAGAACCCCAAGATTGGGATGAAGCTTTAGCTCAATTATCGGGAACTGTTCACTGTAATTATCCGGCTTGGGTTGAGTTCTTCTGTCACGATATTAATGTTCACGTTCCTCACCACATTTCCACGGCTATTCCTTCCTACAATTTACGGAAAGCTTATCAAATTATCCAAGATAATTGGGGTGAATATCTCTATCCTGAGTCTGATTTTTCCTGGTCTTTAATGACTCATATTGTGGATCAATGCCATTTATATGATGCTGAGAATGCGTATCTTTCCTTTAAGGAATACCAGAATTAATTAAAATTCCCATCTTAATTAATGTCTTACACCCTCGCGCTCATGGCAGAGGGTTTTTTAGTCGTGAGGCGTTCACGCCTCTATTAGAGTCCTGAAGGACTCACTACGATTTTGATCATTAATCCGTATTAGAGAAGAATCATCGGTTATATTAAATTTACTAAAATCAGTAATTTAACGGATGTTTTTTGTAAATTAGATAGGTATTATCAGAAAAAAGTGCATCTGTTCACTTCATGTCATTAACCCATTCAACGCTTTCTCTTGCTCAGGGGTTTACATCAATTACACCGACCAGTAATGAATCGGATATTGAGCAAAATATTATTATCCCTCTATTGAAAAATTTAGGCTATAATGACAAGGACTGGCAGGAACAAATTGTTATTCATAAAGTTAGAGTTGATTTTTGTGTTCACCCCCATGATGCCGTTGCACCTCATCCCCCCTATTTAATCATTGAAGTTAAAGCACCTCAGAAAAAAATTGTTTATTCGAGTTGGCAAATTCATGATTATATGAGAAAGTCAGGAGCTATTTTGGGATTATTAACCAATGGCTATGAATTTAGAATTCTCTATAATTATAGTGGAGATATTCATACAATTTTAACCTATTCTCAATCCCAACTGATTCAAGATTTTCAACTCGTGCGTAAATTATTGGGTAAAAAAATAGGATTAAAATTTAGTCAAGCGTTACATAAAAGTCAACAAAAAGTTCATACTCGGTTTTTAAGGGCGATTGCCAATTCATTCCAAAATCCCACTATGTTAGGATTATTTAATCGGCGTAAAAAGCCTAATTCCGAACCTCCTAAATTATCAGGAGAGAATTTGGAGCAGCCAGAATCCAAATTTATTACTAATTCTAATCAGGAGAATAAATCGATGATCATTACTGTTTTTAATAATAAGGGTGGAGTGGGTAAAACCACGATGACAATTAATTTAGGAGCCGCCTTAAATCATTTAGGTTATAACGTGCTTTTAATTGATATCGATGCTCAAGCTAACTTAACAACAGGTTTAGGAATTGACCCCTTAGAGGATATTGAAAATCAAGGAAAAAAAGATATTACCCATTTATTAATTGATCCGAGAGTCAAACTAGAGGATACAGTGATTGAAAAACAATGGGGAAATCTGAAGTTACATTTAGTTCCCTCCCATATTCGATTAAGTAATATGGAACCGGATTTAGTGAGAATTGTTGATATTGATAGAGTTTTAGCTAAAAAGCTTAAAAATCATCATTATGATTTTGTTTTAATTGATCCGCCTCCGTCTTTTAGTAAAGTTAATGGGATTTCTTTAATGGCTTCTTCAGGCATTTTAATCCCCACACAATTATCTCCTTATCCGGTTAGAGCCTTAGAATATGTGATTGAACAAGCTCGTAAAATCGGAGAATATAAAGAGGAAGCGTTACCAATTTTAGGAATTGTTGTGAGTATGTATGATCAACGTTCTTCTAGTTTTAATCTGTCGATGAGAAGTCGTATTTTTGAGATATTAGATAAAGTCGGAGAACAAGATACCATTGATTTATTTCCAGAACATACTTGGGTTCCTCGGCTGAATATTGTTTCTAACTGTCCTGATAAAGGATACCCGATTTTTTCTTCTGAATTTGATGATCAACTAACGTTTCAAGAAAAGGAAACTGCACAAAAAGCAAGTGAACGTTATCTGGACTTGGCTCAACACTTAGTTAAAGTTTCTAAAATTGGGAATTAAAATCGATGAGTTTATCAGATCGTCGGGTTCAAATTGGTTCTTATTTAGGAATTCAACCCCTTACTCATGGTCAAATCTATACGTTTCAAATTGCAATACCGAATGCAGAAACAATAGATATTCTATTGGAAAGACGAGAACTTTTAGCACGAACATTGAGGGAACATGAAAGTAATTTAGTGTCTTTAGTGGTGCGACGAACCCAAGCTTATGATGAAGAAAAAGAATATGAAATTGTTTATGGTGCAGATTGGTGTATTGTCGCTCAAGAATTAGAAATTGAGCGTCTTTGGGTTTGGGTTTTTGATTTAACAGATGAACAAGCAATAACCATGAAAACCGAATTGGAACAATTGCTTGGCGGTGGTTCTATTCAAGCTATAACTCCAGACATTATCAGACAAGATGAACAACTATTAGAAGTACAATTAACACAACAGCTGTCGAAATGGATGGAATTACATAAACGAGATCACGAAGAAACTCAGGCTAAATTTAAAACCTTATCTCAAATGATATCTTCTGAAAATACACAAATTAACAATCGATTACAACAGCTTGAAAATACTGTTAATCATTTAACGGCTATTGTTGATAAGTTGACTCAGTTAGTTGAAAAATTAACTGTCAAGTCTACTCATAGAGATCCAAAATATAGTGATATGACTGTGCTTAAACTCAAAGAAATTGCGAGAAAACGAAAGATAAAAGGATATTCAAAGATGAATAAACCTGAACTAATCGCTATTATATCTCAACATTAATTTCCATAAAAAGTAGTGAGTCCTTTAGGACTCTCTATATTTGAGTCCTGAAGGACTCACTACGGGTTATTCAGGTTGATTGGGTGTAAATATCATTACCCCAGATTCTTGATCGGTTTTATAGGTAATTTGCAGTTGACCTTCAGAATTAAGGGTAAATGTTTTTGAGGATTGTAAAGCCGAGAGAAATTGATCTTCTTGCTTCATAATTTCTTCAGGACAAGCCATTTGAGTTCTCCCAGCTACACCAAATTTTAATTGATCATCCTTCAGGGTGTAGGATGCGAAATAACGGTTACAACCGGATGAACCACTAATTTGATCCTCTTGGAATTGTAAGCTGATTTCCGTTTCTTTTAACGGGGTTTGGGGGGATTTTTCAGTTCCCCAGGAGAGTAATTTCCAATTAGTTCCTACTAAGGAGTCAGAAGCCATAGCTAGATTGATTATTGATAAAAGGGATAGAGTGGCAATGGATAGGGATAGAAGTCGTTTTTTCATCGTTAGGAATTTGAGTTTTTAATTGTCCAGAAGGGGACTTGTTGAGTGAGTTGTAAACGGATGTTTTCAAGACCATTTTTAGCAAAAATAAAGGTTTTATCTTGCCAAAGGGGTACATAGGGAACATCTTCAGCTAGGAGTTTTTGAATTTCATCAAAAATCGCTTTGCGAGTTTGGGGATTTTGTTCTTGACGTTCTTGGGCGATCAATTGATTCATGCGATCGCTATAATAAAAAGAACCCTGATATTGACTCGCTCCTTTTTCGCATCCGGTTTCTGCTGAACCTTTACTACAGTCTAAAAACGGTTGAATATAGTTATCGGCATCAAGGAAATCGGCATACCAATCTAAAACAAAAGTTGGATAAATTCCCTCCTCTAAATATTTAAAGGCTGTGGTTGATTCTACACTATTGAGTTGTAAATCGAGTAACCCGCCTAAATCTCGGTCTGCTAAGGCTTTTAACGTTAATCCTAAAAACCCTTTATTAGAGGAATTAGACGCATACCAAAGTTCAACAATTGCTGGATTTTCTGGGGTATATCCGGCTTGAGTTAAGAGTTGTTTCGCTTTTTCAATATTGCCATCACCGTATTGTAAATTAAAGCTAGGTTGATAATCGGTAAAGGTGGTGGGAATTAAACTATATAGTAGTTCTCCTTGATTTTGTAATACCCGTTCATTAAGCACGGAACGATTAATTAAAGCAGCGATGGCTTGTCTGACTTCTTTACGATTTAAAGGCTCTGATTTAACGTTCATCATCAGATAACTAATGTTATTGCCATTGGCTGCTATCATTTGCCAATTGCCTTTTTCTGCTTCTTGTTTTAAGCTCGAAATTTGGTCGGCATTTAAGGATAAATAGGCAATATCAACAGCACCACTGCGAAAGGCATTAAATAAATTAGAGGCGCTCGAAAATCGTTGAATATCAATTCCGCTATTGGCAGGTTTTTCTCCCCAATAGTTTTCAAAGGCATCTAAGCGAATGACATCAATTTCTGAAGATTTTAATTTATAAGGCCCCGTTCCAACAAATTCATTGGGTTTAAATTTACCTTCTCCAATTTCATAAAATTGAGGAGAAACGGCTGTAATTCCTGAAAAGGCTAAAAGGGAAGGAAAGGCAGAAAAAGGTTGTTTGAGTTTAATGGTTAATTCATAGTCTCCCGTTGCTTGAACGGTATCAATGGCATCAGATAATAAGGAAGAGGGAGAACCTGCATTTTGAATAAATCGTTTGATTGAAAATTCCATGGCTGCGGCATTAAAGGCAGTTCCATCATGAAAGGTAACGCCTTCTCGCAGGGGAATCGTATAGGTTAATCCATCGGAACTCACCGTCGGTAAAGCGGTGGCTAACTTAGGAACCAGTTGATTGGTTCCTAGTTCATAATCATAAAGGCGATCGCCTAAATTATACAAGATATTTCCTGACATCAGTTCATAGGCATCTGCGGGATCTAAGGTTCGAGCTTTTAAGGTGGTTCCAATCGTAATTCGTCCGTTATTGGCTGAAGTAGAAGCAGATTGATGACTCGTTTGATGGGGAGTACAACTAATAATAATTAGACAACAAAAGCAAAATAAACTGACCCATTGCAGTAAAAATTTTCGGGAAGACGGATGTATATTTTGAAATCGATTCCACTGGGGTATTTTAGATTTCACCATAAACTGAAAATATTAAAAATAAATTTTAATTACAGATTATAGCATTTGATAGCCATTTAATCAACTTAGAGAAAAGAATTAATCTTCTTTTTTTTAGGATAAATACTGATCTTATCCTTGTTTTTTGTAAATGTAAAATAATATTGCAACTCCAATTAGACAGCCGTAAAAACTAGCAGGTATCCATTATAGAGTTATAATATTAGGGAATAGGTGTTCGAGAGGATAGAATATTGTATACCCCAGATCAACGGTTGTGACTGTTTAGGCAACGAAACCAATGGGAAAATAGGGGTAAATGGCTGGGGTTCAATATTTTATTAAAGTTACCCTAGATAAGGTTGAGAAACTTTTAATTTCTTTAAGCTTGTTTAGGAAATCGTTAAATTTTGGCAAACTTAACCCTGATCTATCACAATAGAAATATCAAAGGTACGATTAACAGACTGTTTAGGGATTTATTTTATTCCTATAGGGAGTTGACACGCACACTTTACCACTTGTCTGCTTTAAGTAGATGATTATCTCATCTGGAGGATTTACATTTTATGTCTCCCCAAGCTGACCTCCAAACCTTTATGCAGGTGGTTCCTGTTTGTCGCCATGATTCGCCCTTAGAAGCATTGCGGTTTATTTTTTCTCAGGGGAACTCGGAACAAGTTGTGATTATCAATTCTGAACATTATCCTTTAGGTCTAATTTCCCTACATCGGTTTCTTCCCTATCTCCTCAACACCACCTTCCCGACTTCCCCCGACCCTGAACAACCCTTTCTCAATGAGGTTTTGTCTACTATTCTCGAACCGATTATTGGCGTTCCCTCCCATTTAAGCTTAGAAGACTTTTGGCTATATTTACAATATCAAAGTTCCCATCCGGTACTAGAAAATAGCCTCCCTCAAACCGTATCCCCGGCTTTAATTAATCACAGAGGAGAGTTTATTGGATTAATTAATAGTTTGCAAGTCTTACGATATTTAGCCCAATATTCTCAACGCTTTACTCAGATTCAACAACCTCGACCTTCCCCTACTTTAGACTTCAATTCAGAACCTCATCAACAGTTAGATGTGTTAGCGACGGGAAATTTTAGCGTATCTCAGCATTTAATTCAGTTTTTAGATGAACTGCCCATTCCCTTAATGATTCAAAGTGATGATGGCACCATTGTTAATCAAAATTTAGCATGGCGATCCCTAATTGGTCGAGGTTCAGAGGTTTTGCAAGAAGTCGCTGAATCAGTAACCCGTTGGTCAGAAGCCAGTGAAACATTTTCCCCCACTGAAAAATACCCAACTTCCTCCTTAGAATCCTCAATCGATTCTGGATTTCCAAGCCGTCATTTAACGAATGTTTCTCAACCTTTAACCTCGAATTCACCCACCTTACAAATGCCGAGTTGGTGTCAATTGGGTAGCCAACCGGATACTTATATTTGTATTTGTCCCATCGCCCACAATCAAGAACGAGTTTGGCAATTTACTCGCCAACATTTAAACCCGGAATGGGAGATGACGTTATGTTTAGGAAATAAAGCCAATGACCTCTGGTTAGTCTTAGCTCAAGATATTACAGAACAGCATCGAGTCGCCCAAGAACTAACGGCAAAAAATACTGATTTAATTCAACTTAATCGCCTCAAAGATGAGTTTATGGCCTGTATTAGTCATGAGCTTAAAACTCCCCTGACTGCGGTTTTAGGTCTATCGAGTTTATTAAAAGATCAAGCATTAGGAGAACTCAACGAAAAACAAGCGCGTTATGCTCAACTGATTCATAAAAGCGGTCGTCATCTAATGTTAGTCGTGAACGATATTTTGGATTTAACTCGTATGGAAACGGGACAACTCGAATTAGTCCCAGAACCTTTACAAATTCAGGCAGTTTGTGAACGCGCTTTTGAAATGACTTTGCAACAATACCAAAGTCAAGATAAATCCGATATTAAACTACAAGCGGAAATTTTAGAACAACTGAAAAGTCGATTTACCTTAGAGATTAAACCCGGTTTAGAAACCTTAGTCGCTGATGAATTACGCTTGCGACAAATGTTAGTCAATTTATTATGTAATGCCCTCAAATTTACTCCCGATGGGAGCGAATTTGGTCTACAAGTTAGTCGTTGGGAAAATTGGATTGCTTTTACCGTTTGGGATAAAGGAATTGGCATTCCTGAAGATAAACAACATCTGATTTTTCAGAAATTTCAACAACTTGAAAGTCCTCTAACCCGGAAATTTGAAGGGACAGGATTAGGGTTGGTTTTAACCCAACGGTTAGCGCGATTACATGGGGGAGATGTCAGCTTTATTTCTAAACCCAATAAAGGCAGTCAATTTACTTTGTTATTACCGCCGAGTCCCCCTCGATGTAATTGGGAATTAGGGAATCATAGTTCCTCAGAGGAACCCGAATTTTTACCGTCTTCTCGTTCTTCCTCTCCTCAACAATCTCGTTTAGTTTTAGTGGTTGAAACGGTTCCCCACTTTATTCAAACCTTGAATGAACAACTCACCCATTTAGGATATCGGGTCGTAATTGCTCGTTCAGGAACAGAAGCCGTTGAAAAAGCCCGTCGCCTCCAACCGAGGATTATTTTACTTAATCCTTTAATTCCTTTATTGTCCGGTTGGGATGTTTTAACTTTATTAAAAACTGATGTACAAACCCATAAAATTCCCGTCATTGTCACAGCAACATTAGGGGATAAACAACGAGCCACCGCGAATCATTGTGATGGCTTTTTGAGTCTTCCTGTTCAAGGAGCAGAATTAGAAAAAATCTTAGTAGAATTGCTTCCAGAGGTTTCATCTTCCGAGCCTCAACAGTTAATGATTCTCTGGTTAAGTTTATCAGGAGATCAACATCACTTAACTCCAATAAATACCCTAGACAAGCCTAACTCAATTTATCATTCTGCTTTATTTTTATCGCAGTTCTCCCAGTGTCGTATTTTAGAAGCCGATGATATTAATCAAGCTGCTCTCATTGCTCGAATTTGGCATCCTAATATTATCGTTTTAGAACGAGATGGGTCTGTTAAAAATCCATTATATTTGTTAACAGAAATTAGTCAACAAGAAAGTTTAGCCCATTTACCCATTGTGACTTTAGACCCTGTAACGACTCAAGTTGCAAATCAAGTTAAAAATTTATCAATTTTTCCCTGTTTAGCGAGTCCCTCAGATGATGGGATGAGTCTTCAATCTTTTTCTCTGGCTATGGGTTCTGCTTTATTAGAAGTGATCCAAATTGCGACCCGTTTAAGTTGGAAACCGAGTATTTTAGTGGTCGATTCTTCCGTTTTACCGCAACAGCAATTAAGTCATCCTGTAGACACTAAAGATCATCCTTCAAAAGCCATATTAAACCCTAAATCTTCCACCTCAGTTCGACATTCAACGGTTAATTCTGATTGTTTAGATGCTCCCAATAATGCTAATATTAAAATTGAGCAAGCCTTAGTTCAATATATTGAAATTGCTGGATTTCGGAGCATTATGGGCAAAGGCTGGGAAGAAATTCTTCAGAAAATTCAATGTAAAAGCTTAGATTTAATGTTGATTTGTTTTCGACAACAATCTTTTTCTAATTTAGTTGAAGCTCTCTCGATTTTAGAAAAAATGGAAGCTAAGATTCCTGTATTAATTTTAGCACAATCTGATGTTAAAGTCAAAGGTAAATCCCTCGACAAAAAACGTAAAACTAAATCTTCATCTTCCGTCGAAATCCCAAATTATTCCTGGGAAGAAATGATGGTTCATTTACAACGCTTTAGCTCTAGTTTTCCCCTAAAAGTCTTACCCTTTAATCTATCAGTTGAGTCTCTATTAGAAGAAATGAAAACCCTATTAACTCACTTACAACCTTGAAAATCCATCAGGAAGATAAAGCTTAAAAGACTGAAGTAAGGAGTGAGAATCAGGGCCAAATTTAATGGTATTGGGTTTTTGACCGGAGTTAGGAACCAAAAGGGGAAAATTGAATCAGATCTCAGGAGTAGGGTATGATGTGACCTTTTAATAAGGCTCTGATCAATGACTTCCTTATCTGTTAAGATGGTTATGAAATGATTAGGGTGCATTTAGATAGGATTTCTAAGAACATTGTAACTGATATTTAGAGGCAATTAACCCAATTATGAATCAACATAAACTGGCGATTACAGCCCCATCTAGCTTAACATTAAATCTATCGTTAAATCGGCGAAGAATTGTGTCTCTACTGGGTGGACTTTTCGCCCTGGCTTTTTCTGCTGTTCCCGTACAAGCAGCCGAAAATGTATCTTTAGCCCTAGGACAAGCTAAAATTTCTGTATCCGTACAAGCGTTAGAAAACTATGCTCAATCAGGAACAATTGATCCAGAATTAAAAAGCTTTTTATTGTTATTAAATCAAACTGATCAAAATCAGTTTAAAACAGTATTATTAGATCAGCATCAATTAGATCCTATAATAATTTCTCAATTTTTAAATTCCCCCACAGGAGCATTATTTCTGAATAAACTGGGAGATATTATTCAATCCGAAACCGATTCGCACAATTTATCAACGCTTAAAAATGGGTCGGAAGCGCTTAAAATAGCATTAATGAGAGCTAATCAAGATCCTGAAGGCATCACCTTACTCAATATTTTACGTCAATTTCCAGCAGCAGAAATTCAATTAAATATCCACAAGATTTTTCAACTCCGAGAACAAGTCAATATTCTGGTACAAGAAACTAATTCTATTATTACAGAAATTGTTAAATTATCCTTAGAAGAATCAGCCTTATCCCCGGCTTCAGATTTTAGTAAAAAACCTGATTTAAAGCAAACTGGAGACTTTGATGTTACCTCCAAAACCCTAACCTTAACAGACTCCAAACGTCATCGAGAATTGATTGTCGATCTTTATATTCCCAGACCCTTAAATACCGTCAAACGCGGAAAACCTAACGCAATTCCTGTGATTATCATTTCTCATGGATTAGCTGCAAATCGAAAAAATTATGCCTATTTAGGCGAACATTTAGCATCTTATGGATTTGTCGTTGCTCTCCCTCAACATCCGGGAAGTGATACCAATCAACTTCAAGCTTGGTTATCGGGTCACGCATCCGATGGGTTCAAAGTGAGTGAATTTATTGACCGACCCCTAGATATTCAGTTTTTAATAGATGAATTAGAACGCTTGAATACAACGGAATTTAACGGTCAACTGAACCTGAAACAAGTTGGCGTTGCAGGGCATTCTTTTGGCGCTTATACAGCCTTAGCTTTAGGGGGAGCAGAAATTGATTTTAATCACTTAAAACAAGACTGTAACTCGGCATTTAATTCTGTTAATCTCGCCCAAATTTTTCAATGTCGAGCCTTAGAAATACCTCAAAAAGACTATAATTTGAGAGATGAACGGGTTCAAGCAATTTTTTTGATGAATCCGATTAATAGTAGCATTTTTGGGCAACAAAGTTTAAGCAAAATTCAGATTCCGGTATTCTGGAAAACCAGTGGTAAAGATAATATCGCTCCTGTGGCTTGGGAACAAGTTCGCTCCTATACTTGGTTAACAACACCCGATAAATATTTACTCTTAGCAGAAGGCGATCGCCATATTAATCTAAATTTAACCGCAATGAATCAAAGTATGAGTGCCTCTTTAAAAGAAATTGTAGCTCCAGTTCCCGAACCTGTTAATGATTATATTCGGGCTTTTAGTCTGGCTTTCTTTGAAGTGTATATCAATCAAGATTCAACCTATCGTCCCTATTTAAAAGCCACCTATGCTAAAACAATTAGTGAAACGGCTTATCCCCTGAGTTTAGTCCATTCTCTCTCCCTAGACCAATTTTTTCAAGCGGTAAAACACGTTAAAAATCCATCTGATTCTCAGAATAATTAAACTAGAATTTTAAACATTGAACCCCTCTGTTGCCTAAAAGGAAAAGAAAACGATGCAATGGTTTGTATCTTTTGTATTAACAAGTGTATCTATCCTGTTTGCAACTCTACCCGCAGTTGCCGCAGAATTTATTATTGTCCCCTTGGGAAAAACAACGATTTCTATTTCCCTAGATTCTTTAGAAAATTATGTTAATCAAGGTAAAATTAACCCTCAAGAACCTTTGGCTAATTATCTAGGATTATTAAGTCCTGAACAACAACAAAGTTTAAGACAATTTTTGCAAACCCGTTACACACCTCCCGATATTTCAATTGAACAATTTGTTAATTCACCCTTACTGGTAGCTTTTTTAATTCATGTTGGAAACATCATTAAAACTCAATCTGAACAAAATGGAGCCGATGCCATTCGTGCCAGTTTAATTGATGTCGCAAATGCACCCAATGGGTTTACAGTATTAGAAGTTATGCGTCAATTTCCCAGTCCAGAAATTCGCTTGAATGTGGAACTCGCCTTAAAAACATTAACCAAAGTTTTTGCATTTATTCGACAAACTCATGCGGTCACACAATCGTTAGCAGTGTTATCAGAAATAGAAGCCCAGAAAGCAACGATTACAAATTTTAGTAAGATGCCAGACTTGCGAATTTTAGGAAAACTTTATACGTCTACAAAACAAACCCTAACGGTCAATAATTCTCACAATAATCGTCGCTTTGAAGTAGATATTTATCTTCCGAAACCTATTTCTCCAGAGGGGCAAAATTCACAGACATTATCTTATCCTGTGATTGTTATCTCTCATGGATTAGCCTCTGATCGCTCACGATTTGAAAATTTAGCTAAACATCTCACTTCCTATGGTTTTGTAGTCGCTGTTCCTCAACATCCAGGAAGTGATTATCAGCAATTTCAATCCTTACTCAATGGAGACGCAAAAGACTTATTTGAACCTGAACAATTTCTGGATCGACCTAGAGATATTACTGAATTACTCAACCAACTTGAAAAACTTAATTCCACTAAGTTTAATCAGCAATTAAATTTACAAAATGTAGGGGTTATTGGTCATTCATTAGGAGGATATACAGCCTTAACATTAGCAGGAGCAACCCTTGATTTTACCCAGCTTAAAACCGACTGTCAACAACCGAATATTCCCTTAAATCCTTCCCTATTTCTTCAGTGTCGAGCGTTGGAACTTCGGCCGGAAAATTATATGCTACAAGATCCCAGAGTCAAAGCTATTTTTATATTAAATCCGGTGAATAGTAGTATTTTAGGAAAATCGGGTTTAAGTCGAATTAAAATTCCAGTTTTCATCACAGCAAGTACCGAAGATTTTTTAGCTCCAGCGTTGTTAGAACAGTTAAATGCTTTTACTTGGTTAACCACTTCTAATAAATATTTAGTCTTGCAAAATCATGCCACTCATTTTTATGATATTACTTCTGAAAACGCATCGGAAGTATTAGGAAATTCAAGCATAATTATTCCGACATCAGAAATTATTCGCTCTTATATTAAAGCTTTAAGTACAGCATTTTTTCAAACCTACCTTAGCCAAAATTCTCAATACAAACCCTATCTGAACGCCGCTTATACTCAAACCATTAGTGATCCCCTTTATCCGGTCAGTTTAATTCAATCTTTAACACCTAACCAATTAACCAATGCAATTAATGGTGTTACCTCGGAATAACTTTACCAAATTAAAACTTTAATGATAATATCAGGTTATTCGTTTTATTCTAATACCCCATGAAATCACCGATTAAACAAGAGAATAATAGACAATACACTCAAAACAAGAAAACTATTGGCTTTTTTTACTTCCAACTTTTAAAATTTTCATTAGGAATAATATCTGGTTTGAGTGCTATAACCAGTTCAGCAGTTGCGGCTGAAACAATTGCTATCCGGTATAATATTGGTACGGCTTTTATTTCTGTTAAAGACTTAGAAACTTTTGCAAAAACAGGAGATGTTTCCCCCGTTTTATCAATTTATGGCAAAGTTTTGAAGGTTGAAGATGCTGAAAAACTGCGTCAACTTTTATTGACTCCGATGACCGCCAGCCCTTGGAGTATTGAACAATTTAATAACACGACCATGGGTATAACAATGTTAACTCGCTTTGGGAATTTTATCCAAACAGATAACGGTGAAAATGGTGTAACGGCTCTAAAAACGGCAATTAATCAAGCTTCTCAACTACCCGGAGGTTTGACTTTACTGGGCGTTTTACAAAAATTTCCGGGTCAAACCCTAGGAATTGATGTTAACTTTGCTGTAGAAGCCATTCGAGATTTATCTCAAGTTATTTATGAAGATAAATCTGTCATGAATTGGATTAACCAACAGGCGAAAACACAAACCGATAATCCTGCTATTAATAATCCACCCACTCAATTGAAAGAGCCGGGTACAATTCAATGGAAAAAAGAAACCTTTACTTATGAACATACTCAACGAAATATTTCTTCTCCGGTTGATATTTATATCCCTCAAGTTTCTACTCCGACTCCGGTAATTGTGATTTCTCATGGTTTGGGTTCCGACCGAACTACGTTTAAATATTTAGCCGAACATTTAGCTTCTCATGGGTATTTTGTTGCAGTTCCTGAACATTTAGAAACCAGTGCAAATGGGTTGGCTAATTTCTTAGCCGGGAATGCTCCTCCTCCTGGCCCAGAAGTCTTTATTAATCGTCCCTTAGATATTACTTCTGTTCTCAATCTTTTAGAACAAAAAGCTAAAAATTCTGAATTTCCCAGTCCTTTACTGTTAAATAATGTCGGTGTTTTAGGTCAATCTTACGGCGGTTATACGGCTTTAGCGGTAGGGGGTGCAGGATTTAATACCCGTAAAATTAATCAAGAGTGTGCAGAGTCTGTTAACCGACAACTCACCTTAAATATTTCGATATTACTGCAATGTCAAGCTAGTTCCGTTGCCAATGAAGGTCAAAATCTTAAAGATGAACGAGTAAAAGCAATTATTGCCATTAATCCCATTACAAGTGTTGTTTTTGGTCAAGAAGGGATGAGTCAAATCAAAATTCCGATCTTAATGATTGGGGGTAGTGATGATTATATCGCTCCCGCAGTACCTGAACAAATTTATCCCTTTTCTTGGTTAACCAGTCCAAATAAATACTTGATGTTATTAGAGCGAGGAACCCATTTTTCCTTCTTAGAACCTGGAGAAAAATCCGTTCTTCCGGTTCCTCCTCAATTAATAGGCCCAGAACCTGAATTAGCTTTTCCTTATTTGAAAGCAATTAGTTTGGTATTTTTTAATCGTTATATTCGCAATCAAACCGAATATTTACCTTATTTGAATGCGGGTTATATCCAGAGAGGAGAAACTTCTCCTTTTAGTTTAACTATTGTTAATTCTTTAACCCAAGAGGATATTGAATCAGCCATTAATAAACATCGTTAATTGGGGTTGATAGGGAAAAGTATTACCTCTGCTCCCTCAAAAGGAAACAAAGGTAATACTTTGGCTGTTTTATAAAGGGAATTAGGAAACTTTTAATTCACTAATTTTTTGGCTAATTCGGTAGCTTGATGATAAGCTTTAACCGCTTCTTGATAGCAAACGATAGCGTCTTGCCATTGTTCCATCTGTACATAAATATTTCCTAATAAGGCTTGAGTTTAAACTTCTGTATTTTAAACGGACATTAAAGGATTTAACCAATACAAAATTTGTTTTTTGAGTTGGTTTAAATCTTGATAAACCGCTTGTTTAATCCATTGACCGACAGCATCGAAAGGGGTAAAGGTTTCTCCTACTGACCAACTAACATTTTGACCTAGGGGAGTTTGATGATCACCGTTGAGTTTTTGCAAGGTTGTTAACCCTGGAAACCGTTGATCTAAAATTTGATGTAAGTTAGACGTTTGATCAATGGTGTCTTTAGAAAATTTAATTAAAAGATTCCGTCGAATTTGATAGCGATCGCCGACTAAACGGTTTGTTTCTTCAGGAGAGGGAGTAAATTCCACGTCCATAACTTGAGAAATTTGTTCAACCAAGGGAATTGATTGACGAGCAGCATAATTATTAAATGACATTAAAATATTCCCCGATCTTTCTATGGGAAATAAAGAACCCATTAACAAATGTACTTTACATCCCATACTATGTCCTAATCCATAAATCGGTAAACCTCGCCGTTTTAAGAATTGCAGATCATATAAATCTTCTAACCCATCTTCAAATGTCCATAAAACGTCTTTAGCAATGGCGGTATGATCGAGGGTATTTACAAAAGGAGTCGCAACAATTGCATAACCTTGATGTGCTAATTCTTCTAATAAGCAACGATAGGTTAAATGGGGTGCTGTTGCCACAAATGCCCCTCCTAAAAAATGCACGATTGCTTGAGGACGAGGGGGAATTAAAACCCAATTTCCAGAAATTGAAAGCCAGTCCATGAACCCTTTTATATTATAATTTGGTTTAACCTCTGGAGCCATGCTTCTGACTCTGGTACAGAGGGTTTTAAATGTATGTTACCTAATGAATGAGAATTTTGGGTTAATCTAAATTATGCTTTAGTTCGGTGAGATTGAGCCAGCATTTGTGCAGCCAAGACCCCGCCGATAAATCCAAATAGATGTCCTTGCCAAGAAATCCCATATTGTAAGGGTAAAATTCCCCAAACTAAGCCTCCATAAAGCCAACCTACCAGTAAGGATAACGCAATGGAAACGAAACTGCGTTCAAAAAATCCTCTTAATAACAAAAATCCTAAATATCCAAAAATAACGCCACTCGCCCCAATATGAATGGTATAGGGAGAACCAAATAACCACACTCCTAAACCACTAACCATCATGGTTATGAATGTGACTACAAAAAAATCTTTAACACCCCGCAGCATGATAAACCAACCCAATGTAATTAAAGGTAAAGTATTGGCTGCTAAATGATTAAAGTTCCCATGTAAAAACGGGGCGAAAAAAATGCCTTCTAACCCTTGGAAACTATGGGGACGAATCCCTAAGCGATTTAATGTGCCTCTAAATACAAAAAAATCAATAATTTCAATAATCCACAGCAACGCCACAATTCCCCCTAAAATGAGGATATGGCTTTTGAGTTCCTGGGTGAGTGAGGTTTCGGTTTGATCAGACATAATGGTTCAGGCTTGGAAGATCAGGTGTTTGGGTTAACTACAAAACCAGCTTTCGTCGTTTCGCATTCGGCTATTATCAATTATATGATAATCAAAAATTGAGTCAATTGCCCATGAAAGACGTTCTATTAGGAAAATATCTCAGCTTAAATCATTTTTGCACCTGTACAAATACTTATCAAAAATATTCAGATCACATTAATCCTTATCCTAATTCTGAAGAATCCATTCAAGCTTTAAAAGCGTTAAATTATTATATTATTGATCCCGTTATTGACTATTATAGTCTGGCTAGATTTAAGCTAACTTACGGTTTTTGTTCCCACAACTTAAGAATTTATTTGGAGAAAAAAGATCCGATAACCGGATTAAAAAATGGTCGAGTTGCTCCTAACCTTGATCAACATATTGCCCATGAAGTTAAACAGAATGGAGAGTATTACTGTAAACGATTGGGAGCCGCTTGTGATTTCCTGATTTTAGAATTAGAGAGTGATCAATTAGTTGATTGGATTTTAAAAAAACGGCTTCCCTTTGATTCTCTTTATTTTTATGGTAAAAATCGACCGATTCATATTAGTTATGGCCCCCAACAAAAACGAAGTATTTGGACATTTACCTCTACTGGTAAACCGACTCAAAAAGGAATTGAAGTTTGGGTTAAAATAGCAAAAGAGTTCTGATTCATCAGTTTCATTTAGGGAGAGGAATGGCTTAAAATGATCAACTTCTGATGTTGTTTTTAATTTCAGTCAACACCAGAAGTGATTTTGTTGAGTTAAATTAAACGGTTAATTGACATTGAGGACAATTGCATCCTGTAATAGCAGTATTGCTGTGATCTGTCGTTGTCCAGGTTGAAGCTAAGGTAGCAGAAATTTGATTGAGGCTGATGTCTTTTTCAATATCCTGATTCGGGGAAATTTGAGGTGTTACAAAGGCAACTTTAGTACGAATGATGGGGATGAATTGAGCCACTAACTGATGAGTATGCCGTGAATTTAAAACGGGTTGTACGATTGCTAACATAGAGACAATCAGAACACTGAAGGTTAAGATAAAAATTGGGAATTTTCTGAGCAATTTCATAGCTAAAATGATCACAATATTGGGTTTTAACCTGTTACCTATTTGGGTGAATCGGATCAGGATGATGTACCCATTATAGAGCAAGTCTGAATTCAGTGTAAAAACTCATCAATACCAAAGGTGAGGGTTTGAACAACAGCAGATGTTCTGTAAAAGTTAAACAAAAACCAAATTACACCCTCAAATTGTTAATCTAGCTTAAACTGGATTAAATCAACTGATCCCAAAATTTGTAAATATTTATTAAAGGATGATCAATCATGAAAATTACTTTATCTCACTTGATGATTTGGCTCCTCGCTATCGGTGGAGGGTTCACCGCTTTATCTGCGATTACATTAGCAGGTGGCCCCCCTCCCGGTAAACCAGTACAACCACAAGCAGCACCTGCCACAACACCCTCTAATTCTAATTCTAATTCTAATTCTTCTAATGCTGAAAAAAATAATATTCCCCCTCAATTTCCTTTACCCAGTGCAAGAGTTGGTGCAGTCAATGGAGTTGTCACCCTTAAATTAATTAATAATGCTAATGTACCCATTCAATATCAAGTGATTGGAGGAACTCGTGAAGAATGGTTAGTGCAAAATTCTACCATTCAAGTACAAGGTTCACCTCCGATTACGTTAACCTATCGCCGCCAAGATGGAGGTTTATTACTTGTTCAACCCAAGCAAACTTCCCCTGGAGTTTTAGAAGTTCAATTCCGAGTGACCAATGATTTCAATATTGATACGAGATCTCTCAATATTACGGAAACAGGAAGTGTATTTTTGAATTAATTTCGATTCGCATTTTTCCTGCCAATTTAAGGCTTTAATATTTGTTGATCGGGATTTTGCTCTAACTGAGAAGCCAAACTCTTTTCATTAAGATAAATTTCCCGAATATCAGTGGGTAAATTTTCCTCTAATGTGCGATAAGCTCCATTCAATAGTTCTTTAACTTCATTCGGAGAAACAGACTCTCCCTCGGCTTGTAAGTAAGCTGAAATCCGAGTTTCACTCCAATGAAAAGTTTGCGCCATGACGAGAATTAACCTTAATAAAGGTTCCATTCGATCTAATACTAATCCCACATAACACCACAGAGGAGGGGGTGCTGCGGATAAAGAATATTGAATTGATTCTACAGGGGGTAACTCGGCTTGATTAATACAAACTGCGGTAACATTAATTAACCAGTTTTGTAGCGTGGTTCCCCCGTCTGTATTCTCTTGTTCCCTTAAATTTAAAGGACGCATTTCATAAAAAATATGTCGCCAGGTTTGAGAGAATAAATAATCGGCTTGTACAGGAGATCGTACCGAATGACGAATTAATGTATAGACAATTAAACCATAGCGGCAGAAAATAGCAACAAAGTATTTCCCCTGATCAGGATAATTCTGAAACAGAGTTAACAATTCCTGGTCTTTGTGATGAAATAGAGATTTGACCAGGGGATGATTTGATTCAGGTAAGTGAAGCGTTTGCACGGCAACTCACAGCGAATTTTAGCTGGATAGTGTTTTCCCGTTGCATGATAGCTGATTTTGGATCAGAAATCAACTCTTGAAGCTTAATTTATTCTTGGCTGACCTCCTCATCCTTTGACTCTAATATTCTTAATTTTGATTTATGGCTTTCTTACTGCAAAAACCATCTCATTCAACCCTAGAAACCCGAAAAACAAAAAACTTATTGCTCTTATTACTTCCTCCTACAATTTGGTTACTGATTTTTTTTATTATTCCCCTGGTGATTGTCTTTATTTATAGTTTTTTACAACGAGGAACTTATGGCGGAGTCACTTGGGAATTTACCTGGAGCAATTATCAAAGATTAGCCAATGATTTATACCTAAATATTTTTGGACGTTCCCTCGGTCTAGCAGCATTAACAACTTTAATTTGCTTAATCATTGGTTATCCCTTAGCCTTTTTTATTGCTACGGCTTCTCCCCGTTGGCGAAATCTACTTTTGTTTTTAGTGATTATTCCCTTCTGGACAAATTTCCTAGTTAGAACCTATGCTTGGATTATTATTTTGCGTTCTGAAGGTGTAGTTAATACCGTCCTCCAAAGTTTAAATTTAATTCAAGAACCTTTAAACTTATTGTTTACTCCCTTTGCTGTTATTATAGGTCTAATTTATGGTTATTTACCCTTTATGATTCTACCCCTCTATGCAACGATTGAACGATTAAACTTTTCTTTAGTTGAAGCAGCCCAAGATCTAGGTGCAAACGATATTAGAACATTTTTGAGAATTATTTTACCCTTAACTTATCCTGGCATTATTGCCGGGTCTATTTTGGTTTTTATTCCGGCTTTAGGCGCATTTATTACCCCCGATATTCTCGGAGGTGCAAAAACAGTTATGGTGGGTAATTTAATTCAAAATCAATTTTTACAAGCTCGTCACTGGCCTTTTGGGTCAGCCTTATCAATGGGATTAATGATTTTAGTCTTAATTCCGGTCATGATTTATTTTCGTAGTTCTAATTCGGAAAATTCTCTTTAATAAATATAATGAAAACCGCAACTCTTGAGACTTTTATTCATGCTTGGGGAAGACGAGGACTCGCTTTACTAGCCACCTTTGCTCTCACGTTTCTTTACTTACCCATTTTAATCTTAATTATTTATTCCTTTAATGCTTCTCGGTTGAATTCCAATTGGACAGGATTTACCTTAAAATGGTATCAAAAGTTATTGAGTGGCTTAACAGAAAGTACCGCCGATATTTCTACTCAAAGTCTCTGGATTTCTCTGCAAAATAGCTTAATAATTGCTATTATTTCTACGGTAATTGCCTCTATTCTAGGAACAATGATGGCATTAGCTTTAGAACGCTTTCGGTTTCCCGGTTCTAAACTATTAGAAGCCTTATTATTGTTGCCCATTATTATTCCTGAAATTACATTAGGGGTATCTTTATTGGTCTTTTTTACGTTAGTTTTTAGAATCTTAGAAAATCTGACTGGAATTCGCTTAACATTAGGCTTACCTTCCGTTATAATTAGCCATGCAACCTTTAGTATTGCCTTTATTACTATTACTGTGAGAGCGCGTTTAGCTGACTTAGATCCCACTTTAGAAGAAGCTGCTTTAGATTTAGGAGCTAATGAATGGAAAACCTTTTGGAGAGTTACCTTCCCTTTAATTTTTCCGGCTATTTTAAGCGGTGCATTATTAGCCTTTACCTTATCATTAGATGATTTTGTTGTCACCTTTTTTACAACAGGAGTTGGCGCAACAACTTTACCTTTATTTGTTTATGGCATGATTAAATTGTCCATCACGCCAGTCATTAATGCGATTTCAACGTTGATGTTATTGGCATCTCTTTTCTTAGTCATCTCATCTTTAAAATTACAAGATCAAGTTAGTGTTAAACATTAACAACACTCAATCCTAATTAAAATTTAAAAAATCTTGTTTTTAAACCCCATTCAGTTTACAATTATAAGATGATCTTTGCTTATAAGTTTATACATCACAACCCTATCTGTTTTCCCAATATGAAACGAATTTTAACCTTAATTTTACTCTTCTGTTTAGGCGTATTTTTGCCCTTTGGATGTACACAAAATCAATCTAATACCCCTCCAAGTCCCACTACTGCAAATGTACTCAATCTTTATAACTGGTCAACCTATATTGACCCGGAAGTTCTGAAAGCTTTTGAACAAAAATATCAAGTCAAAATTAATTATGATACTTATGATAGTGCGGAAAGCCTCTACGCGAAATTAAAAGCGGGAAACCCCGGTTATGATGTAGCCTTCCCACCCGATTATATGGTTAAAATTATGATTAATGAACAGATGTTAGAAGAATTAGAGAGTGCTAATATTTCTAATCTTAAAAATATTGAACCTAAATTTTTAAATCCTCCCTATGACCCCGGTAATAAATATAGTATTCCCTATCAATGGGTGACTTTAGGAATAGGATATAATCTGAAAAAAACAGGAGAAGAAATTAACAGTTGGTCAGCCTTAGTCGATCCCAAATATCAAGGAAAAGTCAGTTTATTAGATGATATGCGTCATACAATGGGGGCTGTTTTGATGTATTTAGGTTATAGTCCTAATACGAAAAACCCCGAAGAAATCCAAAAGGCGCGAGATTTCTTGATTCAAAATAAAGATAATATTGCTGCATTTGTACCCGATACAGGTCAACAATTGTTAAATCAAGGAGAAGTGAGTTTAACCATGGAATATAGTGGTGATATTTTTCAAGTCATGGCAGAAAATCCAGATTTACGTTATGTAATTCCCAAAGAAGGGAGTATTATTGGGATGGATAATATGGTGATTCCCAAAGGTGCACCCAATAAAAAACTTGCTGAAACCTTTATTAACTTTGTTTTAGAACCTGAAAATAGTGCAAAAATTTCTAACTTTATTGATTTTGCTTCCCCCAACAAAATTGCGATTGATCAAAAATTAATTGAAGCAGAAAACTTAAAAAATCCTGGTATTTATCCCCCCTCAGAAATTTTTGATAAACTTCAATATCTTCAAGATGTCGGAGAAGCGACCCAATTCTATGATCAAGCTTGGACAGAAGTTAAAGTCGGTGTGGGAAAATAAAAGATGGTTGATTATTGACTCTTTTGGTGCGTGCGAGAAGCTCTTACGCACCCTACAACTGCTCCCCTTCTCTTCTTTTTCCCTATGAATCTTGCTGTGGAATTATTGAATGTTTCTAAATTATTTAAAGGATTAAATAGCAAAGAATTCTTAGCTGTTAATCAAGTTAATTTAGAAATCAAAACCGGAGAATTTTTCTCCTTGTTAGGGCCATCAGGCTGTGGAAAAACCACAACATTAAGAATGATTGCTGGATTTGAAATTCCGACTTCTGGGGAAATTTTAATTCATCAAGAACCGATGAAAAATCGTCCTCCCTTTCATCGTCCAGTCAATACTGTTTTTCAAAATTATGCGTTATTTCCCCATTTAACCATCGCGGAAAATGTAGCTTTTGGACTGGAAATGGAAAATGTATCTCGTCCTCAAATTAAGAGTCGAGTCGCAGACGCATTATCTTTAGTTAAATTAACCGATTTTCAAACTCGTTATCCCCGTCAGCTTTCCGGTGGACAACAACAACGGGTGGCGTTAGCAAGAGCATTAGTTAAACAGCCTAAAGTGTTATTATTTGATGAACCTTTGGGTGCTTTAGACTTAAAACTGCGAAAAGAAATGCAGTTAGAACTTAAAAAAATGCAGAAACAATTAGGGATTACTTTTGTTTATGTTACCCATGATCAAGAAGAAGCATTAACCCTGTCCGACCGCATTGGAGTGATGAATCATGGAGAATTATTACAAGTCGGAACCCCCCTGGAAATTTATGAATATCCTAAAACTAAATTTGTAGCTGATTTTATTGGAGAAACTAACGTTTTAATGGGACGAGTTACCCAAATTCAAGGACAAGAAATCACAGTTTTAGTCGATGAACAACTCCTTTTTCATCTGACAACCTCTCAACCCGTTATAGAAGGACAAATTATTAATTTAGTGATTCGTCCTGAAAAAATAACTCTCTATCCTAATCCTTGTCAAAATCAGACAAATGATCCCCATATTGAAACCTGGAAAGGAATCCTTGAAGAATCAATTTATTTAGGAACGGATACCCGCTATAATGTCCGTTTAACTGATAAAATAGTCATCATGATTCGCATTCAAAATTGCCATCAAGATGATTTACAACGCTTTACAATCGGTCAACAGGTTAATGTAGCCCTTCCGCCCAATAGTATTCGGATAATTGAATATTAAATTAAAATAGAATGGTATTCTCAATACTGAAGAGTCAATTTTTTATAAAAAAACGCCCATAATTAACACAATGGGCGCTCAATCCGGGTGCAATGCTATCAATTTATATTATAATATTCTAAACTGATTAGAGGAATATAAAATCCCAGTCTTTAACAAAAATTTACAATAATCTCTTCTAAAATTCTCAATTTTTATCTCCATGACTCCAACATTAATCGGACGTTGGCAAACTCGTCTATTTTTGTTTGCAACCATTGGTGTTTTAGTAACCTTAGCTTTTTTTATACTCCAAATCGGTGATCAACCCCGATCAATTTATTTTTGGATTTTAGGATATATTACCTGTTTTGGATTTTTGTGGGATATTCTCTATATCAAGCTTCAACAATTTCGCTGGGATCGAGATTGGCCAGGAGCTTTTCAACTCTTAGCCGGGATTGGGGAAGCGTTATTTTTAGTAACCTTGATCAAAATGATCGGTTTACCGGGTATTTCTCCCTCAAAATTTAACTTAGGATTATTTATTTTTCACTACAGTTGTGTTTGGATTGCTATTTTTATCACCTCTCAAAGTCTAATTAGAATTTTATTCCCCCAATGGCGTTTTCGGGGAGGACAATGGTTTTAAGTCAACAGCCAATCGTTAACTGTAAACACCCTTAATTTTTAATGGTTAAATCCTCCTGGGTTTCTTTTAATATTTTCAAAGGAGGAATATTAACAGGAATTACTTCTCGTCTAGCTTGGTTTAAATCATGAAAACTACCACATAGTAATAAGCGATCGCCGACTTGCAAATCTAAATTTCGATTCGGCCAGCGATAAAATTTATCTTCTCGACGTAAAGCTTGAACTTGTACCCTAAAACGATTTGCTAAATCTAATTTAGATAAAGGTTTACCGATCACCGTGCTATTTTCAGGAATATTTAACCATTGACAAGAAATACTTTCTGCGGGAATTGTCACCTCCCCTTTTGCCAATTGATCTAACGTTTCTAACGCTGCCGTTTCCCCCACAACTAATAATTTATCATCCTTTTCTAAACGAGTTTGACCATCAGGATAATCAATTTCTTCCCCCGTCAAACGGCGAATTGCCATCACACTAATTCCCGTCATCGGACGAATATTACTTTCTTCTAAAGTCATTCCTGTTAAGGGAGAAGTCGGGGGTAAGGTATACCATTTACTATTCATTTCTTGAGTCGCTTGCTGTAAATCCCGCGCCACTTCTTGAGGAGATTGTTTAGGGCGAAAATCCGAATACTGATCTTGACGAATTTCTTGCATTTCCTGTTTGATTTTATTTTCAGGTAAACCCATTCTTGTTAATAAATGAGTCGATAATTCTAAACTCGCTTCAAACTCAGGTTGTACAACTTCTTTCGCACCCAATTGATACAAAAGTTCAATATCTTTATCCCGATCAGCGATAACAATTACATCTAAATTCGGTGAAAATTCTAAGGATCGTTTTAAGCATAATCGGGTACTCATTGGATCAGAAAGAGCGATCGCCATTGAGGTTGCCCGATCCACTCCGGCGGTTTCTAAAACGTGCAAACTCGCCGCATTTCCATATAAATAAGGAATGTTATTATTTCTCAATTCCTGTACAGATTGTTCCGATTGATCAATGACAACAACCGAATAATTATGACTTTGTAATAGCCGAACTAAATTTCTCCCGACTCGTCCATATCCACACACAATAATATGGTTTTGTTGGGGTAATTCTTCAGAAATTTCCTTAATTTTCTGACTTTTTTCTAAAACACTCGACAAATCCCATTTTTCTTCTATCCAGTCTAAGAGTTTAGGTGCAAATTGTAAAATAAACGGGGTAATAATTAATGTCAGGGCTGTGGTTCCCACAATTAATAAATAAATCCGTCGAGAAACTAAACCTAATCCTTGCCCTGCACTGGCTAAAACAAAGGAAAATTCTCCAATTTGAGCTAATCCCAATCCCGTAATAATTGACGTTCTCCAAGAATAGCCAAATAGTTTAACAATCGGAATAATAATTAAGGTTTTCCCCACTACAATTAATACCATTAATCCGATAATTAATTCTAAATGTTGCCACAGAAATACCGGATCAATTAACATTCCCACTGCGACAAAAAACAAAGCTGCAAAAATATCTCGAATCGGTTCCACATAGGTTAAAGTTTGATCCGCATATTCCACTTCAGAAATCATTAACCCGGCAACAAAGGCTCCCATTTCAATGGAAAACCCTAAATGTTCTGTTAATAGTGCAATCCCTAAACATAACGCCACAACCCCTAATAAAAAAAGCTCTCGGCTTTCGGTTTGGGCTAAAAATCGTAACAGCCGAGGAATCATCCAAATCCCCGCAATAATAGCCCCTAAAGCAAATAATCCTATTAATAAAAGTGAGCGTCCTACGGCTTCAAAAATCACATTACCTTGGGGTTGATTTAAAGCAGGTAACACCGCTAACATTAACCCCAAGGCTAAATCCTGTACCACCAGAATTCCTAGCATCACCTGACCTTGCGGGGTTGCCATTTCATTGCGTTCCATCAAACATTTGAGGACAACCGCCGTTGAAGACAAAGATAAAATTGCCCCTAAAAAGATGCCTTGAATCGGAGAAGTATCCCAACCCAAAATTCCCATAGCTAGGGCGGTAATTAATATTGTAAAAACAATTTGTAACCCCCCTCCTCCTAAACTAATTCCTTGAACTTTCTTTAATTCCGCAAAGGAAAATTCCACCCCTAAGGCAAAGAGAAGAAACGCGACTCCAAATTGAGCGAGGGTTTCCACCTGAACTAATTCTTTAATTACCCCTAATCCACTAGGGCCAACAATCATTCCCCCAATCAAATAACCCAGAATCGCAGGTTGTCGGAGTAAAGATGCTAACAGTCCTCCAATCGTCGCCGCCGCAAGGACAAGAACTAAATCTACAATTAAGCGAAAATCTTCTGGCACGGTTTATCTTAGACTAAGTGATTCAATGTAACGTTCTGTTACTTATTCTAAGGATACTAAAATTGTCAAGATTCCGACATCAGCCCTAAAATTTTACCGGACGATCCATCAATATTGGAGAGAGTAAAGATGAGACTGAAAGTGCGTAGGGGGATCAAGTCGTTAATGTTAAGCCTAATCACGGTTGCAGTCGTCCTGGCCCTTCCAGGATTCGCAGCCCAGGTACGAGTGAATCCCTCCTCTCCTGAGTTGGGAGATACCCTGTCTGTGGTTTTGGAGTCTGCTGCTTCAGCAACCCAACCCACGGTGACTTGGCAGGGGAAAACTTATCCCATGTTTGCCATTGGCCCGAACCGAATGCGGGTTTTATTACCCACCACGCCTTTAGATCAGCCGGGAACCAAATCCCTACAAGTTAATGATGGGACACAGGTACAGAATGTAACGGTACAACTGCGCGATCGCGATTTTCCGACTCAATCGATTTGGCTACCCCCGGATAAAGAAGAACTCCAGGGAACCGATCACGAATTTGATCGCGTCGATGCGTTTAAAGCCCTTGTCACCCCGGAAAAATATTGGAACGGCCCTTTTTTACGACCGAATTCAGGTGAAATTACCACGATTTATGGTGTGCGTCGTTACTACAATGGGGATTTTGCTGAGGACTATTATCATCGAGGGGTGGATTATGCCGGGGGGATGGGTTCCCCGGTGATTGCCCCAGCGGCTGGACGAGTCGCCCTGGTGGGACGGGAATCAGAAGGATTTCAGATTCATGGCAATGTGATTGGTTTAGATCATGGTCAAGGGGTGGGGAGTATTTTGATGCACCTCAGCCGGATTGATGTGAAAGAGGGGGATTTTGTCCAAGCGGGTCAAGTGATTGGGGCGGTGGGTTCATCCGGGGCTTCTACCGGCCCCCATCTCCATTGGGGACTCTATGTGCAGGGTCAATCTGTTGATCCGGTTCCCTGGCGTTATGCAGCCATTGATTAAATTTGTATTTCCCCAGATTCATCCGGTTAATTCCCATCACCTTGCCAATGGTATCCTAGAAGAAGTAGCCATAGCCTGAATATGATATTCTTAGCGAATGTTAAAAAAACAAAACCCTAGATTATGGCTCGGTTCAACCTAATTCCCTGAGTATATTAATTTCTATTTTTAGGGAATATTTTAGGCAAGAGCAGTTAAACATAATGATGCGAAGTGTAAAAGCATTATGAGTATTGAAAAGATTGTTGAGCAAGCATTGCAAGATGGTTATCTGACCCCCTCAATGGAGGCAGAGGTTGGACGAATTTGTAATACCGCCTCAGAACTTTCCATTGAAGAATATATGGCTCTGGATCGGTTGATGGGAGCCTTGTTAACGGGTGAAGTCGTCGTTTTACCCCGGAAACAATTTATTAATGTGATGGAGGAATTAGTCCTGAGTGAAGCGATCGCTCGGGTTGCAGAAATTGAAGAAAATAGTGAGCAAAGCTTAGATGTGGGGGATATTGCTGCCTATGCGTTAAATCGTCTTCCTCCCCTCTATGCCACAACGGAAGAAGGTGCCCAATATCAACGCTCAAGAGCCAAAGAAGAACTCCAAGTGCTGATTGCCAATCAGGTTAAAGAAGCGATTGAGCGTAACTTAAACCGTGCGGCTCAAAATCAAACGGTTCTCGGGAAATCTACAGGGGAAGCCGTCTTATCTCAAGTCAGTTCACTATTACAGACCTATGCCCAAAACTATGACCCGACCTCTAACATGACCTCTAAACCGATTAACACCTCCTCAGTTCATGAAATTGGTCAGGATTATTGAGTTGGGGATAGGTTCAGATCAATCAGGGTTGCTGATGGACAACTTTGATTAACCTGAACCTCTCATAACTCCTGATTGAGAGATGTTAATGGGGAACTTTTGGCTGCGTTCAATTTAAGCCAACCGCTTCATTAGCTCGTTGTTCCCGTTTCTTCCGTTCCGCTTGGGTCATTTCTTCAATCATGATGCGGGCTTGCGCCACTTTTTCAAGATTGCTGCGATAGAGATCTAAATCCTTGAGCAGTTTATCTTGAGGCAAGTGTAATGCTTCAGCCAGTTGAGTTAAGATTTGTTCGCCTGTAGCTTTGTCTTGAATTCCATTGGGATCAGCAACCTCTAACAAGGTGTATAAACCAATGGCATACAAGCGACTGTATTTCCATTTGGGATTAGTTGCGACGGTTCGGAAATATCCTAGCAACTCAGTCTCCGCAACTTCATCAGGAGAAGCCTTTAAATTAACAATTAAATCTTTAACCGATAGAGTTTTGGCTAATTCTGTTAAGTGTTGAGCATCACCCCGATATTTTTGCGGGTCATCTTGTTGTGCTTTGATCAGCGCATTAAAAATCGAGTCTTGATCGGATGACGGTTGATACCCTTGCATAAAGCGATCAAAAGCTGTTACAACACCCAACGCATAAATGGGGTCATAGCTAAAGTCAACATTGACCGAGAGCAAGTGCATTTCCACCATCAACTCCTCGACCACACGACGATAGATGGAATTGATCGGGCGAGTGTGTAGACTGTAAAAAGTACGCTTTGTATCTGAAACCGTGCGGATGTTGTTCACAAGCCAATCTTAAAAGGGACTAAATACTATTTTAATTTTTTTGTGTTCAGGATTTTGAATCCTAGAAATTAAACAATCACAACGGAAACAACCAATGGTAATATCCCCTGAACTTAGAGCTTTAGCGGAATATATGGCGGGAGAGTTTAATAATCAAGCCCAAGCCTTGGCTGACCCCGTTTGGTATGTCCATTTACACCTCTGGCATCGTCCAGTTCCCTTCAATCTGTTTCCCGAACCCAGCTTGATCCTATTTGCCGAACAAGCCAATATTGTTAACCTGAATCAACCCTATCGTCCTCGGTTTATTCAGTTACGCTCCTCCCTTAATCCTGAGTTCCCTTTAGAGGCTCAATATTATATGCCTCAAAATATTTCTCAGGTGCAAGGTGCTGGACAAGATCCAGAACGGTTGCAACATCTTACCCCAGAGGATTTAAAACTTTTGCCCGGTTGTACCTTAAATATTACTTATCAAGTCTTAAGCCCTAATCATTATCGATTCAAAGCCATACCTCCAAAAGACCAAATCTGTTGCTTTAGTTATCAAAACAAAACCTATCAAGTTGAATTGGGTTTTGAAGCCACCCAGGATGAATTTTTCAGCTATGACAAAGGTATTGACCCTACCACTGGAAAACCATTGTGGGGGGCGATGTTAGGGCCATTTCAATTCCAAAAACAGTCTTGTTTTGCTTCTTTACTGCCTAATGACCTTTAATCTCAATCCCAACTGAAAATTTGTTCAGATCAGGCTTCTGCTGAGAGACGTACAGAAGTACGCCTCTTGTTTTGACAGAAAGCCGAGTAGGGTTAGCGTGCCGTGATCTGATTTCCACTGGCTCTTTTCAGGGGGCGACAAGAGAGATAGAAAGATTACTGGATAAGCTTGCTATTTTTCTGTGGGTTTATGGGTTTCTAACCCACCCCGGCCCTGTCTGGGTTGGGGGCGATTGTCCCCCCCTGAACTTTCTCTTACCCCACCTTCAAGGGCTTCATCTTCCGTCTCAAAAATTTCAAAGACAGAATCCATCATGGTCACCTCAAATACCAGTTTGGCTTCTGGATGAACATTACAAATTCGGAAGCTACCCTTCACTTTGTCAGCATCTCGCATTCCAGCAACCAGTGAAGTCAGACCCGAACTATCAATAAAGTTCACTTGACCTAGATTTACTACGACATGGCGACTCAATTTAGATATACATTCCTGCAACTTGAGGCGGAATTGCCAAGCTGTTGTGATGTCTAGGCGTCCTGTTGGTGCCAAGACAATGACCTTTGTACCATCCTGGGTCGTATGTTCTTTTTGATCGATATGAATCACTGACCGTCCCCTCGGAATTTTTGATATTGCGTTGGTTGCTTATCTGACAGTAGTTTAACTTAGACCTGTGAGTTAGGAGCAGTCCAGTTCGCCCAATCTTGAGGCTTTAAGAAAGTCTCATACAATTCTGCTTCTGGAGTTCCCGGTTCCGGCTCATAGCCATATTCCCATCGTACCAGAGGCGGTAAAGACATGAGAATGGACTCAGTACGACCATTGGTTTGTAAGCCAAAAATCGTCCCTCGATCATAAACCAAGTTGAATTCCACATATCGACCTCGCCGATATAATTGGAACTGTCGTTCTCGATCTCCGTATTCATGAGAACGCCGCCGTTCTACAATCGGCCCATAAGCAGGTAGAAAAGCTTGTCCACAGTCTTGAATAAAACTGAACAAAGATTCCCAATCTCTCGAATCTGGGGTTCCCACTTCATTACTATACAAGGCTGCTGTTCCTTTCGGATCAGGGCCTTTATAAAGTTGACTTTGGGGATCTTGATAGTCAAAAAAGATGCCCCCCACCCCTCGTGTTTCTTGGCGATGTTTCAAATAGAAATATTCATCACACCAACGTTTGAATACAGGATAATACTCTTCATGGTGGCGATCGCAAGTTTGTTTTAAGGTTTGATGAAAATGGTGAGCATCTTCAGCAAAGGGATAATAAGGGGTTAAATCAATCCCGCCCCCAAACCACCATACAGGCCCCGCTTCAAAATAGCGATAATTAAGGTGTACCGTTGGAATATAGGGATTGCGGGGATGGAGTACCATTGAGGTTCCTGTGGCATAAAATCCCTGTCCGGCTGCCTCTGGACGTTGTGTCAGAATTGAAGGAGGCAATGTTTCGCCCCAAACTTCGGAGAAATTCACTCCCCCTTGTTCAAACACATCCCCATCTCGAATCACACGAGTCCGACCGCCACCGCCTTCTGGGCGATCCCAAGAGTCCTCTCTAAATTTGCCAAGGCCATCGAGTTTTTCTAAGCCTTGACAAATTTCATCCTGGATTTGTTTCATAAACTCACTGACACGGGTTTTGGAGTCAGTCGGAGGGATCAACTGGGGCGTAGTAATTTCCGATATCTGAGAAGCTGTCATAATTTTTTTTTAACCTATCTTGTTTGGCGAACCATTTGTTTTAATCTCGCCAAGCGTTATGATCATGTCTATATTGTGTCCCTGGAGTCAAGTGGCTAATGGCTACTGATGCCTTAAATTTCTGAGACTGTAAATCTTCTTTACTTTAATTTGAAGTTAGCTTAAGCGTTTTTAACACTTATTATCAAAATATGAAGAGCCGTTAAATTGCCGAATTCTTGAATAATAGACGTGGGATAGACTCTCTACTCCCGACAATAGCCATTTATTCATCGCTTAAACTGGAAACACCTGATTCAATATGCTTGATTTCAACACAGTCTTAGAGGTGTTACGACCTGTACAAGACCCTGAACTCCAAAAGAGTTTGGTGGAATTAAACATGATTCGTAACCTGAAAATCCAAGGGGGTGAGGTTAGCTTTACCTTAGTCCTGACCACGCCTGCTTGTCCCCTACGGGAATTTATCGTTGAAGATTGTCAAAAAGCCGTTAAACAACTTCCCGGAGTGGAAACGGTTGTTGTTGATGTTACCGCCGAAACCCCTCAACAAAAAGCTTTACCTGACCGTCAAGGTATTCCAGGGGTTAAAAATATTCTAGCCATTTCCAGTGGGAAAGGAGGCGTCGGAAAAAGTACCGTTGCGGTTAATGTCGCCGTTGCCTTAGCCCAAATGGGAGCTAAAGTTGGGTTAATTGATGCGGATATTTATGGCCCGAATGATCCCACCATGTTAGGGTTAGCTGATGTTCAAGTCATGGTGCAGCAAAGTCCCCAAGGAGAAGTCCTAGAACCTGCATTTAATCATGGGGTAAAGTTGGTTTCGATGGCATTCCTCATCGATAAAGACCAACCTGTGATTTGGCGTGGCCCGATGTTAAATGGGATTATTCGTCAATTTCTCTATCAAGTGAATTGGGGTGAATTAGATTATCTTTTGGTAGATATGCCGCCGGGAACCGGAGATGCTCAACTCACCCTCGCCCAAGCGGTTCCCATGTCTGGGGTTGTGATCGTAACAACGCCTCAATTAGTCTCCCTCCTCGACTCCCGCAAAGGGTTAAAAATGTTCCAACAGTTGGGCGTTTCTGTCTTGGGTATTGTGGAAAATATGAGTTATTTTATCCCCCCTGATGCCCCGGATAAAAAATACGATATTTTTGGTTCTGGGGGAGGCGAAAAAACTGCTCACGAGCTTGATGTCCCCTTACTGGGTGCTATTCCTTTAGAAATGCCCGTGCGAGAAGGGGGAGACGCAGGAATTCCCATTGTCATCTCTGATCCTAACTGCGCCGCTGCTTTAGAATTAACTGCGATCGCCCAACGCATCGCTGGAAAAGTCTCGGTTTTCGCCTTAACTTAGGGGTGTTGACTGTTGACGGGTACGGGTGGGGTAACCCAAAGGGTGTCAACTTAACCCACGTTAGCCCTGAACTCAAGTTCGGGCTGTAGAGACCTTGCATGGAAGGTCTCTACGTTATCTAAAGATGACTCAAGACTTGTCTTTCTTAACCCGTTTTAACGGGTTTGTAGGGGTGAGGTTACCTCGCCCCTACGCCTGAAATTGATTTCAAGGCTTTTGGCGTTGAGTTGACACAGATGGGGATAACCCCGCCCCTACATTTTGGGATAATTTTAATATTTTAATCACAGCCAGATAGAATATAGTTCTGCATCAGAGAATCAACTGTAAAAACCATCTGATTATCTAAATTTTGTTTTTCAATTAATCCTCGTCTTTCCAAGGAAAGCAGCACTTTAAACAGTTGATTTTGGCGATCAGAAAATTGTTCTAATAATTGTGATAATGGAACAGGTTGAGGGTAGGAAGACAGAAAAGCGATCGCCTCTTTTTCTAATTCCGATAATCGCTGATACTGTTGTTGTAAAATTTGGCTTAATTCATCTCCTAAACAGACAGGTTTATAACTGATATATTGATTGATTTTACCTCCAAATAATTGCTGAATCAAATAATTAGCTAATTTTAAATAAAGCGGATTTCCTCGAAATAGATCAATTAATTCTGGGTAATTTTCCTCATCCTGTAATCCCTGATTTATTAATAGTTCAGTTGCTTTTTCTCCTAAACCTGTTAAGGGGAATAATTGAGTTAAACCACTCTCTCCACTCAAAGTAACGACTTCTAAAGGCGGTTCCCAACTATTGAATAGTAAACAACTATTATGGGTTAATTCTCCGATGAGTTTAAAGAATTTACTATAGTTTTGATATTCGGGTTGATAATGACCAACCAGTTGACCGTCTTTAAATAAATACTGAACATCATCTAAGATAATTAAACAACGGCGATCGCGTAAACATTCTAATAAAATTGCTAATTGACCATCCAGATCATCAGGAAGATTTAATTCCGTTTGGTTTGATAAAAATTGAATCAAATCTTTTAACATTATTTCTAAACAGGAAAAGCTACGAAGACTGCGCCAAATAATATAATCAAATTCTGTTTTGATTAGTTCAATTAGATGACGGGCGATCGCACTTTTTCCCATTCCCCTTATTCCCAAAATAGCAATCATTCGAGATTGTTTTTCTAGGATTAATTGTTGTAGAGTATTAAGTTCAGACGTGCGATTATCAAATATCGCTAATTCCGGTGCATCTCTTAAATCAATTTGCGGTTTTAGGATAGAATATTGTTGATTTTCCGTTGATGTTGGTGGGGCGTTTTGTTTCGCTTCTGGGGGTTTTGTTGAATCTCCACAAAAACTAATCTTTCCGATTTTAACATCCTTCCAGAATGAATAACTACTGTTATTTAATTGAATTCTTCCTAATGTAGAGCGTAGATTCGATTTATTAACAACTTCTCCAACTTCCTCTGATATAACCTGCCATAATTCCGATGCAGTTTTTCTCACATGAGGTTCAGTACAGTTGTATTGGTTAGCAATATCATTGTATTTTTGGCTATCCCACACCCCCATTAAAATTGCTTCTTGCACACTACTCAAATGTTTTCCAGTTTTTTCAAATACCACTTGGTCAACCCATGCAAGCATTTCATCAAAGTCCATCTGACTTAAATATTACAAATGATTGAGAATTATCCCACATTTTCCAATTGTTTGCAACTCTTTCCTACAAAATCCTACTCATTTTAAGTTTTGCTCCGAATAAATCTTAACACATATCCTACAAATTACTACTTGATTAGTAGTAAAAAAAAAGCATAATGCTTGATGATGCTTATTATCTAAGTATCTATATTCATAACAGTCCTATGACTTTTGCCAAAAGATAACTAGAGGGTATGATCATGCGATTAAAATTAAATAGTAAAATGCTGTATAGCTTATGCAATTTAAGGAAAATCCGATGGAAATCAGGGGCTTCATTTTTTTTGATAATCTTTATTATCGGTGAAACTCAAGCCACGAGTGCTGCTTCAATAACTTTCTTGAATCAGCAAAATATCAGATCTTTACAAGCTAATATTGACTTTCAGACTACGATTTTATCACAAAGAACATCGGGAAAAATTTATACCACAATATCTCTGGGTGACATTGAGGCTATTTTGCAAGATACAAATCTTTTGTATAGAAGAGAGTCTTCAACTTCTCTTAGATTTGATATGGATGCTTATAAAATATTTGCTACTCTTCAAAACTGTTCTGATAACTCAAGAGGTGTAGGCTGTAAAGCTATTTTATTACAGGTTTTGTTTTCACCTTCTAATAATCAGTCTAGTTTAAATTTAGTCAATGAGTGGAATCGTACAAAAAGAGGGACTAGAGCCTATGTAGATAGGAACAATATATTAGTTCTTGAAGGAGATATTGATTTGTTTACTGGGGTTAGTGATTTGTACTTAAAAAGTCAAATTTTGAGATTTTTATACACGGTAGGGGAATTTAATAAATTTTTATGAACTCAATTAAATTTTGATCAAAGTTTTGTCGGGTGGGTAACAATAAAAAAGATGAGGATCTTAATCGAAAGTTGAGTAATAATCATGTCCGGTGTAGGGGCGAGGCGCGCCCATTGGTGTCAACTTAAGGAAAGGCGATCGCAACGACTAATGGGAGTTGAAGAGGGCGATGAGTAGTCGCCCTGGCAACGTGGCAACTGTAGGTGTTAGTTTAAAGGGGCGATCGCCAAGGTCAGTGTTAGTGGAAGGGGGAAAGAAATCAGATGAGTAAAACAACAGGGAGAATTTTGAGAAATGCGGATTTAAGGCATCAAAGTCAAATGGCAGGGCCACCATTAGAAGTGCTAGAAAAAGAACTGTATAGACTACTAACACCCGAAAATTTTAAACCGTTAAAGGAAAGCCGAGGAATTCAGGAAAAAAAACTGCGTTCGCGAGTATTAAATTTACCAGTGATGATGGCAGTAGTTATTGGCTTAGTCTATAGAAGAATAGCTGGATTGCGAGAACTGTTAAGAATCCTAACGGAAGAAGGAATGCTGTGGATAGAACCGATGCAAGTGAGTGTGGAAGCGTTATCAAAAAGATTAAGAACGCTACCAGCGAGTTTATTTGTAGAAATCTTTGAACAGGTGATAGAGAAATTAAAAAGCGAAGAAAATCTGAAGGGAGTGCCGGAAAAATGGCAAGGGATCTCAGAAAAGTTTACAGGAATTTGGATAGCAGATGGTTCGACACTGGAAGAAATATTTAAAAAGTTAAAAGTGCTGAGAAAGGGTAACACAGTGTTAGGGGGAAAGATGATGGTGATTGTAGAAGCCTGGACATATAGACCGGTGAAAATGTGGTATACAGAAGAATCAAAAGCTAACGATAAAATCTTTACTGACCAACTGTTAGAACAACTTCCCCAAGGGGGATTAATGATTTTTGACTTAGGTTTTTTTAAGTTTGGGTGGTTTGATGAATTTACAGAACAAAAAAAATTTTTTGTAACCCGATTAAGAGAAAAAACAGCCTATCAAGTCAAAAAAACATTAAGCCAAGGGTTATACTATCAAGATGAAATTATCCAGATGGGATTGTACCGTTCTAACCGATGTCATCAGCCTGTACGATTAGTCTCAGTCTTATGGGGAAAAACTTGGTATCGCTATTTAACCAATGTCTTAGATCCAGAGGAATTATCGGCTCAACAAGTTTGTGAGTTGTACCGAAATCGCTGGCAAATTGAACAAGCCTTTTTATTAACGAAGAGATTATTAGGATTAGCCTATCTCTGGGTGGGAGATAGCAACGGAATCCAAATTCAAATTTTATCAACCTGGATATTTTATGCCGTCTTAAATCAGTTGTGTACTGATGTCGCTATGGCTTTAGGTCAACCGAAAGAACGAATTTCTACAGAAATGGTATTTCGCGCTTTATATCATTTTTCTCGAGCTAGTTTACGGGGAGAAACTTCTGATGTTATTAGCTATTTAACCTCACATCAGAAGTTATTTGGCTTGGTCAAATCCACTCGAAAACGACATCGAGAAATCGATGCTCTTACACAGCAGGTTTGGGGCGATCGCTCCTTAAGTTGACGCCAATGGGCGCGCCTCGCCCCTACACCGGAAGATTGAGGATAATCAAATTTACTATAATTAAATAGATTACCCCCTGAACTCAAATATAGTCATATTGGAGACGGGTCGCGGGAGAGGTTACACCCGTTTTTAGAGAAAATGAAATAGTCCTATCCCTATTCCCTCCAGTGGGTGCTATAGTTTACAATTGTCTAACGTTAGCTGCTGTTTATTGTTAAACCTGCAATTATGCTACTGATTACCCTATTACTCTATGCTGCTCTAGCTGGTGCTTATTTATTAGTGCTTCCGGCTGCTTTATATGCCTATATGAATGCTCGTTGGTATGTAGCCAGTTCCTTTGAACGAGCCTTTATGTACTTTTTAGTCTTCTTCTTTTTCCCTGGATTAATTCTTCTGGCTCCTTTTATCAATTTACGTCCTCAACCCCGAAAAATTGCCAGCTAATGCGACGAATTGATGTCATTGTCATTACAATTCTTGTCTTTTTGAGCGGTGGATTGATTTACCTCATCTTCCAAGGGATAGGTTTTGATAGCGCCGATGCTGGAATCTGGAGTCAAGCGGTTTTAGTGGGGGGTTTAGTGATTTGGTTACTAACTTATTTATTTCGAGTTGGTACTCATAAAATGACTTATAACCAACAACTTAAAAACTATGAAGATGCGGTATTACAAAAACGACTGGAAGAAATGACTCCAGAAGAACTGGCTCAACTTCAAGCTGAAGTTGAAGAAGAGAAAAGGAGTTAAGTCTTTTATTTTTCTCTTCTTCAATGGATCTGAAGTTATTGGATAATTAATTAGTTTATTTGAGTTTATTTGAATGATTTCTGTTTCTCAATGCTTTGAATCTTTACGAGTTTCGGACAAAAAAAACTGTGCTTTAATTCCGTTTATTACCGCCGGTGATCCGAACTTAGAAACAACGGCGAAAGCTTTACAAGTTCTGGATCAAAATGGAGCGGATTTAATTGAATTGGGGGTTCCTTATTCTGATCCATTGGCAGATGGGCCTGTTATTCAAGCGGCTGCAACTCGCGCCTTACAAAAAGGAACTCGTTTAGATCAAGTATTAGAAATGGTGGCAACTGTTAGCCCAACGCTGAAAGCCCCAATTATTTTATTTACCTATTATAATCCCATTTTGCACCGAGGGATTAAACCCTTTTTAGAACAGATTTATCAAGCGGGAGCTAGGGGTTTAGTCGTACCGGATTTACCCTTAGAAGAAGCCGAAACTTTACTAGAACCTGCCCGTCAAATAGGGATAGAAGTCACGTTACTGGTGGCACCGACTAGCCCTAAAGAACGAATTGAATTAATCGCCCGTCAATCTCAAGGGTTTATTTATTTAGTCAGTGTGACCGGGGTAACGGGGATGCGTTCGCAAGTCCAAACCCGTGTTGAAGATATTCTCAAGGAAATGCGAAATCTCACGGATAAACCCATTGGAGTTGGGTTTGGCATTTCTCAACCCGAACAAGCCACCCAAATGCGAGATTGGGGTGCGGATGCGGTGATTGTTGGAAGTGCTTTTGTGAAACGATTAGCTGAGGGAACACCGGAACAGGCACTAGCAGATATTGGTCGATTTTGTCAAGATCTAAAAACCGCAATCCAAAATTAAAATACAGGACTTGCTTTGCAAGTCCCTATTCAGGGGAATAAATGTAGCAATTGTAATGTTTTTTGAAGAGCAATGTAGCCTGTTCGACAATTTTTGTGTATAATTTTGAGCAGATGTGTTCTTACTAAATACACTCTGATCTACTTGATTTTTTAATGACTAGGCGAACTTTGACGGGTTTCATTGAAAAAAAGCAAGAACGCTGGAAGTATTGTGCTCCCATAAACACATCACTTCCAGCTCCTTGAAACCCTCGTAATGTGCCTTTCTGTTTTTTATTATTGCAAGCTTGCTTAGGGATTTCAAGAGGTCTTTTGCAATCACCCACTTTTTAGGTTAGGGGTGTCTGTAAATCCCTTGGCTGGCTGTTTTTAGTTATTTTTTGCTCTAGGGAAAAAGCAAACTCAATAGTTTTAATGTCCTCGGCTAAACCTGATCGCCCTTTCTAAAGGGGATTCTGGCTTGATTCACAACGATATTCTGTCAAACTGGGGTAAAACCTTGGTTCTTAATGGGCTGTAATCCTTGGAGATTGTTATTAGTTCCCCTATCTCCCTAGACAAATAGGGTTAACGACGATCAAAAACAGTTTTTGATCGCCGCGTTATTGGTAGAAACAATCCAGGAAAAACAGAGCCAACCTAACTATATTGCTGGCTGGAATTTTTTTCAGGCTCTAAATTAAATAAGGTCTGTAAGGTTTGCATCGCCCGACGTCGAGCTTCAATATCCTGTTGGGCGCGAAGTTGTACCATCGGGTCGTGGAGAATTTTATTCACAATTCCTCGCGTTAAGGCTTCTATGACTTCTTGATGCTTATCAGCAAATTCTGAACCTAAACGAGATAAGGCTTTTTCTAACTCCTGTTCTCGAATACCTTCAATTTTATCGCGTAAACAGTTAATCACGGGTACTGTTTCTAAACTGCGCCACCAAACATCAAAGGCTTGTACTTCCTCTTCCAATAAAACTTCCGCTTCCTGAGCCATTTGACGGCGACTTTCGTGGTTTTGCGCGACAACCGCTTTTAAATCATCCACATTATAAGCTTGAACATGGGCTAACTCATTCACATCAGTAGCGACATTCCGAGGGACAGAAATATCGACTAACATTAAGGATTGAGAGGCGGTTAAAATCGTTTCTAACTTAGAGCGATCTACAATTGGTTCTGTCGCTGAAGTGCTAGTAAACACAATATCAGAATTAGCCATTACAGACATCATTTCCGACATCGTATCAATTTTTAAATTCGCATCAGGAAATTGATGAGCTAATTCTTTAGCACGCCCTAAAGTTCGATTTAAAATGGTAATTTGGTTCCCACCTTTTGATAATAAGTGCTGAACCAATAAACGCGACATTTTACCCGCACCTAAAATCGTAATGCGATAATTACTTAAGTTCTGGACTTTCATCTGAACTAATTCCACCGCCGCAGAACTAATAGAAACTGCACCCGTACCAATGCTTGTTTCCGTTCTCACCCGTTTTCCAGCCGTCACCGCTTGGGTAAATAAACGGTTCAGAATGCGACTAATCCCTTTATATTGCTGACTTAATTTATGAGTTTGTTTAACTTGAGATAAAATTTGACCTTCCCCTAAAACTAAACTATCTAAACCCGCCGCCACTCGCATTAAGTGCATAATGGCATCATCATGAAGCAAAGTAAATAAATGGGGGCGTAATTGATGTAAAGATAACTTACTTTTTTCTGATAAAAATTGAGTAACTTCCCGAATTCCCGGTTGAGTTTCTGTGGCGACTAAATAAATTTCTAAACGGTTACAGGTGCTGAGAATCGCAACTTCTTCAATATGAGGATAACTTAATAAATGAGCGATCGCAGCTTCTAACTGAGGTTCAGGAATACTCAATTTTTCGCGTACTTCAACAGGCGCGGTCTTATGACTTAAACCGACAACAGCAATATTCATACAACAGTTGATATAAATAGGGTTTTAAAAAAAGATCAAACAGTAATTCAGTTATCAGTTATCAGTTATCAGTTATCAGTTAAGAGTAGATATCTTTCAGTTAATAGTTAATAGTTAATAGCTGTTAACTGTTGGATAAAAACCAAAAACTGATGACTGATTACTATTTACTGAAAAGTTTAGCGCAACTGAATATTCTTAGGTGACTCAAACATATGGATAGTATCCACAAAACGAGCCGTTTTCGACTGAGAAGAAATGACTAAACTTTGAGTACGAGCACCACCTTTAAAGAAGCGCACTCCTTCCATTAAAGTACCCGGTGTAATTCCACAGGCTGCGAATAACACCGTTTGGCCAGAAGCTAATTCCTCTGCATTATAGACTTTATCCGGTTCAGTAATTCCCATTTCTTTGAGGCGAGCAATATTGCCTTCTTTGCTTTCCCCAATTAATCCGGTTTTCACCACTTCAGGGTCATAAATTAACTGACCTTGGAAGTGACCGCCTAAAGCCCGCATTGCCGCCGCAGAAATCACTCCTTCTGGTGCCGCCCCAATACCCATGAGAGCATGAATATTCGTTCCTGAAAAGGCACAGGAAATTGCAGCCGAAACATCACCATCACTAATCAAACGTACACGGGCGCCAGCAGTCCGAATTTCATTGATCAGATCTTTGTGACGGGGACGATCCATCACCACCACCACTAAATCCTCAACGGAGCGGTTCATGCAGTCCGAGAGAATTTTTAAGTTTTCAGTGGCAGATTTGTTAATATCGACATGACCTTGAGCCACCGCAGGAGCCGCTAACTTCTTCATATAGAAGTCAGGCGCCGCAAATAAACCGCCTTTTTCAGAAATGGCTAATACAGCCATCGATCCATTTTGACCGTAGGCGACTAAGTTTGTCCCTTCGCAGGGGTCAACGGCGATATCAATTTCAAGCAGTTCATCCGGGTTACAATATTTAGCGGCATCGTCTTGGGTACAGATGCCGACTTGTTCACCAATATAAAGCATGGGGGCTTCATCCCGTTCTCCTTCCCCAATGACGATTCGTCCTTTCATGTGAATTTGGTTCATGCGTTGACGCATGGCTTCCACCGCCACATGGTCGGCTTCATTTTTGTCTCCCTTACCCATCAAACGAGCAGAAGCAATCGCAGCTTGCTCGACGACTTCAATAATCTCTAATCCAATAACATTATCCACAGAATTTTCTCCTCTCAACAGTTTGAGATTGCCGGATTGATTACATACTCCCAGTGTTTTAGTCTATCAGAGGGGGGGATTTCCTTTACATTTCAGGGAATATCGTTTTTGTTAATTTTTGCTGCATTCAACCTAAATTGAGTGACAAGGGGATCGTCTGACCGACTTAAGAGTGCTAAGACAGTTTAATCTGGAATAGAGATTTGTAGGTCAGTCAATTACGCAACTACCCATGAGTAATAACGTTCTTGTGATTCAAGATTCGGAATTTGACTCCGAAGTGCTGCAAGCTGAACAACCCGTTTTAGTTTATTTTTGGGCGGGTTGGTGTGGCCCTTGTCGGCTTGTCTCTCCGTCCATAGAAGCGATCGCCGCAACCTATGGTGATCAGGTGAAAGTAGTTAAGGTGGAAATAGACCCCAATCCCGATACCGTCAAACTGTGTAAGGTTGAAGGAGTTCCGGCTTTGAGATTATTTAACGGTCAAGACATTGTTCAATCTCATGAGGGCGCCATTAGCAAACCTAAGTTAATCGAATGGCTTGACACTGGCTTATCCTCCATTGACATTCCCACCCCTAAAGGCTCCAGCCTTTAAGTCGCTGTCAATTTCTGACAGGCTTAATTGACACTCCCCCGTCAAGGGTTCGGCTGAGTTTCGTTATTGCTCAACTACCGCTCACACCGAAGTCTGGCGCGCTCGACGGGGGATTCTTGTTTCACAGAAGAATGCTGGTTGTCTCTTTCTTAAGTGACAGATTTAATTTTACCCCTAATCATTATTGCTTCATTAAAAGAATGAAACTCAAATTTTTTGTACAATTTGCCTTCTTTGACTACCCAACCCGGTAGGCTCTTTAAGGCTTGATCTATTTCTGTTGCAGCGTTACTTCGGGATTGTCCATCCCTAGTTTGTATTGGTTTAGAAAAGGGATAGAATATTTTGCAACTAAATTTGATAAATTAGCAATAGAGATTAATCTTAATACTGTCAGAGACAACAATATTGTTTGATTTCCTTCAATGAATTATGAAATTTGCTAATCGTTTAGACCTGTTACGCTCTAATGTTTTTGCTGATATGGATCGAGCCAAAGCCAAGGCTGTATTAGCAGGACAGGATTTAATTGATTTATCCTTGGGTTCTTCAGATTTACCCGTTGCTGATCATATTATTACGCCGATCCAGGACTCTGTGTCTGATCCCGCTACTCATGGTTATCTATTATTTCGCAATACTCAAGGGTTTCGAGAAATCGTTGCTCAGTGGTACAGCAACCGTTATGGTATTGCTGTTGACCCTGAAACGGAGGTTTTACAACTCATTGGTTCCCAGGAAGGAACGGCCCATTTACCCTTAGCGATTCTCAACCCTGGTGATTTTGCCTTATTACAAGATCCCGGTTATCCCTCTCATATTGGTGGGGTTTATTTAGCGGGGGGCCAAATGTATCCGATGCCCTTACGCGAGGAAAATGGCTTTTTACCGGTTTTTGAGGAGATTCCAGAAACAGTCTTAGCCCAAGCTCGCATGATGGTGTTGAGTTATCCCCATAACCCGACATCTGCAACGGCTTCTTTATCGTTTTTCCGTCAGGCTGTGGCCTTTTGCCAAAACCATGATTTAGTTTTAGTTCATGATTTTCCCTATATGGATTTTGTGTTTCCAGAAGGAGAAGATCAGACGGTTGCAGAATTAGCTCCCTCAATTTTACAAGCTGATCCAGACAAAAGCGTTTCGATTGAGTTCTTTACCTTTTCTAAATCCTACAATATGGGCGGGTTCCGCATTGGCTTTGCCATTGGGAATGCAGAGTTAATTTTGGCTTTACGCCAGATTAAGGCAACTGTTGATTTTAACCAATATATCGGGATTTTGAATGGGGCGATCGCCGCTTTAACGGGGCCACAGGATCATATTATTCAGAATATGGGAATTTTCCGTCAACGACGGGATGCCTTTATTCAAGCGATGCAGGATATCGGTTGGAATGTCGCCAAACCAAAAGCCACGATGTATATTTGGGCTAAACTACCCGAACCTTGGTCACAGGATTCTATTGGGTTCTGTCGCCAACTGGTAGAACAAACGGGAGTAGCGGCTTCTCCGGGGGTTGGGTTTGGCAAATCCGGTGAAGGATATGTGCGGTTTGCCTTAGTCCATCCTCCAGAAGTATTAGTCACGGCGGTCAATCGCATTGCCCAGTTTTTACAATCATCTCCCTAAACCCTAAACCCTTGATTTTTTAGGGTTTTCACTCTTTTTTTGTTCATCCCCTGTTCTAGCAATTGCCTGGAAACAGGGTTTTTTCAATGGAAATTCCGTGAACTACCTACACCGGCCGCCCCCCCCAGGGCTGTTTCAAAGTCGGGGGAAAAAGAGTAAAGAAATAGCGATCGCAGCCTGATAAAATGAAGAGCGATCGCCATTTTTTCTAAAATAAAGATGCTAACAAGTTTAATAGAAAATTTAAAAGAAGTCAAGGATTTTAGAAAAAGTCAGGGAAAAAGGTATGGGTTATGGGAAGTGTTATTAGTATAGCACTTCCAAATGAGTTATAATAAATGTAAGGTTAGCAATAATCCTCCAAAGCTGGCAACGGAAAATGAATCTAATCAACGAAATAGACAATTTTATCAATCAGACAAAAGATCCTAGAGAAATTAAAAGAGCGATCGCTGTCAAACTCAAATTACAAGGGAAAGCCTACCGGGAAATTCAAGACTTATTACAAGTTATAAAGGATTTATTAGCCAGTGGAAAAATCGGGTTCTTGTGGAAGGAGTAGAGAGTTTAAAACTCCAATATAAAGGAAGAAAAGGCTATCTAAGTCCCGAAGATAAACAGAAAGTTATTGAAGAATTAAGGGAAAGAGATTGGTTAAGATTGTCTGATTTACAAGTTTTGTTAGAAAGGGAGTATGGAGTCGTGTTTCAATCCCATCAAAGTTATTATAGCTTGCTGGAAGAGGCTGGCATCAGTTGGAAAAAAAGCCAAAAGAAGAATCCGGCTAAGAATGAGCAGTTAGTCCAAGAGAAAAAGGAAGAAATTGAAAAAAAGTTAGCGAGTTGGAAAGAAGAAATAGAGGCGGGAAAGCTGACGGTGTTTATGATTGATGAATGTCATCTTCTCTGGGGAGATATTTTAGGGTATGTGTGGGGAAGAACAGATAGAAGAATAGAAATTCCGATCAAAAATCAAAAAGAAAGGCAAACTTATTATGGAGCTTTAGATTACCAAACGAAAGAATTTATTATCAAAGGTTATGCGGCGGGAAATACAGAAAATACCGTAGACTTTATCCAGTATTTACAGCAGCAAAATCCGGGGAAAAGGTTAGCTATAGTCTGGGATAATGCCACTTATCATTGTTCTCAAAAGTTTAGAGATTATTTAACTGAAGTTAATCAAAATTTATCGGAAGAAGAATGGCGGATTACTTGTCTAAATTTTGCCCCCAATGCACCTGAACAAAATCCTGTAGAAGATATTTGGTTACAAACCAAAAATTTCGTGAGAAAATTTTATCATTTATGCCCATCTTTTAAAGTAATTAAGTGGCTATTCGAGTTTTTCGCTCAGGGTCAAATTTTTGATTTCCCCAAAATTTTTATGTATGGGATTTTGCCACAACCTATTTAGGATTGCTATAGTTAAATCATTATCTTGAATTAACGGAATTGAACCCATGCTCCACAATTTTATTCCCCCTGAACGGTTTTTTCCTTATTTAACTTGGGCAGAAATTGAATCAATGGCTGATAAAAATAATGTGGTTATTTTACAACCGATTGGAGCCATTGAACAACATGGCCCCCATTTACCGTTAATTGTTGATGCTGCGATCGCAACGGCGGTAACAGGTCAAGCTTTAGCCCAACTTAATGATAACATTCCGGCTTATGCTTTGCCAACAATTTATTATGGAAAATCTAACGAGCATTGGCATTTCCCCGGAACAATAACGTTAAGTTCCCAAACCTTAATGGCGGTATTAATGGAATTAGGCGAAAGTATTTATCGGGCGGGATTTAGAAAATTAGCTTTTATTAATGCTCATGGCGGACAACCGCAAATATTAGAGATGGTGGCGCGGGATTTACATCAAAAATATGAAGATTTTTCCGTATTTCCTTTATTTGTTTGGCGGGTTGCTAATATTGCTGGGGAACTCTTAACTCCGAAAGAATTAGAGTTAGGAATTCATGCCGGAGATGCTGAAACCAGTTTAATGTTATCTTTATTACCAGAACAAGTTAAAATGGAGAAAGCGGTGTGTGAATATCCCCAAGGTTTACCCGAAAATAGTTTATTAAGTATGGAGGGAAAATTACCCTTTGCTTGGGTAACACAAGATTTAACGAAAACTGGTGTTTTAGGGGATGCAACGGTGGCGACTAAGGAAAAAGGCGATCGCATTTTAGCTTCTTTAGTTAATAGTTGGGTACAAGTTATTGAGGATTTATATAAATTCAAACAACCCCAAAAATTTAGGGATTAATTAAATATTAATGCAGTGCGAGCGTCCCCGCTCGCTAGTTTCTCTAACAATAACAATAGATTTGATTTCTATAACAATAGATTTGATTTCTATAACAATAGATTTGATTTCTATAACAATAGGTTTTATTTTTATAATAGATTTGATTTTTATAACCAGCGAGCGAGGACGCTCGCACTACTTTAATTTATATAATTGCACACCAAACTCAAATAAAAATGCTATAATTTTAGATAACAAATAATTTTTAGGGTTATTATCACCGGAATGTCATAAGTTATGGCACAATGTTTTTTACCTCAGATAGTCAGAGTCCTGAAGGGCTCACTACGTCAATAATAGAATTATGATGAATTCATCCTTACAACGAGCATTCAACCAAGGTAACGCCCTGAAAGTAATTAGCGGTTTAACCAATTTTAACGTCGGACGGGTCGCCTCTGTGGTGAAAGCAGCAACTCAAGGCGGTGCAACCTTTGTGGATATCGCAGCCGATCCTAGCTTAGTTCAAATCGTCCGTCAATTAACGTCTCTCCCCATCTGTGTTTCTGCGGTTGAACCTGAGAAATTTGTAACTTGCATCGAAGCGGGTGCAGACTTAATTGAAATTGGCAACTTCGATGCGTTCTATGCTCAAGGACGACGTTTTGAAGCCGCAGAAGTGCTGCAACTGACCCACGAAACCCGTGCGTTATTACCCCATATTACCTTGTCTGTTACTGTTCCCCATATCCTCGAACTTGACCAACAAGTTGAACTGGCTCTCGAACTCGTCAAAGCGGGTGCAGATATCATCCAAACCGAAGGCGGAACCAGTTCTTCCCCGGTTCATGGTGGCACATTAGGACTCATTGAAAAAGCCGCTCCCACCTTAGCCGCCGCCTCAGAAATTTCTCGCGCCGTCTCCGTTCCCGTATTATGCGCTTCGGGTATTTCTAATGTCACAGCACCGATGGCCATTGCTGCGGGTGCTGCGGGTGTTGGCGTGGGTTCAGCCATTAACCGTCTCGATAACGAAGTCGCAATGGTGGCGGTGGTTCGTAGCTTAGTCGAAGCCTTAGCAACGGTTCAAGCTAACCGAGTTTACGCTTAAAAAGGCAATAGGGAATTACGAATTACGAATTACGAATTACGAATAGGGAATGGGTAATGGGTAAGAACGCTTCTATTCCCTGTTCCCTGTTCCCTGTTCCCTGTTCCCTGTTATAAATAATTCACAAACCACGTTAAATAATCTTCTATTAAACTAAAGTTTGGAGAATCTTCATCGGATACTTTTAATTCAGCTAAAGGAATTGTAAATTTTCGATTATCGCTGACTCGTTTAACATCAACCAGAATCCCTTCCATTTCATCAGTTTTGTCTTGAAATTGCCCTAACAAAAAAATATCCGTGTAAGAAGGATTTGTTTTTTTCAATTTTTCATATTCACTAGAACTCCCTGAACCATAAAGATATTCTTCTTCCCAAATAAATTCCTCTGTTCCTGTTAAATAACAAGGTAATTTAATCTGAGCTTTTAAATATTTCAGATATCGATTTAAAGTTTTGGAAGTTACTTCTAGGTCATCAGTACATAGAATCTTTTCCATTTTTTCCTCAAATTCTTCAACATTAAAATCATCATCTTCAAACAAACTGGAAACATTCAAAAATCCCATTGACTCCATTTGTTCAATGAGATTGGTCATGGAATTGAGTAACTCTTCTTTAAAATGCTCTCTTTGCTTATTAACTAAACCCGATACAATCGTTTCATCGATTTGAAGGGGTTTCAAATCCTCTCCTGGTGGTTGTAATTTCTTTTTGTTTTTGTTTTGATACAGTTTAGACATTCCGTTACACCAAGCACAGTAGTTCTTTATCTCAACCCTAGAGTATTTTTAAGTGATCTTTTTTAAGGTTTTTAGTTGTAGAGATGCTTTAAGCCACATCTCGACCCATTTCGACCTCAAGATTTTTCTATGGGGAAGGGAGTAAAATTTAGTATATCGTGGTACAGGTCTTTTTTGAATTATCAAGGGGAACAATTATGGTACAAACACAACAACCTTCTCTACCCGTTATTTATCAAGGACAATTTGGTGAGTACACAATTGATGATAGCGATCGCTGGAGTGTGATCCTTTACCGGACTGGCTTAATCATAGCAGCCCTATGCTTTACCATAGCAACCGGATTAATTTTGTTCCAAGAAAATAATCCTTTGGTTATACAAGCATTAACCCCCATCTACTTCTGTTTTTGGTTTGGGTTAGGGTTGAGTTTAGTCATGATTCATATTTATTTAATCCCTTTACACCAATTATTACAACTTTTTTGGTTAATTGGAGGAATTGCTTCTGCGGTATTTGCTTGGGTGGATGACGAACCTTTAGCGTTAACTATTTATCACCATCCCTATACTTTATTTGGGGTAGGGTTTACCTTTGTTGCGTTAACGGGGATTTATTTTAAAGAAGCCTTCTGTTTTAATCGCATGGAAACCAAACTATTAACGCCGCTAGTTCCTTTATTATTACTGGGATTTATTGCGGGAATTTGGTCGGTTTCTGCTCAAAAAATTTTCTTAGCATTTTGGGCGATTCAATTTATCATTTTTGCGGGTCGAAAAATCTTCCAAGATATTCCAGGAGATATTGGGGATAAAAGCGTTTTTGACTATTTAAAAAATAGACAGTCAGCCTAATACATAAATTAGGTTTTAGGTAGGGATCAAAGTCCCCCTTAACAAGGCAGATTTAGGGGGATCTGATCAAAGCTTTAATCATCTGAATAATCTGGTAATTCCTCCTATAATATTGATGATAAATTCCCGACATCTGACACCTGATTACCCAGGAATATGAATTGTAAAAATAGATCCTTTTGGGTGATGATCTTCCAAGGAAATACTACCGCCATGGGCTTCTATTGCGATTTTGCAAAACGCTAAACCCAAACCAATTTGACTCACACCTTCTTGAATTGTACCAATCTCATATTTTTGGAAAAGTGTTTGTCGGGTTTTTTCACCAACACCTGGCCCTGAATCAATCACTTTCACTGTTGCGCCCCTATTTTCTAAATATTTTGCTTGTAATAAGATCTGGCTTTGACTGGGAGAAAACTTAACTGCATTAGAAAGTAAATTATCAATGACTCGGCGAAGGATAACAGCATCAACTGAAATGTTGCCCCTCAGAGGAGGTAAATCTGAAACAATTGTAATTTTTTTATGCATGGAAATTAACTCAAAATCTTGGATCGCTAATCTACAAATTTCACCTAAATCAATTGTTTTAAAATTGAGCATCATCTTCCCTGATTCTAACTTAGCCATCATCAATAAACTATCAATCATGACTTGTAATTGAGTGGAATTTGCCTCAATTTGTTGAATTTTTTTCTGCTGTCTTTCCGGTAATAAACTGGGCTTTTTCAGTATCGCGGTTGAAAACAGAATACCCGCCAAAGGATTTCTGAGATCATGTACTATCATGTTTACCATGTCTTCTCGCAATTGCATCAACATTGCTATGCGATCATACTGTTGTTTAATGCGTAACATTGAACGAATTCTGGCTCTTAGTTCAATTCCATTGACGGGTTTACTAATAAAATCATCAGCACCCGCCTGTAAACATTGGGATAAATCTTCTTTACTCGAAAGGGCTGTCACCATAATCACCGGAATATGTGACCATTGGGGATTCGCTTTAAATAATTTACAGAATTCTATGCCATTCATTTCTGGCATCATCACATCTAACAAAATGACATCAGGTTGAGAAGTTTCGAGAAGATTAAAAGCTTGTTTTGCCTTAGAAACGTAACCTAATTCATAACCTTCTTTTGCTAGTAAAGTATCAAAAATATCGAAATTATCGGGGTCATCATCAATAATTAAAATAATCGGCATTTTTTCCATTACTGGGGGTTTCCTTTAATTCAATAAATCTTCAATCTTCTCAACCAGTTGTTTTAATTTGACTGGCTTAGAAAGATAATCATTTGCTCCTGCATTTAAACATTTTTCTTGATCTCCTGTCATCGCTAAAGCAGTTAAGGCAATAATGGGAGTAGAAGTTAACCGTTGTTCAGCCCGAATCTGACGAATAGCCTCTAGTCCATCTACTTTTGGCAGTTGAATATCCATCAAAATTAAATCAGGAGATAAAGACTTGGCTAGTGTAACACCTTCTTCCCCATTTTTGGCGATTTCAATTTTGTAACCTTTACTACTTAAATAACTTGAGATTGTGGCAATATTTAACTCATTATCCTCAACTAATAAAAGAGTTGTGGAACTAGATGGGCGTTGGGAAATAGTCAAGATTGGGCTGTGTTTTGATGGCTGAAATTCTTTATACTGGATAGAATTAGGGGGAGATATCGTAGTTTCAACAGTTGGTGCTTTACTAACAACATAAGGTAAGCAAACCATAAAACAACTTCCTTTTCCTAACTCACTGGTAACTCCCACCGTTCCTTGATGAAGTTCGACTAAACGACGCACCAATGCTAATCCTAAGCCTGTGCCACTATACTGACGATTCAGACTGCTATCAATTTGGATAAACGGTTGGAATAATTTACTGGCATTTTCAGGGGTTAGGCCAATACCTGTATCGATGACCGAGAATTGTAATAAATTCTGCGGGGTTGAGGATATCACTTTTACCTCTAATTTGACACTGCCGCCATCAGGAGTAAATTTAACGGCATTATTGAGGAGATTAATCAAAACTTGGCGAATCCGAAGCTCGTCTACTACAATATTTGCTAACCCTTCTGGGATCTTGGTCGTGAGTTGAATATTTTTCTTAAGGGCTTGTTGTCGAACAAAAGTTACGCTATTTGTGCACAGGTAATTGATCGATACTTGAGCTAACTGTAATTCTAATTTACCAGATTCTACTTTTGCGAGATCCAAAACATCGTTAATCAGAGCTAACAGATGATTACCACTGCGATCAATACTATTGATGGCTTGTTTCTGTTGTTTACTGAGGTTCCCAAAAACTCCATCCTGTAAGCCTTCACTCATTCCTAAAATCGCATTCAGGGGGGTGCGTAATTCGTGGCTCATATTCGCCAAAAATTCATCTTTAAGCCGGGTCGCTCGATCTAGTTCCGCATTTGTTAGGGTCAATCGTTCGTTTACCTGTCGCAGTTGTTTTTCCGCTTCTTTAGCGCTGGTAATATCAAAGTTCAGACCGACCATTCGTTGCGGTTCTCCACGTTCGTTGTTTTGGATTAACGCATAGGATTTGAGATATCGGATTGAACCATCAGGATGAATCACTCGAAATTCAGTATTGATTGTTTGTTTATGATGCCATTGTTGATTCATGGCTTCTATCAGTTCTCGATCATCAGGATGCAAGCTGTTGAGCCAAGTTTGAGCGGATTTACGACGATCAGACTTTTCTACCCCATAAAGTTCATACATTCGGTCATCCCAGATCAGTAGGTCTTGCAAAATATCCCATTCCCAAATCCCAAACCCTCCTGATTCGATGGCTAATGATAATCGGTCGGAGAGAATTCGCAGTTTTTCTTCCGCTTCCTTGGCTGGAGTAATATCAAAGTTAACCCCGACCATTCGTTGCGGTTCTCCACTGTTATTCCGTTGAACTAAAGCATAAGCTTTGATATATCGGATGGAACCATCAGAATGAATCACTCGAAATTCTGTGTCGTATTCCTGCTCACCGCGTAACGCTTGTTGAATCGCAGTTTCAGTTCTTTCTCGATCCTGGGGATGCAATGCGTTTGCCCAGGTTTGATAGGTGGTTTCTGGGACATCTGGCTTCTCTAACCCATAAAGTTCATACACTCGCTCATCCCAGATGATTCGCTCTTGCAAAATATCCCACTCCCAAATCCCAAATCCTCCAGATTTAATCGCCAAGGACAAGCGATCTGAAAGATTTTGCAATTTTTCTTCAGATTGTTTACGTTCAGTAATATCTTGAGCCGTACCCACAATTTGCTTGAGCGTTCCATCTTTGTTGTATAAGAAAGCTGCATCGCGACTGAGTAACCAGTGCCATTCCCCGTTGACATCTCGCAGCCGATATTCACAGTTTCGCTTTTCAACATTCTGGAGAGTATGTAAGTTGTTCAGATGAATTAATACAGTGTTTAAATCATCGGGATGGACAAGATGGATAAATAATTGACTGTCCATCCCTTGGATCTGCTCAGGGGAATATCCCAAAATATCAAGTACCTCATGATTGCAGTAAATATTGCGATGTTCCTCAAGATCGTAAATATAAATAACATTGGGTGTATTGTCAGTAATACTTTGAATAAAACGTTGACTTTCTTGTAATTCGGCGGTTCGTTGTTCAACTCTAGTTTCGAGTTCTTGGTTGAGTTTTTGCAGTTGTTGTTCTATTTTTTTTCGTTCACGGAGTGCCTCTTGCTGTTTACTAATATCGTTTGAGCAACCAATTAAATGAATAATATTTCCCTCTTGATCCCGAATCACGGAAAGACGCAAGCTAATATAAACTTTTTCTCCTGATTTTGTGCGGTTACAAAACTCAACTTCGTGGTTTCCTTTCGCCAATAAAGGCTGGAAGATTGACGATTGAAGTTGAGGAAAATCTTCAGGATAATAGAGTATGCTAATATTTTGACCAATGGCTTCAGCAGCAGTATAACCATAGAGTTTTTCCGCTCCCCGATTCCAACTGTAAATTTTCCCAGAAAGGTCAGTAGAAATGACTGCATCGTGGATTCTTTCGAGAATCTCAGCTTGAAATTTTAACGTTTGTTCGTGATATTTGATCTTACTAATATCGCGGGCAATACAGAGAAATGAATAAACTTCCCCGGCTTCATTAAATTCGGGGACAATCCGAACTTGAAACCAAACCGAGCTATTGAAATCAGGAAAGGGATGTTCAATAGTTTCTTGAGTTTTTGTCTGAATAATTTGATTGAGAGTAGTATTCCATAAATTAATAATCTCTGAACAAACTCCTAAATCCTCCGGGGTCTTGCCAATTAAGTTAGACGCGGGTTGTTGGACTAACTTCTCGATCGCGGGATTAAAGTAGAGATAACGCATTTCGAGATCAATGCGATAAATAATATCTGTGGCGTTTTCGACTAAAGCGCGAAATTCTGCCGCTACGCGCTGGCGTTCGAGTAATTCAGCATCGATGTGTTTGTAAAGTTCTGTCTCTACCCGTTCATACATTTCTGCTTGTTGAATGGCGATCGCCAGTTGTAACCCTAACTGCTGTAACAAATTGATTTCGTCATCTTGCCATTGACGGGGGCGATCACATTGATGGGCGATTAATAACCCCCATAAATTATACTCAGTTTCTGGTTTTGAGATTGAACAACTGGTTTCTGAAGTATTGTAGTTACTTAATAAGAGTGGCACAACCAAATTAGCCCGAACATCAAAGCTTTTTAACATCTCGCGATGGCATTCAGCGATGTCAGCGATGTCAATATCTGAGGCTACAAAAACTCTACCTTGGCGATAGGGTTGCAGATAGTTTTCCTTAAAACAGACATCTTCGAATTGGAGGTTGAAACAGACCCTATTCGGGGGTAATACGGATTCTGCTACCATCACCCCACTGAAATCAGGCAAAAATTTGTAGATTAAAACCCGATCAGTCTGGAGACACTCCCGCACTTCCTCCACAGTCCTTTGTAATACTTGTTCTAATCGCAGAGATTCGCGAATTCGCAGGGAAATACTGTTAACTAAATTCTGCTGTTCTTGTTGACGGGCGATTTGCCGTTTTAAGCTTAACTGTTGTAATAAAAACAGAGTTTTCTGGCGAATCTCAGAACTGCTCAATTTCCCTTTAACCCAATAATCGTATGCACCATATTTGATAGCCTCGGTGGCGATGGTTTCGTTTCCCTCTCCTGTTAACAGGATCACCGGGACAACGCTGTTTCTATAGCGTTTTTGACATTCCTGCAAAAATACCAATCCATTATCATCAGGTAATAGATAATCCAACAGGATCAGATCCGGTAGAGTCCGATCACAAATCTCTAATGCTTCACTCACTAATTCTGCTTCTAAAATTTGATAGTAGCAGATCGTCTCTTTGTATAAATAACGACAAAAAATTTCTCTATCTTCTGCACTATCATCTACAGTTAAAATGGTGTAGGTGGGTTTGTTATTCATACAGGGTGCAAGTCATAATCTGGTTTGCTTGATTAAAGTATAGTTTAAATCTGTAGTAAAGTAAAAAAAGATTCTTTATGAAATTTTTAGTTTTTAAAATTTATAATAAATATTTTTGATTGTTATAAATATAACAATCAATTATTAATATAGACAAAAATAAATCATTAAAATCTTGTCTTTTTAAAACCGCTTTTTTTTGAGAAGAATTTCCCTAGGTTGATCTAATCAAAACTTAGAAGCCTATAATCTCAACTTTAATTAAGGGTGATGGAAAATCAGATCATCTAATTCTGAATAATCGGGTAATTTATCCTCTAATATTTTACCTTTTCTTACCACAATGCGATCGCTTTGTTGACGGGATAAGATTTCACTCAAATAACGACCTTTAAAAATAATAAAATCTGCTGGAAGTCCGACACCAATTCGTCCTACATCTGATAACCCCATTAAATCGGCTGGAGTTGTTGTAACACTACATAACCAATCTTCAAAAGGTCGATCTAAATGGCAAATTCTCACCGCCATTTTAAACACTTCTAAGCTATCATGATCGCCAAATCCATAAAACGGATCTCGACAATTATCACTCGCAAAAGCAACGGGAACCCCGGTTTGTTTCAATTCATGAACTAAGGTTGTCCCTCGCCAGTGGGGGGTTTTTGGAGATTCAGAGGAATGATATTGACGATCTTGTAAATAGAGATTACACATTGGTAAACTCACAACCCCAATTCCGGCTGATTTAACTAAATTTAAGGTATGTTGAACAACATCATCGGGTTGTACGGCTAAACTACAACAATGTCCGCAAACAATTTGACCTTCAAAATTATATTTTAACGCTGCTTCAGCAATTTTATATAAACAAATTGATTCTGCTTCTCCCGTTTCATCAACATGGAAATCTAAGTTTAATTTCCGTTCTTTAGCTATTTCAAAAACTCGGTTAATTTGCTGATCTAAATCAGCGTTCATATAGGCAACTCCCCCTAAAATTCCGCCTAATTCTGCAATTTTATCAATAAGTTGTTCACCCTCTGGCGTTAAATAATAATCCAAAGAAGCTAAAGCCACCGCTTGTAAGATTAAACGATTTTCCCATTCTGTTCTTAGGGTTTTAAACACATCCCAACTTAAGTCTATTAACCGTCCTGAAGAATCTAAATGAGTCCTAATCGCTTTTGTTCCATGTACATAACTACACTTTAATCCAAATTCCATGCGTCGATAAATATCTTCCGCCGTCCAGGTTTCTTCATCTTTAAACGTGGCCGTTAACGCATCGTTAAAGGTTCCTTTTGTATTCGGCGAACGTTCCCAAATATGACCTTTATCTAAATGGGTATGAACATCTACAAAACAAGGCCAAATCTGTTGTCTCTGTAAATCTACGGTTGTAATATTATCTGATTCACTTTGACCCGCAATCACAATTTGCTCAAAGAGTCCCGATGCAATTTGAACATCCACGACTGCCATACCTTCTTGATTGACTGAATTTGCGATGGACTCATCTTTATCTTTGAGTACACAAACGGGAACACGAACATTTTTTAAGCAATAACAAGAGGTATTAGGAATCATAAGTGGCGGATAGAAAGAGGGTTTCTATACTTTTTAACATGATTTCAGCAACAACTGGAAAGAAAACCCGTTTCTGAGTCTAAGTAGAGCAATAGAAACCGGGTTTCTCTGCTTTTTAACATGATTTCAGCAACAACTGGAAAGAAAACCCGTTTCTGAGTCTAAGCAGGGGACTAGAAACCGGGTTTCTCTGCTTTTTTAGCTTCTTCCGTAAGAAGCCCGGTTTTTGAGTCTAAGCAGGGTTTCCCTACGCCAAAGCTAAAAACTCTCTAAAGATTGAGGATTATGCAAAAAATGTATGGTAGCAATGCTAAATTTTCATAAACTTTTAAGTTTTGTAACATTAGCTACGATTGTATCGAATTTTCAGCACTAACTTATTCATATTCCTTAACCGTTTGGTTGAAGAACAGAGATGAAAGCTCTCACTTTAGGATGATTTTCACCCTAAAATTCAGCAATTTTTGACATTTGAGTCTCGCATGATACGGTTTGCCTTGAATAGACCTGTTAGGATTTGGCCAAATTTGATCCATTTTTCATTTTGGCCTAACGAGTTCGAGACCGAGCAATACTGAGGAATAGGCTATGACCAGCACACTCCCACAAAAGGTGGCTACCAACAAATTTGAGAAACTCAAAGCAGAAAAAGACGGTTTAGCCGTCAAAGACGAAATCGAAACCTTAACCCGACTGGGTTGGGAAGCAATGGACGAAACAGACCGAGACTACCGCCTGAAATGGTTAGGGGTTTTCTTTCGTCCGGTGACTCCGGGTAAATTCATGCTGCGAATGCGTTTACCGAATGGGGTCATCACCAGTGAGCAGATGCGGGTTTTGGGGGAAATCGTGCAACGCTACGGTGATGACGGTAATGCTGATATTACCACAAGACAGAACCTTCAGTTAAGAGGAATTCGGCTTGAGGATATTCCTGACATTTTCCGGCGCTTTGAAACCGTTGGACTCACGAGCATTCAGTCAGGAATGGATAACGTGCGAAACATCACAGGTTCACCCGTTGCGGGGTTAGATGCAGATGAACTGTATGATACCCGCGAGTTGGTGCAACAAGTTCAAGACTTAATTACCAATCACGGAAAAGGCAATATTGAATTTACTAATTTACCGCGAAAATTCAATATTGCGATCGCCGGATGTCGGGATAATTCCGTTCATGCTGAAATCAATGATATTGCCTTTGTTCCCGCATTTAAACAGGATATTTTTGGGTTCAATGTCTTAGTGGGAGGCTTCTTTTCTGCCACCCGTTGTGCGGCTGCTATTCCCTTAAATGTCTGGGTACAACCTGATCAAGTGCTGGGTTTGTGTCGAGGTATTTTAGAAGTATATCGAGACAATGGGTTAAGAGGAAGTCGTCAAAAAGCTCGGCTGATGTGGTTAATTGATGAATGGGGGATTGACAAGTTCCGTTCAGAAGTGGAAAAACAAATCGGTTATTCCTTAGAACCCGAAGCCGAAAAAGACGAAATTCTCTGGGAAAAACGGGATCATATTGGGGTTTACAAACAAAAGCAACCGGGATTAAACTATGTGGGATTAAACGTTCCTGTTGGGCGGTTGTATGCCAACGATATGTTAGAATTAGCCCGGATTTCTGAAGTTTATGGTGCTGGTGAAATTCGTTTAACCGTTGAGCAAAATGTCATTATTCCCCATATTTCCGATAGCCGTTTAGAAGCCTTTCTCACTGAACCTATTTTAGAGAAATTCTCCATTAGTCCATCAAGTTTAAGCCGAGGGTTAGTGTCCTGTACAGGCGCACAATTCTGTAACTTTGCTTTAGTTGAAACTAAAAATAGAGCTACGGCATTAGTGAAGGAATTAGAAGCAGAATTAACTGTTGAAAAACCTGTGCGAATTCATTGGACAGGCTGCCCTAATTCCTGCGGACAACCCCAAGTCGCTGATATTGGATTAATGGGAACAAAAGCCCGCAAAGATGGTAAAGTTGTTGAAGGCGTTAACCTCTATATGGGCGGAAAAGTTGGGAAAGATGCTCAATTGGGTGAATGTGTTCAAAAATCCATTCCTTGTGACGATTTAAAACCCATTTTGCGACAAATTCTTGTAGAGCAATTTGGTGCTAAACTCAAAGATGGAGTAGATTTAACGAGTTCAGACTCTGAGATTAATTCCCAAAACAATACCCCAGAAATACCCGTTAAAACAGCCACAATTGTTTTTGCTAAATCGGGTAAAACCATTACCTGTACAGAAAATGAACTCATTCTCGACGTAGCAGAACGGGAAGGAATTCCAATTCCCAGTAGCTGCCGTTCAGGAAATTGTGGAACCTGCCAACAAAAATTAATTGAAGGGCAGATCCAATATAATAATAATTCTGATGCAGCAAAAGACCTAGAACCAGGTATGATTTTAACCTGTAGTGCCCAGGCGATAAATACAGTCGTTATTGATGCTTAACGACTCAAAAATTGAACAAGAAAACCCCATCAATTATTTACCAACACGGAATAAAGACATAGGACATGAGTAAGCTTTCACGACGTAAATTCCTTTTGACGGCTGGTGTTACTGCGGCGGGAACCATCTTTGTACATGGTTGTACTTCCGGTACTAATTCTTCAACAACTGCCTCTAATCCTTCCCCGGCTGCAACGGCAGTTCCCGCAGCGAATATTAATCCGGCTGATGCACCAGAAACACCAACGGCAACATTAGGATTTATTGCTTTAACCGACTCTGCCCCCTTAATTATTGCCTTAGAAAAAGGCTTATTCGCTAAATATGGAATGACGGATGTTAAGGTGGTTAAACAAGCCTCTTGGCCTGTCACCCGTGATAACTTAGAATTAGGGTCTGCTGGTGGAGGAATTGATGGGGCTCATATTTTATCCCCTATGCCTTATTTAATGACATTAGGAACGATTACCAAACAACCCGTTCCCATGTATCTTTTAGCCCGATTAAATACCAACGGTCAGGCAATTTCATTAGGGAAAGATTACCTGGATGCTAAAATAACTATTAATGATAGTGCTAGATTCAAAGACCTTGTATTAGGGGCAAAGAATTCAGGAAAAGAAGTCAAAGCCGCCATTACATTCCCCGGAGGAACCCACGATTTATGGATGCGCTACTGGTTAGCTTCAGGGGGGACAATTCCTGATAGTGATATTTCGATTATTCCAGTTCCGCCTCCCCAAATGGTTGCTAATATGAAAGTTGGCAATATGGAAGGCTTCTGTGTGGGTGAACCTTGGAATGCTCAATTAGTGAATCAGAAAGCAGGATATACGGCATTAATTACTGGAGAATTGTGGAAAGATCACCCGGAAAAAGCCTTTAGTATGCGCGCCGACTGGGTAGATAAAAACCCCAAAGCCGCAAAAGCATTAACAATGGCGGTCTTAGAAGCGCAACAATGGTGTGATAAACCCGAAAATATTGAAGAGATGTGTCAAATTGTTTCCCAAGATAAGTGGTTTAAAGTACCTGTAAAAGATATTATTGAGCGCTCTAAGGGAAATATTGACTTCGGTGATGGTCGGGTTGTAACCGCCAGCCCCATTGCGATGAAATTCTGGAGAGATAACGCTTCTTACCCCTATAAAAGCCATGATACTTGGTTCTTAACGGAAGATATTCGTTGGGGATATTTACCGCCCGATTTAGATATTAAAGCCACCGTTGATAAAGTCAACCGTGAAGATATCTGGAAGGAAGCCGCAAAATCGTTAAATGTTCCCGCAGAACAAATTCCAGCAACCCCTTCTCGTGGTGTTGAAACCTTCTTTGATGGTGTCCAATTTAACCCCGATGATCCTCAAGCTTATCTTAATGGTTTAGCCATCAAAAAAATCTAATATTCTCTATTTGACCCCCCCTAACTCATGAAAAAAAAGGGTAACTCAATAATCAAAGTCCCCCTTTTTAAGGGGATTTAGGGGGATCAAATCTAGGGATATATCAGTAAAAATCTGATTCAAATTCACTCATCTCTAACAGTCATGACCACTAGCATTAAAGTCCGTTCTAGCAGTAATAATCCTCTCAATTTTGTCTTTGATTGGTTTAATAAAAACCGTAATAAAATCATCCGCCCGTTAATTGCAGTAGTTATTTTCCTCGCCCTTTGGCAACTGTTATGTTCAGGAGAAAACCCTAACTTACCTTCTCCCATTACCACCGTTAAAGAATCTTGGCAATTAATTATTAACCCATTTTTTGATAATGGAGGTACAGATAAAGGGTTATTTTGGCAAGTTCTAGCCAGTTTACAACGAGTTGCCATTGGATTTACCTTATCGGCAATTGTTGGAATTGCATTAGGGATTTTAATCGGGACAAATACCTTTATGTATGATGCCTTAGATCCCTTATTTCAAATCCTCAGAACAATTCCTCCCCTGGCTTGGTTACCCATCGCCTTAGCTGCCTTTCAACAATCCAATCCTTCCGCGATTTTCGTCATCTTTATTACAGCAATTTGGCCAATTATTATTAACACCACCGTCGGCGTTCAACAAATCCCCCAAGACTATAAAAACGTAGCTAGAGTGTTACGTTTACCCCGACAAAAATACTTCTTCAAAGTGTTATTTCCTTCCGCCGTTCCTTATATCTTTACCGGGTTAAGAATTGGGATTGGTTTATCTTGGTTAGCCATTATTGCGGCGGAAATGTTAGTCGGTGGAGTTGGCATTGGGTTCTTTATTTGGGATGCCTATAATAGTTCTCGAATTAGTGCGATTATCGTTGCTTTAATCTATGTCGGGGTTGTGGGTTTAATCCTCGACCGCACCATTGGTTTTATTGCTTCAAAAGTGGTTCCCGCCGAGCAAAAATAAACTCTGATTTCCGTCAATTGTTCACCTTTCTTACCTGAAATTATGTCTGTATTCGTTGAAGTTGATCACGTTCATCGCGTTTTTAATCTCCCCAATGGAGAACAATATATTGCGCTGAAAAATATTGAACTCAAAATTAAAAAAGGTGAATTTATTTCCTTAATCGGACATTCGGGCTGTGGAAAATCGACCCTTTTAAATATTATTGCCGGGTTAGATCAAGCCAGTCAAGGTGGAATTATTGTTGAAGGTCGAGAAGTCCGTGAACCTGGGCCAGATCGCATGGTAGTGTTTCAAAATTATTCCTTATTACCTTGGTTAACGGTACGAGAAAATATTGCCTTAGCCGTTGATGAAGTTTATCGCAAACTGTCTAAAACCGAACGAAAAGAGATTATTGAACGACACATTAAATTAGTCGGTTTAAGACAAGCGGCTGATAAATTACCCGGAGAAATTTCAGGGGGGATGAAACAACGAGTTGCTATCGCCCGTGCCCTGGCTATTCGCCCCCAATTATTACTTTTAGATGAACCCTTTGGGGCGTTAGATGCGTTAACCAGAGGCGGGTTACAAGAGCAGTTAATGAAAATCTGCGAAGCGAACCAAGTCAGTGCTGTGATGGTAACGCACGATGTCGATGAAGCCTTGCTTTTATCGGATCGCATTGTCATGTTAACCAACGGCCCAGAAGCGCATATTGGGCAAATTTTAGATGTGAATATTCCCCGTCCTCGTCAACGCATGGAAGTGGTAAATCATCCCAGCTATTATGCCCTGCGAAATGAAATTGTTTATTTCCTAAACCAACAGAAAAAAGCCAAAAAATCAACACTCAAAAAAGCTCCTACCGTTATTGCCAAAAATGGTTTAGAAAAAGTCAATTTAGATATCGGCTTTATCCCCTTAACCGACTGCGCTCCTTTGATTATTGCCAAAGAAAAAGGAATTTTTGAGGAATATGGCTTAACGGAAGTCAACTTAAGCCGAGAAACCAGTTGGAAACTGTTAGGTCAAGGCGTAGTTGAAGGGCGTTTAGATGCAGCCCAAATGGTGGCAGGAATGCCCTTAGCCATGACATTAGGCTTCGGTAAAAATCCCCCAATTCCAATGGTAACCGCCTTAACTTTATCTCGCAATGGAAATGCCATTACTTTGAATAAACAGTTGTATGAAAACGGAGTTATAACTTTAGAAGACTTTAAAAATTATATCGAAAAAAAACTTGACAAAGTGCATACATTAGGTATGGTTCATCCGAGTTCCATGCACAATTTAATGCTCAGGTATTGGTTAGCCGCAGGAGGAATTAACCCGGATCAAGATGTTAATTTAACCGTGATTCCACCGCCCCAAATGCAAGCGAATTTAAAAGCGGGGAATATTGATGGTTATTGTGTCGGGGGGCCGTGGAATGCTCGCTCTGTTCATGAAGGGTTAGGCTTTATTATTGCCAATAGTTTTGATATTTTCCCCAATGGACATACAGAGAAAGTTTTAGGGGCAACAGAAGACTGGGCAAATCGTTATCCAAAGACCCATATTGCCTTGGTGAAAGCCTTAATTGAAGCTTGCGATTATTGCGATGATCGCCGAAATCGAGAAGAAATTTTAGAGATTTTATGCCGCGATGAATATGTTGGTTCTGCACCGGAATATACCCGATTAGGATTTATTGATCCGGTTCAACGGGGGGATGGTAAACCACCCGAATTATTAGTCAATTACAATCAATTTTTTGTGGATAAAACCAATTGCCCCGATGCCACAGAATTCCTTTGGATCATGGCAGAAATGGCACGTTGGGGAATTATTCCCTTTCCGAGAAACTGGGTTTCCATTATAGAACGAGTGTTAAGAACGGATGTTTATGGTCAAGCTGCCAGAGAATTAGGATTATCCGATATGGGACGCGATCGCCAAAGTATAAAACTGTTTGATGGCACAATATTTAATCCCCATGAACCGATTAAATATCTCAAAAATCTGAAGATTAAACAGGAAATTCGGATTGAAGAAATTATCCTTGATCCGATCGCTGCTTAACTGTCAACTGTCAACCGTTAACCCTCAAACATTATGCAAATTTTAGATAATATTTCCTCTAAACCCACTTCTTCCTTAAAATCCGATGACTTTTTGGTGATTGATCAAGTGTCTAAAGTTTATGACACCCCTAAAGGGAAATATATTGTGCTTGAAGATGTTAATCTTCGGGTCAAAGAAGGCGAATTTATTTGCATTATCGGTCACTCTGGGTGTGGAAAATCCACGCTATTAAATATGGTGGCTGGGTTTAATCAACCGACAACCGGGGTAATATCCGTTCAAGGACAGTTGATCACCGAACCTGGGCCAGAACGGATGGTGGTGTTTCAAAATTATTCTCTGTTACCTTGGTTGACCGCCAAAGAAAATATTCACTTAGGGGTTGAGTCAGTATATCCTGACAAATCTACGGCTGAACAACTGGAAATTGTCAAAGAAAATTTAGAGTTAGTCGGGTTATCCGAAGCGGCGAATAAAAAACCCTCTCAACTCTCAGGAGGTATGAAACAACGGGTTTCTATTGCTCGCGCCTTAGCCACTCGTCCCCAAATTTTAATTTTAGACGAACCCTTTGGAGCCTTAGACCCCATTACCCGCGAAGAATTACAGGAAGAACTGCTCAATATTTGGCAAGATCATCGGATTACAGTTTTAATGATTACCCATGATATTGATGAAGCCTTGTTTTTAGCCGACCGTTTGGTGATGATGACCAATGGCCCAGCCGCCCAAATTGGGGAAATTTTAGACATTCCCTTCTCCCGTCCTAGAAATCGGGCGAAAATCATGGAAGACCCCCGATATTATGAATTACGGAACTATGCTCTCGATTTTCTCTTCCGACGTTTTGCTCATCACGAAGAAGATGAAGAGACTACCGAAGAGATCACAACAGAAGATAAAACCCCTGACACGGGATTAGCACAAAGCACTACAATAGCACCCAGTTCTAGTCATATAGCAACAGAGGTGCTGAATATGCAACCCAATAGACCTAACCCGGATGAAAATCCCTATGCTAAAACGCCTGAACCTGAACTCACTCGTGGGGTTGATCCGGTAATTCCAGATAAAAATCCCTATGCTAAAACCCCCGAACCTGAGTTTACTCATGGGGTTGATCCGGCGACTCCACCTGAAGAAATGTCGCCTGCAACAAAAACAGCGATATTATTTTCACTCTGGGGAGTGATTATCGCAACCTTAGTGGGCTCATTAGTTTTTAATTCCACGCCCACTACCGCCAATAAAGAGGCAGAAACCCCAGAACCATCTGCTACGACGATGGAAACACAAACCCCCACCGTTGCTGAAACGGTTACTCCCATCACCACGGCTTCTCCCACCCTATCCCCCACTCCGACTGCTACCTTATCCCCTACTACAGTTCCCTCGGTCAGTCCTTCTCCCTCCTTGGAGTCAACCGCAACTCCTTCACCGAACGCAGTAGCAACGACATCACCGAGTCCCAATAGCCTTGGATCGACAACAACCCTTCCCTCTCCCAGTTCAACAACGGCTATTGCCCCGACAACAACCCTATCTCCATCCCCAACAACGATTTCACCCTCTCCCGTTGCGACTGCATCCCCAACGCCTGAAAGTTTAGCGGCGACTACAACTTCCCCATCTGCAACGGCAACCGCACCTACCACAACGGCCTCACCCTCGGTTTCTTCTTCTCCGGTGGCTACCACCTCGCCGACTGAATCAGCAACATCCATTAGTAGCACAACAGCAACCCCTAGTGCTGAGGATCTTGAACAGTTAAATCAAGAGGTTTTTGCCACCATTAATCAAGCTTGGACAAACACTCCGGTAACGGCTGTATCCGTTTATTTGATTAAGGTAAGTCGAACCGGGGATATTTTAAGTTACGAAGCTAAATCTCCCGATGCGACTCAAAATGTTAATAATACCCCTTTGCCGAAGTTAGTCAAGTCGGATGTTACCCAAACTCCTTATACCCAATTTGAGGCAACCTTTACTCCCGTAGGAACTTTAGATCTCAAATCGGCTCAATAGGAAATTGAATCGGAGGAATTGGGAGTTAATGATTATCCTAATTCCTCTAGGGAAAAGAATGGGGAATAGGGAATATTAGTTAATTCCTAAATAGTACGATTTTTATAGCCAGTTGATCCGCAAGAATAAATACTTATACAAAATCTTGAGTTGTTGAGCTTTAGGCTAAAGATTGAGAGGCTTCAGCCAAACAACTCTTTTTTGAGCAAACAATGATAAAACAATGAAATTAATTCAAACACTTTGTCCATTTTGTGGTGTGGGTTGTGGTTTAGAAATTGTCTCTACAGCAACAACTGATCAAGAGATTAAACGGGACGAACAGGGAAACCCGATTTGGAAAGTTCGAGGCGATCGCCAACATCCCTCTAGTCAAGGCATGGTCTGTGTTAAAGGAGCTACCGTCACAGAATCCATTCGTCGTGATCGCCTTTTACACCCAATGATCCGAGAAACCTTAGATCAACCCTTCCGACAAGTGAGTTGGGATGAAGCCTTAAATTTGATGGTAGAACGTATCCAAACGGTTCAACGTGATTATGGTTCCGATGCGTTATCTATGTACGGTTCCGGTCAGTTCGTTACCGAAGATTATTATATTGCCCAAAAACTGATGAAAGGGTGTTTAGGAACCAATAATTTTGATGCAAATTCTCGTTTATGTATGTCTTCTGCTGTATCAGGTTATGTTCAAAGCTTAGGTGCTGATGGCCCTCCCTGTTGTTATGAAGATTTAGAATTAACCGATTGTGCGTTTATTGTCGGTAGTAATACCGCAGAATGTCATCCCATTGTTTTTAATCGTTTCGCTAAATATCATAAAAAAAATCCTGACGTTAAATTAATAGTTGTTGACCCTCGATATACCCCAACTGCCGAAGCCGCCGACCTACATTTACCCATTCGCCCCGGAACGGATATTGATTTATTTAATGGCATTGGTTATTTATTATTAAGATGGGGGGATATTGATGCAGTTTTTATTGATGAATGTACTCGCAACTTTCAACAATATGCTCAACTTTTACAATCCTATACCCCCGAAATTGTAGCTAAACGGTGTGGAATTACAATTGAAGCATTAGAAACAGCCGCCCGTTATTGGCAACAATCGAAACGGATTTTATCGTTATGGTCAATGGGATTAAATCAGTCTTCCGAAGGTACTGCAAAAGTGCGATCGCTGATTAATCTACACTTAATGACAGGTCAAATTGGTAAAGCAGGTTGTGGCCCCTTTTCCCTCACCGGACAACCCAACGCCATGGGAGGACGAGAAGCCGGAGGTTTAGCCCATCTATTACCCGGTTATCGCTTTGTCAGTAACCCCCAACACCGGGCTGAAGTTGAACAGTTTTGGGGAATTCCTGAAGGTCGCATTTCTCCCACCCCCGGACGCACCGTTTGGGATATGATTATCGGTTTAGAACAAGATCAAGTGCAGTTTCTCTGGATCGCCGCCACAAACCCTGCTGTTAGTCTACCCGATCTCGAACGCACCAAAGCCGCCCTGTTAAAATCCCCCTTTACCGTTTATCAAGAAGCCTACTATCCCACCGAAACCTCAGCCTATGCCCATGTCCTCCTCCCCGCTACCCAATGGAGTGAAAAAACTGGGGTGATGACCAACTCAGAACGCCGTGTTACCTACTGTCCAGGGTTTGATCAACCTCTGGGAGAAGCTCGACATGACTGGGAGATTTTTGCCGAAGTCGGACGACGCTTAGGGTTTAAAGAACAATTTGCCTTTCAAACTTCGGCGGATGTTTATGCTGAATTTGTGCAACTTACGTCAGGTCGCCCTTGTGATATGTCGGGGTTAAGCCATGACCGTTTGCAACACCAGGGGCCGACCCAATGGCCTTGTCCCGCAGGAAGTACGGAGTCCGGTCGCCAACGCTTATACACCGATAATCATTTTGCCACCCCCGACGGTCGGGCGATTTTTGCTGGATATCATTCTAAAGGGTTAGCCGAACCCAGTGATCCGAATTATCCCTATGTGTTAACAACAGGTCGTCTGTATGGTCATTGGCACACCCTCACTCGCACCGGAAGAACCAACAAAACCCAACAAATGCACCCTGACCCCTTTATTGAAATTCATCCCAAAGATGCAGGGAATTTGGGAATTCAAAATGGTGATATGGTTGAAGTGCGTTCTCGGCGGGGAAGTTGTCAATTTCCGGCTAAAGTAACCGCTTTTATCGCCCCTGGGACTGTATTTGTCCCGATGCACTGGGGGGTATTATGGGCATCGGACGCAGAAGCCAACACGTTAACCCACCCTCATGCGTGCCCCGACTCTCGCCAACCGGAATTAAAAGCCTGTGCTGTCCAACTGAAATCAGTTATTAGTTATCAGTTATCAGTTATCAGTCAAGAAGTGGATAGTTGATTAACTCTTAAAGCTTTTACTAATCACTAAATATCGATAGAAACTGGGTTTTTTGGGTTCTCGCTGGTTAGGGAACCTTTTGCGATGTCCATCGACTATTAAAGTAAGTCAGGAGTTAGGAAAATTGCTGACTTGCCTTTTCCCCAGATAGCCTCGGAATTCTGATCACAACTGTTAAAATCTTCTCTCAGGATGATGTAAACTACCCCAGAAAGTTTTAGCTTAAAATAAAGGAAAGAACCCACCCTTTTCTCAAGTTGAGTAAACCTATGAAACCGACATTAACCTTAGCAACATTGGTATTAGCAGCCAGTTCTATGCTTCCAGCTTATGCTGTGATGCCTAACAACCCCATTAACACAACTTCTTCAAGACAGTCCTCTCAAGATTTAATTCTAGCTCAAAATAATTTTGATCAATATCGTCAACAGCGTCATGCACAGTTAGAACAGCAAATGCGGGAAGAGGTGAAAAAACCTCAATATAACAATTTATCTCAAGCCCAAAAAGCTCAAATGATTCGGGATGCTCATAATGCCCTCGATCAAAGTTTAGATCGGGAATATGACACCTGGAAACAACGGCAATCTAATAATGGCCGTAATAATAACAATGACCGTTATAATAATGGTCGTTATAATAACAATAATCGCAATAATAACAATAATCGTAACGATCGCTATAACCAACAATCATTTGATCAATATCGTCAACGCCGTCATGCGGAGTTAGAACAGCAAATGCGACAAGAGGTGAGAAAACCTCAATATAACAATTTAACCTCAGCCCAAAAAGCCCAAATGATTCGAGATTCTCACACTCAGTTAGATCAACGTTTAGATCAAGAATATGAAGCTTGGAAACGGGGAGACAACAACGGAAATTATAATAATGGTCGGTATAATTCAGGAACTTATAATGGCAGCGATCGCTATGATCGTTATAATCGTAACAATCAAACCTATCCCCAACCCTATCCCAATAATGGTCGTTACACTCGTTAATTGTAGGGTACTCCATCCCAGTGTTCACACTATCTAGGATGATTGATTTATCAAGCCAAAATAGAGCCTTGAATTAAAATTCAGGCTCAAAGCTCAAACCTATTAAAATAGGTTGAAAAATTAATAAAGCTAAAACTTTAGTTGGTTAAAACTGACTAAAGTTTTTAGTATTCAGGAGTAAGTTAATTGATAATAAAAAGGGGGAGGGTTCAGTGAAATTTCTAGCAGGTATTTGAGATTTAGATGAACCCGCCCCTATGGGAATTGTATTGAATTAAGCGGAGATAAAATCTCGTGTTGACAACTGAAGGTTTTTCAGGTTACCGTTAGACGGGTCATTCAAATTGCCATTGATTACAATAGCATACACCTCACTACTATTACTACTTGAAACGATTGCCATATCGCTAGGACTATAGCCATAGCCATTAACATTTCCTGGTAGCAGTGAATATTGGTTAAGACTACCCTGCACTTTGATATAATCTTCTCGCCAGTTAAAGTCTTGGATCACTGCCCAACTATTTCCTAAATACCCTTTCCCCGAATACGAATCACCAATCACGAATTTATCGTAACCTGGCCCTCCATTTAAAATATCACGTTCCCCATTGTATGGAGTTGCCCAAAACGCATCAATGGTGTCATTTCCACTACCACCGATAACAGAATCATTTCCCAGTCCCCCTTCTAAATAATCATTCCCACCATTGCCAATAACAGTATCATTTCCGCCGTAGGCATAAATTTGATCATCATAGGAACTACCAGTTAGATAGTTACTGCTATCATTTCCATAATACACAGCCATATTCAATTCCTCCACAGAATCGTTTTAAAATGAACTTTTGTGTTTAGCACAGTTTCATCTTGTGATTTTTTTGGAGATGCGTAAATGTATAAAGTTCATTCATATTTTTTCTTGAACTATTACCTGCAATATTCATAAAGTTCATAAAGTTCATGGTAGAATTTTAGATACTCAGGGAAAATTAGCCAGACTATGAATTTTCAAAATATTGAAGAAGTCATGTCACTGCTCGAACAGTGGGTATCTGAGAAGACGGGGAAAGCACTAGCACCCGTAGAGATAGGAATTTTGCAACAGAGTTTGGAAGGTAAAACTTATGAGCAGATGGAGATTCGAGGGTATAGTGTGGCATACATTAAGACGGTCGTATCTCCTAAGTTATGGAAACAGTTGTCAGAAGTAGCTGGTACACCAGTGAATAAAAAAAACTGCCAATTAGTCCTAAAAGGAATTTTGGAAGAATTTGAAAATCAATCTCAGTTAAAATTGCAGGAAATACAGGAATTTGAAGTTGATCAAAGTGTAACAGAAAATTATAGTCGGATTGCACCTCAATCTATCCCAATGAATCCTCATTTTATTGGTCGTGAAAATGCGATCGCTCACCTTAAAACAAAAATCAATCAAGGTGCAAAAATTATTTTAATTCAAGCCGCCGCAGGAATTGGTAAAACAACTCTGGCTACAGAATTTCTGAAGAATCAAAATTTTGATAAAATCTTATATTTGACGATGGCGAAGGAAAAGGAAACCATCTCGCCTGTTGAAACTATTGTTGAGGAATGGCTGAAAAAGGATTTTCAGGAGGAACCTGGACGGGATTTTATGGTGTCCTTGGCACGGCTACAACGACTGTTACAAAATCAAAAAATTGGGGTATTAATTGATAATTTAGAACCTGCACTAGATTCTGAGTTTAGATTTATTGAACCCCATCGACATTATATCGAACTATTGAGGATGTTAACAGATCCGATGGTGCAGTCAGTAACTTTAATCACCAGTCGTGAACGGTTGTGTGAAGGGGATATTACGGTTGAAACCTATCGTTTACCTGAGTTAGACTATTGTGCCTGGAAACAATATTTTGAATATTATCAGATTAATAATTATGAGTCTATTTTGACTGAAATGCACAAAGCCTATGGGGGGAATGCCAAGGCGATGCGAATTTTGTGTGGTGCAATTCAAGAAGATAATCAAGGAGATATTCAAGCTTATTGGAATTATAACAAAGCTGAAATTTTAGCTAAACCCGATTTAAAAAATTTAGTGAATTCTCAATTTAATCGTTTACAAGAACTTGATATTAATGCGTTTAAATTATTATGTCGGTTGGGGTGTTATCGGTATCAAGATGTTCCAACTGTTCCTTATAATGGGTTATTGTGTTTATTATGGGATGTTCCAGAAGGTGAACAGCGCAGGGTAATTGAGTCGTTAAAAAATCGTTCTTTAGTCGAAGTTAACAAGGGTGAATTCTTTTTACATCCCATGGTTAGGGAAGAAGCGATCTCACGTTTGAGAAAAAGTGAAGATTGGAAAACCGCTAATATTAAAGCTGCGGAGTTTTGGACGGAGAGTGTTGAGAGTGTTGAAACGATAAAAGATGGGTTAACCGCGTTAGAAGCTTATTATCATTATGTAGAAATTGATGATTTTGAACAAGCAGGTTCTATAATAGAAAAAGAAAGGGATAATAAGTGGCAAAGAGGTCAAGCACTAGGTGGATCATTTGCTAGATTTGGCTTATTACAACAAACTGCTTCATTAATTAATAAAGTTAAAGACAAGCTAGAGAATAGTTATGTTAAAGCTAGGTTATACAAGATATTAGGTGATATACAATGGTTAAGAGGTTCTATACATCAAGCAATAAATTATCATAAGGAATGTAAATCAATAGCAGAAAAAATAAAAACAATATATATTGATTCTGAACAAAGTCCAGAACTAGATTTTTATTTATATCAATTGTATGGATTATCAGTTGTATCCTTATTTAATCAAGGATTGTGCTATTTCAATATAGGGGATTTAGGACAATCTTATCTTTTATTTAAAGAAACGATTTTCACAGTATCCAGCAAAAAAATAATCTTAATAACAAAAGAGAATCAACTTTATCAAGATTACTTTTATCATCTTCAATTAAGCAGTTATGTTTACCTTGCTTTAATAAATTCATATTGGGCTAACACTGAAAAAACATTATCTTATATTAATAAAAGTGAACTTTTGAAACCCAGAGACATGATTTGGAATCAAGGTTATACTTTTCTATGTTTAGGGACAGCATACAAAAATATCAACGAAACTATAAAGTCATTTCAAATGTATAATCAAGCCATATCATTTGCTGAAGAAACTAACTATACTCAATTAAAAGCTAAAGCTTTAACAGGTCTAGGAGAACTTTACCGAATACAAGGGGAATTTGCAACCGCACTCACCCATCATCAAGAATCGATAGAAATTTTAGAAAATATTGGTGCTAAATGTGATTTAGCTGAAGCCTATTATCAACTCGCTTTAAGTTATCAACAGATGGGGGATAGGGTAAACAGCAAACCTAATTTTGATAATGCAATTCAACTGTTTACAGAAATTGAAGCACCTCGACGAGTTGAGAGGGTGATAAAGTCAATTATTTGAGAAAAAGCAGGTTATTCTAGCAGTTTAGTGGAACTTAAACACATTTGAGCTTAATTCTTGTTTAAGTCCCAATAACCCCATTTACAATAATCCTTCAAGTCGTTTCCGAATATCATCCAGTTCAGGAGAGGCAAATTCGGCTTCCTCCTGTTCCTCTTCTAAGGGCTCGGCTTCAATTTGCCAGTCGGTTTTATCCACATTCTGTTCCGGGGGAATGGCTAACTCTCCAGATGCAATCAGTTCCCAGTCATAGTCAACGCTTTGGCAAAACTCCTTAATTTCCTCGGCATCAAGAGCTTCAACCAGTGGCGTCGGGAAATCTTGAGCCTCCAGCAGCAAGCCGTAGCGGGTGGCATCATCCTCATCTTCAAACATTAACACTTTATTGCGATCGCCCATCTGAATCGTATGAATCCCCTCATTTTCTGTTCCCGCATTGAACAGCAGCACATAAACTCGCATAGCTTTTCATGAAGTTGTAATAACTATAGCTTTACTATCTTACAGCCAAACCGTCAAAATTTTTTTCAGGTCTGCCTGATTGTTTTGGGTAACAGTCTTCTGTAAGATGACATTGAGAGAAATACTTTTATTTTTTATAACAGTCAATGCAGCTTGTTGATTTATCCCGTCAATCCTTAGCTTTGCAACGGTTTATTCAAGATCAAACCTTATGTCCCGCTACCTTTAATGCCGATATTTGTGCTCAGGATGAGATGTATTTATTTGCCTTAGCGAATCACGGTATACCGGAGCGCGCCTGTATTCGTTATTATTTTAATGGCCGTCGAATTTTAGATACAGTTCGTCAGGTTTTAAACTGGAATTTTGAAGATTTGAATCGAATTTCATCCTTTTTAGATTTTGCCAGTGGTTATGGACGTTTCACTCGATTTTTAGTTCAGGATCTCCCTCCTCAAACGATCTGGATTTCGGATATTTATGCTCAAGCAGTTGAATTTCAAAAAGAACAATTTGGGGTTCAAGGAATTGTTTCAACCACCTATCCCCAGGATTATCCAATTCAACAATCCTTTGATTGTATTTTAGCTTGTTCTTTCTTTAGTCATCTGCCTGAAGCTACGTTTTTCTCGTGGTTACAAAAACTTTATTCTTTGCTTTCTCCCCAAGGAATATTAATGTTTAGCGTTCATGATCGACTTTTATTACCTTCTCATTTAGCCATTTCACCAACCGATATTTTATTTATTCCCAATAGTGAAAGTCGCAGCTTAGATGTTAATCAATATGGCACAACCTATGTCGGTGAAACCTTTGTAGCTAATTGCTTAAATACCATTAGTAAAGGAGAAGCAATTTATTCTCGAATTCCCCAAGGAATTTGTCGGTATCAAGATTTATATCTAGTCACCCGCCATCCTCAAAAACCCTTATCTTCCCTAAAATTTAGTCACAACCCCCAAGGAAAAATAGAACAGTGTGAATTAACCTCAGAGGGAAACCTTTTATTAAAAGGATGGGTATCAGAAATTAATCCCCATAGCCAATTAGAAGAAATTTTAGTTTTCGTCAATGGAACGTTAATCCAAAATTGTTTACTCTCTATTCACCCCTCAGAAACTGAGTCTCAATGGTCTTGGTCTTGCCAAGTTCCTCTGGGTAAAAATTCTCAACAATCTATTATTTTAATTAAAGCTATTAATTCCCAAGGATTAGAATGGGTCTTTGAAACAACAACTGTAGAAAATTTAATTCAAATCTATAGTAATCTTTTTTAACACGTCAAAAAAAAATCTAATAAAAATCATCCTGAAACCCTTTCACTTCTTACTGTTCCCTGTTCCCTGTTCCCTGTTCCCTGTTCCCTGTTCAAGTAGTGCTATAGTTTGAATTTATCATAATTTAACATATCTATTAAAATCTTACCAAAATTTTACCTATATTTTACGAATTATCTCTAAAAGATTGTTAAAAATCATCCTGATTCTGTAAGCTAACAAGAGTCTACTATTCCAGAGGCAGAGGCCAGAAAACAAGATGAGATTTCAGGGATGTGTTTGTACTTCCTGAAATCTGGTAAATCGATATTAATAATGTTTTCTTCCTCTGTAACCCTTTTGTTGTTTACCCTGAAGTACAATGCTAAGTTTTGAGCCCGTGTCTAACCCAGTTGCTAGAGAAACAATAACCTCTAACCCCATCGTAACTGTATTTGATAGTGAAGTAGATACTCTCATTGGAGGTGCTGGTGCAGATTCGTTCTTTTTGCGTCGAAATGGAGATCAAATTTCCCCCTTAAGCCCTGCTACATCACTCATTGGTACGAGCAAAGATGATACTTTAGTTGGAACAATTAATCGTGATGTGATTGCAGGTCGAGATGGAAATGATATGATTTCCAGTTTCCTAGGAGATGATTTTATTGAAGGACAAAATGGAGATGATATTCTATTTTCAGGTCGAGGGAATGATTTAGTCATCGGAAATTCAGGAATTGATACCCTATTTGGTGATGTCGGAGTTGATACGGTTTATGGGGGGCCAGACCCAGATCTTGTGTTTGGGAATAATGATGAAGATACTCTGTTTGCAGATGGTGGAGACGATAGTATTTATGGAGGTCAAGGAAATGATAGTTTGATTGGGGGGACAGGAAACGATTTACTATTAGGCGATCGCGGTAATGATACGCTTTTAGGTATTTCTAGTGATAGTTTAGGATATACTTTAATTACTGATTTTAATGGAGATGAAGATAAATTACTCTTAGCAGGTGTTCCTGAATTATATACGATTGATAGTTCTCCTCGAAATGTACCGGAAGGGGTTGCTATTTTCAAACAGAATATAGATGGTTCAAAACAATTATTAGCCCTTGTTCAAGGAGATATTGCATCGACCTTTGATAGTAATCAATATGTCTTTATTTAATCCTTCCCTGAACTTAAAGCCACCCCCTCAATTCAAGAATAGGGGGGGGGTGGCTTTAAACTTTTGGCTGAAAAACATCTAAAAATTGACTGTTATAGTAGGGAACAGCTTAACGGGAAACCGGGAGGAAAAGACTTCATCCTCCTGGGTTTGTTGTCTGATTATCAGTCAAGCACTGTGTTTGGGCTGTTGCTATCAGATTGGTTGTAGGATTTAAAGTTAGTAGGTTAGGGTTCTAGGGACTTGAAGATTGATGTAAACAAATGTGAACTATTATAAAGCTATTCTTCGATTTTCTCAGTAATTTTTAAAGATTTTATAAAATTTTCGGGTAATCCTATTTATTTCTCCTTTAATTGATGATACGGCAACTACAATATTAAGTAATCCCAGATGGAAGAAACTAGGAGGAAAGCTCACAAAATCTTATAACCATTCTCATCCTTTTAACTTGTTATCGTAATTATAAATAGGAAACTATACTGTGAAAAAATGATACAATCAAGCCCTAATTTACTGAATAGAAATATAATTTCTTTCGTAAGTTCTATTGATGGTTTATTAGAAAATTGGGGTTATAAACGGATTGGTACTCCTTGGCAACAAGTAGAATATAATCCCCAATTTCATCAACCGGATGTTACCGATATTCAGCCGGGAGAAAGCGTTTATGTTCGTTTTGTGGGATATCGAGATGGCGATAGAATTTGCTGTCCGGCCAAAGTCAGTCGAACTTTACCCAAGGGATTCAGATAATTCAGGATCATGATCATCTCCCCCTAAAATAAGGATTGGGATCTTCTGAAATCCATCCTAAATCGGAGTTATAACGAATTTCAAAATGCAAATGGGATGGGTCACTATCCGGTTGTCCGGTGGTTCCCACTGTCCCTAATACATCCCCTAAATTAACGGGTTGACCGACTTTTACATTAATTGTATCCAGATGAGCATAACGGGTTTGTTTTCCCGACCCATGATTAACAACTACTAATTTTCCATAACCTTCCCGTTCGCCTGCAAAAGCAATTTTTCCTGCTCCAACAGATAACACCGGAGTTCCCACCGTTGCGGTTAAATCTAAACCACTGTGGAACACCACGCGACCCAAAACCGGGTTTAATTGCCAACCATAACCCATTTGTATGCTGGTCGGTTGGGGGAGAGGATAGCCCGATAGGACGGAGAAAGCAGGAACAGGGGGGCCTTTGGGCGACCAATTCACACCGGGAAGAAACAACGCTATGGGTTGAGTTTGACAACCATTGACTTCAAAAACCACATCAGGACGAGCATTATAAGCTTGAACGACTTCTTGCCAAGACCGACCTGGGGGAATTTCCACTTGAATGCCATTGTAAGGTGGAATCAGAATTTCTGCTCCCAGAGGCGCTGACCCCCGTTGTAAAATCGGATTCATCCCCAGTAACGTTGCGGGAATTAAATTATATTGGCGGGCGATACTGTCCACCGTTTCCCCAGCAGCCAGACGATGACGTTTTAAACGAGATAAGACCGGGGATGGACAAACTGCTTGAGCTTCTTGTTGAGCTTCTTGTGACTTCACCGAGGGTACAGGACTCGCGAATATCCCCATCAGATTTGCGATCAATCCCAACAATACTATTCCTAAGCGTTCAAACCTCATGATCATGGATTCATTAAACTTAACTTAAAATGAGCGGATCACCTTTGGCTCCCCCAGTGAGTGATCAGCACTCTGGTTTGGGCGAGTCGCTGTATCAACATCGTGGCGCACAGATCACAAACTGAAGGTTCAAGATGTGCTAATTAAAGTTAAAGAGTCGTTATTCAATACTCTTACTCTTAAGATTAGAGGACACAGAACCTGTTCCGCTAGACCCCCAACAGAATTGTATTTCCAGACGGCAACACAGATGGATTTATCTTTCAAACAGTTTACGGTATATCTGGCTTTACTCTCCCTCGGAGGAGGGGCAGGATGGTTAGGCAGTCGCTATGTCCAAACTAACAACCCCACCCAATTATCGGCGACCGTCGCCGTCGTCAAACCCTTACCAACTGTTGCTCCTCCAACGGTTTTAGAACAACAGGTCATTGACCGTAGTAGTCCGAATTTTATTGCCGAAGCCGCAGAAATTGTAGGCCCGACGGTGGTTCGCATTGATGCCACTCGCAAAACAGAACAAGATGTCCCGGATGCGTTTAAAAATCCTCTGTTTAAACGCTTCTTTGGCGCTCAAATCCCCACCCCAGAAGAACGAGTTCGTCGAGGTACCGGTTCAGGATTTATACTGCATTCCGATGGCCGAATTATTACCAATGCTCATGTTGTGGATGGGGCCGATAGCGTTCAAGTCACGTTAAATGATGGTCGCGTTTTTGAAGGGAAAGTTAAAGGGGTTGATCCCATAACGGATGTAGCGGCGGTCAAAATTGAGAGTAAGGAGTTACCCACAGCCCCCATTGGGTTCTCGGAGAATTTAGTTCCGGGACAGTGGGCCATCGCCATTGGCAATCCTTTAGGATTAGATAATACCGTTACCATTGGCATTATTAGCGCCACAGGTCGTTCGGCTACCCAGGTTGGCATTCCTGATAAACGAGTTCGCTTCATTCAAACCGATGCCGCCATTAACCCTGGAAATTCTGGGGGGCCATTGTTAAACGATCAAGGTCATGTAATTGGGATTAATACAGCAATTCGCGCGAATGCCCAAGGGTTAGGATTTGCCATTCCCATTGAAACAGCGATTCGGATTGCCAGTCAACTGTTTACCAAGGGTAAAGCCGATCATCCTTATATAGGGGTGCAAATGGTGGAACTGAGTCCGACGGTCAAAGCGGAAATGGATCAACAACTGGAAGTGAGTCTCACCCAAGATACCGGGGTGATTGTGGTACGGGTGGTAGAAGAGTCTCCGGCGGCTCAAGGCGGAATTCTCAAGGGAGATATTTTGGTGAAAGTGGATGGCGTTGCGGTCAACACTCCGTCTCAAGTTCAAGAGCAAATTGAAACCAAAGCCGTCGGAGAGGAACTTCCGATTGAAATTAATCGCCAGGGTCAACAAAAAACCCTAATCCTTAAAACCGGGGTGTTCCCCGAATTTGCTTTAGCCGGGGAATTTAATAATTAGGGTGTGAACCGGATTACTTGGAGTCAATCGAATTCGTTCGAGAGAGGTTTTCTTCTAAGTGCATCCGTTGTTCCATCTGACGTAAAAAGTAACCCGTCATCATTGCTGATGCTAACAGACCTGCCAAGTTTTCCCGGTTGGTTGTAATCTGCACGTCGAAGTGATCGGAGGGTAATACCCCGACTAATCCTTGAACGTTTTTACTAATAATTTCTTTAATTTCTGAACTGGCAGACTGAGCAACCGTTGCCAAAACATCAGGATGCTGACTTTGCAGGTAGGTCAACAACGGGTTTTCGGCGGTCTCTTGAACATCAGATTTGAGAAAGTCAGGGTTAAAAACCATGATGTGCGTCTCTATGTCAGGCTTATGCTATCTTTGAGACTCCTGCGCTCACAAACACGGTGTCGCCAGAGAGTCTTGATTGACGGAAACTCGCTGTTTAGCAAAATTGCTAACAAGTCTTACAGTTCTCCACCAGCTTGAAGTTGTTTGACATTCTCCGCGCTCAAGGGACGGAGATTCTTTAGGATAGACCTAAAAGGGACAGTCAAAAGAGTTACCCTAGTCGGTCGCACTCACTGAGTTATCGTTATGAATTCCATCTTATCACACCCCATCAAAAGCGGTAGGCAAGGGGAATCGATTCTGAGTTGGACTGATCCTTATCAATGAATTGAGTGGCTAGTGGTTTGTTGATTTCCGGTCACTTTCCCCCAAAAATCACTTCTAATCGTTTCTGTGCTTCTTTTAATGCAGATTCAGCCGAAGATTGACCTAATAAAGTTGCCTCAATTGCGCTACCTAAAGTATCAGAAATTCGAGTATATCCGGCTATAATGGGACGAGAACCCGCTACGGACATTTGCTCTACAAATACTTTTAACCAAGATCTTGATTTGAGGTATTCTTGGTAGTCTTGACTTTGCACAGATTTGAGATTGACTGGTAAAAAATCCGTTCCCATTGCCCATTCGGTTTGAAATTCCTCACTTAAAACAAATTCTAAGAATTTTAAAGCGGCTTTTTCTCGTTCTGAGGTGGTTTTCATCACAAAAATATTGCCCGTTGCTGTAACCGTAGAGGGTTTAATATCAGTCGGTATGGGAAACACCTGATAATCAACGTTAGACTTGGTGATATAAGTCCAAGGCCCAGTAATTTGCATGGCTACTCGACCTGATATAAAATCCGCCTCTTCATAACCCCGTTCTGGCTGAGAAAGAGTCGCTGAACCTTCTTTGATCAAATCCTGCCAGAACTGTAAGGCATGAATAGCCCCTGGATTGATAAAATTGGGTTGATTATTCGTTAAGATTTCGCCTCCAGCACTTAATAAAAATGGGAACCAACTAAAGACCGTCCATTCTCCTTTTCCTAATGGCAATAACAGTCCATATTGTTCAGGTCTTCTATCTCCATTGCGGTCAATCGTCAGCTTTTTCGCCACTTGTCTGAATTCTTCCCAAGTTTTAGGAAGTTCTGTAATTCCTGCTAATTGAAACAACTTCGGTCGGTAAAAAATACCGAGATTAGCAGTGTATAAGGGACTTGACCAAATATGACCGTCTAAGCTCAATTGCTCAAATAAACCGGGAACAATATCAGATTTAAAGGGTAAATTTTCCACCCATTCATCTAAGGGTTTAATTGCCCCTAATTCTGCAAATTGACCGGTGGTTTGGGGGTCATATACTAACAAATCCGGTGGGGAATTCCCGACAACGGCTGTTAATATTTTTGGCAATTGAGGCTGACCAATAAAGATAGATTCTATCTGAATGTCAGGATGGGTTTGATTAAATTTATTCACTAATCTTTCAAACACATCCCGGTTTGGAGGAGGATTGACGGATTGCCAAAGGCTTAAATGAATGACGTTATCCTGTTTTTGATGAATCCCCTGACAATTCGATAACAATATGAGAAATATACTAAGAACAATTCCTAGCCGTAATAACCTTCTAGAAAAGTATATCATTCACAAAGACCCCTATGCTGCGATCGCCCATATCATTCATTACCTCAGTTCATGTACTCTCGGTATTTACGAATCGTTACATCTTTTGGTTTTTTCTGACAAACTTAATAATTCTGTTGATTTGGAATATTTTTTCCCAAATATTGGAGATGTAACTCATCTATGATAGTCTAATCCATGATACCATATATCCCTCTTCTGTCAGTCTCCGAGGAGTAAAATTAGAAAATAAACCAGATGGGTAGCTAGAAGGGGGATAGGGTAATGGATGTAGAATTACAGATGATCAAACATTTAGCCCGAGATGCACAACCAACAGTTTCAGTGATTGATGAATATTGTCAAGGTTATAAAGACCTATTCCCAGAAGTGAGAAGTTACGAATGTTTTAAATACTTACATCTAGGAATTATCTCACCAATTCCGAGAAAATCTTTACCGGAAATTGCTAAAATAGTAGGAATTAGGTCGCCACAATCACTGCATCATTTCTTAGCCAATTCGCCTTGGTCAGCAAGGGAATTAAAGGAAAGAAGATTAGCCCGAACTCTAAAAGCATTGAAAGGAGAGAAGATTATAGTAATAATTGATGAGACAGGAGATAGGAGAAAGGGAAAAAAAACCGACTATATAGCTAGACAATACTTGGGAAGTGTGGGCAAAACAGATCGGGGAATAGTATCAGTTAATGCTTACGGTGTTTATAAAAATATAACCTTTCCTTTAGTGTTTAGAGTATTTAAACCCAAAGGAACATTAAAAGAAGGAGATGTCTACAAAACTAAGATTGAAATCGCATCAGAAATTCTAACAGAATTGGTTGATTGGGGATTTCAGATTGAATTGGTATTAGCAGATAGCCTTTATGGTGAAAGTAGTTCGTTTATCAGTACATTAGATCAATTTCAAATTCCTTGGGTACTAGCAATAAGAAGTAATCATGGAGTCTGGATGTCAAGCGAGCAGAAAGTTAGAGCCAACAAATGGTGTAAATTTGAGAGGATTTTTAGCAATCAAGAATCAGAAACCAGATATATTAGAGAAATCATATTTGGGAAAAGAAGTACAAGAACCTATTGGGAAATTACCACAGATCCAGAAACGATGCCAGAAACATCAACTTCGTTTGTCATGACAAATTTAACAGAGAAGAGAAGCCAGATGAAAAAGACATTAGGTAATTTATACGGGTTAAGAACATGGGTGGAATATGGATTTCGACAATGTAAACAAGAACTGGGTTGGACTGATTATCGGTTGACGGATTTTCCCGATATAGAAAAATGGTGGGAAATCATTTTCTGTGTGTATTTAATGATTAGTTTCAACTCCGAAGTTTTCCGGTCTTTAAGTCAAGGCAGTCCCCGAGAATCTGAGAGCAAAAAAAACACCACCGATTGCTCAACTCATCAACAATGGAATCACAAAGAGGGATGGAAAAATGTTTTAAATAATCTGCGTTTAATAATTCAGCCTACTATTATATTGTGGTTGATTGTCCCGTGGCTAGATATTTTTCCCGACCGCCATTTATTAGTGGGTTTTCATAAATTAATTGAGAATATTAATCAATTTCAATCTTATTTTCCCAATGGATAACTCTACTTTTTATTACTTGTTGATTTCGGAGAGTGACAGAAGAGGGATAGAGCCTTAGCTATCAAAAAAGGCGATGATTATTATTGGTTTTGGGTTGGAAATCATAACCAATATGACAATATTTTAAATTAATTTATTTTATAGTTCGTGATAAGGTGATAACAGGCAAGATGCCTGTTCCACATTGTGCTTAAATCTTGGTTTTTAGATGTAAAATATTGCATTACATTAGAGCCATCCCGAAATGAAAAACACCATCCCCAACTCAAGTTAAGGACGGTGAAGAAAAATCGATGTCATAATTACCGACGAATATTCATGAGATTTGCATTAATCATGGTGGTATTTTCTAAGGTAGCTCCGGCTAAATCTGAAGCCGTTAAATTAGCCCCTGTGAGATTAGCCCCTGTTAAATTAGCATCGCGTAAATTCACACCACTGATATCAAATCCATATAAACTGCCTTCTTGTAACTTCACTTCACCTAAAGTTGCAACGGATTGTTGAGCATTTCTTAGGTTAGCACCTGTTAAATCTGCACTCTCTAAATTTGCCCCAATTAAATTAGCATGACTTAAATTAGCATGGTTTAAACTGGCAATCACTAAACCTGCTAAACTCAAGTTAGAATGGCTCAAATTAGCACGTTCTAAATTAGCACCATGTAATTTAGCAGCAATCAGACTGGCACTTTCTAAATTCGCTTCAGTTAATCCTGCTCGATTAAAATTGACTTCGTTGAGATTAGCACCTTGTAAGTTAGCTCCATTTAAGTTGGCATCTCGGAGGTTAGCACCCTGAAGATTCACACCGACTAATTGAGCGCCACTGAGATCACATCCAGGGCAGTTTTTCGTTTCCAATAGCTGCTTGAGATGGGCGGGGTTCTCAGCTTGAGCGGGAACAGTTAAACCCAAGATCATCATCACTACTGTGGTGGTTACTGCTGCGAATTTCATACCCACACCCTCAGAAAACTCTATGTTCTGTACTATCTCTTATTATCGGGCATAGCGGTATGAGTAGAATCCCGGTTGGATGTGATATTGCAGTGATCCCTGTGTGACGGAAATCACTGAGAAAAACGGTATGTGTTGATACAGACCCACTTAAATTATTAAATTTCGGATTAAATCCCCTAATTGTTGGGCGCTATTGGTAACGGCGACGGTCGCTGTGGCTTTAGCCATTTGTTTTAACTGTTGGGGTGATTGCAGCAGATACAAAACTTTACTTGCCAGCAAGTCGGCGGTTAAATCCTTTTGTTGAAAGACGAAGGATGCACCCGCTTCAGCAAAAACATTGGCGTTATAAGTTTGATGATCTTCAGCCGCAAAGGGATAGGGAATTAAAATCGAAGGAGTGTGGGTAATGGCTAATTCGGTTAAGGTTCCTGAACCTGCCCGACTCACTGCTAAATTTGCCCGTTTTAAGAGGGCTGCCATATTATTGTAGAAGGGCATTTTAATATATTGAGGATGGTTTAACGCTTCAACATCCGGGTCATTGTCTCCGGTTAAATGTACCACCCAAGCCCCGGCTTCAAACCAACTAGGAGCCGCCTGTCGCACCCAGTTATTCACACTCACCGCACCTTGACTTCCTCCCACCACCACAATAACCGGAACATCATCCGGTAGGAAAAAAGACAAGGGTTCAGACGCTTGCATAAAAGCCGAACGCACGGGGGTTCCAACCACAACGGTCTTGGCATTGGCTAGGTAAGGAACAGCCGCCGCAAACCCCAAAGCAACGGTATTACACCAAGGGCCGAAATTCCGAGTCACCTTACCCGGTAAGGCGTTAGACTCATGTAAAATCACAGGTAGACCCAGGAAACGAGCCGCGATAATAGCAGGTGCTGCAATATATCCCCCTGTGGTAAATACCCCTCGGAACTGTCCTGTTTTGAGGAGAGAGGTGACTTGTACGAGGGAAAGGGCGAATTTTGCTAAAATTCTTAAGGTTCCGAAACCGAAGCGTTGTTGGAAGCCTTCAACGGAAATCGTATGCAGGGGATATTCGGGGGGAACTAATTCCCGTTCTAAGCGATCAGGCACACCCAGCCATTCTATCTCAAAATCTGACAGGTTTTCGGCAGTGGCGATCGCCGGAAATAAATGTCCCCCTGTACCACTAGCAGCAATCAGTAAGCGAATGGGTGTTTGACTCAAGTTTTCTCCCCTACTCTGTGTTCAATATTAGTGTTATGAATTTTTAAGTTACCATAAAATTTGTACAAAATCGTATTTACTTTCAGGTCTGAAGACACGCTTGTTTCCCCTCTCCCATCTTTATATTCTTATGACACTTTTCGCAATCGTTCAACGGCAATTTTTTCAGAATGGGTCTTGTGTACAGACACGGCCTATATTGACAACACCGTTATTTTCTGTGCTTCTAGGATTGGTAATTTGGGGAACGGGTACAGCAATTTCTCAGCCCGTTAATGCCGAAACCCCAGAAACAGCACCCGCTAACGTGACCAATCTTTTAACTCAAATTGATGATGCGTCTAATCGTCAGGATGTAGAAGCCGTGATGGGTTTTTATAGTTCTAATTTTACCAATTCCGATGGATTAAATCATCAAACGCTCAAACAAGTTCTCAAAGATTTTTGGAATAAATATTCTCGTCTGAATTATCGCACCCAATTGCAATCTTGGCAACAAAATGGGGAAGCTTTAACCACCACAACGGTAACAGAAATTACGGGAACCAGAACAATTAATAATCGAGAATTTGCCTTAACCTCAACAATTACTTCACAACAACAGATTGAAGGCGGGAAAATTGTACAACAGGAAATTCTAGCGGAGAAAAATAAATTAACATTAGGAAACCAACCTCCAACGGTAGTTTTTAATGTACCGAAGGAAGTCAAAATCGGTCAGGAATATACGGTGGATGCCATTGTTCAAGAACCCTTAAATGAGGAAATTCTGATTGGAACTGCTATCACAGAGCCCGTAACAGCAAAAGCTTATACTCAAGAGGAACTTTTACAGCTAGAATTTTTGCCTTCTGGAGGGATTTTCAAAGTCGGTCAAGCACCGAATACATCAGGAGATAATTGGGTTTCTGCCATTTTGATGCGTCAAGGAGGAGTAACATTAGTCACACAACGGTTACGAGTCGTTAAATAAATTTACCTGTGTAAAATTTGCTCTAAAAAACGCCAAAACTGAAGTCATTTTTAGAAACTGAGTAGAGATATTGTTAATTCTGTCTCTACTCTTCGGCAATTCTGATTTAATGTTAAACATTATGATTCCATTATTAGAGGTTAAAAATTTAGCCATTCAGTTTGTTACCCTGGATGGAATTGTTCAAGCAGTCAATGGAATTTCCTATCAGGTTTATCCCGGTGAAACCCTGGGAATTGTTGGGGAGTCGGGGTCAGGGAAAAGTATGAGTGTGTTATCAATTTTAAGGTTAATTCCATCACCCCCTGGAAAAATTACCCAAGGTGAAATCTGGTTTCAGGGGAAAAATTTACTGCAACTGAATGCTCAACAGTTACAAAAAATTCGGGGTCGTGATATTGCGATGATTTTTCAAGACCCCATGACTTCTTTAAACCCGGTTTTAACCATTGGAAAACAACTTACAGAAGCTCTACAACTTCATCTCAAATTCACTTCAGAACAAGCTCAAAATCGTGCCATTCAACTGTTGCAGCAGGTCGGAATTCCTAGTCCAGAACGACGGTTAAAAAACTATCCCCATGAATTTTCCGGGGGAATGCGTCAACGGGTTATGATTGCAATGGCATTAGGGTGTCAACCTCAATTATTAATTGCAGATGAACCGACAACGGCATTAGATGTAACGGTGCAAGCCCAGGTTGTAGAATTAGTTAAACAACTGCGAAATCAACAGGGAATGTCTGTGATTTGGATTACCCATGATTTAGCTTTATTAGCGGGATTAGCTGATCGAATTTTAGTTATGTATGCGGGGCAAATTGTTGAACAAGCAACGGTGCATCAACTCTATAAAGCCCCACGTCATCCCTATACTATTGGGTTATTAAAAAGTTTACCCCGACTCGATCAAATTCGTCAAGAATCATTATCAACTATTGAAGGAACTCCCCCCAATTTAATGGATTATCCCCCAGGATGTCCTTTTGCGCCTCGATGTCAATTTGCCATTGAACATTGTTTTCAAGAAAATCCGCCCTTAGAACAGATTGAACCTAATCATAAAGTCGCCTGTTGGGTACTTCCTAGTGCAACTTAAACCGCCATTTTAAAATTATTCAGGAATTAAAATAGGGTATTAATGCCTGCCAAATTAAGGTTAAAACAAAAATACCTAGGGCAGAAATTAATATAATTAATAAGAGTAATCCCCCTAATATAGCAATCCTAAATAGGTTGTGGCAAAATCCCGTACATAAAAAGCTTGGGAAAATCAAAAATTTGCCCCTGAGCAAAAAACTCAAATAGCCACTTAACTACTTTAAAAGATGGGCATAAATGATAGAATTTTCTCACGAAATTTTTGGTTTGTAACCAAATATCTTCAACCGGATTTTGCTCCGGCGCATTAGGAGCAAAATTTACACAAGTAATCCGCCATTCTTCTTCCGATAAATTTTGATTAACTTGAGTTAAGTAATCTCGAAAGTTTTGAGAACAATGATAAGTGGCATTGTCCCAGACTATAGCCAACCTTTTCCCCGGATTTTGCTGTTGTAAATACTGGAGAAAGTCTACGGTATTTTCTGTATTGCCCGCCGCATAACCTTTGATAATAAATTCTTTCGTTTGGTAATCTAAAGCTCCATAATAAGTTTGCCTTTCTTTTTGATTTTTGATGGGAATTTCTATTCTTCGATCCGTCCTTCCCCAAACATACCCTAAAATATCTCCCCAAAGAAGATGACATTCATCAATCATAAACACTGTCAGCTTTCCCGCCCCTATTTCCTCTTTCCAACTCGCTAACTTTTTTTCAATTTCTTCCTTTTTCTCTTGGACTAACTGCTCATTTTTAGCCGGATTCTTTTTTTGGCTTTTTTTCCAACTGATGCGAGCCTCTTCCAGCAAGCTATAATAACTTTGATGGGATTGAAACACGACTCCATACTCCCTTTCTAACAAAACTTGTAAATCAGACAATCTTAACCAATCTCTTTCCCTTAATTCTTCAATAATTTTCTGTTTGTCTTCAGGGCTTAGATAACCTTTCCTTCCTTTATATTGAAGTTTTAAACTGTCTACTCCTTCCACAAGCACCCGATTTTTCCATTGGCTAATAAATCCTTGAGAAACTTGTAATAAGTCTTGAATTTCCCGGTAGGCTTTACCTTGTAATTTGAGTTTGACAGCGATCGCTCTTTTAATTTCTCTAGGATCTTTTGTCTGATTGATAAAATCGTCTATTTCGTCGATTATATTCATTTTCCGTTGCCAGCTTTGGGGGATTATTGCTAACCTTACATTTATTATAACTCATTTGGAAGTGCTATAGTAAAATAATAAACCACTGATCTGCTTTTTTTCCTGCCACTGGAGAATTAAGATGAGCTTCTAATATTTCCACATTTTTAACATTAGCTTTCCAAGCTACATCAAAAATATCTCCAAATACGGGAACAGTCCCCGTAATGGTTTCTAAAGCAATATTAGAGACCATTCGGGTTAAGGTTTCACGGGGTACACCTAATTTAAAAGCTTGAAATACAATATAAATAGAAAGAATTCCTCCTAATATATCTCCTCCTCCTGGAATTAATCCTAAAATCGGATCAATTCCAATCCCAATCGATGTACCCGGAACCCGAATCGCATTATCTAAAATATTACTTAATTGTCGCATTTTTCGGACAACAGCTATTTTTTCAAGATGAGAATTTTTAGGTTTTGTTGATGTCATAGGTTTAGAATTTAAGCATCTAGTAATCTAAAATTTTATGAGAAATACTACAGATAATCTCCCCTAAACTTTGTAAAAAAAGAGGGGAGATTTACTCATTAACAACCTTAACTTAAGGGTTGATCAAGATACTGCAAAATATTTCACTAAATCTTCTGAACCGCCGATTAATTTTCCATCAATAAAAACTTGAGGAACGTTGGTGGCTCCTGTTACGGCTTGCAAGGTTTTTGTTGTTATATTTTGCCCTAAAACAATCTCTTCAAAATCAATTCCTCGCTCTTTTAAGAAGGCTTTAGCACGAGTACAATAGGGACACCCTACTCTTGTGAATAGTGAGACTAAAGAAGGTTTAACGGCATCAGGATTAATATATTTGAGCATCGTTTCTGCATCAGAAACTTCAAAAGGATCACCAGGAACATCCGGTTCAATAAACATTTTTTCGATCACCCCATCTTTCACTAACATTGAATAACGCCATGACCGTTTCCCAAAGCCTAAATCGGCTTTATCAACTAACATTCTCATCTGTTCTGTAAATTCTCCATTCCCATCAGGAATCAGAGTGATATTTTCCGCTTGTTGATCTTTTGCCCATTCATTCATGACAAAAGCATCATTAACAGAAATACAAACAATTTCATCTATTCCATTCTGTTTAAATACCTTTGCTAAATCGTTATAACCAGGGACATGACTACTGGAACAGGTCGGGGTAAATGCGCCAGGTAGGGCAAATACAATTACATTTTTTCCTGAAAATAAATCATCTGTTTTAACATCAACCCATTGATTATCTTTGCGAGTTCTAAATGTTACGTTTGGAACTTGTTGACCTTCACGATTTTCTAGCATTTTGTGTCTCCATCCAGCTTATACAAATTTGGAGTTGTTGCTGCATCGTAACTGCATCCGTATGATAGCGCCGTCCATGACCTGGAAGCACCCACTCAAAGGAATAATTTAGTAATTTTTGCATCGAATTGATTAAGCTAGTCCAAGAATACCAACAATAGTCTGGAAAGGCGTATAACTGTTGCAGAGGGTTTGACCAAGCTAAATGATCTCCAGTAAATAAAAATTTATTTTGATACAATAAAACGGTGTGTCCTTTGGTATGACCTGGAACAGGAATGATCAGCAAATCATCGCTTAATTGAATGTTATCTGTTCCGATTAATTTGACTTCTACATCTTTTGTTCCTTCCTGAATCTCATCTTGATGTAAAATGCGATCGCATCCAAAATGATCATGAAATTTCTGATGATCAGCGACATCATCTTGATGGGTTAAATACATCCAACGTACTCCCCCTAATGCTTCTAATCGTTTAACTAAAGCCGGGGTAAATCGAGGAGAATCAACTAAAATATTACCCTGGGGATATTGAATAAAATAACTGGTTGCTGCAAAAGAGGCTTTAGCATGATATCCACAATGATAAACATTGTCTTCTATTAGAAGCGGAAACATTTGTTGAATCTTTACGATTTCTGAAGGCTTTTCAACACTGCCAATAGAAGCGGTTGGACAAGATAATAACGCTTGTAAAGCGTGTTCTTGTTCTATTTGAGTGGCTGGTTGGTGATAAACGGCTGATTGTTCATTTTCACGTTTAAACACTTCGGGAGCCATCCAGCGACAAGTATCACAATCAATACAAGTCTCATCAACGTAAAAATTCCCCGAAACATTTTGAGATCGGCGTAACTTAAATTTAGCCATAAATTGTCAGGTTTAAAAGTGTTATTTAAAATTTAATTCCCGTTTCCCGTTTTCCCTAACTTCTTAGTTCTCAATTCGATGAGTCAGTTGTTCTAACTTCAGTTCTAATGTAGACAGTCGTGTCTCCAGATTTTCAAGCTTTTGGTGCTGCGTGGCTATTCCCAGGTAAGCACTTAAAGCCTGAATAACAATATCCGACTTAGATTGTCCGGTTGTTTCTACTCTTGCCATAAGTGCTTCATGCAGTTCAGAAGGAATCCTGACTCCTAGAAATGGATTCGGCATTGTTTTTACTAAACTACCTTTGGACAATCAATTTTATTAACGAATTTGATTCTATAAGCCTCTTGTTAAAGCTTATCATTTCCCCTATATTAATTGTTAAAGTATCCCTCAGCACCTTTTTTTGTTTAAAAAATATTAAGTTGTGTAACTGAATGTGACTTTAATCCCAGAAATTGTTAAGTTTGATAACAAATTGAAAACGTATGTTATCATAATAGACAGCAATCTTAAGCATTCGACTGAATTACCCACCCCAAAAGCGAGTGAGTTTCTGTTCCATCATATCGCTGTGTCAGTTATCGGGATTTGTGGGTTGAAGCAGTCCTGGGAACCTGCACATGGATATGATTTGCTTTGGTATTGCTAAATCGATAGCTGATCCATCCATCAAAAAAGCAGATATGAGTGTACAACCCCAACTTGATGAAAAACGCAATGGTGAAAAAATCCTGGTTGCTGATGATGAATCCGCGATTCGGCGCATCTTAAAAACTCGTCTTTCGATGGTTGGCTACAATGTGGTAGTCGCCGCCGATGGTTTAGAAGCGCTGGAAATGTTTGAACGGGAAAGTCCTGACCTGTTAGTTTTGGATGTAATGATGCCTAAACTCAATGGTTATGGGGTGTGTCAAGAACTTCGCACTAAATCTGATGTTCCGATTATTATGTTAACCGCTTTAGGGGACGTGGCTGATCGGATTACGGGTTTAGAATTAGGGGCTGATGATTATTTAACAAAACCCTTTTCTCCTAAAGAATTAGAAGCTCGAATTCATGCAATTTTACGACGCTTTAAAGATACCCATTTATCTCATAGCCTGAGTCCAGAAGTCATTCAAATCGAAGCGGTGCGAATTGATACGGTCAAACGGCGAGTTTATAAAGGCGAGAAAGTGGTTCCATTAACCTATATTGAATTCAATTTGTTGGAATTGTTGGTTAAGCGATCTGGACAAGCTGTTTCTCGCTCAGAAATTCTCAAAGAATTATGGGGATATACGCCTCGACGCATTGCGGATATGCGGGTTGTAGATGTTCATGTTGCTCGTTTACGGGCAAAAATTGAAGAAGATCAACGCAATCCTGAATATATTTTAACCGTGCGTGGTGTGGGTTATTCCGCCCAACGTTTACCCGGTGTTGAAGAAGCAATTGGTGCTTAATTTTTTTCAAATAAAAACTTTTCAAAATTTAAAAACAATTTCTGTTTCTTTTGTAAATTTTAAATTTTGGCCTTTCCCTAAATCATAGGAATCCTCACTTTTATAGAATTTCAGGGTTACGGTCAAACATTAGAGGAGAAGCGTTCAGGCTAAAAGCAAATTGTCTGAATGTTTCTCCTCTCAGTTTTGAGAAGGATTTATTTCCTATTCGTAATTCGTAATTCGTAATTCGTAATTCGTAATTCCCAATTCCCTACTTTATAAATAATGCTCGATAAACAAGTTCACCTTTTTCTAAAGTAGACCGTTCTCGTTCTGTGGGAACTGGAAGCGGATTTTCAGCTAACCAATCATTTTGGGTACGATGAAATGCTGAATTTCCCGAAAAGCGATTGCACATTTCTATCGCTACTTCCTTAACATCTGACTGAACAAAAACTTCTCCTCCTTCTGCTAAATAACGAGCTAAATTGTCTACTAATTCCGGTTGAACCACTCGCCGTTTTTGATGATATTTTTTAAACCAAGGATCAGGGAATTGAATACTCACCCGTTTTAAAATGCCTTGAGGTAAGGATTCTAAAATAGGTTGAATTGAAGTATTAGCATTACAAAATAAATAATGTAAATTCGTTAATTCTTGTTGATCTCGCCAATGATTGGCTTCCTTAACTAAGGGTTCTCGAATTTCTAATCCTAAAAAGTTCCACTGGGGTTCTAATTGAGCTAATTCCCATAAAAATAAACCTCTCCCGCAACCAATATCTAAATGAAGTGGTTGCTGCAAATTGGTATAAATCTTTGACCATTCGGGAGGAATAACAGGGGTTTGATATTTTTGACTGAGAGGATTAACGTGCTGACGAACTCGGACGCGAACCATAAATTAATGACAAAAAATAAACAGTAGGGTTTAATTGAACTGGGAGTACAATAATTCTTGATGGACGGTTGCTCGATCTACGAAAAATTCAATTTTTCCCTTCGATAAAGGTTCATCATTGGCATAACAATCAATCCAAGTTTTACTGATGAGATTCGGATCGTCGGGAAGTTGATCAATTTCCCATCCGGGTAATTCTAATTCTTCCATTAATCGACTCACTTTGGGGTCATAACTCAAGGCAAAACATTTACATTCTTGGGTTGCTGCCATAATTAAACTATGAAATCGCATCCCAATGACAAACTCAACCCCGCGAAAAACTCCTTTTAATTGTCGTGGATCTTCTAAGATTAAAACCTGACTATTGTGGGGAAGGGCTTGATGCAAAACTTGGGCGATCGCTAAATCTTGAATCGGTTGAAATGGAATTAATAAAATAAACGTTTGAGTTGCTTTTTGAAACGATACTAACGCCCGAATTATTAATGATAACCGTTCTGGCGTGAGTTGGGGATCAGGTCGCAACGTCAACGCCACTCTGGGGGCGGGTAAATCCCACAACCGAGCTACAGGTTGAGCATCCAAAGCCCAAACGGGGTCAGGGGCTAAGGTAAAGGGAATATTCCAGTTTGATAATAACGTTGCAGAACCCGTATCCCGCACGCTAACGACATTACAGCCGGAAAAGGTTTTTTTTGCCAACCACTGGGAAACAGAACGGTTCAAGGGGCCAATACCCTGAGCCCAGGCGATCGTTTTGAGTCCCATCTGTTGCGCCAATCCCATCAATCCCCCATAATAAAAAGGACTCATGGTGCTGGTGACATCTTGCATGAGGCTACCTCCGCCCCAAATCAACCCATCTGCACGACGTAGAGCCTTCAGGACTTGAAAGGCATTCATGCGATCGCACACTTCTACCTGATAATAAGCTTGGGTTTGGGCGGGATTTCCAGACAGGACAATAGGTTCAACCGTAGATGGTAACATTTGTAACAACGACGCTAACAAGGCTTCATCCCCGCCATTGCCTTTTCCATAATATCCACAACAAATCACCCGTTGCATGGTTTCCCCTTTCGCTGGCCGATTCCCGACTCTAACCCGACATCTAACTTTATATCAGATTGCACGCCAATTAAATTAACATAAATATCGGAATAAAATCTGACTGAACTTTTCTGTTATCTCTTGTGAAATTATGCACGCTTTATCGATTCCGACTTGGATCATTCATATTTCGAGTGTAATTGAATGGATCGCCGCGATTTGGTTTATCTGGATTTATGGAGAAATCACTCAAAATCGAGCTTGGTGGGTTCTTTCCTTCGCCATGTTACCGTCTTTAGTCAGTGCCATGTGTGCCTGTACCTGGCATTATTTTGATAATCCTGCTTCTTTAGAATGGTTAGTGACCCTACAAGCGACCATGACCGTTGTGGGAAATACCACCCTCTGTGCGGCGGCGTGGTGGATTTGGCGCGATGCCAATTCTGTTAAAAACTAAAGCGGATTACCCTATTTACATTTTTCTAACCTGGGATTAATGATGTTATCAAAAGACACCTTATTTGCTGTTTCTTTATTTCCCTATCTAGGGTTTTTGTGGTTTTTAACTCGTTCGGGTCAAATGCCTCGTTTAGCATTAATTGGATTTTATGGAACTTTAGTGTTTGTTGCGGTTACAATTCCGGCGGGAATTTATGCCAAGGTAGTTTATGGGGAAGCCTTAGCTAATATTGATTGGTTACATGGCGGTGCGGAAGTTTTTTTAACCTTGGCTAATATTTTAGTGGTTTTGGGATTCCGTCAAGCGGTGATTGAAAAACAATCCTCCCAGCAATAACCAATATGGGTTCTCACAACAATAAAACTCACCCAACCGTTATTTTAATCCTCAGTGCCATCTTAAGTTTATCTTTATTTGGCATCATGGTTTATCTGTTTTTTAATCCGAAAACGGGTTTAATCCCCTTAGTTTTTTCAGGAACCAAAAACTCGATGAATCGTTTAGAGACAAATTCCCTGACGATTGGAGTTTTAGGAAAACCAGGAAATTATACTCCATTAGTTGAATATTTAAAACAACAGTTGGGTGATCAGGTTAAGATTACAATTGATGGCAACTTACAAGAATCTTACCAAGAGGCGAAAAACAAACTAGCACGTCAAAAATGGGATATTGCCTTTACCCTTTCTCCCATGATTTCTGTTGCAGCTAAAGATAACGGATATCGTTGGGTAGGGCGAATGTTTCCCCAATCTCCTCCCTATTATCAATCAGCATTATTTGTAAGAAAGAATAGTCCAATTCAGTCTATTTCTGATTTTCAAAATACCACCGTTATTGCTTTAGGAGATTTTAATTCCGCCTCTAGTTTTTATATGCCGACTTATGATTTATTTGGCAAATCTCTCCAGGTCACAATGGGATATCGAGGAGAAATGATTCAAGAATTAGTCAAAAGTGGAAAAGCGGATGTAGGTGCTGCTGCTTATGAAGCGGTTAAAAATGATCCGAGTTTTAGGATTATTCAGAGGAGTAGAAATATTCCAGGATCAGGCGTATATCTGTCTCCTAAATTGTCAGATAATGATCAAAAAGCTATTACCCAAGCTTTAGTTAATGCACCTGCAAAGATTCAGAAAATAGCTAATTATGGTATAGATCAAGAACCTGATTTTTCCTACTTTATCCAAATTAGTCAGAAAGCAGAAGAAGTCTTACAATGTGCAGATTTTACTCAAAACCCTGTTAACTTTTTCTGTTCTCAAACAACAACTAAAATTCAAAGTCCTTTAACAACACCCTTTCCTGAAATTATAGGAACTGTCAATGGTTTAAGCCGAGTAGAAAATCAAATGACTCGATTAACATTACAAGGAAAAGATAAAAAGATTTATTATGTTTTCCTTAACCCTGGGATTTTGAATCAAATTCCTAATGCGGGAAGTGGGTTAAATCTACAAAATAAAACCTTGAGTATTACAGGAGTTATTCCCAAAAAGCAACCCAACAAAATTGATAAAATTGTCATTACTGATTCTAAGCAAATGAAGGTTTTAAACTAAAGCTTAAGTTTGTATAATTTTAATAAAATTAAGTCCACAAACTAACTAAAGGAGGCTAACTATTATTTTAAAATTGTTTTTAACAGGTTTATTACCTATTCTTCTCTCTTCTGAAAATTATGCTCCCCCTATCCTTTGTTTTCCTTCGGAAGAAAGTCAACTCATTGCAGCTACTATTATTCCCGATTTTTCTATTCCGGTTGTTCCAAAAATTACCTCTCCCCACGATTCTAAAATCGATCTTGACCAATGTAATCAAGTTCCTACAGGTGAAGGAATTCCAGGGTTTCGACCCGGCGTTGATAAAAGTCAAGTTTTTCAGATGTTTGGAACTCCGACTGGAACAGAAATTGGCTATTGGCCCAATACCCAAGCTATTTTTTATCATTTAATTCCTAACCGAGTTAGTGTAGGTTTTTTATTTGATCAACAATCGGGAAAATTACGACAAACGGAAGCTGCTTTTTCTCAACAAGTTGATTTAAAAATTATTTTAATTACCCTCAATAGTATGTCGGGTTGTCGCTTAAATCCTTCCCTAGAAGCCGGATTAAAAAGTGTTCATAATCGCCAAAGGCAGTCTTATTTATTTGTGATTGATTCCCTCGAAGGGATTATTGAACGAGATCAACTTGATCGAATTTATATTGGAATTTGGGAATCGGATTTACATTAGTTTGCTTTCCAGGATTACAACCGCTTAAACTCAAGCTTAAAAAGCTAAATCATCCTTAAGATTAAGCTAAATTTTTCATTCATCGACTACTCTAATATAATGAGTTCAAACGATCGGCTTTCGGAACTTGAGGCATCAACCCCAAATCCTAAACCTAATATTCTGGTATGCCAAATCCGATGAGTTATTGTCTAAATCCCTATTGTCGAAAACCCCAAAATCCATCAGGAATTAACCTCTGTCAAACCTGTGGGACGACGTTACTCTTAAAAGAACGTTATTGTGCTGTACAGGAACTAGGGGAAGGAGGGATGAGTCGTACATTTTTAGCCGTTGATTTAGATCGGTTTAATACCCCCTGCATTATTAAACAATTTTCGCCTCAATCTCATAAAATTTCCTGGGTTCAAAAAGCTATTGAACTATTTAATCAAGAAGCATTACGTCTGCAAGAATTAGGGATTCATCCTCAAATTCCCAGCTTATATGCTTATTTTGAACAAGAAGAACACCTCTATTTAATTGAAGAATGGATTGAAGGCAAAAATTTATTGCACGAATTAAACAAAAACGGTTTTTTTAGTGAAGATAAAATTATTCAACTTTTACAAGATATTTTACCCATTTTAAAATTTATTCATCAACATCATATTATTCATCGAGATATTAAACCTGATAATATTATTCGTCGTCAAAGTGATCAGAAATTAGTCTTAGTAGACTTTGGAATTGCTAAATATAGCCTGAATTTATTACAACCCCACACCGGAACTTTGACGGGAACTGTGGGTTACGCACCCTTGGAACAAATGCGCGGTGGAAAGGCTTATCCAGCTAGTGATTTATATAGTTTGGGAATGACTTGTATTCATTTACTCACCCAAATTCCGCCTAATCAATTATTTGATCCCTTCAGTGGAGAATTAATTTGGCGATCGCATTTAGCAAATATTAATCAAACTTTAAACCCTAAACTTAATCAAATCTTAGATAAATTACTCAAAGATTTAGTTAAAGACCGTTATCAAACCGTTGAAGAAGTATTACAGGATTTAGAACCGAATACCCTAAAACCAATCACAACGATTCCACCTCCCTCCTCTTTAAATATTATCGTAGCGACTGAATTACAAGCCATTTCTTCTCATTCCTTTCCTGAAAATCAACTCTTTTTTAAGCCGGATTCACTGCCATTTCCCACAACTCATTGTTTATTAAAAGAATACAATTCGGCTTTTTATTCTCCTGGCAATTCTAGTTTAATTGCAACCTTAAACCCTCCCTTATCTCAATCACAATCCCTTCCAAAACCTCAAATTCAATTTCCTTTTATATCCATTTCCTCTCGCCTTAACCTAAAATGTACTAATATTTTATCGGGTCATCAAGCTCCTGTTCAAGCCTTAGCTATTGGCCCCAATGGATATCTATTAATTAGTGGAAGTCAGGATAAAACCTTAAGGATTTGGAATTTAAAAACAGGACAATTCTTACATCGATTAATGGGTCACGAAGCCGCGATTTCTTCCCTAGCTATTAGTCCCAATGGCCGTAAATTAGTGAGTGGGAGTTTAGATCGAACCTTGATTTCTTGGAATTTAGATAAAAGAGCGATCGCCGACCGATTTTTTAGCCATTCCGGTTCTCCCTATAGCCATCGTTGCGGTGCAGTTTATACCGTTGCCTATAGTCCTGATGGTTCTATTATTGCCAGTGGTAGTGAAGACCATAGTATTAAGCTTTGGAATCAAAGAAACGGGGAATTACTCTATCGTTATTGTGAACATTTAGAAGCAGTTTTAGCGGTTCAATTTATTAATGTTTCTATTATAAATCAATCTTCATCAAATGTCAATCAGCACTCATTAAGAAATTATTTATTTGCCAGTTCTAGTGTTGATGGAACCATTAAAATTTGGCAAGTTTACCAATTAAAAAGCTTAAAAACCTTAACCGGACATTTAGATCAAGTTTCCAGTCTTTTCTTAAGTCCAACTCAACCTGTATTAGTCAGTGGAAGTGCTGACCATACCATCAAATTATGGGATTTAAACACCGGAGAATTAATTAAAACCTTAACCGAACATTCAAAAATTGTTTCATCTTTGGCGATGAGTCCTGATGGCAAATGGTTAGCCAGTAGCAGCGACGATGGCAGAATTTATTTGTGGGATATGAGTCAACCAAACCAGCTAGGAATCTTATCTCATTGTTTCGCAGGATATCCCCCGATTATTTTTAGTCCTGATAATCAACAATTTATTTGTTGTGGGGATGAGAATCAAATTTTGGTTTGGAAATTCCAAATTGAACCTTAATTTTTTTCAGCGATCGCTTCTGTTAAATCGATAATAACATCATATCGAAAATCATTGACTAACTGTGTTAATAATTGACCAATCGATTGCTGAGAAACGGGGATTTTTTTAATGGCTTCAGTCACTAACTTAGAATTAAGTTTCAGGGAACCTTGATATAACTCTTGAACAAGGGGTTTGGGTAACAACGCTAACACTTCTGGTGTTAATTCTGCAATATGATTTAATTCTACGGAAGAAGCCGACATTGCTAAGGGTTCTAAATCTATTTCATCCTGTTCATAAATAAAATTTACCCCTAAATGTTGAGCAATTTTTTCAAACAAGACTTCAACGCGAAAAGGTTTGCGAATAAAATCATCACATCCTGCTGATAAAACCACTAATTGATCTTGTTGTAACGCACTTGCTGTTAACGCAATAATTACCGTTGCTTGACCCTGTAAACGCTGTTTAATCCATTGCGTTGCTTCATACCCATTCATCACAGGCATTCGCATATCCATAAATATTAAATGAGGTTGCCAACTTTCCCAAAGGGTAATTGCTTCTTGACCATTTTCGGCTTCTTTTAATTGAAATCCTAAAGGGTTTAAAACCTTAATCACTAACTGTCGATTTGTCCAATTATCATCAACCACTAAAATCCGATAATTGGGTTGATTGGGTGCTAACCCTATCACTTGCTGGGTTAATTCTTGACAGCGAATTTCCGAAAAATTGGCTAAATTTGCTTGAATATAAAATTGAAATATTGTGCCTTTTCCGACTTCACTGGTAACAGTTATATCTCCTCCCATTAACTGCACAAACTGTTTGCTAATCGGTAAACCCAGTCCAGTTCCCTGTTGAGATTTTCGACCTGTTTCGGTTTGTACAAAGGGTTGAAATAATAAAGCTAACTCTTCGGCTGAAATTCCTGGGCCAGTATCTTCAACTTCAAAATTGATTAAAATTGGGTTGGAAGATAAGTTGGTATTTAAAGGGTTTACCCTTAAAGTAATCGATCCTTTTTCCGTAAATTTTATCGAATTTCCTAACAGATTAATTAAGACCTGTCTAAGTTTACTTTCATCCGTTTCAATATATTGGGGAAGACTCGGATTGGCAATCACATTAAAATCTAAGCCTTTCGATTCAGCTTTAAAGGCTAACATATCATTAATAGAATCCAAAAGGCAAGTTAAATCAAACTTGGTTGGATTTAATACAATGCGCCCCGCTTCAATTTTAGACATTTCTAAAACATCATTAATTAAATTTAAAAGATGTTCACCACTGCGACTAATAATGTCTAAATGCTCTTTGTGATTCGCCAACAAAACTTTAGGATTGCGCTCTAAATCTCGTTCTATGAGTTGCGTAAATCCCAGAATAGCATTCATTGGGGTTCGTAATTCATGACTCATCCGTGCTAAAAATTCACTCTTCGCATGGTTCGCTAATTCTGCTACCTCTTTAGCTTGTTGTAAGGCAATTTCTGCTTGTTTGCGATCGCAAATATCCCGAACAATTGCACAGCCATATTCTTTTTTATTATATTCTAAATAACTTAATGTAATTTCCACACTAATATCTTGACCCGATTTGCTTCTATGCACGGATTCAAAGGTAAAAGAACCTTGCTGTTTTAAATCCTCCCAAGGAATTGGCCATGCGTTATCCGGTGCTTGCTCATCAATATCTTTAACCTTCATTTGGAGTAATTCTTCCCTGGAATATCCCAAGGTTTTACAAGCCGCTTCATTCACATCAAAAAATTGAGCGTTACAATCGGTAAACAAGAAATAATCCCTAGATTTCTCAATTGAAAACTGCGTTAATCTTAGCTTTTCATCAATTTCTTTTCGTTCCGTAATATCTTCAATCACTCCTAAAATTCCGATCACATTTCCCTGAGAATCCTGCATCGGAATCCGACTAATATCTAACCATAATGTCCGACCATCAGCAGCCGGTTTTTGTTTCGGTGCAATTAAGTGCATTTCCGCTTGTTTGGATGCCATGACTCGCCGATCTTGTGCGCGAAAAAACTCTCCAATCTTGGGGTCAGGAAATAAATCATAATCCGTTTTTCCGATGACATATTCTTGACTTTCTAACTGCGCTGCTTCCGCCCAATTTTTATTACAGCCTCTAAAGACTAAATTTGTATCTTTCCAAAACACCTGCTGGGGAATATTATTTAAAATTAACCGTAAATATTCTTCCCGTTGTTTAATATCTTCTTCGGCTAGTTTTCGTTCTGTAATATCCTGAATTTGCCCCATCACAGACCGAGGTTTTCCCTGAGCATCTAAGCGTAAATAACCATTAACAATGGCATAAACCCAATTTCCATCTTTGTGACGATAGCGTTTTTCTAATTGAAATTGAGAAATTTCTTGATTAATTAATTGACAAAACAATTGCCAACTCATCTGTCGATCATCAGGGTGAGTAATTTCATTTAATTGAAATTCCATTAACTCCGCTTGAGAATAACCTACAAACTTACAAAAGGAAGCATTAACCTCCAAAAAACGCCCCTCTAAGGAAATTTCTACCATTCCAATCGGAGATAAATGGAATAAATCTTTCCAATGAGATTGACTTTCTTGAAGTGCGATTTCAAGAGGCTGACGAGGTTGAATTTCTTGTCCTTCTGAGTAGAGACGTGCCATAGCACGTCTGTACAGATTTTTCATAATTACCCCTGATCTACTTTTGGTATTGTAAAATAAAACGTAGTGCCAATTCCCCAGTGTGATTCTATCCAAATTTTTCCCCGATGGCGGTCAATAATTTTTTTACAAATTGCTAACCCTACCCCAGTCCCCGGATATTCTTGATTCGTATGAAGACGCTGAAAGACTTGAAAAACACGATCAAAATTTTCAGGTTTAATCCCGATGCCATTATCTTCAACCTTAAAGAGCCATTCTTCGGGCTTTTCTTCCACTGAAATTACAATTTTAGGCTGAACATTAGGGCGTTGATATTTAATCCCATTGCCAATTAAATTTTGAAATAATTGGCCGAGTTGAATCCGATCAGCTATTACCACAGGTAGCGTCTCAGAAGTAATGATAGCACGACTATCCTCAATCGCACTATGCAAATGAGCTAAAGATTGTCTTAAAATATCCTGACAATCGATAGCTTTAAAGTCCCGTTTTTTCGTGCCGACTCGACTATATTCTAGCAAATCCTTGATCAGTTCTTGCATTCTAATCCCCTCATCTAAAATCGGGGCAACATACTCATCCGCTTCTTGTTCTAAATTAATTTCAGATTTTAAGGCTAATAATAGTTCTGCAAACCCAGTTATTGTTTGTAGAGGTTGTTGTAAATCGTGAGAAACAACATAGGCAAATTCTTCTAATTCCCGATTAGAACGCTGTAATTCTTGATTTAATTGTTCTAATTTTAAATTTTTATCTTGTAATTGCTTTTGTAAACGGCGAATCATTAATTGATTTTCAACTCGGGCAAAAACTTCTTCAACCTGAAAGGGTTTTGTAATATAGTCAACACCCCCAACATTAAAAGCTTTAACCTTATCAAAAACATCGTCTAAAGCACTTAAAAAAATCACCGGAATCCCACCCGTTTCTTCCTGACTTTTTAACTTCTGACAAACTTCATACCCATCCATTTCGGGCATTTTAATATCTAATAAAATTAAATCAGGTGGCTCATGCTTTACTGCCATTAATGCTAACTTTCCATTAATGGCACATTGAACTTCATAGCCCTGTTCACCTAATGTTTTTGACAATAACCTCAAGTTATCAGGCGTATCATCAACAATTAAAATATGACCTTGATGATCTGACATACTATTTTTACGATTAATCTCTGCCATCACAATTTACCATTTTAGGAGGAACAGGGGCGTTAACCCTTAACGCTTGGCATAAACCTCCCCCCATTCCCCCATCCCCCTCATCCCCTCATCCCCTCATCCCCTCATCCCCTCATCCCCTCATCCCCTCATCCCCTCATCCCCTCATCCCCTCATCCCCTCATCCCCTTGTCCCCTTGTCCCCTTGTCCCCTTGTCCCCTTCCTAACTAACCATCTAAACTCTCCACACTCAGAGGAACCATATCGCCTTGAAATGTAAGTCCTAAAAACATTTCCTCTTTCGGTCGAATAATTTTTCCTGTTAAGACACAGCGTTCTTCTTGTTCTGCAATGGCGGAAATATGGGCACGGATATCTTCTCTGGTCAATGACGGGCGATAATCTCCTGATTTTTGTTGGACATAATTCCACAGTATGTCTCGAATCAGGGCTTGATAGCCTTTATTCTTAGCCAGTCCTTTTAATCTTTCTTTGAGTTCCCGTTCTAGGCGAATGCTTGTCACTTCCATATCAGTCGTTGAAGTCCGAGGAAGGGTATACATAATTTTTTCTCCATGAATAGGTAGACATCTCTGTAATATTAGTGTAGTATAAATAACGTAAGATTAAAACTATCTATATCGAGGTTCAGCTTTCAAGTGATCAACTTATCCACATTCAGGCTAAATTCCAATCGTTTCAAGGGTTCAGGCTCATCTGATGGAGCTACCTGGAATCATGAAACCGGAACCTCTATTGTTGAGGGCCAGTCTAGCAGTGGTTATAGTGATCCAATAGAACCCAATCCATCAAACATATCCGCTCAATTCCACTTTGACCCCTTAACGATTGCACCATTCTTTTTTCATCACCGAAGCGGGAGGTACAAATTGAGATGAACTGTACCCAAACCCAAACCCAAACCGAACTCGGTTGAACCCCCGCTTCCTCATCAGAAAAAGAGGCGGGGGTTTGTGTTTGTATCAATAAGTGTAAATGGAGTCAAGCCGTGACCAGCCCAACTGACGTATTAAGGCAATCTGTGGTCGTATTCTCCCCCAATTATTTGCCCATGAACCGAGTCAATATCAAACGGGCAATTGGTTTGTTAGTGACCGGAAAAGCTGAACCTCTGGATCTTAATTCCAATGACTCCGGTTGGTTTGTCCATTCTCCGAGTTTGGTACTTCACGTTCCAGCGCAAATTCGTTTAACGATAGCTGGTCAAGAACGAATTTGGAAGGTTCCCCCGGTAAACCGTCGGGAAATTCTGCGACGAGATCACCAATGCTGCCAATATTGCGGGAGTACAAAACGATTAACCATCGATCACGTCTTTCCCCGTTCTCGTGGGGGTACTCATACCTGGGATAACGTGGTCACGGCTTGTGAACGTTGCAATACCACTAAAGGCAATCGCACTCCTGAAGAAGCTCGAATGCCGTTACGCACGAAACCCAAAGCCCCCATCCACCCAGTTGTTGCTTTCGCCGAATATTTCTGGCAAGGGTTGTAGGGTATCGGTGAACAGCTAACCGTCCACCGTCAACAAACCCTTGGCTTTTAAAAGGGATTCAAAATCAATGCTGAAGTTAACTTATACGGAAACAGCGTTTCATATTGAGCATCTTAGTCAATCTCCAGAACAACTGGTGGCACTGCGGGTGAAGTTGGCCATGCGAATGGGTCAAACGATGGTTGTTGAACCGAGTTCTGCCTCGTTTCTGTTACCTGTCAATGTCTCCACCTTGTCGATGTTAGAGGCGGCTGTTCGTCAACAACGCTCAGAAGCAATTGCCTTATGTGTGGCGGATACAGAAACCATTGAAGTCAGTTTAACTGGAACTTGGATTACTGTTGATCCAGAGGGTGAAAGTGGAATTTTTCTCACGGTTTTAGGCGATCGCACCGAATCATTACTCTATCACCTCTGGCAACAAGCATCGGGCAATACTTCCGTGATTCGAGATTAATTTGAGGGGGGTTAACACAGTCATAATATTCAAGATTTGTCTTAACTCACCCTCCCCTACTCATTCCCGATTAACCTACATTTTTTTGATAAATTTCCAATGGCAAATTATCAGGATCTTTAAAAAATGTATATCGTTTTCCTGTTATTTCATCTCGGCGAATCGGTTCTACACAAATCCCCTTCCCTAATAAATCGGCAACGCTTTGGTCAATATTATCGACTTCAAAGGCTAAATGTCTTAAGCCACAGGCTTCCGGTTGATTCGGTCTTTGGGGAGGATTAGGAAATGAAAATAACTCAATCTGATCTTGAGTTCCGACTCGCAGATCTAATTTATAAGAATTTCGTTCTTTTCTAAAGGTTTCTTCAATAATTTCAAACCCTAAAAGATTGACATAAAAATTCTTTGATTTTTGATAATTAGAACAAATAATTGCAATGTGATGGATTTTATTGATTTTCATTATTTCTCCTTCTAAAACCTGAAATTGTAATGTCCCATTATTACTTTGTGTCAACGGTGTCAACTTCTGCTATTATATAGAATCTATTCTCAATAAGACTTTTGCTCACCGTGCTGTATCCCAGCCAACAATTTTGGCCTTCTTGTCCTCCTCTAACACCAGTTTTTCTAACTCAACACCTAGACTAAACACTAGATTTAGGGTATAATTGATGAGATATCCCAATAATAACGCTATATCTAGTATTTGGGAAAATGATCGTCCAGAATCTAGGTGTTTGCCCATGTCTCAAAATTTAATCAAGGCTGGAGTTATTGTGCCGAGTCAATGGCCCCTAGCCCGTGTCTGGTTAGAAGTTGCCACCTTACTCAGTATTGCGCCCCGACACATTGAGCGCCTAGAATTCTGGCCCCATCAAATTTGGGTAAAAATTCAACAGAAAAAAGCGGTTTTCGTCAGTTATCGTCGCTTACCCCTGTGGAAAGAAACGGGGTTAGATTCAATTCAAAATTGTAGCGAGCGATCCAGCTTAGAGCAATTAGGAGAAATGCTCAGTTTAGAAGTCAAGCACTATAAAAATCAGTATAGCCCTGTTGTTTTAGAAGAATGGCGTTCAGCTTGGGCGAAAAAATCTCAATACTTTAAACTCGAAGCTCAACGACAAGCCCAAGAAGAAGAACGACTCAAACCCATTCGTGAGCGTGAACAGGCTGGTCAACAATGGCACGAAGGCTGGAAAACAATTTTACATTATTGTAATAGCTTTGACTCCTTAGAACGATTAGCTCCTGAACTTCAACAACAAAGCCAAGAATTTGCCGATTTACCCGAAGGGGAAACAGCCATGCAACTGTGGCATCAACGGTGGCAAGAACTCACCCAAGCTACAGCCTAGTCCAGCGCTAATCGGAATATTCCCTTAAGCAAGTCACTGTTAATCCTGAGATTAACAGTTTGTTCCCATTGGTGCTATTAATTTGCAACAGCTTAAGATATAATAAAGTAGGTTGTGCGAGACGTTCCTGTCAGAGTCGAGGGTTAAAACCCAAAACGTAAACAGGGAGATAGGTACAAACAATTGGTACACAATAAATCCAATCGAGCCTGTCTTAACTTTGAAAATGTGGCTTTAAAGGAAGGTCAATCTCGGAGTCAATGGTACAAACTATCACCTACGGTAGCCAGAACCAAAGAGATACGGCAATTCCCACAGTGCTAGACTGATTATCAAAACACTGAAGCTGGGAATAACGGGAAATCGGACATAAATCAAATGTCTAAGTAGTTCTCTAGCCAATTGCCTATGAATAACGAAAGTGAACACTCGTCTTGAACTGTCGTTATTATTAAGTAGCGAAATGATTTGACACGCTGCGTTCAAAAGAACAAGGGGAAAAGTAGAGACTTGTATTCATCATCTACAAAAGGTAAGGTTTTAACCTGAACACTTACTAAGACTCCCAAAAGTACCCCGGCAGAAAGAGAGATTCTAAAGGCAATAACCCCATTTTCAAGGAACGTTAAAATCCCTCATATACTCCTACAGAGGTCGAATACTGTTAGGTAGCTACAAATCTAAAGCTTATGTTATGAGGGTGAGAGATGGAGTCAGAAGCTAATACCTAAATGTAATGTTTAGGATACGCTGATAGTCTCCGGTTTAGTTGTTAGGTAAGGTTGTGATTAGTATTTAAAACGGTGAAAACGAGTATAACCAAGACTACGGGTACATGGAATTCTATTAATTGGGCGAAAGTCCAACGGGTAGTATTTAAGATACAAAAACGAATTTACCAGGCATCATTATCGGGACAAAATGCAAAGGCTCGAAAGCTTCAGAAACTTCTAGTCAAGTCATATTATGCCAGACTTCTAGCAATTAGAAAGGTAACTCAGGATAATCAAGGCAAGAGAACAGCCGGGGTTGATGGAATCAAATCTATTACACCCAAACAACGGATAGAACTAGCCCAAAACCTGAGTAAATACCAAAAAGCCAAACCACTCCGAAGGAAATGGATACCCAAACCCAACGGGGAAAAACGCCCATTAGGTATACCAACTATAAACGATAGAGTCAGGCAAGCCTTGGTTAAATTGGCGTTAGAACCTCAATGGGAAGCCAGATTCGAGGGCGAAAGCTACGGGTTTAGACCCGGACGTTCAGCCCATGATGCTATGTCAAGAATCTTTCAAAGCATCAATAAAAAAGAATACTATATTCTCGATGCTGACATCTCAAAATGTTTTGACCAAATTAACCCTGAATACCTACTGTCAAAAATTGATTGTCCATCAGTAATAAAAGCCCAAATCAGGCAATGGTTGAAAGCTGGAGTGATGGATAACGGCATATTTGAAACAACGGTGACAGGCACACCGCAAGGAGGTGTCATCAGTCCTCTACTTGCTAACATTGCACTGGATGGAATGATTAGGCTAATTAATACCCTCTTTCCTAAGAAAACGAATACAGTACAAGCCCAAGTCATAAGATATGCCGATGATTTTGTTGTAATCAGTCCACAACTTAAAATCATTCAACAGTGCCAAACTGCCCTAGAAGAATGGTTAAAACCTATAGGTTTAGAGCTAAAACCCTCAAAAACCCGAATTTGTCATACACTAAGAGAAATCGAAGTAAATGGGGAAGTGGTTAAACCAGGATTTGATTTTCTAGGTTGGAACTTCCGACAATACCCGATGGGTAAACACCACGCGAGTAAAGTAGGAGGAGGAAACAAACTATTAGGGTTTAAACTCCTAATAAAACCTAGTGAAAAGGCAGTTAAAGCTCACGCGGACAAGGTAAAGGAAGTGATTAAAAAACACAAAACTGCACCCCAATACGCACTAATCAAACGCCTGAATCCAATAATCAAAGGATGGTGTAACTACCATTCCAAGGTTGTCTCTAAAAAGGTATTCTCCTTTTTAGACTACATAACATGGCAAAGATTAAGAGCATGGACAGTTAACAGATGCGGAAAGGCAAGTTACAAGAAATTGAGTAAATATTTCAAGAAAAACGGTAATAGAGCGTGGAATTTTGAAACCCAAGATGGTTTTAAACTATTAACCTATGCAGAAACATCTATTACCCGTCATGTAACTGTAAGACCCGAAGCATCGCCCTACGACGGAAACTGGACGTACTGGAGTACAAGAATGGGTACATCCTATGATGTCCCTAAAAGAGTAGCATTATTGCTCAAAAAGCAAAAAGGTAAATGCAATCTCTGTAACCAATATTTCACCCCAGAGGATGTTGTAGAAATCGGGACACAATTCATCCCACAACTTTAGGCGGGAAAGACGAATATAAGAACCTACAACTATTGCATCGCCATTGTCACGATATTAAAACGGCAACTGATGGGTCTTACAACTCAATCATAAACCGGATGTTCTGATGACAGAAGGCAACTAGACTAGGAGCCGTGTGCGATGAAAGTCGCAAGCACGGTTCTGAATGGGAGATAAAGGTTGCAAAGCCCTCATCGACCCCTAATTGAATTTCCAGAGTGCTGTATTAAACCCAAAAATCAGGGTAGTAATCGAACTCAAAAGTATCGCACAAGGATACAAAATCAGGGTTAGCGCTGAATCCATCATCGGCGCGATGAAGATAGATATACCCTGTATGGGGGATGACCTTTCAGACTCCCTTGTTAACTTGGGTTAGCAAAAATATATCGCTGACGATTACCTTAAACCCATCGTCAACGGCCATTGAAGACGTAGCAACGTTCAAAACGTCAAATTTTTTTGACTCTCTCCAAAAGTAGGGTAAGACATACCCGAATTCTAAGTCAAATATTCTCCGTAAATCTTGGGGAGATCATACCCTCTAGGTAGCTTTTGCTTACCTTTATTTGTCATGTTTTTGCATCATTAAATTTTGTAGAAACACTCAAAAATAAAGGGGTGCTTTTGCTGGGATTTTAATCAACCCAAAACCGCTTTACTTCAGTAAAGGGGAATATCAGACTATTTGCACAAGCAAACGACTGTAAAACATAAAAGGGGGTGACGTCCATGTTCAAGCAAAATCAAAATCAACTCAAAAAAGTGCAATTAGCTGAAGGAGTATTTGTCTATACTCCTCTTGATGATCTGTGCATTCCAGCTTTACGGTCTGGGTATGCGGGATACCCCGTTAACCCTCGATGGAATGCGATCAAGTTCCATGCTTGGAAAATCGGACGACAATGGCGCGAGGCACTAGGACGGGGCGAAATGATCATCCGGTCAACGGACTCGATGTTAGTCCCTATTCAGAAGACTGAGGAAAGTAGTGACTCCCCCTTACCTCGATCGTGGGGCGTTAAGCAAATATTAAAATTATCCGACCATTCGGCTCAAAAGGATGTTCTCGCTGTAAGTTGAGTTAGAATTTTAAGCAATCTCAAGAGTCAAAGCAGATATTTTCCTGTTTCCTGGCTCCTGAGCTTGCACCTAACCCTCAAACAGCAGACAAACCATGAAGAAACTCATAATGTCATTACTAGCAGCTTGTTTAGTGACTTTACTCTCGCTAACAAGCTTTTCTAGTAATGCTTGGGCTTATAACCAAAACCACCTTGACCGTCTCAAAAGCGGTGTTGAGCAATGGAATAATTGGAAATTTACTTATGAAGGCGCAAGTGAGGATATTGACTTAACAGGAGCCGACTTGAGTGGCTTAGACCTAACCGATGTTTTTTTGCGTTTCTCTGACCTGAGTGGAGCAAATTTAGCGGGTACTAACCTCCATGATGCCGATCTGATCAGTGTCAAGTTAAACAATGCTAATTTAACTGGATCCGACTTAACTGATACATCCCTTTCTGATACCGACTTTAGTGGTGCGAATCTAACAAATGCTAATCTGAGTGGATAAGCTGTTAAGCATCTAAATAGGGTATAATGAAAAACCAAGTTTAGAAAAATCAATCAAAAGATGCCTGCTAAAAATCATTTAAATGAAAAGCAAGTAGAGAAACTACAGAAAAGATTGAAAGAGGAAGAAAATGGACAAATCCGAGAAAGAATCTTGATTTTATTATTGCTAAATGATGGTAAAAAGCAAAGTGAAATTGCCAAGTTTTTGGGCTGCTCATTAAACAAAGTATGTTATTGGTGTGTACATGGAGACCCTGACAAATTAGAAAGCCTAAAAGATGAAAGAATGAAAGGAAATTATAGAAAAGCCACAGACAAATATATAGAGATATTATTAGAAACAGTAGAAAAAGAACCGGAAGAATTAGGATATGAATTTGGGAGATGGACAGGAGAAAGATTGGCAACTTATTTAGAACAAATCACAGGAATCAAATTAAGTAGTTCACAAGTGAGAAAGATATTAAAGGAAAAAAAGTATGTTTATTTGTGGGCAAAGTATAGCTTAGAAGAGAAAAGAGATCCAGAAAAAAGAAAATTATTTAAAGATAAAATAGAAGAATATTTGAAAATAGCAAAAGAAAGTCCAGAACAATTACAGGTATGGTTTTGGGATGAAAGTGGATTTAATTTAAGAGTGATAAAAAGAAAGAATTGGTGTAAAAAAGGGAAGAGGAAACAGATTAGAGGAGACAGGAGGAAAGGAAGAGTTAATGTGATGGGAGGATTGAGGTACTCGGATAAAAAAAGATTTGTAGAATTTCTGGATAAAGGAAATGCAGATAATTTTTATCAAGTGTTAAAAAGTTTTTATCAAGAGCTAATTTATGAATGGGTATTAGCGGGAAATCAAGCAGAAGAATTTGTAGAAAAAGGAGCTAAGATCCTGATTATTCTTGACAATGCAAGTTTTCACAAAAAAGAAGAGTACCTAGAAAAAATTAAAGCAGAAATGCCGAATGTCTATTTAGAATTTCTTCCAGCATATAGTCCAGATTATAATTTAATTGAATTAGTCTGGCATTCAGCTAAAGAATATATAGCTCATCGACTCTTTAAATCAGTTGATGAGCTAGAGTGTTTATTACATCAGCTTTTAAATGAAGGACAGTTATCTATTAAATGGGGACGTAAACTTAAAAACAAAGGTAATGCTATAATCACAGTTTAAATACACAACAGCTTACCACTATACAAATGATTTCATTAATTTTCAAGGGGCAAACTTGAGTGATGCTAACTTAAATAGCGATGAGCTAATAGTCTGTAATATAAACACAGATCCCTACGCAGATCGCTACAGAGATCCCTACGCAGATCGCTACAGAGATCCCTACGCAGACCGCTATACAGACCCCGAAAATAGCTACAGATACCAGTTCAGATGTGAATCTTCTCGTTCACGAGAATCTAATTTAGTCGTCAATTTTTATCAAGCCACTTACAACGAGAATACTCAATTTCCGCCGGGTTTAGATCCTGAACGTGCTGTTGCCAAAAACAATCAACCGTTTGATCGATATGCACGCTATCGATGAAAAATGATTTTGTCAGCAAAGGTAGATCTGTTAGCGATCTCAAGGTTCACTTGGTTTTGACGACCAAATACAGGCGGAGGGTTTTTACCCTTGAAATGTTGAATCGGTTGCATGAAATTCTTGAAGAATTACTTCAAAAGTGGGATTGTAAATTAATTGAATTTAATGGTGAAGATGATCATGTTCACCTTCTTTTTCAATATCATCCAGATATTGCTTTGAGTAATTTAGTTAACAATCTTAAATCTGTGACATCCAGAAAACTCCGGCAAGAATTCTCTGATTATTTAAGCTCTTTTTATTGGAAAGATGTTTTTTGGAATGGTTCTTACTTTGTTGCAAGTTGCGGTGGAATAACTATTTCGACTCTAAGGCAGTATATCGAGAACCAAAATCAACCTGATTGTTCCGATAGTCCCTGACCGCAATTCATCCCACGCTGCCCTAGCGGGTCAGTCGTGGGACACGAGTGCGGATGAAGCTAAAACGATTAACACATGACAGACCTCTGAGTTCTTTAAAAATTCAGGGGTATAATTATAGCATGACATAGGAGATAAAACAGCCACCATTAATGTTTTGATGATCTCGGCATTTATTCTATCAATATTCTGATATAATAGATAATAGTCTCAATTGCTAATGATACAATTTTTTTCCTGTTTTTTATCTCCTGACACCTGATTATGATTTCTCCAGGCCCAATGCCATTAACGGTGCAAGATGCTGAAGCCCTTTTAAAAGACTTTATTTGTAACGATGTTATTTCCCCGATCTCGGAGGAAGAAAACGCTAAAATTCAACAAGCATTATTATTACTAACCCATGAATCTGACTATCAAATGCTGGGAATTTGTGCGGATTCAATGGCACAAGCATTAACGACATTAAAACAGTATTTAAAAGCTTTAGAATATTCTATAAATGTTGAAGATAATCCTTTAGAATCTCTGGAAGGAGCCGTTTATTTAAAATTCAATGGTCGCAATCAAACATTTTATCTTAGTTCTTATTTAGACAAATATCGAGGGGTTTTAATTTCATTTCAATCAACGGAAGAAGATGGAATTAATGGAGTATACGGGCATTTTCCGTTAGATTTATTTGCTTAAAAAAACCGGGTTTCTAAAGGATTCATCTTAAGGTCATGTTTTAGATAAGATAACAGCCAGAAACCCGGTTTATTCAATCATCAACCTTTAAACAACAACGCTAGAACTGGGTTGAGGTTGGGGTGGGGGAGCAGGTTCTGATTCATTCGGAACACCTCCATAGTTATCCATCAAATTGCTATAGAGTTGGATATATTCTCTAGCAGAATTTTCCCAACTAAAGTTTTGACTCATGCCACGACGTTGCAATTCGCGCCATTGATCTTTAAACCGGAATGCTTCAGAAGCTCGAACCATTGAGGTATAAAAATCTAAGGGTTCATAGCGATCAAAACAGTATCCTGTTCCTTGATAATTAATCGGATCATTATAGGATACCGTATCCACTAAACCCCCAGTGCGTCGGACAATGGGAACACAACCGTAACGCATTGCCAACATTTGACTAATACCACAAGGTTCAAAACGACTCGGCATCACAAAGGCATCACAACCCGCATAAATCCGCCGCGATAAGGCATCATTAAACAATAATTGTGTTGTCATCCGACCCGGATAACGAGAAGCCATGTGCCATAATTGGGTTTCATAATAGCGATCGCCTGTTCCCAAAACAATCAATTGACAATCGGTATAAGATAAAAATTGATCCATAATTTGAATAACCAGATCAATTCCTTTCTGTTCTACCAATCGCGTTACCATACCCATTAAGAACGTATTAGAATTAACTTCTAATCCCACTTCTTCTTGAATTGCAACTTTATTGACGCGGCGATTTTCCAAGCTATCCGCCGTAAAGCGTTCAGGAATATAAGGGTCAGTGGCTGGGTTATAGGAATTCGTATCAATTCCATTTAAAATCCCTGTCATTTTGCCACTGATATACGATAGCAACCCTTCTAAATTTTCCCCATAGGCTGCGGTTTGAATTTGTTGAGCGTAAGTCGGAGAAACGGTCGTCACGACATCAGCAGCTTGTACCGCCGCCGCCATGGTATTGTGACCCTGCATATACCAAGGACACCAAGTAATCCGTTCCAAATACCAACGCCAAGGCCCTTGATAAGCTAAATTATGAATAGTGAAGACTGTAGCAATATCTGGCGTTTCGTGCATCCAGACTGGAATCATGCCCGTATGCCAGTCGTGGCAGTGAATAATATGGGGTTTCCAATAGTTCCACGCAAATTCAGCCGCGCCACTGGAAAATAAGGTGAACCGCCAATCTTCATCTTCTCCGTAGTAGACGCGACGAGGCATAAAGGATGGATGTCCAAACAAATATAATGGTACATCAGTTTTTGGAAATACCGTTTCAAATACCGCGAAACGCTGGTACATGGTATTTCCCCACCAGATCGGATCTTTTGGGATTTTGATCTTATCAGGGAGGAAGCCATAATAGGGCATAAAGATGCGAACATCGTGTCCCATTGCTCGCAATACCTGCGGCAATGCACCGACCACATCTCCCATCCCACCAACTTTCGCTAAAGGTGCCGCTTCTGCGGCGACAAATAGAATTCGCATTTTAATTTTGCGTTCCCTTAGTTGCTCCGTAACGTTATCATACCTGTCTCGGTGTCCGATTAAACGCTTTATTCGAGTTCGTTGAATTCGCTATCGAAGTGAGTCCCAAAGGCGATGTCCACTGTACCGAGAATATTGTATGTTGGAATTAGGAATAAATCTCACCGAAATCGAGTCAAGTCATGCTGTAGCTAAATACTCGGTTGTCGATGCCTTTCGCAGGAGATTCAAAAAATGCTTGATCAACTGCTCAATTCTATTGCATCCTGGGGTCGGTTTCACAAGGCATTCACCAGGCTTTCCCCTTTTGTTAACACTTTAGCCTGGAGTGTACTCCTGGGTTTTGGGGAAATTCCCGTAGCACAGGCACTTTTAATTTCACAAAATCCTAACAATACTCCTTTAGAAACGGCTACTGTTCAACATCATTTTCTGGAAGAGGGGGTTTACCTCTACGGTCAGTCTCCCCAACCCGAACAAATTGGACAAGCTTATATGGTGTTTGAGGTAAAGCAAGGTCAGGTGACGGGAGCGTTTTATATGCCTCGCTCGTCTTTTGACTGTTTTACCGGAGTTCCCCAAGGAAATCAACTTAATTTAAACATCATTGAAAGTTACAGTCAAGAAGCTTATTCTTATAATATTGGTTTTAGCAATACTGCTGTTGTTGCGGCGGCAGGAGGTCAAGGAACGGAGAAAAACAATATTGTTTTAGAAGGGTTTCATCGAATTCCAACGGTCAGTGAAAACGACACTCGCATTTTAAGTCAATGTAAAGCTGATTTTAAGTAGATAAATAGGGAACAGGGAACAGGGAACAGGGAACAGGAGATGGAAAAAAGGGGTTAGCTATCCGATAATTACTTGTAGCAAATATTGAAGGATGGAATATTAACGATTAACGGTTAACCCTTAATTGTTAACAGTTAACCGTTAAAAAAATCTATAACAATTATTGTTTTTTGAGTAAATCAACGGCTTCTTGTAATAACTGGATAGCCTGTTCTATTTTACTCAAAATTTCTGCTTGGCTAACAGGTTTAGGTGTTGGTGTTGGCGTTGGCGTTGGTTTGGGTGTCGTTACACCTCCTAATTCATTAACATACCGCAATAAATCTTGATCTCGTCTTAACCATCCATTTAAGAAAACTTCTTGACTGGGGTTCGCTTTTACTCGTTGATAACGATAATCTATTCGATTTTGACAATAGCGTTGGGCGGTTTGTAAATTATTGGCGTTTTCTAATGCTGCTTTTGATTTTGCGCCAAAATTTCCATCAACGGTTAACCCACCAATCGCTTCTTGTAAAAATTCTAAACTGCCTTTTACACTAAAATTAACAGCCGTATCAAAATGGGCTACCGCTAAGGGTAACACCATTGAATCTGCTAAACAAGGTTTCCAATATTGTTCATAATAAACGGCTTCTACTTCCGGTTGGGTAATTTGTAATACCGACTTAGACGCTAAATTTTTAACGCGCAAATAGGTATCATAAGTAGCTTGGGAAATCCCATAATTCACTGTACCCGCTAAATCTCTAGGGTCGCCAGCACCAGCTTCCCATTTTAACGTAAATTTTAAGGCAGTTTTAAAAGCTTCAGGATATTCTGGCATGGTTTGGGTTGGGGGTAAGGGTTAGATATTGATCAAAAAATATCAATGCTTATCAATATCTAACCTATTTGTCAATTAACTACGCTGAATTTCAGCAAAAATTTCGTTTAATATCTCTTGAGCACCTTGGTCTTTGAGTTTATGGGCGAGTTGAATTCCTAACTCTTCCGCATCCGTTGTATTTCCGGTAACGGTATCTTTAATTAAGCGTTTTCCATCCAGACTTGCTACCATTCCCGTTAAGGTCAGTTGGTCGCCATTAATAGCAGTATTTACGCCAATGGGAACTTGACAACCCCCTTCCAATTCCCGCAAAAATGCCCGTTCAGCATAACATCTTTGGGCGGTGGGAGTGTGTTCAAGAACTTTAATAATCTCAAGAATATCGTCATCTCCTTCCCGACATTCTATCCCTAATGCGCCTTGTCCGACGGCGTGGAGTGAAATTTCCGAGGGGATCACTTGATGAATGCGATCGCTCATTCCTAAACGAGTTAACCCAGCAACCGCTAGAATAATAGCATCATACTCTCCATCGTCTAATTTTTGCAGACGAGTATTGAGGTTGCCGCGTATATCTTTAAATTCTAAATGAGGATAATGGTGTCTGAGTTGGGCTAGGCGTCGCAGAGAAGAAGTCCCAATAATAGCACCCGCCGGAAGGGTTTCCAGTTGTTTATCTTTGTGGTTTTCATGAACCACTAAGGCATCTGCGGGATCTTCCCGTTCCGAGACACAGCCTAACATTAATCCTTCGGGGAGTCGAGTCGGTAAGTCTTTGAGGGAGTGCACCGCAATATCGCTATCCCCGTTAAGCATTCCTACTTCTAATTCTTTGGTAAACAGTCCCTTATCCCCAATTTTAGCCAGGGCAACATCGAGAATTTTATCGCCTTGGGTGGACATGGTTTGCACTTCAAAGGTGATATCGGGGAAGTGTTTCTGAAGTTCTCCCTGTACCCAATAGGTTTGTACTAGGGCGAGTTGGCTTTTGCGCGATGCAATGCGGACGGTACGAGTCGGGGCAGATACAGACATACTAAAGCAATAATACAAGCAAATAAAGTCACTGGATCTAGCCTACCGCAGAGAGGGACGCCAATGTTGTTAAGGTGTGTGACAGGAGCGCATCAATTCTATGATTGCCAATTTTCTAACGCAATAGAAAAAGTATGGCGGTCTTTGGGTGTTCGGCGTTTTGTAGATTCCGAAAAATTTCGGAATTTCAAAAAATATCTAACTCCTCAGATGTCGGCTAATCACGATTGCACCTTGAATTGAGCTATAAAACATCGAATTTTTTGACCTATCTCTATCAAAAATCACTGGGGTTTTCAAAATATCTGTTTTATATTGAAAGAGGATGATATTTTAAACAAGTGATTTCGCAGTCACTTAAACTGGTTTAAGCTTCTAGACCGAACTTTATTCCAAGGCTAATTTTTCCTGTTTTTAAAAATGCTATCCAACTTTGTTGGAGAGGAGTTTTTATGTCTGAATGGTTTCAGCAGAAATTACCTAATATGAATTGCTTTTGTCATGAATCAGGCGAACCTATTGCTGATCCTCATAATTCACGAAATTCTAGTTATATCGAGCAGCCCACTACTAATGAAAGAAATTATCCCGAATATTTAGATGATGAGAATATTCAGGAAAATAAAGATGAGTCTGATCAATTTTGTAATCAATTGAATAAACCTAAAAAATTAACCCCGAAAGATACGATGGAGTTTCTTTGTGAACCTGATCCTTGGAGTCTTGATGGAACTCCTCGATGTAATTCAGGTTACTGTGAAGACTCTATTTATGATTTAGATGATCAAAATGATTAAAGAACAGGAGTTTTATGTCTCAATTATACCAATTTTCTCAAAATCTTGCAATCGGTAAACAAGGAGAATGGCAAATGATTAGATTTTTTATCTGGTTAGGCTTTACTCAAGTTGAATTAGAAGAGGTCTATCAGCACCAACTCAAAAGACAAGGTTATCCGTTAATCGTTGATGTTTCTGACCGACCCGATTATCAGGAACAAGAAATTGATATACTATTATATAATCATCCTGATAAATGTCCGATTTCAGTTGAGGTTAAAAAACAACCATCAGCCTTAAAGTGGGGAAATTTATTTTTTCAAATTACAAACCATCGAGGTGATCCAGGTTGGGGTGATAAATCCAATGCTCATTATTTTGCATTTATTGTTCCTGATTCAGAAATCTTATTAGTTAAACGTTCAAAGCTGTCAGCATTAACACGAAAACATCAATTTCCATTGAAAACGATGGATAATAGAGAGGAAGGATTATTGATTCCTGTTTCGGATGTTCGGAACATTTGTGATCCCGATAAAATCATTCCTATTCCTAAATTAGCTTAACAAATTCCCCCTTGTCATGCTGAACAAAGTGCAGCGTAGTGAAGCATCTGATAGAGATTTGTGCTATCAGCAAATAACCTTTGAGATCCTTCGCTTCACTTCGTTACACTCAGGATGACATTAAAACAGGTGGTAAAATGGTAAAAAGAACCTATATCAAGCGGATTATACGCTTATTAGATTTGGAGATTTGGTATGCAAAATATAAAAACACAAAGTAAATCCTTAGAATATTACTTAAATTTACCTTATCCGATTACACTATATCCTGAACCTGACGGGGGTTATGTTGGTGAAATTAAAGATTTACCAGGGTGTATGACTCAAGGGGAAACCCTGGAAGAAGTTATGGCAAATTTGCAAGATGCAAAACACCTATGGTTAGAAACCGCTTATGAATTTGGGGATGGAATTCCAAACCTAGAGGCAAAAATTTAGAGTCATAAAAAATTAGGAGCTTAAAATAAATGCCAACTAATTCAATTACAATTCCAGTGAGTGAAACTTTAAGTGAACAACTAAAAACTTTAGCCGAATTACAGGATAAATCAGAACATGAACTAATTATAGAAGCATTGGAAAGTTACATTCGGAAGTTTATACCTGAAAAAAGTTGTTATGATTTGGCGATAGAATTGGATGTTATTGGAAGTGTTGTAGATTTACCCACTGATTTGAGTACAAATCCTGATTATTTTAATGGATTTGGTGGTGTATGAAGCAGAAAGTTTTAGTTGATACGGGGCCATTAGTATCAATTCTATCATTATCTGATACTCATCATCAAAGATGTATAACAACCCTTCAAACACTGCAACCACCGTTATTAACCTGTTGGTCAGTTATCACAGAAACCCACTGGCTGATTCGGAAAAATAAAGTGGCTGTCACTTCCTTATTTAAAATGATTGAAGGAGGATTAATAGAAGTTGTTCATTTACCAGAGGAATCTATTCCTTGGTTAAAAATTTTTATCCTAAAGTATCATGATATTGGAGTTCAAATAGCTGATGCCTCCCTATGCTATTTGGCAGAAATTCGACATCTGGATACAATTTTTACCCTAGATAGAAGGGATTTTTCAATTTACCGGATTAGAAATAATCAAACTTTAAAAATTATTCCTGAATTTTGATTTCAGTCAGATCCTTTTCTATTTTAAATCAAAAGCGATCGCCTATCCAATAAACAACTATTTTTTGAGGTTCTAGTCCTTATATCTTTGGGCTGAAGCCAACAATGAAGTTTTTAAGTTAATCAAAAAAGGGTTATTAATAGTTAGAATAAAACTAACTATTAATAACCCGAAAACAACGACCCAAACGATATTCTGCTGAAGCCAAATTTTGATAGCAACAGATAGAGCTTGCTGAGGTTTAATCGGAGTAGAAATTAATGGTTCAGAACGATTTTGATAGAGGGTACATTCCTGAGCAAAAGGACGTTGTGGAAAATTACAGGTATCATCCTCATGATAGAGACAAGTTTCACAGAGAGATTCTTTCCCGCTAGAACGATAGAGGGGAATACCGGGGTGTCCAAACGCTTTTAGCTGATATTGACAATGGGGACAGTTAACCGCTTGAGAGTCAACGAGTTGGTGACAACGGGGACAATGGGACATTTTAAGGGTTTAAACCTTCAAAAAATGAATCTGCGAATTTGGGGAAAATGCCACAAAATAGAAAATGTGAGCCAGTCTAAAAATAAAGCCTAGCTTTATATTTGCACTTTAGCAGCCTTATACGGGCAGAAACAATGGATAATCAAAATAACTTACTTCGACAACTGCTGATGATTGGGATTGGAACAACATCGTTAGTAGCGGAAAAATTGCAGGAAGCAACGGATCAGTGGGTTAAAGACGGAACGATGAATACAGAGCAAGCTAAACGCTTTGTAGACGATATGATGCAGGGTCTGAGGTTAGATCATACCAGTTTAGAAGACCTGATGCAGCGACAATTTCGGAATTTAATGCAGGATGTGGGGGTTCCCCGTCAGTCGGAACTCGATGAGTTACGCGGACGCCTCGACCGCCTGGAACGTCAAGTTAGAGATTTAGAAAATCGTCTTTGGCGCTAAACAGTTCCCAAATAATGTCAAACTTAAAGATTGGGTTTTCTCTAAGAAAACAATCCTAAAGGTACATGAGTATACGCAGGAGGATGAATTTTGCGAGAAATTCTAATTAGTTTAGGGGTGATTATTGTTTGTACAGTTGTGTTAGTTGTTGCTCAAATTACAACAGCCGTCCAACAGGCGAAAGCGACGAATCAAAACACTCCTATTGCAGTACAACAAACAGTTTCTCCCACCTCAACAGTAAAAACATCTAGCAATCCTTTGTTTGCACAAGGTATTGCGTCCAATGCTCAAACTATTATTGCTCAAAACATGACAAATTCAGAAGACAAAGTAATTACAACTGACTCTGGTTTACAGTATGAAGATTTGACCGTCGGAACAGGTGAATCTCCTAAGAAGGGGGACACGGTTAGCGTTCATTATACGGGAACTTTAACAGATGGTAAAAAGTTTGATAGTTCTCGCGATCGCGGACAACCCTTTCAATTTAAAATTGGTGTAGGTCAGGTAATTAAAGGTTGGGACGAAGGCGTTATGAGTATGAAAGTTGGCGGACGTCGCAAGTTAATTATCCCACCGGAATTAGGTTATGGTGCTCGCGGTGCTGGGGGTGTGATTCCTCCGAATGCAACATTAGTGTTTGATGTGGAACTGTTGGGCGTGAAGTAATTCTTTTATCCTCAAACGTTACCGAATTAACCGGGTTTCTAATCATAATTTCTGGGTTCAAATCCAGGTTTTATCCAGAACCCGGTTTTTGATTTATTTTCCTGAATTTAAGCCGATTACACCGATGATAATCAATGCAATTGATATAAATTTAATCGAAGTAATGGACTCCCGAAAAAAAACGATTCCAATCATCGCAATTAAAGCAGTTCCTAATCCAGACCAGACCGAGTAAGCAAGGCTGACTTCAATTTTTTTGAGGACTATTGTTAAGCAAGTAAAACTAAGTCCATAGAAAATAAATATTCCTATAGAAGGCCAGATTCGAGTAAAGCCTTGGGATAACTTCATACAGGTTGTTCCCATTACTTCAAACACAATTCCTAAGATGAGGTAAATCCCACTGATTGATTCCATATTAATTTGCCAATAATGCTCAAACCATTATCCCTCAAATCGGAAAAATAGGGTTTCAGCAATATTGTATTAACGGGTGGATAAACCATAAGTGAAGGATTACAGTTATTATGGGTAAAAATGCCCTAATTTTTGTTGAGGGGTGGGGAATGCAAGTTAAATTAACTAGACCGAGGATTGGCTAAATTTCTGAATTTGGTAAATTGAGGGTCAAATAAGAGTTTAATGGTTCCTGTGGGGCCATTCCGATGTTTAGCCAGAATAATTTCTGTAATTCCTCGGTCTGGAGTATCAGGATTATAATAGTCATCTCGATAAATCATCATGACTAAATCCGCATCTTGTTCAATTGAGCCCGATTCCCTTAAATCCGATAACATCGGGCGTTTATTTGTTCGAGATTCAACGCTTCGACTTAACTGGGATAAAGCAATAACAGGTACACTTAATTCTCTTGCTAATCCTTTTAATGACCGAGTGATTCTTGATAATTCCTGTACTCGATTATCGCTTCCTCCTTCCATTAATTGTAAATAATCAATTAAAACTAACCCTAACGCACCTCCTTTTTCCGCTTGTAATCTTCGAGTTTTAGAACGCATTTCGGTAACAGTAATATTCGGGGTATCATCAATAAAAATCGGTAATTCCGCTAAGGAACTAATCGCCATTGTTAAGGGTTCCCATTCGGATTGACTAATGCGTCCTGAACGAATGCGGTTACTTTCAATTTTGGCTTCACTCGATAACAGTCTTTGTACTAATTGTCCTTTCGACATTTCTAAACTAAAAATAGCAATCGGTAACTTGTGACCCTTGGCAATATTATGTCCTAAACCGACGGCAAAACTGGTATTATGAACGCAGATATCATTGGCAACAAAATTATGGGTTTCAGGAATCGTTAAGTCATAAACCTGTTTGTCCCCGACGAATTCAATTGAAACAATTTCATCCCAATAAATATCGCTGGTTGCTAACTGTTGTAAAGGTAAATCCTCTAAAACAGTTGCTAAAGTCCAGAGTCTTTCTCGTGATAATTGTTGTTTACCAACATGAATATTACTATATCCTGAAATTCCTGCTCGTTTTGCTAAACTTGGCCAAGATTCATCGCCTTTAACTGTTGCAATTTCTTGCCAAATTTCTACAGGAATTAAATCTCGGTTCGTTTGATAGCGTTTATTCATTAACGCTTGTTGTATTTTTAATAGCGTTTCTTCTTGACTAAAAATCCCAATTTCTGAAATGAATGTTTTGATAGATAAAGCATCGGTAATATCCAGTTTCCAAGCCGTTCGTCTGGTTTCTTTATATTTAATAGAACGCTTTTTCAACGTTGCAATAATACCAAATCGTAATAATAAATGTTGAACTTGTCGGGCTAATTCCTCACTAACGCTGGCATAACCCAGTTGACATTGACCACTAGCTAAAAGAGTTGCCCAACCATCTGTTGCAAACAGACGATTAAGAAATAAAGCTATTTGCGATCGCTCTAATCTAAAAATAATTTTAGGAATCGTTTTTTGATGAGGTTCTTGTGCTGATAGTCCAAATTGTTCTAACCATTGGTAATTATTATGATTTAAAACAATGTGTTTATTCTTCAACCCTCCATTTCCTAGCAAATAACCTAAAATTTTAACTTGATATTCGGGTAATTTTTCAGATCCCCAAATATTAAATTGACGAGGAACAGCAATTTTATCTCCAGGTTTAAGTTCTGCTAAAGGTCGCCATCCTTGAATCATTAAAAACGGATGAGTCAAGGTTGATTCCACAAAACGTCCTAATTTTGTTGTTACTCTAAAGACGGGTTTAATTCCATCATCAATAAAATCCGAAGGTTCAGTAATTTTAAGTTTCCAATCAGATTTTAAAGTCAAAATTTGAGCTTTTTGACGGTTATAAATCTCTTGAATGGTGACAACACTGCCATCGGATAGAACAATTTTACTATCAAAACTTAAACATTTCCCCATTGACGGTCTACCCGCAATAATAATTAAATCAGACCGTTGGAAACCTCCTGTCATCGCATCTAAATCATAAAATCCGCAAGGAATACCGGGTAAAGAAATCCCTTCATTACGGTCTTCAATTTCTTGGAAGGTATCAATTAAGGTTTCTCCAATTGATACTAAATCTTGTTGGGGTCTAACTTGAGAAATATTAAAGATTTGTTGTTCGGCTTTATCGAGAACCGTTTCTAAATCTTGGCTAGTATCATAAGCTAATTCAATAATATTATGTCCGCCAGTAATCAGACTGCGACGGATTTTTTTATCTAAGACTAATAAACCATATTGATCAATATTAACAGCCGAAACTGTCCGATCAACCAGTTGAGTTAATTTTAATTGTCCTCCCACTTGTTCAAGTAACTTTTGATCCGCTAACCAAGTGGTAACGGTCATTAAATCGGTGGGTTTTCCTTGGAAATGAAGGGTTAATGTTGCCCGATAAATAATTTGATGGGATTTGAGGGCAAAGGATTCAGGTTGTAATAATTCTGCTACCCGACTAATGGCTTCTGGATCGAGGAGAATTCCCCCTAAAATAGCTTCTTCTGCTTCTATATTTTGCGGGGGAATGCGATCGCTAATATTGGAAAATTGAGGTTCATTCATCGGATGAGTTAGTTAATAAGCCGATTAGACCATTTTGTGTTAAACTCTATTATAGAATAGTTAGTGATTTTAAACAATGGTTAGATAGTCCATCTGGTAATGGTTTTGAAAGAGTAATTAGATTAGGTAGGATTTATGGATTCTATTAGAGTTGAAAGATTACGCTGTTTATCTGATACTGGTGATATCAAAATCAAGCCTTTAACAGTTCTTCTTGGACAAAACAGTTCGGGGAAAAGTAGCTTTTTGCGTATTTTTCCTCTTTTAAAGCAAAGTATAGAGTCGAGAACAACTGGCCCTATATTGTGGTCAGGTGATTTCGTAGATTTTGGAAGTTTTCATGATGCTCACAAGAAGAATTCTGATAATAATATTGCTTTCTCTTTCAAGTTTAGATTAATTAATCTCAGTAATAATTTAATTAATATATACTTAACAATTCAGGTAACAGAATATAAAGAAAAACAGACAACTAGAACTAGCAAAATAGATTTAAAGTTTGAAGATTCACAAATTGAATTAGAGTTTGACGAAAATCAATATGTTACTAAGTTTTATGTGAATTCCCTGAATATTTTGGATTTTGGCTATAAATATAGTGATCAAAAAATTTATAGTCATTCATTATTGCCAATAATTAGTGAAGAAACTGATGAAAATCTATACAATAAATCAAACAATTTGTTTTTAATTTTTTTAAATTCTGTATCATTTACAGGTTTATTTAATGCTTTAGCTAAACATATAAATAAATATCTTCTTCCAACCAATGAACCTACTATTATATATCAATTTTTTCAATATTTTGCTTTAGACAGTTCAGAAAATTTATTAAATTATATTCAGAACCATAACTTGTTTGCTAAAAATTGGAAACAAGAAACTAGACAATGGACAATTGAGACTGAAGATTTTAAACAATTAAGAGATCTAATCATTGCTAATGCCCTTCCTATAATTCTTAAAAATTGTGACGAAACTTTAACTAACTTATCAGAGCAAATGAGTTATATTGGGCCAGTGCGGGCAACAGCAGAACGATCTTATCCACACCAAGATTTAGCAGATGATCAAGTTGATCATCAAGGAAAAAATCTAGCAATTTTTTTACGAAATCTAACTGATAAACAGAGACAAACTTTTTCAGAATGGACTTTAGAAAACTTTGGTTTTGAACCTTCAATTCAAACTAGCCTTGGAAACATTTCTTTGATGATCAAATATAAGGATTTTAATGAATATCTCAATATTGCTGATACTGGGTTTGGTTTTTCACAAGTTCTTCCGATTATTACTCAATTATGGTTATTAAGCGTATTTCCAAAATCTAAAACTCAATTAATACCTAAGTCTCTTAATGAAGTAACAGAAATAGTAACTTATGCCATTGAACAACCTGAGTTACATCTTCATCCTCGTCTACAAGGAACTTTAACAGATGCCTTCGTTACAGCAATTAACACAGCGAAAAACAATGATATTGATTTACGTTTAGTGATTGAAACCCACAGTGAAGTATTAGTCAATCGACTGGGACATTTAGTAGCTGAGAAAAAAATCTCTCCTGATGATATTAATATTGTTTTGTTTGAACCTTCCGAAGAATCTGGAGAAATACAAGTTAGGACTTCTCAATTTGATAGTGAAGGATATTTAGAGAATTGGCCATTAGGCTTCTTTGAAATGGAGCTTGTATAGATGCTGATTAATATTCATAAATCTGTTTTTGATAACAATAATATTTGGGATGAACCAGAAACTATTCCAGCTTTAGAAAATTTAGCAAATGCGGTTCGAGAAGGTAAACATTTAGTAATTTCAGATAGGGAAACTTTAAAAATAATTACCCAATGTCAAGACTTATCTAAAACGACACGAGCTATTTATACTATGCTCTACAATAAATTTTCTGAGTTGAGATCCTATCTTTCTGTTGTAACAAGATACATTGAAATTACTGATCTTTTAGAACCAGCATTAAGTTCTTTATCCGATCAAGAAGTTATTCAAGTTCCTTTAAAATTTTTTGAAAATACCCAGTCAATACAGAAAACAATACTTCTTTGTGAAAATAGCAGTGATACTTCTTTTTATCAAACTATAGCTAGAGTTTATCTAATATGGAAAAACGCTAATATTAAGTTAGAGTACGAACCTAGAGGTGGTGGGGGTAATACAATTGATACTGAATATGATAATATTCAAAAAACAACAAAGTATTTCTGTCTGTGTATTTTAGATAGTGATCGAATTGCTCCTGAAGGAAAGCTAGGGAGTACCGCAGCACAAATTGATCAAAATAAAAATCAAAGCTCACAGTTTTTCAGGACAAAAGTTTTGATCCTAGATGTACACGAAATTGAGAATTTAATCCCTAATTCAATTTTACTTGGAATTTGCTCAGGTGATAAACAACGAGAAGAGGCACTTAAAAGAATTGAGAAACTTCAACAAATTAGGGGAAATCAGATCAAACATTTTTTAGATATAAAAGAAGGAACGTTAATGTATAAAATATTTGATTCTACGAACCCCAAGGATAAATTATTTTGGGAAAGTCATGTTTTGGAAATCAATAGAATTTTAAAATGTATAGATGATGATTGTCTAGCTGATTGGAAATGTAATAAGACTAAAAGTAATTGTCAATGTCAAATTTCATTAGGATTTGGAAAAAATACGCTTGATAATACTATTAAATATTTGGAAAAAATAGAACCTCATAAAATTGCTAAAGAATTTAACAATGATATTAAGCCAGAATGGGAAAAAATTGGCCAGGTCGTAGTAGATTTTTGTATTGCTCACAGCCCAATCCGTGTTTGAATTTTAACTATACAATGAAAATAAGCCCTGAATTGAAGTTAGGGCTTATGGGGGAAACCTGTTAAAATCGGTTAAATTGATTCCAATAAAAATTTACAGAGAAACAACTTCAACGTCTACATCAGCCGTTACTTCAGAATGTAACTTAATATGAGCTTTGTAGGTTCCTAATTTGCTGATAGTCGGGAGTGTAATTTCCCGACGATCAACTTCTTGACCGATAGTTTGTTGAATTAATTCTGCTAATTCACGGTCAGTAACGGTTCCAAAAATTGCATTTTCTTCCCCAACTTGTTTGGCAATTTTGAATACACCCACCGCTTCCAGGGCTTTTTTCTGAGCTTCCGCTTGTTGTTTAAGTTCCAGTTGCCGTTGACGTTCTTCTTCCCGACGACGTTCTACCTGTCTCAGAATGCCGGGGGTCGCCCGAACTGCAATACTCTGAGGTAGTAAATAGTTACGAGCATAACCAGGGGCCACTTCTACGAGATCCCCATTTTTTCCGAGTTTACTGACATCTTTGGTCAGAACCACTTGAACACGCTTCGCCATGATCAGTTCCTATATTTTTTTTAACCCAAACACTCTATATTAACGAAATTAGGGTGCGATCGCAAGTCCATGATCCGTTTTTGCATTAACCGATCACTTAACTCGACCTATCCCACCCTACAAAATATATTCTTTAAAATTGATCTTTCATTCCTCGCAAACGAGCAAAGGTTTGGATCGGATCATGACTCTTGACTGCGGTTTGCAAACTCGGAATATCCCAACGTAAAAACGGGTTAGTGCGTTTTTCTAAACCCATATTTGAGGGAATGGTCGGTTGATTTTGACTGCGAGCTAACTTGACATCTTGGAAACGATTGTGTAATTCTAAGTTGTCAGCATCTACCGTTAAAGCAAATTTTAAATTATTGAGGGTGTATTCGTGGGCACACCATACTCTGGTCATATCGGGTAAATTACGGAATTGAGTTAGGGAAGTCACCATTTGTTGAGGAGTTCCTTCAAATAAACGACCACATCCCCCAGCAAATAAAGTATCCCCACAAAATAACTCCCCAAATTCATTGGCATTTTGTGGCGGAAAATAATAGGCAATGTGGGCTTTTGTATGACCCGGAACAAACAAGATATGCCCAACTTGATCGCCAAATTGAACCTGATCCCCTTGTTTTAAAAAGACCTTTTGGCCTGGAATTCTACCTCGATCTTCTACACCCCCATAAACTGTAAGATTGGGATAGTGTTGGATCAGTTGGGTATTTCCGCCAACGTGATCACTGTGATGGTGGGTGTTAAAAATTGCAACTAATTCGGCTCCTAATGTCTCCAAATGTTGTAAAACAGGATAGGCTTCTGCTGGGTCAACAACGGCGGCAATATTCCGATGGGGATCATGCAGTAAAAATATATAATTATCAGAGAGGGCTGGAATTCGTTCAATTTGCATAAAAAGCAATCTCCTGGGATGATTTGATCAGGGTTTAGAAGAGTTAATTTTCTGTGGGGTGTGCGTCAGTAGTTTAGCAAATCTCCTCGCAAAATGAGTTAAGGCTTAAATTAAGAGAGGTAACAATTGAGATGCTCTGGACAATTCAAACTCGCTCTAAAATCTCAATTACTCAAATGACGGATCGAATTATCAATTCTGGTCAACTTAGTCATTCTGACTATTTGAGGTTAACCTCTGCTATTTTATCCGATAAAGATATTACTGAGCCTGAACGCAACCAGATTAATCGAGTTTTTGATTATGTGCAAACAGGTCGGCTCAAATTTAATGATATGTGATTTTTAGTTAAGGGAAAAATAGGGTGCGGGGAACAGTTTGTCAGGAGAATTATGGGATGAGCTTAATGATCATTTAGTTTTCTTCTTAAAACGAATTAATTATCGATTCGATTAAATCAGACATTAATGAGGTAAGACCCGATGAATTTGCCTGAAATGAATACCCTTCTTCCTGTTCCAACAGAGCCGTTACAAATTCCGACACAAGCCACTATTCCGACGGAATTAGGTGAATTTGCGATTCGATTATCCTTGGTGATTCCTACTTATAAAGAAAGCGAAAATGTTCGGGCTATTGTTCAACAATTAACTCAGTTATTAGAATCAACAATTCCGAATCAATATGAGTTAATTATTGTTGATGATGATAGCCCGGATTTAACGTGGAAAGTGGCAGCAGAGTTAATGCCAGAATTTCCTCAACTGCGGGTAATGCGACGTCAAGAAGAACGGGGATTATCAACAGCCGTTATCCGAGGTTGGCAAGCCGCCAGAGGGGAAATTTTAGGGGTTATTGATGCCGATTTACAACATCCTCCCGAAAGTTTATTACAACTTTTAGGAGAAATAGAAAAGGGTGCAGATTTAGCCGTTGCTAGCCGCCATGTTGAAGGGGGAGGCGTTAGTGATTGGAGTATTGTTCGGCGATTTTTATCGAGAGGAGCACAGGTTTTAGGATTAATTATATTACCCGGTGTCATTGGTCGAGTTTCTGATCCGATGAGTGGATATTTTATGGTCAGACGGGATGCAATTGCCGGGAAAACCCTTGATCCTATTGGTTATAAAATCCTGATTGAAGTGTTAGGTCGAGGTCAAATTCGTTGGGTAGGAGAGGTCGGTTATGTTTTCCAAGAACGCTTAGAAGGGGAAAGCAAAGTGACTTGGAAACAATATATTGAATATTTACAACATTTAGTGAAATTACGGTTTGCCCGATGGCCTGTAATGCGGTTTTTGCGCTTTGGAATTGTAGGGTTTAGTGGGGTTTTTGTCGATATGGGAGTGTTTTATCTCCTTTATACTGTTCTCGGTTTAGCCTTAACCCGCAGTGCAATTTTATCCGCAGAAGTGGCAATTTTGAATAATTTCCTGTGGAATGATATTTGGACATTTGGAGATATTTCTAGCCATCAGAAAGGCATGGGAAAACGGGTTAAACGCTTTGTAAAGTTTAACTTAATTTGTTTATCGGGGTTAATTTTAAATGTGTTATTGGTGAATATTCTGTTTAATATGTTTGGGATGAATGCCTATTTAGCGAAAGTAATTGCGATCGCTATTGTCACTTTTTGGAATTTCTGGCTCAATTTAAAATTGAGTTGGCGAGTAACGGAAGTGAAATAATTAGTTTTAATAAAAAGCTGATTATTTTAGCATAAATCTCATAAGCTGTTAAGCATTTAAACCTTATTATGTAGCAAGTGATAACGCTTTCCATACAAGGTATTACCGATTTTCTAATAACCAATTTAGATGCTTAAAAGCTTATTCAAGATTTAGGAAAGCGTAAATTTAACGGAATTAACTGCATTAATACCCATGAAAACAAAAGCATTAAATCTAATCAAAACCAAAACCAACCTAATTCCTCTATCAATTATTTTACTCGGAATTTTATGGACATTATTTTTGGTTTTTCAGAATCCAGAAAATATATTTTTTAGTGGAGATGGGGGTCTAAAAGCTTTATTAGCTAGACAATGGGCCACAGGAACTCTAAGGTTTGATCTAACATTACCTACTTTACCTTGGGTTGAAGAACTTTGGAAAAAGGGGCTATATCCTTTTGAAGCACCTTTTATTTATCTAATCTCTAATCAATACTATATCACATTTCCTTTTACCTTCCCTTTAATTAGTGCTCCCTTTTATTCTTTATTTGGATACTATGGACTATACGTTATTCCTTTAGTTTCAACTTGGTGTATTTGGCTTACATTCTATTGGCTCTGTGAACGCTTCAACATCTCGAAATTACTAACAGTTTTAGGATTAATGACGCTAATTTTCGGTTCTCCTGTTTCGATTTATAGCGCCACTTATTGGGAACATACACTAGGAGTTGCTCTAAGTTTTGGTGGTGTAGCAATTCTTCTAAAAAGCAATTCAAACAATTTTTCTAAAACTCAAGCAATTGGAAGTGGGATTCTAATCGGATTATCAGTTTGGTTCCGAGAAGAATTGATTCTCTTAGTTTTCCTACTCTTTCTAACCGTATTTATTTATACTTTACCTCAGTGCAAAAGTTGGAATTTAGTTCCCCAACATAAATTGATTTTTTTAGGAACAATGGCGTTGACGGTATTGCTATTTTTTACTATTAATTTCCTAATATATCATCATCCATTAGGTGTTCACGCGGTTCAAGTCTTAGAAGATCCTTCTTTAAAAAGTAGAATTAGAAAAGCAATTGCTAATTTTAACAAATTAAATGAATATTTATTTGATAAATTTCCAATTACATTTTTGATCGTCATTGCTTACCCATTATCTATTTTGTTTCACGAAAAATTTAAAATAGATAAAAAGCATAAAATCTTATTTATCATCAGCATTTCATTTATTATTTTAATTTCAATGATTCTTCCATCTTCTGAAGGAATATCGTTAGAATCTCGCACGGGTGGCAAACAATGGGGGCCTAGATTTATTCTGCCTTTAATTCCTATTATTTCTTGGTTAACTATTATCTCATTTAAGGATCTTTTAAGAGCCAATAGAAGGACTTACTTAAACTATGCTAGTCTTGCGTTTTATGTAATTTTACTAGCAGTTTCTATTCATAAAAACTTTTACTCTGGATCAATTTATATACAGGAAGGCAACAAAAATGGAACAGCTTTGATGAATGCGATACATGATACTCCTCATCAAATCGTTGCTGTTTCCCATCAATATGTAAGCCAAGGTCTACTATTTAGTAACCCAGAAAAAACTATACTTTTGGTTAAAGATACAGAAAGTTTAAGACTTTTAGCTCATCAGTTAGTTAAACAAGGTTATCCTAATTTCCTCTATATCTGTTATGCCCATCGCCCCTGTCCAGTTCCTAAAGAAAATGCCCAAAATTTAACCTTTAAGGTTGACAATAATCAATTTTTAATTAACTTTACCGAATTAGGTAAAGCGGGAAATACACCACTTTATCAAGGCGTCATTTCCAAACTTTCATAATTCTCAAGGCTCAAGTTTTATTGAGCTTTATACAAATTCAGAGTAAATTTGTCTAAATCCATTGTCCCTGAAACAACTTGGCTGTTTTGAAGTTGATATCGTTGCTTCAAAATTCCTTCAATTTGTTTTCGTTCTGCGTCTGTTGTGGGTTTAGACCAAACGGGTTCAGCCACTTCTAACCAGATAATTCTACCATAGGGTGAGGGTGGAGAGGTTAACGATTGTTGCAAAGCGGGAGCAAGTTTAGAAGACTTTTGAGCGAGTAAAGACACCGGATATTCAGGAGAAATATAATAGGCTAAACGGTTAACATGACCCCAGGCTTTAGAATTCATGACAATTAAGGTAGGGGTAGTAGGTTCACTGGCAATGATATGAGAAATTTGATGAAACATTTGCCGAGGTCTTAAACTATAGTCGCCAATACTAATCGTTAAATAAACCAGAATTAAACCCGTTGCTGTCAGACGATATAACGGTTCTTTTTTGATGCCTTGAATTAATAACGTAATCAATAATAAGCAACCCGGAAGAATAATCATCAAACTTCTTCCCCAACCAAACCCAATTGTAAATTTTTTACCAACAATATCCGCTAGTAAAGCTAAGAACAGAGGGAAGATTCCTAAAATTAATACCGTCCCTAACCGTCGATGTTCTCCCAGTTTCCACAGGCAAATACTGCCAATTGTAAAAACAATAATCCAGAAAATACCCGTACTTACTGCAACCCAAACCGGAATACTGGTAATCCAATCTCCTACCCCTAATTGCACCCCTAAAAGATAAGCAACATCTTGTAAATGCTGTACCATTGTGGCAAAAAAACCTGGAGGAGTGCTAAACCGTCCTAAGTCAGCATTCCGTAATTGTTGACGAGTTCCCCATAACACCCAAGGAACTGTAATTAATACTCCAGTTCCTAAACGTAAAGCGTGTTGCCACCAGTGACGTCGATCTAAGTATAAGACTAAAGCGGCTAAAGTTATGACCCAATAAGCAAATAAATAAAACGTTAAACATCCCGCCACAACAGAAGCGATTAATACCCCAGTCCAAAACAGTTGTCCTTTCCATTGCAGGGAAGCTTTAGTATTAATTGGAAAGCTTTGAGGATTAATCTTATCAACACCTATTAACTGAATTAAAGCCCAAGCACTTAAAATTGTCCATAACACTAACGGAGCATACATTCGGACATTCAGGGAGTGGAATAAAAAGAAAGGATTAGTCGTTAATAAAGCTGCAAATAGTAAACCGCCTCGATATCCGAACAAAGTTCGTCCTAAACCATAACCACAACCAATACTGAATAGACTCAGTAATGTGTTTAGACTGCGTTGGGCAATTTCGCTATTGCCAAATAACCGTAACCAAAAATGCTGACTGAGATAAAATAAAAAGGGATGAGGTTCTGCAACAATTCCTTTGAGCAGACTGACTAGAGTTCTTAAAATATCACTAAAACTAGACTCCGGTGGTAAATTCAGGAGTAGAGTATAATTAGCTAAAACAACAGGGACATCCTTGGGAGTAACATAAGCAGTTTTCTGTCCGGTCGATAAGAGGAGGGATAATACTTCGTCGTACCAAAACTCACGGGTTCCTAAGTTGAGAACTCTAATAAAAATGCTAATGACAATTGCTGCAATTAGTAAGGTTTCGAGGGATAAAGATTTGGAAAAAAAACCTAATTTATTACCTTGTTTCATAAAAAGTTAACCAAGGATAGCCCGTTTTACTATGAAAGTTTCAATCGTGGTTGGTGATTTATCCAGTAGTGGAGCCGGAAGGTGGGGAGGAGCCGTTCGCCCCTTTTTACTAGCTCAAGCCCTGAAAAAAATCAACTGTGAAATCGAAATTGTCGGCTTCACTCAAGCAACAGATGAAACGTTAACCCTGAGCGAGGATATTCCAATTGTTTCTCTCATCAAAGAAACTTATTATCCTCAATTTTTTAAATCTGCTCAACAACTGTTGCAGCAGATTACCGGGGACATCATCTATGCTTATAAACTCAAACCCACCAGCTTTGGTTTATCTTTATTCAAAAGATGGCAAACCCATCGTCCTGTGATTTTAGATATTGATGATTGGGAATTAAGCTGGCATGGGGGAGAACAATACCAATATAAACCTTCCCTCAAACAACTGGGAAGAGATCTGCTTAAACCTGATGGCTCTTTAAGACAACCCGATTATCCCCTTTATTTAAAATGGATTGAACGGTTGGTTTCTCAAGCCGATTGTATCACCCTTCATACCGAATTTTTAAAGCAACGCTTTGGCGGCATTTATTTACCCAATGGAAAAGACACCACCTTATTTGATCCCCAGCGTTATGATCCAGAAGCCAGTCGCCTCCAGTATGGATTGAAGGACTACCGAATTTTAATGTTTCCGGGAGCGCCTAGACCCTATAAAGGATTAGAAGATGTTCTGATTGCCTTGGAACAACTCAATCAAAAAGATATTAAATTGGTGATTGTGGGAGGAAGCCCTTATGATGAGTATGACGAACAATTAATGCAACGATGGGGACAATGGATCATAAAGTTACCAAAAACTCCAGCTATAATGATGCCTGAAGTGGTTGCCGCTGCCCATGTTGTTGTGGTTCCTCAACGAGATGTTCCCGCAGCGCAAGCTCAATTTCCATTAAAGCTAACCGATGGAATGGCCATGGCAAAACCGATTCTAGCAACCCAAGTTGGAGATATTCCTGAAATTTTGGGGGAAACTGGATATTTAGTCAAGTCAGGTTCACCTGAACAAATTGCTCAAACCCTTGCGAGGATTTTTGATCATTTTGAAGAAGCCCAAGCAAAAGGTTGGGAAGCTCGGCAGCGATGTATTGAGAACTACAGTATCGATGCAATGGCGGTTATTTTACAGGAGGTTATTGATAAACTGCGTTAGAATTTGAGTTTGAAGCTAGGTGTGTCACAGTGCAATCAATTTCCTAGCGAGGATGGGATTAATTATCAAACTTTAGTATGCTTAATAAAAACTATTTAGTTCAATATGCACGACAATATCCGACTAGGATTATCTTGACAATCTTATTAGGATTTTCTGGAGCTATTTTTAGTGGCGTTAGTACCACCTTAATTGTTCCTGTTGTCTTAAATCTCCTCGGTCAACAAATGGAAATGAAAGGTGCTCCACCTTTAATTCAAAAGATCCTGGCTCCTTTTGGTGATGTTCCAGAACCTTATCGCTTGGGATTAATGGCCGGGGCAATTTTAGTGGCGTTAATTTTAAAAAATTTAACCACCTATTGGAGTAGCTTAGTTTCTAGTTCCCTCGGTCGTGCCTTAACTTGTGATATGCGCGAAGCGGGATTAAAGTTACTGTTAGATGTGGATTTAGATTTCTATGCAAAAACAAAAGTCGGAGATTTAATTAACCAATTAGGGGGAGAAATTGCCCGAGCTTCCAGTGCGATTGGGATTTATATCGGGATGTTTACCACATCGATCACGATTTTTGTTTTTGTACTCATTCTTCTCTCGATTTCTTGGCAACTCACCTTAGCAACAGGTTTATTGCTATTTATTGTCACTATTTTAAATCAAAATATTATTCATAACTCCAAACAATCAGGAAATTTGCTATCAAAAGTATCGCGAAATTATTCAATTAAGCAGATGGAAGTTCTGAATGGAATTCGCTTAGTGAAAGCCACTGCTAATGAAAACCCAGAATATAAACAGCTTAAAAAGTTAATTCGGGAACGAGAAAAAGCCGATTATAAAGCACAAATGGCTTCAGCAGCGATTGCCCCCATCAATGAAGTGGTGAATATGCTGGTTTTGTTAGTGCTAATTGTGATTGGGAAATTCTTTTTATCCCAAGATCAAATTACAGCCTTATCCACAATTTTACTCACCTATTTGTTTATCCTATTTCGTACCTTACCTCTGATTTCTCAACTCAATAATGCTCGGAGTAACTTAGCTCAACGGGTGGCAGCAATTAACATTATTGGCGAGTTTTTAAGACGGGATAATAAACCGATTATGAAATTCGGTTCCATTTCCTTTACAGGACTTCAAGAAGGGATTCATTTTAATAATATTTCTTTTACCTATCCCGGTCATGACAAAATCGCGCTTCAGAATATTGACCTGTATATTCCGCGTGGTACAACTTTAGCTTTAGTTGGGGGTTCTGGTGCGGGAAAATCCACCTTGGCAGATCTTCTTCCCCGATTTTATGATCCAACTGGAGGCTCTATAGTAATTGATGGTCAAGATTTACGAGATTTTGACTTACAAAGTCTAAGAAAATCAATGGGAATTGTCAGTCAAGATACCTTCCTATTTAATGCCTCCGTTCGAGATAATATCGCCTATGCTAAACCTGATGTCACCGATGAAGAAATTATTTTTGCGGCTCAACAAGCCAATGCAGAGGAATTTATTACTAAGTTACCCCAAGGGTTTCTGACCCCCATTGGCGATCGCGGGGTTTTACTTTCCGGTGGCCAACGTCAACGAATTTCCATCGCCAGAGCCATCTTACAAAATCCCGATATCCTAATTTTAGATGAAGCCACCAGCGCCTTAGATACCGTTTCTGAACGTTTAGTTCAAGAAGCGATCGATAAACTCAGTCATGATCGGACAACGGTTGTCATTGCTCACCGTTTATCCACCATTCAAAAAGCCGATCAAATTGCCGTTTTAGAGCAAGGATGTTTGGCGGAGATCGGAACCCATGATCAACTCCTCGCAAAAGGCGGAAAATATGCTCAATTGTATACCCTGCAATTTGCCGATGAAGCCAGTCGCGATCGCGCCATTATTCGCAGTTCCTATGAGGTACGCAGCCGGCTGAACCCCATGATCGGTTTCCTACAATTACTCGCTGATGAGTTAGTTGATGATCCAGAAGAACGGCAGGAACTTCTGAATGAATCCTACCGTTCAGCAACGTTTATTCTAGATAGCCTAGAATTTATTGAACAAAGTGTAAAAATTCGCTTAAATAGCAAAGTTTCAAATTAAATTAAACTTATACTGAAGGAATTTATGTTATGCTCAAGCTAAATTTTTATCTGTTCAAAGGTATATGCAGAAAATCTGGAATTTTCTCATCAGTTGTCTTGGGAAAACCGGATTGCTAAAATTTTAGCTCACATTTCAGAACCGATGCGTATCCCTCTTGTTAGTCTATAAATCATTCAATTAGAATAAACTATGACTGAAAAAATTGTTGGCATGATTACCAGCTATCCCGGCTTAAACCAAAGTGATTGGCTGTGGCAACAAACACCTTATAGTTTTGGCAAGTGGGGGAATATTAGGATTCAAGCCAATCATCCTCAACCGGATTTTTTGTTACTTTATCAATTTGATTTTTGGAAACCCGTTAAAAAATTATCGTGGAAAGAACGCTTAAAACAAACCCTGAAACCTCAACCACCTCAACCTGATATTCGAGAAAAGTTTAGAGGCGTTCCTAAAGAGCGGATGATTTATTTATTGAGAGAACCCCCCTTAGAAGAAATTGTAGAAATTAATCAAAGTAATTATGAAAAAGCAAAACAGTATTGCGGTTACATTTCTGGCCCCGATGATTTAGCTCCCACTCCCGATTATATGCCTGCCATTTGGTATCATTCCAACTCGTTTCGCGAGTTAAATGAAATGAATCCACCTGAAAAAGTCAAAGCTTGTAGCTGGATTACATCGGGAATTAATCGCACCGCTAATCATCGGAAACGATTAGATTTTTTGAAAGCCTTACAAGCTCAAAATCGGGAAATTGATTTTTATGGTCGGGGATTACCTGCTTGGGTGAAAGCATCTGGAGAATTAAAAAATAAATGGTACGGAATGGCCCCTTATTATTACAACTTGGCAATTGAAAATTATGCTGATAATGATTGGTATGTGACGGAAAAACTGTGGGATTCTTTACTGGCTTGGTGTCTCCCAATTTATTATGGAGGGCCAGCAGCCGATCGGTTACTGCCTCCAGGGAGTTTCTTAAGATTATCCAATTTAGATGAAAAGGGATTATACTATATTCGAGATGTTATTAGTAGTCCTGACGCTTGGTTAGAAGCAAACTCGGCGATCGCAGAAGCTCGACAGATTGTTTTACACAAACTGAATTTATTGAATTGGTTATCCGAGTTTACAGAAGCGTTTAACCTCTAATTTATTCTATATTTAATGCTCGGCTAACATCATCTCAACAATTTATAAAAAGAAAAGGGAGGAATTAGTATGCAGGGAATTTGTACCCTTGGGAATGATGTAGTTTACGATCAAATCGTAGCACTACTCAACAGTATTGATGCAAATTCAGGCTCAGAAATCCCCGTTTGTGTGTTTCCCTTTGATGATCGGTTAGAACGATTAAGCGCGGAAATTGCACGACGTCCGAATGTCAGTTTATATAATAATCAAGAAATTACTAATCACTGGGATCAATTTATGGCTGGAGCCAGTCCCGCCAGTACCAATAAAAAATATAGGCTTTATGGAGCTCATCGTCGCTTTTGTGGCTTTAATGGCCCTTTTGAACGGTTTGTTTACATGGATGCTGATACTTTATTAATGAGTCCGCTTGATTTTATTTTTAATAAATTAGATGAATATGATTGTGTTGTTTATGATTTTCAGCATTTTGAACCAGAGAGAATTTATAATCTTAAATCTTCTAAATTAACCCAGGTTTTTCCGCAAGAGTTAATTGATTCTCAAATTTTTTGTTCTGGGTTTTATGCAACGAAAAGAGGATTATTTGATCAAGAAAAATGTAAATGGTTACTATCCAATTTGCAAGAGGGAGGAGAATTAGAAATTCTGTATCCCAAAGGAGATCAACCTGTTTTGAATTATATGTTCATGCGTTCAGGAATCCCCATTTATAACTTTGCCTATTACTTACCGAACAGCATTAGAACGGGGAACAGCGTTACCTCTAGTCATTTTAAAGAAAAAGATCATATTCTTTATGATAAAGGCAATCCCTTAACGTACTTTCATTACATTGGAATTATGCCAAGTGTGATGGAAGCGGTCTGTAAAGGTAAAAACGTTGAATTTCCCTACCGAGATGTGTTTTTACATTATCGCTATTTACATGAACCTGAAAAACGTCCCGTCTTTACCACTCCAGGCGTTCCCTATAATGCAAGTTCCAAACCGAGTCTTGTTAAGCGCATTTTGCGAAAATTAAACTTAAGTCGTTAAGGAAAAGCAATTAAGAATTCTCCTCCTCCTTACTCCTACTATCAATTAGATTCATCTTTTTCTAATTCCTTTTTACGAAATTGAGGGCATTTTTATGACTCGTGGGATTTATATTACGGCTAACGATAAATTTACAGATCAAGCGATCGCCTTACTGAATAGTATCCGCGCTTACGATAACGAAACCCCCGTTGTTTTGATTCCCTATGATAACAATTATCATCAAGTTGCTGAACGTTTACAACAAGATTATGGTGTACAAGTCTATGAAGATTTAGACTTTATTGAACGACTATCTATCAAACTTCAACAAATTTTCGGAGAAAAATTCTTTGCTCGTCCGAATCAATTTCGCAAGCAAGCTTGCTGGTTTGGGCCGTTTGATGAATTCTTATATATTGATACCGATATTGTTGTTTTTGAAAAAATAATTGACAATCTTAATTATTTTTCAAACTATGATTTTCTCTGTTGTGATTATCAACACGCTGGCGGATTAACTAACGTTTTTACCCCCGAAATTTACAATGTATTTAGCCCAGAAGAATTAAAAGATATGTTTAATGGAGGCTGGTGGGCTTCTAAGAAAAACCTAATTTCAGAACAGGATTTATATGAAACCTTTGCCGAATGTGCAGCCCACCCAGAATATTTTGATTTTTCTCAAAAAACGTCAGACCAACCTATCATTAATTATATGATTTTGAAGCGGGTTAAACGGCGATTTAATTTAGTCTTAGGAGAAAATAAAGGCCCCGGAAATTGGGCAGGAAGCAAACATTTTCAACAGGATGGCTATCGATTAATTGATACCAAAGTTAACCAACCTCTGCAATATCTTCATTGGGCTGGAATTCGGATTGAACCGGGATGTCCTTATTGGGATATTTGGGAACATTATCGCTATTTACACGAACCCAAACCTGATACTTTACCTCAATCTCAACCGAGTCAAAATCCTTTTCAAAAAACCATCCGAAAACTTAAAAATAAATTTCAATCATTCTTTTAAAAATCTCTGAATTTCATGCCAAATTTCCTCTAATACATTTTCTAAACTATGATCACTCTCCATTTCCACTAATTTTACCCAAGGACGTTGGGCTGCATAATTTCGGCTGGCTTGAATGGGGATTACCTCATCGTCAATTCCATGTATTATTAAGGTTGGAATTTCGCGCTGTAACTGTTGATCCGAATATTGAGATAAATCCTCAATAAATTGATAATGCAAGGGTAAATTTCGTTTTTCTGCATAATGATAAATGGATAAATCCCCTTGGTTTTTCCAGTGGTTTAATTTTTCTGTTCCTAATTTCAGAACCCATTCTGATAAAAAATTAAAAGCAGGAGCGAGTAAAATTAATTGTTCAACCGATAAATTTTTTTCCGCTAACCAAGCTGCTGTTAATCCCCCAAAACTTGATCCGATCACCACACAGGGAGAAGCAGATGGAAAAAATTCTGATTCAATCTGTTGGAGTTGTCGAGTTAAAGTTAAATGGGAAAAATCCCCTTGATTCAAATCAGGAATGTTTAAATGAATATCAACAGATGCAAAGCGATCGCGCAAATATTGAGCTTTTGTGGAAAAAGGGCTAGATGCAAACCCATGTAAATAGATGTAAGTCGCCATCTTCATTCCATCCCTATCAGTGATTGGATTTCTGATTTTATCCCTTAGAAATTTAGCCCCTTTTTCCAAATTTTAGCGATCGCGACGGGAATTTTGACGACGTTCTTGCATCAAATCTGCAAGTTGACTGCGTTGTTCTGGGGTTAAAACTTCTCGCATTTTCAACATCATATCAAACTGAAGTTGTCCCATTTGTTGTTTCAAAACCATGAGCTGATCATGCTTTTGACGGATTTGACTTTCTGACGCATTTCCTGACATCAACTCGTTTAATTCTTTTTGAATCTGACGCATTTGTTGTTGCTGTTGCTGCATTTTTCCCTGATATTCCTGGCGAATCCCTTGGAGTTGCTGCTGTTGTTCAGGGGTAGGATTCAGCGCATTCATAAGTTGGCCTGAACGCTGATTCATGGGGGGTTGATTTCCTTGGCCTTGCGCTAACGCTTCAGCCATCCCAGGAGTTGAACCGGCGAACAGAGTAGTGATTGACAACCCCAAGATTGTGCCTAGAGTAAGTGAAATCGGATGACGGAGGAACATAATAGTACCTGAAAAAAAGTTATATCTGATTGTAATCGGTTCTTCAATTAATGACTGATAGCTTGCTAAAAAGTTCTCAGGCTAGACCCCTCGACTACGCCGAAATCCATAATCTGAGTTAGCTAATCGTGAGTAAGTAGGCTTCGTGAAGCTGAAGATTAGGAATTGTTAGTCTTACCACTTGATTACTGACTGCAACATTATCCTGTCGGAGTGTGACTAATTCTTTAATGACTTGTTCCCCAGAGTCAGGAATTCGTTGTACTCTCAGCGTTAAATTGCCACTGGAGTTTGCTAAATTCAATTGTTGCAAATTTTTCAGAATTAAGGTAACTCCAGCCGTCGGTGCAGAAAAGGCCTGTTCAAAATAACCAAACACAATCTGAGCTTTTCTTTCACTATTAGAACGACTGGCTAAGGCAACAATTTTAGGGTTATCTGCCTGACTCAGAACCCGTGAGTTAAAACCATCTGCATAGGCTTTATACACCCACCAAGCGGCTCTGGGTAAGGACTGATCGGGTGTTACCAAACCATCTAAACTATTATTAAAACAATTGTTTGTTCCACTGGTATTGTTGACTGGCTCCCAGCAAGCTTTTGCTGCTCCATCAGCCCGTCCCAATTCCGTATAGTAAAGATATCCTAAAATTTCCGCAGGTCGATATTGGGCTGTAGGGCCAATAATTTCATTGACATAAATTTTTTGGATTTTTAAACTTTGATATTGGGGATTTTGTTGTAAACTTCGACGAGCGTTATTGATTCGAGCCGCAATCGAGGTAATATCTTGATCATTAAGTTCATGCCAAGATAAAAAGTTAACTTCTAAATTATTAGCTTTGCAATAATTTAAAAAAGCTGTGAGGAAATTTTGATCATATTTAGCGATACTAGGGCCACCAATCATCACATTGGGGCCTAATTCTTGACGTAATACTTGGTAAGCTCGTTTATAGGTTTCAAAAAATTGTTCTCTTGTGCCTTTCCAAAAAGGATCTCTTAAGTCAGGTTCGTTCCAAACATCCCATAATATAACTTTATCTTTATGTTGTCGGGCAATTTGTCGAACGTGTTCTTCCCATTTAGCATAATTATCATAGGGCCATCCTCTCGGTGCGCCATAGCCCCAGGTATCACTTAAAATTAATTGAAATTGAGCCCCCAAGGCAATGACTCGCGGATACAAATCGAGTTGTGATGTCCGCCACAATTTAGGTTGTAAGGGCTTAATCATATTATCCGGCGGTTGGGTGGCATTTTTACCATATAAAAAGCCACTGGCGGAACTAATTCCGGTTCTTGGGGCTGCAAAATCAATCGTAATATTATTTTGTTGTTGTCCTAAAACCTGAAATTGTCCTATCCCTAAAACACTAAACAATGCCAATAGACCAATAAAAACCGGGATAATTTTTTTGAGTTTGAATTGAGGTTTTCTGTTCCTGAGATGCAATGAATTTAATCGGTTTAATGGCATGATAAACTATTTCTTAAAAACTCTTAACTGATAACTGATAACTGATAACTGATAACTGATAAATGATAACTGATAAATGATTAAGCTGATTCAGGTTTAGGTAAAGAAGAAGGATGTAATAATAACTCCGCGGTTGATCGTTTTTCTACCATTTCCCGTGTAACTCGACAGCGTTTTAAATCTTTACGCGAGGGAATTTCATACATCACATCTAACATTAATTCTTCAACAATTCCCCGTAACGCTCTCGCGCCTGTTTTGCGACGATAGGCTTCCTGAGCGATCGCTCTTAAGGCATCTTCATCAAATTCTAACTGCACATTATCCATCCGCAGTAATTTTTGATATTGTTTGACTAATGCACTGCGAGGTTCCGTTAAAATAGCCACCAACGCATCTTCATCTAAGGGTTCTAAGACAGCTACCATCGGTATCCGACCGATCAATTCAGGAATTAACCCAAATTTGACTAAATCATCCGGTTCCATGCGTTTGAGGGCATCAACAGTGCGTTTGTCTTTCCCTTGCCCTTCTCCGGGCTGGACAAACCCCATTGACTTTTTACCCGTTCTCTGATCCACCAGTTTATCTAACCCCACAAAGGCGCCACCACAGATAAACAGGATATTACTGGTATCAATTTGAATACAATCTTGATAAGGATGTTTGCGTCCACCTTGGGGGGGGGACATTGGCAATGGTTCCCTCTAACATTTTTAACAGGGCTTGTTGTACCCCTTCCCCGGATACATCCCGTGTTATCGAGGGATTTTCACTCTTCCGGGCGATTTTATCAATTTCATCAATATAAACAATTCCCCGTTGCGCTTCTTCCACATCAAAATCAGCAACCTGTAACAACCGCAACAGAATATTTTCTACATCTTCCCCCACATAGCCCGCTTCCGTTAACGTTGTCGCATCAGCAACCGCAAACGGTACATCAAGCATTTTGGCCAAGGTTTCCGCCAATAGGGTTTTCCCACATCCGGTGGGGCCAATTAAGAGAATATTGGATTTTTGTAACTCCACATTATCTTCTGTGGGTCGTCCGGCGGCCTTCGTTTGCACAAATCCCAAACGTTTATAGTGGTTATAAACAGCAACCGAGAGAACTTTTTTTGCCTCATCTTGACCAATAACGTGTGAGTCCAGATAGGATTTAATTTCTCTCGGTTTAGGAATTTGATTTAAGGCCACTCGTCCCGTCCGTTGCCGTCTTTGGGGAGGTGGAGCCGATTGGGGGCGAGCCGAAGGAGAGGGTGCTGCTGCCGAACTACTGTCAAATAACTCCTCATCTAAAATTTCATTACATAGCTCCACACATTCATCGCAGATATAGACACCTGGCCCTGCAATTAACTTGCGAACTTGCTCCTGGGATTTGCCACAGAAAGAACATTTTAGATGGGAGTCGTACTTAGACATAGTTGCCTCATCTTAGGTTGCGGGAACAGACTCTCCGGGAATCGGAAGACTTTGGGTGCTGGAGATCACCTTATCTATTAGACCATATTCTTTCGCATCTTCAGCAGACATATAGAAGTCCCGTTCGGTATCTTCCTGAATGCGTTCAATGGGTTGACCTGTATGTTCAGCCAGTAACTCATTGAGAATACGCTTATGATACAGAATTTCTTTGGCTTGAATTTCAATGTCTACCGCTTGCCCTTGTGCTCCCCCTAAAGGTTGGTGAATCATAATTCGAGAACTGGGCAGAGACATCCGTTTACCAGGGGTTCCTGCTGCTAACAGAAAAGCCCCCATACTTGCCGCGAGTCCATAACAGATGGTGACAATATCCGGGCGGATTTGCTGCATGGTATCAAAAATCGCCATCCCTGCGGTGACAGAACCCCCCGGAGAGTTAATGTAAATTTGGATATCTTTTTCTGGGTCTTCGGCTTCCAAGAACAACATCTGGGCCGTGAGGGCATTCGCCACATCATCATCAATAGGTGTTCCCAGAAAAATAATCCGTTCTCTCAACAGACGGGAATAAAGGTCAAAAGCCCGTTCCCCCATCCCAGACTGTTCAATCACAATCGGGACAATATTACTCGGAGAGAGGGTTTGCAAATGGGTATCGCTTATGACCCCGTGATGGGAATAGTTATGAATTCGGTATTGGGAAGACTCAGAAAATATCATTGCTTTTTTCTAAACCTTAATTGTTTTCGGGGATCAAAAGAATACTCGTTTTGATCTATTATGCCTTAACTTGAGATGTCAGGTGTGTGGAACAGGCATCTTGCCTGTTAAGTAGGGTGTCAGGTGTCAGTAGAGGGCTGGGAAACCCAGCCCCTACTCCCCCTGTTCAATACTATTCTTCCTCGTTAGTGTCGAGTTCTTCGTCCTCTTCTTCCTCTTCGTCTTCGAGTTCGTCTTCGTCTTCTAAAGGTGTTAACGTTCCTTCAGGAACTAACTCAATGGTGGCGTGTTCTTCCAGCAAAGTGTAGGTTTTGTTCTGAAGTAAATCTTCAGTGACAAAGGCGCGTAACCGTTTGGGGTCAACATCTTGACCTTCTAGTTCTTTGAGAACCTTAGCTTCTTCGGCTTGAATTTCTTCATCCGTAACGGTTAAAGATTCCTGTTCAGCAATAGCTTTTAAAGCTAAGGAACGCTTCAACGCATCAATTGCTTCTGGACGAGCTTGTTCTCGTAAACGAGGCACCATTTCACCAGTGAATAACCGTTTCACATCCAACCCCATATTGCTCAACTGCATCACCTGTTGAGTAATCAGTCGGTCAACTTCTTGACGAATCAGGGTTTCGGGTAAATCAACTTCCAGGGTTTCCACCAACGCATCGACTAACGCTTTGCGTTTATTGGCTTTGGTTTGCTCATCTTTTTCCCCTTGAAATCGTTTTTCTAAAGATTCTCGCAGTTCCGCTAAAGTCGAAAATTCGCTGACTTCTTCAGCAAACTCATCATCTAATTCGGGCAGTTCTCTTTCTTTGAGTTCATTCAACGTAATGGTAAAGGTCGCATCCTTTCCAGCAACGTCTTCATCCCCATATTCATCAGGAAATCTCAGGTTTAAGGTTTTGGTTTCTCCAGGGTTCATACCAAAAATCCCCTCGACAAAACCCGGGATAAACCGCCCTTCCTGTAATTCCACCTGAAAATTATCGCCTTTAGCACCAGGGATTTCTTTGGGTTCCGCTTCTTCAGACTCTTGGGCAAAGTACCCTTGAAAATCGACAAACGCCACATCTCCCTCTTGGGCAGGTCTACCTTCAACCGGGATTAACGTTGCTCTTTTTTCCTGTTCCCGTTTTAATACCTGTTCCACCTGTTCGGGGTCATACTTAGCTTCTTCTGCTTGAACGCTTAAGCCTTTGTATTGACCCAGTTTGACTTCGGGTTCAACATCCACAGCCACTTGAATCGTCAGGGTTTTTCCCGGTTCAAATTGCTGAATCAGGTTATCAATCTCGCCCCGAGGTTCAAAGCTGCCAATCGCTTGAATGTTCTCTTGTTCAACAGCTTTGGGTAAATACTGGTTCATTAAATCATCCAAGGCAGCCGCCTTAATGCGTTCCTGGCCTAAGCGCTGGATGAGAATATGGCGAGGCACTTTGCCTTTGCGGAACCCAGGAATATTCACCGAACGGCTCATACGCTGAACAACTTGTTCATAAGCGTTTTTAGACATTTCCGGTGTGATCTCAATGTCCAATCCAATTTGACTTGCGGGAAGTTTTTCCTGGGTTACTTTCATCAGAACAATGGGTAGAAACTCCTAACTTCTAGTTAGGCTTTACATTTCCCCTTTCGGGGTAGAGGGGTATGGTTGCCCCTCTGTGGAGATCTGGTTGTCTCCTAACACCTATTTCTAGGGTAAAGTTAGCTTTGCCAAGGTTTTAAGAGCTTGTTAGGTTAGCAGCACTTCCTTAACCCGATAAAGATGTTTAACCACTAACGACAGAGCCGGAGACTAGCTACGCATCTACAGGGTGTCATGACTCAAAAAACTTAGTACACAAGGCACTTAGGCTGGTCAACTATCACGCTAGGAGTGAGGCATTACTTCGCGTAACTTTCGCTCCGCGCGTAGCCTTGTCACAGAGAGTGCGGGTTGCTGACAATCGTGATATTCTGAATTAAATACCCCCAACACATTTCACTCGCGGGGGAACTAAAATCTGGGGTTAGCAAGTTAAGCTTGCTAAAAATCCAGTTGTGTACATCAAGAGTGATCGTAACTGATTATGCGCCCTTGTGTACCCGTTCGTTAGATTCTGTTCCGTTTTGGTGAGAATGAGAACGGCTAAACTACAATGAAGAAGGGAGCTTAAGCCTCCCGATACAGGAATCGATACCCTAAACATTTTGTTGGCTATAAAAATTTCAATTTATTAAAATTGCGAGTTTTTGATTACGGAGGTTAAAATTTTGTCAAATTCTTATCGAGTTGCCATTTTAGGGGCAACGGGCGCTGTGGGAACTGAGTTAATGGAACTCCTGGAAAGTCGGAATTTTCCAGTAGCAGAGTTAAAATTATTAGCTTCCCCTCGTTCAGCAGGAACCTCATTACCTTTTAAAGGGGAAACTTTACCCGTTGAAGTTGTATCGGAGAACTCGTTTCACAATGTTGATATTGTGTTAGCTTCCGCCGGTGGGTCAACTTCTAAGGTATGGGCTCCAAAGATAGTGGCAGCCGGAGCGGTGATGGTTGATAACTCCAGTGCCTTCCGCATGAACCCAGATGTGCCGTTAATCGTCCCTGAAGTTAACCCAGAGGCGATTAACAACCACAAAGGGATTATTGCTAACCCCAACTGCACGACGATTTTAATGACGGTAGCGATTTGGCCGTTATATCAGGCACAACCGATTCGTCGGATGGTGATTTCCACCTATCAATCTGCCAGTGGGGCCGGAGCTAGAGCTATGGAGGAAGTGAAGCAACAAGCGTCCGCTATTTTAGCCGGAGAAACACCGAAAACGGAAATTTTTCCCTATCCGTTAGCATTTAATCTCTTCCCCCACAATACCCCCATTAATGAGTTAGGGTATTGTGAAGAGGAAATGAAAATGATCAACGAAACCCGGAAAATTTTTGGGGTGAATGATCTAAGGATTTCGGCAACTTGTGTGCGGGTTCCCGTATTACGCGCCCATTCTGAAGCGGTTAACTTAGAATTTGAGCACCCCTTTAGTGTGGAAAAAGCACGGGATATCCTCAGCACAGCGCCGGGAGTGCAACTGCTGGAAGACCCACAGGCAAACTATTTCCCCATGCCCATTGATGCCAGTGGACGTGATCCGGTATTAGTGGGTCGCATTCGTCAGGATTTGTCTCATCCCTGTGGTTTAGAATTGTGGCTTTGTGGCGACCAAATCCGCAAGGGTGCAGCGTTAAACGCCGTGCAAATTGCTGAATTATTAGTGGAAAAACAACTCCTGGGTCATCGGTCTTAGAACAGATGTCTGGAACAGGCATCTTGCCTGTTATCAGTCGGGTGTCAGGAAGAGGATAAGGGTACAGGGGGAGTAGGGGGTGAACCGGGAGCAATCCTGAGCAAGGCAGGAGGAGGAGATAAGGTCATGACAGACACTTCTTCCCTAAAACCTAAAACCTGAAACCTGAGAGATGACTCATGTAGGATACAAGATAACTGATAGAAGACAAATGGTAAGTTTTGGAAGAGTTATAACGGCGATGGTTACGCCGCTTCATGAAGACGGTAGTGTGAATTACGCAGTGGCAGAACAGTTAGCCGCCCATCTAGTAGAGCAAGGCACGGATGCTGTTGTTGTGTGCGGAACGACGGGGGAGTCTCCGACCTTGACTTGGGATGAAGAACACGAGTTGTTTCAAGTCGTGCAGAAGGCAGTGTTGGGAAAAGCAAAGGTGATCGCGGGAACGGGATCAAACTGCACCCAAGAGGCAATTAATGCCACTCAAAAAGCGTCTAAACTAGGATTAGATGGCAGTTTACAGGTTGTCCCCTATTACAATAAACCTCCCCAAGAAGGTTTGTATCGGCATTTTCAAGCGATCGCTCAATCAAGCCCCGATTTGCCGATAATGCTTTACAATATACCGGGACGCACTGGACAGAATCTCCTGCCAGAAACAGTGGCACGTTTAGCGGAGATTCCGAATATTGTGGCGATTAAGGAAGCGAGTGGCAATTTAGAACAAGTGAGCCAGGTGCGACGGTTGACACCTTCTGAATTTAAGATCTACTCTGGGGATGATTCTTTAACCTTACCGATGTTAGCCATTGGCGGTTCGGGGGTGGTCAGTGTTGCCAGTCATTTGGTGGGAAGGCAACTCCAAGAGATGATACAGGCTTTTGAAGCGGGCCAAGTGCAAGTGGCAACCGAGATCCATATCCGGTTATTTGGGTTGTTTAAAGCCTTGTTTCTAACAGCAAACCCGATCCCCGTGAAAATAGCACTCAACTTGCAAGGCTGGAACGTGGGATCAACCCGTTTACCTTTGTATGATCCAAGCGTTGAAGTCACCAACACATTAAAGAACGTGCTGAGTCAGTTAAATCTTATCTGATAGTTTCGATCAGTTTGTAGCGATGGGTTCTATAAGGAGGGTTTAACGATCTACGGCTGAAAAAACCAGATCAATCTGTAGAAACGTTTGATACATAGAGACGCGCCATGGCACGTCTGTACAGGGAACAGGGAACCCGAAGGAATAGAAAAACAGTCCCCTGATCCGACCGCAGGAGCAGCACAGAATTTTGGATTTCCGATTTTCTATTCTTGATCGCTCTTATTTTCAATTCCCATTGGGTCATAACCCTCCCCTACAAAAAATGAGCAGGATTTATAGAATGAATAACGATGATCAGCGATGTTTTGTCCCAATCCTAAACGTCCTTAAATCCTGGCAAAGTTTTCTAGGTTTCTGACAACTAAATACTGAACAGGATTGACAGAATTTATAAAATAATCAGGATGATCCTGTAAATTTTGGAAATTCTTAAATTCAGCCCTTATTTCATTGGTAAACCATTAACAAAAAAAGGAAAAAATCAGCATGATGAGAACTGGTAACACCCCAATTATTAGAAAAAGAACCTCTGCTATGACTTCAGAACCTTCCGCTCCTGTCTTTAACTCTGGGGCTCTGAGAATTATTCCTTTAGGGGGATTACATGAAATTGGAAAAAACACCTGTGTATTTGAGTATGAAGATGAAATTGTGATTTTAGATGCCGGGTTAGCGTTTCCAACCGATGGAATGCACGGCGTTAATATTGTTTTACCGGATGTGACGTATCTACGGGAAAACCGGGAAAAAATTAAAGGCATGATTGTCACTCACGGACATGAAGATCATATTGGTGGTATTCCCTTTCACCTCAAACAATTTGAAGTTCCGGTGATTTATGGCCCTCGTTTAGCGATGGCATTGTTACAAGGAAAATTAGAAGAAGCCGGAGTTGCAGAACGCACAGAATTAAGATCCGTTCGTCCCCGTGAAATGGTGCGAATTGGTAAATATTTCTTAGTCGAATATATTCGTAATACTCACTCCATTGCTGATAGTTTTACCGTTGCGATTACCACCCCTGTCGGTGTGGTGATTCATACGGGAGATTTTAAAATTGATCATACTCCGGTAGATGGAGAATTTTTTGATTTTCAACGGTTAGCTGAATATGGGGAAAAAGGCGTTCACTGTTTATTAAGTGACTCTACAAACGCTGAAATACCAGGATTTACGCCTTCTGAAAGTTCCGTTTATCCCAATTTAGAGCGCATTTTTGCCCAAGCTCAGGGTCGAATTTTAGTCACTACCTTTGCCTCTTCTGTTCACCGTCTAAATATCATTTTAAATATTGCCCAAAAGCAAGGTCGATTAGTGTCGGTGGTGGGTCGATCTATGTTAAACGTGATTGCTCACGCTCGGACGTTAGGCTATGTCAAATGTGAAGATCGGTTGTTTGTTCCTTTAAATTCAATTAATGGCATTCCCGATGATAAATTGCTGATTTTAACAACTGGATCTCAAGGGGAACCGTTATCGGCATTAACCCGAATTGCTGAAGGTGCCCACCGTCAAATTGGGATTAAGAAAGGGGATACCGTTGTCTTTTCGGCTAACCCCATTCCCGGTAATACGATTGCTGTTGTCAATACCATTGATAAATTGATGATGCAGGGGGCAAATGTGATTTATGGTCGGGAAAAAGGAATTCATGTTTCTGGTCATGGATGCCAAGAAGATCAGAAATTAATGTTAGCCTTAACTCGTCCGAAATTCTTTGTTCCCGTTCATGGAGAACACCGGATGTTAGTTCAACACCAAAAGACGGCTCAAAGTATGGGAATTCCCCCCGAAAATATGGTGTTAATTGATAACGGTTTTGTGGTAGAATTAACGAAAGAATCGATTCGGATTGCCGATAAAGTTCAAGCCGGAATTGAACCCGTAGACTCCTCTCGCTCTGGCGTTGTTAAAGATGAAACCATGAAAGAACGACGTCAATTAGCCGAAGAAGGAGTTGTCACCGTAGCGGCGGCGGTTGGAACCGATGGTAAGTTATTAGCAAGACCTGAAATTCATTTGAAAGGGGTTGTGAATAGCGTTGACCCAGCGTCTATACAACAACAATTAAGCCAAACCATTGAGAATGTTTTAACGGAACGTTGGACAGAATTCGCCCGCACATTTGGAACGGAAACGAAGGAAATTGATTGGGAAGGGTTAAAGACTCAAATTGAACGCTCTATCCAGCGTGTTTTGCGTCGAGAAATTCCCAGTAACCCCTTGTTAGTGTTATTAGTACAAACCCCCGAAGGAGAACAAGAAACTTCAGCAAAAGTAACGGGTCGTCGTCGTCCTCGAAGTACCGCACGAGTCGCGTCTTAGACTTAGGGGTTCTTCAGAAACTGGGTTTGTGACCTCTCCCCCTAACCCCCTCTCCTCAAAGGCGAGGGGAAATTTTTCTTAAATCCTAAGTAAATGTACTGATACCCCCAGTACATTGTGATCAAAATCATCGGAATTGAGAGATTTATTTCACTGGGTTTTTCTGGTTCATCACCGATGATGATATTCAGTTAATCAGGAGAACCCAACTTATGCCACCGTTAAATCTAGTGTTAAATTTGGATAGGGACTTTACCACAGTTCAGGATATTACAACAGAAATTCATCATTATTTAAGAACTTCCGCCTCTATTATTGCTTCCTCCTCCTATTTGCTCCAAGTCGCTTTGACCCAAGAAAAGAAAGTTGCTAAGTCCCCGGTAGAATATGTAACGCTGATTCAAGATGCGGCTCACTGTTTAGAAAACAATTGTTATCGGGTGATAGAAACAATTAATCAAACTAATTCTAATAGTTTGGCTCTTAACCGCATTCGGTTATATTTAGATAAAATGATCTGTTTTTGCCAAAAAATTTTACTAGATTTAGAGACGCTTTTAAATTTCAAGTATCTAGGTGAACTCAATTCTGTAAACGAAAAGTCTGAACTGATCAATTTAGTAGCGGGTTTAAATCAATGGGCGATGCAGATGACGGATGTGTTAAGTTCTCAGCGATTTAATGATTATGTTCAACAGTTTGCTCAAGGCTTGTTAATGCAGTCTAGCGACAATGGCTTTGGGGAGTATCAATCTGCATGATAATATTCATCCCCAATTTTTATAGTATAAAACAAGGACATGGTGTGAATCATGTCCTCAAAAATCTCTATTAAAATTAAACGCAATTAACCTCCCGCAACTGCCGGAACAATACTAACTTCATCTCCTTTCTGAAGTTTAGTATTTGCTCCTTGTAAAAAGCGAATATCTTCACTATTGACATAAAAATTCAAAAATTTACGGGGTTTTCCTTCGTCATCACAGAGACTTTTTTTAATCCCTGGACATTGGGTTTCCAAGGAATTAATTAATTCCGAAATATTAGAAGCTTCACACTCAATAACGGCTTCATTGTTAGTAAATTTTTGCAGGGGTGTGGGAATTAAAACTTTAACAGTCATAGGTTCAACAAAACTACAAATGAAGGGTTTTAGGTCAGTAGAAACATTTCCAAGAACGCCTCTACTGTTAAAATACTCTCGGTTAATTTTGGGTCTGACAACTAGAAATTTAAACTAACACTTGTTGCCATTCCAGACGATCTAAGGTGCGAGCCCGTTCAATCGCCCGTTCAAAACTTTCTAATTTCGGTTCAATGGTTAAGGGTTCACCGACATCCCCTTGCACTGCTTCTTGGGTTTTTAAGCCATTGCCTGTAATATAAACAACGGTGGTTTCTTCAGGGTCAATTTTACCTGCTTCTACCAATTTTTTCAAGACGGCAATCGTTGTTCCGCCTGCGGTTTCGGTAAAAATTCCTTCAGTTTCGGCTAATAATTTAATGCCTTGAATGACTTCTTCATCGTTGACGCATTCAATATTTCCGTTGGTTTTGTTCGCTAATTCAACCGCATAAACTCCATCAGCAGGATTGCCAATAGCAATGGATTTAGCAATGGTATTGGGTTTAACGGGAGTAATAAAATCTCGTCCTTCTTTGAAGGCAGAAGCCACGGGAGAACAGCCTTCTGCTTGTGCTCCACTGAAACGCACAGCTTTGTCATCCACTAAACCGACTTTGACGAATTCTTGAAAACCTTTATGAATCTTGGTAAATAGGGAACCGGAAGCAATGGGGGCGACAACATGGTCGGGTAATTTCCAGCCCAGTTGTTCAATCACTTCATAACCAAGGGTTTTTGATCCTTCAGAATAGTAGGGACGCAGGTTAATATTCACAAAACCCCAACCATGAGTATTCGCCACTTCTGAACACAGGCGATTAACTTGATCGTAATTGCCTTTAACAGCCATTAAAATTGGATTGTAGATTAAGGTTCCTAAGATTTTACCTGCTTCTAAATCCGCCGGGACAAACACACAACAGTCCAGACCTGCTCTTGCAGCAATGGCGGCGGTGGAGTTAGCCAAATTTCCGGTACTGGCACAGGAAACCGTCGAAAATCCTAATTCTCTAGCCCGACTCAGAGCAACGGACACCACCCGGTCTTTAAAGCTCAGGGTGGGCATATTCACAGCATCGTTTTTAATATAAAGATTTTTCAAACCCAGGCGACGGGCTAACCGTTCTGACTTAATGAGGGGGGTCATTCCGGTTCCAACATCAATCACATTCTCAGTAGCGACAGGAAGAAATTTACGATAACGCCAGATGGAGTTAGGGCCAGCTTCAATGGTAGCGCGAGTCACGGTTTGGCGGAGCAGGTCATAGTTATATTGAACTTCTAGGGGGCCAAAACACACTTCACAAACGTGCTTGGCTTCGGGGGCGTATTCTTCGCCACACTCTTTACATTTGAGTTTGTCAAAAGTCGCCCCGGTTAAGTTTAAGTTGTTGGTTGTCGCCTGAGTCATGACCTGTCCTCCACTGAAAATCCGATACTGGAATGTTGAAAACAAAGTATCACAGTCTACAAATAGCCGTCAATCATACCCGACTTTTTTTGTCGGGATTAAAATCGAGTTGAACAATTTCCGGTCAAGATTCACCGCTCCGTCTCCTGAATGCCTTCATTAATTTAGTTAGTGGGACTCCGGTGATTTCTGAACTCAGGGGGTATATAGTATACAACTACTGAGAGAACTCAATTAACCTAAAATCTAAAGATGCTAGATTACAAAGACCATCTGAGAAATGTTGGCTGAGGAGTATCGGTAAAAAACAATTCTTGATATGATATCGCGTGTTATTGGTGTGGTGTGGTGTGATAAGGAGTGATCGATGCCGAGTTCTGTTGATTTCACTGGCAGGCCATTTCACTTCATCGGGATTGGTGGGATTGGAATGTCAGCCCTCGCCTACATCCTAGCGAAGCGAAAGCTACCCATTTATGGCTCCGATATTCAACGTAGCCATATTACTCAACGCTTACAAGCGTTAGGTGCTCAAATCTTTTGTCGTCAAGATGCAAGCAACTTTGAGTACATTAAAAAATCTCTAGATGAAGGGAATCACAAACCAAGTTCCCCAATGGAACTGGAGTTATCAGTCTGTGAAAATGGATTGAACTCCCGGTCTGCTTCCGTCATTCAAGCGGAAGCTTTTAATTCTAATGGCCAGACAACACAGGGGACAGAATTACCCCAAGTCATTTGTTCAACGGCTATTCATTCGGGAAACTCCGAATATCAAGCGGCTTTAGAGTTAGGTTGTCCGATTTTTCACCGTTCCGATTTACTAGCCGCGCTGATTCAAGATTACCAAAGTATTGCTGTGGCTGGAACCCATGGAAAAACCACCACCAGCAGTATGATTGCCTTCATGTTGCTCAACGCAGGTCTTGATCCCACTATTTTAGTTGGGGGAGAAGTGGATGCGTGGGAAGGGAATGCTCGTATGGGTCAGGGGCCTTATATGGTAGCTGAGGCTGATGAATCCGATGGTTCCCTGGTCAAAATTACGGCTCAAATCGGCATAATTACCAATATTGAGTTAGACCATCCCGATCACTATGAAACCCTAGACCAAGTTATCAATACTTTTAAAGTCTTTGATACAAACTGTAAAACCCTAGTGGGTTGTATCGATTGTGCAATAGTACGGGATCAAATTCAACCCAGTATTACCTACAGCCTGAATCCTCACACAGAAGCTGATTACACCGCCAAAGCAATCCAATATAGACCCAATGGTATCTATGCTCAAATTGTGGAAAAAGGCAGTTTCTTGGGAGAACTAGAGTTAAAATTGCTAGGGCAGCATAATCTCAGCAATGCCTTAGCTGCGATTGCGGTAGGACGCCAGTTAGGAATGGAGTTTTCCGTCATAGCCAAGGCATTAGCGGAATTTGAAGGAGCCAAACGTCGTTTTGAGTACCGAGGCTGTCACAATAACATCCTGTTTGTAGACGATTACGCCCATCATCCCAGCGAAATCCGCGTCACCCTCGCCGCTGCCAGGCTTCGGATGCAAGAAAGCACCTTAAACACTCAACCTTACCTTCAGCGAATTGTTGCGATTTTTCAACCCCATCGGTATAGTCGAACTCATGCCTTTCTGCAAGATTTTGCTCAGTGTTTCAGTGATGCTGATGTTGTTGTTCTCACCGAGATTTATAGTGCTGGGGAACCTAATCTTTGGGAAATTGACGGGCAAAGCGTAGCAGACTTGATTGCCAATTATCATCCTCAAGTGTTATATCAACCGTCGATGGATGCCCTGAAGATCGGTTTAGCACAACTATTGCAACCGGGTGATTTAGTTCTATTTCTCGGTGCGGGCAACCTCAACAAAATTATTCCAGAAGTCATGGCATTTCATCAGACTTCCCAAGATACTGATGGGATAGAGTCAGAGTGCCAACAGGCGCTTTTGGATTGAGTTGATAGTCAATCGGTGATTTACATCCAAGTTCTAAGGTATTCATTTCGATATGGTCATGACACTTTCTTATGACTCTCCCGGTCAAACGAATTGCCATCGGTCACGCTGCATAGCCTTACCGGAAACAGACTGTTTGATTCAATCTTTAGTTCCTTTAACCACCTTGACATCCTTTCGGGTCGGAGGGCCAGCCGAGTGGTATGTCGCACCTAAAGGGGTAGAACAACTTCAAGAAACGCTGAGTTGGGCTAATACAGAAGGATTACCCATCACCCTACTCGGCGCCGGATCAAATTTACTGATTAGTGATCAAGGATTGCCCGGATTAGTCATTGCAACTCGTCATTTACGTCATACTCAGTTTGATGTAGAAACGGGCTTAGTGACTGCTGGGGCCGGAAGTTCTCTTCCTCGTTTGGCGTGGAAAGCGGCTCGTTTGGGATGGCGAGGATTGGAGTGGGCTGTGGGTATCCCCGGAACCATCGGTGGTGCGGTGGTTATGAACGCAGGTGCTCATAGATCCTGTACCGCAGATATTTTAGTTAATACTCACGTTCTATCGAGGGCTGGAGAATTACAACTCCTCACCCCTAAAGATCTCGCCTATCGTTATCGAACCTCTGTTTTACAAGGGGGTGATCGGTTTGTGACTCAAGCGACCTTCCAGTTAGAACCGGGTCATGATCCCCAGAAGGTTCTAGCAGATACAACGGCTCATTTTAATCACCGTCGCGATAATCAACCTTATCATCTGCCGAGTTGTGGAAGTGTTTTCCGCAATCCTGGCCCGAAAGCGGCAGGCTGGCTGATTGAACAAACGGGTTTAAAAGGCTACACTATTGGCCAAGCTCAGGTAGCAGAACGCCACGCCAATTTTATTCTCAATTGTGGGGGAGCAACGGCAAACGATATATTTTTGTTAATTCGTCATATACAAGAACAAGTTGAACGGCGTTGGTCGTTTTTACTAGAACCGGAGGTTAAAATTATGGGTGAATTTCAAGTTTGTTAATCTTTATGTTTGAGACCATTGGGGGTGATTTCTTTCCCCTGGATGCAGTTAATCAGCCCCAAAAAATGCTACTATAGCTTACCTGTCTGCGGTTCACTTTAATCAATATTCAAGCCGTTCTCGGCGCTACAGGAACAAACTATGACACAAGAAAAAGGATTTGGTTTTGGTCTGGGCAAAATGAAAGAACTCGCTGATGCCTTCAAGAAGGCGCAGCAGGTTCAAGAAGGCGCGAAAAAGCTTCAAGAAGACCTGGATCAGTTGGAAATTCCTGGGGAAGCTGGGGGAGGTTTAGTTAAGGTTTACTTAAGCGGAAACCAAGAACCCCGTCGGGTCGAAATTTCACCGGATGTTTTAGGAGAAGGTGCTGATGTCGTCTCTGATCTGGTTCTCATCGCCATGCAAGAAGCGTATAAGAATTCTACGGCAACCATGCGTGAACGGATGGAAGAACTTACAGGGGGTTTGAATTTACCTGGATTAGGTTAAAGTCTGAAGGGTAAAGGATAAAGAATTGAGGAGGAGAAGACGCGGAGAAAAGTTGAAAACCTACCTTTTGACTGAGCTACAACCCTCAAAGGTGGCTTCTCTACGGCTTCTAACTCCTCATTTTTAAACTAATTTTTTAACTTTATTTTTGACTTATGCCTTACAAACTCCTCTTTGTTTGCCTTGGCAATATTTGCCGTTCTCCGGCGGCGGAAAATATTATGAATCATTTAATTGATCAGGCAAATTTGAGCGATCGCATTATTTGTGATTCCGCCGGAACCTCAAGTTATCATATTGGCAGTTCCCCAGATCGACGTATGACGCAAACGGCAAAGCAACGGGGAATTACAATGGTAGGAAAAGCCCGTCAATTTAAACAAAATGATTTTGAAGCGTTTGATTTAATCTTAGCGATGGATCAAGACAATTATCAAAATATTCTTTATCTTGACCCATCAGGAAAATATCGCCACAAAGTTAAATTAATGTGTGAGTTTTGTCGTCATCACACCCTAAAAGAAGTTCCAGATCCCTATTATGGGGGTGCAGAAGGATTTAATCAGGTGATTGATTTATTATTGGATTCCTGTGAGGGATTGTTAGACTTTGTGATTCAAGAGGAAGGATTAAAAGATTTCACCGCCTAGGTTTGCTGCATGAGTCTTTGTCCTAACCCTTCTGGTGAAGGGCTTATATCAAGGCGGAGAAAGATTCTGTTACTGAATATAAATTCGTTGTGCTGTCTCTTGATCTAGGGTAGCACGAGTTCTACCTATCTTAATAATATAGGAGGGAAATTTCTGCTCTAATTGGATATCAATTCCAGGCATAATTCCCAAAGCCATTAATTTGTGAGTTAAGGCTTCATCTTCTGTTTTTAAGTATAAAATAGTTCCTTTTCTGCCTATTTTAGCAGTTGATAATGTCATCATTTAGAAATTCACTCCTAATACATTTAAAGCGAAGTTGGTACAGTACCCAATAAAAAAAGCAAAGGGAAAGATAAAGGAAGTCATTAATATTGTTGTTAGGGTTCCTCGTTCTTTCAACATCATTTGTAATTGAGCAATACAAGGTAAAAATAACGTGAGAACAATTGCGGCAATAAACAATTGATTTCCATTAAAAATCCCCTGTTGCTGCATATCAAATAATCCCGCAGCCCCATAATCTCTTCGGAAAAAGCCATAGAGGAAAATTGGCGCGGCTTCTTGGGGAAGTCCTAAACTTAAGCTAATCGGTTCTAACCCTCGAACTAGAATATCAAATAACCCGGTTAATCGTCCCAACCAAATTAATACTGATGCCCAAATAAACAAAGGTAAAATTTCATAAAAATACCACTTCATCCGCACCCAAGTTTTAATCAAAATATTTCTGAATTTAGGAAGCCTCAAAGGGGGAATTTCCATATAAAATCCCGCCGGTTTTCCCGGTAAAATTTTTGAGGTTAGAAATCCCATCACTAAGAAAATAACCGTTAAAAATACTGCCCAAGCGATTAATGCTATTGGTTTTTGAGATAATAATCCCACTATTACCCCCCATTGTGCCGCACAAGGAATCGCTAAGGACAGTAAAAAAGTCGCAATTAATCGTTCTCGATTAGTTTCTAAGGTGCGCGTTACCATCGTTGCCATCGTATCGCATCCAAATCCTAAAACAATAGGAATTACAGACCGTCCTGATAATCCAATATATTTGAATATTCGGTCTAACATGAGCGATAATCGCGGTAAATAACCGCTATCTTCTAAGAGAGAAAAAATGAAAAAGAACGTAGCAACAACGGGTAAAACGATCGCTGTCGCATAGCGAATTCCCAAAGTAATAATCCCATAATCATTTCCAATTAAATCCTGTAGGGGTTGCCAAGGAAAAATCAAGACTGTTATGTGATTAACAACGGGGTTAATCTGCTGTTCAAAAAAGGTTTCAATGGCATCAACTAAGGTTCCTGCCCCAAATTCTCCCACAAATTTATAGACCCCATAATACAAAATAATCAATAAAATGGGGAATCCCGTTAGGGGATTAACGGTGAGTTGATGAAGCTTTTCGGTGAATAACGTTTTTTCCTGGAGAGGTTCAGAAAGAACCCTACTTTCTAGGTTCCCGGCTTGTTGTTGACGGGTATGGGCGATCACTATTGAGGGAGATTGTTTTAATTGGTTTTGGGTGGTGGCGACAATCATTTCTATGTCTTGATAGCGCGAATCATCCGCTTGAATCAGTTGCCACAGATGGGGATCTTTCTGTAAGATTAATAAAGCTAAACTGCGACGAGAAATTGCATAGTTTTTAGCCCAAGTTGGAAGATTATTTTCAGAGAATAGCAACTCGATTTCGTTGATTGCTTTCTCGATAGGTTGGGGATAAATCACGGGAGTTAACATAGTCTACGATCCTTGCTTTTAATTGACCTAATCCTTGATTCAAAGCCGCCGCCATGGGGACAACAGGAATACCTAATTGAGTTTCTAAATCCTCAGTTTGAATCTCTAACCCTAATTGTTTTGCTTCATCCATCATGTTAATGGCGAGTAACATAGGTAAACCCGTTTCCATCAGTTGAAAGGTTAGGGGTAACATTCGACTTAAATTTTTAGCATCCACAACATGAACGACTAAATCAAACCATTCGTTCATTAATAAATCTCTGGATACTTTTTCTTCTTCAGTAATTGGAATTAAAGAATACATTCCAGGGGTATCCACAACCGTAATCGGGGTATTACCCAATTTGATTTCCCCTCGTGAAACTTCTACCGTTGTCCCTGGGTAATTAGAAACGGTAACATAAGTTCCCGTTAAGCCGTTAAAGACAACGCTTTTACCGACATTGGGCATTCCAACTAAGGCAATTTTGGGGATTTTGTGGGGTTCTGTCAATTTTTCCGGTTGATTCTTGAGATATTTTCTCAAGAATTTAGGAAAAAACTGGGGAGAGTGACTTGAACAGTGGGCGGAACATTTGTGACATTCCATAGTATTGAGTTCCAAACAAATGAATAGTTAGTTTATCCCTGATTTCCTGAGTTCGCTTATTAGCCTTCCGGTATTGAAGCTGAAGTTAGGATAGATCCTGCTGTGTTTTTAAGCTTTATGTTGAACAGTGTAATTGTACAACGAGTTTGCTCCAGGAATGATAAAAAACTGTGAAGACTCTTCATTACTCTTTAGATTTTTTAATATTTCTTAACATTTGTTGATAATATAATTTTAAGGTAAGCTGCTCTGAGAGTGTTGAAGGCAAATTGATTTAAAAGTTAAGGAAACGCTTATAGCGATAAAATGTCAAGAAATCAAATTATGCTTGAGAGCGAACCGAATTAACTCAGCCCGATTATTGCTATCCGTCTTTCTTAATAAACTACTGACATACTTTTCAACGGTTCTGGGACTGAGATGTAAATGATCACCAATGGCAATATTAGAAAGTCCTTCCGTTAACAAATCCAAGACTTCACGTTCTCGTTGTGTCAGACTAATCTCTAAGGTTGGTTGGGACTTCAGCGCAACGGGTTTGGAAGCTGTTTCTGAGACATCAGTAACCGGATCTGCCAAACGGACTCGCCATTCTGACTCAATTAATTGCGATCGCTCTAATAAAGAACGAATCACCACCCCCAATTCCTCTAATTCAAAGGGTTTGGGCAAATAATTATCACATCCTAATTGATACCCTCGGATACGTTCTTTCGTGCTGGTATGGGCGGTTAAAAAAATCACCGGAAGCAGACGAAATACAGGACGAGCGCGGACTCGCTTGATTAGTTCATAGCCATCCATCTCAGGCATCGCAATATCTGTGACGATGAGGTGGGGCTGATATTGCTCCACCAGGCGCAGTGCCTCCTGACCATTCTCTGCGGCAATCACTGAATAACCGGAAATGTCCAGGTAATCACTAATCGAGAGACGAGTCCCTAAATCATCATCAACAACTAAAATTGTTAAAGGCATAGGGACGCTGAAGAGATGGGGGGATAGGGGGATAGGGGGATAGGGGGACAAGGGGACGGGGGGACGGAGGGACGGAGGGACAAGGGGACAAGGGGACAAGGGGACGGGGGGACGGGGGGATTAGGGGATTAGGGGATTAGGGGATTAGGGGACAGGGGGAGATGGGGAGGAGGAAAGAGAAGTAATCGTCAACTGTCAATCGTTAACACTCAAGCCCCTCTTCCTGCCAAATCCCCTTATTTATAGCTTGCCATTAAGTTAGTGGGTTTTCCTAGATCTCCTTCTAAAAATACTCCACGTTGATTGGCGGCTAAATGTCGCAGAATTTTATAAATAGCTTCAGTTTGATCAGGAACTCCTGCCTGTTGTGCTAAGGTTTTTAGGGAAAGAGGTTGACCTGCATCTCGTAAGACTTGAATAATTTGTTGTTGTAAGTCCAAAATGACGGCAGCCGCTTTTTTACCTGCCTCAACACCGGGTTGATGGTAAGCGTTAATATTCACTAACGAGGCATATAAACCTACAGCCCGATCATACAAAGCAATTAAAGCACCTACGATTTGGGGATTCACTTCCGGGACTGTAATTGTAATCGAATCTCGATGATTTTCATACAATGCCTGTCGGGTTCCTTGTAAAAATCCCGATAAATAATCCCCAGAGGTTACCCCCGGTTCTATTTCAATTGAGGTAGCGGATCGATCTTTTAACACCTCAATTAACGTCGCAAAAAAGTTGGGAACTCCTTCGCGTAATTGTTGAACATAGGCGTGTTGATCCGTCGATCCTTTATTGCCATAAACCGCAATTCCTTGATAGACAAGATTGCCATCCAGGTCTTTTTCTTTCCCCAAAGATTCCATGACTAACTGTTGTAAATAGCGACTAAACAACAGCAAACTATCCTTATAGGGAAGAACCACCATATCTTTTTCACCCTTTCCATTTCCGGCATAATACCAAGCCAAAGCCAATAAGGCAGCTGGATTGGTTTTAACATCGGGTTTGCGGGTGGCGATGTCCATTTCCTTCGCTCCAGCTAACATCCCCCGAATATCTATGCCTTGTAAAGCCGCAGGTAATAGCCCAACGGCTGATAATTCCGAAGTCCGTCCCCCCACCCAATCTGCCATCGGAAAGGTCGTTAACCAGCCTTCAGCGTGGGCTTGTTGATCCAATTTACTGCCGACTCCAGTAACAGCAACGGCTTGTTTGGCAAACTCCAAATTTTGGGTCGCAAAGGCGTTTCGTACCTCAATCATGCCGTTACGGGGTTCTGGAGTGCCACCAGATTTAGAAATCACCAGTACCAGGGTACTGTTGAGGCGATCGCCAATTCTAGCTAAAACCCGATCAATGCCTGTGGGATCACTGTTATCAATAAAATGGATATTCAGAGCCGGGTGTTCTGGGGCAAGGGCTTCTGCCACAAATTGGGGGCCTAAAGCCGATCCCCCAATGCCAATAGATAAAATATCCGTGAATTTTTCAGCATGAGGGGGTTTAACCTCCCCTTGATGAACCTTTTGAGTAAACGCCTCGATTTTTTCTAAGGTTTCGACAATTTCTTGCTTCAGGTCTGGGGTCGGCGCTAGATCGGGGTCGCGCAACCAATAATGGCCAACCATGCGGTTTTCATCCGGGTTAGCGATCGCCCCTTGTTCCAAAGCCTCCATCGCTTTAAAAGCTTGATCAAATTTGGGCAATAAGGATGCAACAAACTCATCCTCGAATCGCATCCGACTGATATCTAGGTACAGTCCTAAGCCGTCATGATAGTATAGCCAATCTTGGTAGCGTTGCCAGAGTGCAGTGGCATCCATAGTCTTACATTCCGCTATATTGATTTTTAGCTTAAGGGATAACTGATTCAGATTAACTCTTTTTCGGTTAACGATTAACGGTTAAGGCTGACTGCTTGATAAACTAGACTGAAGTTCCCTTGTGACCGGATCTGCAACTATGGCCAAAATTCTAGTGATCGCCAACGGCAAAGGAGGAGTGGGCAAAACCACAACCGCCATTAATCTGGCTGCAATTCTTGCCAATAACTTTACCACGCTCTTGGTGGATACAGACCCCCAGGGTTCGGCCTGTTGGTGGGCTGAACAAGGTCAAGGGGGGGATATGCCCTTTGAGCATTCTTCTGAAACTGACCCCAGCTTATTGTCTCGATTGAAGCAGGTGACGGATTATGAATTAGTGGTGGTCGATACCCCTCCGGCGTTAAAATCCGATGCGTTATTAGCCGTTGTGCAAGTAGCCGATTATTTGGTGTTACCGACCCAAGCCGCACCGATGGATTTAGTGGCGTTAATTGAAACGGTGAAATCGACTATTATTCCCTCCAAGGTTCCCCATCGGGTGTTAATGACAAAGGTTGATCCTCGCAGTTTAGGAGATGCGTTTGAGGCGCAAAAATCGTTACAAGAAGCGGGTATTCCCGTATTTAAAAATATTATTCGCGCCTATAAAGCCCATGAACGGTGTCCGTTAGAAGGGGTTCCGATTATTCAAGCCAAAAGTCATAATGCCAGAGAAGCAGCTTCGGATTATCGACGGGTTGCAGTGGAATTATTGAGGAGTTTGTAGGGGAAATATTAATTGGTGATCGCTTCTTGAAACAAAATGTTTAAAATTGGGGATTCATCCTTTATTTTTGATATTACCTTGACTAAACATTGGAGTTAAAAATTAATTATTTTAGGGCTGAGTAAAAAATCAATGTAACAATTGGGTTATTAGAAAATTTGACCAATGAAAAAAAATGATTAATAAGGAGAATAAATTATGCTCCAAATTACCTTAACCCCCGAACAGGAACAATTTTTACAAGCCCAACTCAAAACTGGAAAATACAATAACCCCCAAGAGGTAATTTCTAAAGCTTTTAAGCTGCTAGAAAAAGAGGATGAAACCGAATTTATTGCCAATATTCCAGGCAGCCCATCAGCTAAAAAGCTCCTGAAAGAAAAGATTAAAGAGTTTAGGGATAACCTAGAAAACAATCAAAACCAACCCCTAAACATTGAACAAGAAAAATTGAGTCAAGAAGTAAAAGAGCTATTCGATAAAACTCAATCTATCCCTGGGATTGGAGATATAACCGAGGAGGAAATAGCCGCAGAAATAGAAGCCTATAGAGGAGGAGAATGAAAATCATTGTTGATACCAACGTTTTAATCTCTGCTGTTTTAGTTTTTGGCTTTAGCCATAGCGAGTCAAGCGGATTTTTTGATAACTGGAGATAAGGACTTTGATGAGGTAAAAGAAATCGGAAAAACGGTAATTATTTCTGTGTCTTTCTTTTTGAAATCATTTAACATCAATGATAAAATATAAACTGAATTTAAGGAGAACTTAAAATGACTCAACCCTTGAAAGTCATAGCCCGTGTTGTGGCGTTACCGGATAAAATAGAACCGTTAAAAGCCGTATTACTGGCGTTAGTTGAACCGACTCGCCAAGAATCAGGTTGTTTACAATATGATTTATTACAAAATCAAGAGGATTTAACCGATTTTACCTTTGTAGAAGAATGGGAAAGTTTACAACATTTACAAAACCATTTAGCCAGTGTTCATATTCAAACAGCGTTAACTCAAATTGAAGGTTTAGTTGCAAGTCCGCCGGATATTCGGTGTTATGATAAAATTTTATAAGGGTTGGTTTTTGGAATTGTACAAGCTACTCCCCAAATTCCTGATAAAATTAGCCAACCGTAGGTATTGACTCGAAAATCAAATAAGGAAACATCAAAACAGTTAAATAAAATTAACGCTAAAAAGGTGATTAAATAGCTATAATAAATTAATCGATCTGAAGGATTAATTAAGGTGTTTTTTAACACTAAAAATCCTTGAGTTAAGATCACGCCTACGATGAGCATAAAAAATAAGGTTGTAGGAATTCCCATTTCAGCAAACATCATTAAAAATAAATTATGGGGATGACCTAACCAAACGTTCATTTTGGCTTCATAAAGAGGCGTAAAATTTCTGAGTCCCCATCCGCTAAATGGTCGAGTTTGAGTTAAATTTAAGGTAAATTTCCATTGGGTAATTCTCAAGGTTTCTACGGGACGGACGAAATTTTGATCGGTAATTCTTTGCCAAAAATAAGCAGGAATAATTATTCTCAAGCCTGCTCGCAGGGGAGAGGGTGCAAAGGCTGACCCTAAAACGGCTGTTACTCCTGTACTAACCAATAAAATTAACCACCACCAGCCTAAATATAAAGCATAAGCTAAACTAGATAAAACCGCTAATCCCCAAGCATTGCGAGAATTTGTTAAAATTAAGTCAATTCCGGTTAATAATAGGGTAAATACTAATAATGTTATTCTTAATTTAGAATTATGAATGGGAAAAATTGACGTTTGAGCTTTATTCTGCCATTCTTCTATCAATAATCCCAAGGTTAATGTAAAAATAATTACTAAATAGGCTGCAAAAATATTAGCATACATAAAGACGGATGACATTCGACCCGGAGGATTTCCATTCAGATGTAAACTCCAGCCTAAAATCCCCTGTAAAAGGTCAATTCCTGACCATCCTAAATACTGTTGTCCTAAACCTAAAATTCCAACGGGAACCGCAGAAATGATCATTAACCCAGATAACCACCGCAGTTGATTGGCAGTTTGAATCATTTCACTTAACCCTGCAAATACGATAAAATAAGGAATAAAATTACTTAAACCGAGAAAAGATTCAAGGAGATTATTTGCTAAAATAGAAATAATTATTAATAAAATACTTAAAATAGCCAATCCTTGATTAATAGGATTTCTTTGAATGGATTTAAACTGACGTTTCCAACAAAGGAGACTACCCAAAATAATAGCAATTCCGCCAAAGGTTGGTAAAAGGGGAAATAAAAATACCCCCCATTGTAAACAATTCCAAGGTAACTGTAATCGTTGTTCTGGGTGGGGAAAAAGGATAAATTTCATGGGTTAAAGCCAGTTATAAAACCTCAAATCATCATTAAGTATAAGCCCAATCTGAACGGGTTAAACGAATTTGTGCTAACGTAAAGATAGTCGGAATAATTCGGGCATAATTAGTAGAAATTGCCCGCCATCCTAAATCTGCAATTAACCACGTCCATAACAATGGCCCCAGAAAAGAAAATACACTGCGAGTTAACCCATATCGTGTTGCGGTAAGAGCCATTCCTCGATTTGCAGTTTGAATCGCAACATAATTTTGAAATTGAGTAGCTGCGGTTGCACTTCCCACCACTAAGGCTTCTTTTGCTACTTGATATTTAGCAAAATGTAAGGCAAATTGACGGGCAATTTGTCCTAAAATCATGGGTCTAATCACCGAACTAACGGCTACCACACTTCCGGCTTTAAATAACCACCCTAACGGGTCTTTTTGAGCAGAAATTGGTAACGGTTTTAACGGTCTAGTTTCTGCTAAAGCTTTCTGAACTCGTTGAGTTAATGCAGCTTGTTCTGACTGGGGTAAACGTTTCCAAGCTTGACCTAAAAGATGTAAAAAAACTTCCGCCTCTAAATCTGAAGTTGACAGGTTTTTTGAATAAGAAATTTTCAAATAGTGGCAAACTTGAATTAAGGCTTGGCGGTAAGTGACCTGTTTCGTTTTTCCTCGCAGCACTGTTACCCCATCGGCGGCAAGATAGCGAAAACGCTGTTCTAAGGCATCTAACCACGCTTCCCGGTTTCGACTTTGAACATCAATGGGGGTGGGGGTTTGCACATAGTCTAAAGGATTCAAACCCCGACTAAACAAGAGTTCTGTTAGCTGCTGTAACTCCTCTTCTGTTGCCAGTTCCAATGCGGATCTTAGTTCGTCCAATGTTGATATCCTCCTCAATTCGGAGTTTTTCTCTGTCCTATTTTACTACTATTTTGGAAAATCGGTTATCTCAGCAGTTAATTTTAATCTCTGGATTTTAGGCATAATAAAGCTATGAATTCAGCTTGTTCAAAACGCTAATCACAATTAGGATTGACAAGAGCGATCTAATATTTTCTATCTGCACCCATCATTTCCATGTTTTTTTGTATACTTATTGTTTAAATCAAGAGTCAATAATACCCACAAATTCAATATATTTAAAAAATATCTCCAGAGGAATATAGCCATAAAGTTGACTCATCCTTTACAGTCTAAAGAGTCAGTTTTATTTAAACTATTTTTATTTTGATTATGGGTAATTTGGCGGAAGTTTTAGCAGAACCCATTGTTCCATTTGCAGTTTTGCTTCTGGTTATCTTGACCGTACCTATTCTATTTGAACGCTTTAAACTCCCTGGATTAATAGGATTATTAGTGGCGGGAGTTCTCCTAGGGCCTTATGGGTTGAAAATCTTATCAACTGAACTGCCGATGATGAAACTTTTATCTGACATCGGGTTACTTTACCTCATGTTTGTGGCAGGTTTGGAAGTTGATATTAAGCAATTTAAACGCCGGAAAAATCGCTCAATGGGGTTTGGTTTTTTAACCTTTGCCTTTCCTCTTTCTGCTGGAATTTTAGTTGGTCGTTTATTTGGTTGGGATTGGAATGCCTCAATTTTAATTGGCTCTTTATTAGCGTCCCATACTTTATTAGCTTATCCCATTATTAGCAGATTAGGAGTTGTTAATAATGAAGCAGTTGTTGTTACCATTGGAGCGACAATTTTTACAGATATTGGCTCATTATTAGTCTTAGCGGTCTGTATTGCCGTTCATGCAGGAGACTTTTCAATTACTAATTTAATTGCTTTAATTTTAGCCTTAGCAATTTATACGGCTGTCGTTTTGTTTGGCTTTGATTGGTTAGGAAGACTATTCTTTAATAAAATTGGTAAGGAAGAAGGAAATCAATTTTTATTTGTCTTGTTAGTGGTTTTTCTCGCTTCTCTAGGCGCTCAGTTAATTGGAGTTGAAAAAATTATTGGGGCATTTTTAGCAGGATTAGCGGTTAATGAAGTGGTCGGAGAAGGTGCTGTTAAAGAAAAAGTTGTTTTTGTAGGAAGTGTGTTATTTATTCCTATATTTTTTGTGGATTTAGGATTATTAATTGATTTACAAGGATTCCTCAAAAGTATATTGTCCTTTGCCTTTCCCGCAACCATTGTTTTTGCTTTACTGGGAAGTAAATTTTTAGCTGCTTTTCTTACTAAATTAATTTATAAGTATACTAACCAAGAAATGTTAACCATGTGGTCATTATCCATTCCCCAAGTGGGAGCCACATTAGCGGCTGCTTTAGTCGGTTATAAAGCACAATTAATTAATGAAGAAGTTTTAAATAGTGTCATTGTTTTATTATTAGTTACGGCAACTTTAGGCCCTATTATTACCAGTCGAGTTGCGGTTGGACTTCCAACTTCCTCAGCAGAACCCCATACAGAACCGGATTTTGAGGTTGGGGAAACCCTTTCACTCGATCAAACTTTTACGGTTGTTGTTCCGGTTTATAATCCAAGCACAGAACGTCATTTAATAGAAATGGCAGCTTTATTTGCTAAGGGTCATTCCGGTCAAATTATTCCTCTGGTCATTACAGTTCCCCATGGGAGTAATATGGATATTCCCGAATTAGAAACGGCTTTAAAAAAAGGCGAATTGCTCCTAGAGAAGGCAAAAGAATTAGCAACGACTTTACAAGTATCTTGCCAATCTTTATTAAGAATTGATGATAGTATTTCTCAAGGTATTGTACGAGCAGCACGAGAACAAAAAGCAAATTTAATTGTGATGGGATGGGGACGCAGAAGAGGATTTCAAGCTCGTTTATTCGGAAATTTGATTGATGGTGTCTTATGGGATACTCATTGTCCCGTTGCCGTTTCTCGTTTATTAATTGAACCCCAACAAATTCAACGAGTTTTAGTTCCTGTGGAAAATTTAGGAGAAGAAACGGTTAGATTATTAAAATTTGCAGAAGCATTAGGGAATTCGGGATTATCCATTAAAATTTTGCATTTATGCGATCGCTCGACTTCTGAAAAAGGGATGATTTGGATTCAATCTCAACTGGCTAAATTAACAGAAGAAAAAACGGCAAAAAACGCAGCCCGAATAGAAATTGAGGTCAGACGAGGACAGGATATTGTTCGACAAATTCTGACCGCTTCTGAGTCGGCTGATTTAGTTGTTCTCCGCGCAACTCGATATCGTACTGCTGCTGGATTAGCCGTTAGTGATATCACAAACCAATTGTTAGATCGTTTAAACTGTTCCGTTGTGATGTTAGGAGAACCCCCGCATTTACGAGAGTTTTACTAAATACAACAGAACGGGAATTCAGATCAATTTTGTAAATTTTCTGACAAATTACCGACCGAAAGTAAATTATTTTGATCTAAATCATTTAAGTCATCTAAAATAGCAACAATTTCCCGTTCAAAGGTGACTTTTGCTCGATTAGTTTTACCCGCAATATATAAACGTTCTCCTTCTTTTAATGCCCAAATTTGAGAATGGGAAACATAACTCATCATCACGCTAATCATTAACAACCCAAACCCTAAATAAACAATGGGAATCCCCGGATCGGCTTTAATTTGTAATCCCGTACTCCCGACAACTTCATCAATAAATAACGTTACTCCATCCACTTCGGTTGACATTCCCTCGCGGACGGTTGACACTAATTCACCCTTTCCGTTATAGACTAATACGGTTCCTTTTAAATCTTTGGCTAAGACAGAAACCCCGGCACTAAAATCCGGTTTAATGGGAATCCAGGTTCCCCAAATTCGTCCTTGACCTCCGGTGTCTAAGGGAGCCATTGGTAAGCGAAATACAGGGCTTTTATTCACCCGCACTCGTAAGGCTCCAATACCCCAATCTGCTTGATAAAAAGTCACGCCTTGATATCGAAAAGGTTCGTTAACATGAATCGTTTTACGCTCAACTTCCTCCCCTTGTTTATTAATAACTGATAAATCTGAATAAAATTGATCAATTCTGCCATCAGGATCATAATCAATCCAAAAACGATTAACCTTAACCGCCCAATCTTTAGGAATTTGAGCTTGGGAAAATTGTCCCGCATCTAGGATATTTTTAACTTGAAAAACATTCCCCCCTGGAACCATTTCTTGGGCTGTAAATCCTGTAATTGAACCAATAATAGAACCTGCTAAAATAATCAACATACTCCCATGAACGACAATCGGCCCTATTCTTCCGATAATTCCCCGTCTAGCATAAAGTTTATTCCCGTCTTGAAAAACTAAATAATGACGTTTTTTCAGTAAAGGTTCTAAAGCGGTTAAAGAACCTGTGGTTAATTCAGCACTTAAAGCAATACTTTGAAATTGTTGGGGTTTATCGTAATAAGTCCAGCGACGGGCTGATTTTAAAGTCGGTAATTGTCGGGTAAAGGTACAAGCCGTTAAGCTACTCCCAAATAACACTAAAAGCGATAAAAACCACCAAGTTCGATAAACATGATCCAACCCAATAAAAATAATAATTTTCCAGGTTAAAAAGCCAAATAAAGCAGGATGTTCAGGATAATTGGATTGATAATATTCTAGGGATTGACCTTGTTCGAGAAGTGTTCCTGAAATACTAAAAACCGCAATTATTAATAACAGTAAAATAGCGAGTCTTAAATCGGCTAAAATCGGTAAAATTTCTTTCCTAAACACTTTTTGGATTAAGGTTTCTCCCGCTATTAGTTTTTGAAATACTGACGGTTCTGTCTCCATTTTATGTTCCTCTGTGATTAAGTAACGGGTAACAATCTAAACACCAGCGAAAATACACCAAACCCAACTAATAAAACGCCACTTGTCGGCGTAATCCAGTTAGACCATTTTCGCAGTTCTAGCATTTTTTTAATCGTGGCTGTAAAGGTTCCTGCTAATACCAAAGGTGCAACATAACCAACTGCATAAGCTAATAATAAAATTCCTCCTAAAATAATATCTCCTGTTGTAGAAACCCAGGCTAATAATGTTGCCAATACAGGGGTACTACAGGGAGACGCGACTAACCCAAAGGTTAACCCTAATAAATAGGATTTCAAGCTTTGGGGAAACTGTTTAGGTATCCATCCCATTGTATCAAAAGCAGGCAGTTGTAGGGGCAAAGCTTCTAATAAATTTAACCCCATTAAAATCGCAATCACACTTACAATAATGGGTAAACCAAAGCCAATTTGACCATAGACTTGTCCGACAAAAGATGCCAGAATTCCTAACCCAGCTAAGGTGGTAGCCAGTCCTAATGCAAACCAAATGGATTGAATGGCCGCTTGTTGTCGATTTTCGGTTTCATAACCACCAATATAGCCAATGGTAATCGGTAACATGGACAGCATACAAGGCGTTAAACTGGTTAACAAACCCGCCATAAAAATAACAGCAATACTCACCCCAGTTAGATGAGTTAGTTGGGTTTGAACCAGATCATTTGCCAGTTGTGCCAGTTCATACAATTTTGTTTGTAGGGTTTCTAGCATGACATGAATTAAGCGAGTCATTTCCTGGACTATTATAACGGATTTTAACCTTCAATGATTACTCATGAATTGAACCATCCGGCATGACAGCACCTTCTAAAATCACGGTTTCTAAATTAACGCCTTCTAGGTTTGCTCCTTCTAAATTAGCATTACTGAGATTCGTAAATTGAGGGGAATCTCGAAACAATAAGCTGTTTAATTCGGCAAAGCTTAAATTACTTTTTTCTAAGTTGGCATATTGTAAATTAGTGCCTCGTAAACTGGCATAAGTTAAATTCGCTTGCGTTAAGTTTGTTCCCCATAATCTGGCTCCCAATAAGGTTGATTTTTCTAAATTAGCATGAGTTAAATTAGCTAAAGTAAAATTCGCTTCTAATAAACTGGCATGGGTTAAATTGGCTTTTGATAGGTAAGCATGGCTGAGATTTGCTCCTAATAAATTGGCATTTTCTAAATGAGCGGCTCGCAAATTACCTCCTGATAAATTAGCATATCTTAAATTGGCATTTTTTAAATTTGCTTGTTTTAAATTGGCTCCTGACAACTGAGCATTCGATAAATCAAATCCTTCTAAATTTGCGCCTTCTAAGTTGCAACTTTGCCAAAGGAATGAAGGACAAGCTTTCGTTTCAACTAATTGTTCTATCGTTTTGAAGTTGGTCGCCTCAGTGGGAACTGTCCAACCTAATATGAAACTCAGAATTAACCCTGTTTTAATCACGAAAGCAATCACTTTCATGGCGTAACTCAAATTTTAATCTCGACAAATCATAGTTTATCTCAAAATTGACACCAGGACTCAGAAACTTAGTTTATAACTTAACTTTCCTTTCAGTTACTTAGGTGAATACAGAAACCGAGTTTCTAACCCCCATTTTTTTGATTTTTTGTATAATTGATGATAGACATTAAATAACTCATCAATAGGGGGAAAGTTTTTATGTTGAATTGGCGTTATTTTCCAATCTTATTTTTAGGGCTGTTAATCGCTTGTCAACAAAATAGCGATCGCTCCTTAATTACTCCCCCCATTTCCAATTCTGAATCAACAGCTATTTCTGCTACTCCCGAACCCCCAAAACCGATTCCAATAAAGCCTTTATCCCCCCAACCGATTCGGATTACTTTAGAAAGTTTACCTCAACCCTTTCATAGTAATAGTGCTTCTAAGCCGCCTCAAGTTATTGCAATTCCAGATAACCCCGTTTTAAATGTTCCCCCCGGATTTAAAGTTAATATATTTGCTGAAAACCTAGATAATCCCCGTTGGTTAGCCTTAACCCCCAATGGTAATGTATTAGTTACTGAAACCAAACAAAACCGAATTCGGTTATTAAAAGATACTAATAAAGATGGAGTAACGGATGAGATTACAACCTTTGCTGACGGAAAAAATGGGTTAAATATTCCCTTTGGAATGGCATTTTCTCCCAATTATTTTTTCTTAGGAAATACAAACGAAGTCAGACGTTATGCTTATAATAATCAAGATCAACTGACCGGAACTGGTGAGAAAATAGCAACGTTACCCGGAGGCGGATATAACCAGCATTGGACTCGAAATGTTGTTGTTTCTCCCGATAATAAAAAACTCTATGTTTCTATAGGTTCAGAAACAAATGTGAGTGAAGAAAATCTTCCTAGAGCATCGGTTCAAATCATGAATTTAGATGGCTCTAATCAACAAACTTTTGCGTCTGGACTTAGAAATCCTGTTGGGTTAGATTTCCATCCCCAAACCACAGAACTCTATACAACTGTTAATGAACGAGATGGCTTAGGAGATGATTTAGTTCCTGATTATTTTACTCGTATTCGACCAGGAGAATTCTATGGATGGCCCTATAGTTATTTTACACCCAATAACCTTGATCCGCGTCATGTTGAAAATGGTCAAAGTATTCAGCCGGATTTAGTTCAAAAAACATTAAAACCTGATGTTCTGTTTCAAGCCCATTCTGCTGCTTTAGGGTTACAATTTTATGATGGAAATACCTTCCCTGATCAATATAAAAATGGGGCATTTGTTGCCTTTCGAGGCAGTTGGAACCGGAATGCAGGAACGGGATATAAATTAGTTTTTATTCCCTTTAATCAAGGTCGTCCCCAAGATTATTATGAAGAGTTTTTAACTGGATTTTTAGTTAATCCTTCTATCCCTGAAACCTGGGGTCGTCCGGTAGGATTATTAGTCTTACCCGATGGAAGTTTGATTTTTACGGAAGAAAGTAATGGTCGAATTTATCGGATTCAATATTCTCCCTAAGTTCAGTAAAACTTGAGTTTTTTTATGCTTAAACTCCTATATTTTTCATGGTTTGAATAGCAAAATATTCTAGGGTTGAAACAGGAACATTACAAAAATATTCGCGCCGAAACTGTTCTTCTTGAACAGCAATTAAAAAGGTTTGGATTAATTGGGGAAGAGTTGGGGAAGCATTCAAGGGTGATAAATCCTGTCGAGTTATATAACAGGAATGATCCCGATATTCAATTTTAAATCCTAGGAGTTTTAAGGCTTCAAAACCTATTTTTAAGGGGATTCCTCCGAGGTTTAATTGATGGCGCAGTTGTTGATGGGTGACGGCTTGATGGGTACGACTAAGATATTTTGCAATTCCAATGAGTTGTTCCCAAATTTTGACAGGAGGTAATAATTCAGGTAAGGTATAAGCGATCGCTAAGGGTTTTTTTTGAGTATAGGCGCGTCGAAACCAAGCTTGTAAGTCTTCCCAACACGTTGGACAATCTTTGAGAATTAATGGATTTTGACTTCCTTCCGAATTAGATAAACGTTCATCTAGGGGTTGATTTCGATAATCTAAAATCGGGTGATCAGCAAAATTAATCGATGAGATCAGAGCTTGATTTTCAGCAGAATATAATTCTAATACGCGAATTTCATATTGTTTTTTAAAGGTATTAAAATCCAGTTCAACTAAAACATCTGAACGTCCCTCTGGCAATTCATCTTTATAATGTCCCCACCAAACCCCCGGAAATCCCGTTGTGGTGGACTCATCCCACAGTTCAAAAGTGGTTTTAATATATTGAACTTTTCGTCCTCTAACATCTTGTTCTAAAGAATGCCAAGCATTTGTAAACCAACAATTTTGAATTAAAAGTTTCGGAACTGGGTTTCCCATTCCACAAGGTTCTAATAGTTTTAATTCTTGAAATAAATCAACCCCTAATTCGGCAACGGTGCAAACTAAATCAACTTGAATATTCCGTTGTCCAATTTCTTCTAAATCCGATTCAACTTGTTCTCGCATTTGGCGATTAATAGCATCGGTAAAAATAGGTATATTTTCTACGGGTAAACTTAACCCAGCGGCTAAGGGATGACCCCCAAATCGATGTAAAAGATGGGATTGACTTTTAACTAATTCATAGAGATCAATTTGATTTACTGAACGAGCAGAACCTCTAGCTAATTTAAACTCTGAATTCTGACTTAATTGATCTCCATAACCGGATAAATTAATTGTTCCTTCGGTGGTTAATAAAATCGTCGGTCGTCCATAATTTTGAGCGACTTGACCCGCCACTAAACCTAAAACTCCTCCCGGCCATTGAGCATCGGATAACACAATAACTTGAGTAGTTGATAAATCTATTTTTCTTAATTTTGCCATAACATCACGGGTCACATCTTGTTGTAATGCTTTACGGCGAGTATTGGCTAATTCGGTTTCTAAAGCGAGTTGTTGACAGCGTTTTTTATCTCGGCTGGTGAGGAGTTCAACACAGAATTTAGCATCGCCATAAATGCGACTCACGGCATTAATTCTAGGGCCAAGACCGAAGGAAATATCCGTCGGGCGATCGCCTGTTCGTTTACAGAGTTCTAACAGTTTAGCGACCCCTGGACGGGTTGGATTTTTTAATTGTTGTTGTAATTTTTCAATTCCTAATTGAGCTAAATAACGACAATCTCCTTTGAGTTGAACTAAGTCAGCAATTAAACCAATCGCAACTAAATCTAATAAATCTTCTAAGGGACGTTGAGGAATATTGGGTAAAATTTCATATAATGCCTCGACTAATTTATAAGCAACGGCAACGCCTGATAAATGATATAAAGGATGATCTGGAGATAAATAACGGGGATTAATAATCGCAATAACAGGCGGTCTTTCTTCGAGCAAAGTATGATGATCCGTTACAATAATATCAATTCCTAATTGATTAGCATATTCAATTTCTTTTAAGTTGGTGCTTCCCGTGTCACAGGTAACAATTAACCGACATCCTTGTTGATATAATTGATCAATTCCAGTACAATTTAATCCATGAGATTCTATTAATCGATTAGGGATATAATAAGATAGTTGCTGGTTTTCACGATTAAAAAATTGTCCTAATCCATCCCATAACACAGAAGTTGCAGTAATCCCATCAGCATCAAAATCTCCCCAAATGGTTACAATTTCTTGGTTATTTCGCGCTAAAACTAATCGTTCAACGGCCCTTTCCATCTCAATTCCAAACTCAAAGGGACTTGCAGATTGATAACATTGAGGATTTAAAAATCCAACTAATTGTTGAGGGGTTTGTATTCTTCGGCGAAGCAATAATTGAGCAATATATTTTCCTGAACTTTGAGGTGCATACTCTTGAATAATAGGAATTACCCATTCAGGAACATCTAAAGTTGGTTGAATTTGCCACATATAGTAGGGAACAGGGAACAGTGATAGGTAAAAAGATTAATCCTTTAGATTGTAACTTCTTGAATTTGATCAATATTATAAAGATTCAGAGAATTTAAAGGTTGATCAAGTGCTAATTCTTCAGGAACTCGTTGACAACGAATCCCGAATTGACAAGATTTACAATATCCTTGAGTTATATCAACCTGGGGAAAGGGTTTACCTTGTTCATAACCCTCTAAATAGTGATGAAATTGATCAATCAGTTGGGTTAAATCTTGTTGATTTTTTTGATGCTGTTGTTCAGTATAGGGAAAGTGTAAAGATTGAGGAGGTTGTTTTTGAGGAGACTTAACAAACCAATAGGTCATCGAAACTTGTTCGGGTAAATATTGACTGGTTTCGACTAAAAGATAAAGATATAATCGAGTTTGCCAATTTTGTTCTAAAAGATGGCGATTTTGGGGACGAGGATAGGTTTTCCAATCAAATATTTGCGCTTGTTGTTCCTCGGCTTTAATTAAATCATAAATAGCAACTAATAAATCATCCTTGAAATTTAAACTTCGGTAATGTTCTGCTTCTCGAAATCTTAAATTTTGCTGATCAGAATTTAACGTAAAAATATCCGATGCAACACTTAAAAATTCAGTATAACAGCGTTTTAATTCAAGGTCTTCCGTGAGTAATGCTTCCACCGGTAATCCTAACTCATGTTGCTGCATCAACAGGTGAAATCGATTTCCCCAAGTGATGCGTTCCTCATCCTCTGGAGAGATGGGGGAAACCAATTGATCTAAATAGGTATATTGAAACTTTCGGGGACACAGAGACAACAAATTTAAGTGTTGTTGAGACAGTCTAAATCGAGTCATGGCGATTTCGTCAACAAACAGGTCTACTTTGAATTATCCCCTAAAAAGGGTGAAAACGGTCGTGTTCATTCCCCCTACAATTAATAATGTTGATTCAATAGGCTTTACAACTTCAGATCGACAACGACTTCTTTTTCTGTGGAATTAACTCCTTCACGGGTAATTACTAAGGGATGGTTTTCTAAACGCAGCCTCACTAGATTAAAACTGGATTTTTGTTCATAAATTTTAACATAATTTTCGATCAGTTTAAGATTCTGCTTTTCAATTTGAGGTAATATATTTCTTAAAAAATTATCATGAGAACTATTCAAATCGTTGCTTGTAATCGTTACTTCTGTTCCATCTTCTAAAATTCCGATGAGAAAATATTGGTTAATATTAACGCCTTCATATCTAGCTCCAGGATATATAGGATAATCTAAAAATGGATATAAATCTGGATCGTTGGGAATGCTAAAACAAATAATTTTTAACAGAAAAAAGTTGGAATTTCGATGGGAGCAAAATCTCATATTTTCGGTCAATAAGTGTAAGAAAATTACCAACAAAATTATTAACGAACCCGGGATTTTAGACAGCAATTTATGGTTTTTCTTCTTGATAATTTCCATAAGAGAATTCGCTCCAATTGTTGATTTGACAATAAAGCTTGATCTGAATTAAGTTTAGACATGACTGAGTGCAATACTGAAGAGTTTATAAAGCTTGTTGGGAGTTAAGTTAGAATGAAGGGGAAATTTTCCTGTGTTTAAATTCGGGGGGAATTAAATAGAGTCCAGCAAAACCTCCACCTAAAAAACAAATTCTAGGTGGAGGTTTTGATTTTGAAACCGGAATGGGAAAATAACCCAGTTCTGGATGATAAACTTTTGGGGGTTGCTGAGGCATAATCAGAGGGGAAGTGATGACAGAATAGCCAAGCTAATCTAGGACTACTTGAAAATAGTAAACTACTCAAATCAAATAGCGTATCGGATGAGGATAGGCTAGTGATTTCAGTAAAACTGGTTTTTGAGAAATTAGGGTTTCTAAGTTAAAACGAGAAAGACGTCCTTAGCTTGGTGCGGTGCAATCTGTAAGTTGAGCTTAGTCTGAGAAAATGAGCAATGTTAACTTGATGTTAAAAACATACCAAGTTTATTTCTAATTAGCCAAAAGCTTAAGAAAAATTCATTAAAAGCAACTGTTTTTTAAGATAAAATATTTTTATGGTTTTATGGTTTTTATTTTAAATAATTGTAATTTTCAATACAGATTTTTGATTCAAAATATAAACCTAGTCAGAACAGTAACCGAATTCTAACGGAAATTTAGGTTTTTAGTATTGCTTCGGCTTTTAGTCAACCGGGCTGATTCATTCGTTATATAATTTAATTTTATATAATCAGAGTTTTCCCTAAAATCATAAGTTTTACAAAAGGGGTAGATTTATGAAGCTCAGTTGAGGATATTCCGAGAATAACGTTTCTATTTTTATTACAAATGTTCAATCCATTCAGCTTGTTCAGATAATTTCGATTGTTGTTGTCCTTGAAAGCGAGCAGTTCCATTTAATAACGAGATGGGGGTACTGACTAAATCCACGATTTCCGCTTTTCCCATCAAAAGTTTTACGCTACCGAGAGGTAATTCTTTTAAAACCCAACGTCCTAAGCGATAAACATAATCAGAAAAGGTTAACCCTTCCATTAAATTAATACCATGAAGTTCGTGTAAATAACGATTGGATTGTCCGTAGCGTCGCCACTGACTTTGTAAGGCTTTGAACGTAGACCGATGACGATGTTTAACCGTTGCTAGAGGTGCAAATTCTAATTGATAATTCGTTTGTTGTTGAATCCGCCAACAGATATCGGCATCCCCCCCAGTAGTCAGGTAGGGACGAAACAAACCCACCTGTTCAAAAATCACACGCCGAATGGCTAAATTAGCCGTTTGACCGTAGGGTAAAAACCCATGATTTAAGGTGTGTTTTTGAGATAAAGTATCTTGTTTATCGGCATACTTTTCTAATAAATTTTCACTGGGTAAAGCAATGATTTCACCTGCAACTAACCCGATATTTTGATTATAAAAGGGTTTAATTAATTCCTCTAACCATTGAGGTTCTGGACGGCAATCCATATCCGTAAAGGCAATAATTTCCCCGGTCGCGGCTCGAATTCCGGCATTACGAGCAGCATATGAACTTTGAATCTGATTTTCTGACAACGACCGAATCTGAATTGAAGAATGCGCTGCTAATTCCTTGACAATCGCAACAGAATTATCCTGACTATTATTATCAACCAATAAGTATTCTACTTGATCTGCCGGATAGGTTTGCGATCGCAAACAATCAATTAAATCCGGCAAATCCGTTTCACCATTATAAACGGGGATAACAACAGAAAGGTTAGTCATGGAAATAAAACCAGATGTGAGGGAAGAGCAAGATTTAGGTTGATAAATAACCTAGGATCAGGGTGATTAAAACTAAGATAGCATTAATCAAATAAAAAGTTCCGACAACTTGGGTTTCTTGCCATCCTGATAATTCTAAATGATGGTGCAAAGGAGCCATTTTTAACAGACGCTTTCCGACTCCATCGGAGTTTTTGGTCGCTTTATAATAGCTAACTTGAGCAATCACCGACAGGGTTTCAACGAAGAAAATTCCACTAATAATCAATAGCACCCACAAACTATTGGTTAATAAAGCTACAGTGGCAAAAGCACCCCCTAATGCTAAGGCTCCCGTATCTCCCATAAATACTTTTGCTGGGTTCCGGTTATGGGTAACAAATCCTAAACAACTCCCACTCATACAAGCACAAAAGGTGGTTAATTCCGGTGCTGTAGGGGCTAAATACGCACCTAACCCCAAAAATGCGATCGCACCTAACCCCCCCATTAATCCATCAACCCCATCGGTTAAATTGGTGGCATTACTCTCAGCAACTTGAACAAAAATTGCCAAGGGCCAGAATAATAATCCCAAGGGAATTGCGAATCCCAAGGGTAACGCAACGGTGGTTAAGGTTGGAGATTGAGTTGCTAATAACCACAAACAAAATAGCGTTGCAAAACCGACTTGCAACGCCAATTTCATTTTAGGAGAAATGCCTTTATTCGATTTACGTCTTAAAATTTGCCAGTCATCCAACCAACCAATCAATCCGTAGGCTAAAGTTAAGGCAGAAACCGCTATTACATGGGGGTGAAATTGAGTTAAAATAACAGCGATCGCTACACCCGCAGGAATCAAAAAGACGCCTCCCATCGTTGGAGTTCCAGCTTTTTGTAAATGCGCTTGGGGGCCATCTTCTCGAATAAATTGTCCGGCTTTAATTCGGACTAAAATTGGAATCACCCAAGATCCCAAAACAGAAACCGCAACCGTACACACTAACCAAGGCAGAAATAACGACCCTTGAATCTGGAATAATTGGCCGTTCACCCCATCTAAACTCAAGGCGAATACACTCAACCCCAAACTCAGGAACAATAGTAAGGTTTGTCCAGACAAGTTGAATGATTTAACCGAAGAAAATTTGGTATCCACAAAAAAATTTAATCCTCAACACCACAAAGTCAAAAGACTGGAAATAGGACAAAGGGTTTCACTCAAGCGGTGACAGTGCCCTCGTCGGTCTTCCTAGCCTTCTAATAAGTCCTCATCGATATCATCATCATCATCATCATCATAAACGGAGTCATCAACGGACATGAGTTCCGAGATTTCCTCTTCATCATCCAAGTAGTCCGTGACTTCACTAATGGGAGTATCGCGCGCGATCAGACGTCCTGTTGATTCCAACCAAGTCAGAAGTGAAATTTCTTGCTTAGAAGGAATGACATCCGCCGGTTCATGGACAGGGATTTCGCGCAATGATGGATTGAGCATTTTTAGTTTCAGGTGTCAAATAGAAGTACGTTAGACTTAATGTAATTTTACACAATAGTTGATTATGGACAGTATCATATTGTTAAATCTATATCGAGTCTTATCGATTTAAAAAGCTAACTCATTATTTTGATAATATAATTTTTTATTATGATTAATCAAAAAAAAGCCACCCTCTTAGAACTGATTGCGGGTAAAAATCGAGGGTTACTCGCCACTGAAACCGATAAAGTTGCTATTTTATCCGCCATTACTCAACTAGAGGACTTCAACCCCAACCCTCGACCCCTGGACGTTCCTCAACTGTTAGACGGCAATTGGCGATTATTATATACCAGTAGCGATGAATTATTAGGAATCGGTCGTTTTCCATTGTTGAGATTAGGACAAATTTATCAATGTATTCGGGTAGCAGATCAAAAAGTTTATAATATTGCCGAGGTTCAAAGTTTACCGTTATTAGAAGGATTAGTCAGTGTCGCCGCCCAATTTGAGCCCGTTTCAGAAAAACGAGTCAATGTTAAATTTAATCGGTTTATTATCGGTTCTCAACGATTTATTGGCTATCAATCCCCTAATCCTTTTATTACGGATATTGAAACAGGTAAAAAATTTATAGCCATTGATTTTAATTTACAAGCACGGGATCAACAAGGCTGGTTAGATATTACCTATTTAGATGAAGATTTAAGAATCGGACGGGGAAATGTAGGTAGTGTATTTGTATTAACAAAAGTAACTTAAAATACCGTTCCATCACTCTCTAATTTGAGAGGGGGAGAACTATCAGAACGGTGTTGTTGAGCGATCTCACGTCCAGCGTTCCAAGTTCCCCCTTGTAAGACTTTAACGAGGGGAAATTCTTGGGGAGTGAAGTTTAATTTGTGGCAGATAATATCAGCAATTTTATCGAGTATTATGATGGTGAGCGATCGCCATTCTATAATAACACTAGAATCGGGTTTATGGAAGATTTCAGATAAATTGGGATCTTTTAATTCTAATAATCCTAAATCTAAGCATAATCCTCCATTTCGATATTCTGCTAATCCGGTTAATTGATCTAAATCAATAATTTCTAATCCTAAATCCTGCAAAGGTTCAAGTAAAGAATAAGTTAACCATTGGGATAATTTATGGAAGGGAACAAAGGGATATTTGGAATCCAAGGCTTCTAACCCTGGATAATACCAAACATCTCCCAAATTAACCTGATTTAGAGTTAATCGTCCTGGCCAAATTTCTCCTAATCCTTCTAAAATAGCGGTTAAAACCGTAACCGCACTCAGTTGATTATCTTGGGTTTGGGTTAAAAAATAATCCACTAATTTTCCGGGTCTAGGGTTATATTCTCCAAATAAATGAGGATAATCATATAAAGTTTTCCCTAATTTTTTTAACAGTTCTAATCTCCCTTTAATTCCGATTAAAGGATTATTATTATTAACTTGAAATCCGCTTATGAATTGAGATTCTGTTAAATTCATTAATCCTTTAGCATCGACTTGAAAAGGAAATTCAGGATCACTTGAAAATAACCCTTGACCAAACATTTCATAACTTGCAATAGCTAACCCTTCAGAACGTCGCCAAACTAACCCTGTTTCAGATTCTTGATAGTACCATTTTTCCCCAGCACCTGCATCTAATAAAACACTAATAATCGCTAAATCTAGTTTCGCTTGAGTTTGTTCTACTAAAGATAAATCATTTAGCTGTTTTTGTAACTTTTCAAGGCGAGGAATATTCCCGACTTCAAAATGTCGCCATCGAGAATGGAAAGGAACCTGAAGATTAGGATAATTTTGTCTAATATTATCTAAAACAAAACCAGCGACACCTTCTAACATTTCGGGGTGATAACAGAAATGTTGTAACTGATCAGATAACGCTAAATTAAAGATAAAATTACACCGTTCTCGAATAGCTTGAGGAGAACGAAAATAAGCGATCGCATCTTGATAAGCTTCTAAATTTTTCATATCATCCCTACTCGTAGTAAGCCCTTCAGGGCTTCTTCTCTTAGTATAATCCCAAATCGGGCAAATGATTAACAATTTTAACCGTTTCTAAACTAACGGTTATCACTTGACTTATTAACCGCATAATATATTGTTCATCGCCTAAACGGTTCGGATCATTAACAATTCCACTACGTTTATCAATTTTAACTTGATATTGATTAATAATCCAATCTAACGCCGAACGATTTCCTAAGCGATATTCAAACACTTCTGGTGGTATCCCGCTTAACGTCAGAAATTCATTATAGATAATTTGGGTTTTATTTTTACTGAGTTTCATTTTGTCCACCAGCAAATCTAACGGAAATTCATCATTTTCAATAAATTTAAGCGGATATTCGGGTTGTTTTTCATAGTTGAGATGCAAATCTGCTAATTGTTGTCCCGCATTGACAAACCCTCGAAAATCGGGTGCGTAGGGAATGCGAGGAAGTTCTCGTTTGAGGTTAGCGGCGTAGCGTTCTCGGTAGATGGGATGATGCAATAATCCATAGGTATAATAGAAGATATCCCATTTTGTAATAGTCTGATCTTGGTAATAATTTCTAAATTGTTCAAGTGACCAGTCGGTGATATTGTCTTTTCGGTTTGTTCCGTCTTCGTCGTAGGTGTAGAAGGGGAAACATTGACCAGGACGACCACCGACATCAAGAGATGGAATACAATTTGTTATTTGTACTAAAAAAGGGATTTGTGAATGATTAGTTACAGCAATAACTCGATTTTCTTTTTCAGTATCAGGTGTTGGGAATATTAAAGGAAATTGACCTCTACGATGATTAAAAATTTCGTCAAAATATAAAAGTTGTACACAAAATGGACGATACATAGACAATCTAATCTTATCATCGTTAAAGTCTGCTGTAATCTCAGAATTTAAACACTCTTTTAAATGACTACTCCATTTAATTTTAGTGTCATCGTAAATCACAAATGAATCTACTGTATCTTTAGGTGTTCTTTTAGTTTTCCATTGATCAACCTGATGATTATAATTTTGTAGCGTTAACTTTATGTTTTCAATTAATAAATTTTTATCAAAGTTATAAACCCACACATCTCGATTTGTCTGCACACCCATACTATAACTTCTAAAAATTGCTGATTCATGAGTTGATTTATCTTTAGTTTCTTTATTTCCTATTGGTATAAAATTTTCAAAATCATCTTTTAATCCTTCTGTTAACCAAGTAGATTTTTGATCGGGTTCAATCAGTGACCATTCAATATTACTATAGCTTTTTGACTGCTCTAAATATCCTAATTTTTCTTCCTTTCTCCAAAACTCATCAACACTAGCATAATAAATTTTTGTATCCTTAGACTGATTGGATCTATTTTTTCTAATAAAGATATTAATACTGACTCCGACTTTAATATCGAAAACGTTATGAATACTTTTTGAAGGATCTGTAGTTTTTCTGATATTACCTCCTAAATCAACAAGATAAATTAAATTAAAATCTTTCTCTAAATGTTTCCTCATACCATCAAAAGCAAGAGCATCAATAAAACTATTATTGGTCACTAAGGCAATAATTCCCTCATCTCCTATCCTATTAGATGCCCAGCGAATTGCTTTAACATAAGGATCAGAAAGAGAACTTTTATTGGTTGCTTTTGAATCTTTAGCATAGGTTTCTCGAATTTGTCGATCAACTTCTTCATATTTTAGATTTTTATTATTATCATTTTCATTAACCTGCCAAGCATTATAAGGCGGATTTCCAATAATCACGAAAATCGGTGAACTTCTTTGACGTTGAACCCTGGCGGTATTTTCTGGCGTAAATAACGATAACTGTTGAACCTGTTGATCGGAAAACGTATCAACTAAACAAATCCCTTCAAAAGCTTTATAACCTCCCGTTGCTTCAAAATATTGATGCTCAATATTCATCGAAGCAATATAATAAGGTAATAACATCACCTCATTGCAGTGTAATTCCTGTTCATATTTATAAGGAAGGGCTGTTTTTCTAATTTCCTGCATCACCCGTAAAATAAAATTACCCGTCCCTAAAAATGGATCAAGAATATGCACGCCTTTATCATTTAACGACTTGCCAAACTCTTTTTTTAAAATATCCTCAACACTTTTCACCATAAAATTAACAATAGGTTGAGGTGTGTAAACAATTCCATGAATATCGGCAACTTTCACCGCAAACCCTTGAAAGAACTTCTCATAAACTGTATTCAAAAAATGCTGTTTATCGCTATAATCATTAATGGTTTTGGCTGCATCTTCTAACGCACGATAAAAATAATCCACTTCCCCTAAAAAATGCTCTCGACTAAAGGATTTAGACGTTAACGCTTGAATTACCTTTTCAATTTCCACCGCAATAATATTGCGACGGGTGAAATCAGGATTATTAAAAATTTGTCTAAAAATTCGTTCCGTTAGCAAATGTTGAATTAACATTTCCTCCACCGCAGCCTCGGAAAGATTCGGGTTAATAGCTTGACGGCAAATTTCCGTAAATTCACGAAACGCTTGAATAAATTTCGGGTTGGTTTTGCGTTGAGTTTCAATTAAATTAATCAGTTTACCCGATAAATCTTTAACTCGGCTACGAAATTCTGATGCTGCTGTTTCCCATTGGGCAATTTCAGGAGTGCGATATTCAAAAAATAACTTTAAGGTATCGACTAAAATTTGAGGTTTTGTAATATCCTCATCACAGATTTGTTTTCCTCCTTGCCATAAAATAGCGCGTTCAGGAGCTTGAAAAATAATGTTATCTTGAGGATATCCAACGGCAAATTTTTGTTTAACTTCTCGGTCTAATTTATCATGACTATCTTTGGCTTCCCAAATGCCATATCGAATGCTTCCATCCCGAACTAAAGCACCATCTACGCGAATGCGCTTCCCTGTAGTTAATTTAATTTCTTTTTCAGGAATTAAGGTTAAATCAAATTGTTGACAACAAGCTTTTAAGAGATCTGCAAAGGCATCTTTCACCGCTAATTCATGGGAAACCCCCAATTTCGCAAACTGTTGTAAAGCATCATAATAAGCTTTAACAGGTTTATGGGTGGGTTTCAAGTTTAGCATTGTCATAAAAAACAACCCTCAGACTTTCTTTGAGAATTATCTCATCTTAAATTCAAAAAAATATTAGATTTAATAAAAATTATTCTTTGTTATAAAAAATCAAACCCTTGTAGTAAGTTTTTTAGGATTTGCAGCCCTGAAGGGCTGACTACGAGTGGGGTAGAAACCGGGTTTTTCTCAAAGGTTTTTATTCTCTCAAACTTCCCTAAAAAACCCGATTTCTATACCCTTAATACTCTCGACCCTTCACACTCACTAACCCTTCTACATCTAAAATCTCCCCTTCCGTATAATAGCCTGCGGCTTTTTTTGCTTCTATTTCTACCTTGGCATCCGCCGGAATTAAATCATCTGGAATAGGAACCCGTTTCACCACTTCAATTCCTGAATTAACAATGGCATTATATTTCATATTACTCATCGAAACTAAGCGATCAATCCGAGTAATCCCTAACCAATGTAACACATCCGGCATTAACTCTTGAAAGCGCATATCTTGAACCCCAGCAACACATTCTGTCCGTTCAAAATAAGCGTCTGCGCGATCGCCACCGGTTTGACGTTTACGGGCATTATAAACTAAAAACTTCGTTACTTCTCCTAACGCTCGACCTTCTTTCCGATAATAGACAATCACCCCTGCACCGCCTTCTTGGGCTGTTCTAATACATTCTTCAATCCCATGCACTAAATAGGGGCGACAGGTACAAATATCTGACCCAAAAACATCCGATCCATTACATTCATCATGAACTCGAACCGCCACTGGGCGATCAGGGTCAGTAATAGCTGCAATATCCCCCAAAATATAAACCGTAACCCCACCAATAGGCGGTAAAAATACTTGTAAATCAGGACGGGTAATTAACTCAGGAAACATCCCCCCAGTTTGTTCAAATAAAGCATGACGTAAATCGCTTTCTGTTACCTTTAAACGATGGGCAACACCGGGTAAATACCATACAGGTTCAATAGCGGCTTTTGTAACCACTAAATCGCCATTTTCTTTCATGATTTCCCCATCTAATTTTAACCGTCCTTTAGCGGCTGCCTCGTATAATTCCGGCATATTAATATGGGCTTTTGTAATGGCAATGGTGGGGCGAATATCATAGCCTTTTTCAAAATAGTCGGTAAATACATCCCCAACCACAGCCCCAAAGGGATCGAGGGCGACAATTTTATCAGGATCAGCCCAACTGGGATAGGGGCCAATATTGACAATGGGGGAAGTATTGGTTAAGTCGGCGCGATGGTCGGTTTTCAGGCTTCCCTGAACCACCGCTAAGGCGCGATAAATGGCATAAGAACCGGAATGGGTGCCAATCACGTTACGATGAGTTGGATCGGTTAAGGTTCCAATCAGGGGGCCACGTTTGAGGGGATCGGCGTTTCCCCAATGAATGGGGATCGGTTTGGCTCCGTAGGGGGTGGGGTGAGAGGTTAGAACAATATGCCTAGGTTTGGAATCTCGCTTGTCTTTCACCATTGCTGTATCCATGCTTGAGGTTATCTTATTATTGGCATAGGGAACAGGGAATGGGGAATCTGTAAATAATTATGTTGGGTTACTGAATCAAAATAATAATAATAAATCATCCTTGGTAAGGGTGGGATAATCCCGCCCCTACGAAGGATAACAAATTAAACGCCGCCTCCAACAATGGTGACAATTTCTAAGACATCTCCTGATTTTATTTCAGTTGTCTCCCAAAATTGACGATGGAGAATTTCACCGTTATATTCTACAGCAATTAACCGGGGATTTAAGCCTTGCTGTTCTAAAAATTGGGGAAGTGTCAGACCCGCAGAACAGGTTTTTAATTCTCCATTAACTTTGAGGGTAATGGTTTCAGCCATGATGTCGATTTAGGGTTGTTTGGGTAAGACTTTATAGGACTTTAGGTTTCTAAAACGATTGAGTTGTGAGAGGAAATATTGAGTTACTAAAGTCGGTTGTTCTGCATTCATAATTGAACGAACAACTGCAATGCGATCGCAACCCGTCGCCATAACATCATCCAAATTATTCATATCAATTCCTCCAATGGCAAACCAAGGAATCATTGAATTTTTAACCGCATGACGAACATATTCTAAGCCTGCTGCTGCTCTTCCTGCCTTCGTTGGCGTTTCATAAACAGGCCCGACTCCAATATAATCTGCTCCTTCTTGAATTGCCCGTTTTAGATCTTCAGGACTATGGGTAGACCGACCGATTAATCGTTGGGGGCCAAGGATTTGTCGAGCTAATTCGATGGGAATATCATTTTGTCCTAAATGAACGCCATCAGCATCAACAGCGACGGCAATATCAACCCGATCATTAACTAAAAATAAGGCATTATAACGATGACACAATTGACATAATTTTTGAGCCGTTTTAAGTCGTGTTTCATCATCGGAGGTTTTATCTCGATATTGAACTAAAGTTAATCCTCCTTGTAACGCCGCTTCCACAATCGATAATAACCGTTCTCCTGGGGAAGTGACTAAATAAAGATAGGAATTTAGTAAAAGTTTATGGCGATCATGGGCCAGTAAACGAGTTTCTAAGGTATACACTTGATAGCGCATTTGTTTAAAGGTTTTTCCCATTTCTGGATGATATAATTTCCCGTATTCTTCCAGAACTCGTAACGCTTCTTGAACGCGACAGAAATTGGCTTGTAATAATTGTTCAATTCCTGAACGTTGTTCTTCTTGGGGATGGGTTAATTCTGTACCCGGATCGTCGATTGTATTCCGATAGGAACGTAGGTTCATCGTATGCCAACGGGCAACTTCTTGGCGCAGATGTTTACATTCTTCTGCAAGTTCTCCGCTATTGAGTCCAAACCGACACCATTCTTCAATAATTCTCAACCCTTCACGGGTGCGATCTAAGTTGGCATCTAAAATTCGATATAAAATCGGTTGCGCCAAGGGACTAAATTGTTCCTCCATCCAATCTTCCTCAATGAGTGCGTAATGTGCAAATCCAAGATATAATATTCGTCAATTTCAAATTGACCCTCGGTGCGTCGAAACAAAGTTCAAAATTCTTAATAGCCAAAAGGTTAAATTTAAGGCAAAATTAAGGCTGGTTTGACGCCATTGAAATTTTAAACTAATTTCAGTCCGTCAGAGTCGCTGAATTTTGGCTATCCGTTGTTGTACTTTGACCCCCTGTTGTTATGCTTGGGCATCCCTAAGCCGTAACTGTCAATCGAGGTGCCCAAGCCTAACAACAAATTCAGGTTCTGAGTGCAACAACGGAGATGATCAATTGCTAATCCGAACCTTCAGTCCTACCCCCCTACAATGACTCGACAACTCGGTATTCCTCAATCCCGTTTATGGTTTGTCCAAACTGCAATGCTCTTTTCTTCTCCATTTTTATTGAGGGTATTGCAATCTTTTTCCCCATTACTATTAGTGACTTTGGGGTTAGGATTGTTTCAACCTGTTTCTGGGTTAGCGGTTCCGGTGCAAAATCAACCCATTACACAAGCCAGCAATCGTTCAACGGCGGTGATTTATGTTAGTTCAACAACGGGAAATGATCAAGGGCAAGGCACACAACAATCCCCTTTAAGAACGATTACAAAAGCGTTGAGTTTAGCACAACGAAATACTGCAATTATTTTAGCACCCGGAACCTATAGTGGCGAAACCGGAGAACAATTTCCGATTATTTTACATGATAATATTACGCTGCAAGGCAATCCGAATACAAAGGGCAAAGATGTTGTGATTAACGGGGGCGGGTTCTACACTAGCCGAACATTTGCCCGCCAAAATATTGCTGTATTAGGGGCAAATGGCTCAAAAATTAGTGGAGTAACTATTACTAATTCCAGTGACCGAGGCTATGGGTTATGGATTGAATCAAGTTCTTTAATTGTTTCTCAAAATACCTTTATTGGAAATACCCACGATGGCATTTCTGTGGTGGGAATGAGCGCGCCGATTATTCAAGAAAATTATTTTGCTCAAAATGGTGCCAATGGAATGACGATTTATGGGAATTCTCGCCCGGAAATCCGCAATAACGATTTTCAAAATACTGGATTTGGAATTAATATTGCTCAAAATGCAGCCCCTTTTGTCATCGGAAATCGTGTTTTTGATAATAAAGATGGGGTGGTGATTCAAGCCAACGCTCGACCGATTTTACGCGATAATCACATTGAACGAAATCAACGGGATGGTATCGTTGCGATCGCTCAATCCTTACCTGATTTGGGTAATACTCAGGAACCCGGACGCAACGTAATTCGCAATAACGGCCGTTATGATCTCAATAACGGAACCCAAGGCCAACAAATTCAAGCCTACGGAAACCAATTATCCACCGCTAAGGTGTTTGGGGCCATTGAAGTGTCAGGAACCTATACCCCCGCCGCCGCTCCCTCTCCCCTAGTCAGCCAGATCTTAAACTCTCCCGCCTCTTCTCAACAGCCTGTGGCCATTGTTGCCAACGATCCCGCTACCCAGACTCCGATTAACACCGCTTCTTCCCTTCCGGTCTATCTTCCCGAATCGAATTCAACTTCTCAAAACCCGATTCCGATTCCCGTTCCCGCCCCAACTTCCACTCAAACCGCCACCGCTATTCCCATTCCGGTTCCTCCTCCTGAATCTCCAAACTTACCCCCCTTACCGAATACTCGTCGTCCTCCCCAACCCCCCCCAAGACCAACGCCATCGGCGGACTCTATACCTGGGTCATTAATCTCAACCTTTTCCCGCTTAATCTTAAATCGTCCCACCCCCCAGTCCCCCTCTAGCCGTTCCCAACCTCAACAAACACAACCGATTACCCAACCGCCTCAACTGACTCAACCCACCTCTATTGCAGCCATTGGGATTTTATCCGTTCCGGGGCCAGATATTCCCATTGGGTCGGGTGGTGGTTTACTTCCCAATGAGGCCGCTAGTGGGGGCGGTCAAGAAATTCCTTTAAGTCCGATGGCTTTGGGCTTAAGGTATCGAGTGGTGGTCGAAAGTAGTAATGATAGTGAGCTTCGTCGGATTCGCTCAATTGTGCCAGAAGCCTTTCCAACGGTGGTTGCAGGGCGACAAGTTGTTCAAGCGGGGGCTTTTCGAGATCAATATCGGGCAAATTGGCTGTTACAACAGTTAACCAGCAATGGATTAAGGGCGAGAATTGAGTTAATGAATTAGTTCCCCTGTAGAGACGTTGCATGCAACGTCTCTACAGAAGTTTACGGAAGCATCTATTTTCCTATTCCCCATTCATAATTCATAATTCATAATTCATAATTCATAATTCCCTCTTCCCTGTTCCCTGAAATATTTAGAAAGAGCACGGAGAAAATTTTCAACCAGAATGGGTTTACTCAGATAATCATTCATCCCAGCTTGTAAACATTGTTCGATCTTTTCACCCAAAATATTAGCTGTAACAGCAATAATCCAGGGTTGAGCTTGGGCAGATTGGCGAATCATTTTTGTGGCGGTTATACCATCCATTTGTGGCATCTGCATATCCATAAAAATCACATCATAAGATTGCGTTTTTAACTTTTCTAATACTTCTAATCCATTATTAACAATATCGGCAGTATAGCCACAAAATTCGTCGAGGAGCAATAGGAGAAATTGTTGATTAATCAGATCATCATCAACAATCAAAATTTTGAGGGGAAAGTCCTCAAATATTATTTCCGGTTCGTCTAATTCTGAATCTGAAGTCGTTGGTGGATTCATATTAGTCTCGGAAATCATCTTGAGTACCAAGGTAAAATAAAAAGTTGCACCTTGAGTTTGAGAATTGTCTGAATTATAAACCCAATTTTGAGGCGGATTTCCCCCAATATTACCAAGACTTTCAACCCAAATTGTTCCACCCATTAAATTAATTAAATTCTGACTAATCACTAACCCTAAACCTGTACCTCCATATTTGCGGCTCATAGAAGTATCTGCTTGGGTAAAGGGGTGAAATAATTGATTTAATTGATTATCCTGAATGCCAATTCCTTGATCGTGAATAGCAATCATTAACTCATAGTATTCTCCTTGATTTAAGGCTAGTTGTTGCTGTTTATTTCCAGAAATCAGTTGACCATTGACCGTAATCTTAACAATACCTTGATCGGTAAATTTAACCGCATTTCCGACTAGATTTAAGAGAATTTGGCTCAACCGGAAACTATCTCCTAAAAACTCAGTGGGAATATCAGAATCAATTTCATAGGTCAGGTCAATTTTTTTGTTTAACGCCTCTCCCTGGAGCAGATCACAAACCGATTGAATCACATCTGTTAAAATGAAACGTTGCTCTTCAAGCTCTATATGACCCGACTCAATTTTGGAAAAATCTAAAATATCATTAATAATTCTTAAGAGGTGATCACCGCTTTCTCGAATCATATTGACTAATTTTTTTTGTTCATCAGAAAGGTTGGTGCGCGAAAGAAGTTCGGTAATTCCAATCAAAGCATTCATGGGGGTGCGGATTTCGTGACTCATATTAGCAAGAAAGTCACTTTTGGCTTTTGTCCCGGCTTCGGCGGCTTCTTTGGCTTGGGATAGGGCGATTTCGGCTTGTTTGCGATCGCTAATATCAAGAATTGTTCCATAGATATCAGTCATCTGATTCTGTTCGTTATAAATGGGTTTACCAAGGGTATTAATATAACGAATCACCCTATCCTGATGACGAATAATTCTACAATCGAGATTATAGCTAATTCCTTGGGTTTTGAGTTGCTCTAAAGCTTGTATAAATTCAGCTTGATCGTCAATATGGATTTTGGTAATTAACTGATTTAAACTGGGTTCTTCCAGATTAAAATCAAAACCAATAATGTTAAACAATTCCTTTGACAAGCGAATTTTTCGGGTCTGAAGATTTAATTGCCAATTCCCCAGATGGGCAATACTTTGAGCTTCTTCTAGGCAATTTTGTGATCTTTCGAGTTCCTGTTGAATTTGTTTTTGTTCCGTGATTTCTGTAATCACCGCACCGACTCCGGGTTGTTGATTTTCTAACAAAACAGGATAATAGTTTACTATCCAATATCTTTTTTGTTTAGATCCAGGTGTCACAGCTTGAAGTTCCATATTTCTAATGGCTTGACCTGTTTCTAAGACTTGACGCACCAAAGGTTCATAAATATTTGCTAAGTCTGGAAATAATTCCTGTCCGGTTTTCCCCAAAGATTCTGCGACAGACAAGCCATTAATCTTGGCTAAGTTTTCATTAATTTTTACAAATTTGAGGTCTTGATCGACTAAACATAACCCCACAGGACTACTAATATAAATATTTTCTAACCAATTATTACTGGCTTGCAGTTCATTTTGGATATTTTTTAATTCATTAATATTGACAAAAGTAACAACTACCCCATTATTATCGTTGTTTTCTCCTCGATAACTATTCACTCGCATTAACAGGTTTTCCCCGGTGATTTGATTGATCACTTCTAGTTCAATCGGAATTTGCTGCACCACAAAATTTGATAAAATTTCGACTAAGTTAGGACAGTTTAAATTGTGGGTTAAATGGGTTAAGGGGCGATTAACGTCTGAAGGAATGATATTAATAATATTACTAGCTGTTGGCGTAAATTTTCTAATATTAAGATAATTATCAAGGAAGATTACCCCGATATTGGTACTCCGTAATAAATTATCAACATCGGCGGTCAGTTCCGTGAGTTGTTGAATTTTAATTTGATATTCGGCATTGACGGTATACAGTTCTTCATTCACAGACTGTAATTCTTCATTGGTACTTTGCAATTCCTCATTAGAAGCGAGTAATTCTTCATTGGTTGCCTGTTGTTCTTCATTCGTCGTTTTTAATTCTTCAATGGTGGCTTGTAGATTTTCTCGCGTTTGTTGGAGTTCATATTCTAACTCAGCAATTTGTTTGCCCGGTTCAATATCTACCTCAAACTCAATTCTGTGAGATTCATCTTTTAAATCGGTTTCTACCTCTAATAAAATCAACATTAATTCATTCAAAACGAGGTCTTTACGCGGAAATGCTATTTTTAAATTAACGACCTCATTGATGCCATTTCGAGTTAAATGAATGCCCGTATACAAAACATTTTGTTGATCTCGTTTGGCTCGATGTAGAGCCGTTCTCAGAGGTAATTGTAAAGGAGTAGGAACCAGTTCAGTAATCTCTAATTTAGGCTGTCCGGTAGGAAGGGAAAGGAGATGAGCACCATCATGAAAAATATGAACTAATTTGCTGTTTTGATTCACTAATACGCAAGTTAAACGTTGTTCTGTCAAACAAAGCTCAAAAACCGCATCTAAAATCCGTTCAAACTGAAAAATAGGGCGGTTAGATGATGGAGTTGCTGAGATGAGGGATGCTAATAACGGTTGCTGCGATAATGGCATAAACGCCAATTGAATGTCTCGACGTTTGCGGAAGATTTTCCATCGTTGCTCAATCTCGATAAATTCGGTTTCCAATTCCCCTAAAGTTTCCGCATTCCCCAAAAATAAAATCCCTTGGGATACTAAGGCAAAATGCAGTAAACTTAACACTTGTTGCTGAAGTTGGGGCTGCATATAAATCAGTACATTCCGGCAACTCACGAAATTCATCTTAGAAAAACCCGCATTTTTAGTTAAATCATGGGGGGCAATGATTAACATCTGGCGTAAATCTCGTTTAACTTTGTATGAACCGGATTGATCGATAAAGTATTTCTCTAAACGCTCAGGAGTAATATCATTTTTAATGCTTTCACTATAAATTCCTCGCGAAGCAACCTCCAAGGCTTTACTATCAAGATCGGTGGCAAATATTTTAACAATAATCTCTTTGTTTGCTGCCTCAAGTGCTTCATCAATTAAAATGGCTAAAGAATAAGCTTCTTCTCCCGTAGCACAACCGGGAATCCAGACTCTCAGGTGTTGTTTAGGTGCTAAAGATTCGATTAACTGAGGTAAAACTTGGTTTTCTATAAAAGTCCAAGCTGGAGGATCTCGAAAGAATTGAGTAACACTAATTAATAAATCTTGACGAAGTAGTTTTCTTTCAATTTCTGACTCGGTTAATAAGATAATATACTGGCTTAAATCGGCACATTCGGTGAGCGCACAACGATTGAGAATTCGACGGCTAAGGGTACTAATTTTATAGTGAGAAAAGTCGATTTGTTCGTATTGCGATAAAAGCGCGAGAATTTGTTCCAATTGTTCAACGGGAATTAACGCTCCAGGCTGAGCTTGAGCAATTGGATAGTTTTGGGAATAGTGAACTAAATTATAAACCGTTTGGGCTAAATCTTGAGGCGATAAAATCTCATCCAAACTGTCACTCGGAATGGCGCTACTGGGCATACTGGTAAATTGGGCGGTTTCTGGGGATTGAATCAGACCAATACCTCTTTTTTGACTAATAACTTGTAATCCCTCTGTACCATCGTTTCCAATTCCCGATAGCAAAATACCGATGACTTTTTCCCCCCATTCTTCTGCTAAGGAATGGAAAAAAACATTGATGGGATAATGAATTTGATCACCCGTATATTCTTGCAGTCGTAAACAATTTTGTTCAACTTTTACATCATAACGAGGCGGTAATATATAGATGCAATTGGGCTGTAACTCCATTCTATCTTCGATGAGTTTAACTTCCAGTGAAGTGCGTCTTTGGATTAATTCGGGCATGAAACTCGGAAAATCGGGAGAAAGATGTTGCACCACCACAAAAGCCGCACCCGGATTATTGGGTAAGTTAGTAAAAAATAGTTCTAAGGGGTGTAATCCTCCGGCTGATGCTCCGATTCCCACCACAAAAAATTTTTCTGGCGGCTCAACGCTAGGGTCTTGAGGATGTTGTGTCATAATCCTACAATCCTGATTCCGTAAAATTTTTATGGAGAAAAAACCAGTAGACTGATTAAAAACAATCGGTCAAGGTTTTCAAGTTTAGTTTTGTTGGTAACAATATTTCGGGCACTTTGTGATGGGTAGCGGGGGTTTCGGACTCCAGAATAGCAAGCTGGCAAACCATAAAATAAAGGTTTCAGCCGTTTACCTAAAAACCGTCCGAGCCATTGTTGTTAATGAGTTTAGTTCGTAAAAATTTTTTTTTAAATTTAATTCTAATTAAAATAATTAAATCAATTATTAAATCAATAAATAAAAAATTAAATTAAATTATAACATAAATCAACGTTTTTTTGACATAATTTTATTTTTTTTTAACAATTCCAGCTTGATTTTTTCTTCTGTAGGGTGTGTAAGCACAACGCACGCACCAAAAATGTCTCAGAGATAGCTACAATCTAATCAATTTTTCTAATCAATTTTTATCACAGATAGTGCGTGCGGTTTCGCCTTACGCACCCTACATTAAATTATGAAACAACCCTGGACTAATTTCTCATCCGTTTTCCTTCCCCTTGACTGCGTAAGTATTCCCCAAATATAGCTAAAAATCCAGAGGCGATAATTAAGATTACACTTAAGGCATTAATATCAGGTTTTACCCCTGTTCTAATTCGACTAAAAATTTCCATTGGTAATGTATTTGCCCCACTTCCTGCCGTAAAACTAGCAATTAAAAAATCATCCATACTTAACACAAAAGCCAGTAAACAACCTGATATAATCCCCGGCATTAATTGAGGTAATAAAACTTGAATAAATGCTTCGAGGGGAGTCGCTCCTAAATCTAAAGCAGCTTCTTCTAAATGGGGATCTAAATCTGCTAATCTCGTTGAAACCACTAAGGCAACATAAGCTAAACAAAACACCACATGGGCGGCTACAATTGTCCATAAACTCAGGGGAATGGCAACGGCGGCTAAAAACACCAAAGTTGCCACCGCCATGGCAATATCAGGAATAATTAACGGTAAATAGGAAACTCCTTGATAAAGTCCTTTTCCGGGAAAACGATAACGGGCTAATCCTACGGCCATTAATGTACCAATAACCGCCGCAATTGCGACGGCAGAAATTCCCACCGTTAAACTATTTTTTAAAGCGGTTAAAATCCGGCTATCTTGAAATAATTTAATATACCATTCTAAAGTAAATCCCTCCCAGCCTGCACTATATCGAGATTTATTAAAGCTATAAAACGTTAAAACCAAAATCGGCAGGTACATATAAAAAAACATTAAACCGACGAAAATCACCTGCCAAGAAATTCTAAACTTTGGTTTAGAAGCCATATCAAGCATCTCCTCTGGTTGTTGTTTAATGTCTTGCATAAATTCTTCCTAATTCCTATTAGCGAGAAGGTTTAGCATCCCCGTATTTAATTAAAAGTGCGATCGCAATACTCACCCCAAATATTAACACCATACTCAAGGCTGAACCAAAGCCCCAATTTTGAGTTAAGCCTAAAAATTGATTATAAATTAACCGGGAAACGGTCATACTTGATGCTCCCCCCAATAATTCTGGGTCTACAAAATCCCCCAGGGAACTAATAAAAACCAGTAATGATCCGGCGGCAATACCGGGTAAGGTTTGGGGAACTGTGACTTTCCAAAAGGTTTCAACGGGTTTCGCTCCTAAATCCGCAGACGCTTCTAATAAACGCTGATCTAATTTTTCTAAAGAGGCATATAAAACCGTGACCATATAAGGTAAATAACTATAAGCCATACCAATTAAAACCGCCGGAGTTCGATTCAATAATTCTAAGGCAGGTAATCCAATCAATGCTAAAACTGAATTTAAAACCCCCGTTGGTCTTAATATGGTAATCCAGGCATAGGTTCTTAATAAAGAAGATGTCCATAACGGTAAAACAAAGGCTAATAAGATTACATTTCGCCAGCGTTTAGGGGCTAATTGAGCAATCCAATAAGCAACCGGAAATCCTAAGAGTAAACACAGAACTGTTGTTCCAAAGGCAAAAAATAGCGATCGCCAAATGACTAATAAATTAATCGGTTCAAATACCCGTAAATAATTAGCAATTCCATTGGGAATCACCAAATCCCCCGGACGAATATCCTTAACTAAACTGAGTTCAAAAATTAATAACGTCGGGAATACTAATAAGAGTAATAACCACAACCCAGAAGGCCCTAATAACACTAAAGGCCCAAGCCATTGAGACGCTCGTTGTCGCCATCCCTTTTTAACAGGTTGTGGAGGAGAAGTCATCGGAGTTTTTGTGGAAATAGCCATAGTTTTGTTGTCGGTTGTCGGTTGTTGGTTAACGGTTAACAGTCAACACCTAACTGGTTAATTGTGTCCAATAGCGTTCATAAATTTCAGTGGCTTTACCGACGGGGGAAATTGCTTCACTCCTAGCAATAACAGATTCAGGCGGAAATAAGGTCGGATCATTTCTTAAAATTTCTGGTAATCTTTCATAGGCTAATCTTGAAGGCGTGGCAAATTTTAATCGTTTAACTAAGGTTGCTGCGACATCCGGTTGCAACATAAAATTAATCCATTTATAGGCTGCATCGGGGTTAGGAGCACTTTTAGGAATCACCATTGTATCCGTCCATAACGATGATCCACTATCAGGAGTAATATATCTTAAATCCTCATTTTCCTCCATAATTTCGGCAGCATCGGAGGAATAACACATGGCAACAAATAAATCCCCAACAATCATTTGAGGTCGCCAAGAATCCGTTGAAAAAGAAGCGATCGCTGGACGTAATGTCACTAATTTTTCATAAGCTTGACGAATTTGATTTGGATCAGTGGAATTATAAGAATAGCCTAACATTCTTAAGGTAGCTCCCATTACTTCTCGCACATCATTGAGTAACGTGAACCGCTTTGATAATTGATCTTTATATTTCCAAAGGTAATCCCAATCTTGCGGAGGAGTTTGGAGATTTTTAGGATTAAAAATTAACCCCGTTGTTCCCCAACTAATCGGTACACTATAACGACCCCCAGGGTCATAGCCCGGGTCTTGAAATTGCGGAAATAAATCTTCTAATCCCACCAATAAGGAACGATCCAATTCAGTTAATAGCCCTAATGTTGCCATTTTCTGAACCATATATTCCGAAGGATAGATGACACTATAAGCTCCGGCTCCTCCCGCTTGTAGTCGTGCTAACATGGCTTCGTTAGAGTCGAAGACATCCGCCACAACCTTTAACCCGGTTTCCTCTCGAAATCGATCTAACAAATCTTGATCGGTGTAACCTGCCCAAGTATAGATATACAAGGTATCTGAGGACACCTGGGTATTGGGGGTTGTTTTGACCTCAGCTAATGTCCAACCACAGCTTGAGAGGGACGATGCCACCATCGCTGCAACGGAAGTCTGCAAAAACTGACGTCGTGTTTGAGCAACCCTCATATTCCGATGTTGGTGTAGATAAGTCGGAGGCACTGTTTTTTTCTGAGTGGAAGTTTGATTAACAAAATAATTGAATTAATTTTCCCACAAGATAGGGTCAACATACAGAAAACAGCAGGAGTAACCCACACAACTTAAGAAACCGGGTTTCTGCTGTTCAAAAACCCGGTGTCGGTCAACTATTGAGCAATAGTCGTTAGCTGACGTTGGGTTTCTACGGGTAGCTCTTTTAGTTGACGCTCAATTTTTTCTTTGACAATGGCGCGATATTCATAGAAATGTTCGACCTGTGCACAAACGACTAAATAATGATCTAAAACGCGAGGTTTGTGTTTTAAAATATTCCATAAATAGCGCCAAAACGTCCAACGAGTCTTGCGTACAACTCCTTGATACCAACATAAAATAAAGAGCGCTCGCAGCGTTGTCAAATCCACTAATTTACTGCCAATGGAATTGGTTTTAGGCTCACCGATCATCATAAAATGTCGATAGGTTCGATCTAAATAGCGTTGTGGATCGTATAATTCCCAAAATCCATTAACATATTCATGGGCAATTTCTTCAAGGGGTCGAGTGGGAATAAAATTCATTAAGGTGGTTTGATTGACATTTCCCGTTTGGGTAATTAATCGTCCTTCTTTTTCTAAACGATGCCAAAGGGCGGTATTCGGTAAAGCTTGTAACATACTAAACATAGCAATGGGAATTGTAGTTTTTTCTACAAACCGAACAATGCGATCGCCCGCCCCAGGTTTTTCTCCATCAAACCCAATAATAAATCCTGCCATCACCCGTAATCCAGACCGGATAATTTTTTCAACGGATTCACTTAAGGAATCACGAGTATTTTGATATTTTTTAGTTAAATTCAGGCTATCTTCATCGGGGGTTTCAATCCCTAAAAATACCGCCCTAAAGTTACATTCAACCATCAAATCCATTAATTCTTGATCTTGGGCTAAATCAATGGATGCTTCCGTTGATATTCGGAAAGGATAGTTATTTTCTTTCATCCATACTTTTAATTCCCTCAGTAATAACTTGACATTGCGTTTATTGCCAATAAAGTTATCATCAACCAGGAAAATTCCCTGCTTAAATCCTAATTCCTGTAATCGATCCAATTCTGCTATAAATTGAGCCGGGGTTTTAGTTCGAGGTTTACGCCCATATAACACAATAATATCGCAAAATTCACACTGAAACGGGCAACCTCGCGAAAATTGTAGTGAGATCATATCATAGGCATTCTTATCCAATAAATCAAAGCGAGGAGTCGGGGATTCTGTTACATCGGGTTTATCTCCTTCTATGCGAAAAACGCCCTTAGAATCTCCACGTTCTAAGGCTTCCACTAATAAGGGTAAGGTAATTTCCCCTTCATCTAAGACTAAAAAATCTGCTCCTGCCAGTTCAGCTTCTTGAGGGGTTGATGTGGGATAGGGGCCACCCACAGCGACTTTTTTACCTCGTCGTTTCGCTTCGCGAATTTGAGCTAAAAAATCATCTTTTTGGACAATCATGGCGGAAATCATCACCAATTCTGCCCAATTCCATTCCGCTTCTGTAATCTCCCGAACGTTTCGGTCTACTAATTTAAACTCCCAAGATTGGGGTAAAATTGCCGCTACTGTAATTAAACCTAACGGCGGAAGTAAAGCTTTACGGTTAACTAAGGCGAGGGCTTTTTCAAATGACCAAAAACTTTGGGGAAAGATGGGATAAATTAGAAGAACACGCATTATTATTAGCCCTTTACAGGATAATGCCCAAGGTGGCTAAATTCTGCAAAAATCAATGATTTTCTGGTAATTTTGCCACTTCTTCGGCAAGAGTGTCTACAGTATAACGAATTTGTTCTTCGGTGTGGTTACAAGTAATAAAAAATCGCAAACGGGCTGCATTTTTAGGCACAGAGGGATAAAACATAAAGGGAACATTAATTCCCCGTTTGAACAAATTTTGAGACAGTTGCACTGATTTCCAAGAATCTCCGACAATAATCGGAATGACGGGAGAATCTTGACTTAATCCTGTATTTAACCCTTGATCTTTGGCTAAGGTTAAAAACAATTGTGCTTGTTGATGTAATCGTTCAACTCGTTGGGGTTCGGTTTTTAACAAACGAATGGCGGCGATTACAGAAGCGGCATTAGGGGGAGAAATTCCCACACTAAAAACAAATCCAGGGGCGGTATATTTGAGATATTCAATTAATGCTTGAGATCCGGCAATATAGCCACCACAACTAGCAAAGGATTTGCTTAAAGTTCCCATCCATAAATCAACATCATGGGGATTCATGCCAAAATATTCACTAATCCCCCGACCTTGTTTTCCTAAAACCCCAATGGAGTGCGCTTCATCCACCATTAAAAAGGCTTTATGACGTTTTTTAATCTCGATTAATTCCGGTAAATTGGGAATATCTCCATCGGTACTATAAACTCCTTCCACAATAATTAAAACTCGTTGATAACGGTGACGCCGTTCTCGTAACATTCGCTCTAAAGCTTGACAATCATTATGAGGAAATGCGATCGCTGTTGCTCCCGATAAAACAGCGCCTTGCATTAAACTATTATGACTGAGGGCATCATGTAAAATCAAATCATGTTGTTTGAATAAATGCCCCACCGTTGTTACATTGGTGGCATGACCTCCCACAAAAACAATACTATCTTCAACGCCAATAAAATCAGCAATTTCTCGTTCTAGTTCTTGGTGAATCACTTTTTCACCTGATAATAACCGACTGGCTCCCGCAGAGGTTCCATATCGATCAATTGCCTCTTTTGCACCTTCAGACACCTGCGGATCGCCACACATTCCTAAATAATTATAAGTGGCATAATTAATATAGTCCTGACCTCCAATCCGGGCTTGATCATTAGCAATGCCTTCTTGAGCCCTAAAAAATGGGTTTCCTAATCCTAAAGCCGCCAGTTCTTGCTGTTGTTGTTTCAGATGCAGATATTCAGGAAATTGATTAAATTGATAATATTCAGTCGGAATCTCAGGAAGGGGAATAGATTGTGCTTTTTTCCGTAGTAAGTCCGCCAAAAGTGATCGCTTTTCTTGAGCGGATAACTGACTGACTGAGGGGGATAAATTAATCATTGTGGTCTTCCTCTTCCGCTAATAAAAGATTTAATAAAGTATCAACCTCTGCATCAGAAAATTGATCCAAATGATGCAAGAGATGTTCAGCATCTTCAGGGGAAATGCCGTTCTGATATTGAGCGATATCGAGTTTAGCTTGAGTCGCTAAATATTCAGCCAAGGTGGCAATATTGGGATAATCCCACAACAAAGTCGGGGGAAGTCGGCGACCTAAAATTGTTTCTAAGTCTCCAGAGAGATTAATCGCTTCAATGGAGTTGAGGCCATAATTGCCAAAATCCTCCTGTATCTCAATCTCTGACGCTTCTAACCCCAACCGCTCTGCCAGTTGACTAACTAACCATTCCTCAATTGTGGTAACAGACTGGAAAGATTCAATGCCATTCACCGACCACTCTGGATGACGCACCGTTCCCGATGGTTGTTGGGGTTTTGTCCCATTCATAGACGCATTTAACACTTGCATGGCTCACTCCTCCATCACCATAAAACTTTAGCATCCCAAGATATCAGTAATCAGTAATCAGTAATTCAGTTAAGCTGTTGTGTATTTAAACTGTGATTATAGCATTACCTTTGTTTTTAAGTTTACGTCCCCATTTAATAGATAACTGTCCTTCATTTAAAAGCTGATGTAATAAACACTCTAGCTCATCAACTGATTTAAAGAGTCGATGAGCTATATATTCTTTAGCTGAATGCCAGACTAATTCAATTAAATTATAATCTGGACTATATGCTGGAAGAAATTCTAAATAGACATTCGGCATTTCTGCTTTAATTTTTTCTAGGTACTCTTCTTTTTTGTGAAAACTTGCATTGTCAAGAATAATCAGGATCTTAGCTCCTTTTTCTACAAATTCTTCTGCTTGATTTCCCGCTAATACCCATTCATAAATTAGCTCTTGATAAAAACTTTTTAACACTTGATAAAAATTATCTGCATTTCCTTTATCCAGAAATTCTACAAATCTTTTTTTATCCGAGTACCTCAATCCTCCCATCACATTAACTCTTCCTTTCCTCCTGTCTCCTCTAATCTGTTTCCTCTTCCCTTTTTTACACCAATTCTTTCTTTTTATCACTCTTAAATTAAATCCACTTTCATCCCAAAACCATACCTGTAATTGTTCTGGACTTTCTTTTGCTATTTTCAAATATTCTTCTATTTTATCTTTAAATAATTTTCTTTTTTCTGGATCTCTTTTCTCTTCTAAGCTATACTTTGCCCACAAATAAACATACTTTTTTTCCTTTAATATCTTTCTCACTTGTGAACTACTTAATTTGATTCCTGTGATTTGTTCTAAATAAGTTGCCAATCTTTCTCCTGTCCATCTCCCAAATTCATATCCTAATTCTTCCGGTTCTTTTTCTACTGTTTCTAATAATATCTCTATATATTTGTCTGTGGCTTTTCTATAATTTCCTTTCATTCTTTCATCTTTTAGGCTTTCTAATTTGTCAGGGTCTCCATGTACACACCAATAACATACTTTGTTTAATGAGCAGCCCAAAAACTTGGCAATTTCACTTTGCTTTTTACCATCATTTAGCAATAATAAAATCAAGATTCTTTCTCGGATTTGTCCATTTTCTTCCTCTTTCAATCTTTTCTGTAGTTTCTCTACTTGCTTTTCATTTAAATGATTTTTAGCAGGCATCTTTTGATTGATTTTTCTAAACTTGGTTTTTCATTATACCCTATTTAGATGCTTAACAGCTTATCAGTTTAAGAGTTAGTCGTGGGGAGTTAGTGGTTAGTTACTGACGGTTAGCCAGTGACGATAGGCGTAACAAGGTGAAATTCCTCAAATCTGTCTAAATCCATGATGACTGTTCGGGGTGGGTGTGCGTGCTGCGATCGCTGTATCCTAAAAATTCCCTATTCCTTCCCTACGTCTTACTCGCCCAAGTTTCCGGCTAAAAAACTAGAACGACAAGCATGGCGTTGAATTTTACCACTAGAGGTTTTAGGTAAACTTCCCGGTTTTAATAATACGGTTGTATGAACCTGTAAATCATGATTTTGAGAGATAGCCCGACGAATGGATTGAATCACCTGCTGTTTAATTGAGGTTTTAGCCGAACCATTACCATTTTCCTGAGTACGGAGTTGTTGCCAATATTGACGTTCCATCTCCACCGCCACGACTAACCGTTCTTCTCCATCGACATCAATCGAAAATCCGGCTACTCCACTGGGACGAATTAAGGGGTGACTTTGTTCAACTGTCCATTCAATATCTTGGGGATAATGGTTGCGACCGTTAATAATAATAATGTCTTTGATTCTTCCGGTAATAAATAATTCTTCAGCATCTAAAAATCCTAAATCTCCTGTTCTTAAAAATGGGCCTTCTCCTGTTGTTAAGTAAGCCTTAAATAAGGTTCCCGTTTCTTCCGATTGATTCCAATATCCCTGTCCCACGCTCGGCCCAGAAACCCAAATTTCCCCCACTTCTCCAGCTTGACAACGATTAAAGGTTTCAGGATTAACAATCAATACTTTTTGATCCGATAAACATTGACCACAACCGACAAAGGTTTTAGCATTTTCTGTTAAGTTAGCGGTGGGTTCATCAATGCCAATAATCTTGTTATTTTTTAAGGCAATTCCATCAACGGTTTTAAAAATGGGTGCTGCTGTTTTTAAGCCTCCGGTAATCATTAAAGTTGCTTCAGCCATACCATAACAAGGATAAAACGCTTCTCGCCTAAACCCATAGGGGGCAAAAGTTTGAGTAAATCGTTCCATCACGTTATGATTAATCGGTTCTGCTCCATTAAATGCCACTTCCCAACTGCTTAAATCTAAATGATCTAACTGTAACGACGGGTTAACCCCACCCTTCCCGAAGACTTTCCTCACACATAAATCATAGGCAAAATTAGGGCCACCACTGGTGGTTCCTTGATATCGAGAAATGGTTTGTAACCAGCGTAACGGATTTTGCACAAACATCAAAGGCGACATTAAAATAACTGGAAATCCACCAAACAGAGGTTCTAAAACGCCGCCAATTAATCCCATATCATGATAAGGAGGCAACCAAATGACTCCTTTACTATCCGGGGAATGACCAAAATGATCATAAATGGCTGCTAAATTATGCAATAAATTTTGATGAGAAATCATCACCCCTTTGGGGGTTGCGGTAGAACCGGAGGTATATTGTAAAAAGGCAAGAGTTTGAGGATTAATTGCTGGAGGTTGCCAATTATTTTCAATTTCTGTTTCTAAAATATCGGTTGTCAACCAATTTAACGGTGCAATATCAGACATTTGCGGAAAAAACCGTTGTAAACTGGATAAGGTGGATTCTGTCGTTAAAGCAATCGTTGCATTTGTATCTTGAATAATCGCTTGTAAACGAGGAAGGGAGCGATCGGGTCGAGGGGGATAGGCGGGAACAGCAATCACTCCAGCATATAAACAACCGAAAAACGCACTAATATAATCTAATCCAGGTTGATACAATAACAAAATTCGATCTTGCGGTTGACAAATAGTTTGTAATTTACTCGCAATAGTTTGAGCTTTTTGGTTTAATTGTTGATAGGTCAATGTAACAGTTTCCGATTCTCCATCAACTAAAAATGTATAAGCAATCTGATTCGGTTGCTGGAATGCCCGATGTTGTAAAAGTTCAATTAAAGTGGTCGCTTTTAAAAAATCAAATGAACCAGTCATGAAAAAAATAGGTAATGTTTTGTTATCTATTCTATCATTTATAGGGGTGGTTTTCCTCCATCCGTAGTTAGTCATTATTCAAGAAGTAAGGATTTTCTTAACTCTTAAATTTTGAACAAATCAGCAATTGTTGATAACTGATAAGGGGTTACGGACGGGGGAATTTCGCCTCTAGGGTGGAGTTACACCGCCCTTCTGGGCAGCAAAGACTTGCTCTAAGCGAACATCCCATTTCCGTTGATTCGCATAACCGTCTTGAACAAAGGGAGACATTGTAATTAATTTGAGAAAAAGTTCATTAATAATCGACAGGGGAAACCGTAAGGGTCGCATAATATCTAAAAATAAAACGACTCTAACACCATCGGTTTCGTTCCAAGCTTCATGGGGAAAAGAATCATCAAAAATCATACATTTGCCTTCTTCCCAATAGCGGGTTTCTTCTCCTACTCGGATTCGACATTTTTCGCGGGGTTCAGGAATTTTTAATCCTAATAAACAACGGATGACTCCCTTATACGGCCCTCGATGTTCTGGAATATGTTTTCCGGGTAATAAAATTGAAAAAAATGCCGTTTTCATCCCTGGAATTTGTTCAATTAAACGGGTGGTTTCTGGACAGCGTTGGCAATTTTTATCGACTTTAATTCCATAGCCATAGAAAAAATAGGTTTTCCATAAATTATCTTGAGTGGTACTATACCCTTGATCGGGGGAAATATCTTGAAAATTTGGTAGTTGTTCTTGAACTTTCAGAATTTGCTCTAACTCTTGGCGAATTAAATGCCAATTGGCTTCTAACTCTTTTGACCACGGAAATTGAGTAGGTTCAAAAAAAGCGGTATCTTCAATTAATGAATATTCAGGGATTAATTTTTCAAATGTCCATAATATTTTTGCTCCAATTTTATACAACAGAAAATACCTGATTTTTTCTGATATTTTTTCTTGTTTCATATTAATTTGAGGGATAGGAAATAAAGGTTTTTGGTGCGTGCGATGAAGCTTACGCACCCTACGGTTAACCTTTAAGAACGATTGGCTAGTTCTGTTAATTGACTGGATTCTGAATTTAATTGCCATTGTCCAACAATATCTAAACTGCCTTCTAGGAATTTAGTTCGACAAGCACGACGTTGAATTTTACCACTGGTGGTTTTAGGAATGGTCGTGGTTTTCAATAATACAATGGCAAAAATATCAACGGTATTCTGTTCGGCGACGGCTTGACGAATAGCATTGACCACTTCTTCAATGTTCAAGTTCCGCAGGTAACGCCGTTCAATTTCAGATGCAATAATTAACTGTTCTCCAATTTCCGTTTCAATGGAAAACGCCGCACTATGACCCGGACGAATGGCGGGGTGACAGGTATCCAGTGTGGCTTCAATTTCCTGGGGATAACGGTTTCTTCCCCACAGAATCATCATGTCCTTGATGCGTCCGGTAATATATAATTCTCCTTCATGCAAAAACCCTAAATCTCCTGTGCGTAAATAGGGGCCTTGTCCATCGACATAAACCTTAAAGGTGGTTTCCGTATCTTCTGGTTTTCCCCAATATCCCAAACCCACACCCTTTCCTGATACCAAGATTTCACCAACTTGATCGTCATCTCGTCGTGTTAACTGTTCAGGATCAACAATAATGACCTCATCTCCCAACCAAGGAAAGCCACAACTGACGAGAGATCGGGTTTTTGTTGATGGTTGAATAATCACTTGATTTTGTTCTAAGGCGGCTGCATCGACCCAGAGACTTTTGGGGGTTTGGTGTTTGTTTCCACCGGAAATAAATAGGGTAGTTTCGGCCATTCCGTAACAGGGGTAAAAGGCTTCGGCTTTGAACCCACAGGGGCCAAAAATTTCTGCAAATCGTTTGAGGGTTTCCAAGCGGACAGGTTCAGCACCGGAAAAAGCCACATCCCAGGAACTTAAATCTAACTTTTCTAACTTTTCTGGAGTTGCTGTCCGACAGACTAAATCATAGGCAAAATTTGGCCCGCCACTTGTGGTGGCTTGATATTCAGAAACTGCTTCTAACCAACGAAAGGGTTTTTGGACTAAGGAAACCGGGGACATTAACGTGACAGGAAATCCCCCATATAAGGGTTGAATTACGCCGCCAATTAATCCCATATCATGAAATAGGGGAAGCCAAATTAATCCTCGACTATTAGGGTTATGTCCAAAAGCATTATAAATAATCTCGGAATTATGGATAACATTTTGATGAGTGACCATAACTCCTTTTGGAGTCCCCGTTGAACCGGAAGTATATTGTAAAAAAGCGATTGTATCCCCGTTAATTTGCGGTTCTTTCCATTGTGTAGCGAGGTTTTGGGAAAAAAGGCGATCAGTCCCCACCCAACGTAGAGACGCGCCATGGCGCGTCTCTACGGAGAATTGGGTTTGTATCTGTTGAATTAATGTTTCTGTACTTAAAATCGCCCGACATTGAGAAGATTCTAAACGGGTTTGTAGCTTGGGAATGGCTTGGGTTGATACGGGAGGGTTATCGGTTACGGCGATCACACCTGCATATAAACAGCCAAAAAACGCGGCAATAAATTCTAATCCCGCACTATAGGGATAAACGACTAAAACGCGATCGCCCGATGATACAAAAGATTGCAGATAAGAGGCGATCAAGATTGCTTGTTGATGTAACTGCTGATACGTTAAGGTTCCTGACTCGGTTTCCCCATCGGCTAAAAACCGATAAGCCAGTTGATCCGGTTGAGATTCGGCGCGATCGCGCAGTAAATCGACTAAACTGGAAAAATTGTTCATATCGAGATTTTGATTAAACCCAGTACAGTTTAAATGAAAATTGCAATTATTTCCTCTGGTTTTCTTCCGGTTATTGATGGTGTTACAGTCAGTGCCATGATGCGACTACAACGGTTAAGTCAGTGGGGACATGAAGTGTTATTTTTCTGTCCCGACTATAGCACCATTGAAAGCATTTACCCCAATTGGCGAGAGTATACGGGAAATATTTTACCGGGTGTGCGGGTTTGTAATATACCCAGTACATCGTTTTTAGGAATTGATTTTGAGCGTAATCCTTCAATTCAATCCTATTCGATTGTCTTAAAAGAATTAGAACAATTTCAGCCTGATATTATCCATGTTGATGAACCTGAACGGCTATTCTTTGGATTTTTTAGACGGGCTGGAATTGATTATGCTAAAAAAGCTAAAATTCCTTGTATTGCCTTTTTTAGAACTTGGTTTCTATCCTACGCAGAAGATTATATTCCTTTACCTAAATTTGCCGTTGAAATTATCCAAGAAATTTTCAGACGCATTTTTGCTTGGATTTATAATAGTTATGATATCACTTTATTTACCAGCAAAATCACCTATAAAATTGCTCCCCAAATGGGAATTAAAAATGCGGTTTATTCCAATTTAGCGGGATTTGAGGCTGAACGGTTTGACCTGAATTTAAAAGAAGATAACTTTTTTGGAAAATATTATAATTTACCCGAATTAGACCCTTTAACCAAATTAGTGTTTGTTGGTCGTTTAACACCTGATAAAGGTTGGAGTTTTACGTTAAAAGCGATGGCAAAACTAGCAGAACAAATTGATTTAGAAAAGGTTGGTTTTATTATTGTTGGGGATGGTCAAATGAAAGATGAAATTATCAACGGTTTAACAAAATATACCCGCCATGTTTACTTCCTCGGTCGTGTTGCCTATGATCAGGTTCCAGCAGTTTATGCCAATAGCGATATTCATATTACTACATCTGAGCGAGAATCGAGGGGATTAACCGTATTAGAAGCATTTGCGTCCGGTATTCCCGTGTTAGTTCCCCGTGCGGGTGGGTTGGTTGAGAACGTTCAAGACGGAGAAAATGGATTAATCTATACGCCTCAAGATCCAGAAGATTTTACTCAAAAATTAAAACAATTAATTGATGATCCGATATTAAGAAAAACAATGGGACAGCAAGGATTAAAATCCGTCGGGAATTATAGTTGGGATCGAGTTATTAAAAATTTAGTGGAGATTTGGGAACAAAACGTGATGAAGTAAATCAGATAATATCCTGATTCATTAAAGTTGTAATTTCCCATTTTTTGATGTTTTTTATAAATTTAATTAAATATAGCAATCCTATTTGAGTTGTATCCAAAATTTCTGCTCAAAAGGGAACAGGGAACAAGGGTAATACTTCTAGCTGTTTCCTATCAGTTTTAAATTATCACAACCTATTTGGGATTGCTATAAATTTAATTGAGATTATTTAAAAATGTCCTCTTTTTAAAATTTTATCAATTTCTGGTGCTGTATCATCAATTAAAATCTGAATTTTATTAATCATTCTTTGAAATACATCAGGATAATATTTTGAAGAGTCCAGAAAATCTGCATAGGATTGGCGATATCTCTTTCGAGATTCTGGTGTTTTATATTGCTGACGAATATTAGCAGGTAAACGCTTATTTTTTCTTACAATTAATACATCATCAATCTGTGTTGAAATAATAGAAACAGGCATCATATCTAAAAATTCACAGACTAAAAAATACAAAGAAGCAGGAACAGCTATTTTTAAATCTCTGCTAGTAGCCACTGCTTCTTGAAACATCGTTTTATCTAAATTAGTTTTACATTCAGCACAAACATACCCTAAATGAGATTCAAGCAGCTTATAGTTGTGAAATCCACTATCAAAAGCAGTTTTTAAATATAATTTTTTTCCTAAAACAAAATCTTGGTTTTTCGTTCTTAAACTCGGTTCACCTCCCTGACCTATATTTCCCAAAGAAGACAAAAAACTTAACCCAGAAAAAGTATTTCTAGGCCCTATTTCAAAGGATTCATCAATTCCCTGTAAACTTCTGTATATCAATTGAGGAAGAAATTCTTCAAGAATTGTATTATCCAATTTTAGTTGTCCCTTTTGACGATATAGAAAATTGTCAGAACTATCAAAGATTAAATCCAATTCAATAAAACGCTGATAGCGATTAGTTTCCTCCACTAATTTTTCTACCGTATCTGCTTGACCTGGTGTTACAGATTCTAAGGCTTTTATCCATTGTTGATATTGTTTTAGCGATTCTTGAACTCCTTCCAAATCAGCAGGAGGTAATTGAGGATTATTCAAACAAGCTTTCAGTTTATCATAATGAGGAGTTGGGAATTTAATCATAGGTCTATTATCATTTCGAGGATTTATTAATACCAATAGGGAGATGAGTTCACATCAGGAAGTTTATTAATTGCCTCTTGGAGAAAAAATTTATTTTTTTCTGAAACCACCTCTAATCCTTGACTGAGTGCTTTTTTCGCAACCTGTCTAGCAATTGTATCCCAGTTTTGAACCGATAAATAAACTTTTTTATTAATAAGATGTAATAAATCTTCTCGGATGATTTGACCAAACTTATTTTTAAATTTACGCTTTTGAGTAAGTACCTGTTCAAAAACTCCAGACTGTTTAACTAATTCAATAATAATTTCTGAGTTATAAAAAGGAACACCTAAAACCGTTGATTGATAACCAACTACAAAAATAATCCGTGTTTCCTTTTGGCAAATTCTTTGAAGTTCTTGAAGAACAGCGACTAAATCCAAACAATATTGAATGACTGTCAAAAATCGATTTCCTCGGTTAGCTCGATTTGAACCAATTTCAGACTTTGCAATTTTCAGTAAGTTCCATCCTAATAATTCTACAGAATTTCGATAATTTTGATGATAATTAAAAACATTGATGTAGGGAGGAGAGGTGATCACAAAATTTATTTGATCCTCTTCTAATGGAATTTGACGTGCATCCCCTAAAAAACTGATAATTTTTTCTTCAGAGTAAGGCATATCTCGAATTAATTCATACAGTTTAGAAGAGGTTTTGTAAATCTTTTCTCTCATTAAATTACTCTTGTCTGAGATATCTAATAGAATGACTAAGGTATCTACAATAATGCTCTCCTCTCCTTCTAAGTTTTCATAAAGAAATTTTATTTTTTTTTCAAACTTGTCTATTGGTATGGGTTGATAATATTGGCTCTCAAAAAAGCTAGATATTGAAAATAGATTCTCTAATTTTTGATTGATCGAGGCAATAATCTTTTCTCGTTCCTCTCGTTTTAAATTAATTAGTTGATAGGTTCTGCTTAAAATCCAAGCTGCTGGATTAAGTTCAAAACCTAATGCTTTTAAGCCTAAACATCCTGCTGTATATAGAACAGTTCCACTGCCTATAAATGGATCAAAAATAATAGCGTTTTTCGGCGTATAGGCAAGCATGATATTTTCAATTAACTGAGGGGAAAACTGCCCTCTCCAACAAAATAAGTTGGATCTATTTTTATCTTCAATATCCAGAAGTTTTTGAGGTAAACCTATGTTAAAATCTTTTACATCTTGACTTAAAAATAGTTTTCTAAGCTGATTAACCAAGAATAATGTATTGGGCATATCAATAAGTTATTAAAGTATAAAATATAACTCAAAAATAAGTCATACTCATTAATTAAAAATCTGGATTGATATAACAATTAAATAATCTGATAATAGTGGTTTGCGCCTCTTTCTAAATAGATCACTTTAATTAAAACCTAGCTGATTTGATTTCAATATACCAGAATGAACAAGCCAAAAGCTAGATACAGATTGACAAACTGTGTTTACAATACTTAATATAAGCAAGCGATTACAGATGAAACTGCGGGACAAAGAGCGTATGCCAACTTTTTTGCTGGTTTGGTTGGGACAAATTGTTTCTCTATTTGGTTCCAGCTTAACAGAATTTGCCTTGGGGGTTTGGGTTTATCAAACCACAGGTTCCATTACCCAGTTTGCCCTAATTTCCGTTTTTATTCATCTGCCAAACCTGTTAATTTCCCCCCTCGCAGGGGCGGTAGTAGACCGTTTTAGTCGTCGAGGGGCAATGATCCTCAACGATATTATTTCGGTCATCGGAACATTAATTTTGATGGGGTTGGTATTTTCTCAGCGTTTAGAAGTTTGGCATATTTACGTTGCTGTGTCCGTTAGTTCCATTTGCGGTGCGTTCCAATGGCCCGCTTATATGGCTTCAATTCCTCAACTTGTTCCTATGAATGAGTTGAGTCGGGCTAATGGCATGGTTCAAGTTTCTAGGGCGATCGCTAAAATTTCTGGCCCAACAATTGCTGGAATTTTAGTTAGCAGTATTGGCATCGGTTCAATTTTAATCATTGATTCAGGAACCTTTATTTTTGGGTTCATAATACTATTATTAGTTCGTTTTCCCAAAGTAGAGCATTCAATTTCTCAACGACAACCGTTCAACTTTCAACAACTGTGGAAAGAAACCCGTTCTGCCTGGAATTATATTCTAATCCGTCCGGGGTTAAGAAAATTATTAAGCTTTTTTGCAATAACTTACTTTACAGAAGGAATGCTTGCTATTTTATTCTGGCCGTTAGTATTAAGTTTTGCCACGAGTAAAGATTTAGGATTAATTCTATCTATTAGCGGTTGCGGAATGCTCCTCGGAAGCATTGCTGTTAGTGTTTGGGGTGGCCCCAAAAACCGCATGAAAGCAATTTTATGGTTAGTGGGTTTACAGGGTTTATGCCTGTGTTTAGGAGGGTTTAAACCTTCAGTTATTTTGGCAGGAATTGGAGGGTTTGGCTATTTATTTGCTCGTCCTTTTATTGTCAGTAGTAATCATACCATTTGGCAATCTAAAGTTCCCTTTGAATTACAAGGACGCATCTTTTCATTACAAAGTGTTGTTGAGCGATCGCTTTTAATTTTATCTCATATCAGCGTTGGGCCTTTAGCAGATCGCGTTTTAGAACCGATGATGGAACCCGATGGACTGTTAGCCGATACTATTGGCAAAATTATCGGAGTGGGTGCAGGACGAGGAATTGGGTTATTATTTATGTTAATTGGCATTCTCAATATTATGGCAGCCCTCATCGCCTATCGAATGCCTCGGTTACGAAGAGTAGAAAAAGAAATTCCCGATGCGATCGCAATCATCAGTTAAGCGTAGGGTGTTCCATCAACGCGCACGCACCAAAAACCCCCCCAAACCAACAGAAACCCATAAAAATCCTAAACATTAATAGAGTTAAAATGTAGCGTGCGTAGGGGCGGGGTTCTCCCGCCCAAGCGGATGCACCAAAAATCAACCCTCAACCCACACCCACCGATGAAGATTTTACAAATTATTCCTTCAATTTCTTTAGTTTATGGTGGCCCTAGTCAAATGGTACGGGGTCTTTCTGCTGCATTAGCTAAACTGGGAGTTGATGTCACCGTTTTAACCACAAATGTAAACGGAGATAGCGGTCAAGCACCCTTAGATGTTCCCTTAGATCAACCCGTCAATGAAAATGGCTATCAAGTTCGCTATTTTCCCTGTTCTCCCTTTCGTCGATATAAATTTTCTTTAGATTTATTAACCTGGTTAAAAACACACGCTTCCGAATATGATTTAGCCCATATTCATGCCTTATTTTCTCCCATCAGTTCAGCAGCAGCGACGGTTGCTCGTTCTCAAAAATTACCGTATATTTTACGACCATTAGGAACCTTAGATCCGGCTGATTTAAACAAGAAAAAACAGTTAAAAAAACTATATGCAGCAATATTAGAACGTCCTAATATTGCGGGAGCGTCTGCTATCCATTTTACCAGTCATGAAGAAGCCAGAATCTCTGAACGCTTTGGAGTCAAAACCAACGATTTAATCATTCCATTAGGAGTAACATTACCCCAATTAACCCAAACGCCTCAAGCCATTTTATCCCATTTAAAAATCAAGCCCAATGTTCCGATTATTTTATTTTTATCTCGAATTGAACCCAAGAAAGGACTGGATATTTTAATTCCCGCTTTAGAAAAAGTTTTAGCAAGCGGATTAGACTTTCAGTTTATTTTAGCAGGTTCTAATCCTCAAGATCCTGAATATGAAACTAAAATTAAACAACAAATTCAACAATCTTCTTTAGCCCCAAAAACGATTATTCCAGGGTTTGTTACAGGAGAAAATAAAACTGCATTATTAACAATAGCCGATTTATTTGTATTACCTTCTTATTATGAAAATTTTGGCATTGCAGTAGCTGAAGCCATGGCAGTTGGAACTCCGGTGGTCATTTCTAAAGGAATTTATATTTGGGAAGATGTAGAAGAAGCCGAAGCAGGTTGGGTAGGAAATGGAACCATTGATGAGATCTCAATTTTAATTGCAACCGCATTAACGAACCCTCAAGAGTGTCAACGCAGGGGTTTAAATGCTCAAAATTATGCTTTAAATCATTATCGTTGGGATGCGATCGCTCAACAAATGATTCAAGCATATCAAAGAATCAGGAGATAGGGGTAATTAAACATTAAAAACAAACTTGTTATTATTCCTCATTTTATCACTTTAAGGAAAAAGCCTGATTTTCCGTAGGCTGAAACGGCGTAATTTCAAGCCTATACCCCGAAATGGCTAAAGACAGTCACAGCTTACGAACTCTTCTTTCAACCCTTAACCATCAACCCCCAACAAATACCTATTTAAAATTTCTTTACAAAACCGAAGGCTGTGATAGTATCTGGATGGATTTACATCCAGAGAATAGCCACTCGGCTAGAATTTCTGGAGTGGAAGAGAATCGAGGAGTGCAAAATAGGATGCCCGTCGGATATTCGACTGCTATAACTGGGAGACATCATCCTGACCCTATCCGAGTTGGTGTGATTGGGGTCGGTAATATGGGCCAGCATCATACCCGTGTCTTGAGTATGCTCAAAGACGTGGAACTTGTTGGAGTTGCTGATGTTAATGTTGAACGAGGGCTTGATACTGCAAGCAAGTACCGCGTTCGATTTTTTGAAGATTATCGAGATCTTTTGGCTTTGGTGGATGCCGTGTGTATTGCGGTTCCCACTCGTTTACACTATCCTGTGGGGATGGCTTGCTTACAAGCAGGGGTTCATGTTTTGATTGAAAAACCCATTGCTGCGAGTATTAGCGAAGCGGAATTATTAGTGAATGCGGCGGCTGATTATCAACGGATTTTACAAGTGGGTCATATTGAACGGTTTAATCCGGCTTTTCAAGAATTCAGTAAAGTCTTAAAAACGGAAGAAGTTTTAGCCTTAGAAGCGCGTCGCATGAGTCCCTATTCTAACCGAGCCAATGATGTTTCGGTGGTGTTAGACTTAATGATTCATGATATTGATTTAATGTTGGATTTGGTGAACGCTTCCGTTGTTAAATTAACTGCCAGTGGCAGCCGCGCTTCCGACTCTGGCTATTTAGATTATGTCACGGCTACCCTGGGTTTTGCCAATGGCGTTGTCGCCACTTTAATTAGTAGTAAAGTCACCCACCGCAAATTGCGTTCTATTGTTGCCCATTGTAAAAATTCTTTAACAGAAGCTGATTTTCTTAATAATGAAATTTTAATTCATCGGCAAACAACTGCGAATTATATCACGGATTATGGTCAAGTTCTCTATCGTCAAGATGGATTAATTGAAAAAGTTTATACCAGTAATATTGAACCCCTACACGCAGAATTAGAACATTTTGTGAGTTGTGTTCGGGGTGGAAATCAACCTTCCGTTGGCGGAGAGCAAGCTTTAAAAGCGTTACGTTTAGCCAGTTTAATTGAACAAATGGCTTTAGATGGTAAAGCTTGGAATTTAGCAGAAACCGAATCAGTTATCAGTCATCAGTTATCAGTCATCAGTTAAGAGTTAAGAGTTAATAACTGATTCTTTCACTGAGAACTGTTAACTGTTAACTGATAACTGATAATTTCACTAACGAATTGATTGCCTGAAGGACTGAGGTGGATATGATCTCGATACAAACTTTGGGGTTGTGCAGTTTCTTTAAATAACGGTAAAAAATCCATATAAATCCAATTTTTATCTTGGATTAACTGTTTAAATCGTTGACGAGCTTTAATTTCATAATCCCGTGACCCTGGTTCTCCAACTTCTCGTAATAACGGTGTCATAGCTAATATAAAATTAGCGTGATTTTGAGTCGCGATCGCCTGAATTTTTTGGATTTTCTCTAAATTATAGGCGACAGGATCAGAGGGTTGAGGTTGTTTAGCTGGAGGAATAGGTTCAGACCGTTTTAAATAGCGGTTAAACACTTCCACTAACGCTAAAGGCGGTTTTGTATGGGGATAGTTGCGATCACGTCCTACAACCCCAGAATTTGGGGGCTGAGTAAATAAATCATCGCTATTGAGCAACAAAACAATCACCTCTGACCCAAAGGTTCCAAACCGTTGTAAATAGGCGAGTTGATTCGGTGGCCCCCAGGAATTGGCAGCGATATTCAAAACTTCCCAATTGTCCCGGTTTCCCATCCGGGCTTGCAGTTGTTGGCGAATCAACGCCGACAGGGTTTGAGATTGGTCTGTCCACCATCCCCCATTCACTAAGGAGTCCCCCAAGAGTAGAACTCGCCGGGTTTCCGGGGAAGGGATGGGAGTAATCGCGGCACTTCGCATCGAATACTGATTAATTTCAATGCGGTTGCCATAACGACGGGTTTGTTGATTCGGGGCCAATAAATAACCAATTTCCGTATCCGCTAAGTAAAGCACCGGAGAACCGAACCCAAAACCAATCCGTAGACTGATCTCAACTAAAATTAAAATCCCAAACAGAACGCTCAACAGAACTAGGGCAATTTTCACCCCTCTACCTCCACACTTTAACGTTGACACACTCCGCCGTTAACCGCTACACAGTGTAACGGGGGATTCTTAAACTCACATTTAAGATTTCCTGCTTCACAGATTCTTGACTAGGTATTACTACCCCCGTCAGACCATCTCCACAGGCATTTTCTGATCCGATATGCCCTACCGTATTTTCTATCCCACGATTTCTGATCACCTGTGCTGCTGCTACATCTCGATGGGTTTTGTAACCACATTCAGGACAATGGTGTTCTCTAACATCAAGAGTCTTTTTGCCTGTATGTAAACCACAATTCGGGCAGATTTGAGAAGTGTAATTTTTGTCAACTTCTGCGACAAATACATCTCGTTTCCACCCGACCCATTTGAGAATCGTTACAAATTGTCCAAAACCAGCATCCAGACAATGTTTAGACAGCATCCCTCGTCCCCATGACCGAAAATCAATCTCTTCAATAAAGATTGATTGAGCTTGGTCACAAAGGTGATGAGCTAATTTAAAATGCCAATCCTTACGAGTCTCAGAAATCTGTTGATGTAATCTAGCTATCTTTTGATTTAACTTGTGGCGATTATTAGATCCTTTTTGCTTATTTTTTAATCTACGTTGTAGCAATTTCAGCTTACGGTGTAGTTGATTTAAGAATCGGGGTCTTTTCACAAATTCCCCATCAGAAGTCGCTAGAAATTTATCTAAGCCTAAGTCAATACCTAATGGATGTCCGTGAAACGGAACATCAGGGATATTAACATCTAATTGCATTGAAAGCATCAGAAAATAACCCGATGCTTTCCTGACAATTCGGGCTTGTTTGATTTCAAAGCCTTCGGGTATTTCCCTAGACTTTCTCAACTTTACCCATCCCAATTGAGGTAACTTAATTAGATTACCTTTAAAACAATCTTTAAGCATTTGAGGATAGACATAAGAGCGCATCCTGTATCTATTTTTGAAGCGGGGAAAACCTAATCCTTGAGATTGCATATCCGCAAAAGCTCGGTCTAAAGTTCTTAAAACCTGTTGCAAGACTTGAGCATTTACTGATTTAAGTATTTCATTAGTTTTTTTAGCTTCTGTTAATGCTTTAGCCTGATTGTGATAATTAGGGTAGGGAGTATCAGCCGGGATAATATATTCCGTTAAGAGTGAACAAGCATTAACTGGTGATTTTCGAGAAGCTAACCAATCTTTACGTTCTCTCAGTGCATAATTCCAAACAGAACGGCAAAGGTTTAAGGTATGTTCTATTAGCTCAATTTGCTGCTCATCTGGTATTAGCTTGTATTCGTAAGTTAAAGTTAGCATTTGTTCGACCTTGTGTTAATGCTTTGCTTAAGTTAACATAATCTACACAAACCATCAAGTTATGTAAACTGTATTTCTTGTGTCCGGGTTTTATTTTTGTCTCGCGCAATTGATCTCCCATTAACCCGAAGGGTGTAGCGGGAGTCCTCTTGCTCGGTTTAAGATAGAATTCTAAAATGTACTGTCTTTATTCATTTTGAGACTCACCATCCTCTGCTTGTACTCTGCATAGAGGTAAAGCTGCAAAATTTTGGGGGTCATAGGTAAATCTGTGGACTTAGATCAAATCTTTAAAACTCCAAATCCTATCATCGGTGTTGTACACCTGTTGCCTTTACCGACCTCTCCCCGTTGGGGAGGGAATCTCAAAACGGTCATTGACCGGGCTGAACAGGAAGCAACGGCTCTCGCTTCCGGCGGGGTCAATGGCATTATCGTTGAAAATTTTTTTGATGCCCCCTTTGCCAAAGATCAAGTTGACCCGGCCGTTGTCAGTGCCATGACCTTAATTGTGCAGCGAATTATGAACTTAGTAACGCTGCCGATTGGGATTAACGTCCTGCGGAATGATGCTCAAAGCTCCTTAGCGATTGCAGCCTGTGCAGGTGCTCAGTTTATCCGCGTGAATGTATTGAACGGGGTCATGGCGACAGATCAAGGCATTATTGAAGGTCACGCCCATAAGCTTTTACGCTATCGGCGAGAATTAGGCTGCGATGTCAAAATCTTAGCGGATGTTTTAGTTAAACATGGTCGCCCTTTAGGATCTCCTAACTTAACTACGGCTGTCCAAGAAACCATTGAACGGGCCTTAGCTGATGGGGTGATTCTTTCGGGTTGGTCTACCGGAAGTCCCCCCAGTTTAGAAGACTTAGAACTCGCTAGTGCTGCTGCGATGGGAACCCCAGTTTTTATTGGCAGTGGTGCAAGTTGGGAAAATGTGGGAACCCTAATGCAAGCAGCCGATGGCGTAATTGTGTCCAGTTCTCTGAAACGCCATGGACGCATTCATCAACCCATTGATCCGAGTCGAGTCAGTCAGTTTGTTGAAACCACTCGGCGCAGTTTAGAGGCTCATGCTTCCTCTTCCCCTTGGACGAAAGACAGCCCAACACCAGTCATCAGTAATCAGTAAGATCATAGGGTAGACGTGTCTGGGTACGTCTGTATTACCGATCACGGATTAGCTCTTACACTGATTACTGATGACTGACAACTGATAACTGAATTTATGCGCGGACGTTCTACTCCTTGGATTCATCTTTGGTCACGCAGGATTATTGCGGTTATTGCAATTGTGGGTGTGATCGAAAATATTTATTTAACCGCAATTAAGCTGATGGGAGGGACGGCGGTTTGTCCCACTTCCGGTTGTAATGAAGTGCTCAATAGTCCTTATGCAACTGTCTTGGGTTTACCCCTAACCTTGTTTGGACTTGTAGCTTATACAACTGTTCTGCTTCTAGCCCTTGCTCCTCTCAGCGTCAACCCGGTCACTCAAAAATCCCGTCGCCAGAAGTTGGAAACTCAGACCGGGTTTGGGCTATTCCTCGTCACCACCGCAATGGTGTGTTTTAGCAGTTACTTAATGTATCTGCTCTTTTTTAAAATTCAAGCGATTTGTCCCTACTGTATTGCTTCAGCCCTTTTCTGTGTCAGTCTATTTGTTCTAAACCTAATTGGCCAGACTTGGGAGGATGTGGGTCAGCTTTGGTTATCCGGTTTGGGGGTCGCCATGATTACAGGAATTGTAGCCCTAGGTTTATACAATAGTGTTAATGTTGCCAATCTCCCTGCTTCTGCGGATGAGAGTCAAGGAAAAGTCGGGTTAGCCATTACGACGACATCAGGGCCAGCAGAAATTGCCTTAGCTCGTCACTTAACCCAAATCGGCGCGAAGGAGTATGGAGCCTATTGGTGTCCCCACTGTTATGATCAAAAGCAACTGTTTGGCAAGGAAGCGTTTGCTATCATTAATTATGTGGAATGTGATGCTAACGGTAAAAATCCTCAAACCCAACTTTGCCAAGAAGTGGGGATTAAAGGGTTCCCAACGTGGGAAATTAAAGGGGAATTGTACCCCGGAATTCAACCCTTAAGAAAATTAGCTGAATTATCAAATTATCAGGGACAACAAAACTTTAAGTTTTGATCAAGATTAAGCATCGAGTTGGGTAGGTTGTTAATCGGGATCTGGCAGACCAGGGATAGATTTCAAAACCTATCCCTATCTAAAATATTGATAACGGTTGATCACTTAAAACTTGTGGGACGAATTCGTTCTGTGTCTTTTCTACATCGCATCTTCTTAGACGGAGGCGTTAGGTTAATGTTGATTCACCAGATGAAGTCAACATCTAACAGACTCCCAGGTTTAATTTTAGTTTTAATTGTAAATAGATTACCCTGAAATTGGGGTGAATGGGCATTAACTTTAATACAATACAGAAACAGGATGGTTTCATTAGATGTTGAAGAGATTTAAGGGTTCTCGTCGTCAAGTTGTCCCGGCTCTAAAACGGTGGTTATCTCATGAAGGTCGAGTCTTAGCCACTTCTTCTAGTGTGGCAGGAGTTGTGCTTCTGATTCGATTTTTAGGAGTATTACAACCCTCAGAATGGGCTCTGTTTGATCAATATTTTCGTTGGCGTCCCCTAGAACCTGTTGATGAGCGAATTGTCATTATTGGCATTGATGAACAAGATTTACAAAAATATGGATTTCCCACTTCTGATGGCATTCTTGCTCAACTTTTAGAAAAAGTTAATGCAGCTAAACCCAGAGCTATTGGTTTAGATATTTATCGAGATTTACCCATCGAACCCGGACAAGCAGAATTAGAAAAAGCTTTTAAAACAATTCCTAATTTAATTGGAATTGAATTATTAGAAACTGACCGAAAAGATGGAGTTCGCCCTCCTGAAATTTTAAAAGATAAAAAAGAAATTGGTTTTAATAATTTAGCACGAGATGCTGATGGGAAAGTCCGAAGAGGTTTATTATATAGTGATACTGAAGATGGACAAACTCACACCAGTTTTGCGTTGAAGTTGGCTTTAATTTATCTCAAATATCAAGGCATTAAAGAAGAGTCTTATTCTCCAGACTCTAATGAGTTAAAACTAAAAAATACGGTATTTAATCGGTTTAAACCTAACGATGGCTCTTACATCAGAGCTAATGATAGAGGTTATCAATTTTTAGTCAACCTCCGAGGGCCATCGGGAACTTTTCCCAGTATTCCCATGCGAGATATTTTAGAAAATCGTGTCTCTCCTGATGTGATTAAAAATCGGATTGTAATTATTGGTTCTAAGGCGGCTAGTATTAAAGATTTTGAATTAACGTCCTATAGTGATGGGGTTTTTAAAGCCTCCGCACCCATTTATGGGGTAGAATTGCAAGCTCAATTAATTAGTCAAATTATCAGTTCTGTTTTAGACGGTCGAACGTTAATTAAAGTTTGGCCGGAACCGTTAGAATGGCTGTGGATTTTCGGGTGGTCTTGGGTGGGTGCAGCCTTAAGTTGGAAATTGCAATCCCCTCGTCGTTCTGTGGGTTTAATTATTTTAATGACTATCGGGATAACGGGAGCTACTTACCTCGCTTTTCTAGGGGGTTGGTGGATTCCTGTGATTCCTGCTAATCTGGCTTTAGTGGGGTCTGCGGGGGTGATTATTGCCCATTTTGCTCATTTACAAGGACAGTTAAAACGCTCTACGGAATTTTTACAAAGTATTATTAATACCATTCCCGACCCCATTTTTGTTAAGAATAAAGATCATGAAAAACTGGTCTTGAATCAAGCCTATTGTAAATTTGTGGGTTATCCTTTAAATGTATTAATGGAGAAAAGTGATGAAGAACTTTTTCCCAAATATGAAGCAGAACTCTTCCGTCAACAAGATGAACTGGCATTTCATACCACTTGGGAACAGGAAAATGAAGAACAATTAACTGATGCTCATGGTATTACTCATTATATTGCGACGAAGCGATCGCTACACCGAGATGCGGCAGGAAATTTATTTTTAGTGGGGGTGATTCGGGATATTACAGAACGCAAATTGTTAGAAGATAATTTAAAACAAATTGCCGCCGAACTAAAGCGCTCAAATGCTGAACTGCGAGTTTCCGCCGAACATGACCCTTTAACGGGACTTCCCAACCGTACCTTATTTAATGAACGCTTAAGCCAATCCTTAGAATGGGCCGAAAGTCAAAATCGTTTGGTAGCACTGTTATTTTTGGACTTAAACGACTTTAAGGATGTCAACGATAATCAGGGACATCATATTGGAGACTTACTGCTCAAAACCGTTGCGAACCGACTCAAAGGGTGTTTACGGGGAAGTGATACCGTCTCCCGTTTAGGAGGAGATGAGTTTACTGTTATTCTTCCTGGAATTCCCAGTAAGTCTGATGCGGCGAGAGTCGCCCAAAAAATCCTTGATACGATTACTCAAGAAACTGTCTTAGAAGGACATCATCTCTCCATTACCACCAGTATAGGGATTAGTTTTTATCCAACGGATACTCAAGATCTCGAAACCCTGATTAAGTTAGCAGATACTGCCATGTATCGAGCCAAGAGCAGTGGAAAAAATTTGTATGAGTTTGCGAATCTCTAAGCTAACTCCAACTGTATATCTACAGAGAATTTCCCTGACGGTTTTATGTTAAATTAACGTGAGTTCGATGGAGTGCGATCGCGACAAAACAGACGACTATTGGACAGGCGATCGCGATAAAACAGACGACTATTGGACAGGCGATCGCGATAAAACAGACGACTATTGGACAGGCGATCGCGATAAAACAGACGACTATTGGACAGGCGATCGCGATAAAGCAGACGGCTATTTGGCAGGCGATCGCGATAAAACAGACGGCTATTTGGCAGATGATCTAATCAGTAAGCGTGGGAAAATAGAGATGTAACCAGCAAATATTAGACAATTAGGGAGGCTTTTATGGATCACAGAGCATCACACTTAGACATGACAGAAGTTTTTTGTGACGTGGATGACTTTTGTCAAGTATTTGAACCCTTATTGGCACAAATGTTGTTACCAGAAGTGGTGGGTCAAAGCCGACCCAAAACCCGCTTGACTTTAAGTGAAATAATGACAATATTGATCGGATTTCATGGTTCACGTTACCGAACATTTAAAGACTTTTACCGATTACAAGTAATGGCATATTGGTCGAAAGCTATGCCTAACTTAGTCAGTTATAATCGTTTTGTTGAGTTAATGTCTTATGCTTTATTAGCACTATGTTGTTACTTTGAGTATTGTTGTAAAGGCGAGGTAACTGGAACAAGTTTTATCGATTCAACCGCCTTAAAAGTCTGTCATAAAAATCGAGCAAATAGCCATAAAGTCTTTGCTGGACTAGCGGAATGGGGGAAAAGTTCAATGGGCTTTTATTTTGGATTTAAGTTACATTTAATCATCAACGACTATGGGGAAATTTTAAATTTTCAAGTCACACCTGCCAATGTTGATGACCGAAAAGTAGTCCCAGAATTAACAGAAGGAATTGTGGGGAAAATTTTTGGAGACAAGGGATATATTTCGGAAAAATTATTTAGGCAATTACATGAAAAAGGTTTACAACTGATAACTAGGCTGAAGAAAAACATGAAAAATAAATTAATGTTGTGGTCAGATAAAATGAAATTAAGAAAAAGAGGTATAATAGAATCAGTGAACGATCAACTGAAAAACTTATGCCAAATTGAACATACAAGACATCGAAGTGTAGCTAATTTTATGGTGAATTTAGTAGCCGGAATGATAGCTTATACTTATCAACCAGAAAAGCCATCATTGTATGACATTGAACAACCCGTTTATCATTTTGAATAAATTTAAATTTCCCGCGCCTTAAATAAACATTAAAACTGACAAGCAAATTTCGATCAAGCCTTAGCACTTACAGCTTGGGGCTTCGCTGTGAGCGTCAGCCGGACGGTGTAGCGATCGAACTCCGTCGAACTCACGTTAAATTATAAAAATATTTTATAATTATTGTAATGATTTTTAATCATAGACTTTATATCAGGGGGAATAGGGCTGATTGTCAAAAACTCTCCCAGAATACTCAGTGTAAATACGGAATATAATTGATATACTTGAACCATTAAGGCAGTTTTGTTATCGTTGGCTGCCCTGGTTGAAAGATTAAAGGTTTAATTAGGGGGTAAAACGATTGTGGTTTCTAGCCTAACACTCAAAATATTGGCAGGGGTTTGCTGTTTGCCCTTAAGTGTTGCCTTGCTTTTTGCTCTCATCCTTAAGTTTGGGCCAGCCAACCCGCTTAATCTTTCTCAATTTCATCATTTTTGGGTTCCCTCAGATTTAATTTGTGAGTATGTTCCTCCTAAAACGGGAAAACCCCCAGATGGCGATGGTTCTGGCTCACGAACTTAATCGGGAACCGGCGGTGATTTCCAAATTTGATTTTCTTGAATTAAAGTATGAACTTGCCAGCTTGGGTCTGACTGTGGGTAATCTTGTCGATAATGACCCCCACGACTTTCAAGGCGAAACGCTGCACTCTTCAAAATTAACTCGCCAATGCTGAGTAAGTTACGAGTTTCTCCCCATTGTTTTAAATCATGTGCCTTAATGCCCACTAATTCCCAATGACTCGAATCACTCGGATGTACACGAGATAATAATTGGCTGATGGGTAAAGCTAAAAATTCTTCAGACCATGCTTTCACCTGAGTTAAACCCTCCTCCAAGTGATCAGACTGGCGACAAATCCCAGCACTTTGCCATAGGACATGGGGCAAGTGGGATCGAATTGTTTTAATTCTAGCATAGTGTTCCTCCCAGTGGGAGTCACTCAAAATCACTGGCTTGATTTCTAAAGTTGAATCAAATTTTTCCTTCGTTGTCGGAAGGTTACGAAAGTCAATAGATGCTAGTTGAGCACCAAACACTAAACATTCTAGCAAAGAATTGCTGGCTAAACGATTCGCACCATGCACTCCGGTACTGGCTGTTTCACCCACTGCATAAAGTCCAGGGATAGAAGTTTGACCTTGAGTATCCGTCACAATACCCCCCATCCAATAGTGGGCTGCTGGGGTCACAGGAATGGGTTGATTTAAAATATCAATGCCCCACTGTTGACAAACTTGAATAATATTCGGAAAGCGATAGCGGATTTTGTCCGGGGGAATAGACCGTAAATCTAACCAAACTTGTTCTCCATGATTTCCCGGTTGTTGACGTAACTGTTGCAAATGGTTAAAAATAGCCCGACTGACCACATCTCTGGGCGCTAATTCTCCCCGGCTATCATAATCAAAGACAAACCGCCGACCTTGGCTATCAATTAAGTGGGCCCCTTCTCCTCGGACGGCTTCACTAATTAAAAATCGCGGCGCTCCCGGTTGGGTTAACGCCGTTGGGTGGAATTGGAAAAACTCTAAATCTCTCAGTAATGCTCCGGCTCTCCAAGCAATAGCCACCCCATCCCCGGTACTCACTTCTGGGTTTGTGGTGTGGGCAAAAACTTGGCCTCCTCCCCCCGTGGCTAAGATTACAGCCTTTGCTTTCACCCGATAAATCTGATGATTGTGAATCAAACTGATGCCTTGGCAGCGTTGGCCGTCGGTATCCATCCATAAATCTAAGGCGAAGGCGGGAGAAATAATTTTAATATTAGGTCGTTCTAAGACTCGTTCAGTTAAGGTTGTAATCACAGCCCGTCCAGTTGTATCGGCGGCGTGCAAAACTCGATGACGGGAATGGGCTGCTTCTAAGGTGAGGGCTAACTGGCTTTGATGCCGATCAAAGGCTACGCCTAATTCTACTAACCGATGAATACATTTTGGCGCATGATTCACTAGAAATTGAACAGCCTCTACTTCACATAACCCAGCCCCAGCTTTTAAGGTATCTTCTAAATGCAGGGTGGGAGAGTCATCGCTTGAAATAGCAGCAGCAATTCCTCCCTGCGCCCAATCACTCGCTGATAGGGGTAGAGCATCTTTACTCACTAAGCCAATCTTCAAGTGTTCAGGTAAACAAAGGGCGGTATATAATCCCGCCGCTCCTGTACCCACAACCAACACATCAAACACTAAGGGCAGGTGGGAAGTTAAGGAAGTCTCAATAACGGTCATGGGTCAGTGCCAGGATGAGGGGTTGGTTTTAAGTCAGGGATGAGGGTTTTGCTCTGTACCAGTGGTGTACAGTACCCCAGAACCATAACAGATTTAAACGGATTAAACTGACGTTAGAGATTATGTTAACTTTTTTTAATCTCGTTAACATAATCCGTACATTCTGACACTGAATCCCAAAAATGGCTTAGTCGTAAGCCCCAACATTTAACCGTTGGTCACCTTCGATAAACACAGACTCAGGAGGAGTCACGGTAAAGTTCTCTAAATTCTGTTGCAGAATTTCTTTTTGTTGTTCTGTCAAACCAGATATTTTCAACACATCCTCAACGGAATCATAGGGTGCATTCAGAATAATCAGTGACCCTAACTTGGGAAACATTCCTTTGTATTGACGAAAATCTCGCAGATCGCTATTATTTAAGTCCAATTTATTGCGAACCTTAGCCATCTTGTCATCAACACGATTTCTCCGAGGCGTTTCCGTTGCTAAGATCGGAGAAGTAACTCCATACTGCATCACGTTTAAGTTTGCAGCTAAAGCACTTTGATGTCCAGTCCATCCTAGACAACCCACTATTAAAACTAACACAGCCAACAGGCGACTCAATCGTTTCATCAACGCTCTTCTCCCAACTGACATAAACAGCATTTACAAGAATTTGATATTTTCAGGCAGAATGAGTAGCAAAGTGTATTCTACCATTTCCTTTACCCCCAATTTAGGCGCAAAGTTCAATAGAAAAACTCGCTGATCCCCTAGCTAAAAAGCCCGGATTTGGAAGTTTACTCAAATCACAGTTCAGTTTATGCTGTTGTCAACCTTTTCCGGTTTTATGTAAACTTTCTTAAAATTTGTTACGGTTCTGGCATGGGAGCGGTCGCAACTTATCGCAGTCCCACACCCATCCCATAACTATAAATACTTAAAACTTGATCTTCAGCACTCATAATGATTTTAATTCCGGTTCCATCAGGGTTCATCCATTCATAAGCCGCCTTAAAATTCTCTGCTAATTCGGGATTAAAGCCTGTATTCACGGTTCCTTCACTCCCCATAATCACTTTCACCTGTTCATAGGTCATTCCTAATCGCAATTGATAATACTGTTCACGGGTTGCTAAGGTTGGCCCTTCTGGATGGTTCGGGGGTGCGAGTTGTCCAATTGTATAGTTGTCTAAATTTTGGGTCAAAACCGAGGTAACGTTTTGATTTTGATCAAAGATTACGGTAATTCGAGAACCATTGGGATTTAACCAATGATAACGATGGTCTGATAAGTTCTGGGGAGAATGATTGATTTCTTCATCTTTTTTGCCTTCACTACCCATGATTTTAACGACTTCATCATAAGCCATTCCTAATTTAATTTGATTATATTGATCAATCAGAATGGTACTTTGGGATAAATTTTGTAACGTTCCGTCTTCAGCTTTTGTTACTTGTAAATGTTCGGGATGGCTTAAATTATAAGACGCTAATTTGATTACTTTTTTATCGGCATCAAAAACAATACTAATTGCTGAACCATTTCCATTAATCCAATGATAAATTACGGGGGAATTAGGGTTCTGATTGTTTGTAAACCCCCGATCTTGTTGTCCTTCTGACCCTAAAATCGTTTTGACTTGATCATAGGTCATGCCAATTTTCAGTTGACTATATTGCAATAAGTTATAGGGATTAGCTGTTGTCGGTTGTGCTTGAACGGGTAAACCCCAGAGAAAACTACTGATTAATCCCGTTACTACTATTCGCTTCATCACCATTGTTCCTCACACTTGCAGATTGTTGGTTGTTATTTTATCGGAATTTTAGTAGAGACTCATAGCCTATCTTGTCTGGGGTAGGGAACTTAACATAAGCTTACTTTATTGCAAAAGAGTTATTGTTTTAAATTTTAAAAGTTTATCTCAATTTTGGGGCAAATTTTGTCAAGAGGTTATTGCAAGCTATTTGCAACTATTGACGCAATTACGCCGTTTGGTGCTATAATACAAAAAAAATAATCTGGGGAAGTATAGCTTTATTAAAAATCATAGGTCTAAAATCCTAATTTTTCGTGTAATCATAATATTACATTCCTGAATTTACCTTGAAGTGTGATACCAAATTTTCAGAGACTATTTTGATCTGCAATAAGTTGATCTTGACAAAATCATCGTTTTATGTATTTAAGCCAACTTCGATGGTTGAGCCGTCTCCAATATGCTCTTTTTAAATTCATCAATAACTCTCGCATTTGCTCAAGATTAAGCGGTTTTCCACCATAACGCCAACCAATATAGCCTTGAGACAATTCATCAATAACTTCAGCTTCCGCAATTGAATGATATTGCTGTAACCAAGACGCATATTCTAACGGGGTTTGTGCAGGATGTTTCGGATAACCTTTACTGGCTAAAACCGCTAAGAGTTGTTGGTAAAGACTTTCTTCAGGAGGGAGTTTCGCCAACCAACGACGATAGCTCCAACCCTGCCAAATATCCCAACTTAACCACCCGAAAAATGCAATCACAGTGGTAATAATTAATCCACTAAAAATCCCTAACCCTCCCTGGGTAAATAAACTAAAAAACCAACGAATTCCTTGAAGTATTCCTAAAATTATCGTTCCTAAAATCGCTTGTAATCCATTCGCAACGGGAGAAGGTAACCAACCCGCCACCCAACTCCAAAACGCTTTTAAGGCACTAAAAGTTTGGTCTTCTTCCACCGAAGGGGGAATTAAATCCATCCCCGGAATGGGATTAAATGCAAACCAACCATAGTTAGGGAAATATACCTCTGTCATCGCAAAAGCATCAGTATTTTTCACAACGTATAACCCCGTAAAATAATTAAACTCCCCAGGGTTAAACCCGGCGACCAGTCGCGCTGGAATTCCGATAGAACGTAACATTATTGTTAGAACCGTAGAAAAATGATCGGGGTAGCCTCCGGTGATTTTTTCTCCTGGAGGACTATCTTGATACCCAAATAAAAACGCTGCAACTAAATCTTCATTTTTCTTTAGAAATGGAGGTTCCTTTTGTAATTTATAATTGGGGTTTTGTTTAAGATATTGTGCTAAATATAAAACTTTTTCATAGGTTGAATCTAAAGGTTTCTTATTTTGGGCGACTTGATTGACGCTGGCTAAGATTTCTTCTGTTTTTTTCCTGACTTTCTCCTCGATTTCTTCAGGAACTTGTAAATAATATTTTTTGATAGTTTTGGGATAGTTCGTTGATGCTTGTTGTAATTGATTGCGGTTACGATAGGGAACTTGAGAAACCACTGTGTAAGTCATTCCCTCTCGGAGTTCCAAAGGTGAGCGCAAATTCCCATCAGGATCAATAGCAATTTCCTCAGTAGGAAAATAGATTTCCTTGGGCTTATCCATCGCCGGAATTAAACTCGGAAGTTGTTGCAGTACGGTATAACTCTGAACCACTTCTTGCATTTTTGCTTGAGTGATTAACGGAAACAAATTAAACTGATACGACCAAATCGAACGCCTTAAAGGAATTGTTCTATCATTACGAGAAATTTCCCATCCTTGTCCGGTATAGCGATCAAAAGCCACGACTCGCCAAAATCCCCTCGCTTGTGAGCGCACTCGTAGAACGTCTTGAGGCTTTAATGCTCCGCGTAAATTCTGATTAATTTTCGTATTAAATCCATAATAAAACGTATCGTTTAGCGTTCCGGCTCCTGTTTCCTGATTTAATCCAGTACCACCCCCACCGGAATTATTATTCTGATCTTTTCCTGAAGACACATAACCTGGATTTAAAATTTGTCTGCCATCAAATTGTCCCGGTGGCATTTTAATCGGAGAACTCACCGGAAATGTTCTTAACTGATATCCTGGGAACCGAGGAAGAGCGGTAAAAATAATTAATCCTAAAGCAACTACGACTAAAAAAAGAATTCCAACAAACTTAAAATTTACCTGACTACCCGGTTGCTGTGATGTTTTTTTCGACTTAAATTCAATATCTCCTAACCCTAACCGAGAGCGATAATCTAAAATTAACGTCGGTAAAGCCAACCCCAAAAATACTAACACCACAGGCGCAAACGCCATCGTTTGACTAAGCGTCCCTGCGACTCCCAATAAAATCAACCCAATCACCATCGAATACCCCAAATCTTTGCGACGGGGTAAATCAAAACTATGTAAAACCTGTAATTCAATTAATAATCTGGCTAACGCTAACCGCGTATCATTCATTTCCCCAAATAGTCGCCCAAAAAATGCAGCCAGGGCAACTAACATTCCAATCGCAATACAAAATTTAATCGGCACATTGCGATGGCGGCGACGAAACCAACTCCAGGTTGCCCCCAGGATACTTACAGGAATTGCCCATAAATTCAGGGGTTCCTCAATAGCAACATCCGTTGCCACAATCCCCGCAATCACTAACAATTGAACTAACACCCGTAGCCACAGGGAATCCTCCGGTACTGGCTTGGGTGCTGCTTCAATCCGTCGCCATAATTGACTAAAAAAAGGGATTGAGGGTGTCATCGTTTAAGCTTAAAGGTTAAAGGGTTGAAACCTTAAACTACTTTAACTTAAGATCACCTAAACTGACAGACTAAATTTAGCTTATGGGTTGCTCCTTATTCAATCCAAGGTTGGGGGCAAATTGCAAAACAGAGGGGATTTTGCTCGTCACTATGAAATAAAACATGAAGTCGATAAATTCGGTTCGGTTCCGGGTCTATTAGTTCCAGTTTCAAATATCCGGGAGATTCCCGTTGCGCTGTTGCTGATCTCGTGTCATCTAACAGTTGCAACCGCCCTCCGGCTGGAAGTTGACCCAGAATTTTCAAACTAGATCCAGTTAGAGTCGATAGGAGCGTTACCACTCCTACCTCTCCTTCAGAACCGTGCATGAGACTTTCACCTCACACGGCTCCTTGATAATTCCACCTTTGTTATAGGTACGATTCAAAACGGTTGATTGTCATAATTCTCAACAGTTTTAGTTAAGGAACCATCACTAGCCGTTTTTGTGTCGTGACAATGTTTGTGTAAAAGTTGCAGATTATCGTAAGTATCTTTTCCACCTAACGATTTGGGTTTGATATGGTCAACTTCTACAATGTCTGTACTTGTAAAATACAAACCACAGTGAGGACAAATACCCTTTTGTTTCTTAATTAATTGGGAAACCCTGTTAGGAGTCTCAGGATATTCACCTCGTCGTTTACTCCAATAAATCCAGTTTCCATCAAACGGACTAGCCTTGCCTTTAACCTTTGTATGCCTGACGATTGGTGTACTAGCATGGGTGAGTAATTCTAATCCATTTTCTGTACTGAAACACCAATTTATGTCGCCTACTGTTCGCCAGTATTTGTTTTTATTGATGTTCCCTTTTCCCCTCGTTCTTGCCCAGGCTCTCAACTTGTCATAAGTTAGATAGTCAACCTTGTTAAAGGTTTCTTTACTGACTACCGTTGAGTAATAGTTTGACCAGCCTCTTATAATTGGATTCAGCTTACTAATTAAAGCAGCTTGAAGCGAGGTTTTATGGGTATCTATTATTTCAGCTATTTTGACGAGGTGAGTTTTGATTTTGGTTTTTGAGGGTGTGATTAATGTCTTAAAACCTAGTGGTGTTCCATTCGTTTTTTTTGCGCTTCGGTAGTTACCTACTTTGTACTGTTGTATATGGAACCCTAAAAACTCAAACCCAACATTTCCTTCTATTTTATTAAGGGTGTGGGTTAATTTTGTTTTATTAGGTTTTAATTCCAGTCCCATATCATTTAACCATTCAGCAATTATCTCTTGAACTCTTTTGATGATGTTCAAATCCTCGTGGATTATTACAAAGTCATCAGCGTACCGGATGAGGCTAAGGGCGTAACGGTTATCCCTTTTTCTCCCTTGTAGAGTTTCTGCATATTGCATTACTCTTTCTTCCATTCCATGTAAGGCAATATTCGCAAGCAAGGGTGAGATAATCCCCCCTTGTGGTGTACCTTCATTTGTTGGAAAGATTTTCTTTCCGTCCATATACCCTGCTTTGAGCCAAGCTTTAATTTGTCGGTTTAAGTTTGGGTAAGTATGTATTTTTGAGAGTAATGCTTTATGGTTAATACGGTCAAAGCATTTAGCAATATCAGCATCCAGTATATATTTAGCTTTATATCTGATATTGTTAAATATTGCTTCGATTGCATCATGACAGGAACGTCCTGGTCTAAAACCATAACTGTTTGGCTCAAATTGTGCCTCCCATTCTGGTTCTAATGCTAGTTTGACTAACGCTTGTAATGCTCTATCGTCTATTGTGGGTATTCCTAATGGACGGGTTTCTGTTGTACCAGGTTTGGGAATCCTTACTCTACGAGTAGGCTTAACCTTACCTGTTAACTTTAATCGTCCTACAAGGTTCATTCGTTGCTTTGGGGTCAGAGATTTAACTCCATCCACACCTGCGGTATTTTTACCTTGATTATCTTGTGTTACCCGACGTGTTGCAATACATTTTGCCGACCAGGAATTAATCAGGGTCTTCTGAAGTTTGCGAACTGCTTTAACATCGCCTCGTTCACTCGCTTGAAATATTCTCTTTTGCAACTTAAAAGTCACCCGTTCTAGCTTGCGCCAGTTAAGGTCTTTCCACTCCACCGTCTGATTTTTATTCAGCGTTTTAGATATATTCATTGCTACTTGTTCTATTTCTTTGGAATTACCGAGTATCTGTCAGCATATCCCTTGCATTACCAAGGGCATTCGCTTTTGATACCATCCCTCCCCTACCTATCATTCGTTAGCTACTTACTGGATTTCGACCTCTCCAGAGATATATGGGGGTTACTTCGTTCCGATTACATATTTGTTTGAAGTCTTTAGCGTGATGCTTTCCACCGGGTTTATTGGGCGGTGCTAATAAGTCGAAGAGTAAATCGCTTATGCCCTAGCCTTGCCTTTTGGCTTGGTGTTAATCAAGTTTTATCTTGATTCAGCCATTACACCATTTCAAATGACGATGGTTCAGATACATCTTTGCTTGCGCTACACATGGACTTCTTGCTCGATAGTTACCAGATTTGGCTTCCAGTAGTTCTACCTTTTAATCCCGCTTTAGCCTGTTGGATGCTACCCTCACAAACTAGGGGTTATGCTTTCACCTCAGCACTTGAGGGATGGGACTTACCGCACGGCAGTTCACCCATAAATGTAATCAGTTATCACCAGTCTTAACTACTGGGTTAACCGTCCCATAAGCTTTTCGGCTTATTTTAGGTTAAACGAATCGCACTACTCGGTTTGAACATATTCCACCTCAAGGGTCAATTCTCCTAAAGTCGTTAACCACTCTTGGTGAACAGGAGCTTGATTCAAACCACAATTGAGAGTCAAAGCCTGAAGAATTTCCTGCGCTGCTAATAATAACAACACCATTTGTTGCTCAGGGGTTGCAGTTTCATAACAAGGCTGAGACTCGGTTAAATCGGTATAACTTCGTAAACGCCCTAGAATCACATAACCTGCCAATTCATTCAGAGGTTGGGATTCATTAGGAAATAACGTTTCCACCACCTGAACTAATTTAGCACCTTGCTGCAAAGCAGAGTGAACCACTTTTTGACAAGGAACCAATAATTGATCAAAAACCCACTCTGGTAGAGGAACTGACCATCTCAATTGCTGTCGATGAGCAACCCAAAGATTAGACAGAGGAACCGGTTCTTCCCTGAATGCGTCTGGATATTCATGCTGCAAATCAGTGCCGACGGGTTCCCAAGGAAACAAGGGCGGGTTCAGTTGAATCGTGGGTTTGAGTCTTTCTCTCAAAACGGTCTCAAATCGGTTTTTCACAATCGGTATATCTCCCAGTGTGAATCGTTGACTGTTGGGGTCGAAAACGTCCATCTCTTCAGAATCGAGGGGGTCTAATTCCTCCCCCTCTAAGTTTTCAACTCCAGAAGTCTCATCAGGAATGGGATGGGAGTTTAATCCATCCTGAGCCTGATGAGATAAAGATGTCGTTGGCTGTTGCAACAACCAGTCAAAGAATCGACGCTCACAGCATTGATTATCTCGGTTTGCTTCGTTATTCATCACTGGATGCCCCTGCTCCGGATACTGAACGATTCCTGATTTCCCAAGCCAACTCTAACAATTTAAACCAACGTTTTTGAATCTGAGCTTCTTTGCAATTTAAACTTTTGGCAATTTCCGCATCAGACAATCCTTGTTGTTTTAACCTTAACAAACTCTCCTGCTCCGAACCAATTTGAGTTAAGAATTCTTGCCATTGATGAGGCAATAACCCTAAATCTCGTTCTAAATCTGCTTCTAACCATTGGTGAACTAATTCCCAACGATGTCCTAAAGCAAATCGAAGCAGATGATACTTAAATCGTTGCTGTAAATAATCACGCTGACGGGATGTTAATCCTAGGATTTTCTCAATTTCACGAGTGGGTAAATCCTGTAACCGCAAGGCAAAATAGTCGGCACAATCTTGTTGTTTGTGTTCTTCTAAATAAGCCATCAGTTCCTCTACTACCGTTTGACGGAGAGAATCGGACTCTGATTCGTTGGACTCTGTTACCATTGCGGCTCGGACTTGCTGGAGTGAGGAATCATTCCAGGTGGTATCAGATTCGGAACCTGACCCCTCAGCGGCTTGTTCTAAATCAACAAAACTTTCTTTAGGCTGTTGTTGAGAGAAGGTTTGCGCTCTGAGTATAATCAATTGCTGACTCCGACCCCGGGCTAAAGGAATTCGCCGTTTACCGTAGCGTTCCGTAAATGCCATATATTCCGCAAGTTCCAAGAGTGTCCGAGGACGGTAGGTGGCAGCTAACTGCGCTTCTTTACGAAAGGCATTCAAGGTTTCTAAATAAAAGGCTTGTAAAAAATCCTTAATTAATTCCAATCGAGCTTGGTAACTCGATTGCACTTGAGGAGGAGTAATATATCGATAAACAATCGCGCTCAAGGTACTATGTAACTCCAACGGCCCTTGTTTTGACCCTAGCTTATAATATTGAATACATTGCTGTAAACGGTGTTGAGCTAAAGTCATGGCCCAAGTTTCTATATCCCCTGAGTCTTGAATCCGTTTGCTTTCTGTACAAATACGGGTGGCTTCTTCGGTAATTCGTTCTGCAACATCCCGACAGTTTTGTTCAGAAGCACGAGTGGATTGATTCAGTTCTCTCAATAGCCTTTGGAAAATGGTTTCGCTTTGGCAGATTTCCCCCATGATGTCTAGTTACTACAATGACCCTAACACAATGATTCCAGAATCAGTCTTGGATTTCCGGATGGTTTACTATTGTGGAACAGGCATCTTACCTGTTCATTGGGAGATGTGGGAAAGAATACAGTCAACAGTCAACAACCAACACCTATGAATTTAGATCAACAAATTCAAACTTTAATTGATAAAGCACCTCAAGATGGAACAACTCCCCAGGTTGTTGAAGCGATTTCACCTGCGCTAAAACTATTAGCAGAACAATTGCAACATCCCGAATATTATATTTTACAAACTTTAGATCAAAGTTGGGTGATACAACCGTTTATTAATGTAGATCAACCCAAACTCAAAAAAAGAGTTATTTATGCGTTTTCCACTTTAGAAGATGCGTTAAGTTATGGGAATCCTGATTCCGGTTCTCAACTTGTAGCGATTCCGTTACCCGTTACTCATATTCTATTCCAAATGGTTGTCTTAGAAATGCCTGATAGTTTATATTTCTTTGAAATTCCTAAAAATTTTCAGTCGGCTACCGAAATCAAACGCAGTGAAATTCAAGAATTAGTACAAATTTATCTCCAAGACTATCAACAACGTCGTCAGTCTAAATCCCGTAAAATTCCACCAAATATTGCTTAAAGTCGTTATCAGTTATCAAGTATCCGCATCATCAGTTATCAATTATTAGTTGAAAACAGTCAACTGTCAACTGTCAGTAGAGACGCACCATGGTGCGTCTCTACACTGTCAACTTTGCCGTTAATAAAGCCGGCTCAAAACATAATCGGCTAAATCGATTAATACCTGTCGAGATTCACAGACTTGAAAAGATTCGATGTACTTGACGGCTTGTTGAGCATGATCAGATGCTAATTCCCTAGAACGTTGAATGCCTGAGCTATCTTTGATTAAGGTTAAAGCTTGTTCTAAATCTCCTTCCTGAGCAAATTCTCGCTCGATTAAAGCTTCCAAAGACGGTTTTTCTTCTAAAGCATAGAGGGTCGGTGCGGTTAAATTTCCACTTTTGAGATCAGAGGCGGCTGGTTTTCCTAATTCCTCGGTGACACCAGTAAAGTCCAAAATATCATCGACAATTTGGAAGGCTAAACCAACATGACGACCATAGTTATATAAGTCTTCTGCCTGTTGGGTTGAAACCCCACTTAAAACACCTGCTGCTTTAGAACTATTGGCAATCAAAGAAGCAGTTTTATAATAACTTTTTTCTAAGTAGGCTTCAATTGATAATCCCGTATCAAATCGATTCAAACCTTGTTGAATTTCTCCCTCCGCTAAATCCATAATCACTTGGGATAGTAATTTGACAACTTCCAAGTTATCCAAATTGGCTAAATACCAAGAAGATTGAGCAAATAGGAAATCTCCGGCTAAAACCGCAACTCGGTTATTGAATAAGCTATGAACCGTTGGCACTCCCCGACGCATTTCAGCATCGTCCACCACATCATCATGGACAAGACTGGCGGTATGGATCATTTCTGTGATTTCTGCCAACCTCCGATGCTTGAGGGTAATATTTTGATCGGGCATTGTGGTTCGGGAAATCAACAGGACAATCGCAGGACGTACCCGTTTCCCTTTGACACTAAACAGGTGTTCTGCGGCTGCATACAAAATCGGATGTCGTGCACCGACAAGTTGTTTTAAGTTATCGGTCAATAGCCGCAGGTCTGCTTCAACTGGCGAAAATAGAAGAGTTTGCGATGTCATGGATTAGCCAACTCAGGCGTTGAGTTAACAAAATTTTACATATTATAGTCTGATTTTAATCTGTTTCGGTTCAGGGGATCGCATTGAAGTTGAAACAGGAGTCTGGAAATTTCGGCGTAAATAGACCCTAATCCAGAAGGGATAGGGATTTTAACACTTCTGTCTAACCGTTGAGAGAGGTTCCTTCTGGCTATTTCCTATCCCTTCTGGCCAGGTGTTATCTCCAGGTGGGGTAAGCTACCTCAAAGCCAAAAAAAAATTTCCTGAAATGCTCCTGTTTTCTAATTTTTGTGTTATCTTAACAGTAAGAGTTTAACCAATAATTCTACACATTAAGGGAAACGGGTCTAGCGATCAGATTAAGGATAATCAATCGCCACCTGATTGTTCCATTGGCTTTCGGATAGCCGTTAGAACTTTTTTTAAGAGTTCGCAAGCGGATTCCAGTCGGTGGACTTATCCATGACATCGGTTAGAGGAGTCTCTATTTAGGGTTTTCTGAGAGAACCCTAAGGTTTTTCATAGGGAATCTTCTGGCGGAGTTAAGTGTGAGCAATATTTCCAGGGGATGAGAATTCCCCATAGAAATTTTTAGTAGTAGGTCATAAAAGCTAGACCCTGGCTTTGCGTGTTGACCTTATGTAGGGGATATTAAACTCCTGTGCGCTCCTTCTCCTAATTCTTGTGGCTGGCTCCTATGTTTTATAATGATATGCCTTTAATCATCCCGCTTTTGGCAACGGGCTATGTTTTAATGATTTATTTGCTCTTAGCCCTCGCTAAGTATACAACAAATATCTCTCGATTGAGATCTTAAAAATCTATCTTATAGCAGGGAACAGGGAACAGGGAACAGGGAACAGGGAACAGGGAACAGCCAGGAAAAGATTTCTCTGCCCATGGTTTTAGCATTAGTCTCTGTCCTAACACCCCAGCCGTGACTGCTATAAATCAGTTTTCCCAAATTACTGGATCAAGTAATCAAGAATTCTGAAATGATGCAATGGAAATGGAAAATGAAAAACAGACCCACCCAGTTTGAGACAAGCTGAGTGGGTATTGTTGTTAAATATCAGGTTAATGATGGGGTAATACCATCACTGACCGCCATAGGGGCAGTATTGACGGGTTCCATCGTGGGTAACGTAGTCGCTTCTACCAGGGGAGTAAACCCTAACCACTGAACCGAAATAGAAGCAAACTGTTGAGGACAACCACTCACACAAAACCGAGTGGGTTTGGGAGAGTAGGTATTCCGCAGTCCTAACAGTTCTAATTCTTTAGCCGCAGCTTTGACTAAAGACACCGCCGGGTCAACAAGTTGAACGTGAGCCGGAAGGATAGAACGCAAGACAGGAGCTAAATGGGGATAATGAGTACAGCCATAAATTAACGTATCAATTTGCTGCTGAATTAAGGGAGTTAAATAGTCCCGTGCCACTTGATAGGTATAAGGATCATGAATCCGGTTTTGTTCAATTAAGGGAACAAACTCTGGACACCCCACTTGCCAGACTTGAACAGAAGAATCTGTTTCCTGAATGGCGTGACGATAGGCATTACTGGCGGCTGTTGCGGGGGTAGCAATTACCCCGATGCGCTTTCCGTGTCGCACGGCGGCTTGAGCACCGGGAAGAATTAATCCGAGGATGGGGATATCAAATTCATCTTGAACCGTTTCTAAGGCCAGGGCGGAACTGGTGTTACAAGCCATGAGAATCATTTTGGCATCCTGCTGCATCGCCCAAAGAATAATGGGACGGACAAACTGCACAATTTCCTCTCGTGAGCGGGTTCCATAGGGTAACCGCGCCGTATCTCCAAAATAAAGAACGGATTCATTGGGGAGTTGGCGGTAGAGTTCCCTTAAAACCGTTAATCCTCCGACACCACTATCAAATATTGCGATTCTTTTTTGTCGATTGTCCGTTGTCATGAGTTAAAAATCAGTCTTTGATTGTCTGTTATCGATGGTTAATAGGTCTGTTGTCAAGTCTGTTGGCTGTTAAACCAAAGCAATACCCAATAGGGAATAAATTATTTCTTCCCCATCTCCCCTCATCCCCTTGTCCCCTCATCCCCTTGTCCCCCCATCCCCTTGTCCCCTTTTCTTCCTCGTCTGTGTGAATGCCGGAAATCGGATTTCTAAGTTTTTCCCAGAAAAGGTTGCAACTTGAAGTCATTATGAGTATGATATAGAAAGACAAGGAAAAGGAGGAGTAACTGAATGCAGGTTAAAGAGATTCCTCTCAAGCAGATTCGTCGTCCTCTGCCTCGTGGAACAGACCCCACTAAAGTTGAAGCCTTAATGAAATCCATTCGAGAGATTGGCTTACAGGAACCGATTGAGGTTTTAGAAGTGGACGGGGACTATTATGGCTTTTCAGGATGTCATCGCTATGAAGCTTGTACAAAATTAGGGTTAGAAACCATTCGCTGTCATGTCCGAAAAGCACCGCGTTCTGTCCTGCAAAAGCATCTAGCTTGAGATAGATTTAGAAGGGTTTGAAATTCGATACACTGTGATCAATCTCTTCTATATTTGTAAAGTTTTGATTCATTCTATAAAACTGATCAAGGAGTATTTTCAATCATGGTAGCAACTCACTCAAAACAACGTCTTTATCCGACTCGAATTGATTTACCGGAAACAACCCGCGCCGGAGTGATTGAGATTCTAAACCACAGTTTGGCGACAACATTAGATTTAAAAACTCAGGTTAAACAGGCTCATTGGAATGTCAAAGGGATTAATTTTTATCAACTGCACCTACTGTTTGATGAAATGGCGACCGAATTAGAAGAATATATTGATCTAATTGCCGAACGAGCAACTGTGTTAGGTGGGACAGCAATGGGAACGGCTCGGATGGCAATTGCAGATACCATTATCCCAGAATTCCCCGTGGATTTGGCTAATGATAAAGATTATGTGGTGGCTTTAGCCGATCGCTATGCTCCTTATGCGAAAATGGTTCGAGAAGCCATTGATCAAACAGGTGCATTAGGCGATGCGGATACAGCAGATTTGTACACTGAAATTTCCCGCGCCATTGATAAGCGGTTGTGGTTCTTAGAAGCTCATTTGCAAGGCAGCTAAAGGGCCATCAATGGCAGTGTAACTCGTGAACTAAAAATCAAAATGAGTGAATCTGCGTTACCGGACTATAACCCCCAGTTACAGGAACTCATGCAACGGGCGGGGATTTCTAGCCTGGAAGAATTAAGCCAAATTGCTGGGGTTTCCCCGTTGCAGATTATTCGACTGCGGCGGGGACTCGCGCTACAAACCCCGGTTAGTATTTTGTTGAAAATTAGTCAAGGTTTAAAGATTTCTCTGAGCGAATTATTAGCCGTATTTGCTCCAGGTTCTGTTCCTTCTGAAACTCCAATTCGGGGAGATTTAGAATCAGAATATCAACGCTTACAAACACAGATGGAGCAACAACGTTCTGCATTGTTAGAAGAATGGAAACGGGAAAGTTTGCACGTTTTGGAGTCGTGGTTATTGCAATGGCCAACGGTGGTGTATCGAGTTCAAGAAAACCCCCAACTTCCGGCGGTAAAATTATTACCTTTTGTGCGTCCAGTAGAACAGCTTATGAGACAATGGGGAGTAGACGCGATCGCACCTGTCGGCACACAAGTTCCCTATGATCCGCATCTACATCAACTCCTGGAGGGAACGGCTCAACCCGGAGAGCAAGTGATTGTGCGATATACGGGATATCGAGAAGGGAATAAACTCCTTTATCGGGCTAAAGTCAGTCCGGTGAAAGGTTGATTAACTTTACGGTTGCGGGATCATCAATGCAGCCCGGAAACAGACAGGGTACTGATTAAATTTCCTGTTCCCCAGGTTAACTGGATGTATTTGGCTATGAGTCCATCTCAAAGCTATACTAACTGAGTCGGGCGAGTCTTATGGAGGGTTTCATCCCTAAAACACTATGAGTTCTGATGTTAAAATTCTTAAACCTCACGGGATTTTAGATGGTACTAAAGCTAGTCCATTTCGTCAAGATATTGCTGCTTTAGTTGAGAAGGGAGCCAAAATAATATTAATTGACTTCCAAGATGTCACATTTATGGATAGTTCGGGTTTGGGTGCATTAGTCTTAGCTCTGAAAACGGTTAGAGCGGCTGGGAGTAAATTATTTGTTTGTTCTATCAATGAACAAATTAGGATTTTATTTGAACTCACCAGTATGGATCGGGTATTTGAGATTTTTGAAAACGAAGATAAATTTTTGGAATCTTTGAAAAGCTAACCTTTTGTGATTCAGGAGCTAAGATCGGGTGAAAACAGGGAGTTTAATCTGGATTTGAACAGATTTGTGTTTCCCCATTTCACCCGATTAAGTAAAAGTAACTTTTAGCAAAGAAAAATCATCATCAAAGGGGTTATTTGCATTAATTTTTTTAACGGTATTTAAAACTTCTTCTAAAGTATCTGTTTGTAAATCATTGTATTCTACTAAAATTGAAATTAGCCCTTCTAAGCCTAACATTGTATTATCAGGTTGATTGATTTCATAAACTCCATCACTGAAAATATAAAGATTACTAAATTCTTCTATCTTGTAGGTTGCATCCATATATTCTGCTTCTAAAAACATTCCGACAGGCATTCCTCGTGTTTTTAAGCGTTCAATTTTAATATCTTTTTTATTTTTCCCTGTTAATAAAATAGCAGGAGGATGACCCGCACTAGAATATAATAATTGTCGAGTTGAAAGCTCATAAACACCATACCAAATTGTAAAATATTTATCATTTTGATAGGTCATCTGAAAGGTGGTATTTAAGGCTTTTAAAACGTTACTGGGTTGATAATAATCAATATTAGGAATAGCCCTAGAACGCAGTAAATTAAGAACAGAAACGGAGGGAAGAGCCGCTCTTAAGCCATGTCCTGATGTATCTAATAAATAAATCGATAAATGATCAGAATCTAACCAATAATAGTCAAAAGAATCGCCACCTAATTGACGAGAGGGAATAAATTTAGTATCAATTTTTACAGGTTCAGTTAAAGGTTCAGGAAGGAGCGATCGCACATATTCTGCGGCTTCTGCTAATTCGGCTTCAATGCGTTGTTTTTGGGTTTGTAAATCTTGGCTGAGTTGATGTAATCTTAATCCTGCCCGAACTCTAGCATAGAGTTCATTCATTTCAATGGGTTTAGAAATAAAATCATCAGCCCCTGCATCTAAGCCCGTGACTCGATCTGAAACTGAACCGAGGGACGTTAATAAGAAAAATTGTGTTGTTGATAATTCTGAAGTCGCTTTAACTTGACGACAGACCTCAATCCCCGTTAACTTGGGCATAATCCAATCACAAATAATCAGTGCTGGACGTAGCTGTTTAGCCTGTTCTATGCCTTCTTCACCATTATTTGCCACACTAACATCATAACCCTGTTTTTTCAGCGTTCTTTTGAGAAGTTCTAAAATGGCAACATCATCATCGATAACCAGAATTTTAAACATGAGCGTTGAGGTACGTTGGTACACCAGATGAGGGTAATCAAGGCCAAGTTAAGACTTTGCTGTCTTTGAGTATAGTCTAATTAGAGGATTGCCTGAACTTGAAATTGACGGAGTTCAAGGTTTTGTTCAGTTAATATTTAAGATTCATAAAGTTCATCCCATAAAAGTTACAATTAATTCCTTTTCATGTTAAAGCAGTAATTTTATGTCATATTAGCGCTGATCTACGCGCTTTCAGCCTCATTTCAAAGGAGTGTGTTTTCACTCCTTGAGGGGTTGATTTTTCTGAAACTTCACAAGTTGTGTTATCCCATCTCTAATATTTTACTTGATCTAGCACAATCACGGTTCAGGAAGACTAGAAAACCACTCAAAAATGCAGTAAACTATTAGAGGACGCCAAAGGCAATAACTTATTCAAGGGGGGTAAAACGCTGTGACGAACAAGCGACCTCAGAGCTTAAATAAGCCTCCCTCCTATCCTAACTTTTGTTGTATCATGATGAAGTCAGCCAACTTGTCAAGATTCTAAATCCCTAATGCGGTTCAGGATTTAGGAAATCAGTCAAACTTAATTGTGATTGAATAAGAGGATTCAAAACCATTGCCACTTCCCCAAACGACTCAACTTCAAGTTCCGTCTAGTTTAGTGTTCCTAGCTAAAGTCTTGTCATGGTTTGAGCAACTGTATCAGTCCTTTATTCCTCAATCTGTTTGGATACGCTGTCAGTTAGCTTTAGCAGAGGGATTTACTAATGCAGTTCGTCATGCTCATAAAGGACGTTCTGAGGATCTATATATTGATTTAGAAGTGACTGTTTTAGAGCAACAAATTGAAATTCGGATTTGGGATTTTGGCGAACCTTTTGATTTACTCAATAAAATCAAAGACATTCTCAAGGAGATGAATGATCCCTCAAGGAATACGGAGATAAAGGGAGGGGGAAGAGGTTTGAAATTAATGTACGATATTGCCGATTATTTAAGTTATGAACAGGGTGAAGATGGACGTAACTGTTTATTAATTATTAAGAATTTTTAAGCTATTGAAACAGTTAAAAATCTTGAGGCGGGAGTTGGAGACAAAATTATTGTTTTAGGAGATAGTATTGCCAGTGGCTATAATACCGACAGGAAGATTTTATTCATCCGAATGCTGCTGGACATCAACTTTTAGGGGAACGAGTTGCTCAGGGTTTAAAACCGCTATTAGAAAAAGCGAAAAAACCGAAATTATTAAAAAGTTAGGAGACAGGAGACAGGAGAATAAATCAACTGCTCGCTGTTTCCCATGATTTAAACCATTGCAGGTTCAGGTTTTAATAAACCATTGAGAATGTGTGCGGGGGGGTTTTCATGGGGCCATGCAAAGGCATGACGAAAGGCGGCTTGTTGACAGGCTTGTAATTCTTCAAACCCTAGAATATCAAGGGTTAATAAATTCTCGTATTCAAAGGGTAAACGCACGTTATGTAACCCGGCATTATCAGTACAAATGGCAATATCAACTCCGGCATCAAAACAGCGTTCAAAGACAATTTTTAGTTGCTGAATATCCTTGAGAGTACCCGTTTTAATATAGGTCGTGGGACAAACTTCTAAACATTGCTGTTGTCGAGCTAATTCCGGTAATAATTCAGGATGTAATAACGGAATTTGAATGCCATGACCAATTCGCATTAAATAGGGCAATAATTCGGGATAACAACCTTCTGGGGTTTCATATAAATGTCCGGTGGTTTTTAATCCCAAGGATAAGGCATATTGGTACAAGTTAATAAACTCATCCAACCGTTCAGCATAATGATTATCCCCTCCAGCAATATCGATTGCACAAACATATTGAGGTATTTGTGCTGCTAAATCAATAATTGCCCGGTTAACTTCTAATGGAAGTCGAGTGTGCATACATAAAATTTGGCTGGTAATAATGGGAGTATCACTACTTTGACTCGCTTTTCCCACGACTTCCACAATTTCAGCCATACAATCAATTCGTTGGGACTGGTTGAGATGTTCCGGTGTTCGTAAATAAGGTGTATAGCGCAATTCTAAATACGCCAAATTTTCAAAAGTATAAGCACCCCGCATCAACCGATAAATAAAATAAGGCAGGGTTTCAACGGTCTGCACACTTTCAACCATTGTATGCAGTTCTAAATATTCATCTAAGGTATTGCGGGGTTTGGTATAAAAATCTTCAAACCGTTCATATTCAACAAACCCTTGGGTTAACTGAGGGTTATGACGTTCAAAATACCGCCACAGAATACGCGGTACAACAGAACCCCCTAAATGGCGATGTAACTCAGCGTGTAACGGCATAGTAACTCTTAAATAAAGGTTAAAACAATGGCTATCACTGATCGGTTTCAAGGTTTATTGACTCACTTGATCAACTGATCCTGATATTAACCATTAACGATAGCACAACCCTCAAAAAACATGGGGTTAAAACCTGCATTTCTATGAAGATTCTTATTTTAGAGTTTGGGGCTGAAAAATCTTTTTTTTGCTATAATAGAGTTTTGGATAAAAATCTAAGATAAAATTGATTTGTGTTACTTCTTTTAATATTTTTCTGCTCAAAAACTGAGATCTGGGGGGAATCGGCGATCGCTGATAGAGAGGTGTCCTTGGGGTCTCTATCCTAGAGGGGTCAGTGAGGGCATTAGAATCAAGGGTGACAAAACAGTTAACAAAACTTAATTTGACAGAGTTCCCTTAATAACAGATAATTAAGATTTGTGTAAACTGTCGGAGTGAAAACTCTCTTGGCTAACGTAGTTGTTATCGGTGCCCAGTGGGGCGATGAAGGAAAAGGCAAAATCACCGATCTGCTGAGTGGTTCAGCCGATGTGGTTGTCCGCTACCAAGGTGGCGTTAATGCAGGTCATACGGTTGTAGTTGACAATCAAACCTTTAAACTGCACCTGATTCCTTCAGGCATTTTATATCCCGATACCGAGTGCATTATCGGTTCAGGAACCGTGATTGATCCCAAAATTTTAATTGAAGAACTGGATCAACTCGAATCCCTGAAGATTTCCACCAAAAACTTAATGATTTCCCAGACGGCTCATGTAACGATGCCTTACCATCGCCTCTTGGATCAAGCATCGGAAGAGCAACGGGGAGATCAAAAGATTGGGACAACGAAGCGGGGGATTGGCCCGACTTACGCCGATAAGTCTGAACGCACGGGAATTCGCATCATTGATTTGATGGAAACCGAGACTTTACCCGATCAGTTGCGCTGGACGATTAACAATAAAAACGTTATCCTCGAAAAGCTTTATAATCATCCTCCTCTCGACCCAGAAGCGGTGATTAAGGAATATTTGGAATATGCAGAACGGTTGCGTCCCCATGTGGTTGATGCTTCACTGAAAATCGACGCAGCAGTACAAGCTCGACGGAATATTTTATTTGAAGGGGCACAAGGAACCCTATTAGATTTAGATCATGGCACCTATCCCTATGTGACCTCCTCTAACCCCGTTGCTGGCGGTGCTTGTGTGGGGGCTGGAGTTGGCCCAACGATGATTGACCGGGTAATTGGGGTGGCGAAAGCTTATACAACCCGTGTGGGTGAAGGGCCATTCCCGACGGAAATGGTAGATGGGATTGGCCAAGTCTTGTGCGATCGCGGGGCTGAATTCGGAACGACAACGGGACGTCAACGGCGTTGTGGTTGGTTTGATGCGGTGATTGGTCGTTATGCTGTTAGAATTAACGGTTTAGATTGTTTAGCGATTACCAAATTAGATGTTTTAGATGGCTTAGAGGAAATTAAAGTTTGCGTTGCCTATGATATTGATGGGGAACGGTGCGAACATTTCCCTAGTAGTGCGAGAACTTTTGCTCGGTGTCAACCGATTTATGAAACGGTTCCCGGTTGGAAAGAATCAACGGCTGATTGTCGCAAGTTAGAAGATTTACCCAAAGAAGCTTTAAGTTATTTGAAATTTTTAGCGGAATTAATGAAAGTTCCGATCGCGATTGTTTCATTAGGAGCCAGTCGAGATCAAACGATTATTGTTGAAGATCCGATTCACGGGCCGAAACGAGCGTTATTAGATGCAGACGGACAACCTGTAACCGTTGGCGGTTAGAAGGGATTGTATCCAGTCTTTTCGTTGTCATATTTCTTCTCTTTAAAACGTAGCTTGGGATGCCAACCCATGCTACGTTCAATGGTTTAGTGCCTAGGCGTGGAGATGGTGTTTATATCCGAATGATCTATGCAATCAAAATCCAAGATCTGAGCTACAACGTCATGATTTTGGTATAATCAGAGTTTGGCTAAAAAATTTTAAGTGTTTAACCCTAAGCGCAATCAACGTCATGGAAATTACAATTGAAGGTCAAAAACGGCCAGAAGGCTCTAAACCCAATGCTTTGCGTCGTCAAGGATTAGTTCCGGCGGTGCTGTATGGTCATCAAGGTACTGAATCTATTAACATTACGATTCCCGCGAAAACTGTAGAAACCCTGCTCAAACGGAATGTTGTTAACCATACTTTAATTCAACTGAACGTTCCTGAACTGTCTTGGAGTGGTAAAACCCTGCTCAGAGAAGTTCAAAAACATCCTTGGAAAGGATTTCCCTATCACCTGAGCTTTTTCTCCGTTGCTCAACAAGATAGTTTAACCGTTTCTATTCCTCTGCATTTCGTTGGTGAAGCGGTTGGGGTGAAATTAGAAGGCGGTTTGTTAGATGTTGTTCTTTCTGAATTGGAAGTAGACTGCGAACCGGGTAGCATTCCTGATCGCATTGATGTGGACGTCACAGGTTTACATCAAGGTCAAGCCCTGCACATTAGAGAACTCAATTTACCTGCGGGAGTCACAGCTACAGGGGATGCAGAGCAAGTCGTTGTTAGTATTATTCATCCTGAACGGGGTGAGGAAGAAAGCAGCGTCGAAGGTTAAGAATATCGGGAACTGGGGGAGCAGGGGAAGTAGGGAAAGCAGGGGAAGCAGGGGAGAGGGAGAAATCATTGAAACCCTACATCTGAAGCCTGACACCTGAAACCTTACGCTCCGCACCCCGCACTTCGCAGTCTAATTAATAATTGTTGCTAATTTATCTTGTTGAGATTCGCTTAAACGGGGGCCATGAATTTGAACGATTTGAGAACCGAGATAATTTCCCCAACGGGCGGCTTGTGGGGTGGTTAAACCATTGGTGAGTCCATATAATACCCCACCAGCAAAAGCATCTCCCGCCCCAACGGTATCAACAGGTTTAACCGGGAACCCTGGAACCTGAATTAAACTTTGGTTTTCAACAACTAAACAGCCTTTATTACTATTGGTAATGAAAACTAGATTAACTTTTTCTCCTAACTGACGGGCACAAACCTCTAAATCTTCGTTACCGCAGAAGTGACGCACCTCATCTGCATTGCAAAATAAAACATCACAATACTCTGTTAAAACGCTACGGAAATCATCTCCAAACCGTTCAACTAAAAACATATCGGAGAAAGTAAACGCCACTTTTACCCCCAGGCGTTTCGACTGTTCCATGGTTTCAATACTGGCTTTTCGAGGTTGGGGTGCATCCCACAAATAGCCTTCAATATAACTGTATTGACACTGACTCAAATGATCAACATTGATATCCGTAACCGATAAAGTTGTAGAAACCCCCAAATTGGTACACATTGTTCGCTCTGCGTCCGGGGTTGTTAAGACTAAACAGGTTCCCGTTGGCCCTTGGGTACTATCAGCAGGTTCAATTTCAAATTGAATTCCAGCCGCGACCATATCCTGTTGATAAAATTCGCCATTGGTATCGGCGCTGACTTTACCCGAATAAATTCCCGTCCCGCCACTTTGGGCGATCGCCATCATCGTATTAGCGGCGGAACCCCCACAACGTAATTCTAAAGGATGGGTTTCCAATTGTTGTAACAATTTCCCCTGTTTGATTGTATCCATCAGGGTCATTGATCCTCGGTTGAGGTCATGGGTTTGAATAAAATTATCCTCAACTAATGCCAAAATATCAAGGAGGGCATTTCCAACACCAAAGACATTAAAGGGTTTGGGTTCTGTCATTGACTTTTTCTATAAAACGGCTTGAACAATTCAATTGTTGATCATATCAAATCTTTTGTTACTTTTATTTTCAAGACATTGGAATTGGCTTTTTCTCAAGAGATAATAAAAATAACCCTAAACCCATGACTTATTTTCAGCTTGATTGAATTCATTTTTATCTTTCTGGTATGGATATGACTGACTCTGCACTTCCTCGATTGATTCAACAAATGTTAGAACCGGATTTTTATCCCCATCCGGTACAAGAACCCATTGAACTCTTACAAACCCATATTTCTTTTATTGTATTAACGGGAGAGTATGTGTATAAACTTAAAAAAATAGTCGATTTTGGGTTTTTAGATTATTCAACTTTAGAGAAACGGCACTATTTTTGTGAACAAGAATTACACATGAACCAGCAACAAGCACCAGAATTGTATTTAGAGGTTTTACCCATTATAGAAATCGGCGATCGCTTTCAATTTGGGGATAATCAAAACCCTGCTGTTGAATATGCTTTAAAAATGCGTCAGTTTCCTGAAGAAAATTTATTAATAAATTTATTTGCACAGGATAAATTAACAATAAAAGAGATGGAAGAGTTAGGAAAAGTTGTTGCTGAATTCCATCAAAGTTGTCCAACAAATGATGAGATTCTCAAATTCGGAGAAATTGCTCAAATTCGTCATTCCATTGATGGAAATTATCAAAAAACACAAAAATATATTGGTTGTTGTCAAACTCAAGAACAATATGAACAAACTAAACAATACACAGATAGCTGTTTTGAAACCCATGATGCTATTTTTAAAAGTCGGATTGAAAACCGATGGATTCGAGAATGTCATGGAGACTTGCATTTAAAAAATATTTGTATTTATCAGGATAAAATATTACTGTTTGATCGGATTGAATTTAATCAAGAATTTCGGTTTGTGGATGTGATCTATGATGTCGCTTTTGTGGCCATGGATTTAGAAGGACGAGGACGGGCAGATTTAGGGAATCGATTTTTAAATAGTTATATTGAACAAACCGGAGACTGGGAAGGATTACAATTATTACCCTTTTATTTAACTCGTCAAGCTTATGTTAGAGCCAAAGTTAATTCTTTAATTTTAGATGATCCAGCCGTTGCTGAAGAACAGAAAGAAACAGCGCAACAAGAAGCTACTCAATATTATAAATTAGCTTGGCAATATACTCGCAGATCTTCAGGAGGAATCGTGATGATGTCAGGGTTATCGGGATCGGGAAAAAGCACAACCGCCCGCAAATTATCAAAACGATTAAATGCAATTCATATTCGTTCTGATGCAGTGCGAAAACATTTAGCAAATGTTCCTCTATATGAAAAAGGAGAAGAAGAAATCTATACCCCAGAAATGACAGAAAAAACCTATAAACGATTATTAGAGTTAGGATTATTATTAGCAAAACAAGGATTTTGGGTGATTTTAGATGCAAAATATGATCAACAAGAACGACGGGGAGAAGTGATAGAAACCTGTAATACCCATCAATTACCCTTACAAATTATTGAATGTACAGCACCGATGGATATTTTACAAGATCGTTTGCAACAACGTCAGGGAGATATTGCTGACGCAACGGTAGATTTATTAACCTCTCAACAAGCAAAAGCTCAACCCTTTACAGATGATGAAAAAAGCTATCTGACAACCATTGATACCACCCAAAATATTGATCAGCAATGGAAAAAATTATATTAAAATTTAGATCCCCCCTAACCCCCCTTAAAAAAGGGGGGAACTGGATGCACTTATCCCACAAAGACAGCCCCAGCCCCACAATTAAAATTCAAAGTCCCCCTTTTTAAGGGGGATTTAGGGGGATCTAATCTAAGGGTTAAAGCAGGAATTACTAGGGCTGAAGTTGACACTAATATGGATAGCAAACTCTCTATAACTGATCAATATTTTATGTGCGGTATAATAATGAAATCGAGAAAAAAAATCATCTTAATTATCTATGGAATCTCAAGTTTTATTTTATCGTTGATTGTAGCGATCGCTCTTTTAATTCCGCCCACACCTTCCCAACCTATTTTAATTATACCTAATGAAATTAGAGGCGTTTGGTTAACGAATGTCAGCAGTGGAGTCTTATTTTTTCCTTGGGGAATAAATCGTGCTTTACATCAATTATCAGACCTCAAATTTAATACAATTTATCCCGTTGTTTGGAACCGAGGAGTTACATTTTATAAAAGTGCAGTCGCAAGACGAGTCATCGGTCGTTCACAAGATTCCTTATTAAATTTAACCCAATTAGGAGGAGATATTCTCTCAAAAATTGTTACAGAAGGACATCGAAACGGATTAAAAGTCATTCCTTGGTTTGAATATGGATTTATGGCTCCTAAAAACTCAGCGATTGTTCAACGTCATCCTGACTGGCTTGCTCAAACTCAAAAAGGAGAAAAAGCCTTAAATCATTTCAGGAATTCGGAGGATGTTTCCTATCAAACCAAGATTAAAAACTGGATTGTTAATCAAATTTTAGAATGGATGACCATTAAAAATGTCTGGTTAAATCCGTTACATCCTGAAGTCCAACAATTTATTGAAGATTTAATTTTAGAAGTTGTAATGAAATATAATATTGATGGAATTCAACTCGATGATCATTTTGGTCTTCCCGTTGAATTTGGTTATGATGAGTATACAATTCAACTTTATCAACAAGAACATAATAATCAATTACCTCCTAACAATCCTTACAATCAAGAGTGGCGGAATTGGAGAGCGAACAAAATTACTGAGTTAGTTCAACGGATTGTTAAAAACGTTAAAGAGGTTAAACCTGATTGTATGATTTCTTTATCCCCGAACCCTTATGAATATACTTATGAAATGTATTTACAAGATTGGTTAACCTGGGTCAATCAAGGATTAGTAGATGACATTGTTTTGCAAGTTTATCGAGATAGTATGGTCAAATTTATTTCAGAATTAGACCATGAATCTGTACAAATAGCACGGCGGAAAGTCCCGGTAATTATTGGATTATTAAGTGGAACATTACGCCATCCTGTTCCGATGGAACAAATTGAACAACAAATGAAAGTCGTGCGCGATCGCGGTTTTGATGGAGTCTCATTTTTCTATTGGGAAACCCTGTGGAGTTACTTTACTCCCGACTCGCCCCGATATCGTCGCCAAAGCTTTAAAACCTTATTTTCTGATTCATGAATTTGACTAAAATAAGATAAACTAAAAGAATAGAATTGAGTGAGAAATACTCTCTATGGCAAGAATTAGAGTTCCTAAGCCTCTCATTTTGCTATTACAAGAGGTTGAAGCCGAAAAATTTCTACCGTTACTTGGAAAATATGGAGCAACAGATTCCAAAGGAAGGTATTTTCATTGGAATGATTTTAAATGGAGAGTCAAGCCGGGTGACAACGAATTAGCTGCATGGATAGCCACTAAAATTGCACGGAAAGCAATTACTAAAAACTTCCCATTATTAAAAGCTGAAGGCAATCGCTGCTTTAGTTATTGTGTACCAGACTCACTGTTTGCTCAACTCTATGGGATTGATACAATGACCGGGGGAAGTCGAGAGAATAGTAATAGTATTCTCGGATCTTCTCCTCCCAAAAATCCTTATCTCGTCAAAAGTTTAATGCAAGAGGAAGCGATAACTTCCTCTCAACTTGAAGGAGCTTCAACAACTCGTGAAGTTGCAAAGGAAATGCTGGAAAAAAATCTCACCCCTAAAGATAAATCTCAACAGATGATCCTCAATAATTATTTATTGATGAAAAAAGCGGTTGAAAAAAAAGATGAGAAATTATCCCTAGAATTGATATTAGAACTCCATAGAATTGCAACAGAAGAAGCCATAGAAAATCAAGCAACACCAGGGGAAATTAGAAAAAACAATAATATTTTTGTTTCTAATTTATACAATGAGAATACTTTTTATCCTCCTGACTGGAAAACCCTCGAAGCTAGATTAACAAATTTGTGTGATTTTGCAAATTATGATCCCGCTCCCAATGATTATAGTAATTTTATTCATCCCATCATCAAGGCTATTATCTTACATTTTATGATAGGATATATCCATCCTTTTGGGGATGGTAATGGTAGAACGGCAAGAGCTATTTTCTATTGGAGTATTCTGCGGTCAGGTTATTGGCTATTTCAATATGTTTCGATTAGCAAACTCATACAAGAAAAACGTGGAGATTATGATCAAGCTTTTATTTACACTGAAACTGATGATTTTGATCTCACCTATTTTCTCTATAATCAGATTAGTACCATAGAAAAAGCAGTGAAATCATTGTATGAGTATATGAGCAGAAAAAAACAAGATTTTTATGAATTTATGGATTGGATTGATAAAAGTCCTATTGCAAGAACTTTACGCAGAGGTCATTTAGAAATCCTCAAAGAAGCATTCAGAACACCCGGTAAAGAATTTACTTCAAAACAAGTCGCCATCGATTTTGGGATCACCGAAAATACTGCCAGAAGCTATCTTAATAAATTAGTGAATAAAGATTTATTAATAGCCGCTAAATCTAAAAATCAGAAAACAGTTCTCTATCTGGCTCCAGCCAACTTACAAGCTAGATTGAAACTCTAATCTAATGAAGAGGAGGAATTCAATGTTTTTTCACCATCAATAATATGAATATCAACTCCTTTCAGATATTTTAACAATTGCTGAACGGGTGAGCCTTTCCAAAACAATTCCCAACGAGATTTGCGCGTATGTCCGAGGACAACTTGAGTGATATGATATTGGTGAGCAATTTGAGCGATCGCTTCCGAGACATTATAACTTTTAACCCGAAGAAATTCTCCCCCAAACTCTTTAATTAAATCTTGACAAGTTTCTAACAGTAAACTTTCTTCTTTTGTTAAAAAACGTTCTGGGTTTTCCACATATAACCCATATAAACGAGCTTTCATTACATTCGCTAAACGTAATCCTCGCCTCAAAAGTTGGGGGGAATTTTGATAAGTAGAAATACAAACTAAAACTCGCTCATGAACATTACAAAATAAAGCTTTTTCAGTCGTTTCTGCTGATTCTTCAATATTATCAGCAACTTCGCGTAAAGCCAACTCTCGCAGCGCCACTAAATGACGACGTTGAAAGAAATTTTGTAACGCTTGTTCAATTTTTTCAGGTGCATATATTTTACCTTCTTTTAAGCGTTCTTGTAACGTTTCTGGGGTAACATCAATGACCACAACCTGCGTCGCTTCATCTAAAAGACGATCAGGAATGCGTTCTCGAACAATAACTCCTGTAATTTTTGCGACTAAATCATTCAAACTTTCTAAGTGTTGAATATTCACGGTTGAATAAACATTAATTCCATGATTAAGAATAATTTCCACATCTTGATAACGCTTTTCTCGGATAGAACCCGGAACATTAGTATGAGCTAATTCATCCACTAAAACCAATTGAGGTTGACGAGCTAAAATTGCATTGGTATCCATTTCCCATAAGGTTATTCCTTGATGAAAAACCGTTTTTTTAGGGATAAGTTCTAAACCGATTGCTTTTTCTGCGGTTTCTTCCCGTCCATGGGTTTCTAATAACCCAATTACAACATCAATTCCTTCTTCTTTTAATTGATGTCCTTCTTCTAACATTCGATAGGTTTTACCGACCCCAGGAGACATCCCAATAAAAATTTTATGTTTCCCTTGATTTCGAGAGGAGGTTTGATAATAAGATTCAGGGGAATTTTTTTGAGCATCAATTTCACTGCTATTAATCATCGTTAATTGGATAGGTTATCTAAATCTAAATTAACTTTCATAACATTAACTCCTGGTTCTCCAAAAATTCCTAAAAATCGATGTTCAGTATTTTTGTTAACGAGAATTTCCACTTGATTAGGATTTAAAGAACGCGCATTAGCCACACGTTGAATTTGGGCGTTTGCGGCTTGAATACTAATATGAGGATCTAACCCAGAACCCGATGAATAAACTAAATCCGCCGTTGGAATAATATTATTAAATTGGAGTTGATCAATTCGTGCTGTTACTTTTTTTAACAAATCGGGATTACTGGGTGCTAAATTACTTCCTCCTGAAATTCCCGTTGCTAAACCCTCGTTAACCGGACTATAATCAACGCTACTTGGACGGGATATAAAATAACGATTAGAGGTAAAATTTTGACCGATTAAAGCTGAACCCACAATCTCTCCTTGCGGATTTTTGATCAAACTTCCATTGGCTTGAAATGGGAAAATTGATTGACCGATTATTAGAATCAAAACCGGGTATAAAATAGCCGTTAAAACCCATAAAACTAGGGTAGTGCGGATGGCGGTTAACAAATCTCTAAACATAGTATATTTTGAAATTGAAAGTACATTTTTTAAGAATTTGACTGGTTTTTAAAACCGTTCAGGTTGTAAAATTACAGCCAATAAGTAGAGAGCAATGGCTATCGTTACTAAAATTAAAACCCCAATAGCCCAAGCTGCTTTGCGAGTTATCTCTTCTCCTGTTGCTGCATAAATAATGGGAGCAAAGATTAAATTAGAGGATAACAGGAAAAATAAAGAAAGGGGTAAAAGGTTGGGTTTGCCTTTAGTTTTGATTAAGGAAATTATTCCTTTGAATTTACGGGTTAATTTTGAATTAAATTCATCTATTTTTTTCATTTTTTACTCCTATTTTTTGTCTATCAAAATCTGGTTTATTATTATGTTAAACCAATAATAGCAATTATGCTATCAATCATTTTAATTCCAATAAAGGGTGCTATAATTCCTCCTAATCCATAAATTAAAATGTTTTCTCTAAGTAATTTATTGGCACTAACGGGGCGAAACTTAACCCCTTTTAAGGCTAAAGGAATTAAGGCGGGGATAATTAAAGCATTATAAATTAGGGCGGATAAAATAGCCGATTGACTACTGGCTAACCCCATAATATTTAAACCCCCAATTCCTGCTGATGAAAACATCGCTGGAATAATCGCAAAATACTTAGCAATATCATTCGCAATAGAAAAAGTAGTTAACGCTCCGCGAGTAATCAATAATTGCTTACCAATGGTGACTAAATCAATCAACTTTGTAGGATCAGAATCTAAGTCAACCATATTCGCAGCTTCCTTTGCAGCTTGAGTTCCCGAATTCATTGCTAACCCGACATTTGCTTGAGCTAACGCCGGAGCATCATTCGTACCATCCCCCGTCATCGCTACTAATTTACCCTGGGATTGTTCCCGTTGAATCACAGAAATTTTATCCTCTGGAGTGGCTTCTGCAATAAAGTCATCTACCCCCGCTTCTTGAGCAATAACTTCAGCCGTAATCCGATTATCTCCCGTTAACATTACGGTTCTCACTCCCATACGTCGCAGTTGAGCAAAGCGATCTCTAATTCCCGGTTTAATAATATCTTTTAGGTAAATAATTCCATACAATTCATTGTCTTTGCAAACTGCTAAAGGTGTACCACCCAAACGAGAAATATGCTGATAAGCGATATCTAAATCAGTCGTTAGTTGACCTCCGCGAGATCGAACAAATCCCTTAATTGCATCAACTGCCCCTTTTCTAACTTCGCTGTCACCAGGTAAGTTTGTACCACTCATACGAGTTCTAGCAGAGAACTCAATTCCTTCGGCTAATTTTCGATTAAAATTAACCGTTGCACCCATTTTTTCTGCAAGTCGAACAATCGATTTTCCTTCCGGTGTCTCATCAAAAATACTCGCAGCGAGTGCGACTTCAGCAACAGCTTTTGGACTATGACCATTCACCGGAATAAATTCTTCAGCTAGTCGATTTCCTAAAGTAATGGTTCCGGTTTTATCTAAGACTAAAGTATTGATATCCCCACAGGCTTCTACAGCCCGTCCCGATGTGGCAACAACATTAAATTGAGCCACCCGATCCATTCCAGCAATGCCAATTGCACTTAATAAACCCCCAATTGTTGTGGGAATTAACGCCACTAATAAAGCAATTAAAATTACAATACTAACTGGAGTTTGAACGTAATTAGCAAGGGGTGAAATCGTAGCAACTACGATTAAAAAAACTTCAGTTAATACGGCTAATAACACCGTTAAGGCAATTTCATTTGGGGTTTTTGTCCGTTCTGCCCCTTCAACTAAAGCAATCATTCGGTCTAAAAATCCTTTTCCTGGTTCCGATGTCACCCGCAAGATTAATTCATCAGAAATAATCCGAGTTCCTCCCGTTACAGAACTGGCAATATCGCTTCCAGGTTCTTTTAGAACCGGGGCAGATTCGCCAGTAATTGCAGATTCATCGACAGAAGCAACTCCCGCAATTACTTCAGCATCTACTGGAATCATATCTCCAGCAATAACTTTAATTTGATCTCCTTTTTTTAACGATGTGGAACTAATTTCTTCAATCAAACCATCGGGTAATAATTTGCGGGCGGTGGTTTCCGCTTTTGTAGAACGTAAGGAATCTGCTTGGGCTTTTCCCCGTCCTTCTGCGACCGCTTCAGCGAAATTTGCAAACAGAAGGGTTAACAATAAAATCACGGTCACGAGAAAATTAAAGAAGCGATTATTTTCTCCTTTAACGGTTCCAAATAAGTTGGGATCGAGAACTAATAAGGCTGTGATTATTGTTCCTAACCAAACGACAAACATCACAGGATTTTTAATCATGTATCGCGGATCAAGTTTGCTAAAAGCATCTTGAAATGCCCGTTGATAAAGTCCTTTTGTATTGACTTTTTTTTGCTTTTTTTGTTGTCGTTTATTTAAGCGAGTTTGCATCATAAAATTGAAGGGGTATTTAATAAAAAATAATGAGATTATTTGAAACTAGCAATTTGAAAGGCTTCCGCCACTGGCCCTAATGCTAAAACAGGTAAGAATGTTAAGGCTCCTAAAATCAAAATCACTCCCGTTGTCACACTGGTAAATAGGAGAGAATTTGTTTTTAATGTGCCCGGAGTTTCGGGAACGGGTTGTTTATTTAACAGACTTTCTGCTAACAGTAATAAAGCCACAATTGGGATATAACGTCCGGCTAAAAGCACAACACTGGTACTCAAATTCCACCAAATCGTATTATCCCCTAATCCTTCAAATCCTGAGCCATTATTGGCAGCGGCGGAAGCGTATTCATAAATTACTTGGGAAATGCCATGAAATCCGGGGTTTGAAATCCCTGAAAGTTGAGGATAGGCGAGAGTAATAGCACCAGGAATTAGAATCCCAATGGGATGAACCAGTAAAATTACACTGGCGAGAATAATTTCTCGTTTCTCAATTTTTCGCCCTAAAAATTCTGGGGTTCTTCCCACCATTAATCCGGTTAAGAACACTGTTAAAATCAGGAAAATAAATAAGTAGACTGTTCCAGTTCCTTGTCCTCCCCAAACAATTTGTAAAAACAGATTAAATAAAGTAGAAAAACCCCCATTTGGCATGAATGAATCCAGCATTCCATTAACAGCACCGCACATCGTTCCGGTTGTGGTAACAGCCCACAATGCTGTTTCTGCCCAACCAAACCGGATTTCTTTTCCTTCTAAATTGGGTGCTTGTTGATCGAGAAAATTATTAACAATTGGGTTTCCTTGAAATTCTCCTAGGGCGGTAATAATAATGAAGCCGGAATAGATTAAAAATACCATTCCAAAGAGTAACCAGGCTTGTTTTTTATCTTGGATCAAAATTCCAAAGGTATAAATCAAAGAAGTAGGAATAGAAACCATTGCTAAGGTTTCAATTAAGTTAGAAAACCCATTGGGATTTTCATAGGGATGGGCTGAATTTGCTCCAAAAAAACCTCCCCCATTTTCTCCTAATTGTTTAATAATTTCAAAATGGGCAACAGGCCCCCGTGCAATCGCTTGTGTTCCTCCGTCTAAGGAGGTAACAATTTGCGACCCTGCCAAGGTTTCAGGTACACCTGACGCTAATAAAATGATTGCTCCAATTAAAGAAATAGGTAATAAAATCCGAGTAATAGAACGGGTTAAATCAATATAAAAATTCCCTAATGATCTGCCTGTTAATCCTCGAATAAAAGCGATAGAAACGGCTAAACCTGTCGCAGCTGAAGTAAACATTAAAAACCCTAATGCGAGTACCTGGCTGGCATAGCTGAGGGTATTTTCACCGGAATAATGTTGTTGATCCGTATTGGTTAAAAATGAAATGGTTGTATGTAAGGTTAAATCCCAACGCGGAGCATTTAATTGCATTGGGTTTAAGGGTAAAATTCCTTGCAAACTAATAATAATATAAACAAAAACTCCCATCAATAAGTTACTCAAAAGTATAGCCCTAGCATATTGCCAACCTGTCATATTGGATTGAAAATGAACTCCACTGAAGTTATAAATCAGGCGTTCCAGGGGATTGAGTATAAAGTCAAGAAGAGTCTTTTTCCCTAAAAAAACATCAGCGATATAGGTTCCAAAAATAGGAACAATAACCACTAATAGTCCTAATATTAGGGCAATTTGAAAAAATCCTTGCCACATAAATATGAGAGAGATTTACATCTGAATTTAATCGTATTATTTTACTTTTTCTCGAAAAAGCAATCTAACAAAAAGTATAATTTTGAGCAGAAAATGATATAAGCCCAAAATATAATAGATATGTAGCTACCCCCATCTGAACTCATAAACTTCTTGATATAGATGAGTATAACTAGAGATATATAACAATCCTAAAAAATGTAGGGGTAGCGTCCCTCCGAACCCAGATCCTAATAGGGTTAGAAAACTCAACCCCTACGATAAAATGTTACAACCTCTGTCTCGAAGGTGCGGATTGCTATAGTTCACTTTCAACGGTGATTTTAAGTTAGATTAAAAAAAGCAATCAATTGAGCAATCAGTTATGACTTTAAAAAATCCTTTAAAAATTCATTGGTTAATTTTAGGATTCTTTGCGGTGGTGATTTTATTAGAATATACGACTCCCGCAGACTATGTTTTTGGTTATCTTTATACGGTTCCGATTTTATTAGCTCACCCCCGTTTAAATCGGATGATTACGCTACAAGTAACTGTATCTGCTTGTTTATTAACGTTATTAAATTTAGTTTTTCCCCTTGCTGAAATTAATAATTCAGCAACAGTTGCTAATCGAATAATTGTAGTTTTTGCTTTAATTGTTACAGGTTGGTTAAGCGATCGCACTCGTCGCTATGAAGAAGCGATTTCTCAACAACAAGCTCAACTCCAAGCTCATCAAAAACTAGCCAGTGTTCGAGAAGATTTTGCGTCTACTTTGACTCATGATTTAAAAACACCGCTTTTAGGGGCAATTGAAATGCTAAAATCCTTTCAAAACAGACAGTTTGGTGATATTAATTCAACTCAAGAAAAAATTCTCGATATGATGTTGCGTTCTCACCAAAGTAGCTTACAGTTAGTTCAAACTTTATTGGATGTTTATCGGAATGATACGGAGGGATTAAAACTAAATTTAGAACCGATTAATTTAGTTGAAATTGCAGAAGAAGCGATCGCAACTTTAACGAATTTAGCAGAAACCCGGCGAATTTATTTTAATTTAAGTTATCAAGATTCTAATTTTCGCCGATATCTCTGGGTCAAAGGCGATCAACTGCAACTCCAGCGCGTTTTTAGTAATTTATTAATTAATGGGATTAATCATTCTCCGCGTGGAGGTCGGGTTGAAGTAATATTGGAGTCTGAAGCTCATTTTCAAGTGGTGAAAATTTGGGATCAGGGTCTAGGAATAACCCCCGAAGAATTGCCGAATTTGTTTGAGCGATTTTATCAAGGAAATAGCGATCGCCAAGCGAAAGGCTCAGGATTAGGATTATACTTAACTCGACAAATTATTGAAGCCCATGGAGGTATAATTTGGGCAGAAAACAAAATCCCCAATGGGGCAATGTTTTGTTTTCGCCTTCCGGCTCTGGCTCAGGGATAAATTCAACTGTAACACTTAAATTTTTTAAAAAAGTTATAAAAAAAATGCAATCAAACCTATTAAGACTTTTATTAGTTGAAGATGATGAATTATTTCGTCTAGGACTAAATATTCGTTTGCAAAAAGAAGCCGACATCAAAATTATTGGCGAAGCTACTGATGGAGAAACAGCCGTTGAATTAACAAATCAATATTTACCAGATGTGGTATTATTAGATATAGGATTACCTGGAATTGGAGGCGTAGAAGCCTGTCGTCAAATCAAACAAAACCACCCTGAAATTCCGATTTTAGTCTTAACTTCTCATTTCCAAAAAAGCCTAATTGAACGGTTAATTCAAGCGGGTGCATCCGGGTATTGTTTAAAAGGAATTGAACCTCATTTACTAATTTTAGCCTTACATTCTGTTGCTGCTGGAGCCTCTTGGTGGGATCAAACGGTAACGGCAGAAATTCGGACATTTTTTGAGAATACTAGCTCAGGAGAAACCCAAAATACAGTGATCGCTGCTCATGATTTAACCCAAAGAGAACAAGAAATTTTAGCCTTAATTGCTGATGGGAAAACGAATCAAGAAATTGCAAATTTACTTCATATTACATTAGGAACAGTTAGAAGTCATGTTCATGCTATTTTACAAAAGTTAGAAGTACGCGATCGCACCCAAGCTGCAATTCTAGCGATTCAGAAAGGATTGATTTCTAAACCTTCATGAGCCCTAATTTAAGTCTTATAAAATTCAAGTTTTATTAAGTTTAATTCAGTCTATTTTACCATTATTCAGATTCATCTAAACGCTTTTGCCATTCTGCATCACTCTGATCCAAATTTTTTATTTCCTGTTCTAATAAATCAGTTTCAGTCGTATAAGCTAAATTATCTTGATGAATCACAATTTTTTTAGCAAACTGACCAGCATAATTGATTTTTTTCTTTAAAATCGAACCTCCCTGAGCTAAAATATTAGCTCTTTTTTGTCGCATAATATTGCGATTATCAATCTTTTTATTTTTTCCTTGAATCCAAAAATATCGAATCAAAGGAATCGTTAAAAATCCTATACCGTAAATCAATAAAATGGGATAAATAAATTGCACAAACCCTAAAAATCCGGTTAAATATCCAGCAATTTCAGGAGTCTTTAATAAACTTCCCAACATTAATGCGCCAATTAAATTAACCGAACCCAAACCAATTGCTCCTAAAACTTGTCCAGAAGTTGCTAAACTAAAACGCCACTTTCTTTCTTTTAAATAAGCAGGGACAGGCTGAGTTTTGGAGTTTTGCGCTGTGATTTGTAATTCGGGAAAATGATAAATTAATTGTCCTTCTGGACTCACTTCTGGTCGGCCATCAAATCGAGCTAAAATCGGTAACATATAATCTTCATATTCTTGAGCCACTGAACTCCCGATTTCATCTAAATAAGGGGTGATTTGTTCCGCAATAATTGCTCCTTTTTGATTATGAATAACTCTGCCAATCGTTTGCCATCTTCGTTCTTCTAAATTATAATTCGGATTTCCATCTCCAAACATAAAAGAAAAAATAGATTCCAAAAAATTCATCCGTTTTTTATCATTTTTTTTCTGGGGAGAATCATAGCGTTGATAATTATTAGTATCCCAAGAAAAAAACCACCACCAATCCGATATAAACCAACTAATCGGAAAGAAGCCAATACTGCTATCATTTCCGCCTGAACTATCATTATCTTGACTAAAACTAATGGCAATGGTAATTGCAATAATAGCAAAAATAATTAGAATAATCGATGCAATTAGAATAATTCCAAAAGACATCCGAATCAGGTAAAATAAAATTTCCCAGCTTTTTTCCCACCAGTCTTTTAATTTTAATTGCCAATATTTATTCCGCAGAATAGCCCGAAAATTTTGGGGAAATTCAAAGGCTATATCTCCTGACTCAGCAACTTGTAAATGACCTCCCGCTTCCGATGCTAGAGCTAGAAGTTCTCGTTGGGCGATATTAACATCAATTCCCGCTTGAGTGGCTACATCGCCACTGGTAACACGATGTCCCAATTTTTCAACGGCATTGATGATGCTAGGATTAAGAACCATTGGTTTCTCCTACTCAACACTCATCCAATTTCATCAGAGGTGATTTTCTCTGGATAATTCTATTATTACTGTTTTTTTGAAAATTGGGTTACTGTTGTTATAGTAAACTTAAGACAGAAGTAAATAATCGGAAGGTTGTGAAAAAATGTTAACGTTAGAAACCTTGTTTGATGAAGAATTTTATCTTGCCAAATATCCTGATGTTGCTAAAACAATTGAAAGTGGAGAATTTGATACAGCTTTTGATCATTTTATCGAGATAGGTCAAGAATCAGGTTATGAACCTAATGCTATCTTTGATAGTCAATATTATCAGAAGTCTAATCCCGATTTATCTGCCCAAATAGAAGAAGGATTTCTGACACCTGTTGAACATTTTATTAATTATGGTCAGTTTGAATTGCGCTCTCCGAATCCCTTTTTTGATCCATTCTATTATTTAGAACGATATTCCGATGTCAAAGGTGCTTTCCTGAGAGCAGAAATTAATCCCTTTGAACATTTTTTTCTGCACGGACAATACGAAGGGCGAAATCCTAGTTTAGCTTTTGATACTGACTTTTATCAAACTCGATATCCTGAAATTAGATCAGAATTAGAATCAGGACTATATAACACCTTATTTGAACATTTTTGGCAGCAAGGGTTAGCCGACGGAAGATTAGGAACACCTCCGGCTTTAAAAGATGATCTGACTCAAGCCGTTGATATTGATATTCTGTTAGGTGATCAAACAATTATTGGTTTAGTTACTGATGCTGACCCGGTTGATATTTATCAATTTATTATTCCTAATTTTAAGAGTGATTTTAGTGCTATCATGAATCAAATGAAGGCTAATTTAGATTTAGATTTAATTCAAGATTTGAATGGAAATCAAGCCGTTCAAAGTAATGAAATTATTGCGAGTTCTGCTAATTTAGGTTTAACCCCAGAATCGATTCAAATTGACCAATTACCGAGGGGTACATATTTTCTACGAGTCTCTTCAGTAGAAGGAAACACAAATTATCTCCTAAATTTATCAGCAACTCCTGTTTAGTTAATGAGAAAAAGGTGGGCGAACCCACCCCACAGTTTAATTAAATTCCCTTGGGTTTATAATTATGCCAATCTGTTGCTTTTTCATAGGCATTAGCAACTTCTAATAATCGAGATTCCCCTAACGGTTTCCCAATTAATTGCATCCCAATGGGTAATCCTTGATCATCAAAACCACAGGGAACACTAATTCCGGGTAAACCCGCTAAATTCACAGGAATTGTCATTAAATCCGATAAATACATACTTAACGGGTCAGCCGTTTTTTCACCTGCTTTAAAAGCCGTTGAAGGTGCAGTCGGACAAACTAACACTTCCACCTGACTAAACGCTCGATCAAAGTCTTCCTTAATTAAGGTTCTCACCTTTTGTGCTTTCAAATAATAAGCGTCATAATATCCCGCCGATAACACATAGGTTCCTACCATAATTCGGCGTTTAACTTCCGCCCCAAATCCTTGCGCCCGGGTTTTCTGATACATTTCAATTAAATTCTCTGCATCAGGATGACGGAACCCATATTTCACCCCATCATAACGGGCTAAATTTGCAGAGGCTTCCGAAGGAGCAATTACATAATAAGTCGGTAAACCATAACGGAATCGAGGACAAGAAACAATCTGAATTTCTGCTCCTAATTCCTGTAAAACACTAATTGCTTTCGTAACGGTTTGTTCAACAATCGGATCTAATCCTTCCCCAAAGGTTTCTTTAATTACCCCAATTTTAATCCCGCTTTTTGCTCTTAAGGTCGGTTTAAGGGCGGAAACATAATCGGGAACAGGAAGGTTTAAACTGGTAGCATCTTTTGGGTCATGACCGGCGATCGCTTGTAATAAAATAGCGACATCTTCTACACACCGTCCAAAGGGCCCAATTTGATCCAAGGATGAGGCATAGGCAACTAACCCATAGCGAGAGACTAATCCATAGGTGGGTTTAAGTCCCAAGACACCACAGAAGGAAGCCGGTTGACGAATGGAACCCCCCGTATCGGAGCCCAAGGAAACCACCGCTTCTTCGGCTGCAACGGCTGCGGCTGACCCTCCCGAAGACCCCCCCGGAACTCGTTCGAGATCCCAAGGATTAGCGGTCACTTGATAAGCTGAGTTTTCCGTAGAACTCCCCATCGCAAACTCATCGAGGTTGGTTTTTCCCACCATTACAGCCCCAGCCGCAGCGAGTTTCTGGGTGACAGTGGATTCATAGGGAGGGATAAAATTCTCTAAAATTTTGGAACCACAGGTTGTCCGAATTCCCTCAGTACACATATTGTCCTTAATGGCGATGGGAATACCAGCTAATAGACCAATTTCTTCCCCCGCCGCAATTTTGGCATCCACTTGACGCGCCTGTTCCAAGGCTCGATCTGCCGTTACACAAAGAAAACTCTTTAATTTAGGTTCGAGTTGTGCAATCCGATCCAATGCCTCCTGGGTGATCTCAACGGCGGAGCGTTCTTTCTTGATCAGTTGTCGGTGCAACTTACGGATGGATGCCATACTCTACTTTTCCTCTTGTTCTTAAATACCCATATCTGAGTTTACCAGAGGAAGGGGAGGTCTGTGGAACAGGCATCTTGCCTGTTAACTCCTATTAACTCCTCCGGTTAACTTGTTAACTGCGGTGTGTCGGATAAAAATTCTCTGTTCGATCCGGAAAAGCATAAAAAGTTGGGATAGATTAACCAACTTTCCTGATGCTATATCGGAGGAATGCCACCTAAAGCTCACTTAGAACCCCATCTGACGCTCGAAGACCTAAAAGTTCGTTATCGTCAAGCACGAGATACAACTGAGGCTCGTCGATGGCACCTGCTTCACCTTGTAGGGGGGGGTTGGACAATCAAACAAGCGGCGGATATTGTGGGGTTAAATTACGATTACGCCAAAGAAATTATCCGGCGCTACAACCATGAGGGGCCAAGTTCCATCAAGAACCGCAGCCGAGAACGCCAACCCCCAATGGCAAAATCTCTACTGACTTCAGGACAACAACAAGAATTGATGGAAGCGTTGCAAGGGCCCGCACCCGATGGAGGCTCTTGGTCTGGGCCAAAAGTAGCAGAATGGATTGCTCATAAAACAGGTCGTGATCACGTTTGGCCGCAAAGAGGTTGGGATTATCTCAAACGCTTAGGAGTGAATTGGAGGAAGTGAACAACCCTGAATGATCGGGACTAAAGCCTGGAATATCAGTGTTTTAAGGGTAATATTCCTCCCTTGTAATCTTTTATATTTTTGTATCCGTGATTCGGAATAAAACGAATATGAAAAACTCAATTTTTCTCAAAAGTTTACAGATGAGCGCGATGGCTTTTAGCACTTTTTTCGCGTTAACTTCTGCAAGTCAAGGACGAGAGTTATCTCCGAATAGTTCCTGCGATTTTGGAAATTGGAATCGTTGTCAACAAAATCAAGTTGAAATCCCTAATTATCAGTATGCTGAACGGGTTAGACAACAGTTTTATTGTGGTGTAAGTTCTGATGGAATTCCGACAACTTTTGTTAAGAATTCACGGGGCACTTTTCCGGTTATCCGGTGGGTTTCTCGAATTTTTGATGATGCTGGTTATGTTCCTGAAACTCGCTGTCGTCAAGTGTCTTCAAAATTCCAACAATTTTATGAACGAGGCTTATTAAATTATGTGACTACAGGACGGGTGAATCAACAGCCTGTTATCTGTGTTTCTAATCGTCAAGAAGGGCCTTGCTTGGGTGTTTTATTTACGTTGAAACCGGAACAAAATGCCAATCGTACATTACAACAGTTATTTGATCTTCGAGCCAATGCAAGTGCTGGCCCCCTAGAGGAAAGTAAGGGTCGATTTTATTTGGATCTTAATCAATATATTGAGGATAAAGGTAGTGTTTCGGTATCGGATTCAGTTCGATTAGATGAACAGCATTGAACAAAAAAGCGATTGATTTTGAGTTCAATTATCATGGTTTATCCTTCTGGAATTCCTCGAAAACTTAAAATACTAACGGGTATTGGCAGTTGTTTAATCACGCTACCAATACTTATTTTTTCTGATGTTTTTTTAACTTCTTCTACTTTAGAGGTTCGAGATCATCCTTCAACTCTGTTTTCAGTGAAATCGAATTGTTGGGATATTTCTTGTCAAGTTTGTTCTCCTAACGAACTTCAACGAATTGCTCAAAAAATTACTGTTAAAATTTTATCCGGTTCCGCTTGGGGGTCAGGTATTTTAGTCAAAAAACAGGGAAATATTTACACTGTTCTAACCAATCAACATATTTTAAACCCCAGTGACCCACCCTATTCAATTCAAACGCCTGATGGTAAAATTTATTCCAGTTATCCCATTTCTAATGGAAAGTTTTCGGGTCAGGATTTAGCTTTATTACAGTTTGAAAGCCAGACTCGGATTTATGCGATCGCAAATTTACAACTCTCTCCTGCAATTCAACCGGGAGACAAGGTATTTGGGGCGGGTTTTCCCTGGTTAGAAGCGTCTAATGATCCAAATGCTATAGAAATTAAAAATCATACCCAAATTTCAAAAACTCAGTCTGAATTATTGATTTTATCAAAACCTTTCTCTTCTAAATTTTTTCAACTCAATGAACCTGAATTTTTACCTAAATTAGGACTGCATTTAACACGAGGTCGGGTTTCTCTAATCTCGGAAAAAGCAATTCAACAGGGGTATACCATTGGTTATACGAATCCCATTCAAAAAGGCATGAGTGGGGGGCCATTATTGAATTCCCAAGGGAAAGTAATTGGAATTAATGGAATGCACGCCTATCCCCTTTGGGGAGATCCTTACATTTATCAAGATGGTTCTTTACCGACTCCTGAAATCCGCGAAAAAATGGTGCAATTAGCCTTTGCAATTCCTATTAAATCGGTGATCGCATCTATCCCCGAATTAAATCAGTCTTCAGTTTCAGTAGAATTATTTTTATCGGCTTCTGTATTAGATCAACATTTTTCTGCATTGATCCATCCTCTCAATTATCCTAATTTTGATAATTTAAAAATTAATTTAGTTTGCCAAAATTAATTTTCTGATTAGAAGGGTTATATTACTTTTAGTTTGGAAGCAGTAATCAATTATTTAGAAGTAAGGCTTGACTAATAAGAACGATATAGAATAAAATTAAAAGTTCAAGGTATTTTATTGATGACTGATATGCTTGAGTCTTTTGAGATACATAACTTTAGACTATTTCAACACCTTGAAGTTAAAAAACTGAGTTGTGTCAACCTGATTGTTGGTAAGAATAATGCGGGAAAGAGTACGTTTCTCGAAGCAGTAGAACTCTATGCCAGTAATGCTTCTTCTACAGTCTTGCTTGATATTGTAGAGTTTAGACAAGAAACTTGGTTTAGCGAGGCTCAATCATATTCTCAAAATTTTATCGCTAATCCTTTGCGGCATCTTTTCTTTGGACATAAATTGCCCCAAATAGGAGAAGATGGCATTTGTCTTGGAGAAGTCTCCTCAAACTTAAAACTCCATATAGGTGTCGCAGCATATCAGGAAAAAAATGATGAAGAAGGCACAATAAGGAAAATTCCCATCTCTGATCTAAAATTTGATGAAGACTTATCTAATGTTGAAGTTTTTCTCGTAGTAGAAGAAGGGGAAAGAACAAGAAGACTTTTTAGGTTAGATAGTGATATAAGAGATAATATGAGACGTAATAGCTCTAGGATTCTTTATGCAAGGCAGGAATCTGATTTCAAATACATCTGGCAGATGGTTTCGACAGAAAATATGCCTAATCGTAAATTAGCTACTCTTTGGGATTTAACCAGTTTAACTGATTTAGAATCGGAGATTATTTCCGCGCTTCGTCTGATTGACGACCGTGTTACTGGAGTAGCTTTTGTAGAGGACATGAATAAAGGTAGAAATAACCGTATTCCCTTAGTGAAACTTAAAGGCATAGATGAACCATTACCTCTCAAAAGTATGGGGGACGGGATAACTCGTTTGTTTCATATAATTGTTGCTCTAGTAAATGCTAAAAATGGAATTTTATTAATTGATGAATTTGAAAATGGATTACATTGGAGTGTGCAACCTAAAGTTTGGGATATTGTTTTTCAGCTATCAGATAAACTGAATGTTCAAGTTTTTGCAACTACTCACAGCCGTGATTGTATCAAAGGTTTTGACCAGGTATGGAATCACTATCCTACCCTGGGGGCTTTCTTCAGACTTGATGTTAAAAATGGGTTAATTAAAGCAACAGAATATGAATCTGAGACACTTACAGATGCTATTGATATGGATGTTGAGGTGCGATGAATCATGAAAGATATTTGTAAGCAAGATACAGACAAAGTTTTACTGGTTGAAGGAATTAATGATTGTCATGTTGTTATGGCTTTATGTAGAAATCATTGCGTTTCTAATACTTTTGGTATCTATGAATGTGGTTCAGATGACGGCGTTTTAAAGCGATTAAATGCTTTGATTATACGCCCTAACCCTCCTGAAGTAATAGGTGTTATGCTTGATGCTGACCATCCTTCTTCAGTTCAGGGCAGATGGCAAAGTATAAAAGATAAACTGAGGCATTATAGCTATGTATTTCCGAACAATCCTGACGTTAATGGAACAGTAATTGAAAGGATTACAGATAAACCGAAGCTTGGATTTTGGCTGATGCCTAATAATCAAGATTCTGGTATGTTGGAAGATTTCTGTGCGGAACTTGCAGAACCAGAATCTTTGGCATTAAAGAATAAAAACTATTTATCTAAAAATCGGTTAAACCAATCTCGAATATTATTTAACCATAATTTAGGATGATCTTGAGGTTTATAGTTGGTTTTAAACATAGAAACAATTAAAGGGAAACCACCGACTTTAACAACCATTAAAACATGAAGTAAAATGGAAAATAAAATAATGACCCAAGCGATTAAATGAACAAAATACCACAGGTGATTAAATTCTCCATTAGGGAGCCAATTTTCTTGCTGAAATTTTCCTGAAATAACCGAGAATGCGGCTGCAATTAACGCTAGGGTATTACTCAGGCGAAGAAGGGTATACCACCACACAGGTTTATTGATTTGTGTTAAGGTTTGTAGGGTATTTCCTTGAATTAGTCGTTTTCTTTCTGCAATTAAACTATAGACAGCAAAAATAATATAGACAAACAAAAGGAAAAATCCAAAGGTTCCATGAATATCAATTAAGTTGCGGTTTTCTTGAGTTAATCCTAACCCACCAAAACGGCGATCATAACTGTCATAAACTAGAAATCCAGTGACTAAAGCACCTAAAATTAAAAACGCATTTAAAGCGTGAGAAAGTCTTAAAAATAGAGGTTGGTAAGGTTGTGATTGAGCCATTATTCAACAATTTTTTAGGAGGATTTGGGATAAATTTGGGATAAATTATGAATCAATAATGAATCATAGTTTGACCCGAAAAAGCTGTTATGTATTATAAACACTTTTACTTTTAAATTTCAATCTCAGGGAGTTTTCTGATCAGACCCAAAGGCTATTTTCAGACTAGGGGCTGGAACTCTAAGCTGTTAAGCATCTAAATAGGGTATAATGAAAAACCAAGTTTAGAAAAATCAATCAAAAGATGCCTGCTAAAAATCATTTAAATGAAAAGCAAGTAGAGAAACTACAGAAAAGATTGAAAGAGGAAGAAAATGGACAAATCCGAGAAAGAATCTTGATTTTATTATTGCTAAATGATGGTAAAAAGCAAAGTGAAATTGCCAAGTTTTTGGGCTGCTCATTAAACAAAGTATGTTATTGGTGTGTACATGGAGACCCTGACAAATTAGAAAGCCTAAAAGATGAAAGAATGAAAGGAAATTATAGAAAAGCCACAGACAAATATATAGAGATATTATTAGAAACAGTAGAAAAAGAACCGGAAGAATTAGGATATGAATTTGGGAGATGGACAGGAGAAAGATTGGCAACTTATTTAGAACAAATCACAGGAATCAAATTAAGTAGTTCACAAGTGAGAAAGATATTAAAGGAAAAAAAGTATGTTTATTTGTGGGCAAAGTATAGCTTAGAAGAGAAAAGAGATCCAGAAAAAAGAAAATTATTTAAAGATAAAATAGAAGAATATTTGAAAATAGCAAAAGAAAGTCCAGAACAATTACAGGTATGGTTTTGGGATGAAAGTGGATTTAATTTAAGAGTGATAAAAAGAAAGAATTGGTGTAAAAAAGGGAAGAGGAAACAGATTAGAGGAGACAGGAGGAAAGGAAGAGTTAATGTGATGGGAGGATTGAGGTACTCGGATAAAAAAAGATTTGTAGAATTTCTGGATAAAGGAAATGCAGATAATTTTTATCAAGTGTTAAAAAGTTTTTATCAAGAGCTAATTTATGAATGGGTATTAGCGGGAAATCAAGCAGAAGAATTTGTAGAAAAAGGAGCTAAGATCCTGATTATTCTTGACAATGCAAGTTTTCACAAAAAAGAAGAGTACCTAGAAAAAATTAAAGCAGAAATGCCGAATGTCTATTTAGAATTTCTTCCAGCATATAGTCCAGATTATAATTTAATTGAATTAGTCTGGCATTCAGCTAAAGAATATATAGCTCATCGACTCTTTAAATCAGTTGATGAGCTAGAGTGTTTATTACATCAGCTTTTAAATGAAGGACAGTTATCTATTAAATGGGGACGTAAACTTAAAAACAAAGGTAATGCTATAATCACAGTTTAAATACACAACAGCTTATCACGACTAACACAAACCTTCTTCGTGCTATTCAGTCCTAAGCTGGGTTAGATAGAGACTCCGAGTCAAGAAAAGCATCTGAAAGATTGTAGCCTGAACCCAATAATTGATAATTTTTATCAAAAAGTATCTTTCAAAAAAAGGTGTAACCCTTAATATATGCTTGGATTGGCCTTTTAAATCAAGTTCTATTCTAAATTAATGCCCAGAATTAATTAAAATTATTTCTAATAACTGATTGAATCATTTTTTTTGTTAAACTAGATTAATATAAAAAAATATTACCCTTTGATTCATTCCAGTAAAATACAAGTTATTTTTAAGCGAATCAACTTTTGTAGAAGGTGAGAATCTTTGGTTGAGCAATTTCATAATTTATCTGCGAATCAAGTAGTAATCTCTTTGAGTCTGGAGCGAGAACTGTGGCTGAGTTTCCAAGCCCGATGTCAAGAGCGGGGAAAAACGATCACAGAAGTCTTAAGCACATTGATTCATCAATATTTAGAAGCAAATTCTGTTCAAAACTCCCAATCTCTTCTAAATTTAGAAGGGTTAATCATTCAATATGTACGGGTACAAATTGAATCCCATTTTGAACAATATCTCAAAACTCAAATTATTGATCTGATAGAATCCTCAATTAATGAATATTTACAAAATGACTTAGAACAGGCGATTAACCCTGTCATTGAACCTTCTTCTAGGGAGGAAGTTAAGACCACTGAATTTCAACCCGGAGAAACTGATTTAAAAACAGCAAAAGAGTTAGGAAAAATTTTAGGAGTCTCCGCACCTTATATTACAACCTTAAATCGAATTGGAGAATTGAAGCAGTGGGGATGGGAAGATTCAGGACAACGACGGGGAAAAACGATTCTTTATCGACCCATTAATCTGCCAAAATAAATATCTAACCAGCCATATTTATTGTATAGTAGATTATGAGTCTGGTTACAATTTCACTACTACCACAGAGATTCCATGAACGCTTACGATTGGATTGTAGTTGGGTCTGGAATTACCGGTTCTGCACTCAGTTATGAATTAGTTAAAAAAGGATTTCAGGTACTCTTATTAGACCCAAATCCGATATTAGATGGTGCAACTCGTTATAGTTATGGCGGTTTAGCATATTGGTCAGGAACAACGGAACTAACCCGGATTTTATGTGAAGAAGGTCGCCAACGTCATCAGATTTTATCCGATGAGTTAGGAATCAATACACAGTTAAGAGAACTCGATTTAATTTTAGTCGTAAATCCTGATGATGATCCAGAATTGATAGCCCAAAAGTATCGCTATTTTGCTACACCTCCTCAATTTATCACCGTTGAAGAAGCCTGTAAATTAGAACCTTTATTAAATCCTCAAGGGATGAGTGGAGCATTTACAGTTCGTCATGGTCAAGTTTCTCCCGAACATCTAAATAAAGCTTATATTAAAAGGTTCAAAAGTTTAGGAGGAAATCAAATTTTTGATCAAGTTTTGCAAATTTATCCGATTCAAAATCAAGCGGTTCAAGTCACAACTCATTTAGAACAATATGAAGCTGAAAATATCGCCATTTGTGCAGGAGGGTTAAGTCGCCCGGTCTTAAAAAATGCCGGAATTTCAATTCCTATTTATTTTACCCATACTGAAATTTTAGAAACCCCCCCCGTCGATTTAAAATTACAAACAATTGTCATGTCGGCGTCAATGGAACGTTTTCAACTTGAAGCCAAATCAACGCAACCGGAATTAGAACCTTTATGGGAAAAACCGGGTCATGAGTTAACACCATTTATTGTGGATAAAAGTGCCGCTCAGTTGCTAGACGGTCGAATTAGAATGGGTCAACCTTCCCGTGCTTTCAGCGATGTTAATGCTCAAGTGAACCTCCTCGAAAGTGAAACCTTGATTCGTCAGGAAATCATTAAAATTTTACCAGCCTTGGCAAATTTACCCGCAACTTGCTATCATTGTTTAGTAGCCTTTAGTTCCGATAGTTTACCCTTGATTGGTGCTGTTGGTAACTTTGACAAAATCCATATTTTTTCAGGATTTAGTAATCCTTTAGTTTTTATTCCCCCCTTAGCTCAACGGTTTGCAAATTTTATCACAGGACAACCCGATCCAATCATCACCCAATTATCCCCTTTACGTTTGATGAAATTGATCAGGTAAAGAGTGAATGCGCCACTCTATTTTGGTGAATCTTAGAAAAAACTTGCTTTTATTCTCAAAATGTGTTAGTTATTGGATTAACTTTTGTAACAATGAGTTCCTGATCTGATCATCAAAGTAGTCATAATCGCTATTAATTCTTGATCCTGTGTATCTATCACCCCTTTTTCCCTCGTTTGAACCCTCGTTATCAGTTCAAAGCAGACATCGCAACACAAAGATCAGGAATGCTTGAGAACCCAAAATTTCATCCTTTGATTAACACATTGATAGGACATCAAAGCCTAGTTTAAATTTATATTCAATTTGAGCAAAATTCCGGCTGAATTGAAACATATCCCATAGGAGTAGATTGTATGAATACTGTAGTCAAGCCCAGATACAAAATTTTAATTATTGATGATAACCCTATCAATGTTGACTTATTATTTGAGTATCTTGATTATGCTGGATTTGAAGTTTGGAAAGCATTAGATGGAGAAAGTGGTCTGGAAATTATTGACCAAAATACGCCTGATTTAATCTTATTAGATGTGATGATGCCGGATTGGGATGGATTTGAGATTTGCACTCATTTAAAAGCCAATCCTGCCTATAGTGAAATCCCTGTTATTTTTATAACAGCATTAGCAGAAACCCAACAAAAAGTTAAAGGATTAAACTTAGGGGCTGTAGATTATATTACCAAGCCTTTTGATCAAAGTGAAATCTTAGCCCGGATTAATCTGCACTTAAAGCTTTATGCTTTAAATTCTCAATTAAAGTCTGAAATTCAGGAAAAAAGACAAGCAGAACAAGCTTTAAATCAGCTAAATTTAGAATTAGAAAAACGAGTAGAAGAACGTACCTCCCAACTGCAAAGTACCTTAGAGGAATTACAGCAGGCACAACAAAAACTATTAGAGAGAGAACAGCAATTACACTATAAAGCTTATCATGATCCACTGACAGGACTTCCCAATCGAGCTTGGTGTATTTCTCAACTTAAAACCTTAATTGAACAAGCTAAATCTGACTTTAATTATCATTATGCTGTCTTGTTTTTAGATTTAGATCGCTTTAATGTTATTAATGATAGCTTAGGTCATTTATTAGGAGATAAACTGTTACAAAAGGTTGCTAAACGCTTAGAATCTTGCTTAACCTCTAATCTCCATATTGCTCGTTTAGGAGGAGACGAATTTGTTATTATTGTTGAAAAAATTAGCGATGAGCAGGAGGTTATGACCATTGCTCAAAAAATTTTAGATGTGTTAAGTCCCGTTTTTCAATTAAATCAATATGAAGTCTATACGGGGGGGAGTATAGGAATTACATTTAGTAAATTTGGATATGATCACCCCGAAGATATCCTGCGAGATGCTGACGTAGCCATGTATTCTGCGAAAGCAAATGGCAAAGGTTGTTATCAACTTTTAACCAGTGAATTGCAACAACAAGCCATGAGTCGTTTACAGTTAGAAAATGATCTCAGGCGTGCTATTCAAAATGAGGAATTTTCTCTCTATTATCAACCTATTATTTCTCTTCCCAACTTCCAAAAATTAGGATTTGAAGCGTTAATTCGTTGGCATCATCCGCAAAAAGGTATGATTCCTCCAGATCAATTTATTCCTGTGGCGGAAGAAACCGGATTAATTATTGAGTTAGGATGGTGGGTGATCAAAACTGCTTTAAACCAAATTGAAATTTGGCAGGAACAGTTTCCTGGATTTTCAGAACTTGCGATTAATGTTAATGTTGCACCTCAACAATTAATGCTGGTTTCTTTCTCTGAACAAGTTCAAGAGCTATTTTCGCATTTCAAAATTAAAAGACATCAAATCAAATTTGAGATTACAGAAGGCTCGTTACTGAAAACTGGATCTCATCACATTGAAGCTTTAAAAAGGCTGAAAAATCTAGGAATTCAATTTTGTATTGATGATTTTGGGACGGGATATTCTTCCCTCAGTCGTCTTCATGAATTCCCCATTGATACCTTAAAAATTGATCGCTCTTTTGTGCGTCAAATTGGTTCAAATCAAGGAGAAATTGAGTTAATTAGAACCATTATTACCTTAGCTCATGGATTAGGAATGGATGTCGTCGCGGAAGGAATTGAAACAAAATCCCAACTGAATCAATTATCCTTATTAGGATGTGAATGGGGACAAGGATTTTTATTTTCAAAACCCTTAAATTCTATTGATGCAACTCAATATATTGCAGCCTTGTTAACCTCTCAATGGAAGCAAGAACGGGTTAAAGCCTTACTGATGTAAACCCATTCTTGAACTAAATCTCGACCTTAACAATTAACCAAAGGCAGAGTTTCCAAAATCGGAGGGAACATCTTGCCATCGTCCTTGACCGACGGCTTGAATTGCTTCTTTTAAATTAATATCCCCGGTATAAAGTGCTCGTCCCACAATTACATCAGTGACCCCTAAAGGTTCCAGGGATAATAAACTTAATAAATCTGTAATCGAACTCACTCCTCCAGAAGCAATCACTGGAATTGAAACGACATTAGCAATTTCTCGTAAAGCCTCAAGATTTGGCCCAATGAGGGTTCCATCCCGATGAATATCAGTATAAATAATCGTGACAACCCCTAACTGTGCCATTTGTTCGGCTAAATCCGTCGCTAAAATTTCTGAGGTTTCTAACCATCCTTTTGTCGCAACTTTGCCATTTCTAGCATCAATTCCTACCGCAATATGACCCGGAAATTCTGCACATAAATCCGCAACTAATTGAGGTTGTTCGACTGCAATCGTTCCTAAAATTGCCCGTTCTACTCCTAAATTGAATAGGGTGGCTACGTTGTCACGGGTGCGTAATCCTCCGCCAACTTGTACCGGAATATTAATCGTATTTGCGATCGCTTCTATCACCTGATAATTTGTAGGTTTTCCAGTTTTTGCTCCATCTAAATCTACTAAATGCAACCTTGTTGCTCCTTGTTCAACCCAATCTTGAGCAACCGCAATGGGGTCATCATTAAAGGTTTGAGCTTGGTTATAGTCTCCTTGATATAATCGAACACAACGTCCGTCTAATAAATCAATGGCTGGAATAATATTCATGGGATGGGTTTATGATCAACAATACTCAGTTTCCCACAGAATAAAACCCCCGCTTTGCGGGTTTTATTCTGTGGTGATCAAAGTGTTAGATTCTAACTAGATTAAAACGGTTTCTTTTTCAGGAGTTGAATCAGTTGGGGTCGGGTCAGAAGCAATATCTAACGCACCCCCTGGAGCTTCAGGATGTTCCACATAAACGGCTTCTGTCATGGCTTTAGCACCTTCCGAACGACCTTTGAGATAAATACTTCCTAATCCTAATAACCCGGTTGTTCCGAGGGCTAATCCAGCAATGATGCCATAATCCGGTTTAATCGGGGGAATTTTTGTCCACACCGAACCGGAATTAAAGTTAGAATTTGTCAACAACCCATTAGACTTATATTTGCTAAAAGGACAAGGACTCGCTTGCGACACCGGAGAGAACACAGCACTCAAAGTTGCTGTAGCTAAGAGGCTCAGGAGTAAGGGTTTGAGTTTGTTCATGATGATTGCCATATTGGGGATGTTTAATTTGGTAATGATAGCAGGAGATTTTAAAATTAGCCGACCCCAATTGATTTTTAATCCAGATATTTTGATCCATTAAGTTCCTTCCCATCCCCCAGACCCAACATTCACCAGGGACTTATCCCCACTCTCCGCCAAATTCCTGATATTCTTCTGATTCAATTTGATCGAGATCAGGATATTCATAATTATCAGCCATTTCCTCTACAGAGTGAATAACAAACGGTAAATTAGCACCAATTAAACCCCGTTTAATCCGTTCTGATGTTTCAGGAAATAAAACAAATAGGGGATAAATATCATCAGCCTCTTGAGAATCAATGTGTTTATAATGGTGAGGCATTATCCATTCATAATCTTGATCTAATAACACTTGGGTTAATCGCCAACGGGCTAATAAATCCGATAATTCTTCTTGAGGACGGTGAATAAAAATAAAAATCTCCGCCCCAATTTTAACTTTCCATTCTGGATCACACATCAAAAGTCCAATATCGCAGGGTAAACCCACCGCATCCCCTGGTTTAATACTAATTCCCTGCTGTCCTGAATAGGAAACTCCGTGTCGTAAACGTACAATCGGTAACGGAATGGTAATCACACTATCATCAGAACGGCGAATACTCGGAACCATTTCAAAATAAGGACGATGTTGCTTCAGTAAAGTAATGGCTGCTTCCGAATTACTATATTCTGCCAGCAACGCTTCATAATGGGATTTTAGAATAGACATAAATCATTTCAAATAAAACGTTTACAGCATTGGTTAATGGGGTAATAGGTAGAATCAACATTTAATTACGAATTACAAATTACAATTCGTAATTCGTAATTCGTAATTCGTAATTCTTATTGAAAGTTGTGTTTGATATACCATCTAATTTTCTGGGTTTTGGAATTAGCCAATTTTTTCAAACACGGCAAACATAGGCAGATACATCGATAGCAAAATTGAACCCACAATTCCAGCTACCATCACAATCATTAGGGGTTCTAACATACTGGTAAGTCCTTTTACAGCTTCTTCCACTTCCGTTTCATAGAAGATCCCTACTTTCATTAACATTTTGTCGAGTTCCCCTGATTCTTCTCCAATTGCAATCATTTGAATAGCCAAAGGAGGAAATACATTGCCTTCTTGTAAAGCTAAACTAATTAAACCGCCTTGTTGAATAGAATCTCTGGCATTTCTAATACATAAAGCGATGGCCGCATTTCCTGCCACCTCTTCCACAATTTCCAGAGAGTTCATAATCGGAACCCCAGACCGGGTTAAGCTTCCAAAAATTGTACAAAACCGCGCCACAGCCGAAATTTGAATCAGGTTTCCAAAAATCGGTAACTTCAAAAATAGCTTATCAAAAAACATTCTTCCCCCAGGGGTTTTATAGGCGGTTTTATAAGCAAACAATAACCCTACCAACGTCCCGATTACAATGGCTTGTGGAATGGGGGGCCAGGTTCTACAAAAGGCACTAATATTGAGCATGATCTGGGTAAACATTGGTAGTGTTGCCCCAATATCCTGAAACACCTTAGCAAAGGTGGGGAGTAAAAAAGTTGTCATCCCAAAAAAGATGGTAATGGCAATAAAAAACACCGTTTTGGGATAGGACATAGCGGACTTAATTTCGGCTTGGGTTTTGTGGTTTTTTTCCATCATTACTGCTAGCCGTTCTAAGACTTCATCTAAAACCCCCCCGGTTTCTCCAGCAGATACCATACTAATAAAAAGCTGATCAAAAATATCAGGAAATTTCCTCATTGCTACGGAAAGTTCTGTCCCTTCTTCCACATCAGCCCGAATGGAAGTTAAGGCATTTTTTAACTTAGCATTACTACATTGATCACTTAAAACACTCAAACATCTTGCCATCGCAATCCCGGCGTTAAACATGGATGCAAATTGACGGGCAAAAATCGCTAAGTCTTTAACGGTAATCGTTGCCAGAGCAATGCTAATACTTTCTTCAATTCGTTTAAAGTCAAAACCTCGGTTTCTGACTTGACTGCGAACTACACTCCCTGCCATAAATTTTTACCTACTCAGTATTAATTTTTTACTGATAACTGATGATGCGGATACTTGATAACTGATAACTGATAACTGATAACTGATGATGCGGATACTTGATTAAGCTTTGGCTTTTTGTCCCTTAGCGGCGGAGGGAGCAGGGCCAATTAAACGTTCTAATTCATCGGGTTTAGACGACTTACTCATGGCCGCTTCCCAAGTGACTTGACCTTCGTTATAGAGTTTCGCCAAAGCCATTTCCATCGTTTGCATTCCTAATTTTGCCCCCATTTGAATTTGGGAGTAAATTTGAGAAGTTTTTCCCTCCCGAATCAGGTTAGCCATAGCAGGAGTATTAGCCATAATTTCGATCGCCGCCCGACGACCTCCTCCAATGGCGGGAACCAAGTTTTGACTACAAACCCCCACCAGTGAACCGGATAACTGTGCTCGGATTTGGGGTTGTTGAACGGGGGGGAATACGTCTAACATCCGGTCTACGGTTGCGGCTGCGGAGTTGGTGTGCAGGGTTCCAAAGACTAAGTGACCCGTTTCTGCCGCCGAAATCGCTAGACCAATGGTTTCTAAGTCCCGCATCTCTCCCACCAGAATAATATCGGGGTCTTCGCGCAAAGCTGCTTTGAGGGCATTTGCAAAGCTTTTGGTGTCCTCTCCCTTTTGTCGCTGGTGGAACAAACTTTTAATATTGGGAAACACATATTCAATCGGGTCTTCCACCGTTAGAATATGTTCAGAGCGAGTCCGGTTAATTAAGTCTAACAAAGCTGCCATGGTTGTGGTTTTACCCGAACCCGTTTGACCTGTGACTAATACCATTCCCCGTGGGCGTTCCGTCATATCCCGAATCACTTGGGGAACCCCTAATTTATCAGCATTGGGAATCTTAGAGGCTAATGCCCGCAAACAAGCCGCCCAACATCCCCGTTCTCGATAGACATTGACCCGGAACCGAGCTAATCCTCGTACCCCGTAAGCACAATCTAATTCCCACTCCTGCTCTAACTGCTTACGCTGCATATTATTCAGCATTTGGTAAATCAGAACTTGCACCTCTTCGGCGGATTGGGTTTCTCCAAATTGGGGCTGAGGGGTGAGTTTCCCGCTAATCCGAAAGAAGATAGGGGCACCGGCTTGAATATGAATATCAGAGCCACCTTGCTCGACTAAAGACTCTAAAATGTCTTCAATCATTAATCCCGGCATAATTATTCTCCTCTAATCTTTTGTTGACTGTGTGCAGACGTGCCATGGCACGTCTCTGATTGTTGACCGTGAAAATTAAGATTTTTTCATAGTGTTCCCAAAAATCAGTTATCAGTTACCAGTTATCAGTGATCAGTCATCAGTTATCAGTTATCCGTTAAGAGTCAAGAATTAATAGCTAATAGTTAAGGAACTGGCCAATTCCTGCACTGATAACTGATCACTGGTAACTGATAACTGACAACTGTTAACTGATAACTGACAACTGATAACTGATTAGCTGATAAAGCGGGGTGTCATACAATAGGGACAGTCTAACCATTCCGGTTTTAATTCCGCTACGCAACTCTTACAGGTTAAGCCTTGTTTGCGTTTGGCTTTGAGTTCGGCTTCTAAACCGGAGTCTGTAAACGTTACCCGTTCCACTTCCTCAAAGGTGGTGTACCCTTCACGGACTAACTGCAAACTATAGGCTAATAAAGTTTTCATCCCTTCTTCAACGGCTGCTTCCTTAATTTGTTCAGTGGGAGCACCTTTGGTAATCAGGGTTTGCATTCGTTCGGTCACCTTCAGGAATTCATAGACCCCTACCCGACCTTTGTAGCCGAGTCCACTACATTTTTTACACAATTGGCCCATATCTGCTAAATGCTTCCGTTCTTCAACCGCAATGGTATTCGCTTTATAAAAAGTAATATTGACTTCTTGAGAAGCCGATAACCCATAACGACCTAATTCTTCAGGAGCCGGGGTATAAGGAAGCCGACACTCCCCACAAACGCGCCGCATCAGCCGTTGGGCGAGAATTCCTAACAAAGCAGCCGACACCATGAACGGTTCTACCCCCATTTCATCCAAACGAGCAATGGCACCTGCTGCGTCGTTGGTGTGTAATGTGGTTAACACTAAGTGTCCGGTTAATGCTGCTTCAATAGCGGTTTTTGCTGTTTCTAAATCCCGTGTTTCCCCCACTAATAAAACATCCGGGTCTTGTCGTAAAAATGCCCGTAAAATATTAGCAAAGGTTAAATTTTTCTCCCGAATTACCTGACATTGGGTAATCCCAGGTAAGGCATATTCAATCGGATCTTCTGCGGTACTAATATTAATCCCCGGATCATTTTTTTCTGCTAAAACCGAATACAGAGAGGTGGATTTTCCTGACCCCGTTGGCCCTGTAACTAATATCAAACCAAAAGGACGAGATGCGGTTTCCCGAACTAAGGCTAAGGTTTCTTGATCCGTAATTAATTTATCTAACCCTAATTGGGTTGAAGAACTATCGAGAATCCGTAATACAATTTTTTCCCCGTAGCGACTCGGTAGACTATTCACCCGGAAGTCTACCGTCCGTCCTCGGAATTTACGGCGAATCCGACCATCTTGGGCTTGACGACGTTCGGCGATATCCATTTCTGCGAGAATTTTAAACCGGGAAGTAATCGCCGGAATTACTTTTTTGGGAAATTTATAATATTCCTGTAACACCCCATCTTTCCGCATCCGAATTCGCATTTCATGTTCCTGGGGTTCAACGTGAATATCAGATACCCCCTCCGAGAGGGCTTTGGCTAAAATCACGTTGACAGCCTTAATAACCGGGGCGGTTTCCGCTTGTTCGATTTCCTCCGACAAATCCATCCCACCAGATTCATCGCCTACTTCTTCGAGGTCGGTGGTTTCAAAATCTCCGGCGGTAAACTCTAATTTCTCTTGTTCACGTTTAGCGGCTTCGGCGGCTTTGCGTTTAACGTCTTCGTTACTATAGGTGGAAATAATTTGATCATAATCTTCCTGAGTAATCACCCGCCGTTGGAGTTTCAACTGCTTGGGTCGCAAAATTTGATTTCTTAACTCCTCCAACGCATTCAGGTTGTCGGGGTCAACCATGGCAATCAACACCGAAGTCGGATCACTTTCAGGTTTGCGTAAAGGGATGAAGCGATGGCGTTTACAGGTTTCTAAACTGGTATCAAGCGTATGCAGCATTTGTTCGAGTTCTTCATTCGACATCGGTTCAATTTCAGGATCATACGCTTCGACCCCGTGAATGATTCTCAGTTCAAATAGCTGTTGTTTTTTATACTGACGTGCCAAGTCGGGAGGAAGGGGGCGACCCGTCATCGATTCCAAAACTTCTGTCAGGGGTTGACCTGAACGACTGGTTTTGAGGGCTTGCTGAAGTTGCTCTGGATTAATATAGCCTGATTGAATTAATTTGTTGCCAAAGGGAGTGGTACTTTGAACAACTAGGGCGCGTCTTTGGGATGTGTTCGTCATAGCTTAAAATTAAGGTCTATGTCATTGTATTAATGCGTTGATGTCACGATAATCACTTAGTTTTCAGGATTAATGGACACGATGGGTTTGAGGTGTACCTGTATCCGACGCTGATTTTGGCAAGAAATACAGCGTGAAACTTTCCCTAGCTCCAACCCGCACAAAGGTTAAATGTCCCGGGGCTTCCCTCTAACCCATCTCAGAGTTAAGTTACTCAGAACACAACCGCAATTATCAAGCATCTAGGGTGGCTGTGGGTTTTAAGGGAATAGAATTCCCTCTGATGTGTCAATTTTAACCCAACCTTCTCGTTCTCAATTCCGATCTGCATCTAAGAGAAGTTCAGGGGGCTGATTGATCTCCTCCTGTACGCATCCTTAGCTCAACCCATCCCATCTTGTAAACCCCCTACCCAGCATTTTAAGGCTCCATCTTGATCATAACGGTTTACCTCACCTTGAGGATGTATTTTAAGATATGATTTTGATTAAAATTTTTAAAGTAACGAAATGTCGTCAGCACCCCGTACTGAAGTAACGGGGCTATGGGCGGAGCGCAGGCTACGCGAAGTCATGCCTCACTAGAGCGTGATAGTTGACCAGCCTAAGTGCCTTGTGCACTACGTTTTTTGAGTTATGACACCCTGTGGATGCGTAGCTAGTCCCTAGCTCTGTCGTTAGTAGTTAAACATCTTTATCGGGTTAAGGAAGTGCTACTAGCCTAACAAGCTCTTAAAACCTTGGCGTTCGCGTAGCGTGTGCGAAGCACTCAGCTAACTTTACCCTAGAAATAGGTGTTAGGAGGCAACCATACCTCTACACAGGGGTATGATTGATTGCCCCTCTACCCCGAAAGGGGAAATAAAAGCCGTCCTAAATAGAGTCAGCCCTGAGCCTTGCCCTAAGCTTTGTCGAAGGGCTGTCGAAGGGACGGGGTTTCTACCCATTTTTGCGATGATGATGGATAGCGGGGTTACTCCTCAGCCGTGTAAGGGTTAAGGACTCACGCTGATTTTCTGTGATTAACAAGGACAAACAGTACCATTATGATGCCTAATTCAACGGCTAATACTCCTGATGAACTAACGGGTCAATCCTATTCAACCTCAGAGTCGGATGTCCCGAACTCCGATAATTTGGATGCTGAGGGGACAACAGCGACGGAATCAAGTTCCTACCCAGAGGTCGGGACGGACGAATCCGCTACCGAAGCACCCTCTGAAAAAACTTTTGGCCAGGAAATCGAGTCAACGGGGGAAGGACTTCATGCTGAAGTCATGGCTTTAGCGGAAGCCAATGCGGCCCTCAAGGCACAATTAGAAGATGTTAGTGGTCAATATCGGCGTTTGGCGGCAGATTTTGAGAACTTCCGCAAACGCACTCAAAAGGAAAAAGAAGAGTTAGAAATCACCATCAAAGGTTCAACTCTGAAGCCATTACTCCCGGTTGTGGATAATTTTGACCGCGCTAGATCCCAAATTAAACCCCAAACCGATTCAGAAATGAATATCCACAAGAGTTACCAAGGGGTTTATAAATTAATGGTGGATTGTCTCAAACAACTGGGGGTATCTGTGATGCGTCCAGAAGGGCAGCCTTTTGATCCCAATTTACATGAAGCGGTGATGCGTGAAGCAACGGATGCCTATCCTGAAGGAACTGTGATTGAAGATTTAATGCACGGTTATCAGTTGGGAGAAAAGGTTTTACGCCATGCGATGGTCAAAGTAGCAACGGCTCCTGAACCCGATTCTACAGAATCTACCGCCGAAGAAACTCCATCTGAAGCATAAGGTGTTGCTCAGGGACAAGGAACTAGCCATAGGAGGGAACTCTAAATCTATCACCTGAAGCCATCTGGATCAAAGCGATTTTATCCCGTAAGAATCTGGAAAAATTGCTGATTTCAGGATCAGTATTGCAAACATTCATCGTCGAGGAGCTATGGGAAAAGTCATTGGCATCGACTTAGGGACAACGAACAGTTGTGTTGCTGTGTTAGAAGCCGGTAAACCGATCGTAATCGCTAATTCTGAAGGAGGACGAACCACACCGAGTATTATCGGATTTGGTAAATATGGCGATCGGTTAGTGGGCCAGTTGGGTAAGCGACAAGCGGTTACGAATGCCGAAAATACGGTTTACAGTATTAAGCGATTTATCGGACGTCGCTGGGAAGATACCGAGGAAGAACGCTCACGGGTTCCCTATACTTGTGTCAAAGGCAAGGACAACACCGTTAATGTCCAAATTCGCAACCAAGTCTACACTCCCCAAGAAATCTCGGCGATGGTGTTGCAAAAGCTCAAAGAAGATGCAGAAGCTTATTTAGGAGCAACGGTCACTCAAGCAGTGATTACAGTTCCAGCTTATTTTACCGATGCTCAACGACAGGCAACCAAGGATGCGGGAACCATTGCGGGTTTAGATGTCTTACGGATTATCAATGAACCCACAGCAGCAGCTTTATCTTATGGCTTAGATAAACAAGATCAAGATCAGAAAATTCTGGTCTTTGACTTGGGTGGGGGTACCTTTGATGTCTCGATTCTACAACTGGGAGATGGGATTTTTGAAGTCAAATCAACGGCAGGAAACAACCATCTGGGCGGGGATGATTTTGATAACTGTCTGGTGCAGTGGATGATCCAAAAATTCAAAACCCAGGAAGGCATCAACCTCTTAACGGAAAAAATGGCATTACAACGGTTACGAGAAGCCGCAGAAAAAGCCAAAATCGAGTTATCCAGTCGCAACACCACCTCGATTAATTTGCCGTTTATTACCGCCGATGATTCCGGGCCAAAACATTTAGAACTAGAACTCAGTCGCACCGAATTTGAGGGTTTAGTTAAACCGTTGGTAGACAGTACCATTGAACCCGTCATCCAAGCGTTGAAAGATGCCAGTTTACAACCTAATCAGGTGAATCGCATTATTTTAGTCGGGGGATCTACGCGAATTCCGGCGGTTCAACAAGCTATTAGTGAATATTTTGGAGGAAGAACCCCAGACCGTTCTGTTAACCCCGATGAAGCCGTTGCTTTAGGGGCTGCCATTCAAGCGGGAGTGTTAGCAGGAGAAGTCAAAGATTTATTGTTATTAGATATTACTCCTTTATCTCTAGGATTAGAAACCTTGGGAGGAGTTTTTACTAAAATTATTGAACGCAATACAACAATCCCCACGAGCCGTTCTCAAATGTTTTCCACCGCCGTTGACGGACAAACCTCTGTGGAAATTCACGTTCTCCAAGGAGAACGGGCAATGGCGAAGGATAATAAAAGTTTAGGAAAATTCCTCCTGAATGGAATTCCGTCGGCTAAACGGGGAGTTCCTCAAATTGAAGTGGCGTTTGATCTCGATGCCAATGGAATTCTAAAAGTTTTAGCGGAAGATAAAGGGACGGGACGAGAACAAGGGATTGAAATTAGTAATACCGGAGGATTGACGGAAGCAGAAATTGAACGAATGCGTCAAGAGGCAGAAATTTACGCTGATGAGGACGAAAAACGTCGGTTAGTGGTAGAACTTAAAAATCAGTCCGAAACTTTGTTTGCTAATTGTAAACAAACCCTCAAAGGCAAGGCTGATCAGATTAGTAATGATCTCAAAGAACGAGTTCGCAAAGAAGCTGCGGCTTTAAAACAAGCGGTTGCTAATCCCAATATTTCCCATGAGGATATGAAAAAACAGTTAGAATCCTTCCAAGAAATGTTGTATGCTTTGGCTTCAGAGATTTATGAACAAGCCGGTCAGAATTCGTCTTCCGCTTCATCTGTTGCTTCGGAGTCTTCAGAATTTGAGGCTTCTGTACAAGCGGTAGAAGATAAACTAGAGGAAACACAGGAAGACGAAGATGAAGATGAAGAAGAGGCAAAACCTACCAGTAGTGAATTATTATTCTTGAACAACAGCATGATTGAGACTTCCTCTGGAATAGACACCTTCAGTGATCCTCCTGATCCTGGTAATCCGTTTACCAATACCCTGAATTGAAAGGTTTGTCCTACAGAGGAAGGCTTTTGAGGATTTATGATAGAATTGAAAAGTCTCAAATGTAGGATTAAACCAGTGATCAGTTATCGGTAAACAGTAATCAATGGAAGAGTGAGTCGTAAATCGTCATATAGCACTACGCAAAAAGGTTAGGAAATTTCTAAATCCTGAAAGCCTTTCACAACTTACTGTTCCCTGTTCCCGCTTCGCGTAGCGCTATAGTTGTCAATTTTTAGCTAAAAACTAGAAACTGGAACATGGGTTACTGATTATCACTGATTAAGCGTTAACAAAATTGTTGTTATTTATTTTTAGGCAAAATACTCTATGGCAGGCGATTATTATGAAATATTGGGTGTCTCCCGCGACGCAGATACAGAAGAACTTAAACGGGCTTATCGTCGCCTAGCTCGCAAATATCACCCGGATGTCAATAAAGAACCGGGCGCGGAAGAACGGTTTAAAGAAATTAGTCGCGCTTATGAAGTTTTAAAAGAACCGGAAATGCGGGCGCGATATGACCGTTTTGGAGAAGCGGGAGTAGGAGGTGGTGCTGGAGGTTTTGACCCCAACTTTACCGATCCGTTTACCGATATTTTTGAAAGCTTCTTCAGTGGGTTTGGCGGGGGTATGGGGGGTAATGCCCAAGCTCGCAAGCGCACAGGCCCAGCCCGGGGAGATGACCTGCGCTTAGACCTGCGGTTAGAGTTCAAAGAAGCCATCTTTGGCGGCGAAAAAGAAATCCGCATTAAGCATTTAGAAACCTGTGAAACCTGCACCGGAAGTGGTGCTAAACCCGGAACTCGCCCTCAAACCTGTTCCACCTGTGGAGGGAGTGGTCAAGTGCGTCGGGCAACTCGTACCCCCTTTGGCAGTTTTACGCAAGTCTCCGTTTGTCCGAACTGTAATGGTACAGGACAGATGATTGAGGATAAATGTTCCACCTGTGGCGGTCGTGGGTTAAATGAAGTCACGAAAAAACTTAAAATTAATGTTCCCGCCGGGGTGGATAACGGTACTCGTCTCCGGGTTGCCTCCGAGGGGGATGCCGGGAAACGGGGAGGGCCGCCTGGGGATTTATATGTGTTTTTATCCGTTGCACCTGATCCGAAATTTAAACGGGATGGGATTAATATTCTATCCGACGTGAAAATTAGCTACCTTCAGGCGATCCTGGGCTTTAACTTTGATGTAGACACCGTTGATGGCTCCACGAAATTAACCATTCCGCCGGGAACTCAACCGGGAACGGTATTAACCCTAGAAAATAAAGGGGTTCCTCGTCTGGGAAATCCTGTGAGTCGGGGGGATCATTTAATTACGGTTCTCGTCGATATTCCCACAAAGGTAACTCCAGAAGAGCGGGAACTTCTGGAACAGTTGGTTAAGATTCGGGGCGATCGCACGGGAAAGGGGGGACTTGAGGGATTTCTCGGTAATTTATTTCAACAAAAATAAAAAGTTGACCGTTGGCTGTTAGCTGTTAACGGTCAACAGGCAGCAAATAACAAACGACCTATCCCTCTTTTTATGACAGAAACAACTCACTTAAAACCAGATGCTCAATTGGATTTGCGGGGAACTCCTTGTCCCCTCAATTTTGTTCGCACGAAATTACGCTTAGAACAGATGCAGCCCGGTTCCCTACTGGAAGTTTGGTTAGATGCGGGAGAACCCATTGAGCAAGTTCCTGATAGTTTAACGATGGCTGGGTACAACATTGAGCAAATCACAGATTGTTCGGACTTTTTCTCCCTGCAAATTCGTTGTCCTGTGACCGTTCAATGAGTTCAATGACAACCAATGAACCGTTGAATGTCCCAGAACTGATCGGAACAGTTGTTGCTGTTCAAGCGAATTTCTATCAGGTTCAACTGGAAACCCAAGCAACTTCACTTCCTGAAACTATCCTGTTATGTACCCGTCGTTCTCTGTTGAAAAAAATGGGTCAGCAGGTGATGGTGGGAGATCAAGTTGTGGTGGAAGAACCGGACTGGTTAGGAAAACGGGGGGCGATTACTCAAGTTTTTCCCCGCCGGACAGAACTGAGTCGTCCTCCTATTGCTAATGCTAATCAAATTTTATTAGTATTTGCGATCGCAGAACCGGAGCTAGAAGCAACCGCTTTAAGTCGGTTTTTAGTGAAGGCGGAATCAACGGGTTTAGAAGTATGTTTGTGTTTAAATAAATGCGATTTAGTCTCCTCAGAACAGTTGTTATACTGGCGCGATCGCTTATTAAATTGGGGATATCAGGCTTTATTTATAAGTGTGAGTAGCGGGTTAGAATATACGGTTAATTCTGATCATCAAATTATTCAAAAATCTCTATTTCAAATTGAAAATACGTTTTTAGAGACTACTTTACTCTATCAACTTCAAGATAAAACAACGGTGATTTCTGGCCCTTCGGGTGTCGGAAAATCTAGTTTAATTAATCAATTAATTCCCAGTATTAATTTACGAGTTGGTAGCGTGTCGGGGAAATTAGGACGGGGAAGACATACAACTCGTCACGTTGAATTATTCCAATTACCGACGGGGGGATTATTAGCAGATACACCCGGATTTAATCAACCTGAATTAGAATGTAGCCCGGAAGAATTAACAGATTATTTTCCTGAAGCAAAACAGCGTTTTCAGCAGGGAAAATGCCAGTTTAGTGATTGTTTACATCGAGATGAACCTAATTGTAGTGTTCGGGGCGACTGGGAACGTTATCCGATTTATTTGGATTTTTTAGAAGCTGCGATCGCCCATCAAGAAATGCTTCAACAACAAAAAGATGTAGAAATCAATGTCAAATCTAAATCAAAATCAGGCGGTAAACAACAATTAGAACCGAAATTAGCCAGTAAAAAATATCGTCGTTCTTCCCGTCGTTTTCAACATCAGACGTTACAGGATTTATGCGAAGATTTTAGTGAAGAAGAGTAAGATTTTTTAACGTTAAATTTTAGATCAGAATTAACCCCAGATTTCTTTGATTTAGGGGTGGGAAAATTTCTACTAAAATAAAACCCCAACTTTAAAGCCTTTTAACATATTCTTTTAAGAGAGGATTCACAATAAAAAATGTCATATTATCTTTTTCTTCTCTGGCTACTAAAAAACGCCTGATTAGAGATTGAATAGTATTTAATAAATCTGAATTTGATAGTTTGGTCTGAGTTGAAAGAGACTGTAAATTAAATATTTCTGGAGAATTGGAAAGTACAGTGATCAACATTTTTTCCTGTGGAGATAAACGTTGAAAATGTAGCTTCAGTTGCTCTTGCAGGGAGTCACATAAAATCGGCTCATCATAGTACAAAAACTCAGTTACTCTACTATTAAATAATTCTTGAATCAGAGTTGCTATCATTCCTAACCATAAAGGGTTGCCTTGATAGGTATTAATTAAGATATCCCATGTTTCAGGATTAGATAAATTTTTATCTCTGAAAATATTTTGAGCAGCTAGACCTAAACTTCCTAATATCAAAGTACGAACAGGAAGATTTTCAAATTCAATTTTTTCAATTTCTCTAGGTTTTTCCCAACTGTTTAAGATAACACAACTCTGATGACAAACCTCGGCAATTTTTTTATAAAATAGTTGATAATTCCCATAACCAGATTGATAGTGACCTGCCAATTGTCCCTCAAAAAACAGCATTTGGATATCATCTAGGATGATAAGACAGCGATATTGACGCAGATAATTGAACAGTTGAGAAAGTTTTGTTTCTAGCTTTAGGGGAATTTCTATTTTATCTTGATTGCAGAATATTTCTAACAAGTTCGTTAAGGTTTCATCTAGGGTAGGAGCAAAACTGAGGCTGCGATAAATTATATAATCAAAGTTACTTTTAATTTCATCTATCAAATGAAGGGAAAGGGTTGTTTTGCCAATTCCAATTAAACCTAAAAGGGTTATTAACTGAACTCCATCTTCTATTATCCATTTTTCTAGGGTAGAAAGTTCCTGAGTGCGATCGTAAAATTTTGTTATTTTTGGTGCGTCGTTTAAATCGACATAAGGTTGATTAGGAGTTATTTCGGAATCATTTAGATTTGATTTATTTTGTTGTTGAGCTTTCGCTGTTTTGCAAGAAACATTTAGATGATTATTAACTGTAACATTTTCACCTGTTATATTTTTAACGATAGCTGATTGATGATTCTTATAAATTCTTCCTTTCTCAAATATAGCTCTAAAATTAGATTTTTTAACCGTTTCTCCTAACTCTTCAGAGATCATTTTCCATAATTCTGAACCGACCCATTTAACATGACTTTCACTGGCATAATGATCTTCAGCAATTTCCGAGTATGTACAGTTTTGTATAGTACCTCGCAGAATCGCTTGTTGGAGATGATCTAAGTGTTTTCCTGTCTTGGTAAAAATGAGATTATCTGCCAGTTCTAGGACTTCTTCAATATCCATAACCCAAGAAGATGTTAAAGGTAATCACATTTTACCCTACTTTTAATACTATTCGTACTTTGCGTACTTTTGTAACTTTGTCAAAATTCCTACTTTTCAGACTGACATTGATTTGAGTTTGACCTATTCTTAAATTAAAATTGAGTAAAGTAAAAATGAAAATATGGATATAGAAACTGTACCTGTAAAAATGTCGGATATTAGGATTCCTAAGAGAAGCGAACTTAATGAGCTTAAAATACGCGCATTAGAAAATTCTCCTGATTCGCTATCCAGTTTGCTTCATGACAAAAAACATCCTATTGTACTATACAGAGGAACACGACCTTACGAAATTTGTAATGGGAGACATAGAATTTATCTAGCTGCTCAACAGGGGATTAAGGTAATCCCAGCAGGTTTTAATTAATCAGCGACTGCCTTTTTCTGATGCAAATATTCAGATTTCAAGAAAAAGGCACTCTCAACAATCCCTGATTGCTAGGTAGAACCTAACAATACTAGATTACACGCTCCGTCTGCTGTTTTTTAATCGGAAGCAGAGCCTCTTTTTTGCATTTATTAAGTCCTGTTATCAAATTTTAAAAATTACAGCCGAATTTTTAGCTATTATTTCCAAAAATAAAACAACCCGGTCATTTACTTATGTCTCAGTTAATTCAATGTCCTCGATGTGGAAAATTATTTGACAGTAGTTTAAGAAGTTGTTTTCACTGTGGTGAAACAAAATTTAGATATGTTAATTGTGAAAAATGTAAAACAGCAATCCCAGAGTTTGAAGCGCAGTATTGGCAAATCATTGACTATTCTTGTCGCGCTACAAGCAGGGTACCTATCACTCTCTGTAAAGCTTGTAAACACAAGGCTCCAGAAATTATAAGAGATCTAGATGTCATATTTAATTCCGTTAAATTTACTTGCCAAACTTGTAAACATAATTTTACCAATACTGCTAAATTTAGTAGTAAAGATACGTGGGATCATCGCGTCCATGCTCATATCTATTTAAACCCAAAGCTTGAAGATATGATTAGGTCAAAATCTGATCTAGAAGATATGATTAATTTACGACTAGGTTATGATGCTCCTTGGGAATTATCACCTGTTAGAAGTCATCGCTATCCTTTGCGTATCCAAGATACTGCCCAATGTCCTAAATGCGGTGGCCAAAGTGTTTCTACTTTGATGGATTATCCTTATGTTCGATGTAAATTTTGTGGAGGACTTACAGAAAGAAAAAATAGTTTTGTTAAATCTACTTATCTAACTAGAAAAATATTTAATGCAAGAAAAAGCCATAAAAATAGACGATATTATCCTGATTTTCCTGGCTTCGATGGTTATGCGTTAGTGGAAAATAACTTGTTAGATTATTATCATAAATTTTGTTATGATTTTTTCCCAGAAGAACCATTAGTATCATTTGGTGAAATCAAGTCTTTTATATCTGAATACTATTGTAACGAGTATTTGAGACAGAGTTTTTACTTTGCTATAAGGTGCATTTTATATTATTTTTTAACAGGTATATTTTTATTTTTAATAAGGTTAATAAAGTTTATTTATTTATTTTTAATAAACTTTGATTATTTATTTTTAATAAAGTTTACTTATTTATTTTTCATAGTTAGCGTTTTTTTAATAGGTAGTGCTTTAGCTTTTTTGGATTACACCCATTATTATAAAAAACGAGTAGAAGAATTAGAAAAATACAATAAATCGATTGACCCTCAAGACGTATATTTTATAGTTTTATTATCAAGATTATCATAGCTTATAATAAGTAAAATTAGAGTGGAATTTACCATGAACCAACAACACCCCATTCCTGATCGGACAACAAGAGAAAGACTATTAGCCAATTTACGCCGGACTCATTTAGAAATGGAACAGTTTAATTTAGAGTTAGAAGAAATTAATGCTAAATTAGAATCAATTATTCGTGAAAAGCGGTTGTCGAGGTTGAATAATCTGTTAAATAATTCTTAATTTAAAGTTTATTCTACTGTTAAAACTTCCCCCTGCTGATATTCTTGACGAGAGGCTTCAATATCAGCAATTAAGGTTCTGTCTTGCAGTAGTTCGGCTGTTTCTGTCCAGCTTTCTAATTCTTCTTGACTGATGAGGATGAAACTTTTATTATCCTGAACAATAACCACCCCTCCAGGTTCCGTACTGACTTTTTCTAAAATTTCACTGAAATTATTTTTAGCGTATTCTCCTGTAACGTGATACATTATTTAACCTCTCTGTTGAATAAAAAAATAACGAACATTAGCCTTTAATAATATTATGGCATAATTTAACAAATAGGTAGGTTTAGTCAGATCACAATACCTGAATATTGCTTAATAATATTGTTGATAATATACCCAGACTCGTAGGGACAGGATCACCTTGCCCCTACAGGGTTATAATTGAATCAAACTGGTTAAAATTTTAACAAGGGAATTAATAATGGTACAAATTCTTAACAAAACATTGAGTTTAGAAGAATTTCTGAAGTTACCCGAAACAAAACCCGCTAGTGAATATATGGATGGTCAAATTATCCAGAAACCCATGCCACAAGGAAAACATAGTAAACTACAAGGTAAATTAGTTACAGTCATTAATAATATCGCTGAAGAACAAGCGATCGCATTAGCTTTACCTGAGTTAAGATGTACCTTTGGGAGTCGTTCTATTGTTCCTGATGTAGCGGTTTTTGTGTGGGATAGAATTCCCCTTGATGAAGATGGAGATATTGCTAATACGTTTAATGCTCATCCTGACTGGTCGATTGAAATTTTATCACCTGAACAAAGCACCACTAAAGTTACTCAAAAGATTTTACATTGTTTAAATTCGGGTTGCCAGATGGGTTGGTTAATTGTTCCAGAGGAAAAGTCTATTTTTGTTTATCCTTCAGGACAACAACCAATATTTTTAGAGGAACTAGATGCTGTACTTCCGGTTCCTGAATTTATCTCTAATTTAACTTTAACCTTAAGAGATATTTTTAGTTGGTTAAAGGTGAATCCTAGTTAAATAAACTCATCCTGATTTAAACATTCCCTAAAGGTTCTTTCTGTGGGTTCTAACCCAAAATCAACCGCTAATAAATCTAAACCGTCAATAATCGCAACAGGGTTATTAATCCTCAGAGATTGAAAACATTTGTCTCTATAATTTGGTTTTTGTTGAAAATTTGCGATCGCTTCTTTTAAAGGTTTAATTACCGGATAAGCTGCTTCTGATTTTGCGATCGCTTGGGGAGGAATAGAAGCATTGAATCTTAATACGGCTAAATCAATTAAATCCCGTGATTCTACTGAACTATCAATCCATCGGTCAGCATTAGCTAATAATTTTTCGGCAAAACAATCAATTAAACTTAAACAAGGAACAGACGACCATTGAGGAAAATCGGGTGCTTCTAGTTCAATTCTTCCTTCCATAATAATTTCAAATTTGATTAAGGTTTCTTCTATTAATAAAGGAAATCTAATTCCATATTGATTGGCTTGTATTTCTTGGTGAAATGTGATATTATTTTGAGTATTAAATAAAGCGTTATATTTATTTGGGCCCAGAGATTGCCTTAATAATCGATAACCGGAACCTGTGGAACAGAGAAAATCAATATCTTTACTCAGGCGATATTCTCCATAGTTTAAACAGATGAATGTTCCTCCGCCAAAATAAGCGTGACAGTCTTGTAAGAAATTAGTATTAAGTTGATGGAGAACAGCAATAATTTTTTGATGAAAGTCTTGTGTAAACATTTGATTGAATAACCAAGAACCATACTGTTGAGCCAGTTGTTGAATAAATTCGGCTTCCGTTGGATTAATTTCCCCAAAAATATCTCGATAATGCCATCCCCGTTCATACCGTTTTAGCATTTCCAATGGCGTTAAATTCTCAATTCCTATTCTTTGCCAACATAATCGTTCTAAAAAGGGTAATTTTTCAGGAATAGAACGCTGATTCATGATTGTTTTTAATTAAAAAATAGTTCAACTTGACAGCGAAATTCGGGTAAAAGGGGAGAAGTAATTTCATCAGTTATTAATAACGTTTCAGCTAAAATTAACTGATGATTTTGACGACGATAGACTTGAACTTGCTGTTGATGGCGATCAACAATCCAATATTCCTGAACACCTTGAGTCGAATAGAGTTTTAACTTCGCTTGTTTATCTCGTCTTTCGTTTTCTTTCCCTGGGGATAATACTTCAACTACTAATTCAGGAGAACCTGTTAAATGTCCTGAACTATCTAATAACGTTGCTAATTTTTCTCGACTCACCCAAACCACATCAGGAATAACATCATCAAATTCAGTATAAACAATTCCAGGGGAAATTACAGATTCTCCTAACTGCGTTTGACGTGACCACATTTCTAATGCTACACAGATATTACCACAAATTTGTTGATGATTCCAATCTGGCGCTCTAGTCACGAATAATTCTCCCGCAATAATTTCATAACGTTTCCACTCATCATTTGACAACAACTCTAAATCGGCTGTCGTCCATTTCATTGATTCTGCCAGAGTTTGATTCATGATAAAATGAGGGTAGAGTTAAATGTTATTGTATCATATTTTATTGAAGTTTGAATGATTTTCAAGGATTAATTAAAATCGCTTTAGGTTTGCCTTCTTCAAATAAAGAAGCGGATAATAAAATAACAGGATTATCGGTTTCATTTTCACCATAATGTACCATTCCTCCCACTTCAACTAACGCATCCCCAACATTTAAACGGGTGGTTTGTCCGGCTTCTAACATTTCTTCTTTGCCATTAGAACGGGTAATTTTAGCTGAACCTTTAACAACCGTATAAGTCAAAGTTCCCGACTCTACCCGTTCAATTTGCATCCCTGGATGAATATGAATGGGTAACTTACTATTAGGAGGAATCGTATATTTAACTAATTCTAAGAGACGACCTTGTACTTCTGTGGGAGAACCACTGGCTAAGACTTCACGAGTCACCTTTTGAGTGTAAGCATTAGTCGGGGTTTGCAGTTGTTGGCTTCTAACGATCGCAACACTACTTAAAAATGTCAGCGCAACCAGGGGGAGAAGTTTGTGAAATTTGAGCATTTTGAGATAACGATAATAGAGGTTACAAACGGTGAATCTTGATCAGTGTATAAAAGTTATTATCAAAATCCGATTAAAAAAATCTGTTATTTTATCCTTTTTTAAGCATCGGTGTGCCATTAACTGCTAAAATAAATACCAGTATAAAGAGCGTTACAAACGCGGTTATTCTTCAGATTCTATGAGCGAAAGAACACTATTTGATAAAGTATGGGAGTTGCATACCGTTGGAACTCTTCCTTCAGGACAGACTCAACTCTTCATTGGTCTGCACCTGATCCATGAAGTCACCAGTCCCCAAGCCTTTGCGATGTTACGCGATCGCAATCTCAGTGTACTGTATCCTCAACGCACCGTCGCTACAGTTGATCATATCGTTCCCACCGATAATCAAGCCCGTCCGTTTACGGATGTATTGGCGGAAGAAATGATACAGTCCTTAGAGAAAAGCTGCAAAGAACACAATATCCGTTTTTACAATATCGGGTCGGGAAATCAAGGCATTGTTCACGTCATCGCACCGGAACAGGGGTTAACTCAACCGGGGATGACCATTGCTTGCGGAGACTCCCACACCTCGACTCATGGGGCATTTGGGGCGATCGCTTTTGGCATCGGGACGTCTCAAGTTCGGGATGTTTTGGCTTCTCAAACCTTGGCGTTAGGGAAACTGAAAGTGCGCCGGATTGAAGTTAATGGAGAACTACCTTCGGGGGTATATGCCAAGGATGTTGTGCTGCATATTATCCGTACATTAGGGGTGAAAGGCGGTGTGGGGTATGCCTATGAATTCGCTGGCAGCACCCTTGAGCAGATGTCCATGGAAGAACGGATGACGATCTGTAATATGGCGATTGAAGGCGGTGCCCGATGTGGCTATGTTAACCCGGATCAGGTCACTTACGACTATTTGCGGGGTCGAGATTTTGTTCCTAAAGGAGAGGACTGGGAAAAGGCCGTTGCTTGGTGGAATAGTATCCGTAGTGACACGGATGCAGTTTATGATGATGTGGTAAAATTTGATGCTGCGGATATTGCTCCGACCCTAACTTGGGGCATTACCCCCGGACAGGGAATGGCTGTTAACGAGTTGATTCCTGATTTAGAGCAGATTCCAGAAAGTGATCGGGATGTGGCCCAAGAAGCTTATCAATATATGGAATTTGCCCCTGGAACCCCCATCAAAGGCACAAAAGTTGACGTCTGTTTTATTGGCAGTTGTACCAATGGCCGCCTCAGTGACCTACGGGAAGCCGCTAAATTTGCCCAAGGTCGGAAAGTCGCAAATGGGGTGAAAGCCTTTGTGGTTCCCGGTTCTGAACGGGTGAAGCAACAAGCGGAAGCGGAAGGACTCGATAAAATCTTTGAAGCCGCAGGGTTTGAATGGCGCGAGGCGGGGTGTTCCATGTGTTTGGCGATGAACCCCGATAAATTACAGGGAAATCAACTGAGTGCATCCTCTTCCAACCGCAATTTTAAAGGCCGTCAGGGTTCCGCCAACGGACGTACATTGTTGATGAGTCCGGCGATGGTGGTGGCGGCGGCAGTTAACGGGGTGGTTACGGATGTACGCGAGTTGCTGTAACTGACCTAACCCCCCAACCCCCTTCCCTGCAAGGGAAGGGGGAGTCATTGATATTGTTAAATGCAACTGCCGATTTAATAGTAACAAAAATTCTCCCCTCTCCTTGCAGGAGAGGGGTTGGGGGAGAGGTCACACAAGTAAAAAGAGCAAAGTCAACGATTTGTTAATACTAACTACAGAACATTAATCATGAGCAAAATTCAAAGTCTTTCAGGAACAGGAATTCCGTTAGTGGGGAGTGATATTGATACCGATCGCATTATTCCCGCCCGGTTTTTACGGTGTGTTACCTTTGATGGATTAGGGGAACAAGTCTTTGCGGATGATCGCCAACAAATGCAAGGCAAACACCCCTTTGATTTACCCGAATATCAAGGAGCCAATGTATTAGTGGTTAATGCTAATTTTGGTTGTGGTTCTTCACGGGAACACGCTCCCCAAGCGATCTCTAAATGGGGAATTCAAGCGATTATTGGAGAAAGTTTTGCGGAAATCTTTTTTGGAAATTGTGTTTCTATTGGAATTCCCTGTGTGATAGCTGAACCAGAGGCAGTCAAAGCATTTCAAGAAGCATTAAAAGCCAATCCTCAAGCCACTGTTACCGTTGATTTAGAGGCAATGAAAGCCCACTGCGGAGATTTAACGATTGATGTGCAAATGAATGCAGGTTCTCGTCAATCGTTTATAACGGGACTGTGGGATAGTTGCGGACAATTAATTGCTAATGTTGATCAAATTCGAGCAACAGCTACAAAATTACCTTATCTGCATTGGGCAAGTTAAAGCTTGAAAATAGCAAGGAGGCGTTGATCAAGCTTCCTTGTTATTTTTATTAATTTTTTTTTATTTAGGATAAAAAAATATACGGGTGCAATGATAATTTCAAGCCAATAGAATTCACTAGAAAGGTTTAGTTTAAGCTTCAAGGATTGTATGCTCCAGACCCCAAAATTTTTAACAAACATCCTACTAGGAATTATCACTTTGGCGATTATTGTGAGTTGTCGCTCTTTTAATCAAGAAGAATTAACATCTCCTCCCTCAGATTCCCAGAGTCAATTTAAAGTGGCTAGTCTTGTATCGGGTTCTATTCAAGATGGGAGTTGGAGCCAAGCCAGTTATGAAGGATTAAAATTAATTGAAAAAGAATATAATGCTAAAATTAATTATACTGAAAATGTATCCGAAACTGATAGTGAAGCCTTAATTCGTCGCTATGCTGAACAGGGATATGACTTAATTATCGGTCATAGTGGGGGTTATATTCAAGCCATGGAAAATGTCGCTCAAGATTTTCCAGAGACAAAATTCGCTTTAGTAACTACCTATCCAGGGAATAATAAAAACTTAGGCGCTGTTGCTTTTCGTTCTGGGGAAGTCGGTTATTTGACGGGAGTATTAGCCGCGATGAAAACTAAAACGAATAAAGTGGGTTATATGGTAGGAGATGATTACCCCGTTTATCGAGAAGAAGAAGCATTATTTAGACGAGGTGCAACCGCAACAAAACCCCAAATAGAAGTTTATACGAAGTTCTTAAAAACTTGGACAAACGCAGAGAAAGGTAAAAAAGTTGTTGAAGATTGGTTAGGAAAAGGCGTTGATATTTTTGCGATTAATGCCGATGAAGCTGGAACTCCAGGCTTAAAATTAGCGAGTGAGAAACCCGGCGTTTATGGGATTGGTTGGACGAAAGATCAATCTAATCTCGTCCCTGGAAAAATTTTAACCAGTGTCTTACAAAATATTCCTGAATTAGTCTTAAAAATTGCAACATTAGTTCAGCAAGGACGATGGGAAGGCAAACAATATAAATATGGGTTACGAGAACAAATTTATGGTTTTGCACCCTTTAGAGGCACATTAACGGCGGAAGAAGAGGCGAAATTTAATCAGGTTAAAGAACAAGTAGTAACTGGAAAAATTGATATTACCCCTTCAGAGCTAACAACAGACTACAATAAATAAAAATCGATCAGTTCCCTGTTATTGGACGAATCATGACTCAAGCGGAGAAATATCATCTTTTATCTAGGCTTCGGGGTTCTCTTTCGTCTCGTAACCCTCGATTTTCTTCCCTTGCCAAACAACTCCGTAGCAGTTTACTCTTTGTAGGATTACTGAGTGTTTTAACCAGTGGCGGATTGTTAACTTATCTCAGTTATCACGCTCAGATGAAACAGTTACAAGCACTCCAAAAAGAGCGATCGCAAGTGATTGCCTATCAAATTAATAACTATATAGATGATTTACAACGAAAATTAAGTTATTTAGCACGGGTTAAAGGGTTAACAGATTTACCCCCTAAGTTTCAAAGAAACTTGATAGAAGGATTGGTTCGTCATAATGATGCCTATGACCTAGTTGCTATTTTAAATCGTCGAGGAGAAGTAGAAAGTTTTTGGGTGGGTGATGATCAAAGTTTGAGAACAAATTATACAGATTCACCGTTATTTATTAGACCTTTTAAACAGCAGGAAGATTATGTAGGTTCTATTGAGTTTGATCCTCATGATCGAAAATATAAAATGGTGATGTCTGTTCCAATTCGCAATAATTCAGATCAAATTGATGGCGTTTTATTTGCTGAAATCAATTTAAGTTTTCTGAGCTTTATTTTATCACAGACTAAAGCAGGAAATACAGGGTATGTTTATGTTGTGGATGAACGAAACCGAGTTTTTTTTGCATCTAAAAATAAACCCAAAAATTTTCATGTCCAAAATTTAAAGAATCCTAAGATTATTCATTCAATTCAAGGCGCTTTACCAGAAGAAGAATTAAAGCTTAATCGTTATTGGGGATTAAAAAATGTAGAAGTTTTAGGTGCGACATCTTTGATTCCTAGCGTGAATTGGTTTTTAGTTGTTGAACTGCCAATTACAGAAGCTTATTCTCCCATCTCTCACATGATTTTTGCCATGGGAGGAACAATTATTTTAATTACAGGTTTTGCCATTGGTATGGGTATATTTCACAGTCGGCAAATTATTTTACCTTTAAAGAAATTAACTAAAGCTGCATTACAAATTAGTCAAGGAGATTTAAAAACCCAAGTTGAGGTGCAATGTTCTAATGAATTAGGGGTATTAGCCACAAGCTTTAATCAAATGACGACTCAAATTGATGAGTTATTTGCAGCGATTGAAAAGGAGCGAAATTTTATTGCTGCTATTTTAGATATTGCAGGCGCGTTAGTGGTTTTACTGGATGCTAAAGGTCGAATTGTTCGCTTTAACCGAGCCTTTGAACAAACAACCCAATACACGTTTGATGAAATTAGAAATCGCTATGTTTGGGAAGTCTTTTTAGACCCTAATGAAGCCCCAAAATTCAAAGCAAATTTTACTTTTTTACTCATTGATCAATATCCTAAATATTACGAAGCTTGTTGGATAACAAAACATGGAGAACAACGAATTATTAGTTGGTCGGATACTGTCTTACTCAATGAAGCTAAAGAAATTAACTATATTGTAAGTGTTGGTGTGGATGTAACAGAACAGCGAAATGCGGAACAAGCACTACGAAATAGCGAGAAACGGTATGCAACATTAGCTGAAATTTCTCCCGTGGGAATTTTCCATACAGATAATAATGGAAACTGTCTTTATGTCAATCAACGATGGTGTGAAATTGCTGGATTAACAATCGAGGAAGCGATGGGAAAAGGTTGGTCTCGTGCCCTTTATCCTCCCGATCAGATGAAGGTGTTTCAAGACTGGGAAAACTGTGCTAAAAATCAAGTTCAATTTGGGTCTGAATACCGCTTACAACGTCCTGATGGCAAGATTACTTGGGTCTATGGTCAAGCTGCTGCTGAGATTAATTCCGATGGAGAAATTCTAGCTTATGTGGGGACAATTACAGATATTACCGATCGCAAACAAGCAGAGGAAGCTATGCGACAAGCAAAAGAAGAAGCCGAAATTGCATTAACCAATTTTCGTAAAGCTCAAACCCAATTAATTCAAGCGGAAAAAATGTCGAGTTTAGGTCAATTGGTAGCTGGGGTTGCCCATGAAATTAATAATCCAGTTAACTTTATTTATGGTAACTTAACCCACGCTCAAGAATACACAGATACACTATTGAGTTTGATTAAACTTTACCAAGATCATTATCCTAATCCTTCCCCAGAAATTATTGATTTTTCTGAGGAATGGGATGTTAATTTTTTAATTGAAGATATACATAATATTCTAAAATCCATGAAAATGGGGGCTAACCGAATCCGAGAAATTGTTCTTTCACTTCGTAATTTTTCTCGGTTAGATGAAGCTGAAATGAAAGCGGTTGATATCCATGAAGGTATTGATAATACTTTGTTGATTTTACATAATCGCTTAAAAGATAACTCTCAACGTCAAGCCATTCAAGTGATTAAAAAATATGGTCGTATTCCTTTAGTAGAATGTTATGCTGGGCAATTAAATCAAGTGTTTATGAATTTGATTTCTAATGCAATTGATGCTTTAGAAAGTAGTAGTCCTTCCTTTACCCAACAACAGCAAAATCCTCATCAAATTACAATTCAAACGGAACTTTTTGATCCGCAATGGATTAGAATCAAAATTGCTGATAATGGTATAGGAATGCCAGAAACTGTTAAATCTAACTTATTTAATCCTTTCTTTACAACAAAACCTGTCGGGAAAGGAACCGGGCTAGGGTTATCGATTAGTTATCAAATTATTGTAGAAAGACACAAAGGTTCAATTCAATGTCATTCTCAACTCGGTCAAGGAACAGAGTTTATAATTGAAATTCCCTTACGTCAACATGGGTTCTTCAGTATTTAGTATGCTAAAGATTTAGTTAAAATGCCAATTCAGTAAACATCTTGATTGAAAGTTTTTGAAATTCCTGAATCCATAAGCCGTGCGTTTAATCAGTTTCAGCTTGTTATTAATTCCCTCCACTACCCCACTGGTTGTTCTGTGATCAAAGGTAGATATATTTTTAGCCTTTATTGATTTTATTAACTATAGTTTTAGCATAAGCTGTTAAGCATCTAAATAGGGTATAATGAAAAACCAAGTTTAGAAAAATCAATCAAAAGATGCCTGCTAAAAATCATTTAAATGAAAAGCAAGTAGAGAAACTACAGAAAAGATTGAAAGAGGAAGAAAATGGACAAATCCGAGAAAGAATCTTGATTTTATTATTGCTAAATGATGGTAAAAAGCAAAGTGAAATTGCCAAGTTTTTGGGCTGCTCATTAAACAAAGTATGTTATTGGTGTGTACATGGAGACCCTGACAAATTAGAAAGCCTAAAAGATGAAAGAATGAAAGGAAATTATAGAAAAGCCACAGACAAATATATAGAGATATTATTAGAAACAGTAGAAAAAGAACCGGAAGAATTAGGATATGAATTTGGGAGATGGACAGGAGAAAGATTGGCAACTTATTTAGAACAAATCACAGGAATCAAATTAAGTAGTTCACAAGTGAGAAAGATATTAAAGGAAAAAAAGTATGTTTATTTGTGGGCAAAGTATAGCTTAGAAGAGAAAAGAGATCCAGAAAAAAGAAAATTATTTAAAGATAAAATAGAAGAATATTTGAAAATAGCAAAAGAAAGTCCAGAACAATTACAGGTATGGTTTTGGGATGAAAGTGGATTTAATTTAAGAGTGATAAAAAGAAAGAATTGGTGTAAAAAAGGGAAGAGGAAACAGATTAGAGGAGACAGGAGGAAAGGAAGAGTTAATGTGATGGGAGGATTGAGGTACTCGGATAAAAAAAGATTTGTAGAATTTCTGGATAAAGGAAATGCAGATAATTTTTATCAAGTGTTAAAAAGTTTTTATCAAGAGCTAATTTATGAATGGGTATTAGCGGGAAATCAAGCAGAAGAATTTGTAGAAAAAGGAGCTAAGATCCTGATTATTCTTGACAATGCAAGTTTTCACAAAAAAGAAGAGTACCTAGAAAAAATTAAAGCAGAAATGCCGAATGTCTATTTAGAATTTCTTCCAGCATATAGTCCAGATTATAATTTAATTGAATTAGTCTGGCATTCAGCTAAAGAATATATAGCTCATCGACTCTTTAAATCAGTTGATGAGCTAGAGTGTTTATTACATCAGCTTTTAAATGAAGGACAGTTATCTATTAAATGGGGACGTAAACTTAAAAACAAAGGTAATGCTATAATCACAGTTTAAATACACAACAGCTTACTAGATACTGAAGAATCTCAACATTAAAGTATAGTGCTACGCATTACGGTGTTTGACATTTCTGAATTCTCAAACCCTTTCACTTCTTACTGTTCCCTGTTCCCTTGCGCGTAGCGCTATAGTAAGCCCTTCAGGACTTTCTGAGGCGTAAACACCCCACTACAAGTAGTAAGCCCTTGAGAGCTTAATTAAGAGGCGTAAAAACCCCACTACTTTAATGAAAATAATCATAGATTTGTTGAGCTAATTTGGGGCCAATTCCTGACACTTCAGCTAATTGTTCGACGGTCGCCATTCTAATATAATCCAGGGAACGAAAATGAGCTAAAAGTAATTTCTGGCGATGATGTCCTAACCCTGGAATGTCATCTAAATGTGATCGCTTCATTCTTTCACTGCGTTTATTTCGATGGAAATTAATGGCAAACCGATGGGCTTCATCCCGTAATCTTCTTAACAGTTGAACTCCGGGTTGTTCGGGATCTGTTTCTAAAGGAAAGGTTTCCCCAGGAAGAAAGATTTCTTCCCTCTGTTTAGCTAAACTGATCACTCGAATTTCCTCTAATAAGTTCATTTCTTGTAAGACGGTGACCACCGCAGACAGTTGACCTTTTCCCCCATCAATCATAATTAAATCCGGTTTATCTGTTGAGGTAGAATAGTCTCGACAACGCCGTCGCATCACTTCAGCTAAACTGGCAAAATCATCGGAATGTCCGGCGTGAACGTTGGGGTTTTTAATCTTATAATGGCGATAGTATTGTTGGGCGGGTAAACCTTCAATAAATACCACACGGGAAGCCACAGCATCTGACCCTTGAATATGGGAAATATCATACCCTTCTATACGGTGAGGAAGGTCGGGTAAATCCAGAATTTCTGCTAAATCTTCTAAGGCTGCGGTATTGCGATCGCTTAATTTTTGTACTCGTTCTAATTCATACTCAGCATTGCGTTGAACCATCTCAATTAACTCGGCTTTGAGTTGGCGTTGTGGCGTTAAAATTGTCACTTTTTTACCCTTGTGATCGCTTAACCAATCGGTTAAAATAGATTCATCAGGTAACTCATATTGAACTAAAATTTCGCTGGGAATTTCAACCGCATCAACGGTTTGATAATGTTCTTCTAAAACCCGTTGTAAAATTAATCCCATTTCTGTTAATTTTAACCCCGGTGGAACTTCTGCGGTAAACCCTAACCGTCCCACTAATTGTCCGGCTCGAATTTGAAATAACTGCACACAAGCTTGTTTAGAATTCGCAGCCAATGCGATCGCATCTCGTGAGACTCGATCATCAGATAAAGAGACTTTTTGCTCGGAATTTAAAGATTGTAATCCTTGAATTTGATCTCGAATTCGAGCCGCTGTTTCAAAGTTTAAAGCTTCAGCAGCTTGTTCCATTTGTTCTGTTAAATGATCAATGAGTTCCGTTGATCGACCTTGAAAAATCATCGCTACTTTTTGAACAATTTTTCGATAGTCTTCTGGGGATATTAACAGTTGACAAACCCCCGGACATCGACCGATATCATAATTCAAACAAGGCCGATCTTTAAATAACGGTTTTGGACGTTGACGCAAGGGAAAAATTTGCTTGATTAAATGCAGTGTATTCCGCAATACCCTTGTATCCACATAAGGGCCATAATAGCGATCTTTTGGGTTTCCTAACCGACGTTTACGGGTAATAAAAATTCGTGGATAATCTTCTGACCAAGTAATACATAAATAAGGATATTTTTTATCATCTTTAAGCAGAACATTAAAATGGGGTTGATGTTGTTTAACTAAATTGGCTTCTAAGGCTAATGCTTCTGCTTCTGTATCTGTGACAATAAATTCTATCTCCGTAATTTGTTGCACCATTAAAGCAATGCGAGGAGTGTGATGATTATAGTCTCGAAAATAAGAACGAACCCGCGATCGCAATTTTTTAGACTTGCCAATATAAAGAATATTATCCTGATGATCTCGCATCAAATACACCCCAGGAACCGGAGGAATATCTCGTAACTGTTTTTCTAAACGTTCTGAATCTTTAACTAAAGGAAGAGTTATAATAGATGACATAGTTAGATTTAAACTTGACTGTAATGAATTCAATGGCTATAATCTGATTATAACAAAATATTTTGTCTTAAAAGTCGTAATTCCCCTACTCATTCCGTTTCTATTTTTGTCTATTTAAAATTAAACTTTTTTGAGGGTATTCCAAATTAAGGATTAGATTATGGTTCAAGAACTAACTGACTTAAGAAATTGTATTTTAGAACAACGTTATCAAGATGCTTTAGACATTATTGATGAACTTGAAGAAATGGGAAAACAAGCAATTCTGAGAAACATAGAATCTTTTTTGGTTTGGCTGTTTATCCATTTACTCAAAAATCAAGTTGAAAAGCGATTAACCAATTCTTGGATTGCTTCAGTATCGGATTCTATCATCCAAATCAAAAAACTGAATTTAAAAGCCAATAAAAATTCTTATTATATTCAACCTGATCAATGGCAACCTTATTTAGAAGAAGCAATTGAGCAAGCTATTCGTCCTGCAAGTATAGAAATATTAGAAGGTAGCTTAAAATCAACTCAACTCTCAGCAATGATTGAGCAAAATGTATTATTAAATATAGCCCAAAAATTACTCAATTTAACTTATGAATATCCCGTTAAAGATTTACCTCACCGCATTGATCAAGAATTAGCTCAATTACCAGGGGGTCAAGATTGGTTTGATCAGTTATAATTGTAAAGTAGGTTAATTTAGGGTTCAGGTTTTGATTATGGTTCAAGCTCCCCCTGATTTAAAAACAATCGCAACCAACACCTGGGTAAAAGCGACCTGGGAAGAATTTTTAGCCTTAACCGAGAATCCTCAGTATGCTGAGGGTAAATTTTATTATGATCAAGGATATGTGAGGGTAGAAATGTCACCATTAGGTTCAGCACACGGACACGATAACACAATTCTCTCAACGGTAATCTTAATTTATGCAGCTTTAAGAAATATTCGGATTAAAGGATTTACTAACACCTCTTTCAGAAAAACAGGAATCCGAGATAGTCAACCGGATATCGGGTTTTATATTGGGGATAATTTTCAATTTCCGCCTCGCAATAATTCCCCGATTAATTTAGATGAACTCACTGCTCCTAATTTAATTGTTGAAATTGGTGCATCTTCTTTTACCGATGATATTGGTCGAAAACGATTACTCTACGAAAAATTGGGAACACAAGAATATTGGGTTGTCAATGTTGAAGACAACATAATTTTAGCCTTTGCTGTAGAAAACCAAGGAAGTCGATTAATCGAAGAATCTCTCGTTTTACCGGGATTAAAAATAGCCTTAGTGGTAGAAGCATTACAACGTTCTCAAACAGAAGACGATGGAAGCATTACACGCTGGTTGATGGGTGCTATTAATTCTCCTTAAATTAAAAGAGATTCTCAAATAAAATATAGGTTAAATTGCTAAAAACATTAAAAATATTTTAAAATAAGAGTTGAAAGAAACCCTCGATAACTTATGACTCTAGCAACAAATTCTATTCTAATTTCCACCGATGAAGCACTATCATTATTAGAAACGGTTCTGCACAATTCCGAAGCGGAAGATGTCACCGTCACCCTCAACAATACGGAAGAATCCTTAACTCGGTTTTCTGAAAATCAAATTAGTCAGAATCTGACCACTACCCAATTTAATCTTTCCATTACCAGCTATTTTGGTAAACGGTGTGCTACCTCCTCCACAAATGAACTGAATCCTGATACCATCATCCCTACCATTCGCCGTTCAGAAGAACTCGCCCGCGTCGCCCCTGAAGACCCCGAATGGGTTCCTCTGCTGGAACCTCAAACCTATGATCATCGAATTCCTGCCTTTGATCCCGAAACGGCTCACTTATCTCCTTTACGCAGAGGAGAAATGGTACAGAAGGTATGCCAATTGAGTGCTAAATCTAACGTAGAAGCATCGGGAACCCTCAGCAGTGAAGCGGTGTTATATGCTGTGGCCAACTCACGCGGGGTAAGGGCGTGTAACCGCTTAACCGTCGCCGACTTTAGTGTCACCGCACGCATAGAGACGGGTTCTGCTTGGACACAACGAACGGCTTGTAGTGTGAATCAATTACCCACTGAACAGTTAACTGAAACCATCATTAATCGAGCCATATTATCCAGAAATCCACGAGAAGTTAGCCCTGGAATTTATCCTGTGATCTTCGATGGAGCAGCCTTTACTGACTTATTAGAATGGGTCATTTGGAATTTAGATGCACGGGCTGCTGATGAAGGACGATCTTTTATGTCTCGAACAAATTCAGAAGGAAAACCCATCGGAAATCGCATTGGAGAACAACTTTTTAGTCCCTTGATTCAGGTACAACGAAATCCAGCCTATCTGCTATTACAAAGTTCGACATTTTTTCAAGATGGTATGAGAAAAGATGAGTTAGATATTATCAAAGATGGGATTCCTCAAACCTTATCCTATAGTCGGTATTGGGCAAAAAAACAAGGAAAAATGTTCCATGGTGGTTTGTTTCCGATTGTGATGTCAGGGTCAAACCAAAGTTTAGAAGATTTAATTTCTCAAACAGAACAAGGAATTTTAGTCAGTCGTGCTTGGTATGTTCGCTATGTCAATCCCCGCACCTTAGAAGTAACAGGAATGACGCGAGATGGTACGTTTTGGATTGAACAAGGAAAAATTGCTTATCCGATTAAAAATATGCGCTTTAATCAATGTTTACCCGAACTTTTAAACCAGGTTGAAGCCTTGAGTTCTGTTGAACGTTATGGGAATACCGTTGTACCAGGAGTTAAAGTCAAAGCGTTTAATTTTAGCAGCATTACCGATAGTGTTTAAAAGGGGAAAATAGATTGTGTCAGGGTAAACTGATTCCTTATTTCGTGTGATTAAGGGCAAAATTTGTAGCCAATTTAGAGAAAAAAAGCTACAAATTATAAACGGCTGGAATTCAATCGCCATTTGCTTTCTACCTTTATTGACAAGTTCGATTTAGACCCGAATTTGATTTTAAATCACCCCCATTTTCCTTCTGTACTGTCTTACGGTACTTTAGCTGCTTAAAAACTGTCCGAAGTATTGATATTAAGGTTTTGTAAATTTCTTTAAAAAGAATTAATCTCTTTTGTGATTTAGATTACTAAAGGTGAGGTTATTGTTGAGTTAGAGTGTGCTTAGAACGTGAAATAGACACCAAGGAACTAATGGTGGCTGCCGGAAAATCAGAATTACAAGGGTGCTAATCGATCTTTAGTCACTTGTTAGAAAGGTTAGTGAACAGAACATCCATCTATGATTCTCTGCTTGTACGACTACAAGTTCTGATTTGATCAACATTACATGAACCCAATGTTAACGGTCGTATTATTAATTTCACGAAAAAAAACCTTGTGGGAATCCTCCTAGAAGGTTGAGGGATTTATACAGAATGAAGGAGAAATCCACAAATGAGTCAGCACATTTTCCAGAGAGCTTCTTGTAATCGTAGCCTAATGATTGACCCCGTATACCAGGATTCCAGCCCAAATGCTTTACTGTATAGAATTTTGGCTGATTATGAGTGCTTATTAGCAGAACGGAATTGTTTAGAAGGAGAGCTTGAAAACACCCAGAAAGAAGTCACCGCACTCAAAACCGCACTCAATCATTCCACATTAGTTCGTATTCATTTAGAACATGAAATGCTCAGTTCTATCCAAGAACGATATGAGCAAATAACCCAGATCTTAGAACAAACAGAAGCCAAGACAAAAAGTTTAATTCAAGCGATTCCTGATTTAATGTTTTGCGTTAATTCCGAAAGAATCGTAGTAGATTATTATCCTGATAAGCAGGAACTTCATTTCCTAGAAACAGAAAACGTAATTGGTAAAAAAATTCAGGATGTTTTTCCTCAAGATTTGGCAACCTGGACAGAATATTATTTGAAAATAACCTTAGAAACAGGTGAAGTCCAAATGGGTGAATATGTTGTGAAAGGAGATGATAAATGGCATCATTATGAAGCTCGCTATGTCAAAAGTGGAAAAGATGAAGTGTTAGCCATTGTCAGGGATATTACCCAACGAAAGCAAGCCGAAGCAAACTTACGAGTTTCAGAAATTCAAGAACGGGAAAGGGCATTACAACTGGAAAAAACCTTAAAAGACTTGCAACAAGCACAAGCTCAATTAATTCAAGCTGAAAAAATGTCCAGTTTAGGGCAAATGATGACCGAAATTGCCCATGAAATCAAAAATCCGATTAGTTCTATTTACGGAAATTTGACTTACATTGATCAAGATATTCAGACATTAATGGAACTGTTCAAACTCTATCAACAGAATTATCCTGAACCCCTCCCCGAAATTCAAGAGTTTATAACAGCTTCGGATGTCAATACAATTATCAATGAATTACCGCAAAGTGTAGAGTTTATGCGCTTAGGGGCTAATCGTTTGTATGATTTAGCATTATCCCTCCGCAATTTTTCGCGCTTAGATTCTCAGGAAATGGTATCGGCAGATCTTCATATTGGTTTGGATGGAACCTTAAAGATTTTGCATAATCAACTTAAATCAAAAGGGAATCATGCTGAAATTGAAGTGATTAAAGATTATGGGGAGCTTCCCTTAGTTAAATGCTACCCGAATCAACTCAATCAAGTGTTTATGAATCTTCTTGCAAATGCCATTGATGCGTTAGAAAATCAACCCGTTCCTCGAAAAATTATCATCAAAACCGACATCTGCAAAAGACACCCAGACTTTTTAGTTGAAGATGCCATTCGGATTTCGATTTCCGATAATGGCCCCGGAATTCCCAAGTCAGTTCAAGACCAAATTTTCAATCCATTTTTTACCACAAAACCTATGGGTAAAGGGACTGGTTTAGGTTTGTCTATTGCCCACCAAATTATTGTGGAAAAACACCAAGGTCGGTTAAAGTGTACTTCTCAAGAGGGACAAGGGACAACTTTTGAGATTATCTTACCCCTGGGTGAACTCTTTCAAGCAAGGAAATAGACCTTGAGGAAAACTATCACGATCAAGACCAGACTTTTTGTACAATTTTATACAAATTTGTAACGAATAGGATCTTTACAAGGATTAATTGTAAAACGGGAGTGGTGTACCGATACAATTGGGGCTAGGATTCCATTGTCAAAGTCTCATGAATATTCGTACAGTTTCGACTCAACCGTTTAATGATCAAAAACCGGGTACATCAGGCTTACGCAAGTCTGTTCCGGTCTTCCAACAACCCCATTATCTGGAAAATTTTGTTCAGGCCATTTTTGATACTCAACCGGGGTATGAAGGGGGAACCCTGATCGTCGGGGGTGATGGTCGCTACTATAACCGTCAAGCGATTCAGATTATTTTAAGAATGGCAGCCGCTAATGGTGTCGGACGGGTTCTGGTGGGCTGTGAAGGCATTGTTTCCACTCCAGCCGCATCCTGTATCATCCGTAAAAATCAAGCCTTTGGTGGGATTATTCTCTCTGCAAGCCATAATCCCGGCGGGCCAGACGGAGATTTCGGGATCAAATTTAACGCCAGCAATGGCGGGCCAGCCCCAGAAAAAATTACCGAGGAAATTTATGCTCGAACCCAGGTGATTGATAGCTACAAAATCATGGATGCGGCGGATATTAATTTAGATAAACCGGGTAGTTTTAAACTGGGAACGATGACGGTTGAAGTCATTGATTCTGTGCAACCTTATATGGAATTGATGGAATCTTTATTTGATTTTAACTTGATTCAACAATTGTTAACATCGGGCAAGTTTCGGATGTGTATGGACTCTATGCACGCCGTTACTGGCCCCTATGCCCATGCCATTTTTGAACAACGTTTAGGGGCTGCACCGGGAACGGTTTTGAATGGCACTCCTTTAGAAGATTTTGGCGGCGGTCATCCCGATCCAAACTTAGTTTATGCCCATGATTTAGTGGAAATTATCTTCGGGGAAAATGCACCCGACTTTGGGGCTGCTTCCGATGGCGATGGCGATCGCAATATGATTTTAGGACGCAATTTTTTTGTAACTCCCAGTGATAGTTTGGCGATTTTAACGGCTAATGCCCATTTAGTCCCCGGATATAAAGACGGGTTAGCGGGAGTTGCCCGTTCTATGCCTACTTCCCAAGCCCCGGATCGGGTAGCAGAAAAATTAGGAATTGAATGTTATGAAACTCCTACAGGATGGAAGTTTTTCGGCAATTTATTAGATGCTGGAAAAGCGACATTATGCGGAGAAGAAAGTTTTGGAACCGGATCAAATCATGTTCGGGAAAAAGATGGATTATGGGCGGTATTATTCTGGCTGAATATTTTAGCGGTGCGTCAAGAATCCGTTGAAGATATTGTTCGCAGTCATTGGCAAACCTACGGACGCAATTACTATTCTCGTCATGACTATGAAGAGATTGAAACGGAAAAAGCCAATCAATTAGTCGATAAATTACAGGCTGTTTTACCGAATCTCAAAGGCAAACAATACGGCTCCTATCAAGTCGAGTATAGCGACAATTTTAGCTATACTGATCCGGTGGATAATAGCGTTAGTAATAATCAAGGCATTCGCATTGGGTTTACCGATGGTTCTCGAATTGTATTTCGTTTGTCAGGAACGGGAACCAAAGGGGCAACGTTACGGGTTTATTTAGAAAGTTATGAACCTGACCCCACTAAACACAATTTAGATCCCCAAGAAGCGTTAGGAGAATTAATTCAAATTGCCGATGAAATTGCTCAAATCAAAACCATAACCGGACGTCAACAACCGACGGTTATTACCTAATTTTAGGTTAATTGAACTAAACTCGTAGGGTGGGCTTTGCCCACCAATATTATTATATGTAATCGGAAATAGGATTATCAACACTACAACCGTATGAATAGAATAGAAACTATATCAATAAAAGGATTTCGCCGTCTTCAAAATATTGAACTTGAGATGAGAAATCTCACCGTTATGATTGGTGCAAACGGCTCTGGAAAAACATCTTTTTTAGATGTTATGTCTGTACTCGCTGCTTCAGCAAGTGGAAATTTACAGAATATATTGCAACTCAAAGGTGGGCTGAATGAAATTTTAACGAGAGGTAAAGCACAAGAGCTAGAAATTGCCGTTTCAATGCAAATACTAGAGAGACAATCTTTAAACTATAGTTTAACTTTATCTCCTAAAGGTTTATCTTATGAAATTAGAGCAGAAAATTTAACACAGCAGATCGATCTTAACGCTTCTGAACCTTTTAAGTATATAGAATCCAGAGGTTTAGATATTAAATATTATAGTCAGGATGATCATAGACTTTTAAGACCAAATTGGGAACATAACCCCCTTGAAACATCCCTTTCTCAAGTTCCTAAAATGTATCGTGAACCAGAGAACTTGAGAAAAACCCTGGCTTCCTGTACCTATTATGGAGCGCTCGATGTTTCTGAGAAAAGCCCCATTCGTCTACCACAAACCATGCGCCCTGCCAAGTTACCAGGGGCAAGGGGTGAAGACTTGATTTCTTGTCTTTATAACCTTCGAGAAAGTGATCGCGATCGCTTTGAATGGGTTGAAAATATTCTATCTTCTGCTTTTCCAGATTTTAAGCAATTAAACTTTCCTCCCGTTGCCGCCGGAACTCTTTCCATGACTTGGACAGACCGCAATTTTGATCAACCGATCTATGTCCATGAATTATCAGAAGGAACATTACGTTTTCTCTGGTTAGTTACTTTACTTCAAAGTCAAAATTTAACAACAATTACCTTGCTAGATGAACCAGAAGTTAGCTTACATCCTGAACTTTTAAGACATTTAGTTTATCTAATGAGAGAAGCGTCAAAACACACACAACTGATCGTGGCAACCCACTCAGATCGATTGATTGGATTTCTTGAACCCCACGAAGTTTTAATTTGCGATATTGAAGAAGGAGAAGCAAAAATGACTTGGGCTGATACTTTTAATTTGAATAAATGGTTAGAAGATTATAGCCTTGACCAAGTGTGGGCAATGAATATCATGGGGGGTCGTCCATGAAAATTGCGATTTTAGTTGAAGGGGCTACTGAAGTAGCATTTAGAGAAAAACTTCGTGAATTTTTGCAACGTCGTTTGGGCGAAAAAATGCCAAAACTTAAATTTATTCCCCAGGATGGTCGTATTCCTAAAGAAAGAAAACTTAGGCGTATTGTTGAGAATCTTTTAGATAATGATGGCTATCATGCTGTTATTGCACTGACAGATGTTTATACAGGAACAGACGACTTTCGAGATGCGAATGATGCTAAAGCTCAAATGAACAATTGGGTGGGAAATAACCCCAATTTTTACCCCCATACAGCATTACATGATTTTGAAGCATGGCTTCTTCCCTATTGGAAAACGATCCAAAAAATGGCAAAACATAATCGTTCTGCACCGAGTGGTTCTCCTGAAACAATCAATCATAATAATCCTCCTGCAAATAGGATTAAGGAGATTTTTAGAATAGGAAAATGCCAAAGAGACTATAATAAACCCATTGATGGTAAAGCAATTTTAGGAAAAAATGATTTGATGATTGCGATTCAAGCTTGCCCAGAGTTAAAAGCTTTTGTGAATCGAATTATTTCTCTGTGTGATCCAGATCAAATCATTCCTTAATAAACATAAAACTCAAAGAACTGGGTTTTCAACTGTTTCCAATCAAAATTTCTGGTTCAGAAACCCAGTTTATATTGATTCAGAGTCTAAAACCTGACGTAAAGCCTCAATATCTGCACCACAAATAACGTGAAGATGATGAGTAATCTTCTCAATATCCCAATCCCACCAACAGATATTTAATAATTCTTCAATGATAGATTCTTCAAACCGTTTGCGAATTTCTTGGGCGGGATTTCCACCGACTATTGTATAGGGAGGAACATCACGGGTAACGACAGATTGAGCCGCAATAATTGCACCATCCCCAATCTGAATACCGGGCATAATCGTAGCCCCATATCCAATCCAAACATCATTTCCAATCACTGTATTTCCTTTAAATGGCCACGAATCAGGCATTGCAGATTCCCAACCGTTGCCAAAGACCGGAAATGGATAATTAGTAAACCAATCTGTACGATGATTTCCCCCGTTCATAATAAATTTAACATCGGAAGCAATAGAACAGAATTTCCCAATAATTAATTGATCTCCGATAAAATCAAAATGGTATAAGACATTTTTTTCAAAATTTTCTGGGTTATCAAAATCATCATAATATGTATAATCTCCCACAATAATATTCGGGTTTTTAATAATATTTTTCAGATACACTAAGCGAGTTTGTTCGGGAATAGGATAACGAGTTTCGGGAGAAGGGCCGTAATTCATGAAATTGTGGGGAAAGAGTGTTAACATTTTTAATCATCACTCAATCGTATCAGTTAAGCCTTAACTCCCAAACAGATACTCCATAAACGCCACATAGAGACGTTGTATTCAACGTCTCTACATAATACGGATTTGTGGCAAACATTTAAACATTTCAGATTAGAATCGGAGCGGCGGGATTCGAACCCACGACCCCCACTACCCCAAAGTGGTGCGCTACCAAGCTGCGCTACGCCCCGACACAATTAACCAATGTAGCATCGTTAGAAGTAATTTGTCAAGGCTTTTCTAAAAAATTTTTAACGTTCTTGTGGCTTGTACCAATTCTGCCACGACTTCAACGGGCCAACACCCCTCCGCCCGACGTCCGGTATTCAAAATAAACTGCACAGTATAAGCATGGGGATAACCTTCGACCTGCATCCATAACCAATCGCTTTCGGCTTCACAGGCGATTTTTTCTTCATCCATCAACTCCCCGGCCATTTGGGCCATTGTCTCCGCTAATTGACCCAACAACCGACAAAAATCATCAAACTCCGCTTGGGTGAGTTCCATCGCCCAAGTTTCACCCCCGACTAATCCTTGAAATTCCGTTGCTTCAGGATTCCAACCCAAACGCCATCCAGTTCCCGTTTTTAGAATTCTCTCCACGTTCTACCTGTTATTTCAATAATTCCGCATCTCCCGACTGAGGAAGAGGAGTTAGACCGGGAGGGGTTTTCGGGGTTGTTGATGAAGAATTAGGTTTTGGAATAGTTGGATTATCAATATTAGTCGCATTAGGATTAAATAAGCGAACAAGGGTATTAACTAAAGCATCCCGTTCGGCTCGATTTAACTGTTGAATGGCTTTTTGATCTTGTTCTAAGGGATTTTCTTTTAATGTTTCTCGACCCGGATAATCTAACACTAACATCGGTTCATTTACCCCTAAATAATCGGCTAGGGTAAGTTTCCAATCTAAACGATATTGAGTCGGTCGAGCTTTAACATAAACGTGATAGCGAATTAACCGACCGATTAAAGTATTGTCTTCTGCAACTTTTCCGGTTTCTTGGGAAATATATTGATTTTCCAGGGGTAAATTCGGTAACTGTTCATAAACTTTTTTCCAAATCTCAGAGACTCTCACCCGTCCCGATGGGGAGGTTGTTTGTTCAGGGGGAGTTTGGGCGAGTCCCTGCATTTCTAGGGAATCAAAAAAACCACCCAAAATAATCAATAGGGTGATACTAAAGGCGACCAATAAAAAACTTAACCCTCGTTGTTTTTGGGGTTTCCGAGGTTTCACCATAACACTGTAGTTGCTTGTTAACGCACGACACCAACACCCGACACCGTAGAATCCCGAATTAACGATCTGAAATAATTTCTGGTTGGGTCAGTTCATCAGACATTTCAATAATTGCGCGTAAAACAGGTTTCACAGTGTTCTCATCTCCATTATCAAAGTCTTCATACCGACACCGTTTTGCCCGATTTGCCACTTGTACAGTAATCCGATAGCGATTAGACGCCGCACTAACAAGATCAGCAGCGCGACGGGTAATTTCTATGGAGTCAATCGTTGAACGCTTTTGCATGAAGTTATGATTTCCTAACCCTAGTATTGCTTCTATTGTAAGCTGTTGTGTATTTAAACTGTGATTATAGCATTACCTTTGTTTTTAAGTTTACGTCCCCATTTAATAGATAACTGTCCTTCATTTAAAAGCTGATGTAATAAACACTCTAGCTCATCAACTGATTTAAAGAGTCGATGAGCTATATATTCTTTAGCTGAATGCCAGACTAATTCAATTAAATTATAATCTGGACTATATGCTGGAAGAAATTCTAAATAGACATTCGGCATTTCTGCTTTAATTTTTTCTAGGTACTCTTCTTTTTTGTGAAAACTTGCATTGTCAAGAATAATCAGGATCTTAGCTCCTTTTTCTACAAATTCTTCTGCTTGATTTCCCGCTAATACCCATTCATAAATTAGCTCTTGATAAAAACTTTTTAACACTTGATAAAAATTATCTGCATTTCCTTTATCCAGAAATTCTACAAATCTTTTTTTATCCGAGTACCTCAATCCTCCCATCACATTAACTCTTCCTTTCCTCCTGTCTCCTCTAATCTGTTTCCTCTTCCCTTTTTTACACCAATTCTTTCTTTTTATCACTCTTAAATTAAATCCACTTTCATCCCAAAACCATACCTGTAATTGTTCTGGACTTTCTTTTGCTATTTTCAAATATTCTTCTATTTTATCTTTAAATAATTTTCTTTTTTCTGGATCTCTTTTCTCTTCTAAGCTATACTTTGCCCACAAATAAACATACTTTTTTTCCTTTAATATCTTTCTCACTTGTGAACTACTTAATTTGATTCCTGTGATTTGTTCTAAATAAGTTGCCAATCTTTCTCCTGTCCATCTCCCAAATTCATATCCTAATTCTTCCGGTTCTTTTTCTACTGTTTCTAATAATATCTCTATATATTTGTCTGTGGCTTTTCTATAATTTCCTTTCATTCTTTCATCTTTTAGGCTTTCTAATTTGTCAGGGTCTCCATGTACACACCAATAACATACTTTGTTTAATGAGCAGCCCAAAAACTTGGCAATTTCACTTTGCTTTTTACCATCATTTAGCAATAATAAAATCAAGATTCTTTCTCGGATTTGTCCATTTTCTTCCTCTTTCAATCTTTTCTGTAGTTTCTCTACTTGCTTTTCATTTAAATGATTTTTAGCAGGCATCTTTTGATTGATTTTTCTAAACTTGGTTTTTCATTATACCCTATTTAGATGCTTAACAGCTTATCAAAATCCAGGTATGTGGAACAGGCATCTTGCCTGTAATGTTAACCTGTTAACCTGTTAACCGGTTAACTGGGGTGTGGAAATGGGTAACTAAGGGCCTATTGATAAAAAAATTGCAAAATGTAGCAGAAGAATCTAGTCAAACGGTCACGGAGGTGTTAAGTTTTATGAACAGCCGGTAGGAAAAAATCACTACTTGGCTTCGGTACACTGTCCATTAACTAGGATTGTCAAGCAAAATGCAAGCAGCGATAAATCCAACCCTAATCAATTTATCTGTTGTTCCCCAACGTCAGCCACTCAAAGTCGTAGTTCTGGGGGATAGTCTCGTCTATGGATTTGGTGATCCTCAAGGAGGGGGTTGGGTTGAGCGACTGCGATGTCAATGGATGTCCCCGGATACGGTAGGGCCAATTCTTTATAATTTAGGCGTTCGGGGAAATCGTGTGATTCAAGTCCGCGATCGCTTAGAACAAGAATTTCGCCATCGGGGAGAATTGCGAAACCGTTTACCGGATGTGAGTATTTTTTCCGTGGGATTAAATGATTCAGCACGGGTACAGTCGTTTCAAGGTCGCAACTACACCGAATTTAATGACTTTGAAACCGCCTTACACAGTATGTTAGACCAAGCCCAACGTCTTTGTAATGTTTTATTTGTGGGAATGGTTCCTGTTGATGAAAGCAAAATGCCCTTTCAAGGCTGTTTGTACTATACCTTAGCGGATCAATTTCGGTACAAAGAAGCTACTCGTCTCGCCTGTTTAGAACGCAATATTCCCTATTTAGATCTATTTGAAATTTGGTTAAACCGAGGGGAATATTGGTGGAAGTCTCGGTTATGTTCCGATGGTTTACATCCCAATGTAGCTGGATATGAAGCTTTATTAGAAGATATCCGCAATTGGGAACCGATTCAAAAATTAGCTTATTAACTTTGTTACCCTAAAAATGGGATTTAACCTCCGTTATTCTAGGAGGTTTTTTATTGGTATTTGTAAATTCCCTGTCCATCGTTCAATGTTGGCTACGCATCTGTCTATTGTAGAGACGCGCTAAAAGCCTTACGGCATGGCTCCGCCAAGGCACGTCTCTACGAAGGCTTTAGGATCATCTATAGCAATGAGAAGTCATGATTTTAAATTTATTGCAACTTTCAAGTCCAGCTTTACCCTTGGGAGCTTATAGTTATTCAGAGGGATTAGAAACTTTAGTTGAAAATCACATTATTACGGATCACCAGAGTTTATTACAGTGGTTAATTCAAGATTTAAAGTTTGGCGCAATTCGCTTAGAAGCTGCGGTTATGGTTCGAGCTTATCGTTGTGTCGTCAATCAAGATTTTAACCAATTTATCTATTGGAATCAATGGTCAACGGCGACCAAGGAAACGGCTGAACTTCGACAACAAAGTTGGCAAATGGGAAATACTTTAATACAGCTTTTAGTTCATTTAGAAGCAGTGAAAACAACAGCAAATCAGAATTTAGAATTACCTCCCCTCAAAAATTGGGTTGAACAAGTCGGAAAACCTTGTAATTATGCGATCGCGTTTGGACTAGGTGCAGTTTATTGGAATTTGGATCTCAAAAATGCCTTATTGGGATATCTATACAGTTGGGCGACTAATTTAATTAATGCTGGGGTGAAACTGATTCCTTTAGGTCAAACCATGGGTCAAACGTTATTGTTACAATTACACCCAGAAATAGAATTAACAGCCACAGCAATTTTAGAATTAAAAGATGAAGATTTAGTCAGTTGTAATTGGGGGTTGGCTTTAGCCAGTATGGCTCATGAAACTCAATATAGTCGATTATTTAGAAGTTAATTAGAGATAAAATTTTACAAATTAATGCCTTGATTTCTAATTCTTATGGTATAATTGAAATAGTCATTTTATATTAATTTTATGTCTGGGTTACGAGTTGGAATTGCGGGGCCTGTTGGTTCAGGGAAAACGGCCTTAGTCGATGCTTTATGTAAGCAAATGCGAAGTTCTTATCAATTGGCAGTGGTAACTAATGATATTTATACTCAAGAAGATGCTCAATATTTAGTTCGTTCTAAAGCCTTAGAAAGTGATCGTATTTTAGGGGTAGAAACCGGAGGTTGTCCTCACACAGCCATTCGAGAAGATGCGTCATTAAATTTAGCCGCTATCGAACAATTAGAAACCCAATTTCAGAATTTAGATATTTTATTTGTGGAAAGTGGAGGGGATAATTTAGCTGCAACTTTTAGCCCAGAATTAGTCGATATTACGATTTATGTGATTGATGTCGCAGCCGGAGATAAAATTCCTCGCAAAGGAGGGCCAGGAATTACAAAATCGGATTTATTAGTGATTAATAAAATAGATTTAGCTGCCTTAGTTGGTGCAGATTTAAACATCATGGAACGAGATGCTAAAAAAATGCGAGGAAATAAACCCTTTGTCTTTACCAATTTAAAAACTAAACAAGGGCTAGATGCTATTATTAAATTTATTAAATCTCATCTCATTTAGTAGTAAGCCCTTCAGGGCTTTTAAATTAAGGCAATAGGGAATAGATGGAGATTGTAGTTGGTGTTAAATCATTTGTAAGAAAGCCCTAAAGGGCTTACTACGTTTAAGATTAATATGATTAATTTAAAACTAAATTCCTCTCAATGGCATGGTATTTTGGAATTAGACTATCAAAAAATTGGTGATTCTACTCAATTATTAAAAGCTTATAGCCAAGCACCCTTAAAAATTCAGCGTTCTTTCTATCCTGAAGGAAAAGCAATTTGCCACAGTATTATTTTACATACTGCTGGAGGAATTGTGGGAGGCGATCGCTTATCTCAAACGATTAATTTACAACCAGAAACTCAAGTCGTCTTAACCACACCAGCCGCCAGCAAAATTTATCGCAGTCCGGGAGAAATTAGCCAACAAAATATTAAGATAGAAGTTCACGATAACGCCTATTTAGAATTTATTCCCCGTGAAAGTATCATTTTTAATGGGGCAATCTTTAGCCAAAATATACAAGTTAATTTAGCTCCTTCAGGGTGTTATTTAGGATGGGAAATTACTCGATTTGGACGAACTGCACGGGGAGAAACTTTCACCCAAGGACAGTGGAAATCCTGTACAGAAATCTGGCAAAATAACTGTCCACTTTGGATTGACCGACAGGGATTAATAGCCCATGAAGATTTATTAAATAGTCCTCATGGTTTAGGAGGACAACCTGTAATTGCTACCTTAACTTGGGTTGGACAACCTATTGCTGAAGATCTAATTCAAAGGATACGACAACTGTGGGAACAGCGAGAAACTTCTAGCCAAGCTGGAGTGACTCAATTAATATCAGGATTACTCTGTCGCTATCGGGGAAATTCCACCCAAGAGGTGATAGACTGGTTTACGGATGTTTGGCGGTTACTTCGTCAAAATTATACCGGACAATTGATCGCTAAACCTCGTGTCTGGCAAATTTAATCTGTTAAAATTCCGCAAGGATTATTTATGCAATTATCTCCCCAAGAAAAAGATAAACTTTTAATTTTTACGGCTGCTTTATTAGCAGAAAGACGCAAAGAAAAAGGATTAAAATTGAATTATCCTGAAGCTGTTGCTTATATTACTGCTGCTATTTTAGAAGGAGCTAGGGAAGGACGCACTGTGGCTGAATTAATGAGTTATGGAAAAACAATTTTAAAGCGGGAAGAGGTTATGGAAGGCATTCCTGAAATGATTCATGAAGTTCAGGTAGAAGCGACCTTTCCCGATGGGACAAAATTAGTAACGGTTCATGATCCGATTAATTAACAGTTATCAGTTATCAGTTATCAGTTATCAGTTATCAGTTATCAGTTATCAGTTATCAGTCAATAGTTGAGGGTTGTTAATTAGGGGTTAGAGACTGAGTGCTGAAGGCTGGAAACTGATAACTGAATACTGTTATTGATTATTGATTACTGATTCTTGGGTTGGGATGGCTCCGGTTTTTACCTCTAAATTTAAGGGTTGACCTTGGCGTTGAATTTGCATTTTTAACGAACTTCCGACCGTTACATTTTCAACGGCTTGTTGAACTTCATCGGCTTTGGTAACAGGTTTATTTTCAACTTGAACAATTACATCTCCAGCGCGTAATCCTGATTGATGAGCAGGGGAATTGGGGATGACTCGAACAATTAATATCCCGCGATCTTCATTCACACTAATTGGACTATTGGGATCTTGATTTAAACTTTCTTTGACTTCAGGAGAAAGCGTTACCATCTGAATTCCTAAATAAGGATGTTCGACTTTCCCTTTCGTCGAAATTTGCTCCGCAATATGTTGAACTTGGTTAATCGGAATTGCAAATCCTAATCCTTGGGCGCCTTGAATAATCGCCGTATTCATCCCAATCACTTCACCTTTTTGATTGAGTAACGGCCCCCCAGAATTCCCTGGATTAATAGCGGCATCGGTTTGAATAAAACTAACTCGTTTATCAGGAATTCCGACTTCACTACCCGAACGACCTGTGGCACTAACAATACCAACTGTTACAGTATTATCTAATCCTAAAGGGTTGCCAATGGCGATCGCTAATTCCCCCGGTTGTAAGACATCTGAATTGCCTAATGAAACCGTTGGTAAATTATTCGCTTCAATTTGAACAACAGCAACATCCGTGACCGGATCAGTTCCAATGACTTTTCCTTCAAATTGACGACCATCTTTAAGAACAACAGAGACCTTTGTTACCCCATCGACAACGTGAGCATTGGTAATAATTCGACCATTAGAATTGACAATAAATCCTGACCCTGAACCTCTAACAATTTCCTGTTGAGGAGAATTGGGCATTTGGGAACCAAAGAACCGTTGAAAAAACGGATCATTAAACCCTTCAGGAACCTGACTTTCAACGGTCTTTGTGGCATTAATTCGCACAACAGCCGGCCCAAAGCGTTCCACAACAGAAGTGATCAGGTCAGGATCAGCAATGGTTCCCGACATAGAACTTACCTGGGTTGGAATCGGCGCAGGTACGGCGGGAGAAGCCACCGTTGGCTGAGTGGGTTGAGTGGGCTGAGGAGGTTGTTGCAGTTGATGAGTCAGGGACACCCCTGCAATTCCTAAGCCTGTTCCTAATACGATTAAAGATAAAGATTTTAAAGATTGTGTCCGAGAACGTTGGGAAGCGGAGTGAGATGCGTCTGTCCACTCTAAACGACGGGACTCTAAAGAATTTGCTGGATCAAAATCGGATTTCATATTTAATACCTCATCTATAAGGGTTTCAGGGATTGGACTGGTTTCTGTCTGCCCTGATATTTCTTAAGATATAGGACGAGTATGACATCCTTGTGGCAGAGATATGACATCTGGATGAAAATTGGAGAGCTTGAGTCTTTTAGAGGTGAAAAACAATCCGTAAAATTACGGATTTTTAATTAAAATCCTTACCTAGTGATACGGTTAACGGCTCAATAGGGGCGGTCTATTCCCCTTGACCTTAATATCATCAGAAACATCCATCTTTTAATCAACGGCTAAGAATTCTGATAAAATAGATGCAACGATCAATAATCAATTTTTTGATTTTTTAAGCCCTCGAATTTCACATATTAACTGGTTCCCTATTTACTTTAACCTGTCCCCCGTCGTTTATAATGATTCATTTTGCAAATTCACAATCTTCCCCAGGAAGTATTTTATTAGTTGATGACAAACCCGATAATTTAAGACTATTATCAACGATGTTAATGGAACATCAATATGAAGTCAGACGGGTGACAAAAGGAGTAATGGCATTAAAAACGGCTAAAGCTGCTCCACCGGATTTGATTGTTCTGGATATTAAGTTACCGGATCTTGATGGCTATGAAGTCTGTCAAGCTCTCAAATCTGACCCCATGACTGCCGAAATTCCCATTATTTTTATTAGTGCGTTAGATAATGTTTTAGATAAAGTCAAAGCTTTTAGTGTTGGAGGCGTTGATTATATTACCAAACCTTTTCAAGTTGAAGAAGTTTTAGTTCGGGTTAAAAACCACCTCACCCTCCGAAGTCAACATCAACAACTCTTAGAAAAAAATGAACGATTACAACAAGAAATTAAAGCTCGAAAAGAAATTGAAATCGCTCTCAAAGAATCTCAATCTGAACTCCAAAAACTCAATCAAGAATTACAACGGTTAGCTCATTTAGATGGATTAACTCAAACCGCAAATCGACGACAATTTGATCACTATTTGCAACAGCAATGGATGCAGCTTTGTCAAGAACAAAAAACCCTGGCTTTAATCATGTGTGATGTGGATTACTTTAAATCCTATAATGATACTTATGGTCATCAAGCCGGAGATGATTGTTTACGCGCGATCGCCCAAGCCATTAGTCAAGCCATTCCCCGGACAACAGATTTAGTTGCTCGTTATGGGGGGGAAGAATTTGCGGTTATTTTACCGGAAACGGATCTCCTAGAAGCCGAAATAATTGCCCAAACGATTCAAAAAAAAGTACAATCTCTAAAACTGGTTCATGACCATTCCCAAGTCAGCCCTTATATCACCTTAAGCTTAGGAATTACCTGCCTAATTCCCCATTTCCAATTTAGTCCCTCTCTATTAATTGAATGGGCTGATCGTGCCCTCTATCAAGCTAAAAAACAAGGTCGAAATTGTAGTGTTACTTTATTAAATAAAACCTATGTCTGAACCTGAACCAATTTCAAGCAATAAGGAGACGGAAGCACCCTTAATTCAGGAACTTGAAACCCTGCGAAAACGGGTATTACAACTCGAAAAAGCCAAGAGTACAGAACCTTATCAAGTGGCCCAACAAAAAGCACTATTTGCGGTTATTAGTAAAATTCGAGAATCTTTAGATTTAGATAGTATTTTTAAGTCTACAGCGATTGAAGTGCGTCAATTGTTGAATGCAGATCGGGTGGGAATGTATCGGTTTGATCCAGATTCCCAATATCAACGGGGAGAATTTGTATCTGAAGATGTTTTACCCAATTTTCGTTCAGCATTATCCGCAAAAATCAAAGATCACTGTTTTGGAGAACATTATATTAACTATTATTTTTATGGCAAAATCTGGGCAGCCGATGATATTTATACGTTACCATTACCGCGTTGCTATGCCCAAATGTTATCCCAATTTCAAATCAGGGCTAATTTAGTTGCACCCTTACTGAAAGGGGAAAATTTATGGGGATTACTTGCATTCATCAATGTTCCAGCCCCCGTGAATGGCAAGAATCGGAAATGGAATTTGTCCGCCAAATTGCCACCCATTTAGGCGTGGCATTACAACACGCAGAATTTGTTAAAAAATTGCAAATGCAGTCTGAATATTTAACCCAAGCGGTAAATCAGGCTGTTGAAAGAGAAAAAGCTGTTGCTGCTATTATTAATAAAATTCGTCAATCCTTACAACTGGATACGATTTTTACAACCACAACCCAAGAAGTTCGTCAACTTTTAAAAGCTGATCGGGTGGTGATTTATCGATTTAATGCTGACTGGAGTGGAGAATTTTTAGTTGAATCTAAAGCCGAAGGATGGAAATCTTTAATTGAAGAACAAAAATATGATCCACAATTTGGAGCTAATATTAGTCAATGTAGCCTGAAATATTTAGCAAATCCCTACGTTACTGATAGCTATTTACAAGAAACCCAAGGGGGAGATTTTACACGGGGAGAAGTTTTTCGAGTTTGTGACAATATTTATAAAGCTAATTTTTCTACCTGTTATATTCAAGCGTTAGAACGGTATGAAGCCCAAGCTTATGCAATTATTGCAATTTATCAAGGGAAACAATTATGGGGATTATTAGCGGTCTACCAAAATCAAAGTGCTCGACATTGGGAAACCTCAGAAATTAAGTTTTTAGTTCAAATTGGCGGACAATTGGGAGTCGCAATTCAACAAGCTGAATTACTCGCCCAAACGGAAAAGCAAAAACGAGATTTAGAAACCATATTAGCTGATGAATTGCGACGCCAAGCCGAAAGTTTAGTGGAGGAAGCAGAACGAGAACGAGCTTTAGCCCAAGTCATTGATAAAATTCGTCGCACTTTAGATATTAATACGATTTTTCAAACCGCCACTTCTGAACTTCGTCAACTTTTAAATGCTGATCGAGTGGCTGTATTTCAATTTGAGCCTAATTCCTATTGGAATTACGGAAAATTTGTTTCAGAAAATGTTTTATTTCCCTTTTGTTCGGTTTTAGAAACTGAGATAGAAGATCATTGTTTTGGCGCAAGATTTGCTCAAAATTATCCCCTCGGTCATGTCTTGGTTTTACCTGATATTTATCAGGGGGACTTAACGGATTGTTATGTGCAACTGTTAGCTCAATTTCAAATTAAAGCAAATTTAGTTGTTGCCTTACTCAAAGGGGATGAATTATGGGGGTTATTGTGTATTCATCAATGTTCAACTCCCCGTCAATGGCAAAAAAAAGAAATTGAATTTGTGCGGAAAATTGCCGTTCAATTAGGCGTTGCTTTACAACAAGCAGAACTCTTAACCCAAGCTCAAAAACGTTCAGAAGAACAGGCAAAAGTTGCCGAACAAGAACGAGCTTTAGCACGGGTTATTGATCGGATTCGTCAAACTTTAGATATTGATACAATTTTTAGTGCAACGACCCAGGAAGTCAGACAAATTTTACAATGCGATCGCGTCGTGGTCTATCGTTTTATATCCGACCGTCGCGGAGAATTTATTTTTGAATCTAAACTGTCCTGCGGCATTCCTTTAGAACAAGCTGAACATAAAAATTTATGGTTAGAAACTCATTTTAAATATCCCAAAATTGATCAATATCAAAACCATCAGCCTTTAATTATTGATGATATTTTTAATGCCCCTTTATCCTCCTCTACCCTCCAAGTTTTAGAACAATTCCAGATTCGAGCTTATATTTTAGTTCCGGTTTTTGTAGGAGAAATATTATGGGGATTATTAGGAGCTTATCAACATACCAGTAGCCGTCATTGGCAACCCAGAGAAGTGAGTTTATTAACCCAAGTTGCGAATCAATTAGGGGTAGCCATTCAACAAGCGAAATTATTAGCTCAATTGAAGGAAGCTAAAGACACAGCCGATGCAGCGAACCATGCTAAAAGTGAATTTTTAGCCAATATGAGTCATGAATTAAGAACACCTCTGAATGCGATTTTAGGCTTTACTCAAATTTTAGCGAAACATTCAGGATTAAGTTCTGTCCAACAGGAATATCTCCGAATTATTGAACGCAGTGGAGAACATTTACTCGATTTAATTAATGATGTTTTAGAAATGTCTAAAATAGAAGCGGGACGACTCACACTCAATGAAACCAGTTTTGATCTTTATCGCTTGTTAAATAACTTGCAAGAAATGTTAGAATTAAAAGCAGAAATGAAAGGATTAAATTTAATTTTTGAACGCGATCAAAATGTACCTCAATATATTAAAACCGATGAAAGTAAGCTTCGCCAAGTCTTAATTAATTTATTGGGAAATGCGATTAAATTTACAGAAGTCGGTTGTGTAATTTTACGGGTTAAACAAGACACTATTTTTCCCAAATCTATCACAACGGAGGCTCAAAATTCAGAACCTATAGACGTTTTACCCGAACCCATTAAAATTACCTTTGAAGTCGAGGATACTGGCCCAGGTATTGCCTCTGAAGAAATTGATTTATTATTTGAAGCCTTTGCACAAACAGAAACAGGACGAAAATCCAAAGAAGGAACCGGGTTAGGTTTACCCATCAGTCAACAATTTGTGCAAATGATGGGAGGAAATATTACCGTTAATAGTCTCTTAGGAACAGGAACTTGGGTTAAATTTTTTATTCAAACGGGTTTGGCAGATTGTTGCGATATTCAACCCCAACTTTCTAAAAAATCTGTGGTGGGTTTAGTCGCAGGACAACCAACCTATCGGATTTTAATTGTTGAAGATGCCGTCGAAAATCGCCAAGTTTTAGTTGAGCTTTTATCAACAACGGGGTTTGAAGTTCGAGAAGCCCTCAACGGTCAAGAAGCCGTAGAATTAAGCTTAAGTTGGCAACCCCATTTAATTTGGATGGATATGCGAATGCCGATCATGGATGGAATTGAAGCAACTCGTCGCATTCGGGCAAATTCCACCTCGGAAAATTCCCCTATTATTATTGCATTAACAGCAAATGCCTTTAAAGAAGAACGTGCCCAAGTTTTGCAAGCCGGATGTGATGATTTTGTGAGTAAACCCTTCCAAGATCATATTATCTTTGAAAAAATGGCAAAGTATTTGGGTTTAGAATATGAATATGCAGACTCTCAAACCCCAAGCTATTTAAACTCCCATTTAGAAAGAATCTCACCGTCGGAAGATTTAACCTTAGATTGTTTAGTATTAATGCCTCCGGCTTGGATTCAAGAGTTTCATGAAGCGGTATTATGTACTCAAGAAAAGCGGGTTTTTGAGTTAATTCAGGAAATTCCTGAATCCTATTCAGCCTTAGCATTAATCCTCAAAAAATTAGCTGATGAATTTCAATTTGATCAAATTTTAGCCGTTACAGAAACCCTGATTTTGAAGTAGGGTTCAAAGCTCTTTAAAGCCGTTCTAGTAATTGTTTTTTCTTAGCTTGGAACTCTTCTTCCGTTAAAACCCCCATTTCTTTGAGTTTTCCAAGTTTTTCCAAAGCTTGATAGATATTCGCTGCTTGATCTTTTTCATTCTCTAAATCAGAAACATAGGATTTCCCCTTTTCAAACGCACTATCGTAGGCTTTTCTCAGTTGTTCTTCAGCAAAGTTATTTAAACTTCCTGAGTTAGAAAAATGATTAATCGCAACTTGTCCCACTGCATAGGTTGAAGCCCCAGAAGTCAAAGCCATGGATGCGCCTCCGATAATCGTTCCTATCCCTGGAATTGCTTTAACTAAACTAGCTCCTAAACGGGCAATGGTGGTTCCCGTTAAAGCAGAAACAAATGCTTTTCCTGTACTTTGGGAATAGTCAACTTGATAAAGACGGGCTAATTGCTGTAACATTTCCAATTGAATCGCCGTTACCGCAGCAAAATCAACTAGGGGTAAAGGAATTAAGCCACCTCCCATTGCCCAAAGGACATGGGTACGAATAATCGCTTCCGCTTCTGTTCTTTGACTCATATTTTTGACTATCTTATTCAGCTAAAGCTAACTAGAGTCCATCTTAACAAGGGAGTTTGAGCTTGGTTGAAACGGGCAATGGGTTTAATCCCTCGTTGTAAGCCCTTCAGCGCTTTTTTTTTAAGAATAAGAGAACACACCTGGGTTAACGAACTTCAATTTTTGCTAAAGCCGTATTGCGGTAATAATGGGCTAAAATTTGCTGGTAATTGTATCCCGCACGGGCTAAATTATAAGCGCCCCATTGACTTAAGCCAACGCCGTGACCAAACCCGCGACCTGTAACTTGAAAACTCGTGGTTCCACTTTTACGGCTGACTTGAAACCGAGTGCTACGCAGTCCTAACGCAGAAGCAATATCCTCCCCACTCATCACTCGCGCCCCTTTATCGCCGACGACTTTCATCGCTAGAATACTACCAAACGCTGAAGTCCGTTGTGGGGTCATCGTCGTAACATTCCCCACACCCGAAATTCGTTTACTTAAATCCGCTTGCGAAAAGGTTTTTGTCCACTCAAACACTGGGGTTCCTTGGTCAAAATCAGGGACTCCCCGTAAATACGGCAAAGGTTCATTCCAAACGTCCTCAACGTTTTCCGTATGTCCCCCAGAAGCAGAATGAAACGCCGCTAAAATGGCTTGACCGTTATAGGTTAACACCTGTCCTCTTGTGGCATTCACCGCCGCCACCGTTCCGGTAGATTCCGTAACTAATCCTTTATAAACTTGCCAACCTTGGTCATCCCCAACATCAAAAATACCATTGCTGCGTTGACGCTTGTAGAGGGCGTAGGTTCGGGCTGCAACCGCTTGGGCTTTCAGGGCTTCCTGGGGCCATCCGCCATCCATTTCCGCCCCCAGAACGCTGTAGAGATATTCCTCTAAATCAACATAATTAATTGCCGTTAAACGACCATTGCGAGGCACTAATAACACTCGTCCCCGATACCAACCGTTACCAATCCAAACATTCCCATTATTACTCGGATCAATCCAAAGTTGAGAACCTTGCCAGTTTCCCAAGGCGACTTTTCCTGATTTTGTTTGAGCTACACCGCCCCCCATGGCTACTAATTCCCCTAGGGCTTGGCCGTTACCATCTCGGACAATGGCTTTCGTTGTACTACCAACTTTCACTTGATTGGCCCCATCTTCAATGGCGACTCGTAATAATAATTGAGCTTGGGCTGGGGCTACCCAACACAACCAAATTAGCAGCGTTGTCCACCAATAACGCTTAAACCGTTGCAGGGAGGTGGAGAAGGAGGCAAAAGGATTGCAGGATTGAGGAACAGAACAAATCATTGTTGCGATCAGATCCGGTAAGATGGATAGATTAGAACTGCACCTTGGTTATATAGCACATTTTTTTGGTATTTGAAGATGGAAGGAGCGAGTCAATGCAGATTACTTTTTTAGGCACTAGCTCCGGGGTTCCGACGCGATCGCGCAATGTTTCCAGTCTAGCTCTGCGTTTACCGCAACGGGCTGAAATTTGGTTGTTTGACTGTGGGGAAGGAACGCAACATCAATTCCTCCGTAGTGATTTAAAAGTCAGCCAAATTAGTCGAATTTTTATTACCCATTTACACGGAGATCATATTTTTGGGTTAACGGGATTATTAGCCAGTTGTGGGTTAGCAGGAAATGCCAAACGCATTGATATTTATGGGCCAGCAGGATTATCAGATTATTTACAAGCCTGTGTACGTTATTCTCAAACCCATTTTTCTTACCCGGTTAAAGTCCATACTATTCAACCGGGAATGATTTTTGAAGACGAAGAATATCAAGTGGTTTGTGGGTATTTGAAACATCGGGTGACAGCTTTTGGGTATCGGATTATTGAAAAGGATAAACCGGGACGATTTGATGTAGAAAAAGCCAAAAAATTAGGCATTCCACCGGGGCCAATTTATGCTCAACTTAAACAAGGACAAACGGTTACTTTGGCCGATGGTCGTACGATTCGAGGGACAGAACTTTGTGGAGTTCCCCAAATCGGTCGTAAATTTGTTTATTGTACAGATACCGTTTTTTGTGAAGGGGCGGTGGAATTAGCGCAGGATGCGGATGTTTTAGTTCATGAAGCAACGTTCTCCCATCACGATGCAGAAATGGCTTTTCAACGATTACATTCCACGTCAACAATGGCGGCACAAGTCGCATTAGCCGCCGGAGCTAAACAGTTAATGATGACCCATTTTAGCCCCCGTTACGCTCCCGGAAATTCGATTGTTTTAGATGATTTATTAACAGAAGCCAGAGCCATTTTTCCTAATACCAATATGGCTTATGATTTCCTGACCCATGAAATTCCCCGCCGTCCCTTGTTGTAAGCCCTTCAGGGCTGTCTTTATTTATTTTCTGATTAATCCCCTTGACGATTATGCTAGTTGTCTAAACCCTGTACAGTCTCAATAGCAGCAATTAGTTCAGACGGATGAGAAATTAAAGCATTGGGGTGATGGCGGGCTAAAACCTCGGCGGAATTATATCCCCAACTCACAGCAATACTTTTAATTTTAGATTTTCTAGCTGCATTAATATCTCTCGTTTCATCCCCAATATAAATAGCTTGCTGAGGTTCTATTTTTTCTTGTTTTAATAATTGATTAATGATTTTATGTTTTCCAAATAAATTAATTCCTGAATAGATATTCTTGAAATAATTAACTAAATTATAACGAGATAAAATTGTAATTACATTAATTTTAGAGTTAGAGGTAATAATATAAAGAGTATAATTCTGCTTCTGCAATTGTCGGAGAATCTCAGGAATTGTAGGGAATAAATGAATCTGTTGTAAATCCTGATTTAATTCAGAAATTACTCGCTTCAGTAAAAAAGGCAGTTTAAATCGGGAAATCCCCGATTGTTGAATAATCTGCCAAGAGCTTAAATTTTGAATTTGAGCGAGGGTTTCAGGGTTAGTCGGGGAATAACCAAATTCCCCTGATAAACGATTGGTAATTGTAACCACCGTATGTAGGGTATCCGCTAAAGTTCCATCAAAGTCAAAAATAATAATCTGATTCATAGATTCAAAGGTTCAGCCTGGGTTTGAGATTAGCACTCAAGATAGAATCAATATTGCAGTTTATATAAGATTAACAAATATATACATTCAGATATTAATATTTACCTCATTACCTCTAAAAGTTGGATTTAATCCCGGATTGAACCTCCGTGGTTCTAAGGAGATGAGGAGTCTCAAGATCGGGTGCAGATTCGGAAGATTTGAATTTGATAGAACCTCCCCCCATTTCCTATAATATAGATAGGGCTTGTCCTGGTGAAAAAAAATAATGGGGTTAATTCTTTAAATAAAAGCTTAGAACTATAAAAGTTCTGTAAAACTTACAAGAATTTTTCGGGAATGGGGTGACAAAGCAATAGGGTTTGCTATTGTGGTAATAACAGCTTGTATGAATCACTCTGGTTGCTGAGATGTCCCCCATCTAGGGAGACAACCAGAACAACCAGGTCAAGAGTTCAGGGTAACAGTAACCAGTAGGATATTCACACACAGGAGTTCCAAATGAAAACTAGATTCTTCACCACTTTCATCTCAACCTTGGCTTTAACAGGTGTTTACGCTACATCTGCTCAAGCCTTTACCTTCACAACCAACTATTCCACAACCGACACGACAACTTGGACAAAGGACATTACCTTAAAATCAGTTGAATTTAACAGTAAAACCTATAGTAATTTCTCCCTGGTTAATGATGTTAAAATTATTCAAAATGATATATGGACAGGGGGTAATACTGGGGCTGCCAGTAGCGATAAAGGGGATAATGCTTCAGGAATTAGAGTAGAAAAGCCCACAGCAAGCAATTTAGTCACCTCATTGGGCAATCTGAACTTAAGCAATATTGTCGATACAGAAGACACAGGCAGTTTCACCCTGGACTTGTTCTTTGCAAAACCAGCAGATAATTTCCTGTTCTTTGAACGGGGTAAAAACAGCAAACTGGATGTTCAAGCTGTGCTTACTGATGGCTCATTTGGGTCGGTCGTTAACTTAGATTCAAAAACATGGCAAAACGCTGGCTATAAACTCGATACCAAAGAAATTACGGAGATCCAAAAAGTAGGTTCTTTAGGTCTCAGTTTGTTAGACTTAGGCGTAACCGATGCCAAATCGTTCAAAGGTCTGCGGTTGACCAGCCTAGCAAGCTACAACGGCCCAGACTTTAAAGTAGTAGCTACGGCTGTTCCTGAACCCACAACCGTTTTAGGTTTAGGTGTAGTCGGTGCTGCTTTAGCAATGTCTCGTCGCAAAAAAGCTCATTAAGCTATATTCCTCGGATAGATTGAATAAAAAACTCTAAATTCGCCTCCACCCCATGAAACGTAAAAGTATTCTGGGGTGGTTTGATTATATAGAGTTGCGATCGCTCATCTATAAATATAGAGGAGTGTGCGATCGCAATTTTTTTCCTTAATAAACTTGTATCCAGGCTTTGACCTCATATTCTGTCCAAATCCCATTTTGCCAATAGGGGTCAGACTCCACTAACTGACGCACCGTTGCTTCATCTTCGGCTTCATAAATGCCAAATACCTTTGTGACATCCTGAGTCGGGCCAATGGTTAATAAAACACCCGATTCTTTTTGTTGTTTTAATCCTTCCAAATGCGCCGCCCGATAGGGTTCCCGCTTTTCCAGAACATCCTCGCAATAGGTTCCAAACATGACATATTTTGGCATAGTTGTTGATGGTTGATAGTTGACTGTTATCTGTTATTTGTAGGGGCGGGGTTTTCCCGCCCGCAAGTCCCCCCGCCCCCAGGACAAACACCTAACTTCTGAGATTAACGTTAAATTGCTGAACTAAAGCATCTCGGACTTTTTGTTGCACGGGGTCAATATCCGTATCAGTTAACGTGCGATCGCTCACCCGGTAAACTAAACGAAATGCCAAACTGCGTTGACCTTCCGGGACATTTTTACCCCGATATTCATCAAAAACTTCCACCGATTCTAATAGATTTCCTGCGGCTTTGGTAATACAGCGTTCCAGGTCGGACACGGGAACTTCAACGGGGACGAAAAAGGCAATATCTCGATCCGATGCTGGGAATGTTGAAAAAGGTTTGAATTTCCGAACTAAATTAGAAGGACGGTTCATCGCCTCTAATAATATTGATAACTGAAATTCAAAGGCATAAACTTGATTCGGGAGATCCTGTTTTTGACACAATTGAGGATGCAATTGTCCGAAAATGCCTAAGCGTTTTCCTTGTAACCATAAAGAAGCGGTGCGTCCAGGGTGTAACTGTTCTATTGTAGATTCCGGTTTATATTCAACGGTTAAATTTAAGCGCTGAAATACCGCTTCTAAAATACCTTTCGCTTCAAACCAAGTCATCGGTTGTTCTTGAGCACTGCGAACCCAACGTCCCAAGGTGCGATCGCCTCCCATAATACCCGCTACGGCATCTTGTTCCTTATATTCATCCCCTTCTTTCCAGAAAATTCGACCGATTTCAAAGCCATTTAACGGCCCATTTCCATTTTGTAAATTATAAACAAAGGCATCAATTAACCCCGTTAACATTTCGGTGCGTAAAGCCGAATATTCCACAAACAAAGGGTTATCTAAAACAACTTGATTTTCCCCCTCTGTTTTGACTAAGGAATAGTGCATTAATTCCGTTAATCCTTCTCCTCGGAATGCGGCTCGAATTTGTCGCATTGCCACCTGTTCTAAGGGAAGATAACCGGATACCCCTTGACTCGGTAAAGTTTCACAGAAATTATCGTATCCGTGGAGACGAGCAACTTCTTCAATTAAATCAATTTCACGTTCCAAATCTCCATAACGGAACTCAGGAACTTCCACTTTCCAAACCACAGAATCACTATTTTGATCTTGCTCTAATCCACAACTTTGATCTTGCTCTAATCCACACTTCAAAGCCTTGAGATATTTTTCCACTTCTTCCTTTTGTAAATAAGGAGATTCGGCTGCCGTTTCTTGTCCGCGTTTAAGTTGCCCTAAAACTTGATTAATTCGATCCAATCTTAATGTAATAGGCTCCTTTTTTTGAAGAGGATCAAAAACCATTTTTGTCTTAATTTTATTGCCAGAAGCTAACTCTTCTAATAAGAAAATAGCACCATCACAAGCAAAGAATAATTCCGCCTGATTAACCCCTCGCTCATAACGAGTAGACGACTCACTGCGTAACCCTTGCGCTCGTGCAGAACGACGAATAGCGATGGGGGCAAAAATAGCCGCTTCTAACAGTAAATTTTGGGTTCCTTCAAAAACTTCTGTTTCTTCCCCTCCCATCACTCCGGCTAAAGCAACGGGATAATCATTCGCTGTAATTAACAGATTTTGCTCTTGTAAGGTTCTGGTTTGACCATCTAAAGTTTTAATGGATTCATCGGGTTTAGCAAAACGCACCCCGATAGTTAAATCTTGAGAAGATGTCACTTGTTTTAGACGATCTAAATCAAAAACATGAAGCGGTTGTCCCCATTCCAATAAAATATAATTTGTGACATCAACAACATTATTAATCGGACGAACACCCGCCGCTTGTAAACGTCGTTGTAGCCAATCAGGAGAGGGAGCAATCTTTACTCCTTCAATTATCGTTCCAATATAGATCGGACAAGCGTGTTTATCAGCAATTTCAATGGATAATGATTGAGACTGATTTCCAAAGTTTACCGAGCTTATGATATTAGGGATGATAAAACGTCTATAGGTATTAGGAAGTCTTAAACTTGCCCCAGTTAAAGCTGCAATTTCACGGGCAATTCCCAGCATATTTAAGCCATCTGCCCGGTTAGCCGTTGCGGTGACATCTAAAATTACATCATCTAACCCTAATAACGGTCTAACATCACTGCCTAAAGTTGGGTTTTCCAGGTCAAAACTGTGAATTCCTGAAGAGTCTTTTTCTAATCCTAATTCCGCTAAGGAACAAATCATCCCTTCAGAGGGAACCCCCCGCAATTTTGTTTTTTTCAGCGTTAAATCAATTTTAGGTAAATAAGTTCCCAAAGTTGCTACAGCCACCACCATTCCTGATGCGGCATTCGGTGCTCCACAAACAATATTCAGGGGTTCAGAAGCCCCAATATCCACTTGACAAACTCTTAATTTATCGGCATTGGGGTGTTGTTCAGCTTGGAGAATTTTCCCCAGGACAACCCCATCGGCCCAGGAACGCCAATCTTCAATATCTTCTACTTCAAACCCCGCCACCGTGAGGGTTTCTGCCAACTCTTGGGGGGTCATCTGGATATCCACCAGTTCTCGCAACCAATTTAAAGAGATACGCATCGTTGTTTGCTTTCAATGTTCCTAGTTTATTGTTACAGAAGATCGGAGTTACCGAGTCAGCTAACCCGTCAACTGCTAACCGTTAGCAGCCAACAGCCAACAAACTACCCATTTAATCGATCTAACTGCTATCCTGGTGTCAAGTATGTATTCCGGTAAAAATGGCTAGACTTTACTCAATCTTTACATAGGTTGGAAAAGCTGATACGGAAGTTAACAATTCTGGAGTGATAATAGAAGTAGAGAGAAACTTTTTTTGATACGGGAGTTAGATCGATTGAAATCGTGATGCCAAAGCCTACATTCAGGTCAAAGTTCCCAGGAACCTCCTATGTTGTTCTTTGATGTGGCTTAATTCGATTAGTATGGGTTTTGCAAGTCCTCCGTCCACTGGTACAAAGCAATCTCAAACACCATGAGCTACTGTGTCAATCCAGCCTGCCCTCAACCAGAAAATGTAGATGATGCCCTCAAGTGCAAGGCTTGTGGTTCAAAATTGTTGTTGAGAAATCGCTATAAAGTGATTCAACCCTTGGGAAAAGGGGGGTTTGGAGCAACCTTTCTGGCTCAGGATATGTCGTTACCCGGACGTCCGAGTTGTGTTGTTAAACAACTGCGTCCTACTGCTACATCAGCCCGGATTTTAGAAATGGCGCGAGAGTTATTTCAACGGGAAGCAAAAACCCTCGGTAAAATTGGTGATCATCCTCAAGTTCCTCGCCTCATCGATTATTTTGTTGGGGGAAAACAATTTTATCTAGTACAAGAATATATTGATGGTTATACCTTAAAACAAGAAGTCAAAGAAAAAGGAGTTTTTAACGAGGCACAAGCCAAAAAATTCCTGCGCGAAATTTTACCATTGTTGAATTATATTCATAGTCAAGAAGTTATTCACCGAGATATTAAACCTGCTAATATTTTGCGACGGAGAATTGATCAAAATTTGGTTTTAATTGACTTTGGAGCGGTAAAAGATCAAGTCAATCAAGCAACCATGATGGGAACTGGACAAACTGCTTTTACTAATTTTGCCATTGGCACATCGGGGTTTGCTCCTCCTGAACAAATGGCCTTACGTCCAGTTTATGCCAGTGATATTTATGCAGTGGGGATGACTTGTGTTTATTTAATGACTGGAAAGTCTCCTAATTCGTTTGAAAGCAATTCAGTGACGGGGGAAATTATGTGGCTTCCCCATTTAGATGTTAGTGATTTCTTTGCCAATATATTGCAACGGATGTTAGAATTTTCTGTACAATATCGCTATCAATCGGCGCAGGATGTTCTGCGGGCATTAGATTCTGAATCGAGTTATGGAATGTTGGCAGAAGGGATGGTAACGCAGCAAAAATCTACCTCGACTCCTAACCCCAAATTAACAAACTCTACAAATGAATCTACTTTTTTAAATGAACCCAACACCTCGTTGATGTTACCTTCACAGCGTATGGCTGCCCAAATTCGAGCCAGAAATCAGCGAGTCGCGAAGAAAAAACAGGGCAATTTGGGTGGGGATACGGATATTTATGATGATAACTCTTTTGTTAGTGGCATGAGTGCGACGGAAGGTTCTCCCAGAACCATGATTTATGACACGGTTTCTAATAATACTAAAAGCAGTCTTCCCCCGACAACGCCCAAATGGACTGAAAATACATTAAAGACTGCCTATATTAAAGGAAGACGTGATTTTGCAGACTGTGAATTAAGCGGTTTAAATTTAGAAAATTTTGATTTTTCGGGAACTAATTTTTACGAATCCCGTTTAAGTAATAGCAATTTTCAAGGAGCCGATTTAACAGAGGCAAATTTTGGTCGCGCTAGATTAACAGAGGTGAATTTTCGGAATGCTCAATTAGTTAAAGCTTATTTAAGTAATGCTAATTTAGAACGGGCTGATTTACGCGGTGCTAATCTCCGAGAGTCTTGCTTAAATCGAGCAAATTTGCGGGGTGTTAATCTCTGTGGTGCTAATCTAACCCATGCCATTGTGAGTGATGAACAATTAGCCATGGCTAAATTGAATTGGCGTACAATTCGACCCAATGGAAAACGGAAATTGTGGTGCTGGTGGTTTTAACAGACTGTAGCGGATATTGGCAAAAATGGGAGTTTTGGGATAAAAAAATCCTTGGGGGACTAGCTAGAAATCGGGTTTCTGTTTACCATATAAGGTATTTGACCCCCTAAATGGAAGAAAACAGAAGTATGAGTTTAACAACCCCAGAAAACCCACTACTGATGGGACAGGGATTACCCCCTTTTGAACAGATTACACCGGAGCACGTTGTTCCGGGAATAACGCAACTGTTAACGGAATTGGAACAGGATCTCGTTACCTTAGAAACCCAGGTAAAACCAACCTGGACAGAATTAGTCGAACCCCTACAAAAATTACAAGAACGGTTAACGTGGAGTTGGGGAATTGTTGGGCATTTAATGGGTGTAAAAAATAGCCCGGAATTGAGAACTGCCCATGCAACCGTTCAACCGAATGTTGTAAAATTTATCAATAAATTGAATCAAAGTCAAGCCATTTATCATGCTTTTAAACAGTTAAAAAACAGCGATGAATGGGATCAATTAGATTCGGCTCAACAACGGATTATTAATACAGCCCTGCGAGATGCTGAATTATCAGGGGTGGGATTAGAAGGAGAAGAACGGGATCATTTTAATGCCATTCAATTAGAATTAGCTGACCTTTCCACTCAATTTTCTAATCATGTTTTAGATGCGACAAAAGCCTTTAGTTTAACCTTAACAACGCCGGAAGAAATTGCAGGTTTACCCCCCAGTTTACTCAGTTTAGCGGCTCAAGCTGCCCGTGCAGAAGGCTCAGAAACTGCTACCTCGGAAAATGGCCCCTGGCGAATTACGTTAGATGCTCCCAGTTTTGGCCCCTTCTTAAAATATAGCCAGAGGAGAGATTTACGCGAAAAAGTTTATCGAGGTTATATTAGTCGGGCTTCCAGTGGAGATTTAGATAACTTTCCTTTAATTGAACGGATTTTAGCACTCAAAAAACAGAAAGCTAGTATTCTAGGTTTCAAGAGCTATGCTGAACTTAGTTTAGCCAGTAAAATGGCTCCGAATGTGGCAGCAGTGGAAGCGTTATTAGAAGAATTACGCATTGTCAGTTATGATTCGGCGCAACAGGAATTCGAGGATTTAAAGGCTTTTGCCACCTCAAAAGGAGCCGAAGAAGCCCAGAATTTACAACATTGGGATATTGCCTTTTGGTCAGAACGACAACGGGAAGAAAAATTTGCCTTTACGGATGAAGAATTACGGCCTTATTTTGCCTTACCCCAAGTCTTAGATGGATTATTTGGATTAGTTCATCGGATTTTTGGAATTGTGATTACTCCCGCCGATGGTCAAGCTCCAATTTGGCATGAAAATGTCCGCTATTTTCAAGTTGCCAATGAAAGCGGAAATCCCATCGCTTATTTCTATTTAGATCCCTATAGTCGCCCCGCCGAAAAACGGGGTGGAGCTTGGATGGATGAATGTATTACTCGCGCTAAATTCGTGGAAAATAACGAAACAAAAGTGCGATTACCGGTGGCTTATTTACAATGTAATCAAACTCCTCCCGTTGATGATAAACCCAGTTTAATGACGTTTACAGAAGTAGAAACGTTATTTCATGAATTTGGTCACGGGTTACAACATATGTTAACAACCGTTAACTATGCGGCGGCGGCTGGCATTAATAATGTGGAATGGGATGCGGTAGAATTACCAAGCCAATTTATGGAAAATTGGTGTTATGATCAAGCCACATTATTCGGCATGGCAAAACATTATCAAACCGGAGAAACCTTGCCCGAACATTATTATCAAAAGTTGTTAGCGGCTAAAACCTATATGAGTGGAATGGGAATGCTAAGACAACTACATTTTGGGTTTGTGGATATTGAATTACATCATCGTTATCAACCGGGAGGAAGTGAAACCATTAGTGATGTTCGCAACCGTATTGCCGAGAACACAATGATTATTAAACCTCTACCGGAAGATGCCTTTTTATGTGCCTTTGGTCATATTTTTGCAGGCGGTTATTCTGCCGGATATTACAGTTATAAATGGGCAGAAGTATTGAGCGCTGATGCTTTTGCTGCTTTTGAAGAAGCCGGATTAGAAGATGAAAAAGCTATTTCGGAAACGGGAAAACGCTTCCGAGATACGGTGTTAGCATTAGGGGGAAGTTTACATCCGATGGAAGTCTTTAAAGCCTTCCGAGGGCGGGAACCCAGCACAAAACCTTTATTAATTCATAGTGGTTTAGTTGCAGCTTAATCAGTTATCAGTTATCAGTTATCAGTTATCAGTTATCAGTTATCAGTGTTGGGGTTGATTTTTTAGATCATTAGAAGGGTAAACGGGGAATTGGAACGGGAACTGGAGGAGTCGGAAATGAAGGTGTGGGAATTCCGGTTGTAGAACAACTAAATCCAGGTAAAAGACGAGAACACAGAGAATATAATGCTCCTTCTGGGGTTACAGGAATCGTAAATCCTGAGAATAATCGACCGGATAAAATAGAGGCAATTTCTTCAGGGGTCATGGGAATGACTTCGCTTAAAATTCCTTGTAAAACGGATACTTTTTCCCCTTCCTTGACTTGTACAGGTTTTCCACTTCCTGTGCTGGAACTCACCTCTACAGTTCCTTCCAAAACTTTAATATCCCCTGTATTTCCATCCATCGTTTCTAGGACATAAATTGTTCCTTCAACCCCAACCGTAAACCCAGCAATACATCCATTAATAGGGCCACTGACGAGAATTTTTCCTTGTTTTATTTCCACACATTGACCGACGGTAACAACAGAATTAGAATCCATGCGTCCCGCAGCACCATTATTAAATAAAACTCCGGCGCGAGATACTTTAGTCAGAACAATTTGCCCAAATTCTGCTTTATCTTCTACTTTTGCTTGATTATCTTGAATAAAAACTTGATCCCCATCTAAAATTTCTTGAATGATGGCAAGATTAACTTGAGCAACGGTATATTGTTGGAAAAATCCCACCGTTAAAAATACACAAAATCCGGTGATTAAACTGATAAAAATTCGTCTCCAATCACGAGAAGATTGAAGAAAATTAAACAACCGAGACACAATTGGAAGAATGAACATAGGTTAAGAGAAGAATGAGAAAATTTTAAATTTTAGTAATTCGGGATACTGAGTCAGCTAAAATTATCACTAAAGCTGAATCCTAAGCACTGGGATTAAAGTAGGAATTAAGTAATGATACCTAAACTCAGAAGCAAAAATAAATTTTTCAGAGTTTGGTTTTGTATCCTGATTCTGGCATCTTTTTTGGCTTCAGGAATAGTTTTACCTGTGATCGCACAACAATGGCAATCCGCAGAAATTCTTAATTCTAATTCTGGCGCAGAAAATAGTTTTAATCAAGGATTGAAAGGATATCGAGAAGGAACAGTAGCCGGATTTCGGAAGGCGATTCAAGAGTGGGAAAAAACGTTACGTTTATGGCGAGAAGCGAATAATCCTCAGCAAGAATCCGTGACTCGCAATTTTTTATGTTCTGTTTATGGAAATTTAGGGGAATATCCCCAGGCTCTTAACTGTTATAATCAATTACTGATTTTAACTCAAACCCTCCAAGACAAACAAACTCAAGCTACAACTTTAATTTCTATTGCTAAAATTTATGCTCAATTAGGGGAATACCAACAAGCCTTAGATACTCTCAATCAAACTTTTCCTTTCTGGGAAACTCTTAATTTTAAAACAGGGGGGTTGGCGACTTTGAATGAAATGGCTTTTGTTTATTTTAATTTAGGGGAATTTCAACAAGCTCTGAATTATTATAATCAAGCTTTAGCTCTAGTAAAGCCTTTAGGAAATCCGGCGAATATCGCAGCTATTTTAAATAATATTGGTCAAGTCAAATCCACGTTAAACCAGTTTGATACCGCCCTTGATAATTATAAACAAGCTTTAAGTTTATGGGAAGAGGTGATTCAAAAATTGGGCGATCATTCTGCCATTCATATTCAGCGAGGAAAAGGAGCAACATTAAATAATATTGGATTTGTTTATGCTAATTTGAATCAATTAGAACCCGCTTTAGAAAATTATAATCAAGCCTTAACGCTGTGGCAAAAAATTGGCGATCGCACGGGAGAAGCGAGTACCTTTAATAATATTGGGTTTGTTTATTTCCAACAAGGGAAGTTAGAGCAATCCTTAGAATTTTATAATAAAGCCTTACAGATTCGTCAGGAAGTTGGCGATCGCCCTAAAGAAGCATTATCTCGATATCGAGTCGCAACAGTTAAACGAAAACAGGGAAAGTTTGAGGAAGCGATCGCTCAAATTGAAACCGCTTTAACCATTATTGAAGACTTGCGGACACAAATTGCCAATCAAGATTTAAGAGCTTCTTTCTTAGCTTCTAAACAGGATTATTATCTATTTTATATTGATTTATTAATGGAACTCAATCAACAACAACCCAACCAAGGTTGGGATGGAAAAGCGTTACAAATCAGTGAACGAGCCAAAGCCCGTTCTCTATTAGATATTTTAGCAGAAGCTCAAGGAGAAATTACCTCTGGTGTTGATTCTAAACTTTTAGAGAAAAAACAAACCTTAAGACAAAAATTATCCGCTTTAGAAGCACAACGCATTAAACTTTTAAGCCAACCCCATACGATTATTCAAAAAGATGAAATTAACCAAGAAATTGAAACGTTACTGCAACAGTATAATCAAATTTTAGGGGAAATTCGGGAAAATAATCCCCATTATGCTGCTTTAACTCAACCTCAGCCATTAAATTTATCAGAGATTCAAAAACTATTAGATGAAAATACCGTTTTATTAGAATATTCCCTGGGAAAAGACCGGAGTTATTTATGGGCTGTTACCCCTAATCGTATTCAAAGTTATGATTTACCCGGAGAAGAAGCAATTAAAACAAGCGTTAAAACCTTTCGGGAAAATTTAATTTTACCCAGTAAGAGAATGCGGCAATCGCTCTATGAAGAAACAGGGAAAACCTTAAGAGAAATGGTATTTCCTCCCCTTCCACTCTTAGCCAATAAAAGATTGCTGATTGTAGCTGATGGGGCATTACAATATATTCCCTTTGCTGCCCTTCCTTTAGCAGAAACAAACAGCAAAGGCGATCCGATCCCTTTAATTAATAATCATGAATTATTAACGTTACCCTCCGCTTCAGTTTTAGGAATTATACGACAAGAAACCCAAACTCGAAAACCGGCTGAAAAACTGTTAGCGGTATTAGCTGATCCAGTATTTAGTTCAACGGATGAACGATTAAAAGCTGTCGTTTCTAAAGCGATTAAATCCCTTTCACCCGACTTAGAACGTTCAGCCAGAGAATCCGGTGTTTTATTTGATCGTTTACCCTTTACCCAAGAAGAAGCTAAACAGATTTTAGCCTTAGTTCCTGAGCAGGAAAGTTTGCAAGAAATCGGCTTTAACGCAAATAGAGAAACCGCAACAAGTTCTCAACTGAGTCAATATCGTTTTATTCATTTTGCCACTCATGGTTTACTCAATAGTGAAAATCCTGAATTATCAGGTTTAGTATTTTCTCTAGTGGATCAAAGTGGACAATCTCAAAATGGATTTTTACGACTCTATGATATTTTCAACTTAAATTTACCTGTAGAATTAGTGGTATTAAGTGCCTGTGAAACCGGATTAGGTCAGGAAATAAAAGGCGAAGGATTAGTAGGTTTAACACGAGGATTTATGTATGCAGGTGCGAGTCGAGTGGTGGTGAGTTTATGGAGAGTTGATGATCAAGCCACCTCCCAATTAATGGCGAAATTTTATCAAGGAATATTAGAAGAAGGATTATCTCCAGTTGCCGCTTTACGACAAGCACAAATTAAAATGCAGCAGAATGAAACCTCAGAATGGATACCCCCTTATTATTGGTCAGGATTTACTTTGCAGGGAGAATGGCAAAAACTTCCCAATTAAATCAAGAAAATCAGTCTCTTGGCAACTTCTAAGTCCCTAAGACAGTCTCAGAGGCATAAGTCCCCATCATTTGCGAATTGCGTACTCAAGCAAATTTTGATCGGATGCAAGTTTTCTATTTTGGATGGTGCATCTTATGATCATCGTCATGGGCATAAGGAGGCATAATCTCATGGTTATCAAGTCTGTCGGTTATTTGAGTTTGATTTTAGGCATGATGTTGCCTGTTACAGCGAGTCTAGCTATCATTCCTGCTCCAGTTAAAAACGGGGTCAATTCCCCCATGGAAATCAGTTTAAAATTTCCTGATGCCCCCAAGGGTGATGGGCCAGTGAGTACCGCCGGAGGAGGGACACGAGGAACAAGCTGTGGGTTAGATAATACCAAACTGACAGCTTTAGTCCCCAGTCAGAATACCTTAACGGTTTCTGCTAACCCAACGTTCTTTGTTTATATTCCTAAACTTAATCAGTCCCAGATCTTAAAGGGTGAATTTGAGTTAATCTATAACCCTAATAAAAATAAATATGTTACTCTTTACAAGACAAACGTTAAACTCCCTTTAGAACCCAGTATTGTGAAAATCCCATTACCTAAGACTGTAACCTTAGAACCCGGAATTAAATATCAATGGACATTTGCCATTACTTGTAATACTTCTAATTTTTCAGATCCGACAGAAGATTTTGTAGGGGTTTATATTCAGCGAAATGAGCTTACACCAACCCTAAAACAGGAATTAGAACAAACCCAAAATCCATTAAAAAAAGCAGAAATTTATGCCCGTGAAAACATCTGGCAAGATACATTAATGAGCCTAGCTCAGTTACGAGATTCTCAACAAGAAGAATGGAAAAGTTTACTGACTTCTATTAAAATTGAAGAATCGATTATAGACGCTCCTTTTGCACCTGAATCAACAGTAAGCAATTCTGAAGAGCAATCTGCCCAATAAACCCTACAATATACACGCTAAAATACGCTCTATGAGAGCAAAAATTCAACAATTGATGTGGGAGTGGCGTGGCATTTGGATTACAACCCCAGTCATGGCGGGTCTTGTAATTCTGCTGCGTTTTTCAGGGATTTTACAATCCTGGGAATGGTCAGTTTATGACCAATATATGCGCTTGCGTCCCCCGGAACCCCGTGATCAACGGATTGCAATTGTGGGGTTAGATGAAGCGGATATGAAATATATTGGTCAAGGTTACGTTCCTGATGAAATTTATGCTGACTTAATCCAAAAATTAGTCGCCATGAAACCCACAGCAATCGGGTTAGATATTTATCGAGATTTACCGTTTGAACCCGGTCATGCTCGGTTACTTCAACTTTTTGCAGAGACTCCTAATTTAATTGGAATTGAAAAAGTTGTCGGAGATGAATCCTTAGAATCTGTGGCTGCTCCACCAATTTTAAAAGGAAAAAATCGAGTCGCTGCGAATGATTTAATTTTAGATGAAGATAATATTATCCGGCGGGCTTTGTTAGTTGTTAAAAATGATCAAAAACAACCGGTTTACAGTTTAGGATTGTTTTTGGCGATGTTTTATTTAGATTCTCAAGGAATTGCACCCGAAATTGTACCAGGAACCAATAATTGGTGGAAATTCAACGACACTGTATTTAAACCCTTTGCCAAAAACGATGGCGGTTATATCCGAGCCGATGCTGGAGGGTATCAAGTGTTTTTAAATTATCGAGGATCTAATCAAAGTTTTGAAACGGTTTCCTTTAAAGATATTTTAACCGATAAACTTCCTAAAGATTGGGGAAAAAATCGCATTATTTTAATTGGATCTATAGGGGAAAGCTTCAAAGATTTAATGTCAACGCCCTACACATTATCTGCTAACGAAAGAATGTCTGGGGTAGAAATTCATGCCAATATAGCAAGCCAAATTATTAGTACAGCCTTAGATCATCGTCCTTTAATTCAAACCCTTCCCGATCCCTTAGAATGGATTTGGATATTTCTCTGGTCAGGAACTGGGGCAATTTTAACTTGGAAATTTAGAGCGACGGCTAAAGTTAAATTATTAATTGCACGACAGTTTTTGATTTCGATTTTAGCAACGGGAGTTTTACTCGGAAGTACCTATCTTTTCTTTATTAACGGATGGTGGATTCCCGTTGTTCCTCCCTTTTTAGCATTAGCAGGTTCAGCCATTGCCATTACCGCTTATATTGCCCGTTCTGCGGCGGATATTCGCAATATTTTTGGACGTTATTTAAGTGCTGAAATAGTTTCTAATTTACTGGAGAAACCCGAAGGGTTAAAACTAGGAGGAGAACGACGAAAAATTACCATTTTAACGTCGGATTTACGGGGATTTACGGCTTTGTCTGAACGTTTACAACCGGAAGAAGTGGTCAAAATTTTAAATTTCTATTTATCTTCAATGGCGGATGTTATTACCACTTATCAAGGAACCATTGATGAGTTTATGGGGGATGGAATTTTAGTGTTATTTGGTGCTCCCACCTTACGAGAAGATGATGCTCAACGGGCGATTGCTTGTGCGGTGGCGATGCAATTAGCAATGGAGAAAGTCAATCAAAAATTAAAACAGTGGGATTTGTCTCCTTTAGATATGGGAATTGGGATTAATACGGGGGAAGTTGTCGTTGGAAATATTGGGTCAGAAAAACGCACAAAATACGGCGTTGTCGGGAATCAAGTGAATTTAGCTTATCGCGTTGAATCCTATACAACGGGAGGACAAATTTTAATTTCTGAAATGACCTTAAAGGAAGCAGGGGAAGATTTAGTTAAAATTGACAATCAAAAATTAGTCCAACCCAAAGGGGTCAAAAAACCGATTACCATTTATGAAGTCGGAGGAATTGGCATACCCTATAATTTATTTATTTCTAAGGAAGAAGAACATTTCTATCCGCTTCCGACACCGATTGTTTTACAATATTCGATTTTAGAAGGGAAAAACATTAGTGAAAGTTTATTAATGGGAAGTTTAGTTGAATTATCCGAAAAAAGTGCTTTAATTGTTACGGAAGCCAATAATGATATTATTCCAGAAGCCTTAACAAATTTAAAGATTAATATAAAATTAGAACCCGAACAATGGAGTGATGATATTTATGCAAAAGTCCTAGAAAAATCGGCTGAATTTGGATCATTTTATATTCAGTTTACGATGAAACCTCCAGAGGTTGAAAAATATCTCAGTCAACTGTATAAAACTATCGTTATATGAAATCCTTAAATGTATGCTACACATCTCCCCCCTTTTTAAGGAAACATTATACTAACACTGACTTACTGAGATCACAATATTTTAGGTTCATCTGTTCTAAATTTAGGGATCTCAGATCCGCTTCCCATAGGGATAATCCTGAAAAATCTGCTCCTGATAAATCCGTGTTGAGAAAACACAATAAATTAATTAAATTCCCAACCGCATAACCATAAGGGATTTTGATTTCTCGAAGTTTGATTAAAATCAGATTCAACTTTTCAGCAACATCTTCTGAACTTTTATATCGGACTAAAAGTTTTTGAATTAAAGGTTTAACAAAAGCCGAAATTTGATAATTTTTAACAGCATCGCTGGCAGTTACCTTGAAAATTGGGTAATTTTGCAAGATGAAAAATAACGGGCAACAACGAGGAGTATTTTTGTGATTTTCCCCGGTTAAATCTTGATAAAAATGTTCAATGATTCTTTCCCTAATATAAGCTCTAATTAAATAATCTTGAGTAAATCCTAAACTCTTTTTTTCAATCAGCGATCGCCGTTGCAAAGACTCTAAGCTTTCCAGTAATGCAGGTTCAGAGACAGGAGGAAATAAATCCTCTACAAGTTGTGTACTAGAAACAGGTTTGCTTTCAATCGTTAACCAGTACATAATCTTTTTTTCTAATTCTGATAACTGATTGAATTGCTGATCTAATATTGCTCTTATTCCATTAAAAATAATCTTGTTTTCCTGTATAAATTTTGCTATACTATAGTTAAATAAATCTTGAATTGATGTCGCAGCAATTTTTAATAAAAGCGGATTACCTGAATAATAAGTAACCAATTTTTTATAATCTAATGAAGTTCCTTTAATCTCTTTAAGTTTTAAAATTATTTCTCCAGCTTCAAAATCTAAACCTTTTAACTTTAAGACTCGAACAGGTAAAGTATTCCCGGCTAAAACAGCAATTTCTTGAGGAGTTTCTCGACTGGTAATCACAATACAACTTTGATGGTTAATTTCTCCCAGTTGTTGCAGAAGTTTCCGATAGTCTTCATATCCATTTCGGTAGTGTCCCGTTAACATTCCATCTTGAAAAACAGCTTCAAAACCATCAAGAATAATTAAACATTTATGGTGTTGTAAATATTCAATAAACTGTAAAATTTTGACTTCAATTCTTTCAGAAAATTTTGGAGGTGCTAAGGGAAGATTAATCAAACAATAATTAAATATTTCTGTTAGTAATTCAGAACAAGATAAACCAGTATTAAGGTTATAATAGAAAACAAATTCAAACTGTTGCTTAATTTCATGGGTCAGTTTAACAGATAATGCCGTTTTGCCAATTCCTACCATCCCAACCATTGCAATTAAGCGACAATGCTCTTCTAAAATCCAGTGTTTCAGGGTCGAAAGTTCAGTGCTTCTACCATAAAAAAAGGAGACATCTATCGCTGCGGTTAAATGATAGGCGTTAGGATAATCTCTGATTTTTTGTAATTCTACTCTTTCCGCTATTCTTTTCTTTTCACAGGAAGAACAATCAGGAACCGTTAAGGGTTTTGATACAATCTCAGACTGAGTAGATCCCTGTTTGGATTGATAGACGTAGCAGTTAATTGCAGAATGTAAGTTAGTTTTAGTAACAGGTTTTCCTAAGCTTTGAGAGAGCAATTTCCATAACTGAGAACCCACCCCTTTAATATAATCTGTATCATACTCAAAGGCTTGGGCAATTTGTTGATAGGATTTTCCTTGCCAAGACTCCCGCAACACCAGTTCTTGAGTATCACTCAACCCATTTGATGGAAACAGAGGAGTTAATAGCACCAAAACTTCATCAGGTGTCATTTCTGGCATGGTTTGTTACCCCCCTCACTCTCACTTGATTTGTATTTTATCACCTTTTCTTACTTTTTTTACTGTTCTTCGTTTATCTTCAGGTTTCTTTACATTAAAGTGATCACCTTTTCTTACTTTCAATCAACAAGTGATCAAGTTAGTCTAGGAACATCAAGTTAGAAAGTCTAATAACTCAAGGAGAGTTAAGGAGGAATAGGATTATGAAAATGATTTTCGGAGGAGCAAAAATGAAATTGCCAAAATTAATTTTCCTCAGTACCCTGGGGTGTTTAGCTTTTAATTTTTCCTTTTCTCCTTTAGTAAATGCAGGAGAAATATCATGGGTATATGGCAGAAATGGTGCTTTGTCTAATAATCCAGTCAATATCAATGATGAACAATTCTTCGTCTGTCAAGTTAGCTTATCGGATTCTAGAGGTAGTTTTGTTCTGCCTGGTAAACTATCACCTGGTCTTCAAAAGTGTCTCATTTCCTATGGCGGTCGGGAATTCGGTTATTCAAACTATAGAGTTCTCAATGTAGTTTCTGGTCAAGCAATTTGGGTAGCTAAAACTGGAAGTTTTGAGCCTGATGGTGCAATTATCGGCGGTCGTACTTCAGATGGAAACAAAATCTTTATTTGTGCTGTTCCTATTGGTGGTGGTTGGACAATAGGACGATATCATTCTGGTAGTGATCAATGCTATATACCTTATGGGGGTGATGAAAAATTTTTTACTGGAACTAACATGAAAATCTTAGTATTAAGATAATGATTTTGTAGCCAATCTAAAAAAGAAACATCTTTGCTCTTACTGGGAGTGAAGGAAAAGCGATCACTTTTGATCACCTTTTCTTACTGTCAATCAGCGAGTTAGAAAGTTAGTCTAAGAAAAGCAAACCAGAAATCCAGACTATTTGCAGGCTATCAATCAATTTTAAATTGATATTTTTCTTGGTAGCCTCAAATCAATAGATATCAAGGAGTAACTAAAATGTTTGACAAACCTCGTCGAATTCTTTCTTTTGATGGTGGCGGTATTCGCGGACTTTTAACTGCCTCAATGTTAGAAGAAGTTGAAGATAAGCTGAAAGCAATCAATCCCGATAAAGAATTGAGAGAGTATTTTGATATTATTGCTGGTAAGCTGTTAAGCATCTAAATAGGGTATAATGAAAAACCAAGTTTAGAAAAATCAATCAAAAGATGCCTGCTAAAAATCATTTAAATGAAAAGCAAGTAGAGAAACTACAGAAAAGATTGAAAGAGGAAGAAAATGGACAAATCCGAGAAAGAATCTTGATTTTATTATTGCTAAATGATGGTAAAAAGCAAAGTGAAATTGCCAAGTTTTTGGGCTGCTCATTAAACAAAGTATGTTATTGGTGTGTACATGGAGACCCTGACAAATTAGAAAGCCTAAAAGATGAAAGAATGAAAGGAAATTATAGAAAAGCCACAGACAAATATATAGAGATATTATTAGAAACAGTAGAAAAAGAACCGGAAGAATTAGGATATGAATTTGGGAGATGGACAGGAGAAAGATTGGCAACTTATTTAGAACAAATCACAGGAATCAAATTAAGTAGTTCACAAGTGAGAAAGATATTAAAGGAAAAAAAGTATGTTTATTTGTGGGCAAAGTATAGCTTAGAAGAGAAAAGAGATCCAGAAAAAAGAAAATTATTTAAAGATAAAATAGAAGAATATTTGAAAATAGCAAAAGAAAGTCCAGAACAATTACAGGTATGGTTTTGGGATGAAAGTGGATTTAATTTAAGAGTGATAAAAAGAAAGAATTGGTGTAAAAAAGGGAAGAGGAAACAGATTAGAGGAGACAGGAGGAAAGGAAGAGTTAATGTGATGGGAGGATTGAGGTACTCGGATAAAAAAAGATTTGTAGAATTTCTGGATAAAGGAAATGCAGATAATTTTTATCAAGTGTTAAAAAGTTTTTATCAAGAGCTAATTTATGAATGGGTATTAGCGGGAAATCAAGCAGAAGAATTTGTAGAAAAAGGAGCTAAGATCCTGATTATTCTTGACAATGCAAGTTTTCACAAAAAAGAAGAGTACCTAGAAAAAATTAAAGCAGAAATGCCGAATGTCTATTTAGAATTTCTTCCAGCATATAGTCCAGATTATAATTTAATTGAATTAGTCTGGCATTCAGCTAAAGAATATATAGCTCATCGACTCTTTAAATCAGTTGATGAGCTAGAGTGTTTATTACATCAGCTTTTAAATGAAGGACAGTTATCTATTAAATGGGGACGTAAACTTAAAAACAAAGGTAATGCTATAATCACAGTTTAAATACACAACAGCTTACATCTTCAGGGAGTATTATTGCACTGGCTGTTGCTCAGGGAATATCTGCACAAGAAATTAGAAGTTTTTTTAAATGCGACGGTGATAGAATTTTTCCTGATCCTAAATCTACCGTATTCAGTTTAATTCAACGATTCTTAGAGCAAGATTTAGATTGGACAACCTTTAACCCTTTTAATATTTTAGATGTAGATAATGAAAGTATCAAAAAAATATCGACTCAGCCTGTTTACGATGGCAAAGGTTTAGAGGAGGTACTTAGAGAAAGATTCTCAGAGCAACTATTTGGAGAGCTTAAACCTTTACTGATTATCCCTAGTTATGATGTCTACAATCGTCGAGCCATGATATTTAAAAATAACGACGATCTCTACAAAAGTGTACCAATTTGGGAAATTTGTAAAGCTTCTTGTTCTGCTCCTGTTGCTTTTCCGGCTCATCTGATTGATAATGATAACTTTATTTATGGAGTTCAAAAACAAGCTAAAGAAGCTAAAAAAATTGGCAAAAAGTCAAACTTAAAAATTCCAAATGAAGGTCTTCCCTTTATTGATGGGGGTTTAGTTGCTAATAATCCAGTTCTTTGTGCCATTGCTGAATGTCGAAAAGTTTTCAAACAACTTCCCGATTTAGTTGTATCTTTTGGAGTTGGTGCAGGATTACATCGAATTACCATTCGACAATCCCAAGGATGGGGAGCTTTCAATTGGGCAAGTTTAATTAGAAACATTCCCTTAATGGATGTATTTGCAGATGGTTCCAGTGATGCCACAGATTACATCGCTGAACAACTTCTTGAACACGAAACTGACTATGTACGATTTCAATCTTTTTTTGAGAAAGATGTCAGTACATTTAGTGCCGATGAAAAAAACATGATAGCTTTAGAAGAATCGGTTGCTGATTATATTATAACTAAAGATTATCAAGATAAAGTGCAAAAAGTCGTTGAAGAACTGACGTAATAAATTGGGGTTTTAAAAATCCTAATCTAGCCCAACCGTGTCATCTCAACTATCAATATAATTCCCTTTTAATGATCCGACTTCTGAGGCAGAGTTATAAACCAGAGTAGGGAATAAGTTAAAAGGGTTTTATTTGTTAATAGTTAGAGTCGATTCAGCCAGAAGATAACCTATCATGAAAAGATTAACGTCATCATTATTAATTGGGTTTGCATTAACTTTAGGAATCTCTAACGGTTCCTTATTAGCTCAACCCTCACCACAATTTAAAACCTTTGCTGAGTGGTGCGAGAATCAAAACCAATTAGGAGAGGAAACGAAACATACAATTGAAGTGTTGTTAACAGTAGCAGAAACAACCGATTGTAATCAAGCTAATCAAATATTATCTCAAAAAACTACACTTAACCTAGGTGGTTATGAAATTAGAGATATTAGCCCTTTATCTGGCTTAACTCAATTGACAGAGCTTATCCTCGGCCTCAATCAAATTAGTGATATTAGCACCTTATCCTCTTTAACTCAACTGACGGAGCTTTACCTCCAAAGCAATCAAATCAGTGATATTAGCGCCTTATCCTCTTTAACTCAATTGAAAGTGCTTATTCTTTTCAACAATCAAATTAGTGATATTAGACCCTTATCCTCTTTAACTCAATTGAAAGAACTTTTCCTCACCCTCAATCAAATTAGTGATATTAGTCCTTTATCCTCTTTAACTCAATTGACAGATCTTGACCTTGGAGTCAATGACATTAGTGATATTAGCCCTTTATCCTCTTTAACTCAATTGATAAAGCTTTCCCTCGAAATCAATCAAATCACTGATATTAGCCCTTTATCTTCTTTAACTCAATTGGTTTGGCTTAAACTCTACAGCAATCAAATTAGTGATATTAGATCCTTATCCTCTTTAACTCAATTGAAAGAGCTTAACCTCGTCAACAATCAAATTAGTGATATTAGCCCTTTATCTGGCTTAAATCAATTGACAGAGCTTAACCTCGTCAACAATCAAATCAGAGATCTTAGTTCTTTATCGACTTTAAATCAGTTAGGAGTTATTTACTTGAGGAAAAACCCAATAGAACAGAAAGTCTGTCCTTTACCTGATCAATCAATCTGTCATTTTTAAGATTAAAAAATGTGATCACACAGTCTAAAATTTATAATAATTTTAGTAAAACCAGCGAATTAAATCAGAGGATAACCCACAATGAAAAAATTAACATCATCATTATTAATCGGACTCGCATTAACATTAGGAATCTCTAACAATTCCTTATTAGCTCAACCCTCAGTACAATTTAAAACCTTTGCTGAGTGGTGCGAGAATCAAAACCAGTTAGGGGAGGAAACAAAGCATACGATTGAAGTGTTGTTAAAAGTAGCAGAAACAACCGATTGTCATCAAGCTAATCAAATCTTATCTCAAACCACTCAACTTAGCCTGAGTTTCGATAAAATCAGTGACATTAGTCCTTTATCGAGTTTAACTCAATTGACATACCTTACCCTTCACGAAAATCAAATTAGTAATATTAAGCCTTTATCCTCTTTAACTCAATTGAAAGAGCTTTACCTCTACAGCAATCAAATTAGTGATATTAGACCCTTATCCTCTTTAACTAACTTGACAAATCTTATAATCGGCGGTAATCAAATTAGTGATATTAGTCCTTTATCCTCTTTAACTCAATTGACTGAGCTTTACCTCTACAGTAATCAAATTAGTGATATTAGACCCTTATCCTCTTTAACTCAATTGACTACCCTTGACCTCACCGATAATCAAATTAATGATATTAGACCCTTATCCTCTTTAACTCAATTGACTGAGCTTAATCTCGGTGGTAATCCAATTAAAGATATTAGTCCCTTATCCTCTTTAACTCAATTGAGAAATCTTACGTTCATTGAGAATGGAATTAGTGATATTAGTTTCTTATCGAGTTTAACTCAATTGACTGGGCTTGACCTCCGTATAAACCAAATAAGTGATATTAGCCCATTATCGAGTTTAACTCAATTGACTTGGCTTTTCCTTGACTCCAATCAAATTAGTGATATTACACCCTTATCCAGTTTAACTCAATTGGTAAACCTTCACCTCAGCAAAAATCAAATCAGAGATATTAGTCCTTTATCCACTTTGACTCAGTTACAAAGTCTTTCCCTAAGTGAAAACCCAATAGAACAGCAAATCTGCCCTTTACCTGATCAATCAGTTTGTTCTTTTGGAGATTAAAAAATGCGATCGCACTCTCTAAAACACTTGTAAATTTTAGCAAAACCAGTCAATTAATCAGAGGATAACCCATCATGAAAAAAATAACGTCATCATTATTAATTGGACTTGCATTAACTTTAGGAATCTCTAACAATTCCTTATTAGCTCAACCCTCAGTAGAATTTAAAACTTTTGGCGAGTGGTGTGAGAATCAAAAGCAGTTAAGCGAGGAAACGAAACATACAATTGAAGTGTTGTTAAAAGTAGCAGAAACAACCGATTGTAATCAAGCCAATCAAGCTTTATCTCAAATCACTACACTTGACTTAAACTACGGTGAAATTAGTGATAGTAGACCGTTATCCTCTTTAACTCAATTGAAAGAGCTTTTTCTCATCGGCAATCAAATCAGCGACATTAGCCCTTTATCGAGTTTAACTCAATTGAAAGTGCTTTACCTCAGCCTCAATAGAATTAGTGATATTAGCCCCTTATCCTCCTTAACTCAATTGACTGAGCTTTACCTCGTCGGCAATCCAATTAGTGATATTAGCCCCTTATCCTCTTTAACTCAATTGACTAAGCTTTACCTCGCCAACAATCAAATCAGTGATATTAACCCCTTATCTTCTTTAACTCAATTGACTGAGCTTTTTCTCGTTGGCAATCCAATTAGCGATATTAGTCCTTTATCGAGTTTAACTCAATTGACTTGGCTTCACCTGTGGGAAAATCAAATCAGTAACATTAGTCCTTTATCCTCTTTAACTCAATTGACTCAGCTTAACCTCAGCCTCAATAGAATTAGCGATATTAGTCCTTTATCCTCTTTAACTCAATTGAAAGTGCTTTACCTCGGCAGTAATCAAATCAGTGATATTAGCCCTTTGTCCTCTTTAACTCAATTGACTGAGTTGTACATTGAAACTAATCAAATTAGAGATATTAGTCCCTTATCCTCTTCAACTCAATTGACCTGGCTTAACCTTGAGGCTAATCAAATTAGTGATATTAGCCCTTTGTCCTCTTTAACTCAATTGACTAGCCTTAGCGTTATGGGCAATCAAATCAATGATCTTAGTTCTTTATCAAGTTTAACTCAATTGACTCAGCTTTTCCTGAGTGAAAACCCAATAGAACAGAAAATATGCCCTCTACCCAATCAATCAATTTGTAACTTTTAAAATTAAAAAATGCGATCGCTCGCATTCTCTCAAACACCTGTAAATCTTACCTAACACAAGGAAAACATCATGAAAGTTTACACTGACAAAGCAGAATTAACCCAAATCGGCTCCCCCAACCTGTGGATAATATTAGGGTTAGGAACCGCTTTATTTCTGATCTCAATGAGTTTTATTTATCCCTTAATAACAAAGGACTTACTATTAGTGATAGGCATCTTTGATCTTCTTGCGGTTTCAATTATAATGATGATCATTTATATCGCTTGGGCGGCTATTCTTAATCTCAGAAAAACTCAGATCACTGATCAGATTAATCGCCAACTAGCCGGAGATTTTATTAGTAACCCTGAAAACTATTGGTATCGCTGGGAATACACTGAACGAGATAGAAAATGGATTGCATCTCATATCTTTTTAGAAGGACTGGGGATATTATTATTATGGTCTCCGTTTATAATAATTTTTATTCTAATCATTGAAATTTTAAACGGGAGAAAATTTCATTATCATCCGACGGGAAATGGGTTTCAAGATCTGATTAACTTATTGGGAGTAGAGATCTGTATTGGCTTCGGAACCGGATTAGCCTTTTTTATAGCCGGAATTTTTCAATCAGCCAAACGAAGCAAAAATATTTGTGATGTTTATATTGGTGAAAATGGGTTTTATGCAGATGGTGAATATTGGTGCTGGGAAGGAACACCCTATCATTTATATGGCATCAATTTATTAAAACGAGTCTTAAAGTTGGAATTATTTTATCAATTACCGAACTCCGAACCCGATCAAGATTTTGTTTTGACAACTCGTTTATTTGCAGATGAACCCACTGGGGAGATTACTCGCTCTATTTTTGTTCCTCTTGGTCAAGAACAAGCTGCTGATCAGATATTGAAAGAATTAACGAAAAAATGTATTCCACGACCTAAGTAGGTAGGCAGGAAGAAACGAAAGTATGTAAAGATAAATGAAGAGAGAGAAGAAATCTACCGAGGTCATGAAAATATGGGTGCTCGTTTAAGGGTATTTCTAACTCGTGAGCAAGACAAAACCCTGTTCAAGCTCAGAACAGCAGATGTGCCACAGAAAGTTAAAGACCGAGCCGAAGTGATTCGATTAAACTCACAAGGTTGGTACGTGGAAAAAATAGCAGCTTATTTTAATTGGACAGCACAGACAGTTAGAGAAGTGTTGCACAAATGGGAAAAGTTAGGACTAGAAGGGTTATGGGAAAAACCCGGTCGCGGGGGAAAAGCCAAGTGGAAAGAAGAGGACTTAGTATTTTTAGAAGAATGTCTCAGAAGAGAACCCCGGACATACAACTCTGAGCAATTAGCCCAAAAATTAGAACAAGAACGGTCAGTTAAATTGAGTCCCGATAGATTAAGACGGGTGCTCAAAAAAAGGGGGTGAATTGGAAGCGAGCCAGAAACAGCCACAAAGGAAAGCAAGACCCGATAGTCCGCGCGCAGAAACAGGCGGATTTAGAAATGTTGGAATTATCAGCCGCCACCGGAGAAATTGACTTAAAGTATTTAGATGAATCGGGTTTTTGTCTGTGGAGTGAACCGGGGTATACCTATTATTTTAGAGGGGAACAAAAACGTTTAGAACAAACTCGTCGTCGGGGTCGAAGATTAAGCATTATTGGGTTTTTGCAACAGCAAATCAGTTTTGTTTACGGCTTGGTGATTGGAGGTGTCAATCGCCAGTGTTATATCCAAATGATGGAACAAGAAGCAGCAGAGGCTGAAAAAGCCGGACGGATGAGAGTCATTGTCCAAGATAATAGCCCCATACATCAATGCCATGAAGTCAAAAAACTCTGGCCAAAATGGGAAAGTATGGGTTTGTATAAGTAGGTAGGCGAGAAAATCGACAAGTATGTAACGAAAAGTTAACTGGGTTGTTGCTGCGAGTGAAATTTCATCCGTTGTGTGCTGTAGTTTCCTCTTTCTCCCCTAGCTTGAATACCATTCATTACCGCATAGGCCAGGTCTAATTCATCCTCAAATGTTTGTCCTGATAGTTCATCTTTTTTGAGATGTTGCCACTCTAATTCAATCGGATTCATTTCCGAACAATATTTAGGCAAATAGAAAATATACAAACCCATACTTTCCCATTTTGGCCAGAGTTTTTTGACTTCATGGCATTGATGTATGGGGCTATTATCTTGGACAATGACTCTCATCCGTCCGGCTTTTTCAGCCTCTGCTGCTTCTTGTTCCATCATTTGGATATAACACTGGCGATTGACACCTCCAATCACCAAGCCGTAAACAAAACTGATTTGCTGTTGCAAAAACCCAATAATGCTTAATCTTCGACCCCGACGACGAGTTTGTTCTAAACGTTTTTGTTCCCCTCTAAAATAATAGGTATACCCCGGTTCACTCCACAGACAAAAACCCGATTCATCTAAATACTTTAAGTCAATTTCTCCGGTGGCGGCTGATAATTCCAACATTTCTAAATCCGCCTGTTTCTGCGCGCGGACTATCGGGTCTTGCTTTCCTTTGTGGCTGTTTCTGGCTCGCTTCCAATTCACCCCCTTTTTTTGAGCACCCGTCTTAATCTATCGGGACTCAATTTAACTGACCGTTCTTGTTCTAATTTTTGGGCTAATTGCTCAGAGTTGTATGTCCGGGGTTCTCTTCTGAGACATTCTTCTAAAAATACTAAGTCCTCTTCTTTCCACTTGGCTTTTCCCCCGCGACCGGGTTTTTCCCATAACCCTTCTAGTCCTAACTTTTCCCATTTGTGCAACACTTCTCTAACTGTCTGTGCTGTCCAATTAAAATAAGCTGCTATTTTTTCCACGTACCAACCTTGTGAGTTTAATCGAATCACTTCGGCTCGGTCTTTAACTTTCTGTGGCACATCTGCTGTTCTGAGCTTGAACAGGGTTTTGTCTTGCTCACGAGTTAGAAATACCCTTAAACGAGCACCCATATTTTCATGACCTCGGTAGATTTCTTCTCTCTCTTCATTTATCTTTACATACTTTCGTTTCTTCCTGCCTACCTACTTAGAAGAAGAAGGAGTAGTTATTATAGTAGTGACTATTATGGCGATAGTTACTACGGTGATAGTGATTCTGGGGATTCTGGGGATAGTTGTTCCTGGGGGGATTCTGGGGATTCTGGGGATAGTTGTTCTAGTGGCGATTAGTCTATTAACTTTTTCTTTCACATTATTAGATTTCTACCGCTCTAAAACCCGATGATTTTCAAGATTTTAGGGGAAACAGTTCCCCTTTTACCCAATGGTATTGATTCTAAATCCCCCAATGTCCTTTAAGGATTTGAGCCTCGTTAACGGTACTACTGATGTAGCGTTCATAAGTGGATTTCATATTACTTAGGGCTTGCTGAAAAAAGGCGAAAAGCCAGAACAGGCGGGAGGAGAAGACAAGAAAAAATGAATCAGGTGCAAGGGATGGGTGTAAAATAGCGCAAAAACCTGGCAGGAGTTGGGGAAAATGTACCGTAAAGACGAACAACAGAAAACACCACCCGAAGAGTTCAAACTGCCATTTGAGGGAAAACTCTCAGAAGAGAATCGCTGGGTAATCATGGCTCAATGGATACCGTGGGAAGAATTTGAAGTGGAATATGCAGAATTATTCTCATCTGTGATGGGAGCACCCGCCAAAACATTTAGAATGGCATTAGGAGCCTTAATCATTAAAGAAAAATTAGGGATAAGCGACCGAGAAACAGTAGAACAAATCAAAGAAAATCCCTACTTGCAGTATTTTATCGGGTTGTCAGAATACAGGAACGAAGCTCCATTTGATGCCTCAATGTTAGTGCACTTTCGGACGAGAATCAATGTAAATTTAGTGAATAAAGTTAATCGGTTAATGGTCAAAAGAATGCGAGAGGCGAGTTCCGAGCCAGCCTCAGAAAATCAATCAGAAGCTGAAGAGGGAAGTGAGAGGAAAAACCGAGGAAAATTAATAGCTGATGCGACTTGTGCACCTGCGGATATCACATATCCAACAGACTTAAAAATTTTAAATAAAGCCAGAGAACAGACAGAAAAAATCATTGATAGTTTGCATAAAAGTCGTCAGGATAAATCAGAAAAGAAACCAAGAACTTATCGAAAAACAGCCAGAAAAGACTACCTAGAAGTAGCCAAACAACGCCGACCTTCCCGACAAAAAAGACGAAAAGCAGTTAAAAAACAACTGCAATATATTAAACGAAACTTAGGACATATAGACCAACTCATCGACAATGGAGCAACGCTAGATTGCTTAAATAACAAGCAATATAAGAGTTTATTAGTAATATCAGAAGTTTACCGTCAACAGCAATGGATGTATGAGAATAACAAACAGAGCATTTCCGATAGAATCGTCAGTTTGAGCCAACCTCATATTCGTCCGATTGTGCGAGGTAAAGCCGGAACGTCAGTAGAATTTGGTGCTAAATTGTCTGCGAGTTGTCTGGATGAATATGTATTTCTTGACCGGATTAGTTGGGATAATTTTAACGAATCCTGTGATTTAAAAACACAAATAGAGGCTTTTAAAGAATACACGGGGCATTATCCTGAATCAGTCCATGTAGATAAAATTTACCGGACTAGAGACAACCGAGCTTGGTGTAAAGACAGAGGAATTAGAATCAGTGGCCTCCCATTAGGGAGACCGTCAGCAAATCTTAGTAAAGCTACTAAGAAACAGGCGTTAGAGGATGAAAAAATTCGGAATTCCATTGAGGGGAAATTTGGCCAAGGGAAAAGAAGATTTAGCCTGAATCGGATTATGAATAAACTAGCTCATACTTCCGAAACAGCAATTGCTATTACTTTTTTAGTCATGAATCTCTCTGTGATTCTTAGACGGATTTTTAGGTCAATTTTTTTGTTCAATTACTTTTTTCGAGTTATTGATTACCAGAATTTATCTGTTAACTCCTTATCTCAAAAAAAACTTATTTATCCTTCTGACTCCATTTGCTAGTTAATCATTCTTTTGCTTTTCTGTTACTTTTTCAGCAAGCCCTACTTAAACAGAAATAAGGGATGAGAATGATTATAGACATCCATTGCCTTAACGGGGTAATAACCCCGTCAGTGCTTACTTCATGGCTTTGGAATCATTACAGCAAATTCTGATATTCTGATTCATCCCCTAAGATTTTTAACACCTGTTTAATATCTTGAGTCCGGTCTTTTTTCGCAATTAGGGTAACATTTCCATCCCGAACAATCACTAAATCCTCGATCCCTAACGTTACCACCACATCTTCATCACTAGAGCTAAATAAAATTGCCCCTTTCGTATCTAACCCAACGTGTTTAACAATTTCTACATTGGGTTTATCTCCTCCCAATAACCGTTCTAATCCATTCCAATCTCCTAAATCATCCCATCCAAATTCAACGGGTAAAACACAAGCTTTTTGTGTTTTTTCCATTAAGGCGTAATCAATACTAATTTTTTTCAATTCGGGATAAGCCTCTTTCCCTTTTGCTTCTAACGCACTCACTAATTCAGGAACATAAGTTTTGAGTTCTTTTAAAACGACACCCACACGGAAAACAAAAATCCCTCCATTCCAACTAAATCGTCCCGTTTCTAAAAATTCTTCTGCGGTTTCTCGATTCGGTTTTTCTGTAAATCGGGCTACTTTATAAGCCGGAAATCCAGCAAAATTTCCAATATTTTCTCCCTGTTCAATATAACCATATCCCGTTGAAGGATAGGTGGGTTTTACCCCTAATGTCACGATCACATCTTGGGTTTTTGCTAATTCTTCTGCGGCTTTTAAAGTTTGGCGAAATTTTTCGGGTTCTGCGATCCAATGATCCGCCGGAAAGAACCCCACAACAGCTTCTTCTCCATAGCGTTTTGCCACTTCTAAAGTTGTCCAAACCAAGGCGGGGGCGGTGTCTCGTCCTTCGGGTTCTGCTAAAATATTCGCGTGAGGTAATTGAGGTAATTGAGTTTGAACCCCCGCCTCTAATAAAGCCGAGGTAACAACCCATAACCCATCCCAACTATCGGTTAAGGGTAATAACCGTTCTGCGGTTGCTTGTAATAAACTAACGCCACTCCCATCTAAACTCAAAAATTGTTTGGGTCGATGTTTCCGACTCAGGGGCCAAAACCGTTCACCTTTTCCACCAGCCAGAATCACAGGAATCATACTTAGAATTAAATAGGTAATCCAATTAAATGATCAAAGATTGAGGAAATTTTTCGATATTTTTTTCCCTAATGGTATCACGACAGCTAAACCTCTTGCCAACGGTCAAGCTCATTTTTTCCTCATCATTTAATCCTAAAGAATGAAGGGAAAACCGTCAATAGTTATTTTACCCCAATCAATCCTTCTTAATTTTGGATTCCGATGGCTTCCCTGGCTAATTCTTGTTCTAAAGCCGCTTTGACTCGTAACCATTCTGTTTCCATCTTTAAGAAGCCAGCCGCCGCACTTCCTGATGTAAAACATTCAGTCCTAGAGCCATTTTCTGCGGCCATACCAACCCGTCCCATATATTCTAACTCTTTGCATAACTCAGAAAATGTGATGGCACCTAATTGAGCACTACTGGATTTTAAGGTATGAGCAGCTTCTTTTAATCCTTGTATATCTTGAGTTCTGATCGCGGTTTGAATTTGGGCAATTTTTTCAGGCGCATCCGCTAAATAATCCTGAATTAATGTATTAACAAAGGGATCATCTTCATCATCATATTCTCGGAGATTTTTCAACACTTGTTGATCGATGGCGGAAGAGTCCAAAGCGACAAACTCTGGAGGGATAAGAGATTTTTCTAAGGGTTGATTTCCATTCGTGTAACTTTCTTTTTCTTTTGAAGAATTAGAAGATCCATTGAGAGAAAAGTCTGATGAATTGATGGGAGATTCATGACTATTTTCAGGAGAGAAGGGTTGACATTGAGATAAAGCTTTTGCCAGTTCTTCCCGCCGCACGGGTTTAGTAATATAATCATTCATTCCTGCTGCTAAACACATTTCTCGATCGCCTTGCATTGCATTGGCTGTCATGGCAATAATCCAAGGTTTAGGGGGGCGATTTTCGGGACTTTGTACATAGTCTTGACAAATCCGACGAGCCGTTTCTAATCCATCCATTAAGGGCATTTGAACATCCATCAAAATGACATCATAATATTGACGATTTAAAGCTTCTAAAACCTCTAATCCGTTCCCAGCAATATCAGCGCGATAACCTAATCGTTGTAACATTTGAATAGCAACTTTTTGGTTAACGACATGATCTTCAGCCAGGAGAATTCGTAAATTATTGGACGCTGGAACCGATAATAAATTGGATGATCCCACCCCAAAGGATTTAGCAGAAGATTTAAGAACGCTTTCAAGGGGTTGGCTGAAAATTTGAATTAATGTATTATAAAATTGCGATTGTTTCAGAGGTTTATTAATAAAGCCAGCACAATTAATTTGAGTATTTTCGACTTGTTTAACGAGATCGGTATTCACAACATAATTAAAGAACGTAATATTCAGAGGTTTTTGTTCTTGGAAAATTTCGGCATTGTCCCGTTCCCAATCTCGAATTTTTTTAGCTAGGGTAATTCCATCAACATCCGGTAAATTCATCCCTAAAATGACTAAATTAAAATCAGGATTCTTTTTCAATACATTCAGGGCTTCCTGTCCGGTTTTAACAGAAACAGGAATCATTCCCCAAGATTTCGCTTGTCGAATTAAAACCGTTTGATTAATGCCATGATTTTCAACAATTAATAAACGCTTTCCAGCCAGGAAATTAGAGAGTTCATCTGTTTCAACATTGGGGATAGCTTCAGCCCGAATGGTAAAGTAAAATGTTGAACCCGAATCTAACTCTAACGCCTCAACAAAATCCTCTGGAGGATTCCCACTGATTGTAGACATTAAGGGTTGAGTTTCAGTGTTAGAATTGGATAAAGATCGGCTGACCACCCACATTTGTCCGCCCATTAATTCACATAACCGTTGACTAATTGCTAATCCTAAACCCGTACCTCCATACTGACGAGTAGTGGACGCATCCACTTGCGAAAAAGCTTTAAATAAACGATCCATACGATCAGCCGGAATTCCAATACCCGTATCCTTAACCGCAAACTGAATATCATAAATTTTGTGAGCAATTGTTGGGGTAGACGTGAGGTTAATCGGAATATTTTTCACTTCCGTAGCTTTCACCATCACGACAACCTCTCCTTCGGCGGTAAATTTAACTGCATTACTGAGTAAATTGACTAAAACTTGGCGTAGTCTTGTGACATCTCCTAAAATCATCTGCGGCGTAGAAGGGTCAATTAAATAGGCAATTTCAATTCCTTTTTCGGCAGCTTTTGCTGAAAGTAATTCTAGAGATTCTTCCAAACAATCTCGAAGTTTAAAGGGATTTTGTTCTAAATCTAATTTACCCGATTCAATCTTAGAAAAATCTAAAATATCATTAATAATCGTGAGTAACGCATCCCCACTGGTACGAATGGTTTCCACAAAATCTTGTTGTTCAGGCGTTAAATTCATATCCAATAATAAGCCCGTCATCCCAATCACCGCATTCATCGGCGTGCGAATTTCATGACTCATGGTGGCTAGAAAGTCACTTTTAGCCCGACTGGCGACTTCCGCCGCTAATCTCGCTTCTTCTAAGGCTTTATTTTGTTCCGCTAATTGTTGACGATTTTGGACTTCTACTTCTAACAGTTTAGCTTGGGCTAAGGTTAATCCCACTTGATTCGCAACATCTTCTAAAAATTCAATTTCTTCGGGTATCCATTGGCGCATTTTATCGCATTGATGCAGCATAATAATGCCATTGGCATCTCCTTGATAGGAGGTACGAACTGCTAACATGGATTTTAATCCCATGCGCCGACACATGGGAGCAGAAGATTCTAATAAAGGTTCGGTAAAAACATCGACAGAAGCGATCGCAGCATCTTCCGCTAAGAGTTTTTCAATGTACGGATTATAGGTGACAGAAATTTCAAAATTCAAGGTTGAATCATAGCCAGATTCCAGATATTCTGCGACACAAGATAAGTGAGAATAGGGATCAGATCGATAAGTATAAATGGAACACCGATTGACTCCGAAAACCCGACCAATTTGAGTCGCTGTGGTTTGAAAAATTTCTTGAGTTTCTAATTTAGAACGAACTTTATGGGTGATTTGTTTCAGTAATAATAAATGTTGATTTTGTTGTTGAAGAATTTCTTGAGATTTTTCTCGTCCAATCTCATTTCCAATATAATTTGCCATTAATTTAATAATCTCTAAATCTAAGCTTTGAAACGGTGCTCGTGAGTGACGACTCATAAAACTCAACGTTCCATAAATTCGTCCTCCCAACATCACTCGGATGCCAATATAAGCTTCTAACCGTCGCGTTTGATAAGCAGGATGATCTTTCCAGGTTGATTGTTTAATGGATTCTAAACAAACCACTTCTTCGGTTTTTAACGCTTCCCATTCAAAGGTTTGTTCAATGGCTAAGGTATCTCCCTTGGCAAATCCAAAGGGAAAATCATCACTCAAATAGGAAGAAATGACTTCATACCGATCTGCAAAAACTCGTCCTAGTAACCCAATATCCATCCCAAATCGATGACAACCCATGCTTAAAATGGCATTAATTCGGGTTTCAAAATCACGATTACTTCCCAGGGTGATTTCATAAAATTGACGAATTAAAACTTCTCGTTCTCTTAATTGATCTAATTCTTGAAACTGTTCTGTAATATCATGTAACGTTCCGATAAGTCCTGTAATCTGTTGCTGTGTATCTAGGAGCAATTGCGCTGAAATTAAAATCCGTCGCGTGGTCGGTTGAGAACGCTGTCCGGTACGTTGTTGTTCTTTAATATTAAATGCTAAAAGCCGGACTTCCTGTTGACTCGATTGGGAGCGACCTAACATTAAAGATTCAAACCATTGACTCGCTTTTGTCCGATCTTGAGAATAAATATAGTTTAAAAATGATGTCCCTAAACTATTTTCTACGGTTAAACCCGTTAACGGTGTCCAAGCGGAATTTAAAAACGTCCAATTTCCGTGAATATCCGTTTTAAAAACTACGGATTTTAAGCGATCAATGGTATTATCATCAAGAGTTCGATTGGGTGGGGGTGGAGGAGATGAAGTCTTTTCTAACAGGGAAGAGGTTAAATCAATTTGAGTTCCAATTAAGCGCAGGGGTTCTCCTTGTTCACTCCAAAATCCTTGACCTCGATTGAGTACCGATTTATATTCACCGTCTTTACACCGGATGCGATATTCTGTCAGATATTCATGATTTTTTTGAGAAAAATAATCCTTTAAAGCAACTTTAACTCGATTCAAATCTTCAGGATGAATCCGACTTAACCATTCCTCTAAAATATTTTTAACTTCATGTTCTTGATATCCTAACATTGCTTTCCATTGAGAAGAATAGAAAACTTCATTAGTTTTTAAATTCCAATTATAAATCCCTTCTTGATGAGATTTTAAAGCTTCAATGGCTTCATTACTTAAGGATGAGTTTTCACAACATACAGACCCAGAGTCAGAAGGAGTTACTTTTGAAGTCTCCTGAATTTGATGCTGCCAACTTAAAAGCATATTGTGCATAGACTTCGGTTGAAGCACTTGCAGCAAAATGGTTTGAGGAGAAATTACAGTAGTCGGATTATTTTTATCATCTACTAAAATAATAGGAAGCTGATAATAATATTTCCGCATTAAGATTAATGCCGTTTTTAGGGAAACGTGCGATCGCAAAACTAGAGGCGGGGTATTACAAATACTACTAGCTTTAAGGGTTTTGAGATTCAGTCCTAAAGCTTGAATAGAAATGATGTCATGACGGGTGACAATTCCCACCGATTTAGATTCAGATTTGGGTTTAGAAGTCTGATCGGGTTTTAATGGAGAATTAGAAGAAATGGGTTCAGTAATCACCACTTCATCCACACCATATTGCAACATTAATTCGGTTAATTGCCGTACTGTTGCTGTTCCAGGCACCTGAACAATTTTAGAGGTTCGTAGGGGAGCCAGTTGATTTAATTTAATTAAATGATCGGGCAGAAAAAGATGGTCGAGAAGGTGGGAAGAAACTCCTACAGGAATATCGGGTAAACGTCGTGGTGTTTTGCTTCGTTCTCGGAAAGAAAGTTGTAAACAATTTTGGGGACTGATGATCCCGACTAATCCTCCTTGATCATCCACAATAGGAATTTGTTGAACTTGATGTTTTTCTAATAACCCCATCATTGTAAAAATATCGTTGATTTCCGATTCTCGAACGGTTAGAAATGACCGAATCATAATTCGAGAAATGGGAAATCCCTTGAGAGAATCTCCAATAGAATTTAACTGAATAATATCTCGTTCTGTAAAAATCCCTACAATCGTCGGTTTCTGCTGGGGAGTATCGGCTGGTTCAATGATCAAAACCGAGGGGGAACCGGTACGGCTCATCAACAAAATAACCTCTTCCACAGGGGTTTCCGGTGTCGTGGTTAAGGGATGGCGGTTGATAGCTTGACGAACTGAGGGAATAAACATAGAGGGCTTATTTGGGTTAGGGCTAGCTGGAATCAGGTTGGGCGCTGGGGTCTTGTGGAGGCTCCGCAAATCATCTAGGGCAAGATAAGGGTTAAGATACCTGGGGGGTAATACCCTCTCTTACTACCAGCATATTGGCATTTTCACTGGATGTCTTACCCAATTTTGCAACGACCTCTGAGTCAGACCGGAATTAAGGCCCTTGGTGAAAAGTGTAAAAGTTTTGCTCGGAAACCAGCAAGGCCTGTTAGGAGAGTGTAACCACATATAGCAAGTCTCAGCAGGGAGAGTAGGGGGCAGGGAGCAGAGGATTTTACCCTCAACAGTCAAAAGATATCTGGGGGGATTGAAACAGAATCTTTACTTCCATTTTGGCTTCTTATCGCCTTTAGATTTAAAATTTTTGAGGGTCATTTTCACCCAAAGTCATGTTCCGGGTTACTGCTCCCTTGAGTTTTTCCGGGCAATTACCTAAAAATCACAATAATTATCCTATGAAAATTTTAGATTCTCAAGGCCGTCTTTTCGGTAAAATTAGCATTCTCGATTTTGGTGCTGCTTTCGTTATTTTACTGGTAATTTTTGGTATTTTCTTTTACCCGGGTACATCGGGCTCTGTCGCTCAAGTTGGTGTCACCACCCGTCCTGTGGAAGTAGATGTTCTGGTTGTTGGACTTAAAAGCCGTAACGCCAAAGAATTATTTAAAACAGGAGAAAAAACTAACTTAATTATTCGGAATCAACCCTATGGTCAAGTAACGCTGAAAAATATAGAATTTTTACCTAGAATTATCCCCGTTACCCAACCCAATGGAACATTGAAGCCCCTTCCTGACCCCACTGCTGATGTTCTGTTTAACAATAATCTGCTTTTAACCTTAGAAGGAAAAGGTCAAATCACCGAAAATGGCCCGGTTTTAGGGAATATCAAAATCAAAGTCGGCACCACTGTTGAACTCGACGGCAAAGAATACAACTTCAACGGGACAGTCATCGAAGTTCGCGTTCAGTAATCAGTAATCAGTTATCAGTTATCAGTTATCAGGGGTTAGATTCACTCGGGTGCGTTTTTGTTGACGTTAATCATCTCCCTTCTCTCTCCCCACGCCCCATGCCCTTTTAAAATACCATGAATTTTATGAATTTTATGAACTTTATGAATAATCAGGGGGTTCTGGTAATAAAAATCTTGAATTTTATGATTTTTTTTGATGAAGGATTAGGCTTTTATTTTTGGAAAATGTCAATATACTAGATTTAGAGAGATGAGCTATAGTTCCCATTTACCTCTTTATTTTTTATTAATCAGGGCAAAACGATGAACCTTTCCACTCAAGTTGCTTTATCTCCACAAACCTTGAGGATTTCAGAGTTTATTGCACCTCTGACACCCAGCAATTTTCGCACGGAAATGAAGTCCGTTGAGCAACAGCTTAAAACGGTGTACCAAACTTTAGCAATGTTGCGGGTGAGCAATCATAGTTTTGAAGCCTTTCTCAATGAAATGCTAAATGCAATTACCCTAAAAATTGGAGAACTTTTAGGCGCAGATCGGACAACGGTTTTCTTGCTGGATGAAGACCAAAATGAACTCTGGTCATTAATTGCTAAAGATGAAGGAAAAGGCTCTTTAGAAATTAGAATTCCTCTGAATCAAGGCATTGCTGGTCAAGTTGCCCGTTCTAAGGAAAAGGTTAATATTCCCTTTGATTTTTATGAATACGCAGAAGCCGTTGTTGGGATGCTGAATGAATATTTTAATGTGATGGTTGAACCGATTTTTAATCATAAAGGAACCCTAGATAAATATATGGGGGATGCCATTATGGGGGTTTTTGGTTCACCGATTCCCTTAGAAGATCATGCCTGGAAAGCGGTACAAACAGCTTTAGATATGCGGTCAGCTTTAATCCAATTTAATCAGCAAAGACTGGCTCAAAAACAACCTCCTATTCGCATTGGAATTGGGATTCATTCAGGAAATGCTATTAGTGGAAATATTGGTCATTCTCGACGGATGGAATTTACAGTGATTGGGGATGATGTTAATTTAGGGTCGCGGTTAGAAGGAACAACCAAACGCTATAATTGTGATATTATTATTAGTGGGAATACCTATCAGCTTTGTGCAGAGCAATTAATCGTTCGAGAGTTAGATATTGTTCGGGTTAAAGGCAAAACCCAACCTGTTTCTCTCTATGAATTAGTTGGGGAAAAATCGGCTGTTATTTCTGATCAAAGATTGGAAGCGATCGCCCTTTATGAAGCAGGACGCAAAGCCTATTTGAATCGAGATTTTACCACTGCATTAGGCAAGTTTGCAGCCGTATTATCTCTGACTCCCGAAGATTCAGCCGCAACCCTACATATTCAACGCTGTCAACATTGGTTAAAAACCCCCTTACCTGCTAACTGGGATGGGGTAGAAAATTTAACAGAAAAGTAATTTTAGTTCAATTCAAACCCGAAAATTTTGATTAAAATAATCCCTCTTTTATGACCAAGGGGAATTTGAACGAAGTTACGCCCTTTCAACCTAAGTCAAATCCGGCTTTTTCCTCAAAGTGATAAAAGAGGGATAATATAAAATCCTGAAATGTTTGCTACAAATTAAACAAGAGATACTGACGATTAATTTTTATCTCAAAAAAGCCCTTGAAGCCGGATAATAGAATAGGGTTTGAAATTTTGATTGTCGTTCCTGTATGGGTTCCGGGGCTTCATCCCATAAACTTTCATAGAAAAAGAACGAAAATCCTAAGCCATTTTGACGGGCGGCTTGTACCTTCGCTTGAATTTGATTCATCCCAATGGGTCGATTTCTTAACCCGGTTAAAATCCCTACTCCCGTTGGAATTTTACTCTGGGCTTCTTTAATTTCTGCTTTCGTTATTTCTCTAACAAAACTCGGTAAATCTGGACGATAAATCTGAACAATTAACTCATCAACTAGATTTTTTTTCACCCAACCCACCCAATCTTGGAGATGACTATTATAAGCAGTATGATAGGGATTGGGAGCAATAGAAAAAATTGCTTTAGGATTTTTAGCTTTTACCGCTTTACGCAATTTTTCAACAAATTCTGTAATTTTATTCGCCCGCCAACGCACCCAAGCTTCATCTTTCGGGTTGCTGGGAGGGGATGCTTTCATTTCTTGTTGATACAACTTAATCGTATAGGGATCATAACCAAATTCAATGGGTAAACTCAAGTGATCATCAAATTGAATTCCATCCACTGGATATAAAGTCATCACTTCCACAACTAAATCGATGATTAATTGTTGTACCTGGGGATGAAATGGATTTAACCAAACCACTTCCCCCGCCACACCTTCCCAAGTTAAACTTCCATCTTGGCGACTGGTTAACCACTGGGGATGATTTAAAGCTAATTCGGATGAGGGGGGTGCCATAAATCCAAATTCAAACCAAGGTATTACTAATAACCCTTTTTGATGACTTTGGGTAATTAAATCCGCTAAAACATCCTGTCCCTGTAACCCTCGACGAATAAAGGGTTGAAACCCCTTTGCTTGAGCTATTCCACTCGGATAAAACACATAACCTGAATTCCAAACTACGGGATAAATTGTATTAAAATTTAACCGGGCTAATTGATTCACCGCTTCCTGTAATTTCGCATGATCTCGCACAATATCACTATCATTTGTTGTCATCCAAACACCCCGAATTTCTGGGGACAGTTGAGGGGGAATCGCAATACCTGGATAGGCGGATAGTAAAATTGTTAATCCTATCCCCAAAACCATTAAAGAAATTGATTTTAGGATTCGTACTGTCTGTTTAGAAAAATGCGATCGCCACGAACTTTTCGCCATGAAATCCAATTGCATAAGTGTATAGAAGAAATCAGCAATTCAGCAGAGAACCCTGTGTTTTTTAGAATATTTTAATAATTTACCAAATTTTGCTGATCTTCTAACATTGAATTAGGATTTGAGAATTTGAGAGAAGGTAAAGTTCGGAAACACTCGAAGCAGTTGCTCGGAATTCAGTTTAAAATTACTCAATAAAATCTGAGCAATTACCTCTCTAAAGTCGGTTGTTACCTTTAAATCCCGTTGTTCAAATAACTCAGATTTCGCTAAGCCGGGCCATTTACCATAAACTTTTCCCCCTTGAACTGCCCCTCCTAACAGCCACATCACGTTCCCATAGCCATGATCCGTCCCCCCATTGCCATTTTCGTGAACCGTGCGCCCAAATTCTGACATGACCACTACGGTTGTATCCCGATAAACCTCTCCCAACCGTTCCACTAACACCGCTAACCCTTCAGCTAAAGGATTTAAACGATTCGCTAAGACTCCGGTAGCTGCCCCCTGATTAATGTGGGTGTCCCATCCTCCCAAAGCCATAAACGCCAGTTGAATACTGGGATCTCGAACTAACAAACTCGCCAGTTGTCGGGCTTCCCCCGCAAATCCCTTGGGTAAGGGGGCTCCTTGGTTAGCGGCTTCCATTTCCGCGTCTAATTCCTTAAGCAGTTGTTCACGGGCGCTTCTGCCTTCTCGATAAGCTAGACTCAGAGCATCGTTACTCGCGTAAAGTTGATCAAAGGCAGCCTTCACTTGCTCTCCGTCAATGGGGAGTTCGCGGGTACTATTAGAATTGAGGGTAATATTGGCAACGGATTGAGAACCCGATAAGATTCGCGGAATCACAGTTCCCACACTGACGGCTTCAACAGGAGTGTGTCCGGGTAACACCCCTAATAAACGATTCATCCATCCATCGGGGGTTTTTTGACTGTTGGGGGTTCCCGTTTCTAACTGATCCTGGGCTTCAAAGTGAGAACGATTAGAAATCGGAGAACCTACCGCATGAATAAAAGCTAAATTGCCTTGTTTCCAGAGAGGCATCAGGGGGGATAAAGCCGGATGAATCCCAAAAAAACCATCTAAATCCAAGACCCCTTTTTCGGTTCCAGGTTTGGGAATGGCAATCACAGGACGGGCGGCATAATATTCCGGTTCAGCATAGGGAACCACCACGTTTAACCCATCAATTCCACCCCGAAGAAAAATCACAATTAACCGTTTTGGGGAGGGGGAAGTCGCAAAGCTTTTTGCAACCCATCCTTGAGTTCCCAAGGTTGCGATCGCTGATGTTCCAACAAGACCTACAAATTTTAAAAATTGTCGTCTTTCCATTCTGTTAACCTCATTGATCATCGCAGAAATTAAGATAATTTTTATTAACTCGGTTAAACTAATGATTTAAGATAGAGAAGATAGTGTTAACTGTTGTTTAGTATTCCCATAGCCTAACACAAAACCGGAACATAGAGAGGAGAATTTAAGCATGATTTTAAAGCGCGGTGCATTAGGGGCTCATGTTCGAGAAATCCAATATCAGTTAGAACGGTTAGGTTATAATATTGGGCGGTTTGGAATGCCCTTTGATGAACAATTAGAAGCTACGATTAAAGCCTTTCAAGAGGAAATGGAATTAGCCATTGATGGGATGATTGGAGAGGCAACTCGTCTCAAACTTCAAGAAGCCGTAGCTGCAATTGAAAATTCTACGGATGTTAATCAAAATTCTAGCTATTCTGCTGAAAATAAACTTCCTCCCGTCCCTAATGAATTAGGAGATTTTATTCAGGGTAATTGGGAACAATGGCGCGTCACTTGTTCTAAAACCTTAAATGCTCGGAGTGGCCCCGGATTTAATTATTCTATCGATATGACTTTTCCCTCAGGTACGATGTTAATGCTCCATCCTGAATATCGTTATCCGATTAAATTTGATTCAGTCGGTAAACCTTGGTTAGTCGTTTCTTATCAAGGGGGAGCGTTTTTTATTCGAGCCAATCAACGATTTATTGAACCTGTTGTTTAATTCAGATTAAATTGAGAATTATGGAAGAACTGTTAACCTTAAAAGATCTTCTCCTCAAGGGGGATATTGCTGGATCATTAGCTGTTGTTGAAGAATTGGAAGAAATGAGCCGAGATGACAAGATTAATAATATTATTAGTTATAGTATTATTTTATTGTTGCATTTAATTAAACAACAAGCGGAAAATAGAACAACTCGCTCTTGGGATATCTCTATCCGCAATTCTATTCGACAAATTCAACGAAAAAATAAACGTCGGAAAGCAGGAGGCTATTACCTGAATTCTGAAGATTTAGCCGAAGCGTTAGAAGCAGCTTATCCTGATGCGATTGATCAAGCTTCTTTAGAAGTTGAAGAAGGACGTTATCAACCGGAAGAATTAGAAAAAATTGTTAATAAACAAGAGATTATTAATCGAGCGTTAGGGTTAATATTAAAGGGTTAAAATAGGGGGAATAAAACTGGGTTCCTGAACAAAATCTTAGTGAGGATGCAAAAGTTATCCTAGAAACTCAGTTTTTGGAATATTACATCCATGATTCCCAAGAAAACGGCTGAACTTGGTTAATTCGTTTAAAGTCACTGTCGGTGGAAACTAAGGTTAGTTCGTGTTGAATCGCTGTGGCGACAATCCAAAGGTCATGGTCGGTAAATCCCAAGTGACTCATGCTGGTGTGGCGACGTTTATTTTTATCTTTTGGAGCAAATTGATTAAATACTGATGCTTTAATACCACTATAAATGATAGCAGTTTCTTCATCTATAAAATGCAGGTCAACATTAGTTAAAAAGGCTTCAACGGCGATCCGATTCTGCACAGCTTTCAGCGATTTATTAGTCATGTAAAGCAGTTCAGCATAAGTAATAATACTAATACCAATAACGTCATTTACATGATCATTTAAGGCATTAATTACTTGAGAGTTTCCATTAATAATATAGCTACAGTGGTTTGTATCCAGTAGACATCTCCAAAATAGAAAAAAGGAGGGGTAAAAAGATGATAAAATTAAATTTTACCCCGGATTAGAGATGAGTAAATTAAGAGACTATCTGGACAAGAATCCCCAGCAAGCAAAAAGGCTATTAGGGATGGAATATGAACAGATGATAGAACTCATTCAAGCTGCGGAGTTATTAGAAGAAGAAAAACGACAGGAAAAAGAAAAAACTAAAATCAGGTTGATTAAAGCAGGTGGGGGTCGTCGGCAGAAATTATCTGTGGAGGAACAAATCTTACTGACTCTAATTTATCTGCATCAAATGCCCACATTTCAAATGTTAGGGTTACAGTTTGAAGTCAGTGAATCAACAGCGAATGATATTTTCCATAACTGGATAAAAATCTTGAGAGAATTACTACCAGCGAGTTTGCTAGAGCAAGTAAAAAAAAACGAGAGTGATTGGGAGTGGGTAGAAAAAATTCTGGTGGAATTTGAGTTAGTAGTAGATAGCTATGAACAGCCCAGGGAAAGACCAACAGACAATGAAGAGCAGAAAAAATATTACTCAGGAAAGAAAAAGACACATACCTTTAAAAATCAAGTCATTGTCATGCCAAATGGAAAAGAAATAGTGGATGTAGCTGTGGGTTATACCGGAGCAACAAGTGATCTGAAATTGTGGAGAGAAAGAAGCCAGGAATTGGGGAATAATCAAAAATACAGAGGGGATAAAGCTTATGTAGGAGAAACAGCAATTAATACACCACATAAGAAACCGAGGAATCAAGAGATATCGGCTGAAAAGCAAGAAGAAAATCGATTAAAAGCTAAACAAAGGATTGTAGTCGAACATTTAATAAGACTGATAAAAATTTATCGAGTTGCTTCAGAAAGATTTCGGTTAAAGAGGCAAAATTATGAAGCAATAATCTTGACAGTATGTGGATTAATAAGATGGCGAATAGGAGCGATTGTATTACCATCTAAGAATTGCCCAGAATTCTTTTGAGAAATAATTGTATATCAGAGATAAAATTCATTAGTTATTATTAATGTGACTGAAAAAGCCTATGAATCCGTTACTTTTGGAGAAGCCGGCACAGGAGTGCTAGAGATTCCAAAAGTAGCGATAGAGGGCATTTGGAGATTTTCGGAGATGTCTAGTAGATAAGGCATGGGCTTAAAATTGCGTTTCTGAGCGAGTCTCCTGTACAAAATTTAGGCAGTCTTCCAGATCATCACCCTGCCAAGTTTGGGCAAATTTTAGTAAATCTTTAGCTGTTTTACCTCTTTTAATAGGGGATAGTTTACGCAATGAAGAGGACTCAATAGTTTCTGCTAACTGAATAGAATCGAGAAACTCACTCACTAGAGTAAGTCTTTCGGGTGAAAGTTGATTGAGTTGGCTTTCGATTTTTTGGCGTAATTGAACTGTATTCATAGTTCGGGATTTCAATTATATTATCTTAAATTTGTACGATCGCCTATACATAACTATTAATAACTTTACCACCCACGAAAAAGAGGCGGAGCCTCCTTAATAACATTCCAAGGCGGGAGCCTTGGAACGAGGGGTTAAGCGGCTTTTCCGGGGTAGATTGTGCGTTCCCCTTTGGGAATAGAAATCCAACCCAATTCTTGTAAACGATTCGTTAAATTAGAAATACTCACCCCCAACTCATCTTTAATTTTATAAAGGTGTCGCCATTGCGTTAAATCTCGACCTTGGCGTTTTTCATCTAAGACATGGCGAGGCATTAATAAACAACTGGCAAAATATTGTGCTTGCCATTCAATCGAAGCGAGATGAGATTCCACCGTAGCACCTCGACAAACAAAGGGTTCATCCGATTGATTGTCCGAAGATTCTGATACTCCCAACTCTAATTGATCATGATTAATATGTAATACCCAATGACCGATTTCATGGGCAATAGTAGACTCAATAAAGCCCTTGGGTTTTTCTTGAATTTCCTCATTAATTTCGATGAGTCGTTCCGTTGGCAAGATTCGAGCCGCGATCGCCCCCTGTTCATCGGGGGGAATGCAATCCCACACCACTCCTAAATCGAGGAAATCTGCCACGAAAGAAGCCTCAAACGGCCACTCTGGGGCAAAATTTGGCGTGGTTTGCATCCGTCGCAAAATCTCATTTGCCCGACGCTCAATCGACTCTCGACGATAAAAGCGGTACGGCTTTAGGATACTCACTTATTCAACCTCCCGGACAGCCTCAAAAATTTGTTGGGCAAAGTTGGGATTTTCCTGCATTCGGCGGAATAATGCCGTCATGCTCTTATTATTTTCTTTGAGAAATGTCTCATAATGCTGAGGGATTCGCCCCGCCAAGAAGATTAACTCCTCCTCATCTAAACCCAGATTCCGCGCCAACCCCCGAATCACATCTTCTTTAGGCGGGTAGTCCGCGCGATCATTCTCTAGCTTCGATAAATAGGTGAAATCCACTTGCAACAACGCCGCTAACTGACGCTGTGAGTAGGCTTTGTCTTTACGAGCCTGACGAATTAGCTTTCCAAAGGTTTGTTCCACAATACATTCCTCCTGACTCCCATAATACGCTGGTTTGAAGAAAATTTCAACCCGCTACAACCAGTCTACTGCTTACACGCCGGAAGAAGGTAGAGATTGGGAAATCAAGGTAAAAAATTTTGATCTCAGACTTGACGATTGAGTCAACATTGACTAAGATAGGGTTAGTTGAACAAAAGTTCAATACCCAAACGTCTCCCATAGCGTTTGTTGCAGCCATCGAGATCATTCAACCTTGATCAGGTAGTGTACTAACCCCATCAATTTGGGATTGAGGTTTTGATCAAAAACCCAAAATCCATACAGGAGGAAAACTGCCATGCTCAGAACTTGGACAGATACACACTACAAATTAGAAGACGATGATTGGCTTTATATTACTACCCATGAAGAACAAGGTTCAGCATCGTTAATATGTCCGGGTTATGCACGGGATGGGGAAGGATTTAGTATTCATTTTACCACCGCTCATACCCATTTATTAGAGCATTTGTTAGCAGCTTTACGCATTCTTAAAGCTCAACAAGAGGCATTGTATTCCTATCCTGAACCGGAAAAACAATCCCATTTAATTCGATAGAATATTACCGAATTAAAACAAAATTAGGGCGAGGAAATTTAAACTCAAATTACTCGCCCTAATCCAGAAAATTGCGTCTAAATTTCAGAAAATAAAGGGAAATAAAATGACAAAAACATTAGAAAAAGCAACTTTTACCGTTTTTGGAGCCAAACCCAAAGAAGCTTTATTAGTTCCTGAAATCCCCATTTCAGTTCGCAATAATTGTCAGGCGGGACAGTGGACAATCGGGGATACAGATTATGGTTCTAAATGTTCCATGACCATTCTTAAGTTTAGCAAATTTTTTGGCAGTTTAGGACAAACAGAACATACTTTATGGGGTCAAATTTGGTTTGTCGCGGAATCAGGAGAACTGCCAAAAGGGGTTGTGATGGTGACGTATTTAAAATCACGGGGATTAAGTGATTTTAACCGTTTAGTGGCTTCTGTTCAAGCGCGAGGTGTTGAACCTGCAACGGGAATTTTTGTTCCTGAATTTACCAAGCATTCCGGTCAAAAACCCGATGAGAATGGAGTCGTAAAACCCATTAATTATTATAGTTTAAAATGGTCTTGGCAGGAACGGACTGATTGGTCTGTGGTGGAACAAGCGGCGGCAGTTTTATCAGATCCCAGTAATTTATCGCGGATGATTGACTTGGAAGGAACCCGAAAAATGGTGTGTTTAGATAACTTACCTCCCCATGAAATTGCCTGTTTAATGGTGGCTTATGCCAAAGGAGAAGAACATTCTGAATTGATGTTAAATTCAGGACAAGATACCGCATTACCTCCGGCTTTAACTCAAGTTTCTGCGTAAGTATTGTAGGGGAATTTACCCCAACATTAGGTGAGGACGGGTTCTATCAATCTAGGTATTTTTCCCGTCCTTACAATATCGGTTTTTATAACAGGTGTTATAGAACTTTACCGATGTTTAAAAGCTGGGTATCATCACTGCGATTTTTTCGTTCTAGGAAAACATGAAAAAAACGATCAAATTAAACCCTCCTAATTCCATTGAGCATCAATTAATGAAAACCTGTGAATTAACGAATCAAGTGCGTCAAGATACGATGCAGGATTTGGAAAACATCGGGGAAGACTTTAAGCATTTATTCTTAGTCATTCAATCGGTTCAACGGAATTATCAAGCGTTGTTAGATCAAAATCAACAATTGCAAAATTTATTGCTAAACTTGGTTAAAGATTGCTATTGTTGGCAAGGAAATCGTTGTCAAAATTGTCAGAAAATTTTGCAAGCCCTTGCTAAAAACCCGACAAATCTTGATTCAGAATCCACTGAAAAATATCAAGATATTGTTACTCAACTGCGAAAACGCAATTAACTCCCCACTGGATAGCCCGAATTGTAATTAATCTAATTAGTTATTTCGTAATCGGAGAAAATTTTTATGACCCATTCCTCTTTTGTCCCTAGCAACAAAACACAACTGTTAGCTGCCTTTCAACAAATTTTAGCAGAACAAAAACGAATTGAATCGAAAGTTGCCACGAAGGAACAGGAAGCAGAACAAGAAAAAGGCAAGCAAATCTTAGAAACCGCAGCAACCTATACTGTTGATAGTATTGTTAAAGGGTTAGCGGACTTACAACTTGATTTTGGTTCTATTATAACAGAATTAACCGAAAAATTACGAACGGAATCTACAAAGTTAGAGGAGTTAAAACGAGGAATTGAAATTGAGACTCAACAGTTAAAAGAAATTCATAAAATTCGCATTGTTGCTGATTCGCTTCATATTTTAACGCAAGAACATCAGGAAAAGTTAAGTTTATTACAACATAATGTCACGCTTCAGCAAGAAAGTTTGCAGAAAGATATAACAACAAAGCACAAAATTTGGGAAAAAGAACAACAGGAATTTGACATATTACTTGAAGAGGAAACAGAACGTTTAACGCGCAGTCGTGAACAAGCAGAAGCAGATTATAACTATGAATTGGAACGAACTCGACGCATTGAAACTGATGAATATGAAGACATGAAACGGAAGTTAGAACGAGAGTTACAAGAATTAAATCAAGATAAAGAGAAAAATTGGACAGAACGGGAACGAGTTCTAAGGGCAAATCAAGCAGAATTTGAAGCACATCAACAGCAAGTGGCAGGATATGAAGAAGAACTGAAACAAGCCTTTAATACGGCTAAAGAAGAAGCGATTCAAGAAGCAACACGAGAAGCCAAGGTTAAAGCTGATTTATTGACAAAAGAATGGGAATCTACAAAACAAGGTTATGAGTTACAAGTTCTATCTTTAGAACAAACTATTCAACGACAAAATGAACAAATTACCCAAATTTCAACTCAGTTACAAGAAACATTAAAACAAGCTCAAGATCTAGCTATGCGAGCTTTTTCTAGTTCAACTACTGCTAATACTGGCAATAAATAGAGATTGAAAATCAATATTCTGGTATTTTGCAAAAGCACGATTTTTCTACAAATATAAACAAAAAAAGGAAGCATAAACTATGACAAAAAAAATGAATGACCGCAATACAAAAGCGGAAATTTTGGAAGCTTATAAAGAATTAAATGAAGAAAAAAATGCGTTAGAAGCGCAGATTAAAAAGCTGAGTTCTACTCAAAATCAAGTTCAACAAACCCGTAAGGAGGAAATTAAACCGATGACCACTACATCTGCTGTGAAAAAGCCAAAAATGCAGCAAACTATTGAGAATTTATTGTTATTACAAACCGGGTTTGGAAGTGCGGTGAGTGAATTATCAGAAGCGTTAACTTCAGAAGCCGTGAAATTAGGAGAATTGCGACAAACTGTTAATCATGAATTGCAACAATTAGAAGAATTACATGATTTAGAAAACGTTGACGATGATACATTAGATGATTTAGTTGAACGTTATGAAGAAAGTGCTAAAACCTTTGATGAGGAATTAAGTTTAAGACGAGAAACCTTGGAACAGGAAATTCAAGAACAACAAAAAGCATGGCAAAAAGAACAGGAAGAACATCAACGCATTGTTAAAGAGCGGAATGAAACCTATAAAAAATCTCGATTTCGAGATCAAGAAACCTATGATTATAATTTGCAAGTGCAACGAGATGTCGATAACGATACCTATTCACAAACAAAGAAAAACCTATATAAACAGCTTGAAGATTTGCAAGAAGAACAGGAAAAACAATGGACAGAACGGGAAAAAATAATTGCTGAACGAGAAAAAATTTATGCAGAGGTTAAAGCTAAAGTAGAAGAATTTCCTCAAAAATTAGAAGATAGTATTAAAAGCGGAAAAGATCAAGGACGCAATATTGGGAATTATCAAGCTAAAATTAAAGCCGATTTATTTGCAAAAGAAGTGGAGGGTCAGAAACAATATTATGAATTGCGCGTTAAGTCCTTAATGGAAACCATTCAAAGTCAAGATACTCGTCTACAAACTTTATCGAAACAATTAGATTCTGCACTGAAACAGGTTCAAGATTTAGCAGTCAAAGCCATTGAAGGTGCTTCTAACGTCAGTTCCTTCCAAGCCGTTAAAGAAATTGCCTTAGAACAAGCTAAAAACCCTAATAAAGGGAAATAAGATTTAATTCACCTATAGAGGCGTGCCAATAGTCTTGGGCATCGCTACGCTCAGGCACGTCTCTACAGGGCGCGTCTCTACCGAGGATATGGATTTTTGAAACAAAATCATTTTTTATTGCCATTTATAGCTAAATCTTGCTAATCTAGTATCAATAAATGTTTGTAAATTTTAGTAAGGATACTCACTCCCATGAAATCCGAACAGGTTATTACCTTTTTTTCCGATATTATTACTCATAAACCCGAACTATTTCAAGGAGAAATTTTAAAAGATTTAACTCGATTAGAAACGGTTTTGGATGATTCAGAAACAGAACCCGAACCCGAACGGATTGAATCGGTTACAGAAGCGATTATCGAGTTTTGTGATGTTAATCCTGAAATTCATTCTCAACTAACAGAAATGGTGTCAGAACCAGAATTAAATTCAAGTGAAACCTTGGGCGAAAATCAAGTTCAACTGTTAAGTGATTCGATTAAAAAAGTTTTGGATTTACATTTTTTAAACCCCCCTAACATTTGAAGATTAATTTTTATGAGTTCTCCTCGTTGATCAATTCTTTCCACTCTAAAATGATAGGAGCAGGAAGAGTTAAACTGTGTTGTTTATCTTTTAACGGTAAATTTAATTTAACCTGTTCCGTTGAGGAGAGTTGGGGTAAAATTTTCTTGAGGTTATATTCACCCACATTAGGAGCAGGTGCATTGTTAGCAAATTGATCTTCAGCTTGAAAAAGTCTGCCTTGAGCCGTGATAATTTCTAATCCTTTAGGATGAATAAATACAGCTTGATCAGGAAATCCTACTAGGCGTAAATCTATAGTGTTAACCTGCTCATTCTTCACTCGTTTAAATAGAACAACTTGCCAAGATTTTCCAGTTTCATCGCGGAAGCTATGACGGGATTGATACAACATTTGTCCGGGGGATTCTTGTTGTTTTAGAATAGCAGCATTGGCAGGTTCTGGGATGAAAAAATTACTTCCTAATATTAAAAAAAATAAAGTTATCCCAATCACTAGAGTTCGGGTTAATAATCTAAACATCATTTTATTATTTTTAGTTAAGAAAATTAGGCAATTATTGTATGTTTATAAATTATATATCTTTTGAGTTATATTTGTCAAGTTGGGTTGACATCAAATGAATCTGCAAGTAATTCATCACTTTAGTTTTGCTTGCTAATATATTTGCAACATTGTTTTTATACCGCCGATAAACTTAAAGATTCATACGCGCTTTAGTATCCTAAAAACATTGCGATCGCCCACAACCCTAAAATTCTTCAGCGAAAGGAACCAAACAAGGTAAAATGTATCATAGCGTAACCTAAACAGAGAGAAAACACCACAATTAAAGATGTCAAACAAGTATAAATAATCAGTAATAAAACTCGTTCATATAGAGGCATAGTTGAGCGTTAGCATGAAGGTTAAAGAAGGGATGGTAGAATCTTAGAAACCGGGTTTATCTTTGAGGTTAATTATCATATATTAAGATCACTTCAAAAACCCGGTTTCTGGGACAATAATTCAGTTTTAACGAACAAATTGAGGCATAATTTCAGCCGCCGTAAATAAACCGTGAATTCCGCGATGATGCAGTTGAATTCCGGCTTTCAAATATCCAAAAGCCGGCCCACAAACGTTAGCCGCCATGCTGGTTTCATCCCCTAACGTAAAAGTATGGGTAGAAATTTTTCCTTCAAACGTCCGACCTGTAACTTGAACATTTGTACTTAGAGGTTTTTTCGGGTTGCGAGTATCAACAATACCCCCCACTGTAACGCGATCGCGTGAACAAATCCCCGCCAATTCTAACATAATATCATCGGCGTGTTCCATATTTTCTAACGTTAATAACCCATTGGTTTCATCTAATAAAGCTTCCACTTCCGCATCACTCATGGCTCTCGCTTGTTCAAGGGTATAACCGGGTAAATGACCAATATCTTCTCGAATGGTGGCGCGATAAGCTTCCCAATTAGCAATTCCGACTCCAAAGGTAATTTTAACGCTGTGAATTTCCGTATAACTTTGGGCGGCTAAAGCGGCGGCGGCGGTTAATAACCCTGGTGTCGCACCACAACCGCTCATGTAAGTAATTCCAGCCGCTTGTAACTCTTCTTTTAAATCTAATAATAATTCAACAGCACTGGTACGTTTAATCGCATCGACTAACACCCCTTTCCACCCCAAGCGGATAAAGGTTTTAGCCACACTCGCCATAAAATCATTCGGTAAATTTGGCAAAGCTAGAAAATAGCCATCAACGTCTGGGGCTGTTTTTACTAACTCTTCAATACTTTGATGACTGAGAACACCATTTGGCTCTAAATACCCCACCGACCCTTGAGATTGGTAAACCTCGATACAGCGATTCGGGTTCAGCCCCTGGGCATCATAAGCATATCCTTTTTGATCGGCTACAGCCACCCACTGCATTTGCTGTTTTCCGGCTAAAACCCGTGTTGCTGCCTGTCCTAAACCGCCAAACCCCAAAATTCCAACCCGAATCGGAGACAAACCTGAATTAACCATTACTGGACTCATGACATCTGATTAAATTTAGACAATCTTTTATTATAGTGCTACGCACTCAGGGAACAGGGAACAGGGAACAGGGAACAGTAGGCAGTGAAAGGGTTTGCTAGATTAAAAAGTGTCCTAACTGTCATGCCTAGCACTATAACCCCTTTCCATAGGGAATGGAAAATAACAATAAATTACCCCCCATGTCCTTGTCGCAAAGGTGGCTGGGGGGTTAGGTTATTCTACCCGCAGGAGAAAACAACGGTTAATCACGGCGACCCTGGAATAATGCTGGTGAATTTCCGGTTTGAGTTTGGGTTGTACTCACTAACTCATCAGGGGTCGTGGAGTCGAGACGACTTTGGGGTTGTTCAGTGGGGGTAGTCGTTTCCGTTTCCCCAGACCCCTCGGTGCTCGAAGCTCTGGGCGGTTGAACCGATGGGTCAGAAGTGGGTCTAGGATTGGTATCCAATAACGTTCCGTCGGTATTCGGTGCGGTATTCGGTGCAGTTGGGGGAACGGTCACATCAACATTAGGCGCAGGTTGAGGGGCTGGGGGAACCGTAACGTTAACATTCGGTGTCGGCGCGGGGCTCGGAGGTTGGGGGGTTTCCACGGGAACCGGAACCACTTGAGTCCTATTTCTCTCAATAATCACCGTATCGCGCTGAGGTTCTTGGGTTCTCGGTTCAGTCTTAGGGGTATTGGATTCGGTTTGTTCTGGCCCAACGGTGGGAGCTTGAGGGTCATTGGGTTTAAATAAACTCGGCCAAACCAGAGAACCAATTCCTAATGCTAATAAGGTAGCAATTCCAATTCCAATTAAAGTACCCCACGCCGCTTCATTGTTGGCTTTTGTTCTTTCGGTTTGACGAATATATTCATCCCGTACTGAGTCAGGAGTATATCCGTGTTGAGAAGGAGTATTCCGATTAGAATAGGAATTATTTCGAGTTTGATTATTCATACATTTCTCCCCAGGTTCATTTTAATAGAAAATGAATGATTTAGATGAACTGATCGGGAATAGATGGGTTATTGCTTGGGTTTGCTCTAAAGGTTAAAGGAATAAACACTGCTCTTAAAATGCAAAAAAATAAGGATACTAAAAGCCAAAGGAAACAATAATAAGGATTGATTTCCTTTGCTCACCCTGGTTTTGAAACCTAAAGGTTATGAACCCTGATCCCGATCTTTTTAAAGATATCCAAAATACTTTTAACAATTAATCTGTCGGGAGAAATAAGATCCTATCTATCTTTAGAAAGGGTTTAATTTTTAATAAAATCCAGAAATCTTTTCTTAAATTAAAAATAAACTTTAAAATCGTTGAAACCCTAAATATATCAAGGCTTTTGGCAAAAATCAAGCTCATGATTAGATATCCCATAACACTCTAATTGAAATCAAGTCTTCACACCCGTTCCTTCGGTTGATGATAAGCGAAGTCAAGCAATATTCGTTTTCTCATCTGGTAAAAATCGAGTTAAACTTTGTTCGACAACTCCCAATCTCCACCCCACTTGAATTCCCATTAGATAAGGCGGAATCGGATTTTGATTGAGATCTAAAGCTAATGCCATTTTGACTTCTTGAATGGGAATTTGAGAGGCATCATACAAAACTTGATTACATTGTTTTCCCATTTGGTAGCCTTGAATAAACTGTTCATTGGTTTTGGAATTTTTATCGACGCATTGAAGTTTGTATAAATCCAATAATCGTCCAACTTTTGCTAATTCTGTGGTGATTCTATCCTGTTGATTTCGCCAAGAAATCGGTAATTCATTCCCAGAGTTGATAGTATTAATTTTGTGTTCGATTTGGCTGATTAAAACATAAATTTCTTGATGAAATTGACAGTTACAATTGACGGAAACGACAGTATTCATAGGATAACTAAAAGCCAGATAGGGGGACGGATAACCGATACAGGAAAGGCAACTTGCAAACTTTTCTCCGTAGAAAAGAGGAGAGTGGGGGGTAAGTCCCAGTAGGGGCGCTTACCCAAACTTCAGAGGTGATGTAAAAAAAATTTAATTTTCATAAACTTTTTTAACAATGATTCATCGATTGTTGATACTTAGTTTTAACTTAAACCTAAAAAGTGAAGATCTGGGAAAGATGACTTAAGTTAAAGAGTTGAAGTCAGAGTTCTTCGGGAAATTTGCCCCTGTTATGGTTGAAGAAATACGGGGTAAATGGACAAAAAAGCAACTCCCGACCCCTAATTTAGAGGCAACAGTAATTTTACCTCCATGTTGGAGGGCCACCGCTTGAGCAATGGACAACCCTAGCCCGGTGCCGCCTTCCCGATGAGAACGCGCTTTATCTGCCCGCCAAAAACGGTCAAAAATGAAGGGTAGATGTTCCTCTGCAATTCCAATTCCTGTATCTTTAATGGTAATAACAGCAAAGCGATTTTGCTTCTTTAAAAATACGGTAATTTTACCCCCGGTTGAGGTATATTGGATGGCATTTTCTAATAAATTAGAAAGTAAACGGCAGAGGCAATTGCGGTCTCCGTGAATCATTAAAGGGATAGAAACATGGGAAATGAAGCGAATTTGTTTTGCTTGAGCAGAAGGTGCAATTAAATCAATCACATCTTGCAAAAGTTCATGGAGTTTAATGGGTAGCCATTCATGAGAAAGTTTAGAGGCTGAAACATCTGTTCTGGCTAAAAACAATAAATCATCGACGAGATGATTCATTTGAACGGTAGCACTACTAATGGCGGAGAGTTTTTTGAGATCTTTGGGATGAATGCGTTCTAAATGAGTTAACATCACATCCACAGAGGTTTTAATGGCGGTTAAAGGACTGCGTAATTCATGGGAAGCATCGGCAGTAAATTGTTTGAGTTGTTTATAACTTTGTTCAATGGGTTTTAAGGCTTTTTGGGTTAACCATAACCCGCCAATTCCTGCTAATCCTAACGCTAGAGATCCCCCAATTCCTAACCATAATAATAATTGTTTTTGAGAAACTTTAATAGATTCAGTTGATTGACTAGCGCGAATAAACCCTTTTAAAATGGTTTTTTTATTGGATGAATTTGTAAAGACAGAAATGGTATAGGTATGAATGGCAAAGGGATGATTGGATAAGCGAATCTTAGAAACACCGGGTTTAGGAGGAAAATACAAGACTAATTCTCCTCTTTTAGCTAATAATTCTCCCTTGGCATTAAACCATTCTAAACTTTGTTGATCACGGTTAAATAAATCTCGCCAAGGAAAAACAGACATTTGATCTAAATATTCATTCCCTCGTTTTTCTACTTCACTCAAGGAAGGGGCAGCAGATTGGGCTAAAGCTCGAAGTTTTTCATCTAATTGCTGATAAAAACTATAACTAAAAAATAGATAAACGCCGATGGCAAACAAGAATAGAATTGCTGCCATTACCGTTAAATAAGACAGTAATAAATGCCATCTTAAATATCTAAAATTAAAATCACGAGTTTTCTTTAAGCCGGTATCCCAAACCATAGACCGTTTCAATTAAATTACCTGGAGCACCAACCGCTTTGAGTTTAGAGCGTAAACTTTTAATATGGGTTTTAACCGTTGCTTCTGTCGGAATCTCCTCCCATGACCAAAGTAAATCTAAAATGGCACTGCGACTAAATACACGACGACCATTTCTAAGAAAAAGTTCAAGTAATCGATATTCTTTAGGGGTTAAAGAGAGAAGTTTACCTTGATAAGTCACTTCACAAGAAGTCGGATCAAGTTGTAAATGTTCCCATCGTAGAACTGGAGGTAAACTTTCTCCCCATCGACGAAGTAATGCTCGAATTCTTGCTGAGAGAACCTCTAAATCAAAGGGCTTAACGACATAATCATCCGCCCCTGCATCTAAGCCTAGAATTTTATCCGTTCTTGTATCTTTCGCTGTTAAAATTAAGAGGGGCGTATTATAACCTTTTTCTCGTAAACGTTTACAAATTGTAATTCCGTCGAGTTTCGGTAACATGACATCCAGTATAATTAGATTATAATTAGAACTCTCTGCCATTTGTAAACCGATTTCTCCATCGTGTGCAATATCAATTAAGTAATGTTGATCCGTCAAATATTCAACCAGTGCTTCCGTGACTCGCTCATCATCCTCAACCAGCAATAACTTCATGGATTGACTCATAATCCAAAGGGTATACTTTAATTTTACAATTTTAATAAAACAATTGGACTTGATAATATAAAGCTAAGGGTTGGTATTGTTGAATTTGCAAAAGATTTAGGAAGTTTCACTTCCATTATAACTCAAACCCTCGATAAAATAGAATCAAGGATTGAATAGAGCGACCCGGTAAATAATACTCAAAATGGAAAGCAATAAAAAAATTATTTCTCTAGCATCCTCATCTATCCTTTATAATGACATTGATTCTGAATTGAGAACAAGCTCCTATTAAATTTTATTATGATTGTTTTTACCCAATCCCATCTAGCCCATGACAATCAATGCGTTAACGTTTATCTACCTTTAACGGCTGAACAACGAACCAAAGCTCGTCAGTATATTGAAACTTTAGAGGGTAAAACCTATTATATTCGTCTACCTAGAGGAATAGTTTTAAAGGAAGGGGATTTATTAACCTCGGATACTCAAGATTATTGGGCTAAAGTCATTGCTAAACCAGAACCCATTATCACCGTGACGGCGAACTGTTCCCTTGATTTATTAAAAGCGGCGTATCATTTGGGAAATCGTCATGTTCCTTTAGAAATTACCTCAAACTATTTACGATTTTCACCCGATCCTGTATTATCTTCAATGTTAGTGCAAATGGGATTAACCCTTCAAGAAGAAACTGCTGCTTTTTATCCTGAACGAGGTGCTTATGGACATCATCATTCATCTTGATATCCTGCCTTCCTAGAAAAATTCAAGAACGATTAGCTCCCGGAAAGCACTCATCAATTGAGTTAAATCGATAAGCATCATCTCTTACATCTTAAGTCGGTGATCAGTTAAATAATCTCGAACAAAATTACAGCCATAACTCAATAAATCTACATTTAAAACGCTTTCCACATTCCAGAGAATCAAGTTACCATCCTCTCCAACTGATGCCACAAAACGACCATCGGGACTATAAGTTAATCCCCGAATAGCCCCACTATATCCTCGCAAAGTTGTGAGTTCCTTTCCTTCCAACGTCCATAACTTCACCGTATTATCTACACTTCCCGATGCCAGGAACCTGAAAAGAAGTTAACTTTAAGCACTTGACAAAAACGAATTGTTCTGAAACAACTATGGGAATTGAATTTAAGCTGTTAGGTCAAGATAATATTTAAGCGATCTCTTCTAAGAATGGGTTTCAAATTACACTTTCCTTGAGCAAAACTTTCGCCCGTAGGATGATGTTATCTACTTTTTTTGTTCCTGCTTACCTAAACCTCGGCTTTATTGCGCTTCAATGTTTACTCTGGGAGGCAAAGGAATCTAGCTATGATGCAGTTAATACCCTTTGATTTCACTCACCCCTAAACAATGCACGAATTATTAGTCATGATGACGGTGATTCAAGGTCATTATCAACCGTCTTTAGTGGTTCTCTCTTTTTTAATTGCGGTGATTGCCGCCTATACGGCGTTGGATATAACCGGATGGGTTACTCCAGAGTCACCCCTACAAAAGCGTCTCATCTGGGCCTGGGGAGGCTCACTGGCGATGGGCACAGGGATATGGTCAATGCACTTTATCGGGATGTTGGCGTTTCAACTTCCCCTCCCCGTGACCTACAGCCTCAAGATCACTATCCTATCCTGGGGGGTGGGCGTGTTCGCCTCTGGGCTGGCGTTGCTGTTATGGAATCGACCCAAACTCAGTCTCGGAGTTCTTTCCGGTGGGGTGGTCTTGGGATTAGCCATTGTGTCCATGCACTATGTTGGAATGGCTGGCATGATGATTCCAGGCACCGTGATAGAATACAATTTAGGGCGTGTTCTGATGTCTGTCGCCATCGCCATTTTTGCCTCAATTGCTGCTTTGGGGATGACGTTTTACTTAAGGCATTCGGGTACCTCTGGGTTTAATTGGATTAAGGGATGCAGTGCCGTGGTCATGGCCATTGCTATCAGTGGAATGCACTACACGGGAATGTGGGCGACTAACATTGTTGAACAGTCTTCTATTACGCTCAATTCTGAGGAAATTTCTGCCCATTCAGGGTTAGCATTGCAAATTGGAATCGTGACCTTAATGCTGTTGGTGGGAACTTTAGTCACGTCTTTGTTAGATCAACGCTATAGCACTCAATTACTATATCAAAATGCCCTGCAAGAAAGTGAAAAACGCTTTCGTTCTCTGATTCGAGAAATGCCGGTTGGCGTGTTATTGTTAACGCCCCAAGGAGAGATTATTTTAAGTAATCAATTTGCTCAAAATTTGTTATTTTCCATTGAACCCCAATTAGAGGGAAAAAATCTATTTTCATTGCCCGTGAAACTTCTCAATGAAGAGGGCAAACCCTTGGGGGAAAAAATGGATTTCATTCATCAAGCGATCGCCCAAGGTCAACCCATCCGCAACTTAATTCTTGGACTGGATCAACAACCCTATTCTACAACCATTCATTGGTTATTGTTGAATATTGATCCTCAGTTCAATGAAGACCAAAAATTAGAACGGATTGTTTGTACCTTTAATAATATCACAGAACGCAAAAACCTGGATCAAGAATTAGCAAAATCACGACAATTTTTAAATACGATTATTGAGAATATTCCTTTGGCTTTATATGTTAAAAATGTTGAAAGTGACTTTCAATTTGTTCTTTGGAATAAAGCCAGTGAAAAAATCTTTGGAGTTAGCCGCGATCAAATCTTAGGAAAAAACATTTATGATCTGTTACCTGAAAAACAAGCCCAGCATTTTCGTTCCCATATTTTAGAGGCTTTAACTCACCAAAAACCGATAGAAATTCCTGAAATTTTAATTCAGACTCCGGCTCAGGGTGACATTTTATTAAGAACTTTAAAAATCCCTATTATCAACCATCAAAAAACCACTCATATGCTGTGTATTTCTGAAGATATTACCAATCGCAAAAATACTGAAATTGCATTACAAGAAAGTTTAGAACGAGAACAAGCGTTAGCAAAAGCCATCCAACGGATGCGCCAAACCTTAGATATCAAAACCATTTTTTCCACCACCGCTTCAGAATTAAGACGAGTGATTAATTGTGATCGGGTTGTAGTGTATCGTTTTCGTCCTGACTGGAGTGGGGAATTCATTGCAGAATCCGTTAATGCGGGATGGATTTCTTTATTTGAAGAACAAAATTATCATCTCAAACTCCAAGAAAATGCTGTTGCGAATGAACGGTGTACTGTTAAATTATTTGAGAGTAAATCCAAGCCTAATTATTTATCCCCTGTCATCCAAGATACTTATCTTCAAACCACCCAAGGAGGATTGTATAGTCAGGGAGTCAATTACCGGGCTGTTCCAGATATTTATCAAGCTAATTTTGACGAATGTTACATTCAGTTATTAGAAAGTTTCCAAGCCAGAGCTTATATTATCGTACCCATTTTTTCTAACCATCAATTATGGGGATTACTCGCCACCTATCAAAACTCTAGTTCCCGTCAGTGGAAACAGGCAGAAATTAATATTGCAGTGCAAATTAGTAATCAATTAGGGGTGGCTTTACAACAAGCTGAATTATTAGAAAAAACCCAAAAACAATCTATTGAACTTCAAAAAGCAGTAGCTGCTGCTGATGCCGCTAATCAGGCAAAATCAGAATTTTTAGCGAATATGAGTCATGAGTTAAGAACTCCCTTAAATGCCATTTTAGGGTTTACTCAATTGATGAATGAAGATGCGATCTTATCCCCAAAGCATCATCAGTATCTGGAAATTATTAATCATGCTGGTGAACATTTATTAACGTTGATTAATGACATTTTAGAAATGTCTAAAATAGAAGCGGGAAGAACAACCCTTAATGAGCATCAGTTTGATTTAATTAATCTTTTAGAGGGGTTAAGAAAAATGTTGCAGATGAAAGCAGAATCTAAAGGGTTAGAATTAAAATTTCAATATGCACCTAACTTACCCCGTTATTTGCAAACGGATCAAGGAAAATTGCGACAAGTTTTATTAAATTTATTAAGCAATGCGATTAAATTTACAACCCAAGGTCAAGTTACATTAAGAGTGAGACGCGAATATCAAATCTTTAAGTCTGAATCTTCATCTTCTCCTAAATCAGAGGATGGGAATTCAGCCAATATTGACCTGGAAAATCTTTCGGTTAATTCTTCTTCTCAGGAAAAATCGGAGTTTATTTTATTTGAAGTTGAAGATACAGGATTAGGAATCTCTCCTGAAGAAATACAGTTACTATTTGAACCCTTTAAGCAAACAGAATCAGGACGGAATTCTAATCAAGGAACAGGATTGGGTTTAGCCATTAGTCGAAAATATATACAACTAATGGGAGGAGATATTCATGTCAGTAGTCAACTGGGAGTCGGAAGTTTATTTATGTTTGAAATTCCGACTCATTTTTTAGAGTCTTGTGAATTTTCCTGCAATGCTAATAAATCTAAGGTGATTTCCCTAGCACCGAACCAACCTGAATATCGAATTTTACTTGTAGATGATAATTTGGATAGCTGTTTATTATTAAGCGAATTATTATCAGAAATTGGGTTTAAAATTAAACAAGCTGGAAATGGTCAAGAAGCCATCAATTGTTGGGAAGCTTGGCAACCTCATTTAATTTTAATGGATGTGAGAATGCCCGTGATGGATGGGTTAACGGCATCAGCTTTAATCAAAGCAACATCTCTGGGAAAACAAACTAAAATCATTGCTTTAACAGCGAGTGTTTTTGAGGAAAATCAACAAGAAATTTTAACATCGGGTTGTGAGGATTTTATTGCTAAACCCTTCAAAGCCGATCATTTACTAGATAAAATTAATCAACATTTAGGTGTAAAATATTTGTATCAACAGGATGAATTGCTACTCGAAAAAGCTGTTCCCACAAATCCTCAAAGTTCAGCAGAAGATTTGGGTGATCTTCTGAACACAATGTCTCCAGAGTGGCAGAGTCATCTCTATTGTGCCGCTGCTCAAGGAAGCGATCTAAAAATATTAGATTTAATTGATCAAATTCCCCCTGAAAATCAAGCGTTAATTGAAAAATTGAAAGATTTAACTCAAAATTTTCAATTTCAAATTATTTTAAAATTTACCGAAGCATATAAATGATAAAACCCTGCATCAACCCGAAGAAGTCTTAATTCGTATTCAAACTCAATTACAACTTAAAGTTCTCCAGAAAAAACTACAAAATCAAAATGAAGCCTTGCAACTATTACTTAATATTTTACCCGCAACTATTGCGGAACGCTTAAAAACAGATACCAGTGCTATTGCTGAACAATTCGATGAAGTCACGATTTTATTTGCTGATATTGTTGGTTTTACTCCCTTATCTACTCGGGTTAAACCCAAGGAGCGATCGCTCATTTTCAAGCTAAATATCAGGAACCTTTACAAATGCGAATTGGCATCAATACAGGGTCATTGGTTGCTGGAGTTATTGGCGTTAAAAAGTTTATTTATGATTTGTGGGGAGATGCTGTAAATGTTGCTTATCGCATGGAATCATCAGGTTTACCGGGTAAAATTCAAGTCACAGAAAATACCTATGAACGGTTAAAACATCGCTATAATTTTGAAAAACGGGGACAAGTTGAAGTCAAAGGGAAAGGAGAAATGACAACTTATTGGTTAATAGATACATATCCCCATTAACACCTAATGTCTAACATCAAAAGGTATTTGGCTAAAGAAGATGTATAATATAACCTTATGAATACTGCCACCCACGACATTGTTGCCAAGCTCTGGAATCTCTGTAACGTCCTCAAGGACGGCGGGATATCCTTTCATCAATACATGATCGAGCTAACCTACTTACTGTTTCTCAAGATGGCTAAGGAAACGGGAACTGAAAGTCTGATTCCAGAGGGTTATCGCTGGGACGATTTGAAAACCAAGCCAGAATCTGAACAGCTTGAATTTTATAAGCAACTTCTGAATCACTTAGAGAAAGATGGTTCTGTCATTGTCAAAGCAATTTTTGCAGATGCTAAATCTTCTATCAATAGACCAAATACGCTTTCTACACTTGTTAATGAAATAGACAAGCTTGATTGGTACAATGCGCGACGGGAAAGTATAGGAGATGTATATGAAGGACTCCTTGAAAAAAATGCCAATGAATCAAAGGCTGGTGCAGGTCAGTATTTTACGCCACGTCCGTTAATTGACAGTATGGTTCATGTCATGCGTCCCACCTTAGAAGATATCATTCAAGACCCTGCTGCTGGTACGGGTGGATTTTTGATTGCTGCTGATAGATATATTCGAGAATATAGCGATCCCAATAGTTGGACTAAAAAGCAAAAAGAAAAATATCACACCAATACTTTCTACGGAATGGAACTTGTGTCAGACACACACCGTTTAGCATTAATGAATTTGATGCTGCATGGACTCGATTTTAATCCGCAAGGCACAGGTATTCGTTATGGCGATACACTTTCATCCGATGGAAAAAACTTACCGCCAGCAACTCTAATTCTTACAAATCCACCTTTTGGTAGCAAAAAAGGTGGGGGTTTACCTGACCGAAAAGATTTTGATTTTTCCACCAGCAACAAACAATTTTGCTTCTTACAACACATTTATCTAGGCTTAAAACCGGGTGGTCGCGCTGCGGCTGTATTTCCTGACAACGTGCTATTTGAGAGTAATGTGGGACGACAGATCCGAACTGACTTGATGGACAAATGCAATCTTCATACAATTCTGCGGTTGCCATCTGGTATTTTCTATGCTCAGGGTGTCAAAACCAATGTATTGTTTTTTACTCGTGGGAAGACAGAAAAGGGTAATACCAAAGAAGTTTGGGTGTATGACCTGCGTGCTAATACTCCCCAATTTGGTAAGCGAACATCCCTGATGCGTCAACATTTTGAGGAGTTTGAAACAGCCTTTGGTGATGATCCCTTCGGTAGTTCAGTTAGTTTAGCTAAACGCACTGATACTGGAGAGAAAGGACGCTTTAGAAAATTTTCCCGTGACTGGATTGCTGAACGAGGGGATAATCTAGATATCTCCTGGCTTAACAATGAAAGCGAAGATGATAACAATAATTTACCCGAACCTGCTATCTTAGCCCAAGAAGCAATAGGTGAATTGGAAGCTGCGATCGCCGAGTTGCAGGGAATTCTGCAAGAATTAGGTGAGGAAATTAACTTTTAGGTAGGTCTTCATATTATGCACAGCATCAAGTTAAAATCTCATATCGGTAGTGATGGTTTTTTGAAAGTTCGCTTGCCTGATGTACAGAATATGGATATCGAGGTGATCATTGTCTATCAAACTAGCCTACCTAAACCAATGGAAGCAACACCGCTTTCACAGTTTTACGGATGTATTCAGGACGACTCCTTTATTAGACATCCTCAAAACGAACAACCTGAACGCGAACCCCTGGAATGAAATATCTTCTTGATACAAATCTCTGTATTATTTATTTGAAAGGCAGAAATTTAAACTTAAAGCAGAAACTTGAGTCAGTTGCGATTCAGGAGATAGTGGTATGTTCAATTGTTAAGGCAGAACTCTGTTTTGGAGCAATGAAAAGTGCTAATCCCGAACGAAATTTTGCTCTACAGCAAGCTTTCTTGGAGCAGTTTGTCTCGCTCCCCTTTGATGATCTCGCCGCTACAACTTTTGGAGTGATCCGATCGCAGTTAGAAATTAAAGGAACACCGATTGGAGCTTATGATTTACAAATTGCTGCGATCGCCTTAGCAAATAATTTAACCCTGGTAACACACAATACACAAGAGTTCCGGCGTGTTGAGGGGTTGCAAGTTGAAGATTGGGAGGTTGAGCAGTGAGTGAATTGCCAAATGGATGGGCTAAAGTTGCACTTGAAGAGCTTGGCACTTGGGGCAGTGGAGGTACCCCAAAAAGAACAGATTCTCGATTTTACTCAGGTGGAACTATTCCGTGGCTTGTAATTGGTGATTTAACTGACGGGGTTGTAACTCATGCTCGAACTTATATTACTGAAGAGGGGCTTCTCAATAGTTCAGCCAAACTGCTACCCCCAAACACTTTGTTAATTGCTATGTATGGTTCTATCGGTAAACTTGGCATCACTGAAATTGAGTGTGCAACAAATCAAGCAATCGCATTTTGTATACCAGATCAAGAAATTATTGAACTACGTTATTTATTCCATGCGCTCAAATACTCTAGGGATAAATTAGTTATACAAGGACAAGGAGTTGCTCAAAAAAACATTAGCCAAACTATTCTGAAAGCACATCAGATTCCAGTAGCACCACGAAAAGAACAAAAGCGAATTGCCGATAAGCTCGATTCATTGCTTGCACGGATTGATGCGTGTCGCGATCGCTTGGAGCGTGTATCTTATATTCTCGAACGTTTTCGACAAGCTGTTATTACTGCTGCAATATCGGGAGAGTTAACAAAAGATTGGCGTATAACAAGTGATTTAACGGAATGGCAAAATGTAACATTGAGTGAAATATGCTTGTCAATTACTGATGGTGACCATCAAGCGCCACCTCAAGTAAAGGATGGCCTACCATTTATTACTATTGCAGCTATCAATGATAAACGCTTGAATCTAGATAAAGTAACCCGTTTTGTTCCACATTCATATTTTGAGGAACTGAAAGACTCGCGAAAACCAGAAGTTGGGGACATATTGTTTTCTGTAACAGGTTCAATTGCGATCCCCGCCCTGGTAAACACGAGCGAAAAGTTTACTTTTCAGCGTCATATTGCCATATTAAAGCCAGATTCATCTCGTATACTCAGTAAGTTTCTTTTCTATTCACTGTGTACAGAGGACATAAAGAGGCAAGCTATAGCTGTGGCAACAGGAACAGCCCAAAAAACAATTCCACTATCAGGGCTAAGAGAATTTATGATTGTTCTGCCACCAATAGATGAGCAACAAGAAGTTATTCACCGTCTTAACAAATTTTTTACCTATGCAAACCACATTGAAGTTCGTTACCAAAACGCTTGTAAGCAAGTTGAACAAATAACGTCTGCTTTGTTATCTAAAGCATTTCGCGGCGAGTTAGTACCACAAGATCCCAGTGAAGAACCAGCAACAGTTTTGCTAGAACACATTCAAGCAAAACGAGCCGAGCAAGCTGCTCAACCCAAGAGAACTTTTAAGAGTAAGCCAACTATGAAGATTACTAAAGTATCAGTTAAAGAGGTAATTGATCAATGGCCACAAGACACTTTCTCATTTGATGAATTGTATGAAAAAATTTCTGGTAATTATGATTTGCTCAAAGATATCCTATTTTCCTTGCTGAGTGAACCTGAACCAATTATCTCGCAAATCTTTGACCGAAAAGCAAAATCAATTCGCTTTGTTCGAGGAAACCAATGAAACTTTTACGAGTTCATATCATTTCTGCTAAAACCTGTGGTGGTCTGCTTGATGGTCTTGATGTAAGACTGCGAAGCCAATTTAATGACGACTATTCTTCCTTTGACCCTCTATGTCTTATTGGGCCGAATGGAGCCGGGAAATCTCAGTTTTTGCAAGTCATAGCAGAGATATTTCAGTCCGTGTTTCATGTTTGTATCAGTAAAGAAGAACGAGGTGAAAGTAATCCCGATCTGCAATTCGAGATTGAATACTTTATTTATCCAGAAGAGGATGAAATCCCTGTTCGCATCCGTATATCAAGGCAACGAAGTAGTGGAAGTAGAAAACCTCCATCGCTTCTAATTCAGAGAAGAGATGAAGACGAATATGATTGGATAGATTGCGATCCAAAAGCTCCTGAAACTCATGCCTTCCTACCTTCCAAGATCGTTGGCTATACATCAGGCGATAATGAAACGCTCAGTCTACCCTTCCTTGTGAGCCGCAGTGGATATGCAGATGAGGTAGCACGCGAAGCCTTAAACGTAGCAACCCAAAATAAACCGATTCCTGATACTCGTTTAATGCTGATTGACTATGAAACACATCTTGAAGTTCTCGTAGCAAATCTTCTACTCGGTGATGTTTCACAACGAGAGGCATTGTTAAAAGAAGCAAGATTGCAAGACTTGCACTCCTTTCGTTGTATTATCCAACTTGCTCATTCTGCCGCTCCAAAAGCTCAGGCAAATATTAAACAGCAAACTGGACGCAAGGGCATACAACTGACTGAGGAACTTGAGATTTATATTGATCAGCTTCAGCAATGTGCTACCTGCTATACATACGATGACAAGACAGAAACTTATATATTTGATTATTGGATTAACCAAGAAACGAGAACTGCATTCAGTTCATTCTGGAGAAATGCGCTTGATCTTTATTCATCATTTCACAAACTTGCAATGTTGAATGATTTGGCACTCCCAAAAGGTGTGCGTGATCGATTTAAAAGGGATAAAAAAACCAGAAGATTTGCATCGCGCCTCCCTGAACCGCCAGATGAGGATAAAGTTTTTCGATTTGAACGAGTTATGTTTCGTAAGCAAAAGACTAATGAAGAAATAGATGATCAGGAAGTAGATTATGTATCCCTTTCCGATGGAGAACACCAAATGGGTCAGCTTCTTGGCACATTTTGTATGTTGTCATCTCCTAATATACTGTTTCTACTGGATGAACCTGAATCACATTTCAATCCACAATGGCGGGTAAAATTCATCTCCCGTATACTTGATTTGCATACAAAAGATGGCAATCGCAGAGAAACCTCTAAAGCAGCTAGACAAGACTGCTTATTAACAACACACGCACCCTTCATCCCTTCTGATATGCAAAGAGACAAAGTTTTCATCTTTAGCAAGGACGAAGAACAGAAAATCCAAATTAGAAATCCCGATGTTGAAACATTTGGTGCTACATTCGACACAATTATTGAAGAATGCTTTGATATTTCTCCACCAATCTCACAAATTTCTCGTGATAAGATTAAAAAACTGATGAATAGTGAGAATCCTGACGAAATTAAAGCAGGAATTAAAAGTCTGGGAAATTCTGTACAGAAGGCATTTCTTGCAGATCGTCTTCGACAAGTAACAAATAAGGACGGAGTTTAGGATGCTTTTTGGTTATCCAATTGAGGCGATAGAACAAAATTGGTTGCACGAGTGCTTAGGTGAAATTCTGCAATTAATTCATACTTACATAGAAACAGGAAAACCACTACCAGACTGGCCAGAGATAGTTCCAGAACGATATAGAAAGAGATTAAAAAGCCGTAAAGGGCTTCAGAAGCGTTTGAATGCTTACCATAAAGTAATCGTAAAACTTACTCCTAAACAGCAATCTCGAGTTTTGCAGACATTCAAGGATCAGAATGACATTCCTCACCTGCTATCCTGCCAAGGTGAGTGTGAGACTATTAATGATCTGCCAACTGCTATTCAGAAGCCAGTAAAAGATCTTTTTGAATTTGCATTTTCACTTCTTACGGATTTAGAAATTCGTGATGAACAGTATAGAATAATTTATGATAAGATTTCTGGTCAGACCTGTCCTTTCTGTGGATGTGAAGATTTTGATGCACCAGGTGCAGTCCGTGAAGCATTAGATCACTACCTATTAAAAAATAAGTATCCTTTTGCGGCTGCAAATTTACGCAACCTTGTTCCAATGGGAAATAAATGTAATTCGGGTTATAAGCGTGATCAAGATATTCTTATGACAGATAATCGCACAAGGCGCAAGTCATTTGATCCTTATAATCATCAAACAGTTACGATTTCTTTGAATAACAGTCAGCCTTTTGGTGGAACAACTGGAAAGACTGGAGAACCACTACCCAAATGGGAAATTGATTTTAGCTTGAATGCTGAAGAAGTGACTACTTGGGATGATGTATTCCACATTCGAGAACGATATAAAAGAGATGTCCTAGATCCCAAATTTCAATCCTATCTGGGAGAATTTGGATCTTATTGTAGATCTCGTCAACCTGTACCTACTTCTACAGAAGAATTGCTCAGGGAACTTAAAAACTATATAAGTTTTCAAGAGAGTAATGAATTTAAAGATAGGGCCTTTTTGAAAGCTGCTGTATTTAGAATGTTAGATGTCCACTGTCAAAAAGGTGATCAACGGCTCATTAAATTAATTATAAATGTTGTAAATGGTGTAAACCTTAGCTAAATTTGAGCTTATTCCTCTTTTATGACTAAGGGGAATTGGAACGAAGCTGTACGAAAATACTACCCTGTAAGCCTTAATAATGTTGAGCTTGAACAGATAGAAAATCTAACTTAAGCTCAACATTATTAGGATTTTATTCAATTTTTTGGAGATATGCCCCCAAAGCTGAATTGTTAAAATCCTCAATCACCAATGCCACCCCTAAATCTGTTAAAATTTTAGGTTCATGGGTGGAAGCAACCCCAATGGTTTCAATTCCCGCAGCAATTGCAGAACGAATTCCAGATGGAGAATCTTCAAAGGCGATCGCTTCTTCTGCTAGAATATTTAATTGATTTAAACAATATTGATAAGGAGCCGGATCGGGTTTTCCGATTCCAATTTCATCGGATAAAATAACTTGATCAAAATAATCGGATAGATTCAGCATTTTCAGCATAAAATCTGTATTTTCACGGGGCGCATTCGTTACTAAACCTGTTTTAAAAGATTGTTTTTTAACCCAATACAAAAAATCGTTTAATCCCTCTAAGGGTTCTAAATTAACAGCTAATTCTCTAAATTTTGATTCTTTTAAATTAGCTAATTTTAATCCTTCTTTTGCGGAAAAATGAGGAAATATATCCTTGACTATTTCAGCGTTTGTTTTGCCACTAATATGAGTTTTATAAAAGCTTGAATCAATTGTAATTTGATAAGTTGCTAAAACATTTGCCCAGGTTTGATAGTGAAAGGGGTCAGTATTAGTAAGAGTTCCATCTAAATCAAATAAAATTGCTTTAAGCATAATTAAATAGGGTATAGAAACCGGGATTTTAACCTAACTAATAAATTATACAGATAATTAGAGATAAAAACCCGATTTCTGTTTTTGAGGTTACTTTTGAATCGTGCCATCCGGCATAATTGCCCCTTGAAAATTAGCTCCTTTTGTATTAGCTCCCGTTAAGTCTGCTGAATTCAAATCAGCCTCTTTAAAATTAGCATCATTGAGTTTAGCATTATTGAGTTTAGCACCTCGAATAAATGCCCCTGTAAGATTAGCTTGACTCAAATTAGCATTGGTTAAATTAGCTTGAGTTAAAGCAGTTCCACTTAAATCAGCACCCGTTAAATTAGCTCCTGTAAAATCTACACTATCTAACAACGCCCCTTTGAGATTAACTCCTTTCAAATCTGCTTGACTGAAGTTAGAATTATTAAGTTTAGCTCCTTCTAAATTCTGCCCTTGTAAGCTTTTACCTTTAAAATCACATCCAAAACATTCTTGATCTTGACTTAACTGTACTTGAGCCACTGGTTTTTGACAACCAGAAACCGTTAAAATTAGGATAGCTAAACTGATGAATGCCAAGGATTGATATCCATTTATCAACCGTAGAGATCTAAATTTTGAAATTGAAAACATTGATAAAAAAGTAGAATTTAATTTTTGCATTTGCTGAGATCTGATTCTAAACATTTTCAGACTTAATTTCCCCAATATCGTCGCCAATGAAATAAATTCTCAATCCAATCAAATAATACTGTATTTTGACGACGACGTTGATTAATCCAGGCGATCGCACTTTGATGATAAACTTCGGAAAACGTCGGTAAAATAGCAGGACATTCTGCTAACGTTTTCAAGTTTACCCCTTGACGAATTGCTAAAGCAAGGGTATGAATTAACTCACTCGCTTGAGAACCCACCACCGTAGCCCCCAATAGTTTACCATTAGACAAGCCAACGAGTTTACAAAATCCCGTTGTTTCTCCCCAAATTTGAGCTTGAGTGATCTGTTTGAGTGATTGTCGTTCAACAATAACCTGAGTTCCATACCGATTTTTTGCTTGGGTTTCTGTGAACCCAACTCTGGCAAATTGCGGGTGGGAAAAAATAGCCCAAGGAATGCTTTGATAATTGACCGTAAACCTGGGCCAGTATAAGGCATTTTTGAGGGCAATTTGAGCTTCATATTGGGCGATATGTTCAAAGGAATACCCTCCTAAAATCTCTCCACAACCATAAATTCTAGGATTTGTGGTTTGTAATTTTTCATTAACCCATAAATGATTGTTTTTAAATTTAACGTTAATCAAGCTAAAATTCCAGGGTTCTAAATCTATTTTAGACCCACAAGCTAGGAGAATTTCATCAACTTCTAGGGCGGTATTTCCCGCTTGAATCCATTTTTTATCCTCAATTTTTTTAACTTGAATGACTGGAGTTTGAGTTAAAATTTTTACCCCTTCCGCTTCTAATTTTCCTTGAATTAACTGTACCGCTTCTGGCTCTTCTTGAGCTAAAATTTGCGTTCCTTCCACTACTAGAATTACCTCCACTCCTAAACGAGTGAACACCTGAGCCAACTCAACCCCTGCGGGATCGCCACCAATAATTGCTAATCGTTGGGCAACCGTTTCCGACAAATTCGGCTGTTTTTGTAAAAACAAATCGAGGGTATTGGGGGTTATAAATCCTGTGGATAATAACCCTTCAATAGCAGGGATTTTCGGTTGGGGTGCTAAGGCTAATAAATAATTTCGCGATCGCAAAACTCGGTTATTAACGCTAAATCTCAAACGCGGAGACTCAATAAATTCTCCTTCACCCACAATCACATCAATTCCCCCAGTGGCTAACCGTTGTGGGGAATAAATTTCTGTCTGGTTAGCTCTGACTAAATCTAACCACCGTTTTATTGTTTTGCCCTTAAAATTAATCTCAGAATCCGCTTTCTTGCTGAGGAAAACTTGATGTTGACTTTGGATAGAAGCTGCAATCGGAAATAACCCTTGATATTCTGGTGTTAAAGTGAGTTCTTTCGGCTCAACTAAAGCGACCCGCGCCTGCATTTGAGACGCTAATAAAGCAGCATAGCGTCCCGTTAAACTTCCTCCTAAAATCACCAAATCATAATCTAACATAGTCAGCTAATGAGCATTTAAACGGCATTTTAGAATCCAATAAAACCCTTTTCCTTGTTCTCCATTCCCGTAATCTAATCAGTTTTTGGCAATCATAAATTGAGAGGACAATAATTCCAAAGCCGCTTGATATTGTTGATCTGATGCAGTTGCGACTTGACTGCGAAGCAGTAAAGATTCTGCTGGAATAACCCGATCCGGCATAATCCCCAACTTATTAATATCTGTATGATTGGGTGTTTCATACTTGGCAACCGTAACCGCTAATCCTGACCCATCGGATAAATCAAATAGAGATTGAATTAACCCTTTTCCAAAGGTTTTTTCTCCTACTAAAACAGCCCGATGATTATCGTGTAAAGCTCCGGCTAAAATTTCACTGGCACTCGCCGTTCCTGGGTTGACTAAAACCACTAAAGGAGCGTGGGTTAAGGCTGAACCTACCGCTTCAAAACTCCCTAGAACCCCCTGACGATTTACGGTATAAACAATCGTGCCTTCATCTAACCAAAGACGAGCAATTTCTATCCCCGATTGTAATAATCCCCCTGGATTATTTCTTAAGTCTAAAATATAAGCTTTTGCTCCTTTTTTTTCTAAAGCTTGAATGGCATGGGCGACTTCTTCCGTTGCATTAGCACTAAATTGACTTAAACGAATATAACCTAGAGGCGTTTCTCCCAAATCTGACCGTAATTCTGCGGTGACGGGGTTAAGAGCAATGCGATCGCGAATTAAAACCAAATCTTCTGCAACGGTGTTACCATCCCGCAATACCGTTAATGTCACCCGGCTACCGATTGGCCCTCGCATCCGAGCCGCAGATTCATCTAAGGTTAAATTAGCAGTGGGCAACCCATCAATTTTCAAAATGCGATCACGGGGTTGAATTCCTGCTTGTTCAGCCGGAGAACCTTCTAACGGAGCAATTACTGTTAAACCCCCTGTTTCTGAATCTAAGGCAATTTGTAGCCCCACTCCCATGAGTTCCCCAGAGGTATTAACTTGTAGACTGCGATATTGATCCGGTCGTAACAGACGAGTAAAGGGGTCATCCAGGGTAGCTAACATTTTCTCAATGGCTTGATAGGTCTCCTCCCGGTTTTTGAAGGGTTGTCGCATCCATTTCTCGCGGATAGACCACCAATTTTGATGGTTGAAGCTCTCATCAATATAAGCGCGATTAATAATTCGCCAACTTTCGCTAAAAATCTTTTGGTCTTCAGTCAACGCCGAAACCGGAGTGACCCAAGTGATCCAGACTAAGGTAATTTGCAGAATAATGAGAGAGGCTATCTGAAAAACTCGCTTGTACATGGTGGTGATTCAATCGCTATTTTAATATTCGGGTTCGAGATCAACCCCTGGGGAACCTTGACCACTTGATTTTAAACCAAGACCGTTAGGGACTCTCAGCATCAAATGTTGATTCCCGACTTTCGTGAAAATTGAGTTAAAGTTATGTTACATTTTTGATCGGAGGGGAGAACACACCGGGCTTTTAGCCTAAGCTGTCAATCGGATGAAAACCGAACCCCCTGTTCCTCTGGGTGATGGTTGATTGTAAGCCAAATTTCTCAGAGTCAGGAATCCCCCGATAATCGGCGGAGGATATCAATCCTAGAGACTTAAACGCATCTCTATCATGCCATTGCGTTTCGGACTTTGCTTGAGTTCGTCAAGGCTTGTGAACTGATCAGTGGCAACACCATCGGGATAAAGCAAGTACAGGACAGATGATCAAATATTTTGCTGATTATCGTAGGTTCCTGAAAGCAAAACAATAGCTAACAGAATTTGATCGTGCTGCAAGCCCACCCCTTCAGGGGTTGGGATAGGCATTGTGGCTAAAGCCACTTTCAAATATCTTATCTGTTAAGCTCAAAATAAGGTACGGCGGGACTCGTCGAAACCAGGGGAGCAACCCTAAACGCTTGAGGAGCTTATTGAAAGATAAGGATAGCAGACCGCTTTTATAGCAAAAGGATTGCGCCCAAGAACCCTATTTGTAGGGATATTTGAAGTGAAATCTTTAAAGAATCTCACCTTCTTTAGGGGTGGGAGTGTCAAAGCAATTCATTGTTAGGAATTCTAGCTTCATGTTTTCTAAGGGAATAAAAGACTCTCAGACCTTTAAGTGGTTTGATGAACGGCTGGAAATCCAAGCCCTTGAGGATGACATTACAAGTAAGTATGTCCCCCCTCATGTCAACATCTTCTATTGCTTGGGTGGAATTACTTTAGTTTGCTTTTTAATCCAGTTTGCCACTGGATTCGCGATGACGTTCTATTACAAACCGACCGTCACCGAAGCTTTCAACTCCGTTCAGTACATTATGACGGATGTAAGCTTTGGTTGGTTAATTCGGTCTATCCATCGCTGGTCTGCCAGCATGATGGTGTTAATGATGATCCTGCACGTTTTCCGCGTGTATCTGACCGGGGGTTTCAAAAAGCCCCGTGAATTAACTTGGATCACGGGTGTGGTTTTAGCCGTGATCACCGTTTCCTTTGGGGTAACGGGTTATTCTCTGCCTTGGGATCAAGTGGGTTATTGGGCTGTGAAAATTGTATCTGGGGTTCCTGAAGCCATTCCCGTTGTCGGTTCTACCATTGTGGAACTGATGCGCGGCGGTACTGCCGTAGGTCAAAGCACCCTCAGCCGTTTCTACAGCTTACATACCTTTGTGCTGCCTTGGCTGATTGCCGTTTTTATGTTAGCCCACTTCCTGATGATTCGGAAGCAAGGCATTTCTGGCCCCCTGTAAATACAAGGCTTAGGGCTGAGGTTTTTCAGCTACTCCTTTGATTTTTAATCCAAAATCTAAAATCCAAAATCTCAAGTTTCGGGTTTGGGAGTAGCCCTTGCTACACTGAATTTAGAGCGTTGCAGCAACAATGAAAAACCAGCAACGATTTGCTAGATTCCTCAAAAAAGGAGCGCACTTTTAATCATGTCCATCTTAAAAAAGCCGGATCTTAGTGATCCTGTTCTTCGTGCTAAATTGGCTAAAGGCATGGGTCACAACTACTATGGTGAACCTGCTTGGCCCAATGACTTGTTATATACGTTCCCGGTGGTGATTCTGGGGTCTTTCGGTTTAATCGTTGCCCTGTCTGTTCTTGACCCGGCAATGGTGGGAGAACCCTCTAATCCCTTCGCTACGCCGTTAGAAATTCTGCCGGAATGGTATCTCTGGCCGACTTTCCAAATTTTACGGGTGGTTCCCAATAAACTCTTAGGAATCATGTTAATGTCTTCGATTCCTGTGGGCTTAATTGCTGTTCCTTTCATTGAAAGTGTTAACAAATTCCAAAACCCCTTCCGTCGTCCTGTCGCAAGTGCGGTTTTCTTATTTGGAACGTTAGTAACGCTGTGGTTAGGAATTGGCGCCGCCCTTCCCATCGACAAGTCTTTAACGTTAGGTTTCTAAACCGACGGATTTTCCCATTATTTCAAAATCTTTACGGATACCTGTGAGTTTACTAGGATAGCGTGCTAGGCTAAATCTTGGGGACTATCACAGGTATCGTTTTTTGTAAACAGATAAACAGGGGTTGCTATAACTTATTGATCCAGGGTGTTACGCCCAGAGCGTACAAAACCGTTGATTTGGAACCAGATTAGCTTGCAATTTTGGATTTTGTGCCTAAAAAAAATATTATTTTTGAAACCCAGCTATGCTATTACAGAAACACCCCAAACTAGGACAAACTCATTCTCGTTTAACTTGGTGCTTTTTAGCCGTTTTTTCTTGTGAAGGTGGAATTCAATCCTATGTTAAAGATATCTTAACGGCTTATCAAGATTTTTATCAACTTTATGAACCTTCAAAACAGCCTATTAATCCAGAGAGTTATGTTTTAATTTTACGCGATTCTCCTGAATCTTTTAACCCTTTAGAAACCCCATCAAGTTTGTTTAAATTTCAATATTTTAAATCCCAATTTCCCACCTGGGGACGCTTGCAATTAGCAAAAGCTTTACTCCTAGATTTACTCCAAGAACGGCCTGAGCGCGTGTTATGTGGCCATATTAATTTATCCCACTTGGTACAAACCATCTGCCAACCGTTAGGAATTCCCTACACCGTCTTAACCTATGGCAAAGAAGTGTGGGAACCTTTACCGCAGAAGTATCAAAACGCACTCCAAAACGCTGATCAAATTTGGACAATTAGCCGCTATAGTCGAGATCAAGCGTGTCTTGCCAATCACCTCAATCCTAAGCAGTTTGAAATGTTACCTTGTATGGTCAATGGGGAACACTTTACTCCCGGCCCCAAACCGCAGCACTTGATTGAACGGTATGGGTTACAAGATGCACGGGTGTTAATGACCGTTGCCCGACTGTGGAAAGGTGATCCCTATAAAGGAGTCGATGTCACTATTCGCGCCTTATCCCAAATTGCTCAAGTGTTTCCCGATGTTAAATATTTAGTCATTGGTCGAGGGGATGACCAACCCAGACTCCAACAGTTAGCTCAAGATTTAGGGGTTAGCGATCGCGTTGTATTTGCGGGGTTTGTTCCCACGGAAGAATTAGTCGATCATTATCGGGTCTGTGATGGTTATGTGATGCCGTCTCAAGAAGGGTTTGGAATTGTTTATTTAGAGGCTATGGCTTGTGAAAAACCCGTTATTGCTGGGGATAGCGATGGTTCGGCTGATCCGTTACAGGACGGTAAATTAGGCTGGCAAGTGCCTCATCGGGATGTAGATGCCGTTGCTCAAGCTTGCATTGAACTGCTCAAGGGTGAAGATCAACGCTGCAATGGGCCTTGGTTACGTCAGCAAAGTTTAGCTAGTTTTGGCAAACCCGCGTTTCAAAACCGAGTCCAACAGTTGCTCCAACAAAAAGTAGTATTATTATAGAATTGGTGCGAAACGTTCCTGTCAAAGTCTAGGGATAAACCCCAAACGTAAGCAGGGAGATAGGTGTAGACAATTGATAGAAGGGCATTCAAACCCAACAATAAATCCAATCAAAACCTGTCTTAACTTTGGAAATGTGACCCTAAAGGAAGGTCAATCTCGGAGTCAATGGTGCGGCTTTCCGAACAATAAAGTACGGTAGCCCATTCCAAAGAGATACGGCAATTCCCACAGTGTCAGACTGATTATCAAAACACTGAAGCTGGGAGTAAAGGGGAATCGGATATAAGTCAAATACCTAAGTAATTTCTCTAGCCAATTGCCCAAGAATAACGAAAGTGAACATCCGACTTGAACCGTCGTTATAATAAAGTAGCGAAATTGACTTGATTACGCTGCGTTCAAAAGAACAAAGGGAAAAGATGGAAGTTTCAACGATACTTCTATAAAAGGTAAGTATTTCAGTTCAACACTTACTAAGACTCCCAAAAGTACCTCGGCGGATAGGATGATTCTAAAGGCAATAAACCCATTTCCAAGGAACGTTAAAACCCCTCGTATACTCCTACAGAGGTCGAATACTGTTAGGTAGCTACAAATCTAAAGCGTATGTTATGAGGGCGAGAGATGGATTCTGAAGCTAATGCTTAAACGTAATGTTTAAGATATGCCCATGGAGTCCGGTTTAGTTGTTAGGTAAGGTTTTAATTAGCAGTTAAAACGGTGAAAACGAGTATAACCAAGACTACGACTGCATGGAATACTATCAATTGGGCGAAAGTTCAACGGGTAGTATTTAAGCTGCAAAAGAGAATTTACCAGGCATCATTATCGGGACAAAATGCAAAAGCTCGGAAGCTCCAAAAACTTCTAGTCAAGTCATATTACGCCAAACTCTTAGCAATTAGAAGGGTAACTCAAGATAATCAAGGCAAGAAGACATCCGGGATAGATGGGGTTAAATCCATCACACCCAAACAACGATTAGAACTTGCCCAAAACTTGAATAAATACCAAAAGGCAAAACCACTCCGAAGGAAATGGATACCCAAACCCAACGGTGAGGAAAGACCTCTAGGAATTCCAACTATAAACGACAGAGTAAGGCAAGCCTTGGTGAAATCTGCATTAGAGCCACAATGGGAAGCCAGATTTGAGGGTGAAAGCTACGGGTTTAGACCCGGACGCTCTGCCCATGACGCAATGTCACGAGTCTTCCATAGCATCAAACAAGGGGAATATTACATCCTAGATGCTGACATCTCAAAATGCTTCGACCAGATTAATCATGATTACCTACTGTCCAAAATTGATTGTCCATCAATAATAAAAGCCCAAATCAGACAATGGTTGAAAGCTGGAGTAATGGACAACGGCATATTTGAGGCAACCGAGGCAGGTACACCACAAGGAGGTGTTATCAGTCCTCTACTCGCTAACATCGCACTGGATGGAATGATTAGACTAATTGAACATAAATTTCCAAAAAAGAAATACCGTGTTCAAGCCCTAGTCATTAGATATGCCGATGATTTCATCGTGGTAAGTCCACAATTAGAAATTATTCAACAGTGCATGATTGAAATCGAAGAATGGTTAAAACCTATCGGATTAGAACTGAAACCAGCCAAAACCCGAATTTGCCACACATTAAGAGAAATCGAAATAAACGGCGAAAAGGTAAAACCAGGATTCGACTTTCTAGGCTGGAACTTCCGGCAATATCCAGTTGGTAAACACCATTCTAGTAAAACCGGAAGTCAAAAACCCAAATTATTAGGTTTTAAAACCTTAATCAAACCTAGTAAGAAATCAATCAAAGCTCACTCGGATAAGGTGAAGGAAGTAATTAAAACCCACAAAACTGCACCCCAACACGCATTAATCAAAAACCTAAACCCAGTCATAAGAGGATGGTGTAACTACCATTCCAAAGTTGTTTCCAAAGAAACATTCTCCTCATTAGACTATGTTACATGGCAAAGATTAAGAGCATGGACAGTCAGCCGATGCGGTAAAGCAAGTTACAAAAAACTGAAAAACTACTTCAGAAAAAACGAGAATAGGGCATGGAGTTTTGAAACCAAAGACGGGTATAAACTACTAACCCATGCAGAAATACCTATCACCCGCCATGTAACTGTAAGACCTGACGCATCACCTTATGATGGAAACTGGACTTACTGGAGTACAAGAAAAGGAACATCTTTTGATGTACCTAAAAGAGTAGCAACTTTGCTCAAAAAGCAAAAAGGTAAATGTAACTTCTGTGGACAATATTTTACCCCAGAAGATGTTGTAGAAATCGACCATATTCATCCTACATCTTTAGGCGGGAAAAACGAATATAAGAACCTGCAACTATTACATCGCCATTGTCACGATATCAAAACGGCAACTGATGGGTCTTACAACTCAATCATAAACCAGATGTTCTGATGATAACAGTCAACTAGACTAGGAGCCGTGTGCGGTGAAAGTCGCAAGCACGGTTCTGAATGGGAGGTGAGGGTTGTAAAGCCCTCATCGACCCCTAATAAAGATGATGTCAACATTAACCTTTTAAGATTTCCATCAGATGTATTCTGGCTTGAATAATTAAGGAGATAGCTGTGAACCAAGAGCGGTTCAGAACTCTACAAATCAAATTTTCAGGTTTGAGTAACTGGCTCATGACATTAGCTGTAATTGGCATTCTGATCTCCATTGGTCTAGGCTGGTTAGTCAAGGGTGTTCTAATTTTAATTGCCGTGATTGTCATTACTCCTATTTTGTTGATCTGGGGTGTCCAGTGGTGGTTAAAACGTAATCTCATTCAAGGTCAATGTCCCGTTTGTAGCCATGAATTTCCCGCTTTGAATGCCACCCAATGTCAATGTCCAAACTGTGGAGAACTGCTAAAAGTTGAGGAGGGACATTTTAGTCGGTTAACACCCCCAGGAACTATTGATGTGAAAGCGGTTGATGTTTCCGTTCAACAGCTAGAAGAGTAAATTAAATTCATTGAAGACAACAGAGGAGAATAAATTTATGGCTGAAGAGAGAACCACTATTTTAGTCACCGGAGGAGCGGGTTATATTGGTTCCCATGCTGTTCTAGCGCTGCAACGTTCGGGTTATGATGTCATTATTCTCGATAATTTAGTTTATGGACATCAAGATTTAGTAGAAACGGTCTTAAAAACTGAATTAATTATTGGGGATACTAATGATCGTCCGTTGCTGGATGACTTATTTTCCAGCCGAAAAATTGATGCGGTTATGCACTTTTCGGCTTATGCTTATGTCGGGGAATCAGTCACCCACCCAGATAAATATTATCGCAATAATGTGATTGGAACGTTAACGCTATTAGAAGCGATGAAAGAGGCTGGAATTAATAAATTTGTGTTTTCTTCCACCTGCGCCACCTATGGGGTTCCTGATGTTGTTCCAATTCCTGAAGACCATCCCCAAAATCCGATTAATCCCTATGGAGCGACTAAATTAATGGTAGAACGGATTTTAGCAGATTTTGATGTCGCTTATGATTTCAAATCTGTGCGATTCCGTTATTTTAATGCGGCTGGAGCAGATCCAGACGGATTATTAGGAGAAGATCATAATCCTGAAACCCATTTAATTCCTTTAACGTTATTAGTGGCATTAGGAAAACGAGATTCTATTTCTATTTTTGGAACAGATTATCCCACACCGGATGGAACTTGTATTCGGGATTATATTCATGTCTCTGATTTAGCAACCGCCCATATTTTAGGGTTAGAATATTTATTAGAAGGGGGAAAAACAAATGTGTTTAATTTAGGGAATGGAAATGGATTTTCTGTTAAAGAGGTGATTGAAACTGCGAGAAAAGTTACTGGAAAAGAAATTAAAGCGGTTGAATGCGATCGCCGTCCTGGAGATCCACCCAGTTTAGTTGGAAGTGGAGAAAAAGCTCGCAAAATATTAGGGTGGAATCCTCAATATCCTGATCTTGAAAATATGATAAGCCACGCTTGGAATTGGCATCAAAAACGACACAGTTAATCTTGTATAGCGCTACTGTAGAGACGCGCCAAAAGCCTACGGCATGGCTCCGCCCAGGCACGTCTCTACTTTTAATTTAGGTTTTAAACTGTTTTATAAACTTTTGATCAATATAATCTTTCCATCGCCATAATAACGAATTCGGCCCTATATTAAACCATCCCTTAGAGGCGATCGCTTTTCGATCTCCTGTACCAATTAAAATTAAAAATTCCTGTTGAGGGATAAAGGGTTTGAGGGGTTTTTCTTGTAAACTTCGTTTTAAATTTTCTAATAAGGGTTGACCTTGACGAACTGCAAAAACTCCGGCTTTGGGTCGGGGATAATTAACCATTGTGGCGATATCTCCGGCGGCGAAAACTTGGGGATGGGAAATAGATTGTAAGTTATCATTGACTCGAATAAATCCTTGTTCATTGGTTGCTAGATCGGTTTGTTTTAACCAAGGGGATGCTGATGCTTGTGTTACCCAAAAAATGCGATCGCAGTCTAAGGTTAATCCTGATTTACAGCTAATTTTTTTAATAGAATTTTCAGTTGCTTCAACTTGATCAACGGTTTGATTTAAGTGTAAATTAATCTGAAGCTTTTTCAGCAAAGTTTCTACTTTTTGACTTAAGGACGGGTGACGTTCAGATAATAAGCGTTCACCTTGATGTATCAGATGTAATTCTAACTGATTTAAAGGTTGATTGGCTTGTTGATAAATTTGCGTGAGATGACGATGAATATTAAACGCTAATTCTACTCCTCCCGCACCTCCCCCAATAATGGCTAACCGGATTTTTTGTTCAGGATTTTGCTGAATTTCATCAACTAACTGCTGCCAATATTGCAAAAATTTGGAGATGGGTTTAACAGCAATAGTATGTTCTATTGCGCCGGGAATGGTTAAGGTTGCGGGGGTACTTCCAATATCAATAGATACAAGATCAAAGGGAATAGGAGAATGATTTTCACAAATCACTAGATTTTTTTCTAAATCTAAATTAATGGCTTGATCAATATAAAGTTTGGCTTGAGCAAATTCAGCTAAGGATGGTAAATCAATATGACATTGCTCAAAGGTATAAAACCCGGCAATATAACCGGGTAACATTCCTGAATAAGGAGTTTTAACAACATTGGTAATTAAGGTTAATTCAACTTCTGATAAAGGATTAATCCCCCATTTTTTCAGGGCGATCGCATGGCTATGTCCTCCACCAATTAAGACTAATTTTTTCATCTTTTAAATTATTTCCTGCTCTAATTTAGAAAGGGAAGGAACAGCCGATAATAAAGTTTGGGTATAGGGATGTTGAGGATTAGTAAAGATGTCTTCTGTTGCCCCTAATTCAACAATTTTACCTCCATTCATCACCGCAATGCGATCGCATAAAAACCTCGCTACCCACAAATCATGGGTAATAAATAAATAGGTTAAATTAAACTCTTGTTTTAATTCTAACATTAATTCTAAAACTTGAGCTTGAACACTGGCATCTAACATACTGACAGGTTCATCACAAATTAATAATTTTGGATGAGTCATTAAGGCTCTCGCGATCGCAACTCGTTGTTGTTGTCCACCGGATAATTCCCCTGGATAGCGTTGATAATATTCCTCAGTAGGTGTTAATCCTACCCGATCTAACATGGTTAAAACTTGTGTTTTTGCCTCCTCTGGTGTTGCTAATTGATGAATTAAAAGCGGGTCAGCAATACTTTCACCAACGGTCATCATGGGATTTAAACAAGCATGGGGATCTTGAAACACCATTTGCATTTGACGGCGATATTTTCGTACCTGTTCACGGGATAATTGAGTTAAATCAGTGCCTAAAAATTCAACACTGCCGTTAGTGGCGCGAATCAGTTGTAAAATCGTTCGGGAGAGGGTACTTTTTCCACAACCCGACTCTCCGACTAAACCTAATATTTCCCCTGGATATAATTCTAAATTGATTCCATCAACAGCTTTAATTACGGATTTCTTTTGCTTGGAAAACAATTGTTGTAAAAAGCTTGATTCTAGGGTATAATATTGTTGTACATTTTTCAGGGATAATAAAGGTTGAGAAGAGGAACCAGGCGTTTCCAAAGTCGGATTTGCTTCTTTATTTTCAATATCCTGTAAATGTAACGCCGATTTTAATAAAGATTGGGTGTAGGGATGTTGGGGAGATTGAAAAACCGTTTGAGATGCTCCCATTTCTACCATTTTTCCTTGGTACATGACGGCGATTTTATGGCAATATTCTCCAACCATTGCTAAATCATGGGAAATTAATAAAATAGCGGTTCCCCGTTGTTCACACAGTCGAGTTAATTCCTTTAAAATTTGAGCCGAAACGGTAACATCTAAACTGGTGGTCGGTTCATCCGCAACGATTAATTTGGGATCTAATAATAAAGCTAAAGCGATCGCTACCCGTTGACGCATTCCGCCACTAAATTCATGGGGATATTGTGACCAACGATTTGCAGGAATTTTCACCGCTTCTAATATTTCTAAAGCTTGATTTTTAGCTTGAGAATTGAATAATTGCGGACGATGGGCTTTTAACGTTTCTAAACAATGATCACCAATGGTCATCAACGGGTCAAGGCGAGTCATGGGATCTTGAAAAACTAAAGCCACAGCTTCCCCGCGAAACTGACGCAACCGTTTTGCATCCATATCAAACACGGGTTGTCCTTCAAATCTCACTTGTCCTTCAATTTGGCTGGTGGTGGGTAACAACCGCATCACCGCCCGCCCAATGGTGGATTTCCCACAACCGGACTCTCCCACAAGTCCTAGACGTTCTCCCGGTTGTAGGGAAAAGGAGACATCATTCACAGCCCAACTTTGCGGCGTTCGGGAGTGGGGATAAGCAACCCTCAAATGTTCAACATCAAACAAACTTGGCATAAGGTTACTGGGGATAGTGTTGGCCGGTGGTGGTTGAGAGTTCACTCACAAGGGACAACGGACAACCATTGTCTTGTATAATTAATATGGGGAACCCTGCACTTATATCATCAATTTTGACAATGATACAACAGCTTAAAACAAGATTAAATTGGGGAAACTTATTACCGGGATTCATGATTTCCCTATTTTTAACGGTTATCGTTGGATTTTGGACAACTCCAGCTTTAGCAACAGGGGTTTATCAAGTTCCGGCGTTATCCTCGCCTAGTGATACTTGGGTTGTGGAAATGGATGACGTTCTCAGCCGGAGTACGGAAGGACGTTTAAATAATACCTTATCGGACTTAGCAAAAAAAACAGGCTATGAAGTTCGATTTTTAACGGTTCATCGTTTAGATTATGGAGAAACTATTGATAGTTTTGCTGAACAAGTGTTTAAAAAATGGTTTCCAACGCCAGAAACGGCTGCAAATCAAACCTTGTTAGTTTTGGATACAATCAACAATAATAGTGCAATTAAAACCGGAGAAAAAACCCAATCCTTATTAACGAATGAAATTGCTGAAAGCGTCGCCCAAGACACCTTAAAATATCCCCTTCGTAAAGGAGATAAATATAATGAAGCGTTTATTGCAGCCAGCGATCGTATTGCGACTGTATTATCAGGAGAACCTGATCCAGGTGCACCCATAGAAGAAGATAATATTAACGTTGACAGTACCTTTAAATCCGCCGAAGAAACCAACGATACCAGTGCTACAATTATTGTTGTGGTTCTGTTAATCGTAGCAACGGTTGTTCCCATGGCAACCTATTATTATTTCCAAGGAAATCGCAGCTAATAATTCAGTTATCAGTTATCAGTTATCAGTTATCAGTTATCAGTTTAACTTCCTATCTAAATTTATCTAAAAATAAAATGCAATTTATTGATCAAGTTGAAATTGAAGTCGAAGGCGGAAAAGGAGGCGATGGAGTTGTTGCCTTTCGACGGGAAAAATATGTTCCGGCTGGGGGGCCTGCGGGTGGCAATGGTGGGAAAGGGGGTTCAGTAATATTAGTCGCCGTTGAACATTTACAAACCTTGCTAGATTTTCAATATAATCATAAATTTCAAGCGGGTCATGGTACACGAGGTGGCCCTAAAAATATGACGGGGGCGAATGGAGAAGATCGTTTGATTCAAGTGCCATTGGGAACCGTTGTTTATGATGCCAATACTGATGAGATGTTAGGGGATTTAGTAGAAAAAAATCAACAGCTTTGTGTTGCAGCCGGGGGAAAAGGAGGGTTAGGAAATAAATACTTTTTAAGTAATCGAAATCGCGCTCCAGAATACGCTTTACCCGGTTTAGAAGGAGAAAATCGACGGTTAAGATTAGAATTAAAATTATTAGCAGAAGTTGGAATTATTGGTTTACCCAATGCCGGAAAATCCACCTTGATTTCGGCGTTATCGGCTGCCCGTCCTAAAATTGCGGATTATCCCTTTACCACCTTAATTCCTAACTTGGGAGTGGTGAGAAAACCCACGGGAGATGGAACAGTATTTGCGGATATTCCGGGGTTAATTGAAGGTGCTCATTTAGGGGCAGGTTTAGGGTATGAATTTTTACGCCATATTGAACGAACTCGCGTATTATTGCATTTAATTGATATTACCGATAGTAATCCGATTGAAAATTATCATACCATTCAAGAGGAATTAAAAGCTTATGGTAGAGGATTAGGAGAACGTCCTCAAATTGTCGCATTTAATAAAGTGGATGCGGTGGATGTAGACAGTGAGGAAATTCAAGCACTGGTTTCCCAATTGCAACAATTCCATCAAAGCCCTATTTTCATGATTTCTGCGGTAGCTGGAATGGGTTTAGATACCTTATTACAAGAGGTTTGGCAACAGTTAGATCAACTCTCGGCTGTAGAGAAAAATCAGTTAGAAGTCAGTTAGTTTTAATCGGACTATCAACTTGATATATTAACAATAATAAAGGCTGAATTAAAAGATGTAAAGGTTAATTTTATATAAAATTTAGTCAAACCTTTCTATTGTTCAGCTATTATACAGACAGTTTAACCACAAAAGGAAAACTGATGAATAAAGCGAGAGTTAGCATCTTAGTCAGCGGCATTATGAGCCTTTTTACTGCTGTCTATCCAGCCCTAGCTGAGAATTGGGTTTATATGGGGAAAGCAGATACCGGAGAAGACATTTCCGTTGACGCAGATAGTATTTATGCGGGAAAAGAAGGAAAGCGATTTATTTATACCATTGGAAATGAAACCCTTCATGCAGCCGCAAATTGTAATAACAATACTTGGTATGTCCTAGAATATGATACCACTTATTCGCCCCAAAGTAATGCAACTCAACAGATGTTAGTCTATGTTTGTCAATACTGAAGAACCATCTCAGCTAACATTTTGTTCACGATTAATAATTAATTGAGTTGAGGGTGCATTTCTTTCTGGATCATAAAGCTACTAGACACTGTAAGAATAATAGAAATTTGTTATAATCTATCTAGTTAACATTTATTCTAAACGCGATTTTACATCGCAGTAACTCACCCATGGCTTTTAAGTTTGATCTCCAAAAACCTCAGAAATTTCTAACAACATGGGTTGCTGCGGTTGGTTTAAGTCTAACTCTAATCAATAGTCCTCTGACTCTAGCGGAATGGGTTCCTTCCGCCGTAATTGCTAGTCAATCTCAAGGGGCAAGTTTAACCGGAAAAAATGGACAATATAAAGCTCAAATTATTGTTAATAGTTCGGCAGATACCAGTTGGAAAGTATTAACAGATTATAATAATTTTTATCATTTTTTACCGAATGTGATTAGTAGCCATTTATTAAAATCTCAAGGAAATCAAAAAATTTTTGAACAGGTGTATAAAATACAAGCCTTTGTTTTTGATCAAACAACAAGATTGCGTATATCTGCTACTGAAACCTATCCTAAAGAAATTGATTTTAAACTACTTGAAGGAGATTTGAAAGGGTTAGAAGGAAGTTGGAAAATTGAACCCATTTCTGCAAAACAAGTCAGAATTCTACATCAAGTTAATGTTGAACCAGGTTCAACTCCAAGCCGAACCTTATTTTATAATGTTTATGAAAGTAGCTTAAAAAATACTCTGGAGGCGATTAAAAAAGAATCTGAACGTCGTAATTAGCAATGAGATATATTGATTTGTTTTGTGGAATTGGTGGATTTAGAATTGCTATTAATCAAGCCTTAAGACCTGGGAATATTAAGCCAGTCTGTGTTTTTTCTTGCGATATTGATTCTGATGCTCAAAACATCTATCAGATGAATTTCGGGGAACAACCCGCCGGAGATATTACCCAAATTAAAGCTGAGGATATTCCTAATCATGATATTTTATTAGCGGGGTTTCCTTGTCAACCCTTTAGTATTTGTGGACAGCTTAAAGGATTTGAAGATACCAGAGGAACATTGTTTTTTGACATTGCTCGAATTTTAGCGTGTAAAAAACCTAATTACTTTATCTTAGAAAACGTTAAACAATTAGTTGGACATAACCAAGGGAAAACCTTAAAAGCTATTATTGAAGTTTTAGAAGAATTGGGTTATACTGTTGAATATAAAGTGTTAAATGCTTTAGATTTTGGATTACCCCAAAAACGAGAACGGATTTTTATTGTCGGTTATCGGCAACCGTTACCCTTTCAATGGGATATTCAAAAAATACCGATGAAACCCTTAAGCGATATTTTAGAACCGCAAGTTTCAGACTTTTATTATGCCTCTGAAAAAATTCGTAACAATCGTTTAGTAAAATATCAAGGAAAAATCGATACTGAACCTACAATTTGGCACGAAAATAAAGCAGGTCATATTAGTGCTTATCCTTATTCTTGTGCCTTAAGAGCCGGAGCATCCTATAATTATTTATTAGTGAATGGACAACGACGGTTAACGGAGCGAGAAATGCTACGTTTGCAAGGGTTTCCCGATGAGTTTAAAATGGTTACTTCCTATTCAACTGCTCGTCGGTTAATTGGGAATAGTGTGACCGTTCCTTGTGTGGTTTTTGTGTTGAATTGTTTGTTAAATCAATAGAAACCCGGTTTCTGGATGTCACCTATGGCCGAATGACACCTTTCGCGCTAGGCTTTATGTTAATAAATTGCAACAATTGTGCGAATTCTGACGAGGAACCCTCCGTTGCATAGGGACGTCAGCAACAGGGTGCTCAAGTTTAGCATCCTCTTGAAACTGGAAACGATTTGTCTGTCTAGGAAACAACTACATGACTGCAACAACTGTCCGTACAAACTACGAAATTAAAGACCCCTCTCTCGCGCCGAAAGGAAAACAACGCATTGAATGGGCAGGACGTGAAATGCCTGTGCTGCGCTTGATTCAAGAACGCTTTGCCCAAGAAAAACCCTTTGCAGGTCTGCGGTTAGCCGCCTGTTGCCACGTTACAACAGAAACCGCTCATTTAGCCATTGCTTTAAAATTGGGTGGTGCCGATGCGGTGTTAATTGCCAGTAACCCTTTGTCTACTCAGGATGATGTTGCAGCGAGTTTAGTTGTTGACTACGGAATTCCGGTTTATGCCATTAAAGGGGAAGACGCCGAAACCTATACTCGTCATGTACAGAAAGCTTTAGATCATCGTCCTAATATTATTATTGATGATGGTAGTGATGTGGTGGCGACCTTAATTCAAGAACGTCAAGATCAAATTCAAGATATTATTGGCACAACGGAAGAAACCACAACCGGAATTGTGCGTTTAAAAGCGATGTTAAGAGATGGCGTGTTAACCTTCCCCGCCATGAACGTTAATGATGCTGATACCAAACATTTCTTTGATAACCGTTATGGCACAGGTCAATCAACTTTAGATGGAATTATCCGCGCCACTAACGTTTTGTTAGCGGGTAAAAATATTGTCGTTGCGGGTTATGGTTGGTGCGGAAAAGGTACAGCACTGCGGGCACGGGGTTTAGGTGCTAATGTGATTGTAACGGAAATTGACTCTGTTCGCGCCATTGAAGCGGTGATGGATGGTTTCCGCGTGATGCCTATGGAAGAAGCTGCACCTCTGGGCGATATTTTTATTACCGTTACAGGGAATAAGCACGTTATTCGCGGTGAACATTTTGATGTGATGAAAGATGGCGCCATGGTGTGTAATTCGGGTCACTTTGATATTGAAATTGACCTGAAAACCTTAGCCGCTAAATCAACGGAAATTAAAGAAGTTCGTAACTTCACCCAAGAATATAAACTCAACACAGGTAAATCCGTTGTTGTGTTAGGAGAAGGTCGTTTAATTAACTTAGCCGCCGCCGAAGGACATCCGAGTGCGGTGATGGATATGAGTTTCGCCAACCAAGCTTTAGCTTGTGAATATTTAGTCAAAAATAAAGGCGAATTAGAAGCAGGTATTCATTCCATTCCCAAGGATGTTGATGAAGAAATTGCGCGTTTGAAACTGGTGGCAATGGGGATTAAAATTGATAGCCTCACCGCCGAACAAATTGAGTATATCAACTCTTGGACATCAGGAACATAAATTAAGTTTAGAGTGAGATAGGTTTTACCCCAGAAACCGGGTTTCTGAGTTTTATTTAGGGAATAAAATCAAATTTTTCCTTCAGAAACCCGGTTTCTAAATTTGAGCAACTACACTTTAAAAAAAGATTATGACTGAATGGATTACGAATACAATGGTTTCCCTGGGATATCTGGGAATTGGTTTATTAATGTTTTTAGAAAATCTGTTTCCCCCCATTCCGTCTGAGTTAATTATGCCCTTAGCCGGTTATACGGTTTCCCAAGGAAAAATGGAAATGATACCTGCTATTTTAGCGGGAATTATCGGAACAATATTAGGGGCATTTCCTTGGTATTATGCAGGTAAATTCGTTGGAGAAGAACGTTTAAGACAGTTAGCAGATAAATATGGAAAATGGATTACAGTGTCAGGTGCAGATATCGATAAAGCAAATAATTGGTTTACTCGATATGGCGGCGTGGCCGTTTTTTTATGTCGTTTAGTTCCTGGGGTTAGAACTATCATTTCCTTACCTGCGGGTCTCAACGATATGCCATTAATTCCCTTTCTGATTTATTCTACCATTGGCACAGCCCTTTGGGTGAGTTTCTTAACAGGGGCAGGCTATTTATTGGGAGAGCATTATGATTTAGTCGATGAATATTTAGGCCCCGTTTCTAAAATTGTGTTATTAAGTTTAGTGATTTGGTTTGGACTGTGGATTTTGCGTAGAAATATGAGAAAAAATGCAGAATAGTTGACCGTTGACGAGAGTTCCAGAAACCGGGTTTCTTAGTGTTATTTGGGGAATTATATCAAAGCTTACTACAGAAACCCGATTTCTTGATTTCTACCTTTGAAACTTTTGGCGGAGTCGAGACACTAATAAATCCACTTCGGGTAATCTTAAAAATAGAATTAAGATTGAAAAAACGACTATTCCGACAATACCCGGAATTACTAATTCCATTAATAATATCAAAAAGTCATTACTACTAATTAACAATCTTAACCCTTGTAAGGTTCCCCAACTGGCTGCACCAGAAATTAAACTAATTATTGTTAATCCCAAAAACGGTAAACTCCACTCTCGCCAGGGTAAACCATTTAATCTAATATGTAAGAGCCATAAAAACATCCCCATTGAGACAACATTTACGGAAACAGTTGCTAACACTAAACCCGGTGCGCCCCAAAATTTAACTAAAATAAAATCTAATACCCCATTTAATAAAATATTAAAAATACTAACTCTAAATGGGGTTTCTCCATCTCCTAACCCATAGAACACTCGGACTAATACATCTCGTCCTAAATAAAAGAACATCCCCACCGAATAAGCCACTAAAATTGAGGCGACAAACTCCGATGCTTCTAAATTAAACGCATACCGTTCATAAACAATTCTCACCGTCGGTAAGGCTAAAGCCACCATTAATGTACTTAAGGGTAACATCGTAATTGCCGTTAAAATTAACGACTGACGAATGCGGTCTTTTAATTCTGGCCAGTTTTCAGGATCTCTTAATCGAGCAAAAAGCGGTAAAAACGGAACCAAAATCATATTAGAAATGATTCCCAAGGGAGTTTGGACTAATAACCCAGAATAGCCCATTGCTGATGCAGCTTGGGGAATATAAGAGGCAAAAAATAAATCCGTATAGACATTAATTTGTAACATTCCTGATGATAATGTAGCGGGTAACATGACTTTCATCACATCTTCTAACCCTGGAATTTTAAAATTAAATCGGAGTCGTAAGGTTCCTAACCCCGATTTCCACATCGCCGGAACTTGAATTAACCATTGTAAAACTGCCCCTGCTAAAGTTGACCACGCTAAAACTTCTCCCCCTAAAACCATATATTTAGGGCTATCAACATCATCCCCTAAAATTCCAATTAATACCCCTAATCCTAAGATTAAAGCCGCACTGGAAAATAATGGACTAATCGATGGCAGCCAATACATATCCGCCGCATTTAACGTGCCAAATCCAATGCCAATTAACCCAGCAAATAACGCCATCGGAGCCATGATTTTTAACTGTTCTATGGCAATACTTCGAGTCGCTATTCCTTCCGGTGTTAGCATTAAACCCGGAGCCATTAAATCAATTAAAGGAGTGGCAAAAATGACTAATCCGACTGTTATAATTAATAAAAATATTCCGACTAATGTAGAAACCGTCTCTACTAAAGCTTCTGCATCTTTGCGGTCTCGATTTGCTAACGCACTGACAATGGCACTATGAAAGGGGCCGTTAATTCCCCCTAATAATATTAATAAAAATCCGGGGATAACATAAGCATAATTATAAGCATCAATGGCTGGCCCCACACCAAACGCCGCCGCCATCACTTGTTGACGAACTAAGCCAAAGACTTTACTAATCAGGGTGGCAACTGCAACAATAGTGGCAATTCCGACTAACGAACGAGAGCGTTTTGGTTCTTCTGACACGAAACATCCACAGGGGTTAAAATGCAAACCCTAGTTTAATCGGGAATTGACCAATATTCAAACAAGTTCATCATGGATTCTTATTTGTATCGCTATCCCTCCCTTGAGTCTGGGGTTTTATTGAAACGCTATAAACGATTTTTAGCGGATATTGAGTTAACCTCTGGAGAGGTCATCACGGCCCATTGTCCCAATACTGGGCCCATGACAGGGGTTTGCATCCCTGGAAACCCGGTGATGGTGTCTCACAACGCCGGGAAAACTCGTAAATATCCCTATACTTGGGAGTTAATTCAGTTAACCTCGGAGGTTGACCCCTTCGGTCAGCAATTAACGTGGGTTGGAATTAATACCGCCTTACCCAACAAAGTCATTCATTTAGCCTTAATAGAACGGTTATTTCCCGACTTAGGAAATTATAGCGAAATTAAGAAAGAAGTTCCCTATGGAATAGATTTAAAAAGTCGGGTCGATTTTGTCTTGAAAGGGGAGGATAAACCGATTTATTTAGAAGTGAAAAATACGACTTGGTGTAAGGGAAAAATCGCTTTATTTCCTGATACCGTAACAGAACGAGGACAAAAACATTTAAAGGAATTAATTGAAATTGTTAAACAAGGCGCTCGTGCGGTGATGTTATATTTTATTAATCGTGGAGATTGTACCGAATTTGCCCCCGGAGATATGGCAGACCCGGTTTATGGTCAACTTTTAAGAACTGCCATTTCAGAAGGGGTAGAAATCTTACCTTGTCGGTTTGAAGTTACCCCGGAAGGAATTCAATATTTAGGATTAGCAGCCTTACCCTTTTTGTCCGGTCTTAGTAATCCTTAAAAACTGGGTTATTCTGATTTCTTTTGAGTATTCAAAACCTTCCACATCACGAATAGTAGAATACTCAAGTATCCGAATACTGCTAACCAGTCGAGGATGCGACTATCAATCGTGAAAGTTGTAGAATTCATGAGCCATAAAATATCGCTTAATTCGTTTTTCTGTTATTTATTTTTTCTGTGCTTTATCCGATTTACCCCCTATTAACCGATCAACTAAATCTTTATGATAATTGGGTGGAACCTTAACAACTTCACGTTGGGGTGGAGTGGGGGTTGGTGTGGTCGGACGAGACGCTTGAGTTTGGGAGGCGACAGGATTGGTATAGGGGGGACGTCCGAAACCTAAAATAATCCCTGGAGTCCGGGAACGTCGCATGACTTCCCCTCCATTCGCATCATTTCCGACTCCTGTATTCCCTTCAATACTGATAATACTGCCATCGGATTTAACGGATTCCACAATGCCAACATGATCTGCAATTCCATCTCCTCGCCAACAAAAAAATACCACATCCCCAACTCTGGCATCGTAAAACCATTGACCCCGATTTCTAAACCAAGACACCCCATCGGGACAGTAGGCGAATCCTTTAGCACTTCTAATCGGCAGGGGTAAACCAATTTTATCAAAACAGTAGGATACAAAAATTGCACACCAAGGAACGTAATTCATCCCGTACCATTGGCCATACTTATTACCATTACTACCAGCAGGATATTCCGCATACCCCACTTCACCAGCAGCAATCCGAATTAAATTAGCAGCAGTTGTCATTAGAAGTCTCCAAAATTTTAGATGAATAGGGATAAAGTAGGGGGTAGAGGCTTTATTTCTTTCTGTTTTGGCGTGATGGGGGTTCCCGACTAAAATTGTCTTTACTTCTGTTCTAACATAAGTTCTAAGGGTTTTTAGACCCTTGAGTCTACTTCAGGCCTTTGAGAGAACGATAACCTCTCAATTCAGGGTTCATTCTCCTGAATCGCTTGATGATCTATTTCAGGGAAATTTCCGGTTAATCCGACTTGATTCTCAAAACGTTCCCAATCGATTAACAAGGGGGAATCATGCCAACGGTTTTGTAATTGCAAATAATAGTCATCGGGAACCGTTAAAAAAGATAATCCTCTTTGTCTTAAATGATTAACCTGTTGCCCTAAATTTGAAGTTTTTAGGGCAATATGTTGAATTCCTGAACCGCGATTAATCTCTAAAAATTCTTGAATTTGAGAATTAGCTGATGTGGGTTCATTAATCGGAAACTGAACTTGACCTTGGGGATGAACCAAGACTTGACTATTTAATCCAGAACGTTCAGTTTGAATTTCAAAACTCTGTTGCGGTTGAAACCCTAAATAATTTTGATACCAAGAAATGGCGGTTTTTAGATCTCCAGATTGTACATTTAAAACAACGTGATCAATGGACAGTAAAACCGGAGAAGCGGGGGGAAATAGCTCAGGAAAACCCGGAAGCAGTTTTCCAGGAAGAGCCCCCGTTTGTTCGGTGAAGGTATGACGTAATCCTTGCCATCCTTCTAAGGTTAACCATTTTAAAGTTTCTCCTTGATAGGAATAAGATTGTAAGGGAGAAATGACCCGAACGCCTTGTTCGAGAAGCGGTTTAATCCTTAATTCTAAATCTTGAACTTGAAAGCCAACATCTACCACCCCAGACGGATGAACCTGTAAAAATTGCGCCACAGGACTCTCAGACGTGAGGGGGGAAGACAATAGAAAATAAACTGAACCTTGGTAAACGATTTCGGTTTGGGTGTGAACGCAGTTCCGACTCCCAATTCCTTGAAATCCTAGATTATGAATAAACCAATCCCGTGTTCGTTTGGCATCTTGAACATAGAAATGGACATGATCAAACTCCATCATTCAGCGTTCAATAAGCAACAATATAATTAATTTTAGAAAAATAAATGACTTTCGGGTTGAATATTAATTTCCATTGGAATGGCTTGGGGTTCTGCTGATAACGCATAAAGAATGGAGTTAGCCGCTGTTTCCGCACTCAACATTTTTGAGCGATCAACTTTTAAACTGACGTTATCCCAAAAGGGAGTATCTACACCCCCAAAATAGAATAAGGTCACTTTAATTCCATAGCGTCTGACTTCATCAGCAAAACATTTACTAAACCCCACTAATCCAAATTTAGACGCACAATAGGCACTCGACATCGCCATTGAATGTTTGCCTAAAATCCCGACAACGTTACAAATATGTCCTGATTTTTGCTGCTTCATAATATTAGCAGCAGCTTGACAGGTATAAACAGATCCCTTTAAATTAAGATTTAACATGGCATCTAAATCAGCAGGTTCAATTTTATTCCACTGTTTCAAAATTCCTGCACCCGCAGCATTAACTAAGATATCAATTTGACCAAAATAATCGGCGGTTTTTTGCATTAAACCTTCTACTTGTTGGGGGTCGGTGATATCTGTAGAAACGGGTAATACTTCCGTTGTTTCTAAGTTTTTCGCCAAGGTTTCCAATTTCGTACTATTTCTGGCGGCTAAGACCAGTTTGGTTCCGTTTTGGGCTAATTTTCGAGCAACGGTTGCTCCGATGCCTCCCGTTGCGCCGACAATAACAACGACTTTGTGATTCATCATTCTTTACATTTCTTAACGATTGTTCTTAGTATAACAAATCTTGTCAATTTTGTAGAGACGTGCTAGGTTACACTTCTAGGGGGATTGTAATTTAACTCTCCAATCTTTATCGGTTTTTTCTAAATTAAAAGAATTGCTTAAAGTTAAGAGCTTTTGAAAATTGCCTCCTAATCTTAATTTCTTGATGATTTGAGTAATCGGAATTCCATATTTTCGATTGAATTGACTGCCTAAAATTGATAAAGAAACATGATTTTCAGAAGAATTTAAGGTTAATTCCTGCATAATTGCAATTAAGGCATTTTCCAGATCTTCTAAAGACTCAATTACAGGAAGTTGAGAGAATTCTGTTTCGGGTAAAGTGTGGGGTTGAGTTGAGGAAGGTTGAATCTCAAATAAGGTGACATAGCTGGGAGATTTTTCAGAAGGTTGATGAACGACAAAAATATGGGGATTTTTGACAAAGATATCTCGGCCTTGATAATCGGAAAAATGGGAAGCCACGACTTGGCTAACGGTTAAATGATAATTATCTTTATATAAAAAAGCAACCCGATTTAGTTTAATCCATTGGCAATGAGATCGTTTTTGCTCTAATTTAATAATTTCTTGTAATTGCACAATAAATTGATCTAAAGTCGGAATCGGCGGAATAGGAGTTAAGGAATAAGTATTGATTTGACCTGTACGGGTATTTAGCACTCTAATTTTCGATCTATTTTTACTCACTTGATAAACGGTTAACCCATGATTTTGTAAGGTATTACATAAATGAGTTAAACCGAGATCTGAAGAACAAACTAACACTTCTTTTGCCGTCGGATAGTGAACAAAAATCGAGGAACCCACCGTTGACATTTTTAAATCCGCGCTATCTTTTCCGGGGGGAACATGAATTAATTGATAACCCCGTTGATGATATTCTAAATCTTTTTTTCCCATGCTACGCCAATTGGCAAAGGCGACTTTAATTTGCACGGGATATAAGCAAATTGTTTCTAAAAATTTCTCCGTTTCCAAATCTAAGGGCAGATTTTCAACATCTAGTAATAAAATACTAATACCCACTTCGCTGGGACTTCTGCCATTCAATAAACCGTGAGAAGGGGATTGATTTGCTAAAGAATAATCCGCAAACAATAACGCTAAATCGGGGTCTGTGAGTTGTTCTAGTTTAACAATTAAGGATTTATACTCAGGAGAACGTAAAAATTCAACACTGAACAAGCGGTTTAGATAGGCTTTTAGTTTAACAAATAGTGCCTCTTGATGTCTAGCTTGACTTAATCCTTGATTAAGCTGACGAATCAATGAGGATTGATATTCAGATTGTTGCCAAGGAATATGACGATAACGGGAGTTAATCCAGTTAGGATGTTGATGCTGAAAATTCACTAATGTTCGACAAACATAGTGACTGATGGCGGGAACAACGAGGGTTCCATTGTCTTGAATTTTGCTGGCTTGCTCGAACATAACCCTGACTTGGCTACGGGTTGTCTTGTGTTATTAAGGTTAGCACGTTTAGGAGAAACCCAACAGATAAGCTATCCCTACCACAACTTACGGTTGAGATCGGGTGTGGTGTATCGCCCAGGTGACGCGCGTGAGGAGTTGCTGATTTCTACCTCAGTTGATTTGAGGTGAAATCAAGAGATTAGCAAGGCTTAAACAATCTATATCTTCTGCTAGAGAGAAAATTAAAGAAAGGGTTTGTGGGAAACTAATAACTTATTACTTATGATAGAGGAATAATTATTTTAATCTCGTTACTGTAGATTTGGATTAAAAAATAAAATCCTCTTGAAAACAGGAAAACATTAATCATGAAATCCGGCTTTTTTAGAATGGTTTCTAATATCCGTTCTTTTTTAATGCAGCTTCAAGTTCAACGTTTTTTTGCTGTGTTTTTAGTGGGCTTTGTCTTACTGAACACAACGGTTGATGTTCAAAAATATGATAGAAGTAACCCGGTTTCTAAGGAAAGAATAGACAAAGTTGCTCATCAAAAAAAATCCGATAGACCCAAAACAACCGGAGAATTTTTAGATGAAGCAGAAGGAGATGTTCCTCTGAATGAACGCTTCAAAAATATTACCAGAGATTCAGCAGAAGCCTTTAAAGATTGGGGTGAAACCTATTCAAAAGGAGTTCAGAACACGGGTGATAAATTAAAAGATAATACGGCAGAAGCAGGCAAAAATATCATTGATAAAGTTACACCGTAATTTATAGTCACGGTTGTTTCCTGCATTTCTCTAAAAATCGCTTAATATCTCCCTTACTCCTTCTCCTTCAATGAGAGGAGGATTTTTTTCTAATATTAATTAGATGACTTTCTCTTCCTGTGCCAGGAGAGAAAGTTGGGGGGTTAGGTCATACAATCCTATCCTTATTGTTCTAGGGAATGGCGAATAATTAGTCTCAAGATCCAACCGACCAACATTAATCCAAATCCCAGTAACCAAACTTTCGGTTCAATCCAAACAGCTAAAAAGAGACAGGAAACTAAACCAATATAAGCTAATATCGGAGAGTAAAGTTGTTCTTCCAGTGTTAGTTTCAAAGCAGCTAAATTAGTAATTGAATAATAAATTAAAACCGTAAAGGCACTAAATGACCAAGTAGTTTTGACATTGCCTATTAAGACTAAAACTGCGATCGCAATTCCCACAACAATAACCGCCAAAGTGGGAGTGGTTTGAGTGGTATTCAGTTGAGCTAAAAATCGAGGCAGATCGTGACGTTTTCCCATGGCAAAGACAACACGAGATAACCCTAAAATTAAGTTTAATAAAACCCCTAACATCGCCGTCATCGCCCCTAATGTGATCACCTGATTACTTCCGGGTAAAGCAAAACGATTGGCAACCTGTTCTAACGGTGCGGCTGTTATTGAAGCTAAACTTAATGTTTCCGTTCCCACCACTCCAACTGCTACTAAAGCCACCCCTAAATAAAGCAACATTGAAATTAACACTGTAATAATCATCGCTTGGGGAATGGTTTTTTCAGGGTCTTTCACTTCTTCCCCCATGGTGGCAATTCGTCCATATCCGGTATAGGCAACAAACATTAAGGCCGTTGCTTCTAATAAATTAGGAATGGCAGAACTCGTGGACGGGAAAAACGGAAGAAAATGGTTTAATCCGGTTGGTGAAAATGCTAGAGGTAAACCTGAAATTATAAAAAATAATAATGAAAAAAGCGTAATAGAAACTATAATTAAATTAGCTGTATTGGAGCGTCGAATTCCCGTAAAAACAATAGCAGTTAGGACAAAAACGGTGAACAATGCAATGGGAATAAATAGACTTTGACTGACTCCTAACATTAAGATCAGATAACCCGAAAATCCGAGGGCAGCAGTGGCGGCTGAAGCAGTTTTAGCTAATAAAAACATCCAACCCGCGATAAATCCTAAGCCTGGATTCAAATATTTGTAACCGTATTCATAAGTACCCCCACTCACAGGATGATTTGCAGCAAGCTGGGCACTATTTAATCCATTACAAAGAGCGACAAACGCGGCGAGAATAACAGCGACAATCACAGAGGTTCCTGTCAGTCCCGCTACAATTCCAATACTGACAAAAACCCCTGTTCCAATAATGGAACCTAACCCCATGCCAATGGCCCCTAAAACGCCTATCTCTCGCTTCAGGGAGGAAGATTTAGCATCCGCCATGATCTATCTATCCTTAATGTAGAATTCAATAGATCTTAGCTTACCTGAATTGTAATTAAAATTACAAATTCCTAGGGTTTGAAGGAACTAAATTTTTAATCAGAATAATCTGTCTTTTTTCATTAAATGTGATTTTTTTCTGATCTTGAAGTTGTTTGAGTAAGCGAGTAATAGTAACACGGGTTGTACCACAAGCCATTGCTAATTCTTCATGGGTCAGACGAATATTCAGACAAATTCCTTCATCAACGGGTGTACCGACTTCGTTTTTTAAGACATGAAGTAACTGATACAAACGAGTTGCCAGTTGTCGTTCTCCTGATAGCGCTAATAACGCTTCAGTTTGGTGCAGACGATAACTAATACCCGTCAATAAAAGCTGAGTTAAATCAGGAGATGCTGCGATTTCAGCATGGGTAAAACCCACTAATTTCACTGAAGAACAAGCAGTAGCTTCATAAATCCCTAGAGAAGTTAATTCTTTCCCAAATGGAGATCCTAGCCCGATTAAACCCATGAGAATTTCTTGACCCTGGTGATTGAGGGTGGTTAATTTAACTAATCCTTGAACAACATACCACAATGTTCCCTGGGGGAGGGGAATTAATTCTCCTAAATGATAACTGAGCAAAGGACGATTTTCCTGGAAAATCGTCCTTTGCTCAGAAGAATTAATCGGGCTTTGTTGTAATAAAGCAATACGTTTGCGTTCAGTCAGATCTCTTAAAACCCAATGAATACTAACTGCTTTGTTTGTTCTATCTCGGTTAATTCGGGTTATACAAGCCACATCCAAGGATCTTCCATCACGACAGGTTAATCCGATTTCCCACTCGTGAAAACAATCTCGTTCTTGTCGGCGAATGAGTTCTGAACGAAAGCATTGACGGTCTTCTTCGCGGATATATAAAGATAAAGGTTTTCCGACAATAAATTGTTCAGGAATTCCCAATAATTCTGCGGCGGCTCGATTTGCTTGTTGAATAGTTCCTTCTAAAGTTGTGATTAAATAAGGTTCTGGCGCTAAATAAAATAAATCTTCATAACGTTTGCGTTCATGAACAGAGGCTTCTAATGCTTCTGCTAAACCCATATTCTTCTGTTGTAATTCCTCCTGAGCAACTTGTAACTCTTCCAACGCCCAACCCATCTCCATGACAAAGGTAGAGCTTAACTGGGGCGTTAAACCTTTGATGGGTTCAGTACCCTGAAGTAAGGTAGAAAAGCGATTTTGCATCGCCAGAACTTGTTTAGAGAAACGATTAAGATCCATGTCCAAAGACTCTACGAGGTTTTATGGATCAAGATTATAGAAAAATTTTTTCCTTCAACATGACCTAAAGACATAAATCTTGAGTTGGGATAAAGCTGAATTCTGTCTATTGATCATTATTTATGATGATGGAGGTTTGAACCATTTTAGAACATTTAACACAATATGGGGAGGAATAGTATGACCCCCCGGAAACTCTTGATAAACAATTTCATAACCGGCTTGTTGAATTTGAGGTACAATTCTACGACTACAAGATTGAATCGGTAAAACCTGATCTTCGGTTCCGTGGGAAATAAATAAACGAGGAGTACCACAAAGTCCCGCAGGTGCCATAAATCCAGGGGAAAAGGCCATAATATGAGAAAACAAATTTCCATTGGTTAAACCCACACTTAACGCATAGGTTGCGCCATCAGAAAAACCTGCGATCGCTAAATGAGATGAATCAATATTATAGTTGCTTAAAACCTGACTTAAAGCTAAATCCATAAAGGCTAAATCAACACTAAAAGTCCCTCGAAGTCGATCCCAAGTTTGGCGACGAGAATCAATCGCTAATAAGATTAATCCTTGTGATTCTGCTAAAGGGAGAAAGGGCGTAATTCCGGCTTGGGAATTGCTACCCGCCCCATGTAACATTAAGATGAAAGGAGCAGGTTGAGCAGGATGATAACTAACGGGAATAAAAACTAAACCATCACGAGTTTTATCTAAATTTAAAGGATATAAACCCAATTTATTACTATGGTTTGGCTTCAGAGGTCGTGCTGATAAGTATCCGGTCTGAGTAGATGGGTTCATGATAATTTTGGGGGTTTAGAGGTTGTTTAAGACACTGTTCTATAAGATCTGCGGCTTGTTTAACGCCTCCCGCTTTGCGAATAGAATCCCTAATTTTTAAGGCATTTTCTGAATAAGATTTTTCGGTTAAAACTTGTTGAATCGCTTGTCGCAATCGAGCAACGTTTAAACGGCTAATAGGGATGACTTCTCCGGTTTTTGTCCAGCGAATTCGCGCCCCAGTTCCCGGTTGTTCAAAGGTAATCGGAATTGCGACTAAAGGAACGCCAGAACTTAAAGAATCTATTACCGTATTCATCCCCCCATGGGTAATCGTTAAATTGGCTTTTGCTAATACTTCAACCTGGGGTGCATACTCAACCACTAAAGGAGAACCGGGTAAGGTTTTAACTTCAGTTTCGCTCATTCCGCCCCCGTGGGTAATCACTAATTGAACGTCTAATTCTTGACAAGCTTCTGCAATTGACCGAAATAAATTAACCTTTGTATTTTGTACACTTCCTAAAGAGGCATAAATTAAAGGTTGTCCGGTCAAACGTTCATAAGGAAAGAAAACTTTTTGGGGTGATTGATTGCGAAAAGAGCCTGTATAGTAGAAATTGTTCGGTAAATTAGGAATTGGAAAATCAAAGGCTTCTGGTTGTTGACTGATATGGCAAAGTCGAGTTGAAGTTGCGCCATAAAAATGAGGATAAGGCGGTAATTTCCACTGTTGTCGATACTGATTAATTGTGTTTAAAATCGGTTGACAACTATAATCTAAAATAAAATAGGCAATTTGATTGCGAAGTTTTGCCCAAGGTTGATTTTGATATAACCAAGGGGTAAAAAAAGGAGGAACATCCCCACGACGATGAATGGCTTGACCACAGGACACAACAATTAAGGATAAATTGAGATATTCTGCAATCGTTTCTCCCACAGGTTCAAGTTGATCAACTAATAAAGCTTCTATTCCTAGTTTAGTGATCGCTTTGGGTGCATCTTGACACAAAATTTCCGTGAACCGTTGACAGAAATCGACGGAATATTGCAGAGCTTTAATTCCACTTAATTGACCCAGTTGCTGAAAGGTTTCTGCTAAGAGTCCGGGTTGATAAATAGACAGTCCAACGGGATAAAATTCTAAGCCTTCGGATTGAACTTTTTTCTCCAGATCAATCAGTTGTAAAACGGTAACTTGATGTCCTCGATTTTGTAATTCTCGCCCTAAAGCAGACTGAGGATTTAAGTGACCGGGATAGGGGGGGCAAATAATACCAAAATGCGTCATAAATCATTAAGGATCAGGATTTATAAATAGCAGAGATATACTTAATTTTGCAAAAAAATACTATCACTGACATCATCCTTAATGTTGACTATTAGCGGTTAACTGTTAACATTTAACTGTTCACTTTTAACCGAAGTTTTATTAACGTTAACTGGATGGAAATTCATCAATATGGGCATTAGCTTTAAGATGTAACCAACCTGATGTAATTTCAAATTGATCGAGGGTTAGGGTTGTCCCTGCTTTTTCCAAATTTTTGAGATCAAGAATTTCGCTAAAGGTCGTGAAAAGATGAGTAATTTGTTCAGGAGGAAGGGAAGACGGCGTAGCTAAGGGAAACAGTTCAAGTAATAAGGTTTTGCGATCGCTATTAATTTTAGGAATTGCCATGAAAGTGAGTTCTGGATCTTCTCCCAGTCCCTCCCTAGGATTAATTTTAAAGGCAATTCTACCATTTTCCAGTAACTTTAACTGAACGGTTTGTTGCAATTTACGATGAAGAGCTTCATGGAGGTTGCCTTCATTAACCTCTAACTCTAGTTTACCTTCTGAAGGATGAACTAATTTAATTTTTCCCCGAATTGCACTCATAGGTTGAACCGTAACTTGACCAATATCTAATTTAAAGATCTCTATTTGCAGAGGATTTTGCATTGTGAGATGATTAATTTTAATAGCAATATGATCAATATCTCCATGAGTAATTTTTTGCAGATTCGTTTCAATATCAACTTCTAATTTTTGTGCCTTAATTTGGGTAGAAAGGGCAACTTCTGCAATTTTATTCAGGGTTTGTTTAGCAAATCCAGTTTTTTCTGACATCATTTTTCCAGGGAGGGTAAAAGATTAAGGGTTAAGTTCAAGGTTACGAGCGTTAGGAAGTTGCCACCAAGGAACATTAGGATATTGATGGTGTTCTTGATGATAACCAAAGTGATAACAAGTCATAAATGACCAAAAAACAGGTAATGAATTACTTTGGGCACAGTGTTCATTTTGATATCCTCCTTGAGGTTCTCGATGGGTGAGAAAAGTTCCAAAATAAAACAATTGAAAGGAACTAAAGATAAACGGAATGATCCAAAATAAAGCCAAATTAAGGATAGAGATATGAAATAAAAATTGCAGGCTATGGAATACAAATGCTAATTTAATTAACCGCCACCAACTCCAGTATCGGATCATAAAATAGAGATACCAAGAAATGAGACTTTGATGCTCACCATCATGGAAGTCAGGATCATGATCGCTGGCGGGGTAGCGATGATGCAGCCAATGTTTTTTGAGCAATTCTTCATAGGAGAATAATCCATAAAACGTGACCGCAATCGACCCAATTAAATGATTTAGCTTTAGATTATTAGGATAAAGAGAACCGTGCATGGCATCATGAGCCGTAATAAACAAACCTGTATATAAAAAGGTTTGTAGAAGCAGGGCTAACCCAATTATAACCCAATTAGTTTGAGGCAGATCTAAAGATAAAAATCTGATAAAGCAAACTGTCCAGATTGCTATAATAGTGAGGGCAATCCATAACCCAGCTTGGGTTTTTATTGTTGAGTTAATCTGAGACTCAGCAGAATTTTTATGGCTTGCTAATTCAGGAGGAATAGAATCTTGGATATCAAGATAGTGGTAATCTAAGACTGACGGATTAGACATAAAAAATTCTGTATTTTTATACACCATAAATAGTTGCTTTATTTTTTATTGATCACACAAAATATTCAGCGACACTGTTCTGAGTTTACGGAATTCATATCAAAAAGCTGTCTATCAAAAGAAATAAAAAAAATGGTTGATAGCTCATCCTATAGGATTAATAAATGGAAGCCTTAAAATATTCTTTAATTTTCATTTGTAATTCATCAGCCTTCACGTTTATTGAATGAGCATACAGCTTACAAAATTTGTTTACATTTTTAACTATCATTAGGAAGATCACAAGAATAGGGAGCTACGGGTAATCTTAGATTAAGGATTAAACCCATCCGTTAAAAATGTTGTAGGGGATGTTATGGAATTTCAACTATTTGCACCCCAGAATAAAGCCGCTTCCTTAATGGGGTGTTTTTCTAATGGGCAAGAAATCCCAATGCAGAAAGATGAGTCAGGTTATTTTCAAACTCAAATTGATTTAGCGGATGGGATTTATCAATCTAAATTTAGAGTGCGATCTAATACCGAATCAACCCCTAAAATTAGATTGGTATATGAAGTTTAACGCCACACAAAGCTAAGTCTTCAAGATGTAATAATTGCCGGAACAATATTCAATAGGAATACCGAATAAGAAACAGATACTCAATAAAGCTTGAGATTAAATTATGGCTTTAGATTGAAGAATAAATCATTGATTTTGATTAGGATCAAACTATTCAAGAAATTAATTGTTAATCTAACTAAAGGCTTAATTTTATGATATTCCCATTGATTATTTTCTATCCTCCTGCTCCTACACCGCCTGTCATCGCTCAAATTAGCCCCATTCCTGACCCAACGGTTCCTGATCCACTTCCGAACCCAAACCCCCTTCCTGACCCCATTCCCAACCCTATTCCCAACCCTATTCCCAACCCCGACCCTCTTCCTGATCCAGTCCCTCCCATTCCTCAGCCTGTCCCTGGGCCAATTCCTCAACCTGTACCGGGGCCAATTCCTCAACCGTTATAAGGGTTTTTAAAGTTTAATACCCAAGACTTGGGTGAACGCACCTCTGGCTTGGGTTACGATTATTTGGATTTCTATCCCTCTTCTGTCACTCTCCGAAATCAACAAGTAATAAAAAGTAGAGTTATCCATTGGGAAAATAAGATTGAAATTGATTAATATTCTCAATTAATTTATGAAAACCCACTAATAAATGGCGGTCGGGAAAAATATCTAGCCACGGGACAATCAACCACAATATAATAGTAGGCTGAATTATTAAACGCAGATTATTTAAAACATTTTTCCATCCCTCTTTGTGATTCCATTGTTGATGAGTTGAGCAATCGGTGGTGTTTTTTTTGCTCTCAGATTCTCGGGGACTGCCTTGACTTAAAGACCGGAAAACTTCGGAGTTGAAACTAATCATTAAATACACACAGAAAATGATTTCCCACCATTTTTCTATATCGGGAAAATCCGTCAACCGATAATCAGTCCAACCCAGTTCTTGTTTACATTGTCGAAATCCATATTCCACCCATGTTCTTAACCCGTATAAATTACCTAATGTCTTTTTCATCTGGCTTCTCTTCTCTGTTAAATTTGTCATGACAAACGAAGTTGATGTTTCTGGCATCGTTTCTGGATCTGTGGTAATTTCCCAATAGGTTCTTGTACTTCTTTTCCCAAATATGATTTCTCTAATATATCTGGTTTCTGATTCTTGATTGCTAAAAATCCTCTCAAATTTACACCATTTGTTGGCTCTAACTTTCTGCTCGCTTGACATCCAGACTCCATGATTACTTCTTATTGCTAGTACCCAAGGAATTTGAAATTGATCTAATGTACTGATAAACGAACTACTTTCACCATAAAGGCTATCTGCTAATACCAATTCAATCTGAAATCCCCAATCAACCAATTCTGTTAGAATTTCTGATGCGATTTCAATCTTAGTTTTGTAGACATCTCCTTCTTTTAATGTTCCTTTGGGTTTAAATACTCTAAACACTAAAGGAAAGGTTATATTTTTATAAACACCGTAAGCATTAACTGATACTATTCCCCGATCTGTTTTGCCCACACTTCCCAAGTATTGTCTAGCTATATAGTCGGTTTTTTTTCCCTTTCTCCTATCTCCTGTCTCATCAATTATTACTATAATCTTCTCTCCTTTCAATGCTTTTAGAGTTCGGGCTAATCTTCTTTCCTTTAATTCCCTTGCTGACCAAGGCGAATTGGCTAAGAAATGATGCAGTGATTGTGGCGACCTAATTCCTACTATTTTAGCAATTTCCGGTAAAGATTTTCTCGGAATTGGTGAGATAATTCCTAGATGTAAGTATTTAAAACATTCGTAACTTCTCACTTCTGGGAATAGGTCTTTATAACCTTGACAATATTCATCAATCACTGAAACTGTTGGTTGTGCATCTCGGGCTAAATGTTTGATCATCTGTAATTCTACATCCATTACCCTATCCCCCTTCTAGCTACCCATCTGGTTTATTTTCTAATTTTACTCCTCGGAGACTGACAGAAGAGGGATATATCAAATTTAATTGTGAGTCGCTGCTCCTATTATTAACACCACAATACAAGCCAATAAAGCCAATGTACTTACTACACCAACTTGCGAACTAATCCGTGTCAGAGCAGGTAAATCGCCTTTTTTTTGAACTTGCCACCAAATATAAATTGCAATAGCAGTCGCCACTAAAATATATACAATCACGGCTAAATGAATACAATCAATCAGTGTTAAATAAGCCATTGAACCTAAGTCGCCGCTATTACTACGCAGACTCAAAATAACGGCAAATAGGGAAGTTCCGTGTAGTCCAAAGCGGGCTAGAAGTGATCCGATATCTGGCTCATAAAGAAAGTAGGAAACTAAACATAATCCTATCGATGCCAATGCTCCAGCAATCATTTTAAAAAAGCCAGTAATATTTGTGCGCTGTAATTCAATCATAATTTCTAATCGGGAATATGCACTGGCTGCACCGGGTGGTAAAGTTGGATTACCAAAGTTAGAGAGATACTGTTTATCAATAGCATTAAGGGTAAGTTTCTTGATTTTCCAACCCTCTAATTTAATATCCTGATCTATAGAAGAATTAGCGATATCGGGTTGATAACTAAATGAATGAATATCATCTTCCGTTTCTTCAAAAATAATTTTTAGCTTTTGTTTATCAAATGGAAAATTTCGCATATTCCAATCATGACGAAATGTTCCACTTACCTTTTTTTGAACCCAAATTCCCTTAGATGTAGGAATAGTTAAATTGTTAGGTGTGTCTATTCTAACAGCATTCATAAATTCCAGAGAATCAAAGGGATTTTTTTCGCCTTTATCAATGAGGCTCCAGAGCCAGAAGTTTGCTGAAAATGAACCATTAGAAATGTTAAAGTCACTAAGTGTATCTATGAAGATACCTATAGGCGCTTGCTGTTTTTGGGTTAGTGTTTTTGCTTGGACTGGTAATGGGTTCTGAATGAGAAGAATAATTAGACAACCCAAAAAGAGTGCTAATCTGATCAGACGTTTAGGTAATATCATATAATTTGAGCCTTCAAAGTCACTAAACCAAGATTAGTCGTGGATTTAGTTTGATCATTGATGATACCGGACATCGAAAAAGCCGGAACTTGACATTGGGAGTCCGACGGCAATATATCGAGGAAATTGGCAAAACAGACAATGGAATCGTCGCAGCGACTAGCCATCTTTATGATGGGAAAAAGATCTCACCCTTACATTATAGAATTATATCAAAAAGCAGATGTCGATTGCCAGATTATTTGTCAGTAGTGACAGATTGTTGTCCTTGTTAACATCTTGGAAAAAAGAAGAGGAACTGAACTTTTTCAATACCAGGGCCAATTCCTCAACCGTTATACGGGTTTTAAAGTTTAATTCCGAGGACTTGGGTGTAGGCACCTCTGGCTTGGGTAACACCAATAGTTCGTTGAGAAGCTTCCATCATCGGACGGCGTAAACTAACAACAATAAATTGAGCTTGTTCGGTTTGACTTTTAATCATTCTAGCCAATCTTTCCACGTTTGCCCCATCTAAAAACATATCAACTTCATCAAAGGCATAAAACGGGGAAGGACGATATCTTTGTAGAGCAAAAATAAAGCTTAAAGCCGTTAAGGATTTTTCACCTCCTGACATTGAAGTTAACCGTTGAACGGGTTTTCCTTTGGGGTGAGCAATTAAATTTAACCCACTACTAAAGGGGTCTTCTGGGTTATCTATTTCTAAATAACCATCCCCTTCAGACAGTTGAGCAAAAATGGTTTGAAAGTTCTCATTAACCGCATCAAAGGCTTCTTGAAAAGCGCGACGGCGTAAGGTGGTAAAATTCTCAATTCTTAATAATAATTCGGTTCTTTCCCCTTCTAAGGTGGTTAATTTTTGGGTTAATTCTTCTAACCGAGCTTGAGTGCGTTCAAATTCTTCTAACGCTAACATATTTACAGGTTCTAAGGCTTCCATACGTTTTTGCAGCGATCGCAATTCTCGCTGTAAACTAGCTAAATCTAAATTTTGAGGAATATTCGGTAACGGTTCAGGAAGTTCAGTCCGAATAGCGGCAATTTGTTCTAATTTAATCGTTAATTGTTCCCGTCTTCCCTGTTGGGTTTCCTGTAATTTCTCAATTTGCCAATCTAATTGTTGTTTGGCTAACCGCAATTCTCCTAACTGCGTTTCTACCTGATCCCGTTGTTTTTTCTCCTCTCCTAATTTCGCTTCTACTTGGGAAACTTTTACACGGGTTTGTTGAATTTTTTGATGAATTTCTGCCAATTGAATCTTGACAGTTTCTAACTTTTGTGTTAAAGATTTCTGTTCTTGACGAATGGCTTCTAATTTCTGATTTCCCTCTTGAATTTTATCCTGTAAACGGGTTTGTTGATTCTCAATTTCAATTAACCGTTGTTGCACAGTTCTCAGGGCATTTTCCTTTTGTTGTAACTCAGTTTCCTGACTTCTTAATACTCCTTGAAGTTGTTGCCATTCACTATGACTATGGGTGGCTTCTAATTGCGCTAAGACTTCCCGATCTTGTTGTAATTTCGTTTCTAAATTGGGAATTTCTGCCTCTAAATTCTTTAAGCGAATTTGGGCGGTATTCAATTCTTGGGTATTTTTTTCTAATTGCGATCGCAATTGTTCTTGTTGATTTCTTAACGTTTTAATTTCCGACTCTAATAAGGAAACTTGCTGTTGATGATCTCGCAAGGTTTGTCTGACTTCATTGAGTTGTTGCGATCGCAATTTCACCGTTTGACTCGTTTCTTCAATACTGCGGTTACACCGTTCTAAAATGCGTTCAATTTCCTCTAACCGTTCCTTCAATGCCGCAATATTTCTGGCTTCGGCTGACCCTTGATCCGTGCCAAAATGTAAGCTCGACCGAGACGAAACACTTCCCCCCGTCATGGCTCCGGTTGTTTCTAATAATTCCCCTTCTAAAGTTACAATGCGATATTGTCCTAAAAGTTTTCGAGCATTACTTAAATTATTAAAAACTAACGTATTGCCAAAAACATAAGCAAAAATATCTTGATATCGCGGTTCATATTCGATTAAATTCACCGCTAAATCAATTAACCCTGGCAAATTTCGCATCGTGGCTAAATTAGGAAGATTTGAACGATTTCCCTGAATTTTATTTAACGGTAAAAATGTCGCCCGTCCCGCTTGTTGTCGCTTCAAAAATTCAATAGCCGCCGCCGCCACACTATCATCTTCCACCACAATATGACCCAACCTCGCTCCCGCCGCCGTTTCCAAGGCTAACTGATATTGGGGTTCAACTTGTCCCAACTGACACACCAACCCACAAAGCCCGGAAATACCCGACTGAGCAATAATTTTAGTCGCATAACTTCCCGTCGCCTCCTGTTGGGCTTGGTGTTGCGCTTCTAATTTATCCAATTTGCGCTGACGTTCCCGTTGTTCCTGTAACAGACGGGTTTGGGTTTCCTGTTGTACCTGTAAGTTGGTTTCCGCCTCCGTCACCTGTTGAGTTAGAGTCGCCACCTGTTGAGACGTTGCATCCCGTTGAGTGGTAGCACCTTCCAGTGCTATTGTTTTTTGCGATAACTCCTCGCCCAAGGTCGCCAAAGACTGTTGCTGCTCAGAAAGTTGTCGTTGCAACTGTTCAACTCGTTCCCGCAGCCGCGCTTGTTCCGTGCGATGGGGGTCAAGGGTTTTTTGTAAGGTTTCAATTTGTCGGTGCAGTTCCGTTTGTTGCACCATCCAGCTTTCGGCTTGTTGTGCCACCTGAGAGGTCGCCTCCCGACTCCGTTCTACCGTGGCTTGCAGAGTATCCCGTTCCCGTTGTCGTTGACCCAAATTTAAGGTTTCCTGGTCTTTTTCAATAGCTAGAGTATCCAGGGTTTGATATTGTTGACGGAGTTCTTGTTCGGTTTGGTGAATTTGGGTAACGGTTTGTTGCAGGGCGGTTTCCAGTTCCGCAGACCGAGTTTGGAGTTGACGCTGTTGGGCTTCTTCGGTGGCCAAACTCGACTGAAGGGCGATGAGTTCTTCCTCTCCCATCGCCTTAACATGAGCGTTGAGGGCTTCGAGTTGTACCGAGGTGGTGTGAATTTGTTGATCTTTTTGTTGACGTTGTTCGTTGAGTTCCGTTAACGTGCGATCATCGGCTTCTATTTGTTCCCGCAGTCGTCCTTGTTGTTGTTGTAACGTTTGATAATTAAGAACCGTTTCCCACTGACTTTTTTGTTGAAATTCTTCTCGAAGTTGTTGATATTTTTCAGCTTTTGAACGATCCTTATCTAAGCGATCGCGTTGAGCAATTAATTCTTGTTCTACAATACGACTGCGTTCTTCTCGATCCTTAACCGCATCTAATTTTTCCTTAGCTAAGGTAATTTTTCGATCAAAGGAAGCCACCCCCGCCAACTCATCAATAATTTCTCGACGTTCACGGGGTTTCATCGTAATAATACCCGTCACATCTCCTTGTAAAACGACGTTATATCCTTCAGGATATATTCGCAATTTATTCAACTGTTCATGCAGTTCTGTTTGAGTACAAGCTTCCCCATTAATATAATAAGTCGAGGTATAAGTTCCCTGTTTTGTAACCCTTAATTTCCGCGCAACCGTCCATTCTAAATCAACAGGCTCTCCCAGTGGAACAGGCATCTTGCCTGTCTCTGTCTCAATTTCTAATCCCGTTTCTTCCCCTAACTCTTCCATTTCCGAGGATAAACCATTATCCGTCTCATCACTATTTCTTCCCAAAGGTTCGCCGTCATAGTCCGACAAGTCAAACGTCACCGTTACAAGGGTTTCAACGGTAGTTTTACGACTTTGGGCGTTATTCACGAGATCGGGTAAACGTTCCGCCCGCATTCCCTTAGAAGAGGATAACCCCAAAGCAAATAATAACGCATCCAGAATATTCGATTTCCCCGAACCATTCGGCCCAGAAATGACCGTAAAACCCGGTAGTAATGGGACTGCTGTTGTCCCACCAAAGGATTTAAAGTTAGTCAGTTCGACGCGCTTGATATGAACCATTTGGGCGGATGTAAACGAATCATCTTAGTGTGGACAACTCAAGGGGGTAGTTGTCGGAAGAATCAACAATATTATCAGTTTAGCGTTAATCAAGCAAGGATGAGGGCATTTTTCAACTATACCATCTATAAATCGAGAGATGGGTAGCCCAGTTTTTTTAGGGAACAACGAGTTAACATTTATCTAACCCGTCTCAATCAGTTATAAAAATCCATTACAATTGATAACAAGATTTCTAAAAAGTAGGTGATAGGATGTCTCCAATTCTCACTAATCCTCAACCCAGTCAGTCTGAACCGATGACTCAAGCTTACTCTGAAGTGTCGTTTATGGAATTACTAAACGAAATCCAAAAAACGCCTAGAGAATATTGGTTTCATTTGTTCAAAATTCTGCACGCATTTAGAGAAAGTGTTACCCTTAAACCTGAACAGTTAACCTCTGTTGAAAAACAAACTGAATCTGGATCTCAGGAGTCAGAAATTTTAGTTAACCAGCATGAAGCACTTAAGGCATTAACAAAACAATGGATGGAAGAAGGAGACGAAAAAGAACAAACAGAAACTTGGGAATATTTGCGGCAAGCACTGGAAGAAGATTCAGTTAAAATTTGATAAGGGTTGCTCTGAGTCAATTAATTTTACTCGATACCAGAAGAAATCAACGGAAATCAAGTGATTGTTGCCACGACTAATGTTAAACATTTATCATTATTTGTGGATGCTAGAGAATGGCAGTCTATTGAAGTTAGCGATCGCTAATTTATGATATTATTAAATTCAGGAAAAATCAATCATGCAAAGTTTATATGAACAGGATTTCTATGGCTGGACACAAAAGCAAGCTCAGTTACTCCGTGAACAACAATGGCATCACCTGGATCTGAACAATTTAATTGAGGAAATAGAATCTTTGGGAAGACAGGAACGCCAACAATTAAGAAACAGATTGAGTATTTTAATTGCTCATTTATTAAAATGGGAATATCAACCCACAAAACGCAGTCGTAGTTGGTTAGCAACCATTCGAGTACAAAGACGCGATATTTTAAGGTTGCTTAAAGATAATCCTAGCCTTAAACCTTATTTGCCTGAAATTTTACCAGAAACTTATGAAAATGGTCGAGATTTAGCAGCCGCAGAAACGAATTTACCATTTAACCGTTTTCCTGAAAATTGTCCTTATTTAATGGATGACATTTTGAGCGATCGCTTTTACCCAGGAGAACCTAATATTGAGTTAGAGGAAAACTAATTCCCTCCAACTAGATCTCGATGACTCGACCTGCTAAAGTTTAAGAGACAATAGAAAAAAGCGATCGCCAATTTAGGATATTATTAAATTCAGGAAAAATCAATCATGCAAAGTTTATATGAACAGGATTTCTATGGCTGGACACAAAAACAAGCTCAGTTACTCCGTGAACAACAATGGCATCACTTGGATCTGAACAATTTAATTGAGGAAATAGAATCTTTGGGAAGACAAGAACGCCAACAATTAAGAAATAGACTCAGTATTTTAATTGCCCATTTATTAAAATGGGAATATCAACCCACAAAACGTAGTCGTAGTTGGTTAGCAACCATTCGGGTACAACGGATTGATTTAGAGCAATTACTAGAAGATAGTCCGAGTTTAAAACCCTATCTAACAGAAGCGATTCAAAAAGCTTATATTAAAGCTGTAGAATTAGCAGCAAGTGAAACGAATTTACCCTTAAAAACATTTCCGTCTGAATGCCTTTATACTCTTGAACAAGTATTAGATAATCGCTTTTACCCAGGGGAACCGAGTATTGAATTAGAGGAAAACTAATTCCCCCAATAAATCTCAATAACTCGACCTGCTAAAGTTTGAGATACAAGCAGCCGCAGTAGTACCAGAAACCGGGTTTCTGAAACTATTTTAATTTGTAGTAATTAATATAAAGGAGAAACCCGGTTTCTAAGATTTAATATCGTGATAGAATAAATCAGGGAAATACGAGGAGATTAATACTAAATGGAAAATACAGGGGTATTAGATGCAGTCATGGGAGGAATGGCGATCGCAATTGTGATCGGAGGGTTAATCATGCTATTTAAAGGCATTTCATCGATGCCTAAAAACTAATGGTAAAATTGATTAACGTTAAACCCATTAGAAAAATATTGCGTCCCGTGAATTTTCAATCAATTATTGCCACCCTGAATCAATTTTGGAGCGATCGCGGCTGTTTGATTGCTCAACCCTATGATACCGAAAAAGGGGCGGGAACAATGAATCCCCATACCTTTTTACGCGCTATTGGCCCCGAACCTTGGTCTGTCGCCTATGTCGAACCTTGTCGCCGCCCCACCGATGGCCGTTATGGAGAAAACCCCAACCGTTTTCAACATTATTATCAATATCAAGTCTTAATTAAACCGTCTCCTGATAATATTCAAGAGATGTATTTAGACTCCTTGAGACTATTAGGAATTAACCCCGAAGATCATGATATTCGTTTTGTAGAAGATAACTGGGAATCTCCCACATTAGGTGCTTGGGGTGTGGGCTGGGAAGTGTGGTTAGATGGGATGGAAATTACTCAATTTACCTATTTTCAACAATGTGGTAGTCTTGATTGTCGTCCCGTTTCCATTGAGATTACTTATGGCTTAGAACGTTTGGCAATGTATCTGCAAAATGTCGATGCCATGACTAAAATTTCTTGGACAGATACTATTAATTATGGCGACGTTCACTTACAGGGAGAAATTGAACAATGCACCTATAATTTTGAAGCCTCTAACCCAGAATTCTTGTTTACCTTATTTGGATTATATGAACAGGAAGCCGAACAATTAATCGAAAAAGGGTTAGTTTTACCGAGTTTAGATTATGTTCTCAAATGTTCCCATAGCTTTAATTTATTGGATGCTAGGGGGGTAATTGCGGTTACAGAACGGACTCGTTATATTGGTAGAATTCGTAATTTAGCCAGACGAGTCGCCCAACGTTATTTAGAACAGCGAGAACTCTTAAATTACCCCTTAAAAAAATAGCCTCAAGTCGGGTGCGTAAGCTCAGAGTACGCACCGCTTCATTGATTAAAAATCATCATAATTGTCTTCCTCGATCTCATCAAGTTCTATAAAATTATCATCCTCACTGCTGTCAATAATATCATCCTTTTGGCTTAATAAAATAGCTGTTTTAGAAGTTTGTTTTTCTCCTAAATCAATCATTTGACCTTTGAAAAATTCAGCTAATTTCTGAGAAGCCATCATAACAGCTTCAGCATCCATTTCTTCAGGAGTTAATTCAACTTTTTCAAGTGGAACAGGCATCTTGCCTGTTTCCATTTCCGGTTTCACCTGATCTATTTGATCAGATTCTCGAATATCCTGATCAGGAGATGAAGAAATTTGGTGTTGTTCTTGATGATTAATTGAAGAATTTGGTGATATTTCTGGAGAAGAAACCTTAGAATTCTCCACCGGGGAATAAGAAGGAGATGGGGGAGTGACTTCTTGTACGCGATAAGCAGACGTTCCTCCTCCGGTATCAAAATTAATTTTAACCGGATGACCAAAAACCTGTTGAAATGCTTTTTCTAAACTGGATAATTTTTGTTTAGTCTGTGCCATTTTTAATAAAGTTGAAGAAGCCATTTTAATCATAGCAACTCCAGCATTATATTGAATTAAACGACCTTGTTGACGGAACATTTGTTGGGTTCCGAAAGGTTGAACATAAGCTAATACTTGCTGCCAAATTTGCTCTATATTACCATCAATAACAATCGGAGGTTCTGCGGGAGTTGGCGGAATTTCAGATTTAACTTGAGGTTGAGGTTCTGGGTTAGGTGTCGGTTGATAGACAGGAACATTAACGGGGTTTTGGGGAGGAGATAAAGGTTCTGAACGTTGTACATATTGAGGTGGAGTTTGAACCGTTGTTTGAGGGTTTTGAACAACAGAAACCGTTTGGGTGACAACGGATTTTTGTAACGCTGCGGGAAGTAACCCTAATAAGGTAATTTCTAACCATAAACGCGGTTGAGTGGTATGTTTAATTTGAGCTTCACTTTCCCGCAAATGCTTCTGACCTGCTAAAATAATGGTATGATCCCAATGTTGAGAAAATTGACATAATTTTTCCCAAGTGGGTTGAGTTAAGGCAACTAAATCTGGACGATCTGGTGCGCTTTTAGCAATTAATAAATCTCGATAAAATCCGGCTAAATTTTGCAGAACAATTAAAGGTTCCCGTCCTCGGTTGAGAAGCTGACGAATACAGTCTAAAATAATCGCTGTATCTCCTGAGTTAATAGCTTCTAATAAACTGATTAAATCTCGTTCAGGAACTGCCCCCACTAAATCCCAAACTTTTTCAACGGTAATTTCACCGGATAATAAACTTAATTGATCAAGTAAACTTTCTGCATCCCTTAACCCCCCTTGGGCAATTTGAGCCACCATAAAAATAGCATCATCAGCAATATTAATATTTTCCTGTTGGGCAATATACTGTAAATGTTTCACCATTGAATCTAACGGAATTCGTCGAAAATCAAACCGTTGACATCGGGAAATAATAGTCGGTAATACCCGTTGTGGATCGGTAGTTGCTAAGACAAATACAACTCGATCTGGAGGTTCTTCTAAGGTTTTTAATAAAGCGTTAAATGCTGCCGTACTTAACATATGGCAGTTATGAACTAAAAGTCCATTAGCGACGAAATTATGATGATCTTCTACTTCAATATCATAAACTTTAGTGATTTCTCCGACCTGAACAGATACCACTGTTTCTAAACTTGTATTCCATTGACGGAATTGAATACTGTTCAAATTTTTCTCCGCACCCACATTCACAGGGGATAAGATCTTCATTCCTTCTCTGACGTTTTTGGCTTCTATCCATCCTGTTTCTGTTCTCAATAAATGATTACCTGTACATCTAATTTCGCAATTATTCGTTTTAATAATTAGGGTGGAACGTTCTCCTTGATCTAACCATCGAAGAACTTTTTTATATTCCCAAATTTCTTGATCTTCATTATAACTTAAAACTTCTTTTCCTTTCAATTGGGGCTGATCAATTCGGATTAGTCCGTCACGGGTTTGAACTAAACTATCTCCCGTTAAACATTCATCGACAACATACACTTTATACCGACATTGAACGGGGGCAAATTGCGATCGCTCAATTAATTCTCGAATATTATCAACTCCGGTATTACTCGCCGCGTCAATTTCAATGACATCTAAAGTAGACCCATTGGTAATACCTTTACAAACATCACAAACACCGCAAGGGGTGGCCGTCGGCTTCCCAGTGGCCAAACAATTTAAAGATTTGGCTAAAATTCTCGCGCTAGAGGTTTTTCCCGTTCCTCTTGGCCCGGTGAAGAGATAGGCGGGAGCGATGCGTTGAGATTCGATCGCATTGGTGAGGGTAGTTGCGATCGCTTCTTGTCCGACTAAATGGGCAAAGGTTTGGGGCCGATATTTGTGATGTAGGGGCTCGTAACTCACAACGTAACACCAAAATCAAGGGAACAGGAAACACTCTTAGCTCGAATTGCAGTAGAGTAGAAAGATAAACTGGGCTTGTAATGTAGCATAAAAACTTAAAGATGACCGTATTGCTGAGAGGGAATTGTCTAGCATCACTGTTTAGGATCGAATCAGTACAATTTTACCCATTGAACTGACCTGAACCATTCACTGAATTTTACCCAAATCCTAGGCAATGTAAGTGAATTTTTGATAACTTAGAGTTAAGTAGGGTCATCTTGGCAAGATCAGGGAGTTAATGGGGTTTCTCTTAATAGCCTGATCGGAAATTTATCAAACTGAAAAGGATGTAATTTCGGACTGACATTATAAGGAGAAAAACACTGACGATTTCCAAGCAATAAATTCAGAACATTAAAAAACTACAGAGCCAGGATTTTTGCCCTGTTTTTATTTTAACGTATTCTGAATCCGTTGAAACCTTGTAACCCCAAATTGAGTAAATTAAGTATACAGCTTAATCATTATAACGTATGTCTAATCAACTGATCAGTGTTCAGCCTTGGCTGGCGGCAACTCCTCCTAAACCCCATACCGCTATCACCACCAAACTGGGTAGTGATGTAATTTGGATGGGTGCGTCTGGTGTTTTGTTGTTGTTACTGTTAGGAAGTATCATTTTTTTTCAACTCAAAACTCGTTCCCTGGACAAACAATTAAAAACCGAACTGTTTAGGAATAAAGAACTCCAAAAAAAATATAAATTGGCTGTAGGGACAATTGCCAAAATGGAGAAAAATCCCGATTTAATTCATTCACGGGAATTTAACTTAGATTATTTGAGAATGCGGATGGCTGAGGATGTTTTCCACTACGCCATTATCGTTCAAATTAAGATGAAAGTTAAACAACAAATTTCCATCGCCCTGCGTCCAACACAAGCTGCTGTTGGGGAACAAAGTAATGCAGGAACAGCCCGCCAAGTCGATTCTATCTTTGATGTTGAATATGAAACAGGTATTGCTGGAGATACTAAAAAACGGGTGTTATTTCGTATCCAAATTCGCCTAATGAAATTACCCACTCAATCCACATCAACAACCATAAATGAAATTATTGATTGTTTGGAAACCTATTTAAGTCCTACCGATGAACATGATAATTGGCAACCCACCATCCAAGGACGTATTGTTCATATTGAATGGGATCAAAAAGCAAAACCGACTCCCTTGTTAGTCTTAGAACAATCCAATGAAGGGGTGAATGTTACCTTCCGCACAACTCGACCTGGAGGAGTTAAAGCCTCACCCCATGATATGGATTCTGGAGATCTCAGCCAAGGTAGAACTCAAGGCAAAACTCAAGGTAAAACCCAAGGTAAAAAACGCAATAAATCAGAAGTTACAAAATCGAATTAACAACTGGAAGTAGATTCACCCAGGCAAACTGAACTGAACTAAACAAGGGAATTATTTTTTAAGCCGTTAGGTTTCTACACAATCAAACAAAACCGTTGTCATATAATAATTTGCCCAGTTTTGACCAAAGGCTTTTTCCAGGACACGGCGAGTTTTATCGTTTTGTTGTTGTTGTGTACAATAATGCTTTTGACCCGCAATCATTTCCAATTTTTGTTCTTCGGAAATAGGAGATTGAGCGATCGCATATTCACAATGAATTTTCAAATATTGGGTGACGACTTGTAAAAATTGGGCTTCTTCTTCCGGTGTTGTGGGTCGAACAAATAAACAAAATTCTGAAAAAATTTCTCCCCAAGTCGGAACTTCACGGGGATGGGAAAAATGTTGTTGGGGTTGCGGTTGTAATTGTTGTTGATAAGATAACGGTAAACTCCGGTCTAAATGGGTTGGGGATAAATCCACAATGGCGGCACTAATTTGCCCCCGTCCCCCGACTAAATCAGCCCCAAACATAGGAATATCATATTCCACTCTGGGAAACATCACACAATGAAGAATATCCAGGGTTTCGCCAACTCTAGCTAATTCTAAATGCAGCTTACGAAAGTGTTGGGTTTGATAGCATCTATTCTCAATAATAAGTTTTTCCCCTTCTAGGCGACCTTCCACATACCCTAAATCTTCTGGGAGATGGTAAGGTTCTAAATCCAAATATTGACTCCAACTCACTTCAATTTGGTTGGCGAGTTGGCGGATGAGGGAGTGTTGTTGTTCTCGAATGGAAACAGCAGAAGTATTGACCATTATAGGATTTTACCCATGACAAGTTTATATTTAAGAATATCAGTTTAGGATATAGTTTGACTCAGTAGGCTGGCAGAACAAGGAGTTTAACATTATGTTTGGTTTAGGATGGCCGGAAATCGCAATTATTTTAGTCGTGGCGCTCTTAATTTTTGGCCCGAAGAAAATACCTGAAATTGGAAAAAGTTTAGGTCAAAGTCTACGAGGGTTTAAAGATGAACTCTCTAACCCCTCCGATGGGTCTGAGTCTATCTCGGAAGAGACTGAACAAAATTCCCATAAATCTTGATCAGTTCGGTGTCCAGTGTCGGATATGGCGTTAATTATTTTTATCTTTATTTTTGATTAGGCGCACTATTCCGACCGGGGTAATTTTGACTAAATTAGGTTCACATTTTAACGACGGGGTGAACTTAAGGAACGAATAAAATTAAGAATTTCTCGATCACGGGGTTTAAATCTTAAGGCAGTTAATGCTGAAGTCCTAGCTTGTTGATATTCCTTCATTTTAGCTAGAATTTGAGCTTTTAAGATCCACAATTGAGGATTTTCTGAATTTAAAGCTAAAGCCTTTTCAGCCGAATTTAACGCTTGAGAATAAAGTTGTAATTTGAATAAGATTTCGCCCCGTAGCTGCCAAATTTTTTCTTGTTGGTTATCTAATTTTAAGGCTTGGTCAAAAGATAGAATTGCTTCTTCATAATTTTTTAATTGCTCATAAGCCATGCCTCGATTTGTCCAAGCTTCAACAAAATCTGGTTTTAAATTTACAACTTGCTCATAGGATTTAATCGCCTGTTCATATTGTTTTAAATGGTTCATCAATAAATTTCCCCGCAGATACCAAATTTGATAATCATCGGGTTTAATCCTAATCGCTATATTCCAGGCTAATAACGCATCTTCATACTGTTGTAATTTAATTAAAATTTTACCTTTTTCTCGCCAAGCTAAATAAAAATCGGGCTGAATTTGTGTTGTCCGAGAATAAGCTTCAATTGCTTCTGAATACTGCTTTAATTGTGCTAAAGCATTACCCCGTCCGTACCACGCGGGATAAAAATTAGACTGAATTTTGAGGGCTTGATCAAAAGCATTTAACGCCTGATGCCATTGTTCTAATCTGTAGAATTGATTTCCCCGATTTGACCACTCTAACGCCGTTGATTCTCCCCCTAATTCCGGGGCTTTTAAAACTTGATCAATCGATTGTAATTCCGTTGCTTTTAGGGGTGAAGGAGGTTGGCGAGTGACGTTTAAATTTAACCCAATTCCTGATTGTAAAAACTTCTGAATGGGAATTCCCGCACTATATCCTAAAGTAACACGGGAAACTGATCCGAATTCGGGATTTTCAAAGATTTGTCCTTCGGATTTTCCATGAATTCCAATCACCCGACCATCACTATCTAAAATGGGTGAGCCACTCATTCCCACTTGTGTCCGATTCGTATAAAATAAATCATATCCTCTGGTAAAGGGTTCTTTAATTAAGGTAGCTTTTTCCGCTTCACTCATTAATATTCCGGCTGTAAATAGTCGTCTGCGGTCAGCAAGCGGTAATTTAGAATCCGGCCATCCTGAAATAAAAATATATTGAGCTTGCCGCTCATAATCATAATCCGCTAGATGGGCGATCGCATAAATTTTATCACTGGTAAAAGACAAAATTGCTAAATCAATTCCCGGTAATTTAATCACTTGATTATAATCAATGGGATACTGTTCTCCATCAACGGTGATAACGGTATATTCATCAGGCGTTTTAACAACATGATTCGCCGTTAATACAGAATAAGTATTGTTATTTTTGGCAATAATTACTCCCGATCCTGAATTTACCCCTTCAATTAATACTGTAATCGGTTGACTAATACGGTTGATTTCTTGAGCGGTTAATGCTATTGTTTTTGAATTAAAAATTAAAATCAATGTCAAGCTCATTATTGTGAAAAATCCTAGTTTAAAAACCCGATAACAAATGAATTGAGAACCCATTTTTGATCTTCCTAATTTCTTCTGAATGATGACTGCTTATTACTTCCAGTAACTTCCGATTCATCCGGTTCCGGTTTCTCATTCCCCCCAAAACTGGAAAGCGTTTCCTGGCTAAAATTGCTATAAACTGAAACAAGGGATTTTTACCCTAAATTTTGGTGTCCCAATGCACAAAGCGTAATTATGCTTGCGAAACGAATTTTGCCTTGTTTGGATGTTAAAGCGGGTCGAGTGGTGAAGGGGGTGAATTTTGTTGATTTGAAAGATGCTGGTGATCCGGTGGAACTCGCAGCGGCTTATAACGACGCAGGGGCGGATGAATTAGTTTTTCTGGATATTACGGCGACCCATGAAGACCGAGATATTATTTTTGATGTGGTCTATCGCACGGCGGAACAAGTGTTTATTCCCTTAACCGTCGGGGGGGGAATTCAAAACTTAGAAATGATTAAAAATTTGTTAAGAGCCGGGGCTGATAAAGTTAGTATTAATTCGGCGGCGGTTCGTGATCCTGACTTGATTAATCGAGCCAGCGATCGCTTTGGGGTACAGTGTATTGTGGTAGCAATTGATGCTCGTCGTCGGACTGATCCCGATAATCCGGGTTGGGATGTTTATGTCCGAGGCGGTCGGGAAAATACGGGAATTGATGCTCTCAAATGGGCTGAAGAAGTCACCAAACGCGGCGCTGGGGAATTGTTAGTTACGAGTATGGATGCAGATGGAACCCAGGCGGGATATGACTTAGAATTAACTCGAAAAATTGCTGAATCTGTGGAAATTCCGGTGATTGCATCAGGGGGTGCGGGTACTTGTCATCATATCTATGAAGCGTTAACCCAGGGAAAAGCGGAAGCAGCTTTGTTAGCGTCGTTATTGCATTATGGTCAATTACGGATGGAAGAAATTAAAACCTATTTAGCAGAACATCACGTTCCGGTTAGAAATCCTCAAATTTCCTAGATCCTCAAGAAACCGGGTTTCTGTAGGGCGATCGCAAAAACTCAAGAAACCGGGTTTCTAATTCAATAATTGTATCAAATCCAGATAGTTTCAGAAACTCGGTTTCTGTGGGGCGATCACTAATATCCAACACCTCATCAATTGTTATTTAGGTTATTTCCCTATTGCAATAATAACATCAACATCTGTCCACAACAGTCCTCAATCTGCACAAGTCACCCAACAACCCCACCCAACCCTAACTCAATCGCAGTCTTCGCTTCTGTCCATCCTAAATTGCTATAATAACAATCAGCCCAAAAATCTCAATATTAAGATAATGTCTACTTATAGCGAGGTACTGAGTCAGGCTCAAAATCTCACTCCTGACGAGCAACAAAAACTTTTAGAAGTATTGTCAGCATTGATGCGTGATCGGGTAACAACCCAGACTCAGGGTAGCCGTGAAAGATTACCCGGAAAAAATTTAAAGAGATGGCGCGGTTTTTTGCCGTATCGTTTGGATGCTTTGGAATTCCAGTTGCAAATTAGAGAAGAATGGGATGGGAGAATTTTTGAGGCTTTTTAACTGCGTATTATTGACAGAATCAGTTATTACCCCAATGTGAGAACTCCAGCCAAAAAATTCACCGCTAACGGCAAGATTGTTAACCATCTCGAACCGAGTAAAACTTCGGGAATCTCATCACCTGCAAAAACTGGGATATCGAATTCTTGTTCACCTAATAGTATTTTGCCAGCATAAACATCAAAAGTGCTTTCTCCTTGTGCTGTGATCATTTCATTTTGCCGGACGAATTGCCAATCCAGACCCTCTAAATCTTGTTTATTAATTGCCAGAAATTCTGTAAATCCCGTATCTAGCATTGCCTCCACAGTTAGATTTAAGCCATCAGCAGCAATCAAATCAATTTCAAAAAACAGTTCACCCCTACTTCCAAAAGTACCCTGAATCATATTTTGCCAGTAGCTCCACTTTCATTTAAGCAAAACATACAGTGTACGGCATCAGGGTGTTTATGACGTGCTTCTTGACTAGCTACTTCTTGATCTTGGTTAATGAAATAATCGCCGCTGTCAGGTTCAATGGCAATATACCAGCCATAGTGTTCTGCGATGAGAGCGGGGCGAACTTGCTCAAAAATTGCTCGACAACGCTTATGAAATACTTCGCGTTCAGCTTTGCGTCGAGCTAGTGCTTCGGGTGATAATGTATGTTCTGGGAATATTCTGCCGCGAGGTGGGCTTTTTTTTGGTAGTGATTGAGTCATGGAGTTAAATCTTGTGATTTATACCCCCTAAATATTAACATACTTTTGCTTAGTTATTGGTGCGATCGCATTTTGGAGAAGATAGAAATGTGCGATCGCCGTTTGGGGAAGAAAGGGACGAAACAGTCATTCAAGGGTTAGAATAGTAAAAAAATAGTTGAGAGATGGTATGCAGAGAATATATGAGGCTATATTGAAGGGAAACCTTTTAGAATGGACGCGGGAGGTTCCCAAACAGAGCGATCTCCCTGTCAGAGTTTACGTTACTTTACAAGCAGATCGATCAAGTCTAAGTGCTGAGTTTCGCCGCCAAAAAACAGTTGAAATATTAGAAAAAATTGCAGCAAGTAATGTCTGTGCTGATATTAGCGATCCGATGAAATGGCAGCGAGAGTTACGTCAAGATCGTCCACTTCCAGGTAGGGATGGATAATGCTACTTGATAGTAATATTATTATCTACGCTTCCCAACTGGAAAACGCACAGATTAGGCAGTTTATTGGCGAACATGACATAGTTGTATCGGCAATAAGTTACGTTGAAGTGTTAGGTTATCATCGACTAACTGAAGATTATAGATTGTATTTTGAGGAATTTTTTGGTGTTGTGGAGGTTTTACCGATTTCTAACGCTGTACTTGATCGGGCAGTGGCGTTGCGACAGATGAGGAGAATGACTCTTGGGGATGCTATTATGGCGGCAACAGCTTTGGTATATGGCAAAACTTTAGTTACAAGAAATATAGACGATTTTCGGTGGATCGCTGAACTCACATTGATTAACCCATTTGAGACTTAAGCAAAGATGGGCGATCGCAATTCGGAAAATGAAGGCTGATCCCATTTTCCTCTATATTAAATTGCTATAATAACAATCAACCTAAAAATATTAATCAAGAATTTATGTCTACTTACAACGCAGTATTGACTCAAGTTCTAAGACTTTCACCAGATGAGCAACTGCAACTCATTTCTGAATTATTAGTATATGTTCGTCACCGATTTCAGCCTAAACCCAAGCGGAGTATTTTAGAATTAGAAGGATTGGGTGAGGAAATTTGGCGTGGGATTGATGCTCAAGAATATGTGAATCACGAACGAATGGGTTTAGCTCAAGCAAGTTATGAAGAAATACCGACAGTATCGCAAGCAGAAAATCGCATCCTGATTACGCGAGACAGAGATTACGGAAATCTAAACTATCATAAAAATAATGATAGTGTACATTAATTCCTACTTTTATTTTTGAGGAGTCTCTTGATCAATAAAAATTTTAATTGCTAGTTCTCCTACCGCCTTAGTTGCCACAGTATTATTTGCTACGGAAATTACACTACCAACGCCAGGTATAAGTTTAGCAAATTCTCCAGTCAGTGTAGTTAATCCCCAATTAGTGTATGCGATTTTTATTGGAGACACAAGAGCGGGGAAAAATAACTTGTTTTACTTTAAATCCGGTGGTGGCGCAATATGTCAAAGCTAGGCAGCACTAATCTCTCGTTCCCAGGCTCCAGCCTGGGAATGCTATGATTGAGGCTCCGCCTCTATTATTTATTGGTGGCAGAGCCACCTTTTGACATTTCTAGGTAGAACCTAGAAACGAGGGATTTAGAAATAATGTTAAAATCAAATTGTTACTTAACCGCTAAAATAGAATGAATTCACTAACAGAAGTTGAAGCGGCTATTCAAAAATTATCTGCTATTGAAGTCCGTCAACTGGCAGAATGGTTACAAACTTATCTGAATACTGAAGGGAATACAGAACACGAAGAAGAAACTGAGCAAAAGGTAACTTGTGTTCAAAATCAACAAAATGCTTGGGATGTTTTAGAATCAATAATGGGAACTGTTGAGGCTCCTCCAGATTGGTCAATCAATCACGATCATTACTTATATGGAACAGCAAAACGTTACCCAGATAATTCTCAATGAGCAATTCCCGTTTACTATTAGATACGGTTTTTATTCAAGCCTTATTAAATCCTCCGGTTTCTGTAGGGCGATCGCAAAAACTCAAGAAACCGGGTTTCTAATTCAATTAATGGTAAGCTGTTGTGTATTTAAACTGTGATTATAGCATTACCTTTGTTTTTAAGTTTACGTCCCCATTTAATAGATAACTGTCCTTCATTTAAAAGCTGATGTAATAAACACTCTAGCTCATCAACTGATTTAAAGAGTCGATGAGCTATATATTCTTTAGCTGAATGCCAGACTAATTCAATTAAATTATAATCTGGACTATATGCTGGAAGAAATTCTAAATAGACATTCGGCATTTCTGCTTTAATTTTTTCTAGGTACTCTTCTTTTTTGTGAAAACTTGCATTGTCAAGAATAATCAGGATCTTAGCTCCTTTTTCTACAAATTCTTCTGCTTGATTTCCCGCTAATACCCATTCATAAATTAGCTCTTGATAAAAACTTTTTAACACTTGATAAAAATTATCTGCATTTCCTTTATCCAGAAATTCTACAAATCTTTTTTTATCCGAGTACCTCAATCCTCCCATCACATTAACTCTTCCTTTCCTCCTGTCTCCTCTAATCTGTTTCCTCTTCCCTTTTTTACACCAATTCTTTCTTTTTATCACTCTTAAATTAAATCCACTTTCATCCCAAAACCATACCTGTAATTGTTCTGGACTTTCTTTTGCTATTTTCAAATATTCTTCTATTTTATCTTTAAATAATTTTCTTTTTTCTGGATCTCTTTTCTCTTCTAAGCTATACTTTGCCCACAAATAAACATACTTTTTTTCCTTTAATATCTTTCTCACTTGTGAACTACTTAATTTGATTCCTGTGATTTGTTCTAAATAAGTTGCCAATCTTTCTCCTGTCCATCTCCCAAATTCATATCCTAATTCTTCCGGTTCTTTTTCTACTGTTTCTAATAATATCTCTATATATTTGTCTGTGGCTTTTCTATAATTTCCTTTCATTCTTTCATCTTTTAGGCTTTCTAATTTGTCAGGGTCTCCATGTACACACCAATAACATACTTTGTTTAATGAGCAGCCCAAAAACTTGGCAATTTCACTTTGCTTTTTACCATCATTTAGCAATAATAAAATCAAGATTCTTTCTCGGATTTGTCCATTTTCTTCCTCTTTCAATCTTTTCTGTAGTTTCTCTACTTGCTTTTCATTTAAATGATTTTTAGCAGGCATCTTTTGATTGATTTTTCTAAACTTGGTTTTTCATTATACCCTATTTAGATGCTTAACAGCTTACCATCAGGGTTTCAGGTGAATGCTTATGAGATTACCGTTAAAGGGTGTTGTGATCGGTGTAATTTAGAGCGGGTAGAAGATCAAAATCCGTAAAATTACACAGAGCAAGAGCAGAGAACATTTTGAGGCGATCTGTACTTTTACAGAATCCGTTGTACTCGCATTCTGTTCAGAACACCTGTTAGAATAGAAGAAATGTTACGAAACGTAACTTATGCTGATTCCTATTCTAATAATTGATGTCGCCCTCGTTGCTTGGTCATTACACCTGATGAAACAAGCCGTCGAGTGCAAAGAATTTTCCTTTATGCTGGCTGGTATTTTAGTGGCCTTATCAGCCGCTGCTATGGGGGTTGTGTATTTCCTGATGGGCTCTTGCATTGACCACATTGCCCAAATGTCTCAACACGCTTATTCTTATTTTTAGCGCCGATTCGGAGTGTCCCAGACACCCTTGTCTGACACTCCAAAAAAATTTTTCTAAACCCCTTGACAAACCATCGAATTAACGACTATATTGGAATACTGCAAGGGGTTATAGCTCAGTTGGTAGAGCACCGCAATGGCATTGCGGGGGTCAGGAGTTCGAGTCTCCTTAGCTCCATATTTTATAGTTTGCATTTGTAGAGATATTCATATTTATGACGAATATAGTCCAGAAATGGATCAATCGTTAACGGGGAACCTGTGACCTGTTCAATTAACTCTTGGGTTGTAAATTTACGACCGTGTTGATAAATATTGTGTTGCAACCAGTCTAACAGTCGCTTTACGTTTCCCCGTTCAATTTCAAAGGGAATTTCAGGATCGTTATGAACAACTTTATCATAAATTTGAGCCGCGATTAAATTTCCTAATGTATAACTTTGGAACATTCCGCCAATCAATCCAACATACCAATGCACATCTTGTAAAACCCCCTCAAAATCTGTTTTTGGAATAACGCCTAAATCCTGTCTATATCGTTCATTCCACGCTTCAGGTAAATCAGAAATTGCTAATTTTCCTTCTAACATTGCTAACTCTAAATCGAAGCGAATCATGATGTGTAAATTATAGGTAACTTCATCCGCATCCGTCCGAATTAAAGAAGGTGTAACTTTATTAATGGCTTGATAAAATTGCTGGGTGGTAACTTGTCCTAACTGTCGCATAAATACCCCTTGTAACCGAGGATAAAACCATTCCCAAAATCCACGACTACGACCAATAATATTTTCCCATAAACGGGCTTGACTTTCATGCAAACTAGAGGACGCACCCCCCGCTAAAGGTGTCCCTTCTAACTCTGGAGAAATTCTCTGTTCATAGAGACCATGACCCGCTTCATGAATGGTACTAAATAATGCTTGTTCGAGATGGTGTTCATAAACACGGGTGGTAATTCGGACATCATCAATGGAGAACTTCGTCATAAAGGGATGGAGACTTTTATCTTGTCGTCCCCGTTGTAAGTCATAACCCAAACAGTGAATCACGCCAATTGTAAATTCTAATTGTTCTTTTGAAGAGAAAATTTGATACAAATAAGAATCATTTAAAGGTTGACAAGCTGTAAGGGTTTCTACGATGGGAACTAATTGTTGACGCAAAGGTTCAAACAGCGATCGCACCGTCGCCACCGTCATTCCCTCATCCTGTAAATCAATTAAGGGATCGGCAATATGGTCATACCCTGGAAAACACCGAGCATACTCTTGGCTCAATTCTAGGGTTGTTTGTAAATAAGGCTGAACAATGGCAAAACTTTCGGCTTCCCGTGCTTTTCCCCAAGCATTATAGGTGGCTGATTGATGTTGAGAAATCTCGGCCATGAGTTGCGAGGGAACCCGCACCGCCCGATCATACTCTCGACGGGTGACACGAATTAAACTGGCTTCTAGGGAATCATAACCCAGATGAGTTTCTTCGGTTTGTAAGTCTTCTAATAGTTCTCCCAAAACCGGATCGATCAATTTTTCATGGGCGAGACGGCGTAAGGTTGCCATTTGTCGCCCTCTGGCGATCGCACCACCAGGAGGCATATAGGTTGCTTGATCCCAATGCAATAGGGAAATAGCTGCTTTAATATCGTTAATTTCCGTGAGGCGATTAAGCAGTTCTGTGAATTTAGGGTTTGGGGACAGAGAAGCGGACATGAGGAAACCGATCAATCGGATGTTGTGATTTAAGAACAGCTTAATCGATGTTGGACAGATGTTGATCAATTAATTAAGAGGGAACAGGGAACAGGGAACAGGGAACAGGGAACAGGCAATAGGCAATAGGCAATAGGCAATAGGGAATGGGCAATGGGGAACAGGGAACAGGGAACAGGGAATAGGCAATAGGCAATGGGGAAATTAAAATTAACCTTGGTATCAAAATTTTTTAAACTTTACAAGAATATACGGATCACCACTCATTAAAATGAACATTTAAGCTTTTAATTGAGCCTGATTTGATGTAGAATTTAAGCGGATTATTCAATACTGTCATCGATAATATGTCATCAATACCTTCTATAGATGCTTCTAATTCCGTTTCTTCTACAACTGAAACGATTGAAACGACTCGTTTCCTGTTGACATTATGGGCCATGAGTTGTAAAGATGGCGAAGTCAAAAAAAGTGAATTGACCAGTAAAGTTAAGCAAAAACGCAAAGGGAAAAAGGTTGGTGTTTCTCAAAGTCTTTACGACGAACTAAAAGCGGCGGATGTGATCAAAATTTATAAGCGAAATCAAATCCCGATGGTATCGCTTACCGATACGGGAAAACAACAGTTAATCGCGGCGTTAACAAATCCTGACTTTGTTTTTGATGCAACTGTTGTGGCGTCTCGGTTAGCCAATGGGTTAATTGAGTTAATTCGAGAATTTCATCAAGGGGGAATTCCGGCTACATCCGTTAAACAAGCTGTTATTGCTTCTTATGAGGAGTTTAAAGCGATCGCCCTTCAGGTGTATGATCAATTAAATAAAGATTATAACTTAAATGATTTAGTCCCAATTTATCGCATCCGACGGACTATCGGTGAGCAGGTTAGTCGTTCTCAGTTCAATGAATGGATGTTAGAAATGCAAGCTAATGATATTTTTCAATTGCTTGGGGGAGAGGTTTTGAACCCGACAAGAGATCAACTTGAAGACTCGATCCTTCCTCCGGTTGGAAATTTACGCTTTTTTGTCCAACGTTTAACCGTTGAAAGTTAATCTCAAGCCATTTAATTGCTGTTACTCACCCTTAACTCTTATGAATACTTCATCTTACTCTACCCAAGAAGAACTCAAAACAGCCATTGCCAGTTATAACCCTTTTAGTCGAGTTGCTATTGATAATGTTAATAGTATTCGGAAAGAAGAACCCTTTTTAAAATCTCTCAATGCTTCTATCTTTGAGAAAGTTATAGATTTTATCCGTCAGGTTAAACACAGTTCTGATGGTAAAGATAAAGTTGCAACCTTAGTGATAAGCTGTTAAGCATCTAAATAGGGTATAATGAAAAACCAAGTTTAGAAAAATCAATCAAAAGATGCCTGCTAAAAATCATTTAAATGAAAAGCAAGTAGAGAAACTACAGAAAAGATTGAAAGAGGAAGAAAATGGACAAATCCGAGAAAGAATCTTGATTTTATTATTGCTAAATGATGGTAAAAAGCAAAGTGAAATTGCCAAGTTTTTGGGCTGCTCATTAAACAAAGTATGTTATTGGTGTGTACATGGAGACCCTGACAAATTAGAAAGCCTAAAAGATGAAAGAATGAAAGGAAATTATAGAAAAGCCACAGACAAATATATAGAGATATTATTAGAAACAGTAGAAAAAGAACCGGAAGAATTAGGATATGAATTTGGGAGATGGACAGGAGAAAGATTGGCAACTTATTTAGAACAAATCACAGGAATCAAATTAAGTAGTTCACAAGTGAGAAAGATATTAAAGGAAAAAAAGTATGTTTATTTGTGGGCAAAGTATAGCTTAGAAGAGAAAAGAGATCCAGAAAAAAGAAAATTATTTAAAGATAAAATAGAAGAATATTTGAAAATAGCAAAAGAAAGTCCAGAACAATTACAGGTATGGTTTTGGGATGAAAGTGGATTTAATTTAAGAGTGATAAAAAGAAAGAATTGGTGTAAAAAAGGGAAGAGGAAACAGATTAGAGGAGACAGGAGGAAAGGAAGAGTTAATGTGATGGGAGGATTGAGGTACTCGGATAAAAAAAGATTTGTAGAATTTCTGGATAAAGGAAATGCAGATAATTTTTATCAAGTGTTAAAAAGTTTTTATCAAGAGCTAATTTATGAATGGGTATTAGCGGGAAATCAAGCAGAAGAATTTGTAGAAAAAGGAGCTAAGATCCTGATTATTCTTGACAATGCAAGTTTTCACAAAAAAGAAGAGTACCTAGAAAAAATTAAAGCAGAAATGCCGAATGTCTATTTAGAATTTCTTCCAGCATATAGTCCAGATTATAATTTAATTGAATTAGTCTGGCATTCAGCTAAAGAATATATAGCTCATCGACTCTTTAAATCAGTTGATGAGCTAGAGTGTTTATTACATCAGCTTTTAAATGAAGGACAGTTATCTATTAAATGGGGACGTAAACTTAAAAACAAAGGTAATGCTATAATCACAGTTTAAATACACAACAGCTTATTACCGATTATTTAGAAGACAATGATTTTCTAGCGAATACGTTAAAATTCGGTTTTGAGCAGTTGATTAATCAACCCTTAGAAGGGGTCACTGCAAGTGGAGAAAAGTTAAAAAAAGTGATCATTGAGTCTGTAGAAAGTATTGATAATAAATGGGTAAAATTTAAGCTTAATGGAATTGAAAATGAAAGCAAAAGGTTTATAATCGGTGTTGCAGTTATCCAAAATAGAAATGCTGCTCCGGTTAAAGCAGGTTTGAAAGAATTAGTTAATTATTCTAAATTCGGATTAACTCGTGGCTGTATGGTCAGAAGTCCTGATAAGAAAATCGGCAAAAGTACCCTAGCTTATCAACATTTAGAAAAATTAACAACTCAACTCGGAGGAGAGCAAGCACCTTTACACGCTGAAGAAATTAAACCTTTAATCGAAATCTATTCAATTTATCAAAATTGTCAGAGTTTCGGATTAACTGAGGAACAAGTTAAGGAATTTTCTCTAGGAGAAATCGCAGATAATCCCTTATTGCAAGAAATCCTTAGTGATCCTTCTGGTAAAATTGATGAAGAAACTGTGGATGGTAACGAATTAATTTTGCTTTTTGATCAATTTTTTGATCAAGAAGAACAATGTGATGAAGATATTAATGATTTATTGAGTTAATCAACATTAATCGAGTAAAGCTGATGTTTTTTAAACAAGCTCTCTGTTTACCTGCTCCCGAAGTTTTAGCGTTAACTCAAGGTAGAATGATTGTAGTTTTACCGTCACTCTTTCTTGGAACTGGTCAACCTTTTTTTCTATATCCTGCTGAAACTTCAGGTGTAGCTATTTCCTTGGAAAACATTTATCGTTCTAGCTTTTTACCTGATGCTAAAATAGCATTAAGTCAAGCTCAAAATGCTCCCATTTTAATTAAAGCTTGGGCTAAATGTGAACTTTGTCATCGCCTCTATGATCATCCAGAGTTATTAGAAAAATTAGCTCAATTAACCATCTGGACAGGAGAAGGACTAAGAGCAAAAATTGAGGAAAAAAATCTTAAAAATTTAGCTTATTTACGAGTTTATAAACTTCCTGAACCTATTGAAATAGAACCGATTGCAGAAAATTCGGCTAAAATTGGTAAATTTTTAGGTTTGTCTATTTCTGCAAATGTTAGTGAATCTATCCCTATTTTAGATGATATAACATTTGCTGAACGTCTAGCATCTATTAAAAACCTTGAACCGCCTAAACATCCTGAATTAGAAGAATTAGAAACTGCGATCGCCCAATTAACGCTAACCCATCCTGATGCACAATTCCTAAAAGATAAAATTCAAACCTTTTTAGGTTGGCAACCTGTAAAACCTCGTCCAATTCCTGAAAACTTAAACTGGATTTATACCATTAATGAATTAGGAACAGCAACCGAAGGAGGAAATTATGAAAAAGGTACAGCCTTTGAAAAAATTGTCCATCAAAGTTTAAATTTTTTAGGCTTTGAGCTTGACCAAAATGCTCAAGGTGGCGCAGGGGGAATGGATTTATATTGTACAAAACCCTATCCAATGGTGGGAGAATGTAAAGCCGGAAAAAGTATTCCTGATTCCACCGCAGAACAACTTTATAGAATTGGCGTTAGACATTTAGGAACAGAAACCTATCAAAAAGCCGTTAAATTAATTATTGGGCCAGGTAAACCCACAAGCTATTTAGAAAAATCTGCACAACAATCTACCATTAGTATTATTAGTTCTATGACATTAGAAAAACTCGTTAAACTCGAAGCTCAATATCCCGGTTCAGTTAACTTAATTGAACTCAAAAACTATTTACAAGGAGGTCAAATAGATGATAAAATAGATGAATATATTAAAATCGTGTTTAATCGTTTAAAATTGCGATCGCAGATTATTAAAGCAATTAAAGAGTTAAACACTCACAACAGTTCAAGCTTAAACTTACCTACTCAAAACTGTTCCGTAGTAGAAGTTAGAGTTCAACATAACGCTAAATATGAGCCTAAGCTCAATGATAATACTGTGCGAGATTTACTGATTGAACTGTCTTCACCCCTAACAGGTTACTTAGGACGCACTGAAGATGATCGCTTTTACTTCCTCAGAGAACTCACAGTAGACCAAACCTGATGTTTTGATTAAAATTCGTAAAGCAGTTTGACGTCAAATTTATTGACATAACTATGAATTACGCCAGAACATCGAATAATTTCCCGATTAACGTTGATTTTCTCCCCCCTGACGTCATACCCTTTACTGGAAAAATCGGCATGACCTACGCCCCCGGAAAATCCCATCAAGGAATGCACGTTCTCTGGGATCGCAGCTTATATCATGACCTAGACCGTCTACGCTATTTTTATCACACCGATGTTTTGGTATCCCTCATTGAACCCCACGAATTTCATAAAGTCCAAATTCCCACCCTATTTCCCGAAGCCGAAGCCAGAGGAATGGAAACAATTTGGTTCCCCATTCCTGACCTGAAAGTTCCCACCTCAATGGAAGGCGTCATTAACCTCATCCCCCAAATTCTCAACCGAGCTAAAGCAGGTAAAACCGTTGTTGTTCACTGTATGGGGGGATTTGGACGCACGGGAACTATTATGTCTTGCTGTTTAGTGACGTTAGGTTATACTCCAGAAAATGCGATCGCCATTGTTCGCCATACCCGTGAATATTGCGTTGAAACCAGCGAACAAGAAGAATATGTCAGCCTATTTTCCCAAGCGTGGAATCAGTTATCAGTAGAGACGTGCCATGGCGCGTCTGTACCAGTTATCAGTTATCAGTAAATAACTGAGATTTTAACGACGATGTTACGCGCTAATTTCTGGGTTTTTTGTAACCCTAAATCTACTCTCACTCTGCATCGACTTTTCCGCGCATCATTTTTAAGTGCGATCGCTTGGTTTTACTATCCATCCGCTTTCTTTGGGAACTGCGAGTGGGTTTACTGGGTTTGCGAGGTTTAGGAATAGCGATCGCACTTTTAATTAAGGTTTGAAGTCGTTGTAATGCTTCTTCTCGATTCTGTTCTTGAGTACGGTGTTCTTGAGCTTTGATCACGATCACCCCTTCTTTAGTAATCCGTTGATCATTAATCTTTAATACTCGCTGTTTGTAATGTTCAGGTAATGAAGAAGCCATAATATTAAAGCGCAGATGAATTGCACTAGCAACCTTATTAACATTTTGTCCCCCTGCACCCTGAGAACGAACTGCACTCATTTCAATTTCATTCTCTGGGATACTTACCGTTTTAGAAATTTCTAGCATAGTTTATCAATGATTTTAGAAAGAAATAGTAGTGTTTTTGAAGTAACAACAATATTGCACTAAGGCTAAAGTGAAGATTATTATAGTATTGGGATATAATCAAGACTAGGTTGTTGCATTTCCATATATTCAATAATTCCTTCTATCCCTTTTTCTAAAAAATCATCTGGAAGGGTTTTATAAATCACTATAATTACTAACTCCCTCAAAATTGAAGAAACAATATTTTCAAATCTATTCATCAATCTTTCATATGCAGGAGTATGCTCAACTCCATCATGAATCAGAGGATTTCTAACAAAAGTGTATAAGTCTTCAATATCTTCTCTTATCCATATGCGTGCTTGTTTATATTGATATTTAGTTCCTGGTTCCAGTAAATTTTCAATTCCTAATTCAAAGAGCGACACTCGATAAGGAACAACTTGTTTTATTTTTATATTTTTGCTAGAAACAGCTTCTGTAGAAAATAAAATTTCTATAACTGTCCAATATAGTCGAAATCGTTCGGACAAACGCTCTGAAAAATATCCTTGTCTAAATAGCTTGATGCAGTGTACAATATTAAGTGCAAGCCTACCTAATACATCCCCAGATTTCGTTCTATCTATCAATATTTTAACGAGACGAGATGGAATTTCTAAATACTTTCTTGTTTCCTCACTTAAAGTGTAATTGCAAGTTCTTCCTCTTTTGAGAAGTAGAGGTTGAATCACCCATCCAGAATTAGAATTAGCAAATGTATTATTAAATTCTTTTTTACAAAAAGCTCTGACTAGAGACTGCTCTACGAGAGGTTCAACTTTATATTGATGTCCATGATTTGTTAAAAACCATTGAGTTTCCATTGCATCAGTTAATTTAGTAATAGCTATCTTCAAAGCTTGTAAAGAGTCCCCAGCTTTAATACCTTTAAATGATGCACAGGCAGTTGCGTTCTTAAACTCAATAATTATAGGGCCTCCTTCAACTGATGAAGTTGCTTCCATTGAAATAAATTTTAGAATTTCTGGTGAAATAAACTTAATTTCATAAATTTCACTCAAGGAATCTGCTAAGTCATGAAACAAGGCTTGATGAGAGTTTTTAATAACATTAATACCAACTACGGGGAAAAGAATACTCCATGAATAATCCATCATAAACTTTTCATCTAAGCTAAGGCATATTTCATTATTAAAATCTTGTTTTTTAAATAGCTCATTAACTGCATTACTAAAATCATCAAATAAAAAACTTGTACCCGCTAGAAAATGACGAGATACTTCAATAAGTATATTTGAAGAATTATTCTCAAAAAAATTATTTTCAAAATTTTTTTTGGCAGATTCTAATTCTGCTTTTTGTTTGAAAGCTATTTGCTTTGCAACATCAAGAAAAATATCACTTAAATTTTTTCTTATATGTGCTAAACTACCAATACATTTCAAAGCCAAAACTTGAGAAAATTGATTGAATATATCATCTATTGAAATGGGGAGACTATCTATAGAAATTTCACGGTAATCATCTAAGTATTGAATATTATTCCTAAGAAAATCTATATATGTATTTTTAAGAATATCTATATATTCTCTGGAGCCAGGTTCAATATTTTTCGGTAGGTTTATAGTTTTATCAATATCTTTATTAATAATTGTATTATAAATTTTACAGACTATTTTATAAACAATTTTTTGCATATGTTTTTGTTTATTATCAACTTTTTCAATAAAGCTTAAGAATAAATGTATCTCCAAATTTTCAGTTAATGTTTTTTTAAAAAAATCAAAAATACTCGAAATCCCTTCTTTTGAAAAAGATGGATTTTTATCAATATAATCAAATATTAGAATGTTCCTAACTCTTAATGCAATTTTATAAATAGGTCTATCAATATAAAGTAGAATTTCTGGCTGATTTTCTAATAAAACAATATACTTTTTTGTTGGGTTTTCTAGCTTAAGCTTACGTTCACCATATAAACTCTGTAAAACAGGGTGAATATATTCTCTAAACTGAGAGTCAATTGTCTTCAAGCTTTCTTCAGAATTATCCTGATTAATATTATTAGATATAAAAACAGTTTTCTGCTTTTGAAGCTGAATAGACTGAATCCCTTCATCTACTCTATCAGCATAATATTTTGCCTCATCAGCAATCTCTGGTATTTCCGCAAAAAACTCATCAATTGTTCTTACTTGAGCGACTTGTTTTATGAAAGGATTGTCTTGATGTGGAGAAAGTTTATATTGTTCTTCTTCCATAAACCGATCTAGTAGTTCTTCTAAAACTACAGAAGTTGTATCATCTGGAATTTTATTTAAAATATCTATTACTAATTCTGATTCTGTGAAAGGATTTGCAATTTTAGAAAAAGATGAAGCCAATTTCCTAAATAATAAAAGCTTCCTGGTAGAATTAACAAGTGGATCACTAATCTCTTTTTTGTTATCAAATTCTTTAATTGTCTTTATATTATTCCAAACCTTATTTTCCCGAAGAATAATTTCTAATTTTTTATCTATTATGTTTTCCTGCTCCTTGGCTAATCTATTTAGCAGCCCGATAGAAACTGCTAGAAAGATTTTTTCCTGTATTTGAGCAATCCATTCATGGTATGGATGGTTAGTCTGTGATGACACATTTAGTCTGTAGTTTGATTTCAGCATTTCTCGAACATTATCACTAACTATTTCTTAGTATAGTCTTTGAAAAGGCTTTCTTACAAATTTCTTTGTTTACCGAGAGATTTTACTCAAACTGCTGTTCTTCACTAACACCCATGCAAATTCCTAGAGATAAAGCATCAAACGTGGCAATTAGTTTTTGATTGCGGGCGATCGCATATTGCGTAACATAACCTTCATAAGCCCGATCTTGCCCCTCCTTATTGTTGGGTCTATCTGTTTTTGGTTTCGCGTTTTTACTAAACCCTACTGTCGGGGCGAAGTGATCCAAAGTCCGTCAACAATCGCGCCAAAAGCCTTGAAATAAATTTCAGGCTAAAAGCTCAAACCCGTTAAAACGGGTTAAGAAAGACAGGTATTTAGTTATCTTTAGATCACTTTAGCTTTCAGCCCGAACTTTAGTTCAGGGCATTATAACTGAGTAAGGGCGGGAAAACCCCGCCCCTACGGATTAAACAACATGGCTGAATTCTAAACGTTGTTCTTGAACCAAATCTCGATAGAGATGTTCTAATTGAGTAATATTTTGGCTGAGGGTATAACGTTCTAAAACCCGTTGACGGGCTTTTTGACCGACAATGGGAATCATTTCAGGATGATCTCGTAACAACGGTAATAAGGTTCGCAGTTGGGACGTAACGCCTTGAGTCTTCATAATAATTCCAGCGCCGCCTTCCATGACTTCCCCATCGGCCCCCGCATCCGTCGCCACACAAGCCGTCCCACAGGACATCGCCTCTAATAACGAAATCGATAACCCTTCCACCATCGACGGTAACACAAACACATCCGCCCCCCGCAGAATTTCAATCCGTCGGTCTTCATCTCCCACGAACCCAAACCAGATAATCCCCTCTTCTCCGTTATAAGAGGCTTGTAACGAAGCTTCTAACGGCCCATCACCGACGATCACTAAGAGACAACCTGGCCCCATTTCCGACTTTTTCCAAGCTTTGAGCAGGGACTCTACATTTTTTTCCGTTGCTAAACGGCCTTGATAAACGAAAACCCGGTCTGCACCCAATTCTTCCTTAAACCGGGATGGCCCTGGAGAATATTTCTCCACATCTACGCCATTAGGAATCACAGCAACCCGATGTTTCGCGACTCCCAAACGGTTGAGCATTTCCCGTTGGACTTGGGAAAAGACAATTACACGGTCATAGTTCGCCAAAAACGGCGCGTAGATTTGATACGTTAAATGTTGGGTTCCCGATTTGATATTGCGTAATTTGTGGTCAAAAGGGGTGTGAAATGTCGCTACTAAAGGAATATTCAGTTCTGCACAAATTTCAGGTAAAACGAAATCTAACGGTGAAAGGGTCAGGGACGCATGAACAATATCCGGTTTCAACCGTTGTAGAGACTCCGTTAGGACTTTGCTGGAACTGAGGGTGGGAATTGTATAAACTTGGGACTTATACAGACAAGGCAAAGACACCTCCTGAGTCATGGGGAAGGGTGTCACCTTACTATTTTTGTCCCGTGTAGAAATTTTCCAACTGCCATTTTCCAGTTGCCATTCAGGGGTGCGGTCATTCGTTGCTTCATGGGCAAAGTGCAGAAAGCTGACTCGATGGCCCCGGTCTAACAGGGCGTTCGTGATTTCCCTAGAATAAGTAACGTTACCGCAAAAGGGTGATTTTTTTCCAAGCCAAGCAATGTGCATTCAAGTGATTTGGAATTTCTTAGAATTTGTTTGTTGAGCATGACTTTACCACGATTACCGCTTTCTGTCCGCAATATTAGTGGAACTCATCAGATGGCTCACGTTATTGGGGCAAGTTGGCATCGGAATGTAGGCTGTGGAGTGACTGAGCGGGGGAGAGAGGAAATTGAAGACAATTAAATTTTAGATGTACAATAGCTTATTCAATTTATTGTAACGATAGAATAACCTAAAAATATAAGTTTTGGGATTCATCGGTTTACAGGGGATTTTTTTAACTTTACAAAAATATGGCAGACAATCAAAAAGATATTTGGGATAAAGCCGGAGTGATTGGTAATCTCGTTTCTGCTGCACTTATTGCGGGTATTGGCATGGTGATTAATAGTTACCAATCCTGATTTAATTTATAAAATTTCTCAATGGAATTTACGAGAAAAGAAAAAGAAAGAAAAACCCATCCTACTCAGTAAAATGGGTTTTCCTCAAAGGAATTATGAGTGAGTAATAGCGTATTCACTCATTGAATTTAGGGCTTGTTCTCCGGGTAAAATAATAACTTTCCCGTCAGCATCTAAGTCAACCAAGGCGCTATCCCCATCTTTAAGGGTTCCGGCTAATAATGCTTCTGCTAAAACATCTTCTAACAGATTCATAATCGCCCGACGTAACGGTCTTGCGCCATACTTGGGATCAAAACCAACATTAACTAAATGTTCCTTAAACCGTTCACTCACCGTTAAGGTAATCTCCCGTTCAGTTAACCGAGCTAAGAGTTCTCGCAATAAGATATCTGCAATTTCCTTAACTTCAGATTTCTGTAATTGACGGAAGACAATAATTTCATCCAAACGGTTGAGGAATTCAGGACGGAAATATTGTTTCAGTTCCTCATTGACTAAGTTACGAATGCGGTTATATTGTTGATCTTCTTCCGAAGCTGACCACTCAAATCCTAAACCGCCGCCGCCTTTTTCAATCACCTTAGACCCGACGTTAGAGGTCATGATAATTAAGGTGTTTTTGAAACTGACAACGCGACCTTTAGCATCGGTTAATCGTCCATCTTCTAAGATTTGTAATAACAAATTGAAGACATCCGGGTGGGCTTTTTCAATTTCATCAAATAACACCACCGTATAGGGACGACGACGCACCGCTTCGGTTAATTGTCCGCCTTCATCATAACCGACAAACCCTGGGGGAGAACCGATTAATTTAGATACCGTATGTCGTTCCATATATTCCGACATATCTAAACGAATCATCGCTTCTTCTGACCCAAAGAAATAGGCAGCTAAGGCTTTTGTTAATTCCGTTTTTCCGACTCCTGTAGGGCCAGAAAAAATGAAACTGGCAATGGGTCGATTGGGATTTTTTAACCCCACACGAGCCCGACGAATGGCGCGAGAAACGGCATTGACGGCTTCATGTTGACCAATTAATCGTTGATGTAAAATATCTTCCAACTTCAATAATTTAACCGATTCAGATTCCGTTAATTTATTGACTGGAATTCCTGTCCAAGCCGCTAACACATCGGCGATATCTTCTTCGGTAACAATTAAAGACCCAGAAGCAGAATTGACTTTTTCACTGGGGGTTTCCAGTTTGTCTTTAATTTCTAATTCGCGATCGCGCAATTGGCTGGCTTTATCGAAATCTTGCAGCTTCACCGCCGTTTCTTTTTCTGCAATAACTTTCGTTAATTCCCGTTTTAATTCCCGCAATTCAGGGGGAACTTTAGAATTCATCACCCGAACTCGTGAACCCGCTTCATCAATTAAATCAATGGCTTTATCGGGTAAAAAGCGATCGCTAATATAGCGGTCGGATAAAGTCGCGGCGGCATACAAGGCTTGATCAGAAATGGTTAATTGATGGTGTTGTTCATAGGCACGACGCAACCCAAACAAAATTTCAACGGTTTCTTCAACAGAGGGTTCACCCACCATCACCGGTTGAAACCGACGTTCTAAGGCTGCATCCCGTTCAATATATTTGCGATATTCATCCAGGGTCGTCGCCCCCAAACATTGCAACTCACCCCGCGCTAAAGCTGGTTTCAGCATATTGGACGCATCCATTGTGCCTTCAATGGCCCCTGCACCCACCATTGTATGAAGTTCATCGATGACTAAAATAATATTTCCGGCGGTGCGAATTTCTTCAACAATGGTTTTTAGCCGTTCTTCAAATTCACCCCGGAAACGGGTTCCCGCCACTAAGGTTCCCATGCTCAAGCTGATCACTTGTTTATTTTCCAGCACATCGGGAACATCATTATTGACAATGCGTTGAGCCAAGCCTTCCGCAATGGCTGTTTTCCCAACGCCGGGTTCCCCAACTAACACAGGGTTATTTTTCGTCCGCCGACCGAGAATTTGGATCACCCGCTCAATTTCCCGTTCCCGACCGATCATTGGATCGAGTTTACCTTCGGCGGCTAATTGTGTTAAGTTCGTGCCAAATTCATCTAAGGTGGCTGTTTTAGCAGAACCCCGACGACCGCTTCCTGCGGCGGAAACCGTTGTTTCCTCCCCTAAAGCTTTAATAACTTCGGTACGCAGTTGAGAACGGTCAACGCCCAGATTTTCTAGGACTTTGGCGGCAACGCCTTCGTTATCCTGCAATAATCCTAATAACAGATGTTCTGGGCCAATATAGTTATTCCCCATTTGGCGAGCTTCTTTCATCGCCATTTCAAAGATGCGTTTCGCCCTAGGGGTAAAGGGAATTTCAACCGGGACAAAACCTGATCCCCGACCAATCATGGCTTCAACTTCTTTCTGTACGTCGCGCAGGACTAACCCTTGGGCTACCAGTATTTTAGCGGCTACATTGCTGCCTTCGCTAATTAAACCGACTAACAGTTGTTCGGTTCCCACAAAGTTATGTCCCAGGCGTCGCGCTTCTTCCTGAGATAACATCACCGCCTTAATTGCTTTATCAGAAAAATATTCAAACATTCTCTGTGCTCACTCCCGTATAACGTTTGCTTTTTATGGAGTTGTCATCCCTCTGGCGAGAGTGATGATAGGTTTTAAGATCCAGATGTAAACTTTTGTTTAGATACTATACCTAATTTATCGTTATCGGGTTGAAAGTGTAGTGAGGACAGCCGTAATTTTTGGACGGGGGGATGAGGGGACAAGGGGACGGGGGGATGAGGGGACAAGGGGACGGGGGGATGAGGGGACAAGGGGACAAGGGGACAAGGGGACGGGGGGATGAGGGGACGGGGGGACGGGTGAACGAGGGGACGGGGAGAGATGGGGGAGATGGGGGAGATGGGGTAAGGGAGAAAAGATATTTTGTTAAGCTGATCAGAAATTTGGGATACAAATTAAATAGGACTGCTATAGGGAACTCCACCTCTAACCCTTATCTATAGCAAGATTGTCTATAGCAAGATTGCCTATTCCCCATTCGTAATTCGTAATTCGTAATTCGTAATTCGTAATTCCCTCCCTATTAATTTTTTAAATCTTCGGTAAAATCAACTCCTGTACCTTTGCCATACATACCATCGGGAACACCATCCGCATTTGAATCAAATAAGTTGGCTCCGGCTTGAAAATAACATTGTAAAGAGACTTTTTGATCTTCTGAAACTAAAATATTAATATCACCGCCATAAGTCCCACATTCAAAACTCATGCGTTCGACTTGTTCGGTATTTCGATTTAAAATAGCTTGAATTTGGGGATCATCGCTCGAAATTTTTACCCCAAATTGTTGTTCATAACCTGGTAAGGGAAGAATCCCTAATGGTAGTCCGGGTCGTTCTCCATTTTCTACTTTCGCTTCCCAACAACTTAAATAAACAACTTTCTGTTGGTCGGAATTAGAGTTTACTGATAACCCTAAGAGTTGAGGAGGTAAACAGTCCTTTTGATAACTTTGGGTTTTTTCTGAAAAGTTAGACTGTAGAATTTTCCAGAGGGTTTCACACGATTCAGGTTCACAATTTCCGATAATTTTTCTTTCGGGTTCAGCTAAAGTGGGAAGACTTAAGATTAAACTGATTCCTCCGGTTATAAGAGATAGGCTTAAACGTTTTGAGCCGTTGAATCTTTGCATTTTTGATGGGGTAATTTAAACAAATAGGGAAGTATTAACTCCCCTATTTTATCAAGATTTTAACTTTTTTAATCTGGTTTTTAGATTAATTTCATAATTCTCATTTGAGATAATAACCAATTTGCCATCGTTGCTCGTCGGGTATGTCGGGGAGTAAATTCTCCAATTTTATAACCTTTAAAACCCAATGTTTCCTTTAACATTTGTTTATTTTCAGCAGGGATAGAACGAGTTAATTTTATTGTTGCTGGACGACTTTCAATAAAATCAGGAGGTTCTGGATAGTCTTGTTTCCAATGAGGATCAGCATTTGTTCCATCCCATTGATCGGTTTCAGGATTATATTGATATCCTAAATAATACCAAACCAATTGATTAACCATTGTATCATCAATTTCTTCGTTGATAATTGCCCAAATGGTATCAGAAGTCAAGGGGGGAAGTTCAAGAAATTGAGCCATGATAAGACAGTTTGATTTTTAGACTGTAAGTTTAATCTATTGATATATTATTAGGATAGAGGGGCGATCGCAATTGTCTGGGTTAGTAGAGGGAAATTTTTGAACCCTGGATTGAGAAAATCCCTATTCCTGATGAAATAGGGATTGAGGTAAAACTTAGATATTTAATGAATGAACATTCAAAATTTTAAGCGAGAGTTCCTGAACGTTTGCGTTTGAGGAATAATCCACCTAAAACACCGGAAGTTAATAATCCTACAATCGTTCCAGGCTCAGGAACAACTGCATTAATGGTTGTAGTTCCACTGACTTCATTGGCGGTAACAATTAAAGGTTGACCTGTAGGACTATCCTTAGCTGAAATAAACAAGACACCTTCTGTACCCAAATCGCCAACGGCTAATAATTGTTCAGGGGTAGGTGCCGGATCACCGTCTGCATTAACATCAAAAGCAACATTAAAGTTGCGATTATTAGAATAGTTAACAAAGGAAGGTTTTAACGGGTTTGTAATATCATAAATCATCACGCCACTGATTCGTTCTAAACCAATAAACGCATAGGTACGATTCTGAATTTTGCCAATCGTTATCCCTTCTGGTTCAGGCCCTTTAGCATCACTGCGACTGTCAAAATCATTGACTGAATTATCAGCATTGAAAAACTTGGGATATAAATCGGCTGTAATTTTTTCAAACTGATTACCACTATCAAAGACTAAATTACCTTCCTCATCCAAAATGGAAAAACTACGACCCCCAAAGGTATAAAGTTCGTCAAAGTCTCCATCCCCATCCGTATCTCCCTGTTGATTCGTTACAATCAAACGACCTAAATTTTCTTTTTTTTGTAATTGTGCGGCATTGGGGAAAGCAGTGGGATCAAGTTTTAAATCTGCCACTCGGACTTCTTCACTAAACCCATCTTCATCAATACTAGAACCTTCATTGGCAATAACTACATAGTTTTTCCCACCCACCTGATAGGATTTTGCCTCATCAGGCTGATAAAATCCGTAGAGATTAGAATAGTTTTTAATATTAATAGCCTTATCTCTATCGCTGACATCTAAACTGTTTTGAGGTAGGCTATAATCCTTGACTCCTAATCCAACAATCTTGGTAAATTCTTCTGTTACCAGATCTAATAAACCCAAAGCATTATTTTCTTGGAATGTCACCCAAGCTTTCTTTCCATTTTTAGAAACAGTAATATATTCAGGTTCTAGGGACTGAGCAACGGTGATGCCATCGGGCCCAAAAATTCGGACACTTTCACCGAGTTGATCATGTTTTGAACCGCCAACGTTGAAATCTGTTAAACCAATAAATTTTTGGGTTGGACTTTCCCCCAAAAAGAGTTTTTCTAAGTCGATTAAACTCACAGAACCTTCTGGGTTAACATTCGTTACATAGTTAGCTTCGCCTTCATTGGCTACTAATACTTTTTTACCATCCGGGGTAAAGGTTAAAGCATCGGGTAACGAACCAACCTGTACAGAAGATTTTTCTAAAGTGCCATTAAATAAAGTTCCATCAGGATTAAAAAAAAGGATGCTTCCAGGCGCTTGAGTATCGACATTTTTAACAGCAACAGCAAATAAACTTGTATTTTGATATTTCGTTTGACCTACACTTAAAACGGTTCCAAAGCTAGGATCAAACTGAGTGACATCAATACTTTGCTTCAGGAAAGGATTGGTTGGATCTTGAATATTAAGAATATCAATAGAATTTGTACTTTGATTCGTAACAAACAAATTAGCTGATTTAGGATCAAAGGCAGAGATTAATGAAGCACCATCATCAAAAATCCCTGTTGAGTAGGTTCCTAATTTTTTTAATTCAAAAGCCATTGTCGGCGTAGCCATCAAACCGAATACAAAAGTTGAGGGAATTACTAAATTGAGCCAGCCTTGTGTCTTAATGAAACTGATGCTTTGACCCTGATTGTTTAACATAAAGCCATTGTCTCCTGATATTAATTTTTGTACGACTAATGTTCATTTGCCCTGATCAAAACCGGTTTAAACTCTAAGATTTAAGCCATTTTTCCTAAAATTAGCTGATTTAACACCACAAAGGAAAAAATAAAGAACCCAAAATTTTAAGATTTTGTTGGCTATATTTTGGGAGAATATCCTTATCACTTCTCAAAACTCCTTACTTCAGTGCAGGTGAGAATCTGTTGTCAGGAGTTAGGGTGTATCCTAAGCCTTGAATAAGGGCAACTCACAAGGAATTTTAGAACATTAATTTTTGGAAATATAGGGAATTTTTACATGGCTTCCCGAAAAAGACAAGTTTTTATCAGAGAAAATACGGATATTTTTACAGAATCTTTAAAAAAGTGCTTCAGAATTTCGATTATCCCCTGTAAATTTTCGGAATCATGACTCCGTACTAATACAGACAATGGGTTCAGATTTTGTTAAGATCACGGATAAGTTGCAATTTCAGGACAGACCTCTGTTCGAGATTTCTCTGATCACACCTGAAAATCATCATGGCATGATTCGAGCAATTCAGGACTAAGCCTCCAAAGTTCGGCTTTTGGCATCTACCCCAGGGTCAAAATTGGTCTATTGAACTCCGGTGCAATCGTCAACAAATTAAGAAATACAGAGAACTTCCCCCTACCCCATCTCCTTGAGAGAATCATAGATAATGTTGCATAAAATTTTGGGAAACCTCTTACTTGTAAGTGTTGTCAGCCTAATGGTGGGTTGCACTCAGACTTCACCAACTCCCTCGGCGACGACACCAACAACTACCCCTACTCCCACGGGTACAAAAACCCTTGTGATTGGGGATGTAACGAACCAACCCGCTAAAAAAATTACCCGCTATCAACCTTTGGCAGACTACTTAGCAGCACGCTTATCTCAATTTGGGATTGGGATGGGGGAGGTCAAAGTAGCGCCAGATGTGGGAACAATGGCAGAATTTCTCAAGTCGGGTCAAGTCGATCTCTACTTTGATAGTCCCTATCCAGCCATGATTGCGACTAACAAATCAGGTGCTCAAGCTATTTTGAGGCGTTGGAAGGGGGGAGATCCAACTTATCACACGATTATTTTTGCCTTAAAAGATCGTGGGATTGAACGCTCCGAAGATTTGCAGGGAAAAATGATGGCTTTTGATGATGTCACTTCAACTTCTGGATTTGTTTTACCCTTTGTTTATCTTAAGGAAACTGGTTTAAAACTGAAGGAAAAAGACTCTGCTACCGATGAGGTAGCGAGTGATGAAGTGGGGTATGTGTTTAGTAAAGATGATCAAAATAATATTCAATGGGTGATTAGCGGTAAAGTCGATGCAGCAGCAGTTGATTATCGCAGTTATTTAGAAATTCCCGAAGAAAGTCGCAATGCAATGGTAATTTTAGGGGAAACTGAGGAAGTAGCCAGACACGTTGTTTTAGTTCGATCCGGTTTACCCCCTGAACAGGTGGAAGCCATTAAGCAGATCATGCTAGACATGGATAAAACCCCGGAAGGAAAGGCTGTCTTAGAACAGTTTGAGGAAACGGCAAAGTTTGACACGTTCCCGACTCAAAAGGACATCGCCAGAATGCAAGAGTTATATGAACAAGTTCAAAACAGGTGAGTTGGATGCTCCCATTCCGACACAAACGATTATCACTAGCCACGAAACTTTCGTTAGCTATGACCAGCTTGGTCATTGTGGCGGTGGCGGGTGTTACTTGGCTCTCACTCCACCGTCAACAACAAACGTTTCGCCAAGAGTTGGAACAACAAGCTGAACTTCTACTTAATACTTTAGCAGTTACCACTTCCGATCCGCTTTACACTTTAGATGCAGATTTCTTAGAAGAAATTATGCAGCAATTGGGACGAAATAATGTCTTAGTTGCGGGTCGAGTTTATGAAAAAGACGGACGGGTGGTGGCGGATGCTTATAGTAATTCAGTTCTAACCTATGGGATTAAACCAGATCCGTTAGGTCAACAATTAATTAAGAGTGATCAGCCGATTTTCCTGTGGGAAGCCGATCAATTATTGGCGGGTCGTGCGGTCGTAGTGGGCCGTCAACGTTTGGGTGCTGTCAGTGTGGGGTTGCCTACAGCCCCTTTATACAAAAAAATGGAAGAAGTTCGCACTCAAGGGATTATTGTTGCGTTAATTGCAGCAGGTGCAGGAACGTCTTTGGCGTTGTTAATTAGTCGGTCTATTACTGAACCCCTACAACAGATGACCGTAGCAACGCAACAATTAGCCGCCGGAGATTTGAGTTTAAAAATTGAGATTAATAGCCAGGATGAATTAAAAGTTTTGGCGGATTCGTTTAATAGTATGACGGATCAATTGCGGGATTTAATTCAGAGTAAAGAACAGTTAATTAAAAGTTTGGAATTAAGGGCTGAAGATTTACGGCAAAGTGAAGCGAAAAATCGAGCCTTATTAAATGCTATCCCCGATTTGATGTTTCGGTTTAATCGAGATGGCTTGTTTTTGGATTTTAAAGCCCCTAGAGGAGATCATTTCTTACGATCGCTGGGTAAATTTATGAATCGGACGGTTTATGATTTATTGCCCGATTATATTGCCCAGATTTATGTTCACTATGTTACCACTGCTTTAGAAACCCACAACATACAGATTTTTGAGTATGAATGGTTTGTTCAGGGGAAACGCCGTCATTTTGAAGCTCGAATTGTGGTCAGTGGTCAGGAAGAAGTCTTAGCCATTGTTCGGGATATTACCGACAGTAAATTAGCCCAAATAGAATTGCAGCAAGCGATGGAAGTGGCTGAAGCCGCGAACCAAGCTAAAAGTGAATTTTTAGCGCGAATGAGCCATGAATTACGGACTCCTTTAAATGCAATTATTGGTTATAGTGATTTACTGCAAGAAGATGCTAAAGATTTAGGATATTTGGATTTAGTCCCGGATTTAGAACAAATTAAAGTATCAGGACTGCACTTACTAACGATTATTCAAGATATTTTAGATATTTCTAAATTGGAATCGGGAGAAATGACTCTTCATTTAGAAACTTTTGATATTTCTACGTTAATTAATGAAGTTCAATCTACGATTCAACCTCTGATTCAAACCAATAATAATACTTTGATTATTAAGGGCGCGAATTATTTAGGCAAAATGGTTGCAGACCGAACAAAAGTTAAGCAAATTTTATTTAATTTATTGAGTAATGCTACTAAATTTACAGAGGCAGGAATTATTACTCTCACGATTTCTCATTCTTCTATTCGGCAAATCTCTAGTCAACATCAACCTAATTTACATTCTTCTTCAGTTAATCAAGCTCTCTCTTTAAAAGCCGAAGATTGGATTACATTTAGTGTTTCTGATACCGGAATTGGTATGACTCCTGAACAAATTAAGAAAATCTTTGATCCGTTTATTCAAGCTGATAATTCTACCACTCGTAAGTATGGAGGTACTGGATTAGGATTATCGATTACTAAACAGCTTTGTGAATTAATGGGAGGAAATATTACTGTCTCTAGTGAAATTAATGTGGGTTCAACGTTTACTTTTTTCTTACCTAGAATCATTGAAGAGATAACCTCAAAGCCGGAAGCAAAAGACAAACTCAAACACACTAGCAACAGAAGACAGGTATAAAAAAAATAGAATATATTGACCCTGAAGATCTCGCCCTAACCTAGACTAATGTTACAATTCCTGACTGTTTTGATCAGATTAATTCCGATTATCCCAGATTTCTTGTTCTTCCCGATAAGCTTGTCTTAATCTTTCTATTGCGGAGGGTGCGATCACAGTTTTCACTAACCCCACTAATTCACCCCATTGATACAATTGTTTGCAGGATGCGGCGTAATGAAATTGAAAACTATAAAATTTTGTCCAAAACTCTGGTGCTTTTTGACTGCGACGGCTTCTGTACCAGCGTTGACGCCACCGCACGAAATCCTGGGCTTTGGGGGGTTCTACTTCTAGGATAGCGGGAAAATCGGCATAACTCACAAACTGGCTAATTCCCTGACCATGAACATAAACCACATATCGCCAGCATTGAATTTGATAGATCTGTTCTAGCTGAAGGTTAAACATTAACGCCACCGTCTGTTCACTCACAAATCTGGCTAAGGGATGCAAAATAGCAGATTTATGAAGAATTTTTGATTCGGTAATAATGGGTGCGTTTGGCGTGAGTGTTGCTATCATATAAATTGTCTCCTTGGTTTTAGGGAGTCACAGCGATCGCCGTTTGTTTGCGAGACTGGGGCGATCGCTTTTGATTTTCTCTAATACTATGATGTAATTACATCATTTGTCAAGTATGGGTTTAGTTAGAGTCAAAGTTAAAGAATTAGCAGAAGAGAAAGGCTGGACATTGAAGGAGGTTTCTGAACGTTCTGGCGTAATTTATAGCACCGTCAGAAGTTATGCTCGGCGTTCTGGGATGGCAATGGTTGATTTTACGGCATTACACAAATTAGCAAGAACATTTGATGTGATGATTGAAGATTTAGTAGAAATTATAGAAGAATAAAATGTTTATTTTTTATCAAAATAACGTGGGTTTAATCAGAGTAAAAGTTCAAGAACTGGCAGCCGAAAGAGGTTGGACATTAAAGGAAGTTGCAGAGCGTTCTGGTGTATTTTATAACAGTGTTAAACACAAATTAGCAAGAACATTTGATGTGATGATTGAAAATTTAGTAGAAATTATAGAAGAATAAAATTGTCATTTTTTATCAAAATAATATGGGTTTAATTAAAGTAAAAGTCCGAGGATTAGGTATTATAATAATAACCCCTATACATTATCAGTTAGTTGGGGATTTTCCCCAATGGTGCATTTGTTCTAAAATCGGTTTTAATCCTTCTCCTAATTTCGTTAAAGAATATTCAACTTTCGGTGGAATTTCCGCATAAACTTGGCGATGAATAATGCCATCGGCTTCCATTTCCCGCAATTGTTCTGTAAGCATTTTATGGGTAATTCCCTGAATTGAACGTTGGAGTTGATTAAACCGTTTTACCTCTGTCCATAATTCTTGAATAATTAAAATTTTCCAGCGTCCACTCATCACTTTTAACGTGATTTCAGCCGGACAGGTTGATTTGTTTGAAGGTAATTCAGACCCTTGCATAGTTCCAAGTTCGGGCGTGACGAACGAAAAAGTGCGTACTTCCCATTCTAGTGTTTTTTTTCTAAATTAAAAAGAGTAGGGTTAAATCTAAGAAAAATATGATTACAATTCGCAAGTCTCAAGATCGAGGACACGTTAATATTGATTGGCTAGAAAGCTATCATACGTTTTCCTTTGGGAATTATTATGATCCTGAATATATAGGATGGAGATCCCTACGAGTGATTAATGAAGATTGGGTACAACCGGGTAAAGGTTTCCCCACTCACCCCCATCGAGATATGGAAATTATTACCTATATTTTGCAGGGTTCCCTTGAACATAAAGATAGTTTAGGAACAGGTTCAATTATTCAACGAGGTGAAGTTCAACGCATGAGTGCAGGTACAGGAATTCGTCATAGTGAATTTAATCCATCTACAACTGAGGCGGTGCATTTATTACAAATCTGGCTGCTTCCTGATACTGAAGGTTTATCACCGAGCTATGAACAGCAATCATTTAATCTATTAGAACATCCAGGTCAATTACAATTAATTGCTTCACCCCATGGTGTCGATCAAGCTGTAAAAATTCATCAAGATGTTAATTTATATGCAGCCCTTTTGCAACCTAATGATCGCATTTCCTATTCCCTTCCTCTCCAACGTTATGCTTGGGTACAAGTGGCTAAAGGTGACGTGATTCTCAATCAAGTCTCTTTGACAACAGGTGATGGTGTAGCGATTTCCCAAGAACCTGAAATCACTCTCACCGCTTCTAGTGATGCAGAAATTCTGCTGTTTGATTTAGCCTAATTTTTCAACAGAGTAAGGATGTTGCGAGAACATCTTTACTCTAGTTCTGCACTGAACATAAAACTCTAACATACGGATTGTGAAATAACCGTATCTCTAATAACTTTTTGTTTAAAAAATTAATTCTCGATCAACGTCATATTTACAGTAAGATTGAATGCAGTTTAGGGTTGGATTTGTCCTAGGTGCGATCGCACCGTTAGCAAAACAATCGGATGTCGTGACAATTCTCACCAAACCCTTCAATTTAACACCTGCGGATCAACACAGCGACTTTGACTGATCAAATTTCACTTCCTAGGGTAGCTTTGTTACAAAAATTCCTCTAAAATGACTAATCAAAATTCTATTGGCTCGGATCTTACCTTTTCGTTTTAAAATCTTAAAATATTGTAAATCTATCTAGCTCCGATAACCTAGTATTTCCATTAACTCCCTATGGCTATTGGCTATCTCGCCCTGGTTCTCCATGCCCATCTTCCTTTTGTCCGCCACCCTGAAAGTGACTATGTATTAGAGGAAGAATGGTTATTTGAAGCAATTACCGAAACCTACATCCCCTTAATCCAAATGTTTGAAGGGTTAAAGCGGGACGGAATTGATTTCAAGATGACCATGAGTTTAACTCCTCCTCTGGTGTCTATGTTGCGAGACCCGCTCCTTCAGGAACGCTATGATCAACATCTCACTCTCCTCCAAGACTTAATCGAACAGGAAATAGATCGTCATCAAAAAAATGGGCATCTTCGTTATCTGGCGGAACATTATGCTGAAGAATGGCAGAACGCCCGTAAACTTTGGGAACGCTACAACGGTGATTTAGTTACGGCTTTTAAACAATTTCAAGATACCAATAATTTAGAAATTATCACCTGCGGTGCGACTCATGGCTATTTACCCTTGATGAATATGTATCCCCAAGCGGTTTGGGGACAAATTGAAGTCGCCTGTCAACATTATGAAGAAACCTTCGGCTGTCGTCCCCGTGGAATTTGGTTGCCCGAATGTGCCTACTATAATGGCTTAGAACGAATGTTAGCCGATGCGGGAATTCGGTATTTTCTCACCGATGGACATGGAATTCTCTACGCCCGTCCCCGTCCTCGCTTTGGAACCTATTCCCCGATTTTTACAGAATCCGGTGTAGCGGTATTTGCACGGGATAACGAATCTTCTCAGCAGGTGTGGTCTTCAGAAGTGGGTTATCCAGGAGCATCTGAATATCGAGAATTTTACAAAGATTTGGGATGGGAAGCGGAATATGAGTATATTAAGCCCTACATTATGCCGAATGGTCAGCGTAAAAATACCGGGGTGAAGTATTACAAAATTACGGGTCGGGGTTTAGGATTATCCGATAAGGAACTTTATGATCCCTATTGGGCAAAGTTGAAAACCGTCGAACACGCTGCGAATTTTGTGTTTAACCGTGAACGCCAAGTGGAACATCTGCATGGGATTATGCAGCGCCCCCCGATTATTGTCTCTCCCTATGATGCCGAACTTTTCGGACATTGGTGGTATGAGGGGCCTTGGTTTTTGGATCAATTATTCCGTAAAACTTGGCAGGATCAAAAGATCTATGGAATGACCCATTTAGCTGATTATCTTCAAGCCTTCCCCACCCAACAAGTGTGTCATCCGGCTCAGTCGAGTTGGGGATATAAAGGATTCCATGAATATTGGCTCAATCATACCAATGCTTGGATTTATCCCCATCTCCACAAAGCCGCAGAACGGATGATTAAAATGGCAGGTCGAGAACCCTGTAGTGAATTAGAGTTACGCGCCCTGAATCAAGCCGCACGAGAATTATTGTTAGCACAGTCCTCCGACTGGGCTTTTATCATGAGTTCGGGAACCATGACCCCCTATGCTGTGCGTCGTACCCGTTCTCACCTGATGCGATTTAATAAAATCTACGAAGATATCAAAATTGGTAAAGTTGATTCCGGTTGGCTGGAAAAAGTCGAAGCGATCGACAATATTTTTCCCAATATCGATTTTCGCGTCTATCGACCGTTGATGTAAAACTAGGCACAGCAGTCAGACGTTAATCATTTCTCCCCGTCTCCCCGTCTCCCCGTCTCCCCGTCTCCCCGTCTCCCCGTCTCCCCGTCTCCCCGTCTCCCCGTCTCCCCGTCTCCCCGTCTCCCCGTCTCCCCGTCTCCCCGTCTCCCCTTGTCCCCTTGTCCCCCCGTCCCCCCACTCCTCTCCCCTGCGGTAGAGGTTTTTTTGTAGATGTGTGAATGATAAGAAATTTGTAAATTTTTGTTAAGTTGAGGCATTTTGTAAAATAGAATACAGAATCTTCTGGTATATTAAAAATTGAAGACAAAAACAGCCTGTTCTTTTTTAGGCTCGTTACTTAGGAGGACAAACTCATGGGTACTCAAGATCAAGCTCGCGCCTTAATGATGCGTCATCACCACACCATCAAAAATCGTCAACAGTCCTTACTGAATCGCGTGGCGGATGAAGTCGGTACAGATCCCGGTGATTGCACCATGATTCAAGGCAAACCCAACAACCATTCTGCAACTAGCTATGATCGCAGCAATGCCACAATGAGTTAGTCCGATTAAGAATTTTAATCTTTCTTAATATTTCGTTCAACAAACCTTAACTTACACAAGCGACAACAGGAGAAACAGATTATGGGTACTCAAGATCAAGCTCGTTCTTTAATGATGCGTCATCATCAAATGATCAAAAACCGTCAACAATCTTTACTCAATCGTGTGGCGGATGAAGTGGGTACAGAACCGGGTGATTGCACGATGATTCAAGGCAAACCCAACTCCAATGCTACCAATAATTATGGACGTAGCAATGCCACGATGAGCTAAGTCTCAACTTGAGTTCTTTTAAAATCAGGAAAACATTCAATTTTAAAAAAAGGAGAAACAGATTATGGATACCCAAGATCAAGCTCGTTCTTTAATGATGCGTCACCATAAACTGATCAAAAATCGTCAACAATCTTTACTCAATCGTGTGGCGGATGAAGTTGGCATTGAACCGGGTGATTATCGGACAACAATTCAAGGCAAACCGACTGAAAATGCAAGCAACTATGATCGTAGTGGATCATCCATGAGTTAATTGATTGTTGTTACATAACCTGAAATTTACCATGAATCTATCAATGCCCCCGCTTTGCTGTAGCAAGTGGGGATATTTTTTGTGGAACAGGCATCTTGCCTGTTATTGACGGTTGACGGGTGTTAATTATTTCCTTCTCTTCCCCTACTCAGGAGTACTCCTCTTCTCCCCCTGCCTACGGTTATTGATATAATCGCTTGTCAGTAATATTGGAAGGGGAAATCATGTCAGATTGGAAAGTGATTGAGGGTGGAGTCACAGCACCTAGAGGATATCGAGCATCGGGAATTACAGCCGGATTAAAACTATCAGGATTACCCGATTTAGCCTTAATTGTGTCTGATGTTGATGCGATCGCGGCGGGGGTGTTTACCACCAGTCAAGTTAGAGCCGCCTGTGTAGACTATTGCCGCCAACAACTGCAAGCCAAACCCAGCGCGAAAGCAATTTTATGTAATTCAGGACAAGCCAATGCCGCCACAGGAGAAGCAGGTTGGACAGATGCCGTAGAATCAGCCCAAGCTTTAGCTGCTGTTTTAAATATTGCACCGGAATCAATTTTACTCGCTTCCACCGGAGTCATCGGTCAACGGATTAAAATGGATGCACTCAAAGCAGGAATTCCGAAGTTAGTCGCCGAATTGTCAGAAACGGGTAATCAAGCCGCATCCAAAGCGATCATGACAACGGATTTAGTTCCCAAAACCATTGCTTTAGAAACCCAGTTTGGGGATCGTCCGGTGAGAATTGGCGGAATTTGCAAGGGTTCGGGAATGATCCACCCCAATATGGCCACTATGTTAGCCTTTGTCACCTGCGATGCTGCGGTTTCTCCTCCCCTTTGGCAAGAAATGTTAACTCGTGCGACCAACCGGAGTTTTAACCAAGTGACTGTTGATGGAGATACCAGTACCAATGATTCTTTAATTGCTTTAGCCAATGGTGCCTCTCGGACTCCGGCCATTACCGCCATGGGGCCAGAAGCCGAAAAATTAGAAGGGATGTTAACGGCGGTTTGTGAATATTTAGCCAAAGCAATTGCGCGGGATGGAGAAGGCGCTACTTGTTTAATTGAAGTTCAAGTTTCTGGTGCAGAAGATGAAGCCTCCGCGAGTAAAGTTGCGAAAACTATTGTGGGTTCATCCTTGGTGAAGTCGGCAATTTTTGGTCGTGATCCCAACTGGGGACGCATTGCGGCGGCGGCTGGACGTGCTGGAGTCCATTTTGACCAGAATCATTTAGAAATTAAGTTAGGGGATTTTCTTTTAATGCAATATGGTCAACCCTTAGCGTTTGATCGCAATGCAGCTAATGAATATTTAAAGAAAGCACCAACGGGAGAATATCTCAAAGAAGATACCGTGTTAATTTCAGTTCAAATCGGCAATGGCCCTGGAACCAGCAAAGCTTGGGGATGCGATTTAAGTTATGACTATGTGAAAATTAACGCTGAATATACAACTTAAATCAGTTATCAGTTATCAGTTATCAGTTATCAGTGTAGAGACGCGCCATGGCGCGTCTGTATCAGTTATCAGTTATTAGTTATTAGTTATCAATTATTAGGTCATTCATTAACTCTTAACTATTGTACTGATTACTGATGACTGAATCATTGACAAGAACGGATTCGGTGGAATTCAAAGATTGTGTTAAATAAAAGGGATAAGTAATAGAAGAATTGAGTTGAAGATGATTAGCAATGACACCAATACAAGGCATCCTATAGGTATCGAGTTTATCTAATATTTTTCTAAAAACCGTTTTACGGGTTTTGTGAATCGCAGTGACTAAAATTAAACTATCTAAATATTCAGCCAAGAAAATAGCATCATTATATCCATGCAATTCAGGCGTATCATAAATCACTAAATCATAAGTTTCTTGGAGTGACTCCACGACGTGTCGCATTTGATCTGAAGCAAGCAATTTAAAGGTATTAGCGTAGGGAACTCCTGCGGTTAAAATAAAGAGATTTTCGGAGAGCGAAGTCCTTTGAATAACGGCATTAGGTGTTGCTTTTTCGGTTAATAAATCGCTGAGTCCTTTTTGATTAGATACCCCTAAAACAGCATGAAGTTGGGGATAACGTAAATTAGCATCTACTAATAGTACCTGCTGCCCCATATGAGCCATCGTTTGTGCTAAGTGTAAGGCAATTGTTGATTTACCATCCTTAGATTCTGCGGAGCAAATTCCAATAGATCGGATTAAAGAATCGGCATATAAAAATCTAAGATTGGCGTAAGTGTCATCGAAAGCCCTCAAGAATTGAGTCATTTTTTCTAACGCACGACGGTGAGATTTTGTTAATCCTGATGAGCCAAGATTATTCTCTAGTGGAAGATGAGAAACCATGAAAAAATTATTGTGTTGAGGAATTTTTCCCAACAGAGGAAATGAAATAATATCCTCTATATCCTGGCTGGTATAAAAGATATTGCGAAGCCGTTCCAAAAGAAGTGATAATCCTATTCCTAATGCAAGTCCTCCACCCAAGATTAGGATCAGCTTCTTGGCTGGACTTCCAGGCTCGGAACCAATGGGAATCCCTTGACTATCAGAAAGAATTTTCGGCTTAGAAATCATCTCCCAGGGGATATTAGTTTGAGCGGCTTCAATTCTTAATTTTTCTCGCTCATCCAAAAATAAATTGAGTCGTTTATTAGTTAAATCAAGCTGTTGCTGTATTTCATTATATTCACGAGCAACACCTGGAAAAAGTTGAGCTTCCCGAGTTAAAGTATTGAGTGCATTATTTAATCCTTTTAATCGAACTTCTAAAGATTTTATTTGATTATCTGTATCTACAAGTTGCCCAATTAATTTTTGACGGATAGAAGTTTGAAAAGCCATTACTGAAGAATTATTTTGCAGTTTTGAAGTTTTTTCTCCCAAAATCTTCTGGTTTTCTTGTTCTAATAATTTTAATAAATTAGCTTGTTGTTCTTTTAATTGTTGCACTTCTGGACTATTAGCACTGAAGGTTGCAGATTGAATCGCAATTTGAGTTTCAACTGTCATTAAAGCATCTAAGACTTGTTTACGGAAGGGACTTTCACTTAAGGCAGAAGCAGCTACGGCTTCATCTGGACTAAAGGATAATTGCGTTTGTAGATGTTGGTATAAAGCTCTCAATTCTTGAAGTTGTCTGTCTACGTCTTGGCTCTGAGTTTCCAGAGTCCGAATTTGTTCATATAATGTTTGTCCCCGTACCATTGGGTCAAGTAATTCATACTGCTGTTGAATCTTCTGAAGTTTTCCTCGATCTTCAGCGACTCGTTTTTGTAATAAGGGTAATTGCTCATCAATGAATTCAACCCCTTGACTAATCCTAGTTTTGCGTTCGTCTAAACTATATTTTAAATATTTATCAGCCGTTTTTTGCAATACAAATAAAATTTCATCAGTATTTTTTCCTTCATAAGAAATTTCTAAAATTTTGGTTTCATCCTTGATACCAGAACCGTTAGAAACTCGTTCCAGTTGTAACTTATCTGTTAAATCCTCTACTTTAAATTTAGGATAACGAACTTGAATTTGTTGGGTAATATTATTTAAAATTTCAGGACTGGTTAAAATGCGGATTTGGGTAGGGTAGTCTAAGCTGAAAAATTTATCACTGGGTTGTCCTTCGGAACGAGTTAGGGTTAAGGGATCAGCTAACTGCTGTTCAGATGTGGCAGGTTCAACTAACAATTGAAAATTTCCTTTATAAACCGGAGGAGCTTCTCCACCCATCAAGGAAAGACCCACTAGAGTTGTTATTCCTGCGGTTCCAATAATCAGAACCACCCTGCGTTGTAATGTCCGTAACACCGGACGGATACCCGGACTTTTCTTTTTAGGTTCGATTATCTGTTGTGAATCTTCAAAAACTTGAATATCTTGTGACATAGTGACTGAATACCCCTATTATTATTATTTTAACCCTTCGAGAATTTACCCTAAAGTTTTATCTGATCTGACCTTTTCTGAACTTTTCTAAAACAGATACATATCAAGATTATAACCCATAATGGGATAAATTTTAAGAAGTTCTAAAAGGCTTTCTATCAATTAATGCTCAATTTTATTTTTAATTAGAGTTAGAGTTTCTCTGCAGAATTAAACTTTCAAATAACCTGTAAAATGTAAAGGCATTATCCACAGGCTGTAACACAGAGGAAGTGGTGTCAGTAATTCTACTAACTAAAGACCGATGCACGATAACCACATCATTATGATGTAAGACGGGATTATTGACGGCTGCATTTCCTAATTTAAAATCCACCTGGATTTTTCTGCGAGTCACAGAACCATTGGGATTTAGACGGATCAGTTCGACTGTACCCCGATTAGCTCGGATGCTATCAAACCCTCCAGCAGCTAATAAAGCTTGATTCAAGGGAGTATTTGGACGAACTTGAATCAAGCCGGGCTGTTTAATTTCCCCGACTACATTTACACTGATCGTTGCGGGTGAAAAACTAGCAGACGCTAATTCTTCTAATTCGGTCGGATTAATTTCAGTTGCAGTGGGGATAATGACTGTATCTCCCTGTTGTAAAAATATATCTTGATTGATATCTCCCGATTGCAATAGTTCCCAAAGATTAACTTTTGTGCTTTTCACTCCTGTATTAGTCAGACGTTGGACTTCAATATTGCGAATATCAGCCATATTCGTAATTCCTCCGGCCGTCTGAATGGCACGGGTTAAGGTTGGTAAATTGCTTTTGACAATTTTTAGTCCAGTTCCTCCAGTACCTGCATCGGTAAGACCTCCATCTTGATTAAGGGAATAAGCACCAGGACGAAAAACTTCTCCAACCACCACAACTTGAATTGATTGGTTAGGAGGGGCGGCTAAACTCGAAGTAGCCATCTCACGCACTTGGGCGGGTTCAAAGGTGGTGAGAGTGGGAATAAAAATACTGTCTCCATCTCGGAGAATCGGATCTTGGTTTAAATCTCCCGTATCCAATAATTCCTTTAAATTTAAAGTGACAACGGGTTGGCGAGGATCAGCCCGTCGCAGTTGGACTAAGGCTAAATCGGCAGATTGCGTAATGCCTCCGGCTGTTAAGATGGCTTGGCTGAGTCGAGAAAATTGTTGAGCGTTGGAAGATAAATTATAGGAACCCGGACGAACTACTTCCCCAGCAATTGCAACCTGTACAGAACGGGGTGCGATTAAAGTAATGGTGATAATCGGTTGTCGGAGTAAACTAGAATATCGTTGAGCAATCAATACTTGGGTTTGTGGAAGCGTTAAACCCGCAACGGATACAGACCCAATACCCTGCAAATTAATCGTTCCATCAGTAAGAACCAGTTGGTCACCCGTGTATTTCTCAACACCGAATACATCCACTCGGATGCGATCGCCCACTCCTAAAAGGTAAGGAAAATCCTGAAGCCGATTTTCAGTACGTTCCTGTTGACGGTGTTGAGGAGCAGGATACTCTGGGGGTTGGCTTTGAGCCTGAACAGCTAGGGTGGAGATCGCGGGAACTCCTAGGCCTAAAATTAAGTGCGTTAAAGAACAACTAACACATCGAACAAACATATAATGATTGGGTGCGAATTAAAACATAAACCGAGCAAAGGTTTTACTCTGGCACGTCCCAGTTCATGACTAAGTGCGTTTTTTTGATCTCTGTTAATAGCTTATCTTATAAATCACAAGACGACTCTGCCTTAAGTCACGGATAGTGAAGTTGGGTGTAAAACAACAGCTAACAGATAGCCTAAATATTTTGACGATCGGGTCTGGAAACTAGGACTAGGAGGTGTGCTTTCTGATAATCTGATTTTGTCTGCACGCGGGAGATATCCACAAGTCCAAATAACGACTCTTAATGTGTAAAATTGTAAAATTTATGTAAACCTTTTCCCCATGTGAGAAATTCATGATCTAAGCATTTGAGACATCTTAACATAGACAAGATATGATCAGGCTTAACTTCCCTGTTGATCGCTTTTACCTATGAGCCTAGCAACTCAACTGATTATTGGATTAACGATAATTGCTGTAGCCCTTGGCATCCCGGTTTCAGTCTTTTTTCTCGAATGCCTTGCTGCATTGATGCAGAAGCATTCATCTCTTCAAGATGGGGAAAGTTTTATTCCTAAAGTTTCTATTCTGATTCCGGCACACAATGAAGCATCGGGAATTGAAGGGACGTTAAAGGCTATTTTGCCTCAAGTTGATTCTCCCAGAAGAATTGTCGTAATCGCAGATAACTGCACTGACGAAACCGCAGCAATAGCGCGTCAAATGGGAACAACGGTTTTAGAACGTCAGGATTTAGAACACCGTGGCAAAGGCTATGCTTTAGACTATGGTTTAAAGTTTTTAGCTCAAGGCCCACCTGATGTCGTGGTCATGATTGATGCTGATTGTCATGCAGAACCTGGGACAATCACTAAAATTGCTCAACTGGCGATGGTCAAACAGCGACCTGTACAATCAACTTATTTAATGGAAACGCCCCAAAATCCAACTCCCAAAGATTCTATTTCCGCCTTTGCTTTTTTAGTGAAAAATTGGGTTCGTCCTAAAGGATTAGCTCGATTAAGATTTCCCTGTCTGCTCACAGGAACGGGAATGGCATTTCCTTGGTCTGTAATTCGTCAAGTGTCCCTAGCGAGTTCTAATCTTGTGGAAGATATGCAGCTTGGGATTGATTTAGCGTTATCAGGAGCGTCCCCTCTGTTTTGTGAAGACGCTAAAACCCTGGGAATTTTACCCGCTCAAGAAACCGCAGCAAAAACCCAAAGAACCCGTTGGGAACATGGACACTTAAACACCTTACTGACTCAAGTTCCTCCCTTGATTTCTGCTTCTTTTCGTCAACAACGCCTGGATTTATTAGCAATTGCCTTAGACCTTTGTGTTCCTCCCTTAGCTTTATTAGTTCTGTTATGGACTGCGACTTTAATTGCCAGTATCGGGGTGGCAATCTTCAATATTTCTGTCTTCCCCTTCTACTGTTTAGCTTTTGAAGGAATACTATTATTAATTGCAATTCTTCTAACTTGGTTTAAGTTTGGTCGTTCGATTCTATCGTTAAAAACGCTGCTGAGTATTCCTTTTTATATTCTTTGGAAATTACCGATGTATTTCGGGTTTTTGAAAAAACCCCAACAGGAATGGGTCAGAACTCAGCGAGATACAATTCCCTCTTCAGAACCTTAACCTTTAACCCTGAATCAATAACCCTGCATCGCATTAAACCGCATGAAAGTTGCTTATCTGATTAATCAATATCCTAAAGTCAGTCACAGTTTTATTCGTCGGGAAATCTTAGCCGTTGAAGCTCAAGGACTGGAGATCAGTCGGTTCGCAATTCGTTTTTTAGAATCCGAATTAATTGATCCGGCCGATCAACAGGAATCTGAAAAAACTCGGTTTATTCTGAAAGTGGGGATTTGGGGTTTACTGAGTCATTTATTACAAGTTGGACTCACTCATCCTCAACGTTTATGGCAGACAGGAAGATTAGCATTAAAATTGGGTTGGGGTTCAGAACGAGGTGTTTTCCTACACGGTATTTATCTGGCTGAAGCTTGTGTTTTATTCCATTGGTTATCTCAAGACAAAATTGACCATCTTCATGTTCATTTTGGAACTAATTCCGCTACCGTTGCGTTATTATGTCAAGCTTTAGGAGGCCCCCCTTATAGTATGACGATACATGGGCCGGAAGAATTTGATAAGGTGAGCGCGATCGCATTACCGGAAAAAATCAAACGCGCTCAATTTGTAGTAGCCATTAGTTCCTTTGGAAAAAGTCAATGTCAACGCTGGTGTGATTATCAAGATTGGTCAAAAATTCAAATTGTCCATTGTGGTGTTGATCCGATGTTTTTGGATCATCCTTTTGTTCGGTTACCTTCAGAACGTCGCTTCGTTTGTGTCGGTCGTTTAAGTGAGCAAAAAGGTCATTTATTGTTGGTAGAAGCCGTTAACCAACTGGTCAAGGCTGGATTTGAGTTTAAATTAATTTTTGTGGGAGATGGCCCCCTGCGTCCAGAGATTGAACAATTAATTAATCGTTTTGGGTTAGAAAATTATATTGAAATTACAGGTTGGGCAACCAATACTCAAGTCCAACAACAGATTTTATCCTCCCAGGTGTTTGTATTACCCAGTTTTGCGGAAGGCTTACCCGTTGTTCTGATGGAAGCCTTGGCTTTATCTCGTCCGGTGATTAGTACCTATATTGCTGGAATTCCTGAATTGGTTGAACCGGGGAAAAATGGTTGGTTAGTTCCTGCTGGGTCTTTAGAGGATTTAACCCTAGCTCTCAAAACCGCCTTAACAACTCCTATAGAAGAATTAACAACAATGGGCAAATTCGGAGCCCTGAAAGTGGCTGAACATCACAATATCGACATTGAAGCCCAAAAACTCATTCGCTTATTTCAAGGAGACTCAATCCTCAATCCTGATCTGAAACCGTAAGGGGTTGTCAATCGAGGAAAGGTGTGTTATATTAATAAGTTGTGCGGGCGATTAGCACAGTGGTAGCGCACTTCCTTCACACGGAAGGGGTCACAGGTTCAAATCCTGTATCGCCCATTTTGACGACAAACCTATAAACCCTTCAGTGTAAAGCAATTGCGCTACCACTGTATTAATAGCCCTTGCTTGTATCCAGTTAGTTACTCTTCAAGGATACAAGATAGATACAAGTTTGACAGTAACCCTTCACATCACCTTTACCCTTACCGGGGCGCTGTCAACTTTCAGATTTACTTCCAGTTCTGTTACTTTCCGGGAAGCAAAACTAGAAAATAAGATGGTGAACTACCTACACCGCCCTAATCGGGTCGGTGTAGGCTTCCGAATTCACAGACCGATGCCCCTTACTTTTGCAAGCAGGTGGACTTACACAGCCTCCATCGGCAAAGACGGGGTTCCCTCCGCCTTCAGTTAATATTCTGATGCCTTCGTTCCTGATATTTAATGCAGCGTTTTCATCACGGTCATGATGAGTTTGACAATTTAGGCAATCCCATTCTCTAACATCCAGAGACAACTCACTTAGGATATAACCGCAACTCGAACAAGTTTTGGAACTAGGGAAAAAGCGATCAATTTCTACAAGTTCGCCATTTTTTTGCTTCAACTTGTAATCAATAAAATTGACAAATTTTCCCCAACCCACATCAGATATAGCTTTTGATAGCTTCCGGTTTTTAACCATCCCCTTGACGTTGAGGTTTTCAACGACAATGACTTGGCTTTCGTCAACCAATTTTCTTGATAATTTATGCAAGAAATCTTGGCGGGAATTGGCTATTTTCTCATGAACCTTAGCTACAGTTTTCCTAAACTTCTCTCTCGATTTACTACCTTTAGTTTTTCGAGAGAGTTTTTTCTGTTTTCGGGCTAAATTTTTCTGATGACGATATAAATATTTAGGGTTAGCATATTTAGTTGCATTCTCTCCATTGTGAGTAATTGCAAAATCTTTTAACCCCAAATCAATCCCAATAATCTGATCTCCCGACTGTTTAACGTCGGTTCCTTCAATTTCACATAAGATGGAAGCAAAGTATTTATCAGTCGAAGTTTTGGAGATTGTTACCGTTTTAATTTTTCCCGTAATCTCTCGGTGAAATATTGCTTTAATTTCACCAATCTTAGGGACTTTTAGATATTCACCGCTAACAGTAACACTTTGGGGATACTGAATTGATTGCTTGTGATGTTTAGATTTGAAATTAGGAAATTTAGCTCGTCCCTCAAAAAAGTTCTTGTAAGCTCTATCTAAGTTTATAGCTACACACTGGAGAACCGATGAGTAGCAATCTTCTTTGAGCCAAGGATATTCTTTTTTGAGTTGAGGGAGCATTCCCTTATAAGATGGTAATTTTAGGCTTTTGCCAGTTTCTTGATAGTGCTGAACACAGGCATTTAAGGCAAAATTCCAATACCATCTTGCACAACCAAATGACTTGGCTAACGCCAATTCCTGTTCTGGTGTTGGATAGAGTCTAACCTTTGTAGCCTTCAGCAATTTGAATCACCTCCTTTTTTATTATATTATATTTTATAATAGCCAATTATTGAACATTCTATAGTCCCCGGCCGCAATTCATCCCACGCTGCCCTATCGGGTCAGTCGTGGGGCTTCTTGCGGAAGATGCTAAAACTTCAATAAAAAACACCAAAATCATCAGAATATTGGCCATCCCAAACTGATAAACCATTAGGAAATACTTTGATTAAGTCTTTCCCCTGACGGGGAATTGTTGCAGTGTATTGCTGCAATTTTTTCCAATCAGACAAAGATAGTTTTTCCTGGGTTTTTAAACAATCAATTAGATCGGCTCCATCTCCCCATCTACAGACGGCTGAAAGTTGCTTTTTGTTAATAAAACTAAACTTTTCTGCTACAGATTCAAACTGTAAATCTCGCCTTAATTCTTGAATCTCATCTTGACCTGTTTGCTTATTCTTTTGGGCAAAATAATTTTTCAGTAGATTTAAATAATTATCAGAGTTTAATCCATATTTTTTAATCAATTTAGAGGAAAATTTAGCAAGAGATTGATAAATCTGATCAGGGAAATTATCACAATTCAAGATCAACACTTCTCCGTTCTCTAATAACCCTTCGCGATTGCATCTTCCCCCTCTTTGAATCAGGGAATCGAGAGGACATTCTTCACTCAATACGATTGGGTAATCAATATCAATTCCTGCCTCTACAATCTGTGTAGAAACACAATTAATATCAGAAGACTTGATCAGATTAATAACCTGTTTGCGGTGCGCTACACACATCCGAGAGGACAAAGGAACCCATTGATACGGTTGTTGATGATTGAATATTTCAAAGGCTTCCTGAGCAGTTTTTGTAGTATTAACGATGACTAATTTTTTCTGGAGAATGGTGCTAATTTCCTGCCAAGATATATTTTTACTGATAAATTGATAGCTACAACGAGACAGATTTTTAAACTGATTAACTAATTTTTCCTGGGGAATCATATCAATATGGGGGAGTTGAAAGCCATTTAAATTAGGTGCTGTAGCAGACATTAATACAACTGAGCATCCATAATTTATAACTAATTCATTTAAGACATTAGCAATAGAAGGTAAGAATTCAGTGGGTATTGTTTGATATTCATCAATCAGGATGACCCGGTTCATGATTCCGGCTAATTTTCTGCATTTGGAAGCATCATTAGAAAATAGGGATTCAAAGAATTGAATCGCAGTAGTTACTATAACCGGACTATCCCAACGTTGAGAAGATAAACGATAGGCTATTTCTTCTCCATATTTTGGGATAAAGTCAGAATGATGCTCTAATACTGCTTCATCTCCCAAGACATCCCGATACACTTTGGCTGATTGGTCAAGGATAGATTTGAAGGGTGCAACGTACAAAATTCCATCCATATTATGATGGTTACAATGCTCAACAGCAAACTGTAAAGAAGTTAGTGTTTTCCCAATTCCAGTTACTCCAATTAACCGATAAATATTTTTACTAGATGTTGCATACTGAATGACCAGAGAGCGAAAATTTTCCCTCTCCTGAACAATTTTTGACTGGTTTTGAGAAGGAGGCAAAATTGCGAATTGCAACAAACTGGATTTTGTTTTAAATTCTTCCTTTTGGGAGTTTTGGTATTTTAGCTCAAATTCCATCGCATCTAATCTGTCGCTATCCACTAAAACGGAAAACAACATTCTAATAGCTAACTCTTTTTCACAACCTTTAACCGTTAGATTAGGTAGATTAGTTAGGTCAGGAAATAACCGCTTTAAGCATTTATCCCAGTGTTTTGAATTTTCAAAAAAATCTCTATCTACAGCAGTGTTTTTTAGCTTCCCATGATGCGACCGAATGATGTAGACCAATGGGTGAGTATCATCTTCTGCTGTGAGTTCATATACTGTTCTTGCTCCTTCAGAGGAATGAAAAACTGTACTTCCTCCCTCTAATAAGTATTTTTGCCAAGATTTCTTGGCTTTACCTAAATCATGGAGCAGTCCCCCATAGTATCCAAGTTCCTTGAGAAATTCTGGGAGGCGTTCTCGTGACTTCGCTGCAACTCCCTCTAGGTGTTCAATTAAAGGCTGTTTGATTTCTGTCCCTTTTATTTTCCTTGCAAACATTTTTATCTTGTGTTAGTTTATACTCACTTTATGACAGTATAGAACATGAAATTAAAGGTATGGGGTGACTTGGCATTGTTTACTCGCCCCGAAACAAAAGCAGATCCGTATTCCTATCGTGCGATTCGTTTAACCTAAAATAAGCTGAAAAGCTTATGGGAAGGTTAGCCTAACTGTCTAAACAGTTAGTGACAACTGATTACATTTATGGGTGAAATTCTGTGAATTAAGTCCCATCCCTCAAGTGCTGAGGTGAAAGCATAACCCCTAGTTTACTAGGTAGCAACTAACAGACTAAAGCGGGGTTAAAAGGTAGAACTACTGGTAGCCAAATCTGGTAACTATCGAGCAAGAAGTTCATGCGTAGCGTAAGCAAAGATGTGTCCGAACCATCGTGATACGAAATGGTGTAATGGCTAAATCAAGATAAAACTTGATAAACACCAAGCCAAAAGGCAAGGAAAGGGCATAAGCGGTTGATAGCCCGACTTATTAGCACAAGCCCAATAAACCCGGTGGAGAGCATCACGCTAAAGACTTCAAACAAATATGTAATCGGAACGAAGTAACCCCTAATTATCTCTGGTAAAAAGGTCGATAACCAGTAAGTAGCTAACGAATGGTAATTAGGGGAGGGATGGTATCAAAAGCGAATGCCCTTGGTAATGCAAGGGATATGCTGACAGATACTCGGTAATTCCAAAGAAATAGAACAAGTAGCAATGAATAAATCTAAAACGCTGAACAAAAATCAGACGGTGGAGTGGAAAGACATCAACTGGCGCAAGCTAGAACGGGTGACTTTCAAGTTGCAAAAGCGCATATTTCGAGCGAGTGAACGAGGCGATGTTAAAGCAGTTCGCAAACTTCAGAAGACCCTGATTAGGTCTTGGTCGGCAAAATGTATCGCGGTACGTCGGGTAACACAAGATAATCAAGGCAAAAATACCGCAGGTGTGGATGGAGTCAAATCTCTAACACCAAAACAACGGATGAACCTTGTAGGACGATTAAAGTTAACAGGTAAGGTAAAACCTACTCGTAGGGTAATAATTCCCAAACCCGGAACAACCGAAACCCGTCCATTAGGAATACCCACAATAAACGACCGTGCATTACAAGCGTTAGTCAAACTAGCGTTAGAACCAGAATGGGAGGCTAAATTCGAGCCAAACAGTTATGGTTTCAGACCAGGACGTTCCTGTCATGATGCGATTGATGCAATTTATAACAGTATTAAGCAAAAAGCTAAATATGTGCTAGATGCTGATATATCAAAATGCTTCGACCGGATAGACCACAAGGCATTAATCTCCAAAATACAAACATACCCCACATTAAGCAGACAAATTAAATCATGGCTTAAGGCAGGGTATATGGATGGAAAAGAACTTTTTCCTACCAATAATGGTACACCGCAGGGGGGGTAATTTCACCCCTACTTGCGAATATTGCCCTACATGGTATGGAAGAACGAGTCAAGCAATATGCAGAAACTCTAAAAGGGCAAAAATCGGTTAACCGTGAATCCCTTAGTCTAATCCGATATGCTGATGACTTTGTGATCATCCACAAGGATTTAAACGTTGTCAAAAAGTGTCAAGAGATAATCGCCGAATGGTTAAGTGATATGGGACTGGAATTAAAACCCAGTAAAACAAAATTAACCCACACCCTCGATAAAATTGATGGAAATGTTGGGTTTGAGTTCCTAGGGTTCCACATTCAACAGCACACAACAGGAAATTACAGAAGTGCTAAGAATTCCCAGGGAACACCACTAGGTTTTAAAACAATAATCACACCCTCAAAAACAAAAATCAAGACTCATCTTATCAAGATAGCTGAAGTAATAGACAATCATAAGACTGCGCCTCAAGCTGCTTTAATTAGTCAGCTGAATCCAATTATTAGAGGCTGGTCAAACTATTATTCAACAGTTGTTAGTAAAGAAACCTTCTCAAAGGTTGACCATCTAACTTATGACAAACTGAGAGCTTGGGCAAGAATGAGGGGAAAAGGGAACATCAATAAAAACAAATACTGGAGAACAGTAGAAGACAGAAATTGGTGTTTCAGTACAGAAGATGGATTAGAATTACTCACCCATAGCAGTACGCCAATCGTAAGGCATACAAAGGTCAAAGGTGAAGCTAGTCCGTTTGATGGAAACTGGACTTATTGGAGTAAGCGACGAGGCGAATACCCAGAAACACCTACCAGGGTTTCCAAATTAATCAAGAAACAAAAAGGTATTTGTCCTCACTGTGGTCTGTATTTTACAAGTACAGACATTGTGGAAGTTGGGACACAATCAAACCAATATCATTAGGTGGAAAGGATACCTATGATAATCTGCAACTTCTACACAAACATTGTCACGACATAAAAACGGCACACGACGGTTCCTTAATCAAGAATCACGACAATAAACCGTTTTGAATCGTACCTATAACAAAGGTGGAATTATCAAGGAGCCGTGTGAGATGAAAGTCTCATGCACGGTTCTGAAGGAGAGGTAGGAGTGGTAACGCTCCTATCGACTCTAACCAATCCTAACGCCATCGGCAGCAGAGGGAATCCTAAAGGCGATTTTCTGGAAACCGGAAATAACCTACAGTATCCAAACGATCACGGTATTGAATCCGATTCGGTATCAATCCCTATTCCGTAATATGGGACAAAGCAAAATTGCTGTTTCCACGGTCAAAACCTGGGCCACTCAAAACCCCTCTGGACGGTATTTGATTAATGAAGATAGATCCCAGCGAAATCATGTTGTTCTAAAAAATGTGGCTTACATCATAGATTTCAGCTTACACCTAACAACAAAAGCGACAGAACCCATAGATAAATATTATGCTATCTGTTCTAGAAGAATTGAACGAGGACAATGCTTTAAACAACCTTGTTTAGGTGTGCGGGAATTCACCGCTAATTTCAGTTTTCCTGATGGGAATGAGCAAATTCATCCTGAACTCTTGGGGACGTTTAACTTCGGACGAATCCTGAAGAAAATGCACTTTATCCAAGATCCAAAAGGGAATGTGGAATGGAAAGATAACGAATCTCAGAAGATTATTAAAGGTCGTGTTTTAGCTGAATTCTTTGAAGCCATTATGCGTGATGGGGTCGTGAGATGTTAGCTGAACTTTATGAGTTTTCAAAACAGCTTCAACTTCCTCCTGTGGGTTATTCAACGAATACTGCTCATTATAGTATTGACCTGGAAACAAGCTTAATTTCCCTCCTGCAAACAAAAACAATTAAAATCGGGAAGAAAGAAGATAAGGTTTTCTTTAAGCCGGGTGAAAAACTGATTCTTCCTAATCTCAATCGTAATGGTGTAGCTCCTCTATTAATTGCTGATACGGGAGAATATTTATTTGGCATTGGGTCAAGTAAAGATACCCATAAAAAAGTATCCAGCTATTTAGAACTCCTGCAAGAATGCTGGCAGGTGACATCAGACCCGATTCTGGAAAAGGTTCTAAAATTTATTCAGGAATCTACCCCAGAATCTATTATTTCTCAGCTTGAAACCCTGGGAAATAAGCCACCCAAGGACAAAAAGCCGGGTGAGTCGGAACGGTTTGTTTTCTATTATCAAAACCCGGAAACAGAACAAGCTGAACTTGTCACCAATCGTCCCAGAATTCAACAGTTTTGGAGTCAACATTTCCTATCTAAACAGACAAAAAAAGCGGGTAATTGCATTATTACAGGTCAAGAAACGCAAGTTTTAACCCATATCCTACCCGGCAAACTTAAAGGCATTCCAGGGGGTCAATCAACGGGTTCTGCTATTTCCAGTTTTGATAAGTCAGCGTATCAAAGTTGGGCATGGGATAACTGTCAGAATGCACCCATTGGAATTGATACCGCATTAGGGTTTTTAGGAGGTGTGGAAATGTTGCAAAGTAATCCCAGACATCATCAGAAGTTTGGGAATCAGATGTTTGTTTTTTGGGGAAATCAGAACCAAGAAGGCATCAATCCTGAGTTTTGGCAAGATGTTCAAGCCTGCCGTTTAAAGGGTTTAATTCAAGGCATTAACACGGGGAAAAGTTTAAATACCCGTCATTATTCCAGCAAGTTTTATCTGGGTATTCTTAAAGGGAACATGGGGCGGGTTGCCATCAACAAAATTGACTCCATTTCCCCGGATGCAATTGCAGATAATGTTGAACAGTTTTGTCAACTTCAACAGTGGTTTGAACAATGGATCAAACCGATCTGGGTTTTCCGTAAGGCTGCGTTCTTTGATCCCAATAAAGAACATACGGAAGTGATTGATACTGCCTTGATTCAATTTGCATTATTAGGGAAAGAACTTCCTCAAATTTATGCCAAGAAAGTCATTGATAGAATCTGTGCGGAACAGGACACTTTTGCATCTTTTGACCGGGCAAAAGCTTTATTTTTCTATACCCAATATCCCAATATGAACGACCCAAATGATCAAATTGCCTATCAGTTAGGACGGATAACTTTCCTAATGCACATGGCACAAATAAAAGCACGAAAACAGGAGAAAGAAGATACTAATGTTACCCGTTCTCTGAAAACACTTTCTACAACTCCCTCTCAAGTTTTCGGACGACTTTATCAAGGGTGTTATGCTCATCACCTTTTGGAAGAAGAAACTAAGTACATTAAACTTCTATTAGATGAGGAGTTCCGAACTATTTCTCCTGACAATTTACCCGACAATTTTACCCTCCGTCAGCAATCCTTATTTTTTGTAGGATTTGCTAAGAAACGGGCTGAGTTTTTTACCAAAAAATCCAATAAAAATAACGAGGAAGAATAAACTATGTTACACTTTGATCCTTCTAAAAAACACGATGCAATTCTGTTAGTTGATTGTCTGGACGGTAATCCTAACGGCGACCCAGATGCAGGAAATCAACCCCGAATTGACCCAGAAACCAGACATGGTTTAATCAGTGATGCTTGTATGAAACGGAAGGTTCGCAACTATGTTAGACTGACGAAAAAGGGAGAGGTCAATTATAAAATTTTTGTTGAAGAAGGCAGCGTCTTAAATGAGAAAATTGAGAAAGCTTATTCAGAGTTAAAAATTGAAGTCAAGAAAAAGGAATCAACGTCTGACCAACAAGAAAAAGCTCGAAACTGGATGATTGAAAACTTCTATGATATTCGGATGTTTGGGGCGGTGCTTTCTACGGGTTTAAATGCGGGTCAAGTTTGGGGGCCATTACAAATTTCTTGGGGGCGCTCTTATGATCCAGTTTTGCCTATTTCTGCTACTATTACCCGGTGTGCGGCGACGGAAGCTAAGGAGAAAAAAGACAATAAAACGATGGGACGGAAAGAGTTAATTCCTTATGGATTGTTTAAGATTGAAATTCATTATAACCCGGGTTTGGGCGGTAAGGTTTCTAGTGATGATCTCCAATTGTTCTGGGAATCATTATTAAATTGTTGGGAATTTGATCGCAGTTCTTCCCGTTCTTCAATGAATTGTCGTGGCTTATTTGTGTTTACCCATGATAGCAAATGGGGAAATTTTCCTTCTCATAAATTGTTTGATTTGTTGTCAGTAGAAAAACAATCTGATATCCCTCGAAGTATTAATGATTACGAGATTAAAATTGATGGGCAAATTCCTGATGGTGTGAATCTCTGGGATATTAATCAATAACCAGAACAACCCCTGTTTATAGGGATTGAGAATTTAAACAATACTTCGAGGTGTGGGAGAAACAGCCTGAACCTAACAATCCTCAGTTATAGGGATTGCGAATTGAAACAACCCTTAGCTGTTTTTGGGCGTTTATGCCAGAACCCTTATTCTGTATGAGTTCTGGCATTTATTTAAAAAATAGGTTGGCGCAATCTGTGTAAGGCTTAATCTGAAAGGGATTCAAGGATTTTTTTTTAATACAAATTTTACAAATAATGGGAAGATTTGCTATTATTAAATTAGGTTGGCGGAATTGCACCTTGAAAATTAAATATCACAGGGGTTCCAGCAGCCTGCTATAACAATCCTCAGCAATGGGGATTGAGAATTGAAACCATTACTCGCCCGAAAATTGAAATTTTTGGACATAATAACAATCCTCAGCAATGGGGATTGAGAATTGAAACAGCCGTGAAACTGACAGGAATAAAAAAATAGGAAATAACAATCCTCAGCAATGGGGATTGAGAATTGAAACGTTTGTGCAGAAATTGTGAAGCTTCATCAATACAATAACAATCCTCAGCAATGGGGATTGAGAATTGAAACCATGCCGCCTAAGACGGTTAGGGGCGCGATAATCGTCAAGAATAACAATCCTCAGCAATGGGGATTGAGAATTGAAACGAAACGAATACTCCGGCAAGCTTCGGGTAGCATAAAGCTATAACAATCCTCAGCAATGGGGATTGAGAATTGAAACATTAAAGGTGATATGCCATCGCGTTGGTGGTCCTGTATAACAATCCTCAGCAATGGGGATTGAGAATTGAAACATAAACCCATTAGGGAAGAAATTAAAAAGTATAGATACATAACAATCCTCAGCAATGGGGATTGAGAATTGAAACAAATTCCCCCAACATTCCAGAACTATCCTTTATTCCATAACAATCCTCAGCAATGGGGATTGAGAATTGAAACTCTAGTATTTTCCCTGGTAATGCTTCCCAGGAACTTGTAATAACAATCCTCAGCAATGGGGATTGAGAATTGAAACCTAGGGAAATTTGCCTGGTTTTTAGATAAAAACTACTTATAACAATCCTCAGCAATGGGGATTGAGAATTGAAACAATTGTTTCGGGGTTTCCACTTGTTGGGTTTCAAGGATAACAATCCTCAGCAATGGGGATTGAGAATTGAAACTTAGATGGTGATTTAAGCCAAGAGCAAGCTGAAAATAACAATCCTCAGCAATGGGGATTGAGAATTGAAACTTTTTCATGATATTAATTAATAAATATTAGGTGTAATAACAATCCTCAGCAATGGGGATTGAGAATTGAAACGATGATTTTATCTGATTGCTTCGTTGGAAGTTTCATAACAATCCTCAGCAATGGGGATTGAGAATTGAAACTTCCTCAACCTTGCACTGAAGCTTAGATGCCTTTTCATAACAATCCTCAGCAATGGGGATTGAGAATTGAAACATCTAAATCTGACCATCGCCAAGTTCGCCCCAGTATAACAATCCTCAGCAATGGGGATTGAGAATTGAAACCAAAAAGCTTTAGATACCGATGAGTTAAAAAACTCATAACAATCCTCAGCAATGGGGATTGAGAATTGAAACCCAAAGCTAAAAGTAGTAACCCTAAACAATTGTGGGGTCGGATAACAATCCTCAGCAATGGGGATTGAGAATTGAAACTAAGTCTTCAAATGGAACATCTAAAATTCGCGTTCATAACAATCCTCAGCAATGGGGATTGAGAATTGAAACTATTTTGGGATGCCCATATAAAATTCAAGGAAAAATAACAATCCTCAGCAATGGGGATTGAGAATTGAAACCAGAATCAGACACTATTTTGAATTTCTTGAATTAATTTAGCATAGGTTTCCGCAGGGCGATCGCCTAAATGATCCTCAATTTCCCGTTCTGTTCCGCGATTAAAATCAATACTAAATAACCCAAACCTGGGCGTATAAGACCCCCATTCATAATTATCTGTTAACGACCAGTGCATATATCCCAAAATCGGAATATTTTCCTTTAATAACTGTTGAATTTGGCGCAGATGGGCTTCTAAAAATTGACTGCGGTGCAGTTGGTCAGAACGACGAGTTGCAATACTATTATCCGGTTTTCGACGTAACGCCATGCCATTTTCAGCAATTAAAATCGGGAGGTTATATTCCTGAGCATAATATTTACAGAAAAACGATAATCCTTCAGGGAGCGCTCGCCAGTCCCACCATTTACTCGTAATTCCGGTCATTAACCAATTTCTAATTCCTTTAGTTTTAAATTCAAAATCAGAAAAAGACGGTAAACGGAACGTATGAGCAATAAAGGGATCATAATAATCTATAGCGAGATAATCATAGACTTTTTGGCGAGGAGAAACCATTAATTCTTGCCAATAATAGTCTAAATGTTTAATATCAAAGGTTCGATGACCAATGCGATTTCCCATCCAACGGGCTAACCGTCCCAATTGATAGGGAATATCTTTACGAAAGGGTAAAGAAGCTCGACGCAAAGCGGTTTCTAAATGTTTGGCTTGAGCATAAACATAATTTCTGAGTTCCTTAGGCTTGACTTTCCTGGTCTGGGTATCTAACAAATCCCAAATCACTTTTTCTGACCAATATAAATCACTACAATAGGTGTTTAAGGTCACAAGCGGTTTTGTCCATCCATATTTTTCATAAATATCATGAACTGCATTATAGGCGCGAATATGAGCCGCCAATAAATGATTATAGGCTTTCCAAACCGCTAGAATTCCCGTAAAATTCCCAGAGGGAAATTGACCGCTTAGATAGGTATTTAGAACTAAAATATTGGGTTCATTAATGGTAATATACCAATGAATCGGAGGTTGTTGATAGTAATCCGTTAAACGTTGGTTAATATAGGTAACAGTAACGGTCACATAGTCAATAAAACAATCAATGGTTTCTGAGGATAACCAAGCATCAATTCCTAACCAAGCGGGATGGGTAAAGTGATGTAAGGTGACAATAGGTTCTAAGCCATATTGACGACAAGTCGCGATGCGTTCTGCATAGTCATCTAACACCTGAAAATCATAATTGGGGGCGGGAGAAATTTCCGGGGTTGTTGTGGGTTGAATGCGACTCCATTCTAATCCTAAGCGGAAAGAATTTAAGCCTAATTTTTGACATTGATTAAAGTCTTCTGGGTAACGAGTCCAAAACTCAGAAGCGTTCCCAGTTCGCATGACTCTGCCTTTTTGTTCACTCTCTGACCAATTATTTTGGGGTTGTCCAACACCATTATACCCCCCTTCACTTTGATAACCAGACGTAGCAACGCCCCATAAAAAGTTACTTTGACCAGTCAAAATAAATACTCCTTTTGGTAATATTGAAATAAAATTAATTAATGCTTAGTTTGTGATAAGATATGTTCAGCAATATTGAGAGCCGCACGGGGTTCTCCTAATTCTAACGCAGCCGTTTGCATTTGGGATAAACGTTCAGAATGGTTTAACAAAAACTTTACACAAGGCGCTACCATTTCAGGTAATCTTAACTGAACTCCCGCCCCTGCGGCGACGATTAAATCCGCATTCCATTCTTCTTGACCGGGAAAGGGATCAACAATAATCATCGGTGTTCCTCGTGCTAACACTTCACTAACAATTAATCCCCCTGCTTTGGTAATCACTAAATCACTCGCCACCGCTAAATCATCAACATAATCAATTAATCCTAATTTTCGTAATTCTATATCTGGGGTAGAGTCTAATTCGGCTAAGGAATCTAACAGTTGTTCATTGCGTCCGGCTGCTACAATTAATGTACCCGTTTTCAGGTTATCCATGAGTTGAGAAACCATCAAACGCACCCGTTTATAATGTAACCCTCCTCCAAATATTGTAACAACAGGTTTGTTAGTTGGCAGATCATGACGTTCCCGCATTTCCACTTGAGATTTAGGTTCTAATATCTCCAGTTTAATCGGTATTCCAGTAACATGAAGAATTTCAGGGTCTACTCCCCGTTTAATCATGAAATCAGCCGTTAAATCGTTGGGTAAATAATAACCATCGACTTCTTTATTAATCCAACTACTGTGAGCAATTACATCAGTAATAACGACATAATGAGGTTTTGAAATCCGTTCTTCCTCTTCTAATAATTGTAACAAGCGGCTAGGAATTTGTTGAACGCAAACAATCGCATCAGGATTCACTTTTTCAATAAAATGTCGCAGCTTTCTAAAAAAAACTCGTTCTAATTTAGCCGTAACAATATTTAATTCTAACGACCGTTCTAAATCTTCTAAATCCGTTCCTTCATAATAAGCGCGATAAATTTGAGGGGCTTTTTCGCTTAATTGTTTATAAATACTGGTAACGGTATTACGATAAATAGAACTCGCATAATCTAACGCATCTTCTACGGTAACAGTGACATCAGTAAAATGGGAAAACGCTTGATTTAAGGCTTTAGCAGCACTATTATGTCCAGCCCCTAAAGACGAGTACAATATCAAAATATGAGTCATAATGAATTAAGAATTGTTAAGGCTAAATTAAGGTTAATTTAACTCAGTATAGATATTTCTATTATATAGCAGGGAACAGCGTAACAGAAAGAAAAATATTTCACCGTCCTGGGTTTAAGCATCAGCTTATGTCAATGACCCGATTTACGCAACTGCTATTACTGTATTGTGTTGAAATAGTTGAGAAAATCCATCGTAGGGGCGGGGTTTTCCCACCCGGATATTAATCAAAAGAGAGACGTTAAATCAAACGTCTCTACTGTTTAACGTTCCATTGCTTCTACAGACTTAGAAACCCCTGCGGTTAACACCTCATACCCTTCAGAAGTGACTAATACATCATCTTCAATTCTCACCCCTATTCCTCGCCAACATTCGGGAACTTCTGGTTGTCCTTCAACAAGTTTAATATTAGGAGAAATATAAATTCCGGGTTCAATGGTTAACACCTGTCCGGGTTGTAAAGGTTGTGGATTTTCACCCCATTGATACACCCCCACATCATGCACATCTAACCCTAACCAATGTCCGGTGCGGTGCATATAAAACGGTTTATATTTTTCTTCTTTAATGATTTCCTCTATATCCCCTACTAATAATCCTAAATCCATTAACCCTTCCACTAAAACCCTCACGGCTGTATCATGAATATTTTTATAAGGATTTCCGGGTTTTACTTGTTCAATAGCAGCTAATTGAGCCTTTAAAACCAGTTCATAAATAATTTTTTGTTCCGGGGTAAATTTACCCCCTACTGGAAAAGTTCGAGTAATATCTCCATTATAATATTGATAACAACATCCGGCATCAATTAACAGTAAATCATTGTCTTGCATTTGACAATTGTTTTCAACATAATGCAAAATACAGGCATTTTTTCCAGACGCAACAATCGAAGGATAGGCAATGGTTCCGCCATTTAAGCCAAAAATATGTTCTAAGCTGTTGTGTATTTAAACTGTGATTATAGCATTACCTTTGTTTTTAAGTTTACGTCCCCATTTAATAGATAACTGTCCTTCATTTAAAAGCTGATGTAATAAACACTCTAGCTCATCAACTGATTTAAAGAGTCGATGAGCTATATATTCTTTAGCTGAATGCCAGACTAATTCAATTAAATTATAATCTGGACTATATGCTGGAAGAAATTCTAAATAGACATTCGGCATTTCTGCTTTAATTTTTTCTAGGTACTCTTCTTTTTTGTGAAAACTTGCATTGTCAAGAATAATCAGGATCTTAGCTCCTTTTTCTACAAATTCTTCTGCTTGATTTCCCGCTAATACCCATTCATAAATTAGCTCTTGATAAAAACTTTTTAACACTTGATAAAAATTATCTGCATTTCCTTTATCCAGAAATTCTACAAATCTTTTTTTATCCGAGTACCTCAATCCTCCCATCACATTAACTCTTCCTTTCCTCCTGTCTCCTCTAATCTGTTTCCTCTTCCCTTTTTTACACCAATTCTTTCTTTTTATCACTCTTAAATTAAATCCACTTTCATCCCAAAACCATACCTGTAATTGTTCTGGACTTTCTTTTGCTATTTTCAAATATTCTTCTATTTTATCTTTAAATAATTTTCTTTTTTCTGGATCTCTTTTCTCTTCTAAGCTATACTTTGCCCACAAATAAACATACTTTTTTTCCTTTAATATCTTTCTCACTTGTGAACTACTTAATTTGATTCCTGTGATTTGTTCTAAATAAGTTGCCAATCTTTCTCCTGTCCATCTCCCAAATTCATATCCTAATTCTTCCGGTTCTTTTTCTACTGTTTCTAATAATATCTCTATATATTTGTCTGTGGCTTTTCTATAATTTCCTTTCATTCTTTCATCTTTTAGGCTTTCTAATTTGTCAGGGTCTCCATGTACACACCAATAACATACTTTGTTTAATGAGCAGCCCAAAAACTTGGCAATTTCACTTTGCTTTTTACCATCATTTAGCAATAATAAAATCAAGATTCTTTCTCGGATTTGTCCATTTTCTTCCTCTTTCAATCTTTTCTGTAGTTTCTCTACTTGCTTTTCATTTAAATGATTTTTAGCAGGCATCTTTTGATTGATTTTTCTAAACTTGGTTTTTCATTATACCCTATTTAGATGCTTAACAGCTTATTTCCGCTTGAATTTCATACTCATATCGTCCGGGTTGAGCAAATTCTAAAGCATGGTTATGGGCTTTCACCGATATTTCTGTCGCTTTCCGCATTAATGCTAATTCCGCCTCACTTTTAATTAAGCGCATGGGATGTAAAATCGTACAAACATCTTCAATTGCAATCGGCCCCGTGCCATGTTTAGGATAAACTCTTAATAAGCGTTGCCAATGTTTTAAAATGGTTTCATTGAATTTTTCATCCCGTCCTAAACGATAATAAATCCGTTCAGCTTTTTGTAAATATTGAGGTAATTTTTCATCTAATTCATTAATCGGATAAACTTCATCCGCTCCATACAGTTCTTTGGCTTTTTCAACTCCAGTAATATAACCTGACCAGGTTTCTTTTTCCGGGTCTTTCGGTTGCACAAATAAAATATATCGATGTTCTTCATGATGGGGAGCTAAAACTGCAACCGCATTGGGTTCATTAAACCCGGTTAAATAGAAAAAATCACTATCTTGGCGAAAATTATATTCAACATCATTGTGCATCACAGCCATTGGCGAACTTCTAAAAATAGCCGTTCCCTGCTTCATATTTGCCATTAATTGTTCTCGTCGTTGCCGATATTCTGCTTGAGTAATCATCCTTAATATCTCCTACAAATCGTAGTGAGGCGTGAACGCCTCAGAAATTAAGCCCTGAAGGGCTTACTACGGTTGGATAAAAAACAAGGGTAAGCAATGCTTGACCCTCGTTAATTTTAGGTTAATTTTGACAGAAATTGAGATTAAAGAACAACCGCAAACCGTTCTTTTTCAGGAACTTCTGTGTACTCAGCCACAATTTGCCGGAATTCATCGCCATCAATGGTTTCTTTCTCAATTAAAAGATCCACTAACCGATCAATCACTTCCCGATTATCCCGAATAATTTGACAAGCTTGCTGATAACAATGTTCGGCAATAGTCCGAATTTGAGCATCAATGCGAGAGGCAATTTCATTAGAATATTCCGTGCGAGTGGCAAAATCTCGACCTAAGAACACTTCCTGCTGAGATTCTAGCGATAACGGCCCTAAATCGGACATTCCGTAACGAGTCACCATCTGGCGGGCCATACCTGCAACCTGTTGTAAGTCGCCTCCTGCACCCGTCGTCACTTCCGAATCTCCGAAAATAATATCTTCGGCTGCCCGTCCTCCCAAAGCTCCGCTAATCCGCGCTAGGATTTGAGAACGAGAAATTAACCCTTGATCTTCATCGGGGGTAAACCAGGTTAACCCCTGAGCTTGACCCCTGGGAATTAAGGTTACTTTCTGTACCGGATCATGGTCTTTGAGCAGAGTTCCGACAATAGCATGACCAATTTCATGATAAGCAATTAATCGTTTACTCTTGCCATCAATTAAGGGGGTTCCTTCCATCCCGGCAATCACCCGATCCACCGCATCATCAATTTCTAACATGGTGATGCCTTCTTTGCGACGACGGGCCGTTAAAATCGCCGCTTCGTTGAGCAAGTTGGCTAAGTCAGCCCCGGTAAACCCTGGAGTCCGACGGGCAATGGCTTCTAAGGACACTGCCTCAGAAATTTTCTTATTGCGGGCGTGAACTTCCAACACCGCTAAACGACCTTTAATATCCGGGGCGTCAACAGTAATTTGACGGTCAAAACGACCCGGACGCAGTAACGCAGAGTCCAGAACATCAGGACGGTTGGTCGCGGCAATAATAATAATTCCCGTATTGCCTTCAAACCCATCCATTTCGGTTAACAATTGGTTCAGGGTTTGTTCGCGTTCATCATTTCCCCCACCAATTCCAGCCCCCCGTTGACGACCAACGGCATCAATTTCATCAATAAAGACAATACAAGGGGCTGTTTCTTTGGCTTTCTTGAACAAATCACGAACCCGGGACGCACCCACCCCGACAAACATTTCCACAAATTCCGAACCGGAGATACTGAAGAAGGGAACACCCGCTTCCCCGGCGATGGCTTTAGCTAATAAGGTTTTCCCAGTTCCTGGGGGGCCAACTAATAACACCCCTTTGGGAATTCTCGCCCCAACGGCGGTAAACCGTTCGGGTTTTTTCAGGAAAGTGACAACTTCTTGTAATTCTTCTTTGGCTTCTTCCACCCCAGCCACATCATCAAATAAGACTCCGGTTTTGGCTTCCATTTGGAATTTAGCTTTGGACTTGCCAAAATTCATGGCTTGACCAGGGCCACCCGGAACATTATTAGACCGACGGAAGAGGAAGAATAAACCAGCAATTAATAAAATAGGGAAGATCAGATTTCCTAACAATCCCCATAAAGCACCATCATTGCGAGGGGGATGGCTATCAAAACTAATTTGAGATGCCCTTAACCGGGCGATCAATTCTGGAGCATTATTGGGTAAGTCCACCCGCAACCGTTGAATGCGGTTATCCAGTTGGGGATCAACAGCATCGACAATGGCTGTACGACCGCCATCATAGAGTTCTACACTGGTAACACGACCAGCCTCTAAATAATCTAAGAAACGACCATAGCTCATGCGGGTGCTGGCGGTGTTTTTACCAAATTCTGCGGGTGCAGTGGCAAAAGCTCCTTGCCAGACAAAAAACCCGATGACCAAAGCGGGTAAAGTCCAAAGGAGTATTGTTTTCCACGACGTCTTCATAAAGTGCGTTGCTCTAGGTTATGGGGTATTGAATGTACAGATGCAGTGCGGGTGGACTGCGATCGCATTTTGTTATTCATAATCTTAACTAAATTTAACTTAAGATTTGGGCATCAAGCAACTCACTCACTTCAATTTGTGCTAGGGGCTCGATAGGGGACGTCAAGAGTTAGCCATCCGTTACCCCTTTCGAGATACAATAACTCAGGCTAAACCCGCACGATTGACCCAAACCCCTGACCTTCTGTGAAAGGATAGGTGAATTCAAGACTAGAAATAAACCGTCCATGCAATGATGCAGCTTTCAAGAAGACTCAAACGGTAGGGTTAGGCTGCTGAGTATTGTCTGATTCAGTAGTGCTAACGGGTTGTCGTGCGGAGGACGGCTTTCCCCTGATAAGGGGGCTGAGAGGGTTTCTCCAGAAATGGCTCCTGCTCCTGAGAAGTTCTAAATTGTGCCTGATTTTATAAGTGGAATTTCCACTTTATATTTATATTGTCAACAGGTCAGGGATAAAATTGGCAACAGATAAGGCATTATAAATCTTGAATCTCCGTGAGGTAACGTATTCCGATGCAAGGTGGTAATAAACAGCCCGGACAACCAGCAGCCGCAGCCGCCGCTGCTTCAATGCTGAATCGGCAAACAACGCCGACAAGCGGTAAAAAAACGATTTTAAGTCTTGATTTAGGGCGGACATCAACGAAAGCCTGTACCAGTCGTAACCCGAATGAAGTTGTTTTCATTCCCTCTAATATCAAAGCCCTAACGGTGGATACCGCCAGAGGTGGTGGCTTTGAGTCCAAAAATACTGATCCCCTGCTCGATATTTGGGTAGAATATCAGGGCATGGGTTATGCCGTCGGTCAACTCGCGGCTGACTTTGGAGCAGCATTATTTAAAGATGGTTCCGATTCTCCTTCCAAAGTTGATGATGCTTTAATTAAACTGTTTGCTTGTGTCGGCTACTTCAAGCTACAGGGGGAGATCGATGTCGTTCTAGGTCTACCCTTCTATTCTCAAGCCCAATTTGAGCAAGAAAAAGAACATATCACTCGGTTACTCATTGGTACCCACGAAATGTTCTATCGGGGTGAGCAGATCAAAATTACGGTTACGAATGTTCGCGTTATGCCCGAAGGCTATGGCAGCTTGATTTGGCTGGAAGCCCAAGGTGGCAACTCAGTTCCCAATTTCGCGGATCTCTCCGTCGCCATTGTGGATGTCGGTCATCAAACCACTGATTTCTTAACCGTTGATCGGTTCCGGTTTGCTAGAGGGGTTTCCCAAAGTGATACCTTTGCGATGGGTAAATTCTATGAAGAAGTGGCGAGTAAAATTGAAGGGGCCGATAGTCAGTCTCTCTATTTACTCGAAGCCGTTCACAAACCCGCCGGAGAACGGTTATATCGTCCTCGTGGAGCCGTTAAACCGTTTAACTTAGATGATATTGTCCCCGAATTACGGAAGAATTTCGCCCGTGATTTATCTGATCGCGTTGTCCGATGGCTGCCTGAACGGGTGACGGATGTTGTTGTCACCGGAGGGGGTGGGGAATTTTTCTGGGAAGACCTGCAACCCCTACTGAAAAACGCAGGTCTGAGAGCACATTTGGTGCAACCTTCCCGTAAATCTAATGCTTTAGGGCAGTATGTTTATGGTGAAGCTCAGTTAACCCGACGTTAATTCCCCTGGTTAAACCCGTCCTTGATTCCATTCACATCGCTCAAAATATGGGAAAAGGATGGGTTTAATTTTTTCCAAACCTTCTCAAAATTCTGATACACTAACAAAGGTGGATCTGGTTAATTATTTTTTGATCTCAAATTTTCCAGGCTCCAAAATAAATCATGGGATAACAATAGGTCTGGATTTCTATTATGCTGTGGGCAAATCGTAAACAAACTCAGTCAGTCACATTCACCGAAGATGCAGCAGATCAGACATTATTAGATGCGATTGAGACTGAATTATCGCAGGCAAAATATCAAACGTTTAGTAATCTTTGTAAACAAGCTCTTTGGCAATTTTTATTAATTTCTCGTTCCGAATCTCCAACTCCTCCTTCGACAAATTCTACCCCGAATCCTCCTCAAGTTTTACCCAATTTGCAGCGCGTTGAAGAGCGGTTATTTGAAATTCAAAATAAATTAACAGATTTAGAAAAGAAGGTATTAACGGAAGAGGGAACTCCAACAGACCGTTTGGATGTTCAACTTCATCAGTTAACCCAACAAATGACTCAATTACAAATCTCTATTAATCAAAAATTAACTGACATTGCGACAGGCTTAGAAGCGGTTCAATCTCAACCTCAATCTATACCTGTAATTGTTACAGAATCAAATCCATTCCCACCAGAGCCCGAACCGGTTTCTAAAGAATCTATGGAAGAAGCCGATCCGTTACTTCAACGTTTAGGTTCTTTGTTAGATGATTTTTAGGGGAATTACGAATAATGAATTACGAATTACGAATTACGAATTACGAATTATGAATGGGTAATAGAAAAAAATCTACTGTTTATTATTTATGATTCCCCACTTTTTAGGAGGATAAACTCTCCTAATATTTGACGTTGAGCTTTTAATAATTCTTGTATTCCTAATTCTGCAAAATTCAAAATTTTATCTAATTGTTCTCGACTAAAACTTCCTAATTCAGCCGTTCCTTGCAATTCAATAATTTCTAATTCTTCCGTCATCACTAAATTAAAATCGATGTCAGCAGCCACATCCTCAATATAATTCAAATCCAAATAAGGTTCCCCTTCCAATAACCCCACAGAAATCGCTGCAATTTGATGACAAATCGGTAATTGTTGAAGTTGCCCTTTTTGAATCAATGAATTTAAGGCATCTACTAACGCTACAAAACCCCCCGTAATAGCTGTAGTTCGGGTTCCAGCATCGGCTTGAATCACATCCGCATCAACGGTAATGGTATATTCCCCTAATGCTTTTAAATCGAGCGCGGCTCTTAAACTCCGTCCAATTAATCGTTGAATTTCTTGGGTTCGTCCTGATAATTTTAAAAATTCTCTCGGTTGACGTTGTGGAGTTGCTCCGGGTAACATTCGATATTCTGCTGTTAACCACCCTTGTCCTGTATTCTGTAAAAATTTAGGGACTCCCGGTTCAATACTAACACTACATAAAACTTTTGTATCTCCACTTTTCGCTAAAACAGAACCCGGGGAAAAGCGAGTAAAATTTCGTTCAAAACTCACAGGACGGAGTTGATTGGGTTCTCTATGATCAGGACGTTTCCACATAATTATTAACAGTAATTGTAGTAAGCTTTTCAGGGCTTTATCAATCTATTCTTACTTAAGACGTTGACAAATCTCTTGATAAATTTGTTCGGGAGGTTGCTCCCCATTCACATCTAAAAGATGACCTCTAGGTTCATAATATTCTAAAATCGGAATAGTCCGTTGATAAAATAATTCAATTCGGCGCTCAATAATTCCCAGTTGATCATCCGCACGCGATCGCTCTAAAGAACGGTTTTTTAACACTTTTTCTGGAACATTCAAATAAATGACCCAATTTAACCGTTGGTCTAAATCTTCTAATAAAAAATCTAATTCTTCTGCCTGAAATGCTGTGCGGGGATAACCATCTAAAAGCCAACCCTTTGCTACATCAGGATCTAACAATTGTTGACGGACAAATTGAATCATGATTTCGTCGGGAACTAATTCCCCTTGTTCAACAAAGGGTTTAGCTTGTCGGCCTAGTTCTGTCTGAGCCCTGATCTTTTGTCTCAAAATCTGACCGATATCTAAGCAAGGAATACCCAAATAGCTGCATAGCAGTTTGGCTTGAGTTCCCTTTCCGGCTCCCGGCCCCCCTAGAATTACCAGTCTCACAATATTTAGCTCCTCCGATGTTGAAATCTGACCCTTATTAAAATCACTGAATTTAATTCCTGAAATCCCAAAAATCAATCTAACTTTATGATCTATTGTCCCCCTTTAACCATTGTCGAAACTGAAGTCGGATTTAATAAAAATGAGGCTCCTTTTTGAGTAATTTCTTCAGAAAGATAAATCTGTTTTAATGTCACTAAGCCATCATTAATATATAAATCTCGTACCATTGCCTTTTCCCCGCTATTAAAAATAGTCTCATAAAAGATTTCTTTAATTCCTGTAGAAATAATTAATTTTAAACAGGAAATACAAGGTTCTAAGGTAACATAAATACTGGCTCCCCCACAAGAAATTCCATGTTTCGCGGCTTGAGCGATCGCATTGGCTTCAGCATGAACCGCACGAGAGGGTAAAACTGGACTGGCATCACAGGTACTTAACCCCGGATAGCAATAGCCCTGAGTCGTGCAGTGAATGGAACCGGAGGGCGAACCATTGTAACCCGTAGCAACGATTTGTCGATCTTTAACAATGACTGCACCCACCGGAAACACTAAACAGGTCGAGCGTGTGGCGACCAGTTTAGCCATCATCATAAAATACTCATCCCAAGTGGGTCGTAGGGGCGGTTGATAGGTTTCAGGTGAATTTTCCATACCCATAAAACAGTAAAAATTAGTTGAGTTTTGCGGATGTTAATCCCGTAGACCCAAATCCATTATCGCGTCTTGTGGTATCACTTAACTGTTGAACTTCTTCAATCTCAACCTGCAAAACAGGTGCAATTACCATTTGAGCGATTTTCATTCCTTTAGTAATATTAAAGGATGTTTTACCATGATTGATCAAAATCACTCCAATTTCTCCCCGATATCCCGCATCAATGGTTCCAGGGGTATTCAAAACGGTGATTTGATGTTTCAAAGCCAACCCACTTCTGGGCCGAATTTGGGCTTCTGTTCCTAGGGGTAATTCAATGGCAATTCCAGTCGGAATTAATTGACTTTCTCCAGGTTCAATTGTTGTATCAGCTAGGGAAAATAAATCTAATCCCGCATCCCCAATATGAGCATATTGAGGTAAAATTGCTTCTTCTTTCAGTTTCAAAATGTTTAATTTCATAAATAGGGAATAGGGAATAGGAAATAAGCTGACAACTGATAACTGATAACTGATAACTGATAACTGATAACTGAATTACGGTGCAAGTCGAGCTTTTCCAAGGCGAGTGTGTTCATACCATTTAGCAATATCAGGAACCCAGTCTTCCACATGAGGCCACATTAAATCACAGAGTTTTTGGATTTCTAACTGAGCATCTTTTTTAAACCGTAAATCCAGAAAATGTAATAACGCCCTTAAGGTAAAACTGACAACAAAATGTTGACGATAATCAAAGGGAACTTTTCCCCGTGCGTGTTCTTCGGACATTCCGTTTTCAATATCAATTTTATAGCGTTTTGCTGCTTCAAAACACCAGTTTAAATCCTGTTGGCGCTGTTCAGGAGAATAGTAATATTTTTTCCCTTGGCGATCGCTATAATAACCCACTGGACGTAAATAAAAAGCTTCTTCAATATCTACTTTTCCTTCAGCAACAGCTAATACTTTTCCAGAAGTATAGCGGTACGATTGACAATCAAAACTAATCCCTATCCTGTGAGTTCTCGCTTGCTGCATCACACTATGGGGAAAATAACCACAATTAAACACAATTTGACAGTGTTCTAACGGCCCATAATGTCCCCGTTCACCCGCTAATAAACGCTTAACAATGATTTCCCCAGCTTTGTCTTCAGACGGCCAAGATTCTCGTTCCTCAACAACAAACTGATCGCTATAATCTTGGTGCATTGCAGCGTAAATCACCTGCTGAGGAAAGGGAGTTTTAGCAATTACTTCTACACGAAATCGATCCATTTTTGATCACAACCAACCCAATTAAACACTTTACAATTTTAAGCCTTTAACATTAAAGCACCAAATGGATCAATTTAAGTTATTTTTAAGATTAACCACAGAATTCTTAATTATGCTTTCCGACAAATTTACCGAAGCCTTAGTTTATGCAGCGCAACTCCACGCCACCCAAATTCGTAAAGGTTCAGGAGTGCCTTATATTGCTCATCTGTTGGGAGTTGCCAGTATTGCTTTAGAATATGGGGCTAACGAATCAGAAGCGATGGCAGCCCTTTTACATGATGCAATTGAAGACCAAGGAGGTGCTAAAATTCGAGACGAAATTCAACACCGTTTTGGGGAAACCGTCGCCCAAATTGTTGAAGGATGTACCGATACTGATATTACCCCTAAACCTCCTTGGCGACAACGAAAAGAAGAGTATATTGCCCATATTCCCCACGCTTCTGCTTCGGTGCGGTTGGTTTCTGCGGCTGATAAACTCTATAATGCTCAATCGATTTTAAAAGATTATCGTCAAATCGGGGAGAATTTATGGCAAAGATTTACAGGCAAAAAAGAAGGAACTTTATGGTACTATCGATCCTTGGTAGATGCCTTTCGTCAAGTGGAATCAACACCTTTAGTTGAAGAATTAGATCGGGTTGTTTCTGAGCTTGAACAATTAGTTAAACTGGCTGATTAACGCTGAAAAAAAATTATTCTATTTTAATGGATTACTAATGGCAAATGTTCGTTTAGAAAATATTACCCGACGTTATCATACCACCCTTGCAATTGAAGAGATTAATTTTGAAGTTCCCGATGGAGAATTCTGGGTGTTAGTAGGGCCATCGGGTTGTGGAAAATCAACAATTTTAAGAACCATTGCTGGGTTAGAAACAGCTACTTCTGGCAATGTTTATATTGATAATACCTTAGTGAATGAGATTCCCGCGCGTAAACGAGATGTGGCAATGGTATTTCAAAATTATGCTCTTTATCCCCATCTCAGTGTTGCTGAAAATTTAGCGTTCGGCTTAAAAATGCGGGGAGTTGACCCAACAAAAACGCAAGAAATTATTCAAAAAGTAGCTCAATCTCTTTCCATTGAACATTTATTAAATCGCAAACCCAAACAACTTTCAGGAGGACAACAACAACGGGTAGCATTAGGACGAGCGATCGCCCGTGAACCGAAAGTTTTCCTATTAGATGAACCTTTATCAAATTTAGATGCTCAACTGCGAGATGATACCCGTGCCGAACTTAAACAACTGCATCAGCGTTTAGGAATTACAACCATTTATGTTACCCATGATCAAGTAGAGGCGATGACTTTAGCCGATAAACTGGTAATTCTCCATCAAGGAAAAATTCAACAAATCGGTGATCCACAAAGGGTTTATTCTCGACCTAAAAATCGGATGGTTGCCACTTTTTTAGGCAATCCTCCAATGAATATTTTACCCATTACCTATGGAAATAGTTTATTTTGGATTGCCAATCAATCCTTAACTTGTCCAAGCGCAATTCGAGAAAAATTACAACCCCAGGAGGGTCAAAAATTTGATTTAGGTATTCGTCCTGAACATATTCAATTTATCACTTCCGAGAATGTTATTGATGATTTACAACAAGATGTTTGGGCTTTTGAAAAAGTCCCCCTGGATGTGGAAGTTAGTGTTGTCGAACCCTTGGGTCGAGAAATATTAGTTCGCGCTTATATTCCTAATTCTTCGCAACCCCATGAACAATATTCTATTCAATTTCAAGTCCCTATTCACCATCACCTTCATCCCGGCGATCGCTTAACCATCAAACTAGATTTGAATCAGATTTTAATCTTTAATTCCACAACAGGCGATACTCTCTATCCTTAAAATCTTCATCGGGTGCGTCAGGTCAAGTTCCACGCACCACCCAACTCATTAATTTTGTATCTAAAGTAACTGAAATTCTTGACAAACTATGATTTTTAGATTATCTTAGAAACATCCTCTTCAAAGTCAAAAAGAGAGGCAATTAAAGTCCAGAAATTAGTAAAGAAAGTTGAACTAATATGGATTTTTATTAAATCCGTAAAAAAAATTAAACTCTACATAAAAAATATTCTATTTTCCTAATTTTGAATCATACTTAAAAATAAATCCTGAGTCGATGAGGATAGTACGCTGTCCGGTGGGAAGAGTGAAATCGTCAACTATTGGGGTTGTTTCACCCAAATCCTCATCTATCCTCCATTCAGGACTATTCCCTACCCCCCTAAAACCAATATGATGCTTTTAAATCAACCTAATTTGAAACAGGATGAATCTGAAATTAGGGAACATAATGATATTTTTCCGATTAGTTACTCTACCCTGGATGTTAGAGCATTAATCAGTGAAATTTTAAGTTGTTATCCTATTGATACCGTTGAAAAATGTAAATTTTGGCATCGAGGGTTAAGTGATGTTTATTTCATAAAAACTCAAACTTCTCGTTATTTTTTAAGAATATCCCATCAACATTGGCGATGTCGAGCAGAAATTGAATTTGAGCTTGAATTGCTAGATTTTTTGCATGATCATCAAATCCCAGTTGCTTATCCCTTAAGAACAACAGAGGGAGAATTATTCATTGAAATTAATGCACCTGAAGGCAAACGATATGCAGTATTATTAGTTAATGCGCCCGGTCAAATTGCCATTGGAGATTTGAATATCAGCCAAAGTTTAAAATTAGGCGCGACCGTTGGTAAAATTCATCAAGTGGCTTTAAATTTTCAACCTTCGGTTCAACGCCAACCTTTAAATTCTGATTATTTATTAGAGAGTTCCTTCCTAACCATTGCTCCCCATTTAAAAAAAAGACCAACAGATCTAAACTGTTTAGCAGACATTGTATTTCAACTCAAAGCTCAATTGCAAAATTTACCTCAAAACCCTCCTTTTTGGGGAATTTGTTGGGGTGATCCCCATAGTGGGAATGCTCATTTTACTTCCGATGATCAAATTACCCTATTTGACTTTGATCAATGTGGATATGGGTGGCGAGCATTTGATATTGCTAAGTTTTTACAAGTCTCCTTACAGTCGGGACTGAGTAAAAAAGTTCGAGAAGCTTTTTTAGTCGGGTATGAAGGCATTAACCCATTAACTGAACTGGAAAAAAGCAATATTCAAGCCTTAACTCAAACGGCTCATATTTGGGCTTGGGCAATTAGTATTATTAACGCAGAACAGTTTAACTATAGCCGTTTAGATCCGAGTTATTTTACTCGATATTTACAACAATTAAAACGCTTACATTCCCCAGACTGGCAATAAAATCAATTCAAAATTAGTCCGGGAGAAATCCACAACTAATTTCAATAATGCGATTGCTCTCTAATTTAAAATAGAGATACGATCCCCCTGAAAAGGAATAGCTGACAACTTGATTTTCCCCCTGACTGTGAAGTTCTTGTTGACCATAAACCTCGAATACACGATTTAAAGAATCTCCCACCCGCACCCCGTCCGGTGTGGCTAAACTCGAATCAGTGGTCGTTAAAACCACAATTTTTTCGTCCCCGATATCAACTATTAAATTAGGATAAACCAGTCGAGCATAGGTATTATAGTTCCCCGGAGGATGTTTTAAAATTTGAAGTGGTGTTCCTAAAACGTCTAATTTTGAGGGTAAATCTCCTAAGCGAAATTCTCCTAAACCCAATTCTTTTTCTGGGGAAGGATCAGCCACGCTTGCAGAAATTCCCAATGGAATGGGAAGAGTATTAAAAGCTATAACTCCACTTCCCAGAAGGAGAAGCGTAAGCAAAATATTGAAAGGATTTTTCATCATATTAATTTTTCCGCATCTAACGCTCTAACTTTTAAATTGGATAAATTTCCAACGTTCTCAGCTTTTTCTGTAACGGGAATTTGTCAAATATCCCCCAAGGAATGGGCGGGATCTGTCGAAAGGAGTAAGATTTGTTCATCAGGAAATTCTTTGGCCTATTGTAGGGAAAAACCACCCTTTCCTGTGGGTTTGCCCACACCCCCTTTTCCACTGAATAATACTAGACTAAGGGTATTGAAATTAAACATTTTAATCAACGTTTGCTATATTTCTACTTGAACGGTTTGTGGCGGCTTAAGAGATAAAACCCTAGGAATGTGCTCGATGTAGCCTTAGCCTCTTGTGTCAGTTGTTCAAGTGTTTATAACCCTGGCAAAAATTTTAGCGACTGATCTCCCATCGAAAGCGGTAGAACCGTTGATCAGCCAGACTAGAATACAGAGGGAGCAGTAAAATCCGCCCCAACTTAGAATTGAACTGTCACAGGATAGAGAATAAAGGCGTTGTTAATTACAGATAATAGAAACTAACAGAATTAGGACGTGAATATTATGTTGAACAACCTGAGAAAAAAATACAGTGGGATTATGGCATTATCATTAGTTGGAGTGATGAATGCTACTCCTAGTTTAGCTTATCCGCCGGGGGCAACTTCTACCCCTTCAACGATTATACCCTCAACCTCTGAGTCCATACAGCCCCAGACTTCAACATTAGAATCCCTGTTAAAGGGGCCCCAAGTCAGCAGACGGATTTCTGAATGCTACGATAATGGGTTATGTTAGATATTAACCCTTGGTGAAAGTCGATGGTACTGATCAACCCTCGATTCACTAAGTTTCAACAGACGCGCCGTATCCTGTTAGAGTTCCTTTGCTGGAATCTATCCGCCATTCTTTGGCTAAAGAGGTAGCAGGGGCGGAATGTGCCTAAATTTTTATTCAAAATCCCATATTGATTCTTTTAATTATTTCTAATTGTTAAAACTTAATCAAGTTTTATCGGCTAACAAGAACTATGGGGTTTTTGTTAACTGCTTGGAGTGGTAATTAGAAATTTAAACTTAACTATCCCTTGCTAAAGTAACCGTTTAATGACAATCCCTCAAGGAGATTTTTAACGATGGCACTTTATCCCGTAAACGATATTATTAGCCATAATCATCAGCAAATTCATACCTTGGGTCGAGCATTGGCGAAAATGCAAGGGAGTTTTTCTTTATTGCTGGTACGGTGTAATTATGAAAGTTTACGGAAACAAATTGTTACTCAACTTAAACAAGAATCTTCCCTTCTCATCGATGAATTCCAACTTTCTCCAACAAGTCAAACCTTATATGGTTCGATTAAAACTGAAGTAGAATCGAATTATCCTTCCGTATTAATGGTTTATGGATTAGAATCGGTTGTTGCAATAGATTTAGTTTTACATTCGGCGAATTTAGGAAGAGAAGCTTTTCGTAATTTCCCTTTTCCAATCGTGTTATGGATTAATGATAAATTATGGAAAAAACTGAATCGCAATGCACCGGATTTTACCAGTTGGGCAACAACCTATGAATTTTTGCTAAGTTCCGATGAATTAATTCGGTTTTTAGAGGAAAGATCATCCTTAGTCTTTGCCAAAGTTCTCGCCGCAGGTGCAGAAGGATTTTTACCTACTGCTGCTATTTTAGGCTCAGAATCAGGAACAGAACTTCAGGCGGCTTATCAAGATTTAAAAAAGCGAGAAATTACGATTGATCAATCATTAGAAGCGAAGTTAAAATGGATTTATGGTCGCTATTTTTATTCCCAACAACACATTCCTCTGGCTCTGCAACAGTATCAACAAGCCTTAAGATTTTGGCAACAATATCCTCAGCAGTTAGCCCTAGAAACGCAGCATGGCAAGTCTTTACAGGAGTTAATTAATTCTTCTGATACTGCTGATAATTTCCTTCTCTGGCAAGGATTAATCTGGTTTGAGATAGGCTTATGTTGGTGTTATTTAGCAGAACAACATCGTCATCGCAATGGGGAACGAGAATGGAAGCAAGCAAGGGATTGTTTTCAACAGTGTGTTAAACGATTTGAAGATGCTCAAAAACCTGATTTAGTCGCTATATTTTTAAATAAGATTGGAGAAACCTTAATCCATTTGCAGGATTGGAAAAGTCTGCGTAATTTAGCTTTAAAAGGACGAAAATTACATCAAAAATTAGGAGATCGTTTCCTCATTCAACTCGCCCAGGATTATGGATTTCTCGCTTTTGTTGCCCTGGCGGATCAGGATTGGAATAATACTCAAGAATTAGCGTCTGTTTCCTTAGAAATTTTGGTTCTAGAGTCTCGAAAAAATCCCGATAATCCTTGCATTCCAGTTATCAAAAGTTTTTGTTTATTTGTATTGGCAAGAGCTTTTGAACAGCAAGGATTAAAATTAGAAGCGATTGAAACCTTAAAAACATCGGCTCAAACCATTAAAACGACTTTGTTAACGGTGAGTTTGATCCGATTGTATTTGTATATTTTACAAACCTTAAGTCACCTTTATTTTGAAAGGGGAGATTATCAAGAAGCATTTCAAATTAAAGAGGAATATCGCAATCAATCCAGTGCTTATGGTTATACCGCCTTTGTCGGAGCCGGACGATTACAACCTCGGAAACAAGCGGTTACTTCAACGTTAGATCCCAGCCAATTTACCGACAATTTTACCGATGAAATCACCGCTTCAGGACGGGAAGAAGCAATTAACTATCTGTTAAAACGCATGGCGAGTAACTATCATAAATTAACCGTTATTTATGGTCAATCAGGAGTGGGAAAAAGTTCGATTTTGAGAGCCGGATTAGTTCCCGCCGTACTCCGAAAAATTATTGATGCTCGCATTAGTATCCCAATTATTATTAAAACCTATAATTCTTTTATTATTGAGTTAGAGGAGAAAATCATGAAGCAGGACTTAGAGGATTTAAATCCTGCTGTTCCTTTAATTTTAGATACTGATTTCAATGACGCAGAGACACAACTAGAACCTCAAAATTATACCATTATTTTAACAAAAGTTATTGAAAAACTCCAAGAAAATGGCAGACAAAATTTATTGACTGTTTTGATTTTTGATCAATTTGAAGAATTGTTTTTTGTCCAGTCTCCCAATAATCAAAAGCTATTTTTTGAATTTTTAAAAGATGCTTTAAATCTCCCCTTTGTAAAAGTCATTATTTCCTTGAGGGAAGATTATTTACATTATTTACTAGAAGGAAGCCGTCAAGTTAATTTAGAAGCCATTAATAATGATATTTTAAGTAAAGACATTTTGTTTTATTTAGGAAATTTTAGCGAGACAGAAGCTTATAACGTGATCAAAAGTTTAACGGATCGCGCCCATTTTTATTTAGAAGATGCCTTAATTCAAGCCTTAGTTCAAGATTTAGCAGGAGATAGGGGAGAAATCCGTCCGATAGAATTGCAAGTTGTTGGGACTCAACTCCAAGCTGAAAATATTACCACCTTAGAAGCTTATCAACAACAAGGCCCCAAACAAAAATTAGTCGAACGATTTTTAGAAGAAGTCATTCAAGATTGTGGCCCGGAAAATGAAGCAATGGCGCGTTTCGTTTTATATGCCTTAACGGATGAAAATGATACTCGTCCCTTGAAAACCAGAACAGAATTAATTGAAGAGTTAAAACAAAAATTAAATCCAGAGCAGGTCTTAAACTGCTTAGATATCATTCTTTATATTTTAGAAAAATCTGGCTTAGTTTATCGAGATGTTAGCCCAACAGGGGAATTTTATCAACTGGTGCATGATTATTTAGCCGGATTTATTCGACGACAAAACAGAAATGAACAAGAAGAAGAAATTGCTAAATTGCAACAAGAAAAAGCCCAACTAATTCGGGAAAAAGAAATGAGTAAAAAACTCGCTGAAGAACAGGAAAAACTAGCAAAAGAGAGGGAAAAAGTGGTAGAAGAACAAGAAAAACGTCACAAAGCTGAAGAAAAAAATCGTCGTTTAGAACGATTTCTAGGATTAATTATTGGAACAGTGGTTATTGGTGTTGCTGGGATGTTTTATTTCAATGCCCAAAATCAAGTGAAAGCTCGAATTCAAGCCTTGACATCCGCCAAAGATGCCCTATTATTAGCAGATCAACAAGATCAATTAGGGGTATTAACAACCACCGTACAAATTGGTCAAAATACCTTAGAAACAAAAGCATCAGAAGCAACAAAAACCGAAATTGCCCAAGGGTTAATGCAAATGATTTCGAGAATTCAAGAACGAAATCGTTTAGAGGGACATCAAGGAACAATTCTAGGCGTTAATTTTAGTCCCGATGGTAAACGAATTGCCACAGCCAGCAGTGATCGGACGCTGAAAATTTGGAGCCTTGATGGTAAATTATTAACTAAACCTGGGCAATTTCCGCATACAAGTCCGATTAAAAGTGTTCGCTATAGTCCCGATGGCAAAATCATCGCTACCACCACAGCTAGTGTTGATGACCCCAATCAAAATCAAGTTTTATTATGGACAGAAAACGGAACGCCTATTCCCCACCGTCTGATGAAACATCAAGAAGTGATTAATAGTATTAGTTTTAGTTACGATGGCAAAAAATTAGTCACCTCTAGTAATGATAAAACCGTTAAAGTATGGGCCTTAGATGGAACGTTACTTCGAGAATTTAAAGGTCATAAGGATCGAGTTTTTGACGCTGAGTTTAGTCCTGACGGTCAAAAGATTGCCAGTTGTAGTAAAGATGGAGAATTGAAAATTTGGTCAATAGATGGAACCTTAATTCACAGTATTAAAGCCCATAATCAACCCGTTTATGATTTAGATTTTAGTCCCGATGGCAAACTAATTGTTTCTGCTAGTGGCGATCGCACCCTAAAACTTTGGAACGCAGAAACCGGAGTAGAAATTAAAGTTCCCTTAAAAGGTCATAATGATGATGTTTTAAGTGTCAATTTTAGTCCCGATGGTCAATTTTTAGTCAGTGGTAGCCGCGATCGCACCGTTAAACTTTGGAACCTAAAAGGCATCTTACTCAAAACTTTTACTGGTCATCGAGATGATGTTTGGGGTGTAGAATTTAGTCCCGATGGCCAAACCTTGGTATCTGTCAGTGCCGATACCACCGCCCGACTTTGGGATCGAAGTCGAGATCCCTTGAATACAACCTTACAAGGTCATACTGGACGGGTATGGAGTGTGAGTTTCAGTCCCGATAATCAAATTTTAGCCACTGGAAGTGAAGATAAAACCGTAAAATTATGGGGATATCAAAAACCTCTGCAATATAGTTCAAAGCCTTTTTTGACCTTACAGCATCCTAGTAAAGTGAACTGGGTGAGTTTCAGTCCCAATAGTCAAGAAATTGCCACAGCCAGCGAAGATAAAATTCTGCGAGTTTGGAGAAAAGACGGTCAGTTGTTACAAACCTTGAGCGGTCATACCCAAGCGGTTAAAGCCGTAACCTTTAGTCCTGACGGTCAAACCTTAGCCAGCGCCAGTGAAGACAAAACCGTAAAATTATGGGACAAACAAGGAAAATTGATCACCACCTTACCCCATCAAGATGCCGTTTGGGATGTCCGCTTTAGTCCCGATGGCAAGACCCTAGCCACATCGGCGAGTACGCTCAAACCCACAAACCAACCGCCAGCTAACGGCGTTACCCTCTGGACAAAACAAGGGAAACAATGGCAACCCACCTCAAAATTACCTGCGGAAAATCCCGTAACAACGTTAAGTTTTTTAGGGAATTCTCAACAACTAGCTGTTGCTGTTAATGATCAGGTTACACTTTGGGAATTGAACGATAAAAAATCCCATTCTTCCTGTCCATTAGGACATCATGCAACGGTACAAAGTTTAAGTTATTATTTCCAAGGGCAGATTTTAGCAACGGCTAGTGATGATAAAAAAGTTAGATTGTGGCAGATTAATGATCGTCTTTGGGATTTATCAAACTGCAATGGTATTGAACCTTTAATGGTGTTAGAACAAAATGATTTTGTCAATAATATTAGTTTTAGTTCTGGGGATGCCCCTCTTCTGGCTATTGCCAAGGATAATGGAACAGTGATTCTGTGGAGTTTAGCGAATTTAGACTTACATCATCAGATGGAACAAAGTTGTACCTGGTTACACGATTATCTCACCACTAACTCAACCCAATTGCAGGAACAAAACCGCAATTTATGTAATTATCCTGTAAATACGGATTCTTCAAGGGCGAATGGGATAAACAAATAAATATTGCTTTAGTGTCTGCTTATTCCCTTATTCAGGAAGACAGTGTATGATTTTGGCAAACCCGATTACCCTCAATCCTAATCTTCAATGGTGACAGAAAAAGCCGAACAAATCCTCAATGGTGCCATGCCGGAGTTTTTGCAAAATGGCTATGCTTGTACAAGTATGGACAAGGTAGCAAAATCGGCTGGTGTGTCTAAACAAACCCTCTATAGCCATTTTTCCGATAAAGATGGATTATTTACGGCATTAGTTGAACGCATTGCTACTGAGAAATTTAATTTAGTTTGGTCACACCCTTTAGAAGGTCAACCTGAAGAAGTCTTGCGGGATTTAGCGAAACGCCTGGTTAAGGAAAATATTAATGATAATGAATATTTGTGTTTTGTTCGTTTAATTGTCGCTGAATCAGGAAAACGTCCAGATTTAGCGCAATTATTTTTAAAGAAACTTTGTCAACCTGCGGTGATTATTCTGACCCAATATCTTCAAGAACATCCCGAATTAAATATTATTGATTGTGAAGCTACAGCCCGTATTTTCGTTGGTTCATTAATCCATTTTATGTTGGTTCAAGAAGTTCTATCCGGCAAAGAAATTATGCCCATCGAAGAAGATCGGATGATTAATAGTTTAATCCGTTTAATTATTAATCAAAAAGAGTTGTTGACAGTAATCAGTAATTCGTAGTAGAGACGCGCCTTTGCCCAGCCATGCCGCACTTGCTTTTGGCGCGTCTCTACGGGGTTCCAAAACCCGACTACGGTTGAACGTTTACAGGGTTAGCTGAGGGTTCGGTAGGAGTGGAAGGTTGGGGGTTTTCCAGAAGTTGGCGTTGTTTTTGCCGAAATTGAGTCGCTGCGTCCTGAATATTTTGACGTTGTTGATTACCGACGGCTTCATAATCAACATTAAATCGTCCTAATCGAGAATTATGAATAATATCTAACATGGTCTTCTGACTATTGGAACCACTCAGAGGGTCAGGATTATCAGACCGTTGAAATTCTTGTAAAGGAGTAACTGAAGTAGACTGAGCAAAACTAACTGAAGTGAATCCCAAAATCCCAATTCCAGCAGCCACAACTGTAGAAGAGAAAAGTCTTAGACCCAATTTCAATCCATTAAAGTGCATGATTACAACCTCACTACCTGAAAAAATAACTATAAAAACTTAGATTTCCATATTGTAGCTATTTTTTGGAAAATTTAAAATAAAAATTCCCCCTAACGTTCGAGAAATTCGGAATGCTGGGGGGATTAATTTTTAGATAAATTTTATTCCGGTTTTAAGCAAACCGACGCTTTAATAACGGCTGAATTGAGAGTAAAGCGACCGTTGCAAATCCGAATAAAACCAATAATGCACCCCCAAAAGTAATGGTTGCAAAGGGAGCGTGCATCACTACACTATTGAGTGCCCAATCCTGATGTAAGTATAAATAACGAATCGGTTCAATGGCATAACTGAGGGGATTCAGCGAAGCCACAACTTGTAACCAAGTAGGCATAAAAGATAAAGGCGCGAGGGCGGTACTGGCAAATAAAAGCGGTAAATTCGTCACAAAGATCACAGCAATTAATTCAATATGACCGGGTAAAGCAAAGGCTAATCCTAAACTTAAACCCGTTACCCCTAGCACTAATAAAAGCACAATCAAAGTAATGATACTTAATCCCCCAATTCCGGGTAATCCTGCCCCTAAAAAGGCTCCGGCTGCCACAATCACTGAAGTTTGAATTAAGCTCAAGGTAACGATATAAATTGCTGAAGCTAAAACAATAGAAAAGCGAGACACTAAAGGAGCGACTAATAACCGATTTAAAAACCCAAATTCTCGGTCAAACATGACAGGTAAACCTGCATTTAAAGCTCCCGCAAAGGCTGTAAAAACAATAACCCCAGCCCCTAAAAACTGAGCATAATTTAACGTTTCTCCAAACAATCCTTTGGGGGCATTTTGAAATAAAGCTCCAAACAAAATTAACCACATCAAAGGTTGAATAATCCCAGCAATTAAGGTAGAAGGACGACGTTGTAATTGAATAAACAACCGACGGGTTAAGGCTAGGGTTTCTTGTAGGAATTCTCCGACTAAATTCGGTTGTTGATTAGTCGTTTGATGGGAAGTTGATAATTTAACAGATGTTGTTGAACTGCTCATAGTTGTTAACGATTGAGGGTTGACTGTTCAGGGTTGGGAATTAAAAACCCAGTTTCTAGCGCATACTTTTCTTTTTCTCAGCTTTTAAATCTCGATTACTGGCTGCTGCAATTTCAGCATCCAGTAAAGTTCGACCTGTTGCTGCTAAATAAACATCATCTAAACTGGGTCGAGATTGGGCAATGCCAAAGGTCGGTAAACCCGCATCTTTTAACGCCTGTTGAATCGTAAACAACGCATCACTTTGAGGTTGAACGACTAAATTCAAAGAATTGCCTTGAGCATTATTAATAATAATCTCTTGTACAAAAGCGAGAGATTGTAATAAAGCTTTGGCTTTTTCAGCTTCTTCCAAGGGCGAAAATTCTCGAATTCTCAGGGTAATGCGATCGCCTCCAACTTGATCTTTTAACTCAGACGGTGTACCCGTTGCAATCACCACCCCTTGATCAATAATTGCCACTCGATCTGCTAAAGCATCTACCTCTTCTAAATAGTGACTGGTAATTAAAACCGTTGTCCCATTTTCTCGTAATTGACGGAGGAAATTCCACACTGCGACCCGGCTTTCAATATCTAAGCCAACGGTCGGTTCATCTAATACTAATAAATCCGGTTGATGCAGTAACCCCGATGCTAAATCTAAGCGTTTCCGAATTCCCCCGGAATAGGTTCCAGTTTTTTGATCAATCCAATCTTGTAATCCTAATAAATTCGTAACCTGATGAATTCGTTCGGCAATCGTAGCACGAGGGATATGATACAGGGCGGCTTGTAATTGCAATAATTCACGTCCGGTTAAGACTTTATCGAGGGCGACTTCCTGAGCGACATAACCCAAGCGTTGACGAGCTAATCTCGGTTGGTCAATCACAGAAATACCCGATATTTCTAAACGTCCAGCATCAGGAGTAATTAACGTACACAATGCACGCAGGGTTGTGGTTTTTCCGGCTCCATTGGGGCCAAGTAAACCAAAGATTTCTCCGGGTTGGACATCAAGAGACACATCTTTAACAGCCTGGATAGAGCCATAGGATTTTTGTAAATTTTGGATCACAACAGCAGGAATCATAGTGCACGTTTAAATAAACTAAATTACTGATGGGGTAAGTCCGAGGGGAATTTATTCGCCGTCAGGTTCCTTTTTTGTATTGTATCTCTCTTTCCCTAGAGAATAGCTGGACTCAACAAACACGCATCTAAATCAAGACTTGCCAATTTTTCATAAGCATGATTAATCAAGCGTTCTCCTCGTAATGCTCCTGTATTTGCACCGGGACAAATATAGTGCAAGGTATCACAATTAAAGCGTTCCAATATGAATCGAATACTGTTTAACTGTCGTGGCCAGTGAAAGGTTTTAGCGGTGCGGAGGGGAACGGGTTGACCTTGGAGATTGGGTAAGAGATGACGTCCGGTGAACAAAACCCCGACTTGCCCACTAAAATAAAGACAAGATGAACCGGGAGAATGTCCAGGTGTCCAAAAAACCGAACTCTGGGAACTCAGCCTTAACTCTTTCTCAAAGGTTGTCACCGTTGACTCCGGTAATAAATAAGCTTCTTGTTCTTGGATGACAATCTTGCATCCCCATCTGTTTTGAATCTCTCGTGATGAACCGATTGCACCCCGATGGGTAATGAATAACCCTTGAACACCACCCTGTTGCTCTAAAAATTGCTGATTTGTTTCATTCCATAAAGGTGCATCGATCAAGATGTTCATCTGGTTCTCTACAATAAAATAGGCAGTTCCGCCCAAAGTGTCCCGGTTGGGTGGGAAAGCATAAATATTTTCCAGTACAAGTCGGGGAGTTTTGGGGACAGAACGCTCCTGGGACATATCGTTATTGTTTTTAGGTTCAATTTTTGATTTTAATCGAACTTGTTTATTGAATTAAAACTACAGATGATCATGTTATTTTGGTTACTGATTTTAGGGTTGATGACCTATTGGCTTCTACAACGGGGAGTTGCTCAAATTACTCGAACTCCCATTTGGTTGCTATGGTTGGTGATGATGACTCCAGCGTTCATTTGGGGAACCTGGATGTTTGCTTATGATCAAAAACCCATTCCAGCAGAATTAGTGATTATTCCTTTTATTGCTTGTCCCTGTTTATATTGGTTTTTAGTCCAATGGGGTCGTCTTCCGCCGCCTACATCATCAGAGTCCGCCATTCCAACCGAACCTAGTCTTCCTGTGGAAAATCCCCACTTACCTCGTCCTTTAGATCAACAAGAAGAAGAAACCCTTCGCACTTGTTTTCCTTGGACTGTTTTTCCTCTGCATAATATTGAATATCGGCTACAAGCTGTGATTTGTCGGGGTCAGTTACGGTCAAATCCTGATGTAGCTTATCGAACGATTCGAGATAATATTAAAGCTAAATTTAGCGATCGCTTTTTGATTGCCTTTCAACAAGATCTCAAAGATAAACCCTTTTTTGCCTTAGTTCCTAATCCTTATCCAGAAAATACCGAAAATTTACTCAAGCCTGATGCTTTAAACCGTCCAATTTTAGGTTTAGCACTGGTATTAATTACTTTATTTACAACAACGGTGGCGGGTGTGGAAATGGAGAATATTTCCCTAGATACTTGGCAAGCAAATCCCCGTTTATTAGTATCTGGATTACCTTATAGTTTGTCCTTAATGGCAATTTTAGGAGTTCATGAGTTAGCTCATTATTTAACTTCGATTCGGTATAAAATGAAAGCGACATTACCTTATTTTCTGCCGATTCCATTTTGGTTAGGAACCTTGGGGGCGTTTATCCAAATGCGATCACCCTTTCCCCACCGGAAAGCGTTATTTGATGTCAGTATTGCTGGCCCTTGGGCGGGATTTATCATCAGTTTACCGTTATTAATTTTAGGCTTAAATCAGTCAACGGTTGTTCCCTTTGATCCGAAAAACTCTGGATTTTTAAATTTTGAATCCTTGCATCCCAGTTTTTCGTTTTTATTAACAATATTGAGTAAATTAATATTAGGGGATGCCTTGACTTCGGAACAAGCCATTCATCTACATCCTCTGGCGATCGCGGGATATTTAGGATTAATTGTCACAGCAATTAATTTAATACCAGTGGGACAATTAGATGGGGGTCATCTGGTTCATGCTATGTTTGGTCAAAAAACCAGTTTCGTGATGGGTCAATTCACTCGATTTTTTATCTTAATTTTAGCATTAATCCACAGTGAATTTATAGCCTTAGCTTTGTTATTATTCTTTTTTCCGTTACAAGATGAACCCGCCTTAAATGATGTCAGTGAATTGAATAATATTCGGGATATTATTGGGTTTGTAACCTTGGGGTTATTATTGTTACTTTTATTACCCATGCCTTCTGTTGTTGGTCAATGGTTGAATTATTAATCTTAAAATCTGGTTAAACCGCTTTTTTATTGAAGCGTCCAACCTGTCTTAAGGCATCTAAAAAGGTATAAACCGCCGGAGAATGGAGGGCATTTTTTAAGACCATTACACCGATGACTCGAATTAAGGGATCGGGTAATTGACAAACTTGAACCTGGGGAGGAACCGGACGTGCTGCTAAACCCGGAATAATTGAGACTCCCAAACCTTGAGCCACCATGCCTAAAATTGTTGAATCTTCTCGCACATGATAGGCAATATTTAAAGGAAAATTCGTTTTTTTTAAATATTTTAAAATCAACGAAGAACAACAACTGGTTGAAGACAAAATTAAGGGATAGGAGGCTAATTGTTCCCAGGTTAAACGGGAACTATTAATGTTATAATGAGGAGGAAGAATGGCGATATAATCATCTTGTAAGATTTCCCAAACTTCAAATTCGGCACTGGTGGGTAAATAAGTAAATCCAATATCCGCTTGACCCGTGCGAACTGCGTGTTCCATTTCTGGGGTATCATCAAATTCTGTTAAACTCACCGTCACGTCTGGAAAATGGCTGCGAAATTGAGCAATCACAGACGGTAAAATATGAGTCGAAACACTGCGAAACGAAACAATCCGAATATTGCCACCTTGTAATCCTTTTTCGCGGTTGGCTTCCTGAACCATTTGCGCTAAAAGCTGTTGAATTTGACGTGCTTGAGTGACCATCTTTTCTCCCAAAGGCGTTAAAACCGCTCCATATCGTCCTCGTTTGATCAAGATAACGCCTAATTCAGCTTCCAAGGTTGCGATCGCATGACTAACCGTAGACTGGGATAAATTCAGGTTCAATGCAGCTTCGCTGAAGTTTCCCGTCTCAGCAACGGCGACTAAAGCCCGGAGTTGGGAGAGTTTCAAATTTTGGGGATTCATAGGACAATAGCAGGGAACAGGGAACAGGGAACAGGGAACAGGCAGGAAAAAAGACTTAACCCCTCTTAGTTTGTCGCCTCAGTCTATGTCCTAACTGCCTTGGCGACTGCTATATCTATCGATTTTATCGATATTACCTATCGATGTTATCCGTTGATTTTTTATTGTAAGGGAAATAGAGTAAGTTTAACCGCTAAAAACTCTCAAATTCTTCTGTAATGAGGAGAGAAATTGTTATGAATAACCTCACCGTTTATTTAATTTTGGATTCCCTTAACTCGCTTCACCCGTTTCCCTCAAAACCCGCTTTCTCATCCCGCCATTTTCTGACAAAATTTCAATCCACTTGGAATAAAATGATCGCGATGCTAACGGTGGGAAAAGAACCCAAAATTTGGTTATCCTCTGATGCGGAAGGCAAACGCTACTGGAATGCCTTTGATCCGCAAACCCATTGCTTTGTTGAACATTTATCAGAAGGAGAAATGCGAATTTGGATTGAAGAGCGATATCATTTTTAAAGGGAATTTGGGTGTTAAGATACAGCACTTCTTAACTCTGTGTAACTGATTTTACAACCTAAGAATGCTTTCTGTTAAACTGATCCTGGTTTTTCCTGCTGACCTGCAATAATTTTGGGGGACAATCGGGATCAGATGTGATGACATCATCTCAAGTTAGAATCAAAAATGTTATTCTGATGACAATTACTTGACCCAAAGCGGGTAAACCTAGACATAGCTGAGTTATTGACCTCCATAAAGCGGATAAAAGGAAGAAAATTACAAAGTTGGGGATTCAACATCTTTACCGAAGACCCATAATCTGTAACTATATTCAGATTAAGCCTTGTGGGGATGATCCCCTTCTGGTAAAATCAGAAACAAAAGTTAGTATTAAATACTTAGCTTGCCTGAGTGCAAGGCCTTCTGTCAGTCGGGAGTCTGTTCACTACCATAAGTTGAGGTTTACTTTGCCTTCAGATGAGGTGAGGACTCGACAATGCTGGCGTTGGTAATAGTTTTAATACTCAAAATTCAATGATTAAATTGTCAACAGTTTCTTTTAGGTTAGAGGAAGATGGGAAATAAGCCGGATCGCGTGGTTTTAATTGGTGTTGCTGGAGATTCCGGGTGCGGAAAATCAACATTTTTACGTCGGATAACAGATATCTTTGGGAAAGATTTTGTGACGGTTATCTGTTTAGATGACTATCATTGTTTAGATCGAAAGCAACGTAAAGAAACCGGAATTACGGCTCTAGATCCTAGAGCTAATAATTTTGATTTAATGTATGAGCAAATCAACGCTCTTAAAAATGGTGTCTCTATTGATAAACCCATTTATAACCACGAAACTGGCGAGATCGATCCTCCCGAACGGATCGATCCGAATCATATTATCGTGATTGAAGGGTTACATCCGTTATATGACGAACGGGTGCGCTCGCTGCTAGATTTTAGTGTTTATCTCGATATCAGCGACGAAGTTAAAATTTCGTGGAAAATTCAGCGTGACATGGCAGAACGCGGTCATCGTTATGAAGATGTTCTCGCCGCTATTAATGCCCGTCGTCCTGATTTTGAAGCTTATATTGACCCCCAAAAGAAATACGCTGATGTGGTGGTTCAAATTCTGCCCACGAACCTGATTGCTGAAGATAAAGAACACAGAATCCTGCGGGTGCGTCTGGTACAGAAAGAAGGGGTGGAAGGACTCGAACCCGCCTACTTATTTGATCAAGGATCGACAATTCATTGGACACCTTGCGGACGCAAACTCACCTGTTCTTATCCGGGTTTAAAAATGTATTATGGCCCTGATAACTACTACGGAAATGAAGTGTCTATCCTTGAAGTCGATGGTCAATTCGATAACCTCGATGAAATGATCTACGTCGAAGGACACTTAAGCAACCTGTCTACAAAATACTATGGGGAAATGACCCATCTGCTCCGCGAACACCAAGAGTATCCCGGTTCCAATAATGGTAGTGGATTATTCCAGGTGTTAGTTGGCTTGAAAATGCGCGCAACTTACGAGCGCTTAGTTGGAGTTACTGAAAAAGTAGCAGCAACCGTCTAAGTTTTTGATTGTTAGTGATTAACTCAAACCAACATAACGCGGGATAAACCGATCTCGCGTTATTTTTTATCTTAATTTTAGATGAGAAAGCCCAGCGCTATAACATATTTATTAATCTCAAACAGAAAGTCGGTTTCTAACATTTAGCTGTCTCCCCAGAAACCGGGTTTCTGAAGTTATCTTGATTAATAATAACTAATCTCAAAGAGAAACCCGGTTTCTAACATTTAGCTATCTATTAATCCTAATTTTTGTAAAGCCACGTTAGCAGCTTGCTTTTCTGCTTCTTTTTTCCTTGTAGCTTTTCCATAGCCATAAACACGATCATTGACTCGAACTTCCACACCAAAAACTTTATCATGATCACTACCAGATTCGTGAATAACACAATATTCAGGATTTTGTTTATGATTAATGATCGCCCACTCTTGAAAACGATTTTTTGCATCCGTTGAAATGTTAGAAGAGTTAGCCTCAATTTTGATTGTTTCTAATTGTTCTAACATCGGTTTTAACCATTCCCAAACCGCATCAATACCAGAATCTTTATAATACGCTCCAATAACCGCTTCTAAGGTATTACTTAATAATGATGGGTTAGTTCGTCCGGTTAATTCTTCTCCTCTCCCTAATTTCATCCATTTTCCTAAATTGAAATCCTGGGCTACTATTGCTAACGCTTCATTACTAACAATTTTTTCTCGTTTCTGGGTCAATATTCCTTCTGCTTCACCTAAATATTTTTCATATACAAAATCTCCGGCTAAGAATTGTAAGACAGAATCTCCTAAAAATTCCAGTTGTTCATTATCTCCTTCTGTTTTAGTTGGATTTTCAAACATATAACTCCGATGAGTTAATGCGCGGAACAATAATTTAGGATCTTGAAACGGAATGATATCTAAAAGTTCTTTCAATTCCTCTCTAATTTTCTGATCTCCTTGAGAAATATTAGATTGAGTTGAATGAGATTTTTCTTGAATCAGAAGTTTTAAGACACTTTGTTTGTGTACATCAACCTGTTTTTCCTGTTGTTCAGCACCAATTTTAACCAGTAACCGATGGATACTATCTAACGCACGAAAAGTGTCATCTGCTGAAAAGCAATTATTATGCGCCCATTTATTTCTGACTTCAATCAATTCATTGACTAAACCTCTTTCGGGAGATAAGTATGTTTTGAAAACTTTATCCCATCGTTGATTAATAACACTTAATAATACAGAAACATCTTGAAGAATTTCTTCATCGCTGCGGTTAGAATTGTTTTTATTAGAGATGCACTGTTTCACCTGAGAAAACCACGCATTACCATAAACCAATCTCATTTTTTCTTCAAGGTAAGGAGACAAAACTTGACTTAATAAAGTTAAGCATTGACCAATTCTTTCATTGTTGCTGAGTTTCATATTGACTTTATCCTTTTCCTCTAAACTGGATAACAATAAAAAAGCCACACCTATCAGCACTGGAAAACAGCTTGATACTATAGGGTGAGTTAGCTTAGACTTTAACTACAACTCAACAATATTCGATTTCTGAAAAACTGATATTTTTTTGTTATCCCCAAATTTGATAAACTGGGAAATGAGCGATCGCTATAATGATCATGATGGAAAGTCAACCGAGGGAGATTGAACGTTATGTTACTTCAGAGGGTAAAGTTCCGTTTACCGAGTGGTTAGAATTAATACGAGATAGAACAGCAAGAGCTAAAATTAAATTCAGATTAGATCGAGTAGAGGAGGGAAATTTAGGAGATTATCGTTCTGTTGGTGAAGGTGTATTTGAATTTAAAATTAATTATGGCCCTGGCTATAGGATTTATTTTGGACAAGTTGGGTTAACCCTAATTTTATTACTCTGTGGTGGAGATAAAAGCACTCAGCAAAAAGATATTAAAAAAGCAAAAGAATATTGGAGAGACTACAATGCAAGACGTTAAAGTTCCCGTTAGTGATAGTTACCATAATTATTTAATTGAATCTCTTAAAGCTCCAGAAGAAGCCGCAGCTTATCTGGAAGTTGCGTTAGAAGAAGGTAGTGATCAACCTCAATTATTAAAAAAAGTCATCAGCAATATTTTAGAGGCTCACATTCAATTAAATGATGGTTATAATTCTAATCAAATTAATCGAGAAAAACTGGATCAAGCTGTAGCCTTAATCAATTATGATGCTATTTATGATTTTGTCGAATTAGTGGATATATTGGGCTTTAAAATCTCAATTCAGGTGAAAGAATCAGAAATAGAAGAATATGAAAAATAACTTAACAATGTGTACTTGTCTGTCAGCGCAAGACGTTAAAACTCCAATTAGTGATAGCTGGAAAGAGGCTTTGATAGAATCTCTCAAAGATCCTCAAGAAGCAGCAGCTTATCTGGAAGTTGCTTTAGAAGAAGATCCTGAACCAAAATTATTACTCGCAGTCCTTGAAGATATTATCAAAGCTTTTTCTGCTGACCGTTCTTTATCGGATGAAACCCTTAAAAAATCTGAAATTTTGCATCATTTATTAACAATAAGCAGTTGTGCAGAGATTTATAATTTTGTTGAATTAGTTAATCTTTTAGGTTTTAAAATCTTAATTCAGGTGAAAGAACTAGAAACAACAGGGAATGAAGAATAACTGAATAATGTATTCGTCTCAGAAACCGGGTTTCTGAATAAATCTTGATAGTCTACAACTAATCTCCATTAAAAACCCGGTTTCTTGCGTATTGAGCAAGTTAATCATTTGTTTATTGTGAAGATTTGATCATTTTGGCTGTTTTCTAAATTTCAAGACTTCAGACTCTAACCGATCTTCTAACTGATCTTTTGCTAACTCTAAATCATAAGTAACTTGAATATTTAACCAAAATCGTTCTGATAGTCCAAAATATTTTGATAATCTTAAAGCGATATCTGCGGTAATAGCAGATTTTCCTTGAATAATCTCATCAATTTTGAACCCAGGAATATGAATATCCTCTGCTAACTGTTCTGGGGTAATCTCCATCGGGTTCAAAAATTCTTCTAATAGAATTTCGCCGGGATGAACTGGATCTAATTTAGCTTCTATCATAATTTTAACGATGATAATCTACAATTTCTACATCCAACGCATTTGCATTATCCCATCTAAAACAAATTCGCCATTGTTCATTGATGCGAATACTATATTGACCTTGGCGATCGCCTTTTAACTTTTCCAGACGGTTTCCAGGTGGAACCCGCAAATCTTCTACTGTTTCAGCCGCATCTAATATCGCCAATTTACGTTGAGCAATACGTTGTATTGATGGGGGAAACTTAGAAGAAGACTGTCTCCTAAATAAACGTTCTGTCTCCTTACATTTAAAATTTTGAATCATTCTATTTAATCATAACAAAATAGCATCATACCGTCAAATGCTATTCTGAGTAAAGATTAAGCATGATTTCTAATAGACTTAGATAGGGAAATGATAGCGAGAGCATCACCCTATTTAGAGGAATGCTGTTTTAACACCTGTTTTAAATAAATTCCCGTGTAAGATTTAGCATTTTTAGCAATATCTTCTGGGGTTCCTTCTGCAATAATTTCACCGCCTTTATCTCCCCCTTCTGGCCCTAAATCAATCACCCAATCTGCACACCGAATGACATCTAAATTATGTTCAATCACTAAAATTGAATTACCTTTATCGACTAATCGTTGTAACACATTTAACAATTGATGCACATCATAAAACGATAAACCCGTTGTCGGTTCATCAATTAAATATAATGTTTTCCCCGTTGCGCGTTTGGATAATTCTGAAGCTAATTTCACCCGTTGTGCTTCTCCTCCCGATAACGTCGGTGCGGGTTGTCCTAAGCGAATATATCCTAAACCCACATCGACCAACGTTTGTAAACGACTCGCCGCCCTGGGGATATTTTCAAACACTTCTAAAGCAGTTTCTACAGGCATATTTAACACATCTGCAATGGAATACCCTTTATATTTCACCTGTAATGTTTCCCGATTATATCTCGCTCCTTTACACACTTCACACTGAACATAAACATCGGGTAAAAAGTTCATTTCAATAATATTAACTCCCTGTCCGCCGCACGCTTCACAGCGTCCGCCTTTAACATTAAAGGAAAATTGTCCGGCTTTATAACCTCTAGCTTTGGCTTCAATGGTTGCTGTAAACACCTCTCGAATAATATCGAAAACTCCGGTATAAGTGGCGGGGTTAGATCTGGGAGTCCGACCAATAGGAGATTGATCAATCACAATCACTTTATCTAATGCGTCTAACCCTTCTACTGTTTTTAAATCTTTAGGAAAAGGAACTTTTCGGGTAAAATGATGTTGTAAAGCAGGATAAAGTAATTCATTCATTAAGGTAGATTTTCCTGAACCCGAAACCCCCGTAATACTCACTAATTTTCCTAATGGGATTTCAACGGTAATGTTTCTTAAATTATTGCGACTAGCGTTAACTAATTTAATGCTTTTTCCATTCCCTATTCGGCGTTCTGTGGGAGTTTCAATTTTTTTCCGTCCTGAGAGATAAGCACCTGTTAAAGAAGCTTCTGATTTTAACAATATCTCCAAATTTCCTTGCGCTACAATTTCACCGCCATGCACTCCCGCCCCTGGCCCAATATCCACTAAATGATCCGCCGCCCGAATCGTTTCTTCATCATGTTCAACTACAATTAAGGTATTACCTAAATCTCGTAATTTAATTAAGGTATTTAATAGTTTGGTATTATCCCGTTGATGTAACCCAATACTCGGTTCATCTAAAACATACAAAACCCCCGTTAATCCGGCTCCAATTTGGGTGGCTAATCGAATTCGTTGGGCTTCTCCTCCTGATAACGTTGATGCGGTTCGAGCTAAGGTTAAATAATCTAATCCCACATCGAGTAAAAATTGTAATCGAGCTTTAATTTCTCGCAAGACTAATTCAGCGATTTTCGCCTGTCTTTCTGTTAGGTTTAACTGATTAATTCGGTCTAAACAGTCCCGTATCGAAACTGCTGTTAATTGATGAATATGATATTGTCCGACACGCACCGCTAACGCTTCTGGTTTTAATCGTTTTCCCAGACAAACTTCGCAGGGTTGATCAATTAAATATTGTTCTAATTTTTGCTTTTGTAATTCGGAAGCGGTTTCCTGATATTGACGTTGTAATAACGGAATCACCCCGATATAAGGACGATAATATCCTTTATTTTCCCGATAACGAGAATCGGTTTCTATTAAAATCGGTTCCTCTGAACCATAGAGGAGAATCTGTTGCTGTTCTTGAGTTAATTGATTCCAAGGAGTGGTAATTTCAAAATTAAACGCTTGACCCACACTATGTAAGAGAGATAAATAATAGGAATTATCTTTTTCTGACCAAGGCGCAATAGCTGTATAAACGGGTTGAGTTAAATCAGGAACAACTAACTCCGGGGAAAAGGTTTTCAAATGTCCTAAACCATGACAACTCGGACAAGCACCAAAGGGAGAATTAAAAGAAAATAACCGAGGCGAAAGTTCTTCCATCACCGCCCCATGTTCAGGACAAGCAAAATTCTCAGAAAAAACCAGTTGTGAAGAAATAGATGAAGCTTCTAAATTTTCGGTTTCTACTTCGTAAGAATTATCGCTATTTTCAGCAACTTTTTTATCTCCAGATCTTGCAATTTTTGGGTCAGTTGATATATACTTATTATTAGTTCGCGACGCGGATACCTTATCTGATGTATTATCTAATACCTCTATCACCGCAATTCCACTGGATTGCTTTAAACAGGTACTCAAAGAATCCGCTAGACGTTCCTCCAGTCCTGGCTTTTTAATTAAGCGGTCAATGACGATTTCAATGGTATGGGTATAATTTTTATCTAACTCAATGTTTTCGGACAGGTCAAAAATCTCAGAATTGACCCTGACGCGAACAAATCCTTGAGACGCTAAACTGGACAAAAGTTTACGGTGTGTTCCCTTTTTCCCCCGCACCACAGGGGCGAGAATCATGAATTTGGTACGGTCGGGAAGTTCCATAATCCGATCGCACATTTCATCAATCGTTTGGGGCGCAATATTGCGATCGCAAATCGGACAATGGGGTTCACCCGCACGACCAAACAGCAACCGCAAATAATCATAAATTTCCGTCACCGTCCCCACCGTAGACCGAGGGTTATGGGACGTTGATTTCTGGTCAATGGAAATCGCCGGACTCAACCCTTCAATGGCATCGACATCGGGTTTATCCAGTTGTCCGAGAAATTGTCGCGCATAAGCACTCAGTGATTCCACGTAGCGGCGTTGACCTTCGGCGAAAATGGTATCAAAGGCTAAGGAAGATTTACCCGAACCGGAAACCCCTGTAAATACAATTAAGCGATCGCGCGGTAATTCTAAGTCAATATTTTTCAAATTATGTTGTTTCGCACCCCGAATGCGAATTCGGTTGGGGGTGTTGTTGGGATAGGGTAGGGGGTCAGAAAGTGATGTTGAGTTCACTGCATTTCAAGTCGTACAGTCCTTAATTATCTTAGCGTTCTGACAGAAAGGCTGTTTCTCAAGCAAAATTTTGGTTCAGAACAACAGATCTAGTGTGGTTGCAGATTAAATTCTATTTATGTCATAATCTGAATCAACCAATAATTCTAAAAATAGAATAATGTCACTAATCAACTCAGATCCTTTGTCTGTTCAATCGTCTCTCAACCCGCTTTTACTCTTGGACAAATTAGTCGATCACCCGAATGGGGTTGAGTTGTTGAGACAGTATCAAGAGTTCTACCAACAGGTACAAGCGGATCAACATCCTGTGATCGAAACCGTTAAAGGTCGTATAGAAAGCCGGATCATCCTCATTGATGCACTTTCCAAAGCGAAGGAATTTGTGATTATTAGTAGTCCTTGGTTAAGCCAACGTAGTCTTGATCAGGATATCTTGTTAAGAATGACGGCTTTACTGGATCGAGGCTGTTATCTCTATATTGGCTGGGGCTATAGTTATGATATAAAAGGAATAAGTCCCTATGGCAAGATCATTAATATTTTTCCATCAGGTGAATGCTTCATTAATATGACTGCTGATACCGCAGGACATTACAGTGCTTTCCCTAAGCTACAAGAACTACGGAAACGCTATCCTGAACAATTGGAACTCAAATTAACGGGAACCCATGAAAAGTATATTCTTTGCGATCACCAATTTGCGATGGTCGGGAGTCACAACGTTCTGAGTTCCCACGAAAGCAGCCTATCTGCGCCAAGAGAGATGGGTGTAAAAACAACAGATCAGAGTGTGATTGCTGATTTGATTGAAGATTTTTTCAACGCTCCTGACTTAAAGTATGATCCTAACCTAGTCTCAGAAGCAACGGCGAGTTGAAATTTTATTCTAAATATGTCATGCTATACTAGGGAGATAGAGGAGTGACGGAGCAATGGCACATTGAATTTTACTTCGATGCCGATGGAACAGCCCCCGTTAAGGAGTTTCTGAAAGATCCTTCGCTCACACCCGGAGAACTGAAGCAACTCCAGCTACGGCTAAAGCTATTACAAAGTTACGGATTAAGGTTATTGAGGGAAAGATCAGATATTTTAGACAAAATTGCAACCCAAACTAACTTATATGAACTGCGGTTAGATAATACTCCGAATAATCCTCGCATCTTTTTCTGTACTTTAGTCGGTAAACGGTTTGTCTTATTGCACGCTTTTAAAAAGAAAACTCAAAAAACTCCTAAACGAGAAATTGACCAGGCAGTAAGACGGCGTGAACGCTTGATGAAACAACAGGAAGGTGAAAAATGACTCATAATCAAACTCAAGATGTTTTAGCATTCCTCAATGAAATTATTCCAGACACACCAAACACTCGACTGGTAGAAAGACAGGAATTATTTCGAGTTGCTTTAACTCAAGTGATGCGAAATTTGCGTAAAAAAATGGGGTTAACTCAGGCGGAGTTAGCTGAAAAAATGGGAGTAGGTCAAAGTTGGGTTTCTAAATTAGAAAGCGCCAATAATGATCATACATTTGAATCCGTTTTAGCTTATTTAGATGCGTTGGGTGCTGACTTTGAAGCATCATTTTTGCTGAATGGTCAAAAAGTTGCTGGAGTTGCGGCTAAATTAGGGATAACACCCCAAGAGTTTGAAGAAACGATTAAAACTGTTTTAGATGATATAGAAGAATTACCCCCTCAAGAAAATCCACAAACGCCAGAATTTGATCTAATTTCATCAGAACAAAAAACAAAATGTAAACAAGCACAGAATCTTGTTTCTAAGGATGGTTTCTGGGGGACAGCAGCATGAAAACCATTACATTCTATTCCTATAAAGGTGGTGTGGGTAGAACCTTAGCTGCTGCTAACTTTGCCGTTTATCTTGCGAAACTTGGGCTAAAAACAGTTATTATTGATTTTGATTTAGAAGCTCCAGGAATTGATGCTAAATTTCATAGTTTGAAAGTACCAGAGGATCACAAAGGGCTTTTAGATTATATTTTGCATTATCAAATTCATAACCAAGAGTTGTGTCAAATTCAAGATATTTGTCTTAAAGTCCCTTTTGGTGATTCTACTGAGTCTATTCCCCTGTGGTTAATTCCATCAGGTCAATATTTATCTGAAAATTATTATAAACAACTGAGTCAGTTAGATTGGGGTAAAATTTTTTCTGAAGAACTTAATGGGGTTGCCTTTTTTCAACAATTTATTGCCTACATCAAGGAAGATTTAAAAGCAGATTTTGTCATTATAGACTCTCGTACAGGTATTACTGAAATTGCTGGTTTATGCACCCAACAATTAGCTGATGAAGTCGTAATGCTTTCCTCTATGAGTTCAGAAAGTATCAAAGTCACGAAGCATATTAAAAACTTAATTCAAAAAAGTCAAGTTGCTCAAGCACTGGACAAGAAAATTGATGTTAAAGTTGTTGTTTCTCGTGTCCCTAAACCCAACGATATTTCAACTTTTAAAATAAGATGTTATAAACGTTTTGAAGTAGAAGATAATAAACTTTTCTTTCTATTTTCTTCGTCTTTGCTAGAACAAAATGAGTTTTTAGCACTGGTTAGTTCTAATAAAGATGAAGAACTATTAAAAAATTATGTTAGTTTATTCTATGGATTAAATATAGAATTAGCCGATAAAAATATTCGTGAGCAAGTAGAAAATATTAGTAAGAGTTTGCTGTCTCTTCCTCCGCAAGAAACGGAAAAAAGAATCCTTGAAATTGCAGCTATGTACCCTCATCCTGAAGTATATAGAACTGCAATGAGATTTTTCTATTTTACTAAAAATGAAGAAGCCTGGATAAATTATGGATTTAAGATGGTTGATTTAATACCTAATGATGAAGAAGCTGACAATTTATTAACTAATAAATTATCGGAAATATTGTCTAATATTTCCGATAAAAATAAAATGGAAACCCGAAAAGACAAAAAATTAATAGAAAATGTTTTAAAGTTTGTAGAAAAAAGATGGATACAAGGAAAATTAGAGCCTGAAAAGATAGAAATTTTTGCTTCTTTTCTTGCAGACATAGGAAACTATAAAAAAAGCTTAGAACTTGTTTTACCTCTGTGCAACAGGGTTCAATTAGATGATATAACTCATATCTACATTCGTTTGACTGCCGTTAAAGCAGCCTCAAAAGACAATCAGCCGGAATTAGCAGAAAAGCTATCTTTAGTAGCTCTATCTTTATGTAAAGATAAACTAGAGATTTGTTATGTTTCACAAGAAATTTTTAAATATTTTTATAGTAAGCCTGTCTTACAAATAGCAGTAGATCTTGCTTATAAGTTTGATGGAATAGATGATTTAGTAGAGGTTTTACAAGATGCTGAATATCTTCAAAAATTAAGTAGAGATCAACCGACACTTTATGAAGATATGAATAAATTAAAATTACATAAATTAGCTGATTATTTTTTGAAAATTTATGAAAGAAGTTATTATAATTTGTAATTAAATTAATTTCCCTCTTTTTAATCATGGTTGATAGTGAATTTTTGACAGGTGGCAGAGCCACCCTAATATCATTTCTAGGTAGAACCTAGAAACGAGGGGGAGGAGGGAAGTTTTAGGAGGCGATCGCTATTATCTTAGCGTTACCATTGGGATTTGGGAGTTGTGGATCTAAAAAGGGACTGTTACTATAGTATGGGATAGTAAAAATTAAGGCTCTTCTAGACTAACTATGATAAATTAGAAGAAAAATGCCAATTTAAGAGAACTCTTCTTCTAAAGTTAGCAAAATTATTTAAGCCATACGCTCTTCTCTTAATTAACTTAATTTTCTGATTGATTCCTTCGACGACCCCTTGGGTAGTTCGATTGTCGAAATAGGCGAGAATTTCGGCAATCCACCTTTTGATTGTTTAGTCTAACTCTTCATTGACTTGTTTGATGACATGAAATCTATCGGCAACTACTTGTGCATTCGGCATCAGTTCTTCCACTACACTTTTATAGGGAACCCACAAGTCTATACTGACTTCTTCTATTTGATTTAAGATCTCATAACTAGCCTAGAAGAACCCTATTATTCAAGTTCCATAATTAAACGTTCAGGGTCAAAAAATAGTAGGGGAATGACACGGCCATATCCCCTACAGTTCGGATTAAATTATCCTAAAATTACTTGTCATTTAACGCTGCAATTCCAGGTAATACTTTTCCTTCTAACAGTTCTAAACTCGCGCCACCTCCAGTGGAAATATGGCTCATTTGTTCGCCTAAATTCAACTGTTCAACAGCCGCAACGGAATCACCACCACCGATAATTGTAATCGTGCCTGTTTTAGTTAAATCTGCTAAAGTTAAAGCGATCGCTTTGGTTCCCGCCGCGAATTTCTCGAACTCAAAAACCCCCATAGGGCCGTTCCAAATCACGGTTTTACAGTCGCCTAAAGCTGCTTGAAAAACTTTAACAGAATCAGGGCCAATATCTAACCCCATCCAACCATCGGGAATATCATTAATACTAACGGTTTTGGCTTCTGCATCAGGGGCAAATTTATCCGCAACAACCACATCGGTCGGTAACAGGAACGCTACGCCTTTTTCTTTGGCTTTTGCTTCTAAAGCACGAGCTAAATCGAGTTTATCTTCTTCTACCAAAGATTTACCCACATTTAAACCACGAGCTTTATAAAAGGTGAAAATCATCCCACCGCCTAACAGTAATTTATCGCATTTATCTAAAAGGGCTTCAATGACACCAATTTTAGAAGACACTTTAGAACCGCCAACAATAGCAGCTAAAGGACGTTTGGGTTCTTCAATTGCACCTTGCAAAAACTGGAGTTCTTTTTCAATTAAATAACCCGCCACAGAAGGCAAATAATGGGTTACGCCTTCAGTAGAAGCATGGGCACGGTGGGCAGTTCCAAAAGCATCATTAACGTAGAAATCGGCAACAGAAGCTAATTTTTGAGCAAATTCAGGATCATTTTTTTCTTCTTCGGCATAGAAACGGACATTTTCTAAGACAGTGACATCCCCATTTTCCATAGCAGCAACAACTTGGGCGACTTCATCCCCAATACAATCGTCACATTTCTTAACCGGTTTGCCTAACAATTCCGATAACCGGGCTGCCACAGGGGTTAAACGCATGGAGTCGTCTATTCCTTTGGGACGACCAAAGTGGCTAGTTAAAATAACTTTAGCACCTTTGGAGGTTAAATCTTGGATTGTCGGCAGAGCAGCGCGAATCCGTGTATCATCGGAAATTGAACCATTATCAAGGGGAACATTAAAATCAACGCGGACTAATACTCGTTTCCCAGATAAATCTGATGCTGATAAATCTGCTACAGTTTTTTTTGACACAGGATTATCCTCCTAGGATGTGTTCTTGTCTTAATCAGATTAAATTTAGGTGGCATTGGTCAGGTTTCGGACAGTTTGATATTGTCTGTCAACCCAATGAGGTCTACCACCCAATCGTTCACAGTAAACATTCTACCGAAGTCCGCGTCTCGGAGATGCGCGATTATGTTTAAAACTGTTTTATTTGCTGTTGATCAAAGCCGTGAAGCCCACGAAGCGGCTGTAATTGTGACCAACCTTGTCAAGACCTATCAGTCTACTCTCTATGTTCTGGCTGTTGTGGAACCTGACACTGAGGTTCGTGACCCTCAGCCCCACGATGAACAAATGACATCCCCGGAAGCAGTGGCGGACTTACTCGAACAAGCTCAAGCCCTGTTTTCTAAGGAGGGGATTCAGGTTCAAACCCTAGAACGACAAGGAAAACCAGCCTTCACGATTTGTGATGTTGCTGATGAAATCGATGCTAATTTAATCGTCATCGGCAGTCGGGGTACTGGTCTGACTGAAGAAGGTGCCGCCGATAGCGTCACTAACCGCGTCATTAACTTGTCTCCCTGTCCAGTTCTGGTTGTTCCCTAACAAGGTATTGACGCTTAACTGTAACCCAGCAAGAACGCTCCCCGTCCCCTTGTCACCCTGTCCCCTCTTGTCACCCCGTCCCCTTGTCTCCCATTCCCCCAGCCCTAAACCCCTATGTCTATCCAATGGTATCCCGGTCATATTGCTAAAGCGGAACGCACCCTTACCGAACAACTGAAACGGGTGGATGTGGTGTTGGAGGTACGAGATGCTCGGATTCCTTTGGCGACCCATCATCCCCAAGTTCCCCAGTGGGTGGGGAGTAAAACCAAAGTTTTAGTGATTAACCGTATGGATATGATTCCTTCTCATATTCAGAAACAGTGGGAAGAGTGGTTTCAACAACGGGGGGAAACGGCATATTTTACCAATGCTCAGTTGGGGAATGGGGTGGAAGCGGTCGCAAAAGCTGCCCAATTAGCCGGGGTGCAGATGAATGAAAAACGAGCCTCACGGGGAATGTTACCCCGTCCGGTTCGGGCTGTGGTGATTGGGTTTCCCAATGTGGGAAAATCGGCGTTAATTAATCGGTTATTAAAGCGGCGGGTTGTGGACAGTGCACGACGAGCGGGGGTGACTCGTCAGTTAAGATGGGTGAGAATTTCGGAGACTTTGGAATTATTGGATGCCCCAGGGGTGATTCCGACTCAAATCAAAAAACAAGAAGATGCGTTAAAATTAGCCATCTGTGAAGATATTGGGGAAGCAGCTTATGAAAATCAACAAGTCGCTGTGGCATTAATAGAATTCTTACAAGATTTGAATTTACAACATTTATTAGCCACCCGGTATCAATTAGAATTTAATGCCCTCAGTGGGGATATTTATTTACAAGAATTAGCAGAACATCGACATAAAGGGGATATTGAAAGAACGGCTCGTCAATTATTAAATGATTTTCGTAAGGGATTATTAGGAAATATTGCGTTAGAATTACCCCCTCATTAATCACAGGGATAGTAATTAAACATAGGCATTGATAGAAGATTCTTTGTCGCCTCGGAGTAAATTCATAATCTCACCGACATAATCAATAACAATCAGAAACCCGGTTTCTAAGGGACTCCTGTTAAAACTTATGTTTTATTCTTAATAGTTGGGCGGGTTCACTTAAAATTTGAGTATAAAGATCGCTTAATTTTAAGGCAACCCCTTGCCAACTAAATTGGGTTTCTACTTCTTTTCTTCCCGCTTCTCCCAGTTGTTTTGACCAGTTAGGATTAGATAAAATTCGATCAATCGCTTCAGTAAAAGCCATCTCATCTTTTGGCGGACATAATAACCCCGTAACTTCAGGAATAACTGTAAATTTTAATCCCCCCACATTAGAAGCGACTACAGGAGTATAACTTGCCATGGATTCAATTGCGACTAAACCAAAGGGTTCATAATGGCTGGGAACCACACAAACATCCGCCGCTCGATAATATAATGGTAGTTCTTCGTCTAAAATTCTGCCTGTAAATTGGGTAATATCATTTAACCCTAATTCATCAACAATTTTTTCCAAACGATGGCGTTCTAATCCATCACTACACCCCGGACGAGAACCCCCGCCAATGATTAATTTTAACTGAGGATCATAGCGAAATTTAGAATTAGCGATCGCCCTGATTAAAGTTTCTATTCCTTTTCGAGGATCAAATCGACCAATATAAAATACCAGTTTTCCTTGGGGATCGAATCCTAACTTTTCCCTGGCATCTGCCTTAGAAACTTGACCTAATTGATCAATATTAGTTCCACAGGGAATAATATTAATGTTGCCAATCTCAGACACCAATTCTCGTAAAAACTGTTGTTCTTGGGGGCTAGTCGCAACAATTCGTTCTGCGGTTTCTAAACAAATTTTATCAACATTTAATCGAGTGTGAGCAATTTTAGGAATATCAGAAACGGCTTGATATTTAACAATTCCTAAAGAATGATAGGTATGAACTTGTCGTAAAAGTTGATGTTTTTTTAATTCCAATCCGACCCAACCTGATAACCAATAATTGGTATGGATTAATTCATATTGTATCCCGGTTTCGGCTTGATATTTTTGAAATTTTTCCACAAATTCCAATAAATAAGGAAATCCTTGATCTCTAGGAATAAATTCTTCTGGGCCAGCAATTAATCGAATCGTGCGACAATTGGGACGATGCTGAACAATCAGAGGTTGATCAGGATGACTTCTGCGGGTGAACATATCCACGGGCCATCCTAACGCAGCTAAGGCTTCCCCTACCTGACGGACATACACATTTTGTCCTCCGGCTTCCTCCTGTCCGATGGTAATATCGGGATCGCCATGAATCGAAATTAATGCTACGGGTGTTCGGGGTTGAAATGTCATAGAGAGGAAATTAAACGGATGTCAAGAGGGAGACGGTTACAGCCCCCATTACACCGAAACAGGGGGAATTTTTCGAGGAAGGACTATGAAAAAAATGGCAAGTTTTGCCGTTGATTTGAAAAAATTAGTCAAAATTCTTATATCATTTTATCACGAATTGTGCTTTTAGCTGTTCCTGGAAAACAAGTCAAAGTTTAAAGGTTAAATTTCGATTTGGGGTTGCTGTACACAGAATTAATAGGGAGTTGAATGCCAATTTAATCCTTTTGAACGTAAGATACTGAGAATGAACAATAACTCTATACTCCCGTTTACGGTTGTATTCTTGAGATGAATTTAAGACAAATTTTCCCGTTTTTTACCTCTTCTGTGACCCATTGGTCAACGGAAGCTCGATGGTTACATTGGATAACCTTTCTCTGGTTATTTGTGGGTTTAATTATTATGTTCTCCGCTTCTTATCCCATTGCTTACGCAGAACAGGGAGATGGATTATATTATTTTAAACGTCAATTAATCTGGACAGTTGTAGGATTATTGGGATTTAGTTTTATTGTTCAATCTTCTCTGAGATTTTGGTTAAAAATTGCCCAATGGGGAGTTTTAATTGTTCTAGGATTATTATTTCTCACCTTAGTTCCCGGATTAGGAACAACCATTAATGGTGCAACTCGCTGGATTTCTATCGGGCCGATTCCGATTCAACCTTCAGAGTTAATGAAGCCTTTTCTTGTCTTACAAAGTGCCCGTTTTTTTGGTAATTGGTTTCGTTTAAGTTGGAAACTTCGGTTGATTTGGTTAGGAATTTTTGGAACTGTATTATTATCGATTTTATTGCAACCCAACTTAAGTACCACCGCCCTTTGTGGGATGACCCTTTGGTTAGTTGCCTTAGCCGCAGGATTGCCGTTTTACTATTTAGGGGGGACGGCTTTAGGGGGAATACTTTTAGCCACCTTAAGTATTAGTATTAAAGAATATCAAAGACGAAGAGTTTTATCCTTTTTAAATCCTTGGGCTGATTCGATGGGGGATGGATACCAGTTAGTGCAAAGTCTTCTAGCGGTGGGTTCTGGTGGTTTTTGGGGGACAGGATTGGGATTATCTCACCAAAAAATCTATTATTTACCAATTCAGTATAGTGATTTTATTTTCTCGGTTTATGCAGAAGAATTTGGCTTTATTGGCGGAATTTTATTATTATTTCTATTAACAATTTATGGAACTCTAGCTCTACGAGTCGCCCTGAAAGCACAACAAATTGAACATCAATTAGTAGCCATTGGGGTGATGGTCGTTATGGTCGGACAATCTCTATTAAATATTGGGGTAGCAACGGGTGTTTTACCTACTACTGGTTTACCTTTACCTCTATTTAGTTATGGCGGAAGTTCAATGATTGCCAGTTTGGCTTTAGCAGCGTTCTTAATTCGCGTAGCGAGAGAAGAAAATGAAGCCAGTGTGATTTCTTTAGCAGAACATCGTTCTACTCAAGACCAACGTAGCAGAAAAGAGCGATTACGGAGACGTTAAATCAGGAGAGTCAATTTGATAGCAGTCGCGGCTGGGGTGTGAGGATATAGACTGATGCTGAAACCTAAACCGTACACTCCAGTAAACAAGATCCTATTGCGCAGAAAAAAGAAGAATAGAATTACCATCAAGATGAAAGGAAATTCCCTTTTTCAACATTAAAATAGGGTTCACAGACATAGCCTGAGAAGCATCTTTAACTCCCCCTTGCTATTGGCTGTGAACCCCATTCGAGATTAGATTTCTTCTAGTAAACGTTAAGGTTTTTTGATCTCACGAGCAAGATTCCGAAACATATCCATACTGCTATCCGCACGACGGCGTTCAGTTTTGGTCGCAGATTCCTCCGTCACATTATTAGAAGTGGTACCGCTCAAACCATTTAGGGTTGTCAATGTAGGAACCTCAACCTCAACCGGGAAAGTCTTTTTCACCGGAGGCATATTCTTGAATCTGTCCATCTCTCCAAGACCTTTGGCTACATCACCCTCCATATAGAAACCGTCTCCAGTTGTCTCCTGGGAATTGGAATCTGCTTTTTTGCCAAACAAGCCAAACAGTCCTGCCATGTTACGTTCCTACCGATTTACGGTTGTGAATAATTTTAAGTTTTGTAAAATTTTATCACAAACTGTTACCAATCTCATGCCTAAATTTTGATCAGGGTCGGCTGTCATCCTCCAACTCTGCTTTGTACCCTGATTCTTCCGCGCACCTTAATCAATATTTCTGCCTTATAGAAAAGGGTTCATTCGCAATATAAAAGAAAGAAAATTGAAGACTTTTCATTTTCAGAGTTTTTCAATTTTCTTTCCTGGGCTATTTTATTTCAAGATAGGTTCTGTTAAATGACTACAATCAGCATCATTAACAATTCGAGAATCAATCCTGACCGGTTGAACTTCAGCACTGGAAGGGAGAGATTGATTTTTGGGATGGAAAACAACTTTTTTACAAACGAGTTCATGACTTCCAACAGAAGCATAATCCCAAATATAGACTTCTGCGCCGGGAGATGTGGCATTGGCAGGGGGAAGCGCCCAAGAATTCAGTAACACGATTTCTAAAGCCACTAAAGCTGCAATGACAAACTTTAGCATAATTGACTTATTTTGGATAAATTAAGGACTACTATCAGTATACCCAATTTTGTCAGAGAATCATACTATTAATCCCTGACAGGTGGGAATCCTGAAAGCCGGAATTGTGTTTGGGTTTAAATGTCTTTAAGTTTGCTTGTTAATAAAGTCAGATTTTACCTGATTTTAATCTGATTAAGAAGCCGATTTTTCGGGTTTTAAAGGTAGGCTTGCTTTTCCATTAACTTCTTTTAAATAAAAGCCTCCCACTGTAATTAAAAACAGGAAGTAACTCACAATTTGCACAAAATATAAGTGATCTCGATAGCCAAATAATGCTTTTAGCACGATACCGGGAAATTGTTTATCGGGTAAAAATCCCTCAGCATTTAAGACTAAATTTCCTAATAAGCAGGAAGTCGGTTGAGTTAAACAGAATCCGGCATAGTTAGAATTGATCTGAGCTAATATTCCCACCCCTGCATCTAAATGTGTCAGAACCGAAATGATTAATCCGGCAACAATTAATAACAAAAACACTCCCATGATTTGGAAAAACAACCGAATATTGATTTTTACCCCCCACTTAAATAATAATAGCCCTAATCCTGCGGCTACAAATAACCCTAAAATTGCCCCAATAGCAGCCATGATACTTTGTTGAAATGTGGCTAAGATAAAAATAACGGTTTCCAGACCTTCCCGTAGAACTGCAATAAAAATTAATCCAAAAATTCCCCAACCTGCGGCGGTTTGATGATTTTCAATCGCGGCTTTAACTGCTCCTTCTACTTCAGCTTTTAAGGATTTAGCTTGTTGGGTCATCCAAATCAACATCCAACTTAACATTGTAATGGCAAATAACCCAATTCCGGCTTCTAAAAATTCGCCAAAGACTGGAGCATAAGGATGTTCAGAGGTGGCAATTCCTTGAATTAACCAGCCAAATAGAACACCAAAGACTGCACTCGCCAGAATGCCAATTACAACTCCTGAAAAGACCCAGGAATTCAGATGACTTTGTTCGGCTTTTTTTAAACAAGCGAGAACAATTCCCACCACTAAAGCAGCTTCAAATCCTTCTCGTAAGGTAATTAAAAATGTCGGTAAAGCGGCTGTAATCTCCATATCCCTTTTGTTAATGATCTAAAAAATTAGATAAGCTGGGCGTAACCCAGCCTCCAAATATTTTTTGTACTTAACTAAAATCTCGTAACATCTTCTTGATTTCAATATTATGTAATTCTTCTTGACCAATCATTGTCCGAGCATATTCTTCCAAATAAATACTCGCATTTTCAACAATTTCTAGCAAATCTTTATATAATTCTAAAGCTTTGCGTTCATGAGCCAAACTTTCCTGTAGAATGTCCCTAACAGAATGTTGATAGCTTTCTTCAATGGGGGCAATTTTTTGACTGGGATGTCCTTCTAAACCAGTGAGAATTTCTCCCGCTTGTTGAGCATGAAGTAAAGATTCTGTCGCTTGAGCTTTGAAAAACTGTACAATGGGTAAACGATTTGGCCCTGTTACCATTAGTGAATAATGGGTATAGCGCACCACTCCAGCTAATTCAAACTCCATAATCGTGTTGAGCAATTCAATCGCTTTTCCTTGATCTAGATCTCTCATGCTTTGTCTTTAACCTAAAAACACTTTACCTATTATGACCAAAAAAATGGGATACAAGCCTCGCCCCATTCGATAAGCGTTCGACTGAGTTCACACCGAAGTCTCAGGGCAAGCCTTCTAGGGCGATTTTATTTGTGTTATGATATTGCCGTAGAGTTTTTCCACGTCAAATGCTCGTCCTAGAGTTTAAGGCAAAAGGGAAAACAACTCAATACGCTGCTATAGACGAGGCGATTAAAACTGCTCAGTTTGTCCGTAACAAGTGTATCCGTTTTTGGATGGATAACCGAGGCATAGGACAAAAAGAGCTTTATCGTCATAACACAGCATTAAGAGCCGAATACCCGTTTGTTAAAGCCTTCAGTTTTTAATTAAAACTGATGTGAAAGTAGACGTTAAACCAACGGGTAAAACGATGGGTTTGGATGTAGGACTTAAGGAGTTCTACACAGATAGCAACGGACATACAGAACCCAATCCCAGATTTTATCGAACAGGTGAGAAACGGTTGAAATTTTATCAACGTCGCGTTTCTCGCAAAAAGAAAGGCTCTGCTAATCGAAAAAAAGCTATTAATAAATTAGGCAGGACACACCTTAAGATAAGTAGGCAACGTGAAGAACACGCTAAGAGAATAGCGCGTTGCGTAATCCAATCTAACGATTTAGTAGCCTACGAAGATTTAAGGGTCAAGAATTTAGTGAAAAATCATTGTCTTGCTAAATCTATTAATGATGCAGGTTGGCATCAATTCAGAAAGTGGTTAGAGTATTTTGGTGTTAAATTTGGTAGGGTAACTGTTGCAGTTAATCCAGCTTATACAAGTCAAAATTGCTCTAGCTGTGGTACTACAGTCAAAAAATCTTTATCAACTAGAACACATATTTGTAAATGTGGATTTGTATTAGATAGAGACTGGAACGCCGCAATTAATATTCTGAATTTAGCCTTGGGTACTACGGGTCACATAGGAACCTGGATTTTAAATCCGAACGCTAGCGCTGACCCGCAGCTTCGCTAACGGGAGATTTAGCCTCTACTTTGGTTGGAGCAATCCTGCCAAAGCATGTTGAATCTGTGAACGAAGAATCACCGCACTTGTAGGGCGGTGAGTGTCAAAAGAGTTTCTCCCTAGGGGAAGAAAGAAGTTAAAATTGTTGCCTATCTTCAGAATTAATTCTTAAGACTTAAATCAGATTTTAATGCCCTAGGGGGGTATTGCAATAACAGGAAAAAACCTGTTTCCTAGAGGATGAAGGATTGTATTGAGCAGCTTTAGATGAAAAAACAACAAATTCAGCGCAGTTGTCTAATGGGGTTCATTGTAGCTACGCTAATCGGCTGTTCTCAACCTCAGACTCCAACTGCTTCAACATCTACGTCGGAAACTCCCCAAGCCCAAATTACTCCCAATTCAACCCAAACCGGGGAAATCGGTTCAATACAATTTCAAGCAAATGGAGAAGATTTTGTGCGGAAAGGATTGGTTTCTAAAGATGGGTGGAACATCAATTTTGATCATATTTATCTCAACTTTGGTGAAGCAACAGCTTATCAATCTGATCCCCCTTATAACCCGGAAGCTGGAGGTCAACCCATTGCTAAAACAAGTATTAGTTTAGTGGTTAAAAAAACGGTTGATTTAGCCGAAGGGGATGAAAATACTCAGGCGATTGTCATTAATGAAGTTCCGGCTCCTCCTGGCAAGTATAACGCGATTTCGTGGAATTTGAACAAGGGAACGGAAGGAATATTAGCAGGTCAAGTAATGGTCATAGAAGGGGTGGCAAAAAAAGGAGATCAACAAGTTCCTTTTATTCTCAAATTTGATCAAGAAATGCAGTTTTTGTGTGGAGATTATGTGGGAGAGGAACGAAAGGGCATTTTGCAGCCTGGAGGAAAAGCGGATTTAGAAGCAACCTTCCATTTTGATCATTTATTTGGAAATGGAAAAATCGCAGCTACGGAGGAACCTAATACGACGGCTTTGGGTTTTGAACCTTTGTCAAAAATTGCTACAAACGGAGAATTAGTAGCAGATTTACCCACACTCAAACAAAAATTATCTCCGGCTGATTATCAAAAATTAATCGGTATTTTATCCAGTATTGCTCACGTTGGGGAAGGCCATTGTCAAGAATTAACGTTGAAAAAGTAAAACCGATTGTTCAAAAATTGTTTACAATCAGAAGAATAATCATAAATTAGGAGGTAGACAATATGAAATACCAATGGATCATTGTGTTCCTCTTGTTTCCCATTTTAAGTGTACAAGAACGAGCGATCGCTCATGGAGCAAAAGCCGAATATCAACTCACTTCAGCCGTTGAAATTAAAGCTCTGTATGACTCAGGGTTTCCGATGAAAAAAGCCCAGGTCACGGTTTATGCCCCCGATAATCCTACCCAACCTTGGAAAGAAGGATTAACCGATGAAGAAGGCTCTTTTACCTTTACACCAGATGTCAAAAAAACAGGCTATTGGGAAGTTAAAGTGCGTCAAGCGGGTCATGGAGCGTTAATTAGTATTCCCCTGGAATCTAAAAATTTTCTCACGGGGAAATCGACTGCTTTAACTCCAAATAAAGCTGAGTTGAGTCCTCTCCAAAAAGGCGTGATGATCGCTTCTGTGATTTGGGGTTGTATCGGGACGGCTTTATTTTTTCAGCGTTCAAAAGCACCGCGTTTATCTCCAGAGCTAGACAGAGAGATAGTTAGCCCTAAATCTTGATGTTACAATCAGAATTAATTCTTTAGATAGAGGATAATTTTATCTCAATCGTTAGGATTTGATTATCCGTTTAACGATTTTTCAAATAAAGGTCATAACCATCATGGAATAATGCTAATTATCGAGTAAAATTTTATGCACATTTCCGAAGGAATTCTTCCTAGTAAAATTCTAATTAGTGGCTATGCAATCACCAGTTTAACCCTTTGGTATTCCCTACGACAACTTAATCGACAATCTAATCCCAGTGAGGGCATTCCGCAAGCTGCTTTACTGACAGCCGCTTTTTTTGTAGCGTCGGGAATTCATCTTCCTATCCCCCCTGCAAGTGTGCATTTTGTCTTAAATGGACTATTAGGGGCGGTATTAGGTTGGTATGCGTTTCCCGCAATTTTTGTGGGTTTATTATTTCAAGCTGTGATGTTTGGACATGGAGGATTAACAACACTCGGAATCAATGCCGTAATTATGGGAATTCCAGCTTTAATTGCGGGTTTTATTTTTAATCTCCGCAACAAAATCAAGCTGAAATTGAGTGAAAATTTATCCTTAAATTTGTTTGGATTTTTATCCGGTGCTGTGGGAGTCGGTTTAGCTGCTCTTTTATTTTTTAGTATTGTCATTACTAATTTACCCTCAGCTTGGGATCAGGACACTGAAAAAGCAGCGATTTATGGATTAATGTTAGCTCATGTCCCGTTGATTTTTATTGAGGGAATTTTTACCGCAATGGTCGTGAATTTTTTACGGCGAGTTAAACCCGAAATCTTAATCAATTGATCTCTTCCTGTGGTTATCTCCATGAATTTTAGTTTTGATGAGTATGCAAATTTTAATTCCCCGGTGCATCGATGGGATGTGCGTGCCAAAATTATTGGATTATTGGCTTTAATGTTTGCTTTTGCTTCAGTGGAGGATTTGCGTTTAGTCCCCGTCATTTTAACGATTACCGTTTTATTTTATTCCCTGTCTCAACTCCCCCTGGAATTTCTCCTGCGTCGGTTAACTTATCCAGGTTTTTTCTTAGTCGGAGTGGTGGGATTATTACCGTTTTTGTCAGGAAATACCATTATTTGGCAGGGGGGAATTATCACCATCAGACAGGAAGGTTGCCTAGCTGTTTTGTTAATTGTAAGCCGATTTTTAGCAATTTTTACGTTAGGATTAGTTTTATTGGGAACCAGTTCTTTTTTAACCTTAATTAAAGGATTGCGATCGCTCGGTTTATCCCCCATTTTAACAGATATTATGTTGATTTCCTATCGGTATTTATTTGAATTAGGGCATCAATTCCAAAAAATGCAACGAGCTACCCAATTGCGAGGGTTTCAACCTCGGAATATCAGTCGGAGGAATTTACAAATTTATGCAGCTTTAACGGGAAGTTTGTTAATCCGAAGTTATCAACAATCCCAACAAGTTTACAAAGCTATGCAATTAAGAGGATATGGAGTCCCAACTCAACTCCGAACTCAAAAAAAAGTTACCCTAGATAGTTATAGTGTGATCGCTCTATTGCTCACCTTACTAATAGCCTCTAGCTTAATTGGATTTGAACTGTTTCTTTAGTGGATCTTGAACCTTGAGTTATTCTTATTTAAACCCCTCTATTTCTGTGGTGGGAGAAACTACCCCCCCGATTCCTGCTGTTTTTGTCCAAGATTTAGTCTTTGGTTATTCACAGCACGATCCAATTTTGCAAGGCATTTCCTTTTCCTTAACGGCCGGAGAACGGATTGCTTTATTAGGGCAAACGGGAACCGGAAAAAGTACCTTAATGGAAAATTTAATTGGATTAAAACAACCCAATTCTGGTCAAATTTTGATTCAAGGAATTCCGGTTCAACCCCCCACCTTACCCGAAGTTCGTCGCCGGGTGGGATTTTGTTTTCAAGATCCCGATGATCAACTGTTTATGCCCAGTATTTTAGAAGATGTGATGTTTGGCCCCTGTAACTATGGCGTTGACCCAGAGCAAGCCTTAGTACAAGCGACTCATTTGTTAGCAGATTTTGGGTTAGCCGACTGTGTAAATCGTTCTGTTTATGAATTATCCGGGGGACAAAAACGACTCGCGGCTTTAGCGGCGGTTTTAGCTTTAGAACCAGCCATTTTAATCTTAGATGAACCCACGAATGGTCTTGACCCTTGGTGGCGTCGGGAACTGGCGCAAATTTTATCTCAACTTCCGGTGGAAGTGATGTTGATTGCGTCCCACGATTTACAGTGGATTTCCCAAGTTACCCAACGGGCCATGATTCTCAAACAAGGAAGGATACAAGTGGATGAACCCACTGAAGAATTGTTGCAAAATCGATCCACCCTAGAACAGTGTGGTTTACCGTTAGATTATTAAGCGTTTGGGAACAGTCTAGGTCTGTCAATTGGCTGAAAATTAACTTCTAAATCGTTTAATTCTGACAAAAACTTGTTCTCTCTCGCTTAAAATCGATTGGTACTGCACATTTTTTTAAACAAGGAGACGAAAAATGCAAGAACCCACGAAAATCACGGACACATCTACCTCTAGCGGAACACAAATAGACGTGAGTGTGGAAACAGGCGGTGCAATTACTTCCACTTCAGCCAATGCCCAGTTTGATGAAATTAAAGAAAAAGTTGTCGTGGTTTTATCTGAACTTCCGGGTTATATCTCCAGTTTTTTTGGCTCCTACCAAAAACCGATTATTACCGTTGTTCTGATTTTAGCTGGTCTTGTTTCTCTGAAGGTATTATTTGCCGTCATTGATGCTCTCAATGATGTTCCGCTTTTATCTCCTACCTTTGAGTTAATTGGCATGGGATATACAGCTTGGTTTGTTTACCGCTACTTACTAAAAGCTTCAACCCGTCAAGAATTAGTTCAAGAATTTAATTCCTACAAAGAACAAATCACTGGGGACTAACTTTAGATAGAGGAAGGAGACAGGAGACAGAAAATAGGAGTTAATGATTTCTCCCCCCGCTGCTTCCCCTGCTTCCTCTACTCCCCCTATTCCCCTTGATGCCTACTTTTTCTTCCCCTTGACTCCATTACCATCTACAGAAGACTCTGTAGCGATGGCGGGGTCGTCCGCGTTTCCTTTACCGTTCCCCGGAAGTTCCAGACAATACCCTGCACCATAGACCGTTTTAATATATCGAGGATGACGGGGATCGGGTTCCATCTTGGTTCGCAGATGACGAATATGAACTCGGATGGTTTCGATATCGTCATCGGGATCATAACCCCAAACTTCTTTTAAAATTTCACTGGGAGCAACCGTTTGACCATGACGTTGCAGCAAGCAGTGTAACAGTTCAAATTCCAAATGGGTTAACTTGACGGTTTTCTCAAACCAAATCGCCTCAAACCGTTCAGGAACTAAGGTTAAAGCACCGTAGCTGAGAATTTCGCTATGTTTAGCCGCTTGCGGAATGCGATCGGTTCGTCGTAAGAGCGCCCTGACCCGCGCTAACATTTCTTCTAACTCAAAGGGTTTGGTTAGATAATCATCCGCACCTGCATTAAACCCTTCCACTTTATTTTGGGTTTGTCCTAACGCCGTTAACATCAGAATGGGAATATCTGCCGTGCGTTCATCCCGACGTAAACGTTGGCAGATGGTAAACCCATCGACTTTAGGTAACATCAAATCCAAAATAATTAAGTCTGGCAACAGTTGCATTGCCAAAGCTTGTCCTTTTATACCATCTTCAGCTTGGCTAACTTCGTAGCCAGCCATTTCTAGGTTGATGGCTACCAGTTCCGCGATCGCAGGGTCATCATCTATGACTAATATCCGGGGCATCATTTACTCTAGTAATTTGGGCTACGGTCTTCACAGTGTATGTGAATTGGGTTCCATAATAGAATAGTAAAAAATTTTAAACTTTTGTTAGAGCATTATTGAGAATGTAAAGTTTGATGAACAAATAGCCAGCCCCATATCGGCAATTGTAAAAAGAAGTAACAAAAGGGACTCAAAAATGTCGTTGTTTAGGGTATGATGACATCAAAGGACTGTATCAGGATATACCCAGTTCTTTCCACCAAAAAGGAGCAATAGACTCATGGCTGTTGAAAAAGTAAATTCATCCTCCAGTCTGGCTGAAGTGATTGATCGGATTTTAGATAAAGGGATTGTCATTGACGCTTGGGTGCGTGTTTCCCTGGTTGGGATCGAACTTTTGGCTATCGAAGCGAGAATTGTAATCGCTTCTGTAGAAACCTATCTCAAATATGCAGAAGCCGTTGGTTTAACCTCACAGGCGGCTGTTCCTGCGGTCTAAGAATTCTGAAATTAGCAACGGGTATGAAACAAAAAAGCACCAAGATTTGCTAAGGTTATGGAAAATTGCTTGAGCGCGTCAGAGTTGTCAAGAGTAATCTTTTATAGGATTGATCCAGCTAGGATGTAAGTTCAACTAACCCGATTAAAGGCTCATACCCATTGCCCAATACGACACAATCCACCGATACGAGGGTTTGGAAATTATGGCTTTGAAAGACCAGTGGCAACAAGATCGCATCCAGCGCCAACAGACGGTTCAAGACCGTCAACAGCAGGTTCAAACGACATTAACTCTTTGGCAACAGGAACGCCACAATCAAGCATTAGACGATCAAGCAATTCGACAAGAGTTTGTCACGAATTTGCAACAGCAAATTCACGGTTTATTAACGAATAACCAAGAAGAACGTTTGTTACTCGCCGAGGAACTGCAACAGCAACTCGAAGAGTTCATGCAGCAATTGTCCAAAGAGGTAGAGGAGTTTCTGCAACAAACCTCTGAGGAACGGTCTGAAATTGCAACTGACCTGCATCAACGGTTATCGCAATTTCGAGAAGACCTGGGAAATACGGTGGCAAGTTTGTTAGCAGACTATCAGCAACAGCGTTTTGACTTACGGGAACCTTTGCTTGAGGACTTAGCGTTATTTCGCCAAACCCTATCCCAATCGGTACAAAAGTATTTGGCGGAGTTAGACAGCCTGCACCAACAAATGGCACAAGGGTTACAACAACAACTCCAAGAAAGTCGGATACAAAGACAAGAGACAGTGAAGGCGTTATTTGAAGATTTGGGGCATTTTCGCGCCGAACTGAAAGACTATCACCTAAAACTCCAACACAGTATTTGGGGCGATTCTCGCCGGGAACCTAGCCCAGTTGTCACCCCTCCCAAATCGATTCCGCCCAAAACAGCTATCACTACCCCCCAACCTCCTCTCAGTTCAAAACCTCCTTTAAAAGCTAAGTCTCCCGCCCCTAAACCCCAAACGCCCCCGCGTTCAGTTCAACCGCAACCCACCAATACCTCATTGCAACTTGAACCCGCCACTCTCGATCAACGGGTCTACAACTATATCCAAAGCCATGAGAACGGTGCTCGATTAGCGGAAATTGAACAAGCTCTGGGAATTAATCGGGTGCAGACTGTCGATGCGATTCGGATCTTATTACAACAGGGACGTATTTCTCAACGCGATCGCGTTTATATTCCTGTTAAAAAATAGTAAGGGCGAGGTTTCCTTACCCTCCCTAGTTTCTATTCTCTGTTCCCTGCGATAACATTTAATTAAGCCTGCCGATAACGTCTAAACTCGGCAGTGTTTTAGCTGTTAATTGAATTAAAAATATGACTACCGTGCTTCAAGCTCGTCCTAAAGGCTTTGTCAATACTCCAGCACTTGAACAACTTACCATTCGAGGGTTGAGGTATCTTCATAGTGGGTTTTCTCTCCATTTACGAGGGCCAGCCGGAACCGGGAAAACGACTATAGCGATGCACTTAGCGGATTTATTAAACCGTCCCATTGTCTTAATTTTTGGCGATGACGAGCTCCAGTCTTCCGATTTAATTGGCAACCAACTTGGCTATACTCGCAAAAAAGTAGTCGATAACTTTATTCATAGTGTGGTTAAATTAGAAGATGAATTCCGACAAAATTGGGTTGATTCTCGTCTAACCCTAGCCTGTAAAGAAGGGTTTACCCTGGTTTATGATGAATTTAACCGTTCTCATCCCGAAGCAAATAACGTTTTACTCTCTGCTTTAGAGGAAAGATTATTAGTGCTTCCTCCTAGTAATAATAATTCAGAATATATTCGAGTTCATCCCCATTTTAGAGCCATTCTGACTTCAAACCCAGAGGAATACTGTGGAGTTCATGCAACTCAAGATGCGTTATTAGATCGGTTAATTACCATTGATATGCCAGAACCCGACGAGGAAACACAGCAAGAAATTTTAGTTCAAAAAATTGGCATTTCTTCAGAAGATGCTCAAAAAATCATTAAATTAATCAAAATTTATTTAGAAATAACCACCCCAAAACAAGCAATTCAACCTGTCCAAGATGGTAAATATCTCCGTGCCCCTATTAATAAATTATCAGGTTTAAGACCGGGATTAATGATTTCCAAAATCTGTCATGAACATGATATTACCATTGAGGCAGACAGTCAAGATTTTATCGACGTTTGTGCGGATGTATTATTATCTCGCACAGCTTTACCATCAATAGAATCTCGCCGGAAATTAGAAAAAGTGATCAAAATTCTATTAACTGATGGTGACACTTCTGAGCAGAATTCTTTACTCTTGTTGGAAGCACTATTAACAGAAAACAATGACTTAGAAATTGAAGAAAAAGTTTATGAATATTTACAACAATCTACAGGGGCGAGGGTTTCAGAAATTGAAGTGGCGTTAGGATTAAATCGAGTCCAAACCACGAATGTATTGCGCTCTTTATTAAAACAAGGTTATCTTAAACAGCAGGATAATCGTTTTTTTGCTGTGCAGAAGGAGAATTAATTTAACTTATGAACTCACAGCAACCTCTCTCAAATTTGCAACGGAGTGTTCCCACATCTACCCAAGGATCAAGTTTAGCTGATATCTTAGAACGGGTATTAGATAAAGGGATTGTTATCGCTGGGGATATTTCTGTTTCCGTCGGTTCAACAGAACTCCTCAATATTAGAATTCGGTTGTTAATTGCTTCGGTGGATAAAGCCAGAGAAATTGGGATTAATTGGTGGGAAAGTGATCCCTATTTAAGCAGTCAGGCGAAAGTTTTAGCCGCCAGTAATCAACAATTATTAGAACAGGTGAAATTATTAGAGGAGGAAGTCAAAGCATTAAAAGCTTTAACAGCACAAAAACAACCCGAAGAAACGCAATAATATGAACTTTGGGTTATAAATCGCTTCCGATTTCATCTATTGTAGCCGAGGTGAACCTATGGTTCTAATCGGGATTAATGTTCGGGTTTTCTAATCCATTTTTCAATATTGTTTTGTTTTTCAAAAGATTGTCAGGAAATATTGATATTTTATTGAAAATTACTCTCAAATAGTTGACGAATTGATGGGGGTTCTGGTAGACTATAAAAAACACCACCCAAGGGGTTATTCTGTCTATGGGTCAAAATTGAGGTTAAAACCCTGATGCCATCGTCAAATATCTTGAATTGCTGACAGAATTCTTGCTTGGCGATGCACGAGTTTTTGAGAGGGACAGTTCAACCCTAGAAAGGACTCTTGACAAAATCAATAACTTATGTATTGAGGGGAAATAGCGATCGCCTACGGTGGCGCGAAGCCCATCGCAATGACAAGGGAATGTTTAGGTTATCTCTGAAGGGAGTTATTTAATAATAAAATGGGGATAACTCTGCCCAGTGTCTAAACGGTATCCTCTACACCTAAGCTTTTGATTATTAATAGTTTTCTCGATAATTCTCTACTGAATTCGATATCTCTGTTTTGCCAAAGGTTTTGTGATCACGACGGATAAAACCGGATGGATTTCTGCCCTCGGCATCATTAAGAAATATTGAACAGTCCTTAAATTAATCTGAAAAATGCCCTAAAATTCAACAGGGCGAATCACAATGAGGAAAATTAAAGTATCTCAAATTTGTTAATTACTAATTTGTCATCAGTTGTTGACGATTTCCAGAAAAAAAACAGGCTGAAGGTTGAAAAACTAACAATTTAAGCCTTTCAACAACAGCCCTGCGAATATATTAAACAACCTTGACCGTAAACCGAATCAAGATTGCTAACAACCAATACTCAACAGTTTAACGGAAAAAATTATGGGAAAACCGACTGGCTTTCTGGAATATGCCCGCGAACTTGCTGCGGAACTCGCCCCCCTAGATCGAGTTGGGAATTGGGATGAATTTCATCTCCCGATGGAGGATGATAAACTTCGCACCCAAGCCGCCCGGTGTATGGACTGTGGCACTCCCTTTTGTCATACAGGAACCATTATTAGTGGGATGGCAAGCGGTTGTCCGATCAATAACCTGATTCCCGAATGGAACGATTTAATTTATCGCGGACTTTGGAAAGAAGCCTTAGACCGTCTCCACAAAACTAATAATTTCCCTGAATTTACAGGTCGGGTTTGTCCGGCGCCTTGTGAGGGTTCCTGTGTTCTGGGCATTCACAACCCTCCGGTTACGATTAAAAATATTGAATGTTCAATTATTGATAAAGGCTGGGATGAAGGCTGGATCACTCCTGAACCTCCTAGCAAACGCACTGGAAAGAAAGTCGCGGTGATTGGTTCTGGCCCTGCAGGATTATGTGCGGCGGCGCAACTCAATAAAGCGGGTCATTGGGTCACGGTCTTTGAACGGGCTGACCGTCCAGGGGGATTATTAATGTATGGTATCCCCAATATGAAACTCGATAAAGAACAGGTGGTACTACGACGGCTGAAGGTGCTGGAAGACGAGGGCGTTAAGTTTATTTGCAATACCGAAGTTGGCAAGGACTTTCCCGCCGAAAACCTGTTAAAAGAATTTGATGCGGTGATTTTGTGTACCGGGGCGACCAAACCCCGTGATCTTCCCATTGCAGGGCGAGATCTCAAGGGAATTCATTTTGCGATGGAGTTCCTGACGGCTAACACCCAAGCGGTTTTAAATCGACAGCCCGGAAGTGATTTTATCTCCGCCGAGGGGAAAGATGTGGTGATTATTGGAGGGGGAGATACGGGGACAGACTGTGTAGGCACTTCTATTCGTCACGGTTGCAACAGTGTGGTGCAGTTGGAAATTTTACCCAAACCTCCCTCAGAACGCGCTGCCAATAACCCCTGGCCGGAATGGCCGAAGGTTTACAAAATGGATTATGGTCAGGAAGAAGCGGCAGCAAAATTTGGGGCTGACCCCCGTGTTTATCTAACAACGGCCACGAAGTTTGAAGGGGATGACAATGGCAATGTTACAGCCATTCATACCGTTGAGGTGGAATGGGCAAAAAATGAGAACGGTCAGTTTATTCCGAAGCACATTCCCGGCACAGAAAAGGTGATCCCCGCGCAATTAGTGTTATTAGCGATGGGATTTTTAGGGCCGGAACAACCGCTATTAGATGCTTTGGGTTTAGAACGGGATGCCCGCAGTAATGTTAAAGCTGAACATGGCAAGTATGCTACCAGTATTCCGGGGGTGTTTGCGGCGGGTGATTGTCGTCGGGGTCAAAGCCTTGTGGTTTGGGCGTTTAATGAAGGTCGTGGCGCTGCCCGTGAATGTGATTTATATTTGATGGGACAGACGGATTTACCTTAATTTGTTGTTAGAAATCCCTCCTGTTTTTGGGGGGATTTTTGACGTTTTGCGGGTGTTATTGGAGAGTTTGAAGAAATTAGCGATCGCCTTACTCTTTATGTTCTCCAGTTTTCTAGGGTTAAATTGATAACGGTTTGGATGCGGGTGAAGTCGCTATCAGATGTTACTAAGGTCAGATCATGAAACCGAGTAATAGCAGCTATCCACAGATCATTTTCATCAAAACCTAATTCTGTAATTTTAGTTGTTTTTCGTTTCGTTTTTTGTTGGGGGCCAAATTCCTTGATTAAGGCTGCTTTAATCTGTCCATAGACTTTGGCTATTTCTTCATCAATATAATAAACTCTAATATCTTCAATAAAGTGGTTGATCAAGCTTAAGTTTTGCTGTTTATTTTTAGAATTTTCTGCCATGTAAATTAGCTCACCTGCTGTAATAACTGAGGTGGCTATATTGGTTTCTCCTATTTGTTCTATGGTTTGGATAATAGCCTGGTTTTCTAGGAGAATAAGGCTACAGTAATGGGTATCTAAAAGGTACATTATTCAAAAGGATTAATATGTTTATTGGCTAATACTTTTCCTCTAGTTTGATTTACGAAGTTAAGACAGTCCTCTAAGTCATCACCAACCCACTGACCTGCGTGTCGTAATACCGATTGACCAGAAGCAGGTTTATAGGCAATTGTTTCTGACAATAGGGGATGAATATTTTGGGAATTCTCTTGTTGTTTAATAAATTCAACAAATTTAGCGATTGTCTTTAGATTTTTAGGGGAGATTTGTAAAAGATTTTGCTCGATTTGCTTTCGCAGTTCAATAGTATTCATAATATTAATAGAGGATAATGGGTTTAATTTGGGTCTAGGATGATTCATCTTCATCAAATACAGGAGGCCAGATCTCGGAAACTATTAATTCCCATCCAGGGGGAAGGCGATCGGTTACGGTTAAAATATCACCATTTCCTAATACAATAACTGGCTGATCGGGTTGGTAAACTTCCAGTTGACAGGTATCAGGATCAATCAGAATAGCAACTTTAACCCCTTGTTGCAGATACACTTGAATTTTATCTCGTAGTTTTTTCGGCCGATCGCTTTGAGATTTGACTTCAACTACTAAATCGGGAACAAGAGTGGCAAAATAGCGAACACTACGGGGAAGGCGATGGCGCAACACAAAAGATACATCCGGTGCTTTTAGGTCACTATTCGGTAAAATAAACCCCCCTGCGGAGTCAAAAACACGACCCAGGCGACGGGGTTTGACCCAATTACTGAGTTGACAAGCAAATTCTAGGGAAACTTCACTGGCGATAATATCTGATGGATTCTTAATGATAATGTTACCTTGTTCGATTTCCAGTTGATAGTCCAAGCCTGCTTCACTCAGGACTGACTCGATGCGTTCTAGGTCTTTGACGGTCATTTCAGGCATGATGCAGAAGTCTAAATGGATTGTTATGACTGATTTGATGGAAAATGCGATCGCTCTTTTAACTTGACTCAAATTATATCTTAAGGAAAAATTTGTTGAACAGTATTTACGAAAACCGCAACGGTAAAATTCTATATTTGATTGGGCTTTAAAATTAGGAGGTTACAATGGAAACTAGCGATCGCACATCTCAGGACTATCAAACCGCTTTAGGGATTAACGATTGGGATTATTTTCTACCTAGAAATCATGTGAATAGTCCGGTGGACGGGAAAGAGTATCGGATTTTTCAGCCCCAATGGAAACAGATCATTTTATTCTGGTTGGGGCGTGATGATATCAATTCAGAGGAAAAAGAAGCATTTATTCAAAAGTTAGTTAATTTTGATGATGGGTGTGGAGAATGGAGTTATATAAACGCTGATAAAGGTTTTTATGAATATCAAGCTTACTTTTTAGCTGCTGCGGGAATTAATGTTTTTAAAGAATGTAGTTTATCGGATACGATTGTAGAACAGATCGTTAAATGGAGCTTTGGCGATTTTAATATTGAGAAGCAAAAATGGATAAATTTTCTTGCTCCCATAGAGGAAGGTGCAAGGATAGTATTACCAGAGACAATTCGAGAAAAAGCGATCGCTTATTTAATTCAAGTATTAGAAACCACTGAAAATGAATATATTCGCAGGTCACTTGCCGAGAGTTTAGGGGAAATTGACCCTGAAAATGAGTTAGCAATAGGGGAGTTAATTCGGCTATTAGGAGCTACTAAAAATGAACATACTCGTAGGTCGCTTGCTGAGAGTTTAGGGAGAATTGCTGTTGGAAATGAGTTAGCGATACGGGAGTTAATTCGAGCATTAAAAACCACTAAGGATGAAAGGACTTGCAGGTCAGTTGCCGAGAGTTTAGGGAGAATTGCCGTTGGAAATGAGTTGGCAATAGGGGAGTTAATTCGGCTATTAGGAGCTACTGAAGATGAATATACTTGCAGGTCAGTTGCCGAGAGTTTAGGGAAAATCATCAAAACAAAAAAACAATATGTAGATATAGTTTCTGCCCTCAACCATAACCTAACTGATGAAGTTTACAAGAATAATTTTAATCTCTTTGAAAACTGCTATAAACTCCTCTGGCAATGCGCTCAAAATCTACCTTACCCCAAATTTCATCAAGCATGGCATAAACCTACCCCTCTCCATCCTGAAGTTGCCGATATTACCCCCGTTGGCAATACCCCAACGGTGCGACAATTAGAACAACAATTTACCAATATTTCTACGCAACTGTCTCACCTTCCCCTCCACTGTATCAACGTCAACAAACTACTAACCCTCAACACCAAAAACGAATTTATCCAAGCCTTTTGTAACCGTCTTTATCAAAAATTATTACCCGATGTAACTCCCCCCGACGTGCAGACCTCCGCTAACCTAGAAACCAAAATTATCCACCTGAAACAGAAACTCCAAACCCCCCATCTGTTCATTTTATTACTCGCAGATGGGACACCCACCCCCGAAGTCATCGACTATTGCGACTATCTCACGGACGTCTTACACCTTGGTTGGGTAACTCCCGACCCCCTCCCGTTACCATTCCCGCAACGTTCCTTTGTGGCGTCGCAGGAGAATTTGTTAGCGGCGGTTGAAAGTTGGGTTGCAGAATATTAATTAACCCATTATCAAGAATTTATTGAGTTTAATTCTTGATTTTGTTAACTTTAAATTGTTGGGAAGAAAGCCCTGAAAAGTTTACTACGGTTTGAAGGGGTTTTTAACTAAATTAGAGTTATAATATCGGGGATCAGAGGTGACTTCTTCTCCGATCCAATCAGGAATATCAATATTTTGATCTTCGGTTTCTAGTTCCACTTCGGCTAAGATTAATCCTTGATTTTCTCCCCAAAATTCGTCTACTTCCCAGATTAAATTCCCGATATTAATTTTATATCGTGTTTTTTCAATAAAAGGGCGATCGCATAAGGTTTCTAATAATTCTTGAGCATCTTTAACGGGGATTTTATACTCAAATTCTGCCCGTTTCATTCCCGTTGTTGACCCTTTAATGGTTAAATAGCCTTGTTCTCCTACCACCCGCACTCGAACTGTTCGTCCATTATTGTTGCTAATATAGCCTTGACGATAGATTTCTCCAACGCCAAGCGATCGCCATCCATCCCCTTCGACTAAAAATTTCCGTTCAATTTCCGTTGCCATTTGCAGTGATTAAAAAAATCAGTTATACCTATATTTTAGCACAAATTTTTTATCTTTCACGTTCTCCTCTTGTGAGCCATAATGATTATTTTAGTGATGGGGGTTTCCGGTTCTGGGAAATCAACAATTGGTCAACTTTTGGCGGAATCTTTGCAGTGGCAATTTTACGATGCTGATGATTTTCACTCTCCCGAAAGTATTGCTAAAATGAGCAAAAATATTCCCTTGCAGGATAGTGATCGAATGCCTTGGTTAATGCAGCTTCAAAAGGCGATTGACCACTGGTTAGAAACTCAAAATAATGTCGTTTTAGCTTGTTCTGCATTGAAAGATTCCTATCGTATAATGTTATGGAGAGATCCTCAGCAAATGCGCTTAGTTTATTTAAAAGGGCCAGAAAAATTAATTCAACAACGGCTCCAAAGTCGGTATAATCATTTTATGTCTGCTGATCTGCTCGATACTCAATTAGACATTTTAGAAGAACCTAAAACGGCTTTATATGTTGATATTTCCGATTCCCCCTTAGAAATTGTAGATCAAATTAAAACCTATTTGCAGTTACAACCTTAAGTTTAAATGATCCATGACTGAACAATTTAACTCCTCTTCATTCTCTAATCTTTCTCGTCGTTCTGTCCTCAAATTTTTAGGGGTTGGTGCAGTAACAGGGGTATTAGGATATTCTCGATTTCATAAACCTGAACCTGCGATTTTTCAACCAGATATGATTAATTTACCGCAATTTTTAGAGCAACCGAAGCACGTTGTTATTGTCGGTGGAGGATTAGCAGGATTAGCCTGTGGGTATGAACTCAGTCAACGGGGATTTAAAGTTACTGTATTAGAAAAGTCTCCTCAATTGGGCGGTAAAATTGCAAGTTGGGATATTCAAGTGGGCGATAAAACCTTTAAAATGGAACATGGATTTCATGGTTTTTTCCCTCAATATTATAACTTAAATTCTTTAGTTAATCAACTTAAAATTAAAGATAATTTCATATCTTTAGAATCCTATGCGGTTGTTTTTAGGAATAACCAATATCAACCCGAAATTTTTCGTCCTAGTCGGTCTGCATTTCCTTGGAATGTGGTTGATTTAGGAGTATCTTCTCCCAATCGGTTAAACTGGGGAATTAATCTAACCCATCTCAATCATTGGAAAGTCTTTCGAGAAATTGGAGGGTTTAAAATTCCGAATAGTTATCAACGGTTAGATGAGATTTCCGTTGCAGATTGGGTGCGTGAAGATTTCCCCCAAGGATTATATGATTTATATTTTCTTCCCTTTGCAAAATCCAGTTTAAATGCACCGGATAAACTGAGTGTGGGGGAACTGATGCAGTTTTTTCATTTCTATTTTTTTGGGAATCCTGAAGGGTTAGCCTTTAATGGAACTCGTCAAGATATGGGAACCAGTTTAGTCCAACCTTTAGTGAATGCAATTCAAGAAAAAGGGGGAGAAGTTTTAACAGAAATAACCGTTAGTCATTTTAACTGGAATCAAGGTCAAATTGACTCGATTACTTATGTCCAAGGAAATGCAATTAATTCAGTTCCATTTTGGGTAACATCTAATCCTATTATATCCTCTAAAGGGTTTGAATATTTTGGCAATGCTGATGATGTTTATGCCGTATCTACCCAAAATAATACAGCTATTTCTTTACACTGTACCCATCAAGGCTGTACTGTAAAAATGGCAGAGGATGGATATTTTCACTGTCCGTGTCATGGTGCTGTTTTTAATCAAAAAGGTGAGGTTATTTCGGGGCCAGCACAACGAAATTTACAACAATATCAAGTGATTCAAAGACAGAATGACCAAGTGCAGTTAGTACAAGAAATCACCCAACCCCCCAAAAATTGGGGGGAGGAGGGAAACTTTAAACGAGGGGTAAGTGATTCTGATGATAATACAACAGCAGCAAATTCATCTGTTATCCCTGCTACAAATTCTCCCCAAATGATTCAAGCGGATTATTATGTATTGGCGACGGATATTCCAGGAACACAGCAGTTATTTACTTTAATGACAGGGGATATTAATGTGCAGATTAAGCAACAAATTGAACAATTACAAGTTGCTGACCCTTTTGCGGTTTGTCGCTTTTGGTTTGACCGAGATTTTCCTTGGGAATATAGCCATTTTACCTCTTTATCGGGTTATGATTTAACCGATAGTATTACTCTTTATCATTGTATCCAAGATGAATATATTCAATGGCATCAAGAAACGGGAGGAAGTGTTGTTGAATTACACGCCTATTGTTATAAAGAAACTGAATTTCCAACTCAAGAAGCGTTATTAACGACGTTTGAACAAGAACTTTATGAAATTGTTCCCGAATTAAAATCCGCCACTTTATTACATCGAGAATTAGTCAATCAGAAAAATTTTGCTGGATATCCCCCCGGAAGTTATGCCAATCGTCCGGTGACAAATTCTGGGGTTTCTAACTTAATGTTTGCGGGAGATTGGGTTAAAATGCCGTTTCCTTGTGGTTTAATGGAAAGAGCCATTAGTAGTGGTTTATTAGCCGCTAATGAGATTTTACATCAGGAAGGGTTGCAAAGGCGATCGCTTTTTTCCGTCACTCCAGAAGGCTTTTTAAAGATATAGCCATTCTAAATAAATTTTAATATTTTACGGTAGGGGTTGGGTCTCCCAACCCCTACCGGGACTTAAATATAAATAGAAAAAGGATATAACTGGATTATAATAAGTTTAATTTAGGTTTTGGCTTGAAATTTTTTAAGTTCCGTTACTGGATTAATGACCACTGACTACCATGATAAATTCTAATATTAGACAGTTAGAAATTAATTTTAATTACTGGTATGTTGTTGCCAGCAGTAAAGAAGTTAAAAACCAACCTTTAGGAGTAAAATTATGGAATCAAAATATTGTTTTATTTCGGGATAATTCAGGAACAATTCATGCTTTAGAAGATCGCTGTCCCCATCGACAAGTTAAACTAAGTCATGGTAAAATAATTGAGAATAATTTAGAATGTGCGTATCACGGTTGGCAATTTAATCCTCAAGGAGACTGTGTAAACGTTCCCTATTTAGATGATAACCAAAAATTACCTAAAAATTGCAAAATTCGACAATACCCCGTTAAAGAATTAGATGGGTTTATCTGGTTATTTCTGGGAGAAAATGCTACAGAAACTCAACCGTTAGGGGTTCCTGAATGGGATGATTTGAATTATATTGCAACGGTTTCCGTTATCCATTATCAAGGGCATTTTTCCTTTTTAATTGAAAATTTAATGGATATGTATCACGGACATTTACACCAAGATTGGCAAGCGTGGACAGATGCTAAATTAGACAAAATCGAAGAAACTGAAAACCGAGTTGATGCTTACTATCAAGCGCAGAGTTATTATAAAATTGATAAAATTTGGTCAATTTCTCAGTTATTTTTTCCCAGTTTAAGACAACTCCATCCTGAACCTCTAACGGTCAGTTATATTTATCCCCATTGGTTTTCTACTTTGGGAGAATATTTTAAAATCTATTGTTTATTTTGTCCCATTAGTTTAACCGAAACCCGTGCATATTTAATTCATTTTACCTCTTTAAACGCTTTTTGGCGACTCCATAAACTCCCTATTAAATTTAGAAAATTTGTTAAAGATTTATGTTTTGGTTCTGCACAAAAACTATTAGATGGGTTAGTTCAACAAGATATTTTAATGATAGAAGAAGAACAACAAGCTTATTTACAATATCCCCAACGCCAAGGATATGAATTTAATCGCACGATTAAAAGTGTTCAACGGTTAATTCAACATCAAGCTCCCCCCTTAACTTAAGCTTTTTGTTTTAAAATTAATAAAGTAATATCATCAAACTGTTTTTGTTCACCCCGAAACATCACAACATCATTGATAACCGCTTGTTTAATGTCTTCAATGGGGTTATGCCAATTTTTAGAAATAACATTACAAAGTCGATTTAACCCATATTGTTCTTTACTCAAATTGAAAGTTTCAGTAATTCCATCCGTATATAAAACGACTCCATCTCCCGCTTTTAACTCAACAGTTGTAGAATCAATAAATTCCGTAATATCTTCATCTAATGCAATGGGAATTCCTAAATCTATCGTATCAATTCGTTCAATTGTACCATTAGAACGGACAATTAAAATCTCTTCATGTTGTCCACTTACTGTTAATAATCCTTGATAATAATTTAACAGAACTAAAGTTAAATTCCGGTCAACATTCATCCGTTCAACATTTTTATAAAGAGTGCGGTTGAGAATGCTTAAAAACTGAATCGGGTCAGTTTCACGAACTTCCTTGAGGGTGCGAATTCCGGTTTGCGTCATTAACATTAAAATCCCACTTTCTAACCCATGTCCGGTGACATCTCCAATTCCTAAAGTTACCACACCATCGGTTTCTAAAACATCATAATAATCTCCCCCCACTTCCTCTGCGGGTTCCATAAATCCCAAAATTTCTAATTCATGAATAGTAGCAAGTTCTTCCGGTTTGGGTAAAATCATTTGTTGTAAACGTCGAGTAACTTCTAATTCTGTTGCTAACCGTAAATTTTCAGCATGGAGACGACTAATATTAATATGGGTACGAATTCTAGCTAACAGTTCATCTTTAGCAAAGGGTTTCATCATATAATCATTCGCACCCATATTTAACCCGGTAACAATATCTTGTACTTGGGTTTTAGCGGTTAATAAAATAATCGGTAATTCTGTTGCATTGAAGCGTTCTCGAAGTTTTTGAGTCACTTCATATCCAGTAATTTTAGGCATCATCACATCTAATAAAATCATATTCGGTTTAAGTCCATGCTCAATTAACTCTAACGCTTCTTCTCCATTAGTAGCTTGAAAAACGGCATAATTATTTAATGAAAGATTATTAAATAAAACTTGACGGTTAACCACTTCATCATCCACAATTAAAATTTTGATTGTTTCTGGAGAATAATCCATAAACGGTTTAGAAAAGTTGGGATTAATCGCAATTAAAGGATTAATTTGTAACGGTTTGCTCAAATTTTTAACCCGATTTTCCGATGGGTTTTTAATCGTATTTTCAGCAATAGGGAGGGTAAATGTAAATTGAGAACCGATTCCTAACTCAGACTGAACCGTAATTTTACCGCCATGTAATTCCACCAATTGTTTTGTAATGGTTAATCCTAATCCTGTCCCGCCATATTCCCTCGCCGTAGACCCTTCCGCCTGTTCAAAGGATTCAAAAATTCGCTCTAATTTATCCGCAGCAATTCCAATTCCAGTATCAGAAATCGTAATCGCCATTTGAGGTTTTTCCGTTTCCGATAAAATTCGGGCTGATATTTCTACAATTCCTTCTGAAGTAAATTTAATGGCATTTCCAATTAAATTATATAGAATTTGTTGTAAGCGATTTTCGTCGGCTTCTGCTAAGGGAAATTCGGCTGGAATGCGATTAATAATATGCAGATCTTTTTGAGTAATTAAGGGTTGACTCAGAATAGAAACCGCATTAACAATACTATAAACATCCACAGGTCGCAACTGCAATTCAATATTTTTGTGACGCAGTTTAGAGAAATCTAAAATATCACCCACTAAACTCGATAAACGCCGACCACTCGCAACAATCATCGCTAAGTTGCTATTGGTTTCTGATGGTAAATCACCCGTTACTCCCTCGATTAAAGATTCAGCAATCCCAATAATTCCATTCAAAGGTGTTCGCAATTCATGGGAGGTATTCGCCAGAAATTCATCTTTTAATTGATCTAAATCTTGTAATTCTTTATTTTTAGCTTCTAAAATTGTAAAAGATTCTTTAAGCTGTTTTGCCATGCGATTAAACGATCTTCCTAATTGACCGAGTTCGTCCTTGCGTTTTAAATTAACCGTTTGTTCCCAGTTTCCTTGAGCAATTTGTTTCGCTGCAATATTTAATTGTAAAATCGGTTTAACAATCCATTGTGCCGTTAATAATCCTATCACTGTAGCTCCTAATAATGCCAAACTACATAAAATAATTGTTGTGCGAGTATTAGTATTAATTTGTTCCATAAAATCAGATTCAGGAACCACCACCAAAATTAACCAATTAACCGTTTTTCCTTTTTGAAAGGGTAAGACTTTAACAAAATAGCGTTCACGGTTCCATGTAAATTCGAGATCTTTTCCTTGTTTAATATTGTTCAGATTCCCTTGAGTTTGACTTAAATACTTTGCTGTTGCTTGGGTTAATAAATTTTTACTGTTAATAGCCGGAAATAACTGCCTTTCGTTATTAATTTCTTGAAAAGGTTTTTCTAAGGTTGATGTGGCTAACAACGTGCCCTTACTATCGATTAAAAAAGTTTGTCCTGATTTCCCTACCTTTAATCGGTTTAAAAAATCTCCAATTCCATCTAACCGTAAAGCTGTATTCAGAACCCCCTGAATTTGTTGGGTTTGAGGATTATAAACCGGGAGTAAAGCACTCATTAATAATGTCGGTTCTAATAAGGATAAATAAACGGAACTCCAAGTGGTGCCTCCCGCTTTCACTGCGTCTTGATACCAAACCCCCTTGCGGGTATCAAAATCTTTAACAATGGTTGCAACTTTTGTGCGATCGCCTTTATTATTGGTTTGATAAGAATAGAAGTCAAAATTGGTAAATGTATCAACAACATTAATTCTTAATGAACCATCACCCAACTGTTCCCCGGTGCGTTCCTGACCCGCCGCATTGGTAACTTTAATAAAATTAATCTCAGGAAAAATTTGAACTTGTCCCCAGAGATATTTTTCCCAAGAGTTTAAATTTTTTAAGGTTAAAGTTCCTGAACGGATTAAATTTAAGTTCGTTTGATTAATCTTTTCAGGAACCGTTAAATACGCTTCTAAATTTTGTTCAACCCGCGCACTAATTTCATTTTGTAACTGACTAACAACTTCATGAACAGATTTCTGACCCGCTTGAAATGATAGCCATCCCACAACGCCAACCGCCCCAAAAATTTGAAGTAAAAATGGTACAATCAAAACCGTTCGGATCGGAATTGGATGCCGAGATTTCCGAACAATTTTGAACCAGATTAACTGAACTTGAGGTAAGCGAATTGACATAGATTATAGGAAGTTATTAAATTAATTGAACCCTATCCTGTCTACATCTTAGACCCACCGAGATCAATTTCTTCTCCCCAACGTTTCAACTGACCGACTTCAATATCAAACAAATCAAGAACCCGACAAACGGTATTTGTCACCATTTCATCAATTGACTCCGGCATCGTATAAAATGCAGGAACCGGAGGCATAATAATTCCCCCACATTCAGTCACGGTTAACATATTTTTGAGATGAATGGCATGGAGAGGGGTTTCCCGCACCATTAAGACTAACCGACGGCGTTCTTTGAGTACCACATCCGCCGCGCGGGTGAGGAGGTTACTCGTTACCCCCGTTGCAATTTCAGCTAAGGTTTTCATTGAACAGGGAAGGATCACCATCCCCATCGTCCGAAAGGAACCACTCGATATCGCTGCTCCCACATCGTTAATAGAATAGCTGACGCTGGCTAGATTGTGAAGGTGTTTCGCATCGAGTCCTAACTCATGGGTTCTGGTGATTTCTCCCGCACGGGAAACGACAAGATGGGTTTCTACATCGGTTTTCTGTAGGAGTTCCAACAAACGCACGGCATAAATAATACCACTCGCCCCACTAATACCAACGATGAGACGTTTAGAACTGGTCATGTTGACAAATTGGAGGCTTAACAATTTCAATTCTTATATTTTAGCTGAATCCGAGCCAAAAATCTCATGTCCTCTCTTAATTTCCCAGAAAGAACACTCCGTTTTTGCATTCTCTTCTAGGAAATAAAACAGTTTTGGGGGCTTTTTTGTCAGGTATTGAGAGGGTTCAGATTTTTTGTTCCAACTTCATTAAGGCTTGAATTCGAGCTTCTGTAGACGGGTGAGTTGAAAATAAATTTGCCATGCTATTTGAGTTGGAAATTTGCTAACACCAGGAGAGAATACAGCCCTCGATCATAGGAGTTTATGGAATTCCTGAGAACGGAGTTGTTATACTAAACAAGAATAATTTTACCATAAACGCAGAAATCTATGAGAGAACTGTTAGCGGATGCCTTGGAGGTCTTTGATCGACACAGTGGTTGGATTATTTGGAATTTGTTTTTGGCGTTTATTCCCTTAGTCTTAAGTTTTTGGCTGTTTCGGAGGAGAAGTATTTCTCGAACTTGGTTTTGGTGGATTATTTATGTTATTTTTATTGCTTTTTTACCCAATGCACCTTATTTACTCACGGATATTATTCATTTAATTCGCGCAACTCGTGCAGGGTATTCGGTTTGGATTATTACTCTAATTTTTATTCCCCTTCATCTCTTTGCCATTCTGAGTGGGTTAGAAGCTTATGTTGTTTCGTTAATTAATCAAAATCATTATCTCAGAAAGGAAGGAGCAAAACAATATATTTTTCTGTCGGAAATCATGACGCATCTTTTGTGTGCGATTGGAGTATTCATGGGACGATTTCGGCGCTTTAATAGTTGGGATTTAGTCACTCAGCCGGATGTAGTTCTCTCTAAAACCTTAGATGATTTAACGACTAAAAAGCCTTTATTAGTTATTTTTATTACTTTTATTGCGATTACAATCTCCTATACTTTAATGAAGCAGGTTACGTTTGGTTTAATGCTTCAGTTTCGACGGCTTTATTTAGGGTTAGATGAATTAGATCCCGAAGAAATTATCAAGCGATAAATTAGAATAAGAGACAGGATGAAAGCCATTTTGAATCTCTTAATAGCTTGGACAAAGCCCTAGATTATTCCCGATCAAAGCGACAAACATATTTTGGATTAATCGGACATTGAGTAGAGGTGAGTGGATTATCTTGAATAAATAAGAAACGAAGTTTTGTTAAAGCTTTTAAATCGCTAATATCAACAATTTTATTATGGTTGAGATAGATTTCAATTAAACTTGTTAAGCTCTGAAGGGGGGAAATATCAGAAATCTGATTATAACTTAAATTAATTCGGGCTAATTGGGTTAAAGGTTGCAATGGACTAATATCCGTAATTCGATTAAAACTTAAATCCAATTCGTGTAAATTATTCAAAGTTTGTAAGGGAGTGAGATCGGAAATTTGGTTATTATTAAGCTTCAATGAAGTTAAATGAGTTAATCCTTTTAAGGGACTTAAATCAGAAATCAGAAAGGTACTTAAATCTAACCTTTCTTGTTGAGAAAGCATTTGATTCGCGCGATCGCAATCGGAAGTTCCCACTTGTTGTAATAAAACATCCACAGTTCTCCTCGCTTCCGGTAACAACTGTTGACGATTAGAACACCAATCTTGAAAGGTTTTAAAAATAGGTGTATCCGGTTGTGATTGTGCCACACTGGCAGCCGGAAACCCCACAACACTTAACAATAATAAAAGCCCTCCCAGCTTCTGTTTAACTGTCCTTTTTTCTAATAATTGATTCATGGGTTTAAATCCTCCTAAAGGGTTGAAGTTAAGTCTGGAAAGTGACGTTTTAATAAACTTTATAGAGCATTTTAGAATTCCATTAAGTCGTTCTATCGTTAGGGTAGCATATCACCAAAGTCAGGATATTTTTCAATCATCATTGATTCCCGTTGTCTGTCAGATCATCGTTCTCCTGTTCAAGGAATGGCTTCAAAAGCTGTAACTGACGAACAAGCAACAGTTTCAATATTGGGTCTGGGGCAATTTTACCGGATCTCCTAGTGCCATCACGATCACTGCGGGAAGTCAGCCACTCGGGTCGAGGCAAAAAGTCCGAACCCGATAATTTTAATTTTGATAATGATCGTTTAAAATAGAAACTGTATTGTAAAATATTGCGATTAAAATAACAATTGACACAGCGATCGCTAACTTTCCTAATTCCTAAACTTCTAAACCAATGAGTATTCGCGGGATTGACGTTTCTGATTACCAGCCTAACGTAGATTGGCAAGCCGTTGCCCGTTCTGGTATTGCCTTTGCTATTATCAAATCAACCGAAGGAGAAACCTTTGTTTGTGATGTTTTTAAGCGCTATTGGGAACAATCAAAAGCCAATGGTTTAATTCGGGGTGCTTATCATTTTTTCAAACCTGATATAGATCCGATTAAACAAGCCTATCATTTCCTGAAAATTGTTAAACTTCAAGATGGTGATCTTCCTCCGGTTTTAGATATTGAAACCATGGGAGGATTAGAAGCCAAAGCGTTGTGTGATCGGTTAGCACAATGGATAGATGTGATGGAAAAAGAAACCGGTTTTCGTCCTATTATCTACACTTATCCTGGATTTTGGCAAAAGCTCAATACCACTCGTTTTTCTGATTATCCCCTCTGGATTGCTCACTATACCACGGCTGAACAACCGATGATTCCTGGCGGTTGGAAAAGCTGGGTTTTTTGGCAATTTACCGATCAAGGTCAAATAGAAGGAATTAGTGGCGGTGTAGATGTTAATTTATTTGAAAGTGTTCGCAAAGGAGATAAGGGAACAAAAGTTGAAAAAATTCAAAACTTACTGAAAAATCGAGGTTATGATCCAGGGGTGATTGATGGCGCTTTTGGGACTGGAACTGAAACAGCCTTAATCAAATTTCAACAAGCTAAACAGTTAGAATCTGATGGAATTGCAGGGTTAAAAACTTGGACAGCATTAATGGGACGTTCAGATTCTTTTGTATTACCTGTAGGGAACGTTGAACCGACTCCAGAACCCACACCTGCACCCACACCCACACCTGCACCTGTTCCTAGTATTGAATTGATTGATATTTGTAAAATTTACAAAGGAAATCCAGGTCAAGATCAAGTATTAACATGGTTACAACAACAAATTCCCTCAGCCACGTTATTAGAATTTTCTAAACTCTGGCGAAATCAACCCAAAGCTCAAACCACTTCCGTTAAGTTAATTGATGTTTGTAAATATTATCGGGGTTTACCCAGTCAAGATCAAGCCTTGCGTTGGTTACAGGAAAAAATTGCCCCCTCAATTTTAAGTGAATTAGCTCAACAATGGAATCAACAAACCTTACCCATACCCAGTATTAAATTACAAGATGTCTGTAAATATTACAAAGGTTTACCCAACCAAGCAGCGGCTTTAGATTGGTTACAAAGTCAAATTCCTCCTGCTACTTTAGATGAATTTGGGAAGAAGTGGCGACAACCTGCACCCAAAAAATAACCAATCACTCCCTATCGTCGGGTGCGTCAGCAGAAGCGCACCCACCCCCGCAACTAAAATTAATTATCATTCTGCTATAGAAGGGAACATTTTTTGAATCCCTTTGGAATTAACTGAATCTGCAACTACACTCAGGCTAAATTAGTTTTAGACTGCCAATCTTCCCGATTCAGACAATACACAAAACAGTCATCGTCACCAAACCGCCGTGGCTCGACAAATTTAAAGCCAAGACGTTCATAGAAGCGGTGAGCGCGAGTATTATTAGCTAGGGGATCGACAAGGACGGCCGTTACAGTTGATGCTCCAAAACATCGAGCAATGGCAAGCTGCATCATTTCTGTTCCATAGCCTTTGGCCAAATCCTGTTCTTCTCCAATCCAAATATCAATAGCCCGAAGATTTGTTGCAATATCACCCCAATAATGGTCATCCTCACGGGCTGGATCGATGATCTCAACAAATCCAATAGGACGACCCTCCATTTCCGCAATCAATTGTTCCCTCCAATCTGGGGTACGATGAAGTTCCACTTCCCAACCCCAATCATCGTTAGGATCTGCGGAAATTATATGAGGTTGCTCATCCCAGTGTCGCAACAAATCCAAATCATCGGGAGTGGCTGATCGTAGATGAATCATATTCATGGGTACACGAGTTCCAACAAAAACTGGGGTTCCTCCTAAGCGGAGAGTGTCAAACCGTCCAATCTTCTGTTTTCAAACCAGGAACTTTGCTAAAGTCCCTAACATTTCTAGTTAATAATACTAAGTTACGAGAAATGGCGATCGCTGCAATTCTCAAATCCATCGTAGATACACGAATCTGTTGTGATCGCATTTGCTCGAAGATAGTGATTGCAACTGGATCAAATGGTAAAACCGGGGCATTTGCAAAACCTTGAAGGATTTCTAATAACAAAGTATATCCACGAAGAGTGTCGGTATTTGTTTTAGCACGATTGATAAAATCGTGTGCGCCAAGTATTTGTTCGTGAAAACTAATAACTGATAAAGCAAAATCTGATGGTGAGTGTTGGCTCATTTGATCGGTTAAACGAGTATATTCTAAACTTGAACCTCGCTGTAAGAAACTAATGTGGTCGGTGTCGAGCAGATATTTCACAATTCTTGATTACCTTGAACGACGGGTTGATCGGCTTGACGAAAAGCTCGTCCATATTCTAAAGATTTTATAAAAGCTGCTTGATCGGAAACTGAACCGATCAATTTTTCTAGCCAGTTTTCTGATGTAGACTGGCTCTGAGACTTGCCTTGAAGGTCAGCAACCGCTCGTTCAAGAGTTACTAGGCGTTGTTCAAGAGTCGTTTCATCTAACATTTTTCCTCCTGAGAATATTAGGGGCAATTTAGCCGATAACTAAGTTAGCAAAATAATGACAAACTTGTAAATATTATTTCCTACCTACTGACTAAAATCTATGACTAAATAAAGATTTTAAGAATCTTGATTTTCTTGAGCTTTGAAGCAACTTTTAAATCTTTAGTTCACTAGAATAACAACATATATCAGAAATTCCAAAGGTACAACAAGATAGAGTGCATTTACTAATTTTTTGGGGAGATGAACAGTTCTTATCTAAAATTTCTCTAGTCCTTTCCCAAAATTCAGGCGAATCTAAAGTATTAGAGCAGTCTTTACAACAGTCATCATTATCATTATAGCACTTTTGTTGTGACTCGCGATCTAAACAACAACAGCTTAAGCACTGACATTCGCCTTGAGAGTTAGTACAACAGTTGTCATCGGAAGAATCATTACTTTGAGCAGCTAACCGCTTAAGCTCTAAAGCCGCTAATGAACATTCATGAAATCTTTCTCTCATCATAAAAAAAGCCGTTTTGAAATCGTGTTCTCCAAAAGTACGTTTAATATATTGAGAGGTAGAAATCTTCTGATCTTAGCCTATTGTATGTAACGCTAACAACCCTGCACCATAGGCAGGTTCATGACGCGGAGAGATAATATTAGCTAAAGGAGCGATCGCATTAATTTCAGCTTCAAATTGGCGACGAAAATTCCCTAATCCTTTCCAAACTCCTCCCATAACAACAATTTCAAAGGATTCTGTGGGTTCAAATAAATGGTTAATGGCGACTTCTGTAGCTAAGGCTAATTCATGGGCTGCATTTTTAATAATCGTTTGAGCAATCGGATCACCCGAAGCCGCAACTTGATCCACAATTGGAGCTAGACTGGCAATATCTTTAACTACCCATCCTTGACGGTAAACAACGGGAATTAATTCTTCAATGGAATTTAAGTTTAAAGCGTCTTGAAAGGCTGGAATCAGTTGTGTTGATTCTAATCGACCATCATAAGAACGTAACGCCGATTTTAACCCTTGAATCGCAATATCATAACCACTACCTTCATCTCCTAAAAGATACCCCCAACCCCCGACTCGTTTACTGATTCCTTGATGATTTTTTCCGAAGATATGGGAACCTGTTCCTGCTATTACAACAATACCAACAAAGTGACCTAAACCGCCTACTAAGGCAATGACACTATCACTATTAATAATAATATTTTCTGGGGTTAATTTCCAGTCAATCGGTAATTCTGAGGAGGTTTGAATCTCTTCAATTAAATTGCGGATTACTTCAATATCTTCTGAACGACCTACCCCGGCTAATCCTAAACTAATCCCTTGAATGGGAACGAACCTTTCTAAGGCTAAAAAACTATGTTCAACGGCTTGTTGAATCGCTGAAATAATGGCTATTTTAGCAGCCTCAATTCCAATGGTTTGATAATTCGATGGCCCTGCTTGTCCGTGCCCTAATATTTTGCCATCAGCACTCATTAACACACAAACCGTTTTAGAACCGCCACCATCAATTCCTAATACATGAATCATCAGAAGATTTTAAGTTAAAATTAAGTTTTAAAATTTTATAATAGCACTAGGGAACAGGGAACAGGGAACAGGGAACAGGGAACAGGGAACAGGGAACAGGGAACAGGGAACAGGGAAAGGCTTTCAGAATTTAGTAAAACGTGTCCTGATCGCTTTTGGTACGTCTGTACAACTGTAATGTGTAGTGCTATAGATTTTAACAAGAAATTAACGATTTGAGAGAGTTCCCCCCTAAATTTAATTAATATTTTAATATAACTAGGGGGGCTTTTTAAAGGTTGAATTACAGATTAATTAACTTTTTAGCACGTTCTGCACGAGCTTCAGCAGATTCCATGACCTCGGATAATTTCTCAACGGCTTCACCCGGATAATTTTCTAAAATTCGGGTGGATAGAGAAATCCGATGGCGACCTTCATCTAAACTAATGACCATTGCTTTAATCATTTGACCAATCGGAAAAAGTTCTGCTAAAGATTCAACATATTTTTGACTGACTTCTTTAATATGAATTAGTCCCGTCACTCCTTCAATATCCACAAATACACCGAAGGGTTTAACACCCATGACTTTCCCTTCTACCAATTGACCGACTTCTAATTGACTAAAACCTAGGGATTGAGAGGCTAACCGTTGGGATAAAACAATTTTATTCCGTTCAACATCTAATTCTAAAATGGTGACGCTTAAGGATTGTTCAATTAACGATTCTAAATTGTCTTTTTCTAACAGATGCGATCGCGGAATAAATCCTCGTAAGGAATGAACTTCAACGGTAACACCCCCTCGATTTACTCCCGTGACTCTTGCTTGTAGAGATTGACCTTTATTTTGAATCTCAATCAGATCATCCCACACTTGTTTAATTTCTAATTGTCGGATAGAAAGTAATATTTGACCGTCGGCATTTTGCTCCCGAATAATCAGAAAATCCCGTTCTTCTTTTAAGGGAAGAATTTCGGAAATATCTTCAACGTCTACAACAGAAATTTCTTTTTTGGGAATAAAGCCGGGAGATTTAGCACCTTTAATGTCAATGTATGCACCATCGCTGGTATATGAATCTACCTGACCCTTAACGATTTGCCCTTTATGTAAATCATAACTGTGTTGATCTAGGGCTTTGGCAAAATCATCAAGAGAAAAGGACGGGTTTTTAGTAGCCATAGCAAAAAGTAAAGAAAAACAAAAATTAATCCGTTAGGAACCTGCTTATAACGTTGCTTTCGTCTTCAACAACACTGCAATCCTTTGAGCATAACATAGTTGGACGGGTTGACTGTAATCAGTTATCAGTTATCAGTTATCAGTTATCAGTTATCAGTTACCAGTGTAGAGACGTACTTGGAGGTTACGAGTCCTTCCCCAACTCAAAACTCTGCACTTGGCACATCTATACAGAAGTTAATGATTTCCCCTCTTCCCCTCTTCCCCCCGCTCCCTCTTCCCTTGTCCCCTTGTCCCCTTGTCCCCTTGTCCCCTTGTCCCCTCTTCCCTTGTCCCCTTGTCCCCTTGTCCCCTTGTCCCCTTGTCCCCTTGTCCCCTAACGCCTTAACTGCTGATCAAATAAGGCTTTAACCTGCGTCCAGGCATCTTGGGCTGCTTCGGCGTTGTAGGTACTGCGTTGATCGCAGAAAAAGCCGTGATCAGCTTTATAGCGGAAAATTTTATGGGGAATTTGATGATCTTGCAGGGCTGTTTCGATTTGATCAACTTGTTCGTTGGGAATGAGGGGATCTTCTGTCCCAAAAAAGCCATAGAGAACCCCTTTAATATCTTTTGTGCGAGTCAGGGTTGGTTCCCCTCCACCAGGGGTCATTGTGGGTATTTCACCGCCATAGAAACAAGCGGTAGCTCGAATATCAGCTAAGGTCGAAGCTAAATAAACAACATGACCGCCAAAACAAAACCCAATGGAACCAAATTTTGGGGTGAGGTTGGGGAGGGTTTTCAAATAGTTCAGGGTGGCTTGAATATCGCTTAATAGTTCTGGGGCGGTGGTTTTAGCTTTGTAGGTTCGGCCTAATGTCATATCAGCTTGAGTATAACCGACTTCAAAACCGGGCACTTGACGCTGATAAATGGCAGGGGCGATCGCAATATATCCTTCTTTGGCGATGCGTTCGGTGACATCTCGAATATGGGAATTTACCCCAAAAATTTCTTGAATGACCACAACACCTGGAAATTGACCCTCTCCGGTGGGTTGAGCCAGATAGGCATCAATGTGTAATTCTCCGTTAGGAACCTGAATTTGAGTGGCACGAATGGGTTGATTTGACATAACTTTTCACGGCGTTATCAATAATTGTTAATCCTATACCCAGATATACCAAAATCAGGTAATATAGAAACTATTATTATCAATGTTAATAGTTTAGTTAGGAGATAATAACTCTAATATCTTAGAAATTAAACATCAAAAACAAAGAGGTTAAACTTGAATCAAATTATATTAAGCTTTTGTTATCCAAACAGTGAGGAATAATGAGGAGATCAATTAATGCGAGTTAGGAAATAAATCTAAATATAGCAGTCTTGGGAAGAAATGCTAGTGTTTGTTGATTTTATTTGAATTGCCTTGGAGATGTAAAGATGGTTCGATTTTATATTCAGCCGGATAGCGATATTCCCGCGTCTAACCAACTATTTAATCAAATTCGGTTTGCGATCGCATCTCGTCAATTTCCCCCCGGACACCGTTTACCCAGCACTCGTCAACTGGCGATGGAAACAGGATTACACCGCAACACCATTAGCAAAGTGTATCGACAGTTAGAAGAGCATGGCTTAGTTGACGCCCAGGCGGGATCAGGGATTTATGTCCGGGCATTAGGTCATGAAGGCGGATCTCGGTTAAATTCACCAATTTTAGACCAGTATCCCGAAGCTAATAAAATTATTCAACGCAGTTTAGATGAATTGCTGTCTCAGGGATGCAGCTTAAATGAAGCCAGAGAAATGTTTTTAGGGGAAATTGATTGGAGATTACGGTGTAGTGCGAGAGTCCTCGTCACAGCCCCGACTCAAGATATTGGCATTGGACAATTAATGGCTCAAGAATTAGAAGAAGCCTTAAAAATTCCAGTGCAGTTAGTACCCATTGAACAGTTAACCAATCTTTTAGAAAAAGTGCCATCGGGAACCGTTGTTACCAGTCGCTATTTTATTGGACAAGCTGAAGCGATCGCTGCCCCAAAATCCGTGCGAGTCATCCCCGTTGATATTTATAATTTTGCCAAAGAAATCGAATTAGTTCGAGATTTACCCAAAGGAACTTATTTAGGAATTGTCAGCCTCAGTTCCGGTTTATTACGCGCAACAGAAGTGATTATTCACAGTCTACGAGGAGAAGATATTTTGGTGATGACAGCCCAATTAACGGATAGCTATAAAATTAATTCTATTATTCGCACAGCGCGGGTTGTTGTTTGTGATCAAGCCAGTTATGGCATTGTTAAAGATCTCGTTCATGCCAACCGGGACGAACTGATTCGTCAACCCCAATTGGTCTACTGCCCCAATTATATTGGCGCAGAGTCAATTAATTTACTGAAACGGGAATTAGGTTTAAATTGACATCTTGTTTCTTGTTCTCAGGTCTCCTTCGATGAGCGACATTTACGATAAAATTGAACCACTCATCAAACGATCCTATGGAACCATCGATTAATTTGAGACACGCGATTGAGCAACGTCGGGCTGTGAGGTCATTTGAACCGACCTTGATTCCTTCAGTAATTCTCTCAGAAATTCTACGTTTGGGGATGCGCTCGCCCTCTGCATTTAATTTACAACCCTGGCGGTTTATTATTTTACGCAATCTCGATAGTAAAGAAAAGCTCCAGGCTTGTGCATTTAATCAGAAACAAGTAACAGAAGCCCCTGTTGTGTTAATTTGTTGTAGCGATCGCCGCGTTGCAGAACCAGATTATATTGAATCGGTGATTCAACTCGGTCGAGATCAAGACGCGATTAACGATACCTATGCCGATCATATTCGTACCGCCATTTCCAATACCTTTGAGAAACATCCTTCCTTTGAAGGTATAGAAGCCTGGACGAACCGCCAAGCCATGTTAGCCGTTGCTCATATTATGATTGTGGCACAAGCCTACGGCGTCGATAGTTGTCCGATGGAGGGATTTATCGCCTCTGAGGTCAAAGCGGAATTTAATATCCCAAAAGAGGTTGATGTTTGTTGTCTCCTGGCTTTAGGATATGCAGCAAAACCTTTTAAAAAATATGGGGGAAGGTTTTCCGTTGAACAAGTCTGTTATGCAGAATCCTATGGGAAAGACTGGAAAAGTTAATTTTTAATCGATTTTCCAGAAGACCTTAATAAAATTTATCCCAAATTCAAATCTAAAATTTCAAGTTGTAGAATCTTTCCTAGACTCCGGGCAAAATTATGAAAACAGCAATTTTAGAACCCAAGCAAAAACAACAAGACCTCGAACAAGAACAAGATCTGCAAAATTCTTCTGAGGGACAAGCTAAAAATCCCTTTTTAGAAGAGGAAGACAACGAACAAATCCTAGAAGATAATCCTTTTGATCCCCAGGATTTAGAAAATTTAAGTTCATCTGCTGATCCAGAACCTCCAACTTTTGAAGAAGTAGAAGAACAACAACAACCCCTGAGTCAACGATTTAATCCCGTTTTCCTCACTCAAGTCGCTGCGGTTTTAGTCGTAGTCTTTGGATGTGTTTATACAGTAACTCGCCCCTGTGTGATGGGAGAATGTCAGGAAATTGATGCAGCCAGAGATTTTAGTCAAAGATCTAAACAAACGATTGAAACGGTTAGTTCTGCTCAAGCTCCTATTATTGCTCAACAGGATTTACAATCAGGAATTAAACTCTTAAAAACAATTCCCTTTTGGTCGCCCCATTATCCTGAAGCCAAAGCTCTGTTATCGATTTATCAGAAAGAATCTAATGAATTTAACGCTGTCGTTAAAGCTTTAAAAACCGCAGCCCAAGCTTCAGCCCTGGGTCAAAATCCTCCCCATCCCATAGAAGATTGGGTGAAGATGCAATCGTTATGGGAAGAAGCGATCGCACTCTTAGAACAAGTTCCCAGTGGAAGTATTATTTATCCCTTTGCTCAAGCTCGATGGCAACAATATCGGGGGAATTTAGCCGATGTCAGAAGTCGCTTAAAATTAGAACGGGATGGAGAACAAATTTTAACCACAGCTAAAAAAACGGCCCAAGTGGCAGAAGCCCGACAAGGGGTGGCAAAATATGCAGAAAGTTGGCAACAGGTGTTTGAGACTTGGCAAACAGCCGCTAATACCTTATCAACCATTCCCTATGGGACAACGGCTTATCAATCTGCACAGGTTTTATTAGCCCGTTATCAACCCAAATTAGAGCAAGCCCGCGATCGAAAAACCATTGAACAAGTGGGTTTAGATGCTTATAATCAAGCGGTTAATAATGCCGAACAAGCTAAACTGTTAGAACAACGGGGGGCTTGGTCAGAGGCGGTTACTTATTGGAGTCGGGCGGTTAGTTATGCCAAACAAGTTCCAGCCAGTAGTTCTTATTCTGCTAAAATTAAACCGCTTTTAACCATCTATAATGATTCGTGGAAACGGGCGGATGTTCAAAATCGCGTTGCCTCTCGTTTAACTAAAGCGCGTCAAGATTTAAGTAAATTATGTAGTGGAAATCCCAAAGTTTGTAACTACAGTATCAATGAAAATGTAATCACAGTTCGTTTAACATCAGATTATGTCAATCAAATTCAATCTACGGCTAAAACCGCAGATCAAACGGGTGATCCTAAAAAACGTTCTGAAGCTGAAAATCATGTTCAAGTCCTGAAAGTTGCTTTAGAAACCATTAGCCAAAATGCCCAAATTCCCCTAGAAGTTTATGGAGTTAATAATGAAAAAATTGCCACCCACGTTCCGTTACAATAAATCCTAGAAAACGCATTAACTTGATTAAAATAACCCAGCTTCTCAAGGAAACTGGGTTTTTCAAGAGGTTAAATTCAAGGGGAATTTAGAAGCGGAAGGTTGTCCGCAGAGTCCCCACAACAATGGTGTCGTTGTTGCTATTGTGATCAGGATTGGTCACAACATAGAAACCGGGTGTAATCGAAACGTATTCGCTGAAGGGGAAGCGATAGAAGCCTTCAATATGAATAGAAGTATTTTGGTCTTCTAAAGCACTAATATCATGATTGACAACTTTAGGAGGCATCCCCACAATTAAAGCACCTGTATCTCCTTCACGTAGAAGATCGGGGAACCCTAACACCGCAGCCCAGTTGATAATCGTCGCATCGGCATTACCACCGCGTTTCTGATCAGCCCAAGTTGCACCGAACCAGCCCCCGATGGAGAAACTGCGGGCGACTCTCCAGTTCATTTGGAAGCCTAAGTTATCTGTGGTCGTGGCATTTTCACCAAAGGGTTTATTCGCGATCCAACTTCCCGTACCGCCTGTGACGTATACGTTATCGTTGCTGAAGTAACGGTGGTTGTAATCTAAAGACAACGCTAGATTACTCATCGGTGAAAAGACTAACTGCGCCATTGCACTGTAATTGCCATTGAATAGACCTTTACCTTCACTGGCACTAGAAGCAATAGAGTCATCGGCCATATAGCCAACATTGGCTTTAAAGGAATGACTGAAGGCGTATTCCAGACCTAACCCTGTACCAGAAGGGCCTTGGAAGGTTGTCGGGTTGAACCGTCCAAACCGGGAAATTGCGCCACTGGCATCATCTCCAAAAGGAGTCAGAACATCTTGAATATCATCTAAGGCTAACCCTTTTGCGCCGATCCAAACTAAACCTTTTCCTTGCGAGAAGGGGAAACGATAGGCTAGGAGATCCAAAGTTACATTATTAGAACTTCCATCAATCGCAGTCCGAGACATTAAGGTGTTGAAGAGATCAAAATCACTCAACGTTGGTATTGATTGGGCTTGTAAACGGGTTCTGAGTAAATCTTGACCCGTGAAACTGGTATCAAAGTTTAAACGAGCACGGTAGCCTAAATATGCTTGGGTGGGATTATCACTATCATCGGCAAACTGACCAACGACGTTGTTACTGGCTCGATTTCCTTCACCATCACCCGCCCAAAATACCACTTCTCCCCTGAGTTTAGTGGTGGTGGAGAATTGATTGGCTTCGAGTTCTGCGCTACGAGCTTCTAATACAGCGACCCGTCCCCGTAAGCTGGCTAATTCGGCTGCAAACTCTTCCATTAGGCGTTGCAGTTTGGCCAAGTCTTCACGGGTGACTAAATCTTTTGTAGAGGCATTAATCAGTTCATTGATCCGCTCTAAACAGGCATTGACCCCGGCTGCAAATTCAAAACGAGTTAAAGCGCGATTTCCTTTGAAGGTTCCATCAGGATATCCGGCAATACAACCGTAGCGTTCTACCAAGGATTGTAGAGCTTGGAACGCCCAAGCTGTTGGTTCAACGTCAGACAGTTGGGATACGGATGTGACTTGAGCTTGACGTTTGCTGCCTCGTCCCTCACGTCCATACTCATTCAGTTGTTTTAGCACCTCGGCATTCGTAACCGTATCGGCTTGAGGTGCTGCGTCGAGATCCGCCATGGGAATTTCCGCGTTAGCAGGAGTTTCGATGCCTCTACTTGGCCCAACTCCAGCATGAGGATTCACGGGAACCTGAGCTAACTGTTGTGGTGGGGTGAGGGTCAATGTATCCAGAGGAGTCACAAAGACTTGCTCACTAATTTTTAACTCGGTTTGGGTTGGCTCCAGGGCGATTTCTGCCGAGACAGGTGCTTCGGTTGCTGCTGCAATTGCACTGGGTTGAGCCTCAGTCACGGGTAACTCGGCGAATGCTGCTGTTGGAGCGATTAGACTCGCTCCTAGGACGGCAGGACTGAGTAGCCATGCTTTCAGTAGTATTTTCGACACTCTATTTGCTCCTCACACGGGTCTAGGTTTGATAAATTTTATCAAGTCTGCCCCCATTCTACCTGAATTTTTTCCAGGCGACTCAATGGATTCAGAACTTGATGGCAGTTCTAGCAATACCCATTCAGAGAGTATCACTATTTTGTTGATATTGACACTCCCCAACCCTAAAGGGACGGGGCATTACCTACTGTTCCCTGTTCCCTCGTACTATAGAATAGAAAATTTAACAAAATAACTTAAATGGATTACAAAACAGCTTATCAATTTTTAATCGATCAAGGAATGGCCTTAGAGACACAAAAAAACCCCGATGCGTTTTTAATGCGTTTAAAACAGGGTCAACCCCCCATTCCCGGTCAGGTGACAGCAATTTTATTAGCGTTAAAAATTGCCTATGATACTCTAAAAGAAACGTCAACCTTTGAAAAAAACTTTGTGTTGGCCTTACATGAATTAGCAATGGAAAGTCATCAACAATTTGCAGCCGGTCGTAACCGTGGTGTTGAATGGCCTCCTTTATTACAAGAAGATTTACACCGCATTGCTCTAGGCGTTAAAAGTATTTTTTCCGGTTACTGGTTGGTAGAAAAATAGGAAAAAAGATGTTGGCTGTTAACTGTCAACACTTCGACAAGACTTCGGCGTGAGCGAGCGTCGAACGCTCAGGACAAAGCCGTCAAGCGGGTTCATAAATTCTGAGGAATTTCACGGATTTTTCAGTCAACAGTCAACAGTCAGCAGTCAACAATAGGCTGAAACATCTTCTCCACATTCATCCGCCAAATAACATAACGCCTGAAACCGGAGAGAAACTAATTCCTCATAGAAAGGATTGAGTTTACACAGCGGCGGAATATGGAACAGAACACGACCAAATACTTTAATATCTCGTTCAAATGGACATTGAGCAGGGATGAGTTGACACAAGCGATGAGCGAATTTCGAGTCTTGGATTTTAATGTTTTCGAGCCAGTGACGAATGGGGCGCAGAGGAGCAAATCGAGGTTTGGAGGGGAAGGGATCAAAGGAGCCAGACTGAGAAATGGGAGCAGATTCAACGGGAGTTGTTCCGCGACTAACAAGAGTTAGGTAAGACATGGTACAATTAGTAAAATTCATCGTTCTCATTCGGAGTAAAACCGAAGTGTAGACAACTCTCTATAAAGAGTCTACGAATTGGGGGTTTGAGTTTCCGTACAAGGTTTGCTAACCCGTACAGAACCTCAGAAAATCAAGGATTCAAAACAGAAGCAACAGAATTTCTGGCCAGAGTTGAGTGTTGGTGAACTGTGTTTGTCCTTCTTCCCATAATCATGCCCTAAATTTTCAGAGTTTTCCCATAAGTTTTATTTAAACTATAGATTTTACCTATAAAAAATATAAATGATACTTGTTGTTCGTGGATTGACAAAACTGGTATAATATGCGACATTTTACGGGGCTAGACTGACCGGAAACTCAAATCACATTAAACCCTAGCTGATTTTGAAAAGATTCAATCAATTTGAAGGGTAGGAAATTTCCACTTCAGGAGTTAAATAATTTATCAGCATTAATGGCGTTGGATGTCACGAATCAAGCGAGTGAATATGGACGGTTATTAAATGAAACCTTAGAAATTGGGATGAGTGTGCATCAAGAAGTAAGGAAATTAAAATAAACTCCTTTGTAGGCTGAGTTGAGAAACTTCACCCAACCTACAAATTTCTGATTAATATTTACAATCTGTTAAATAATCTGACCACACATAACCTTCTAAGGGTCTAATAATTTTAGTCCATTTTTCTCCTTCACTTCCATCCGTTACTCCTAATGCCACAATGGTTCCATTTTTGAGACTTCCAATCACTTTTCCATTGGGTTTTTGTCGAACGTTTAGGGGGGTTCCTGTGGGGTCAGCAACGGTACAATATCCAATGGGAGTTTGTACCAATTGTAATGAATCAGAAGTCTCAGAAATTGTTGAACGAGATTGAATCGCTGCATTAGCAGGTGTAGCTTGGGTTAACGTAATTGGAATTAACCCAACAACAGCGACTTTAAAAAGGGTAGTTGCAGATTTTTTATTCATGGGGTTTTCAATCCTTTAACTCAATCAATGATAAAAGTTGCACCCCTATTTTTATTATAAACGATTTTTAGAATTAAGCTTAAAAAATATCTAACTGTTCTCCCTCATCCTCTTTGTTATCTTGTTTCTTAATTCCCTTTCTCAATCCAATGGCAATTTTACTATGCTTTTCAATTTGACGCATCACTTGTTTAGCCCGTTGAATCACAACATCCGGTAAACCCGCTAACCGTCCGGCTTCAATTCCATAGGATTTATCTGCACCTCCGGGTTGAACTTGATGTAGAAATATAATTTTATCGGGTAATTCTTTGACCGTAACTTGATAGTTTGCCACATTGGGAATAATGGAAGCTAACTCATTTAATTCATGATAATGGGTCGCAAAAATGGTTCGAGATCGAATTTCTGTCGCTAAGTATTCCGCCACCGACCACGCAATTGATAATCCATCAAAAGTAGCCGTCCCTCGCCCAATTTCATCTAATAAGACTAAGGATTTGGGTGTGGCATGATTTAAAATATTAGCGGTTTCATTCATTTCTACCATAAAGGTTGATTGACCTGTTGCTAAATCATCCACCGCCCCTACACGGGTAAAAATGCGATCGCATATTCCTAATTTAGCCGATTTAGCGGGAACAAAACTTCCCACCTGAGCTAATAATTGAATTAACCCAATTTGCCGTAAATAACAACTTTTCCCACTGGCATTTGGCCCTGTTAAAATAATTAAATCCGGGTAAGAATAGGGTTTAATTCCTGATGTTTCTAATTCTTCTTCTGTACTTCCTAACTGGGCTGTATTGGGGACAAAAAAACCAGGGGGTAAGGATTTTTCGACAACGGGATGGCGTCCTTCAATAATTCTAATTTCTCGACTATTGACCATTTCGGGACGACAATACCCTTGATAAACCGCAATATCCGCTAACCCACATAAAACATCAACCGCAGCGACAGCACGAGACACATCTCGGATGAGTTCTGAATGTTCTCCCACTTCCGATCTTAACCGCACAAATATCTCGTATTCCAGTTGGTTTAAATCGTCTTTAGCCGTTAATATTCGAGCTTCTCGTTCCTTTAATTCTGGGGTAATAAATCGTTCTTCATTGGTTAAAGTTTGTTTCCGAATATAATCGGTAGGAGCTTGATCTAATTTAGAACGAGTAATACTAATATAATAGCCAAACGCTTTATTAAAACCTACTTTTAACGTCGAAATTCCTGTGCGTTCTCGTTCTTGGACTTCTAAATTGGCTAACCATTGTTGATCCTCTTCGGCTAATACCCGCATCGCATCTAATTGTTCATCGACCCCAGCACGAATAACACCTCCTTCTTTTAAGTGTTGGGGGGGAGATTCTACTAAATAAGATTGAATTTTATGGGCTAAGGTTTCTAACAGTTGGGGGACGGTTTGTAAGGCTTTTAAATAGGGAGAATTACCTTGACTGACTAAAACCGATAATTCCGGTAATTTTGCTAAAGAATCGGCTAAAGCCACTAAATCTCTCGCGTTAGCGGTTCCATTTCCTGCCCGTCCTGTTAATCGTTCTAAATCATAAATTTGCCGGAGTAATTGTTGTAAATTATATCTTAATTCATGATTTTCAGCTAACTCTTGAATGGTATCATGACGCGCCCGAATTCCCCGAATATCCAATAAGGGTTGTAATAACCAACGACGTAACGCCCGCCCGCCCATCGCGGTACTTGTTTTATCTAATGCCCATAATAAAGAACCATGTAATGTTCCATCCCGAACGGTTTGGGTAATTTCTAAGTTGCGACGACTTTGATAATCTAAGATTAAATAATCCGTAATGGTATAGGTACGCAATCGTTGTAAAGGAACTTGATTTTCCCGTTGAGTATCATCTAAATAATCTAATAATCCTCCCGCCGCACGCACGCCTAAAGGCAAATGATCACAGCCTAATCCTTCTAAAGATCGCAGTTGAAATTGCTCTAAAAGTTGGTTTCGAGCTTCACTTAAACTAAAGGGAAGTTGCGATCGCAAAGAATAACAAAAACAGTTGGGCAAACAATCCGGTAACTGATCGGATTTTTCCCCCGGACGCAACATTTTCCCTAAATCTGGCGCATTAATGGGAACTAAAATCTCCGACGGTTGTAACCGCATAAGTTCCTGGGTGAGTTGTTCTAAATTTTGTGATTGTGTCGTTAAAAATTCTCCCGTTGAAACATCAGAGTAGGCTAATCCCCAATGATTTCCAGCAATGACAACAGCCGCTAAATAATTATTTTGACGACCTTTGAGCATTCCATCATCTGTCAAAGTTCCAGGGGTTAAAATCCGAGTAATTTCTCGACGCACTTGGCGTTTTTCTCGTGCTGCGATTTCCGCATCTTCAACTTGATCACAAATTGCCACCGCATAGCCTTTTTCTAATAATAAAGTTGCATAGCGTTCGACAGCATGATGGGGAACACCCGTCATTGGAACTCGCCCGATTTCTTTCCCCCCATGTTTGGTGGTTTGCACTAATTCCAATTCTTGCGCTATTGTAATTGCATCTTGAAAAAAACACTCAAAAAAATCTCCCACCCGAAATAAAAGTAAGGCATGGGGATATTGTTCCTTGACTTCGATATAGCGTTGCATCATTTCCGATAACTTTTCCCAATCGACTTGGCGATAGTCTGCATTTGGGGGAAGGGAATTATTCGGTTGTGCGGGTGCAGAAGATGCACTAGGAGAAACGCTCATAATTTTGTGAAGATGCAAGCCAAGACTAACCATTAAGACTTTAGCGCGTTTAGTCACCTTCTGCAAACTTAGCAATGTAGTTTAAACTTTAATTCATGGATATTTCAGCCCGCACCAGTCGTCAGACTGTATTTTTACAGTGAAACGCGATCGCTTTTTATCAAAAAATCTAGCCCGTCAAGTGGTTAGTCTTTATGCCTTTCTCGGTAGTATTTGGATTTTTTTATCCGATCAACTACTTGCCTTTTTTTCTCCTAACCCTCGATTTTTAACTCAGATTCAAACGCTGAAAGGCGGAATTTTCCTGTTAATTACCAGTGTTCTTTTATACTTATTTGTAAGTTTAGGAACCCGTCGTTTACAGGACTCAGAACAACGCTATCGAACTTTATTTTTTGCTCATCCCCAACCCATGTGGGTGTATGACTTAAAAACCCTGAAATTTCTGGCTGTTAATGAAGCTGCCATAGAACATTATGGTTATTCAGAAACAGAATTTCTGTCCATGAAAATTACAGAGATTCGACCGCCAGAAGATATTCCACGATTGTCAGAAAGTCTATCTAAAATTCAGATAGGATACAATCGAGTCGGTATCTGGCGACATCATAAAAAAGATGGCACATTAATGGCAGTAGAAGTAACAGGCCATACTATAAACTGGAAAGATAAATTTGCTGAAGTCATTTTAGCTCAAGATGTCACAGAACGATTGCAAACGAAAGCCCAGCTTGAACGCTATGCCTTTAATGATTTACTCACCGGATTAGCCAACCGGAGTTTATTATTAGAAAGGCTACAATATGCCCTTCAACATCCCCAAAAAGACTTAAAAAATTTTGCCGTTTTATCCTTCGATATTGATCGGTTTAAACCCCTTAAATATGGCTTTGGTCATCTATTAGCTGAACAACTTTTAATCGCAGTCGCCCAACGACTTCAAACCTGTGTCAGTCCGAGGGATGTTGTCGCCAGAGTGGGAACCGATGAATTTGCAATTTTATTGACTGATATTGCTAATTCTACAGTTTTAAGCGAAAAAATTGAACGGATTCATACCAGTTTAGATTTTCCCTTTCGCTTAGATACGGTAACGATTTCATCCCCCACCAGTATTGGCATTGTGTTGGATAAATTGCAAAGCCAACGTCCTGAAGATTATCTCCAAGCTGCCGATACTGCAATGTATTATGCTAAACAAAAAGGACGAGGAGCAACGGTATTTTATGAGCCTTCTATGGCAACAGTTGTGGCGGAACATTTGCAATTAGAAGCCGATTTACAACGAGCTATTGAACGCCAACAACTGAGTTTAAATTATCAACCGATTGTTTCCTTGAAAACTCAAAAAATTGTCGGTTTTGAAGCTTTAGTGCGTTGGTCACATCCCCAACGGGGGTTTGTGTCTCCAGCCCAGTTAATTTACTTAGCAGAAAAAGCCGGATTAATTGTCTCAATGGGACAATGGGTTCTTTCCCAAGCTTGTCAGCATTTATTACAATGGAAACCTCAATTTCCTGAGTTATATGTTAGTGTGAATCTTTCGGAAATTCAATTACGACATCCCCATTTACTGCAAGAAGTTAAAGGAGTTTTAGAATCTTTAAAACTGCCCGCCTTTAGCTTAAAGCTAGAAATTACTGAAAGCAATCTCATGGAAAACATTACCCATACAACGGAATTATTGAGGCAATTAAAAGCTCTCAAAATTCGATTATTAATTGATGATTTTGGTACAGGTTATTCGTCTTTAAGTTATTTACAACAACTCCCTGTAGATACCTTAAAAATAGATCGATCTTTTGTCCAAAATATCCAAGCTGGAAATAAGGATTTTGAGATTGCCAAAACGATTATTAACTTAGCTCATAGTTTGAGCTTAGAAGTGGTTGCGGAAGGAATTGAAACCTCAGACCAAGAGGAAATGTTAAAGCAACTCGGCTGTGAATTCGGACAGGGATATTTATTCTCGCCTCCCTTGGTCGAAACTGAAGTGATGAATTTTCTCAACCAAAATCAGTGAAAAAACCGCCCTAGACGTTCGCCTCAAAACCGTTAAACTATAAATAGTCAGTGGAGAAACCTGAAAAAGTCTAATGGCAAGAGGCGATCAAATCTATGTTTTTCGAGAATTTTATAACTTAGAGGGTTTATACGAACACCATGGTATTGATTGTGGGGATGGAACGGTTATTCATTATCGTAAACCCAGTGAAATTATTGAACGCACTTCTATTGATACCTTTTCTAAGGGGAAAAAAATTGATGTGCGACGCTATCCTATTCGTTATATCCCCGATACTGTTATTCAACGAGCCGAAAGTCGTTTAGGTGAAAAACAATATAATTTACTGTTTAATAATTGTGAACATTTTGCGACTTGGTGCGTTACCGGGGTTAGTAAAAGTCAACAGGTGGAAAATTTTATTCCCCTTCTCCGTTATATTAATGTTGACACCTTATCTGAACCTCTCAAACAAGCGTTCATGGGAACACCGCCAAAAGATGCCAATCACCTTTTAAATCAGGCTTTAGCGGAAATTCGGGTAACTTGGGATGATATTCACCCTCAATATAAACACGCCTTAAACGAAATGAATTCTTGGAATCAAGTGGCTATAGAGGCATTAAAACGTAACCGAGAAGATTTAGCCCGGGAAGCCCTCAAGCGAAAACTCACCGCCAAACGACGGGCTACAGAATTAGAAGCGAGTTTAGAAAAATTAGCGTCTATGACTCAAAAGCTGCTCCAAAATCAAACAGATATTCCCCATTAGAGACTAAATCAGTTTTGTTCCAGGGTAGCCAAGGCTCTCAAACTAAATCTAGGATATAAAAAATGCTATAACTGGGGCGAAAGGATTCGAACCTCTGAATGGCGGGACCAAAACCCGCTGCCTTACCGCTTGGCGACGCCCCATTGCTTCACAGTTATTTATATTAGCAGTATCCTCCCTGGATTTGTCAAGGGTTTTCACTAAGTTTTTTTTAACATTTTTGAATAATCGTCTGAAGCCCTATCCATATAATCGTTTGCGCCATTATCAACCTGCGGTTAATCAAGAAGAGAAGGCACAATAAAGAAGATTGACTTCACACTCTGCTCGTCTATGTATCGTCATCCGATCTCAACAGGGTTATTTGTTGTGGTTGTTGTGCGTTCGGACAACCGCTTTTTATTGATTCAGGAAGTAATGGGGAATCGTCCTTGGTATTTTCCCGCCGGACGAGTCGAACCTGGGGAAACCTTTGTCGCCGCCGCCAAACGGGAAACCCTGGAAGAAGCAGGAATTCCGATTATCCTGGAAGGGATTTTAAGAATTCAGCATCTCCCCCAACCAAACGGACAATCCCGCATTGGCGTGTTTTTTTTAGCCCGTCCTGAAGGAAATACAGCACCGAAAAGTAAACCGGATCATGAAAGTTTAGGGGCGAAATGGTTTACCTTAACGGAACTTGAACAATTACCCTTAAGAACTAAATTCGTCAAACCGATTATTTCTGAGGTTTTAACAAAACCAGAAGTTTATCCCTTACAGTTAATTATACCCGAAGGGAATTTGAGTAAAGTTACACAAATTCAGAAATAATTTAATACTGCTCCTACAATAATAGGAGAATAATGCTTAGAATTTATTGAAGGGGAACTAATAATAAACTACCTTGAAATTCGCCAGATTTAGCCGGGGAAAATCGCCAATATTGTTGATATTGACTTAAGAAACTTTGACCAATAATCCCATCCACTTGTAATAGATCTAAAACCGGAGAAGATAAAATAACGACTTCTAAATTATTTTGATGATAACCTTGGAGAGAAACTTGTTCTAAGCGGGAACGTTCTGCATCTTCTAAACCACAAAACCCCTGAACTTGAATTTCTTGACGAGTTGCATCCCCTAAGTTGAGTTGATTGGCTAACTGTTCCGAGATAAAAATCGTATCGGCTCCCGTATCTAATAAAAAGGTAAACGGCCCCTTGCCATTAATTTCAACTTCAGCTAACATCACCCCTAAACGGCTTTTTAAGGGGATAGATTCTGCTACAGATTCAGGCGGTAATAAAGAAGAATTTAATAATTGTAATTGATGAGTTTTAGGATTAATTTTAACATCAAAATTCCTTAAGAAATCCATTCCTAAAACGCCATATAACTCCTCTGGAATCACAGTAGTCGAAAATTCTAATCCTTGCAATTCTTCTACACGAACTTGATTAATCACCAACGGCGGTAAATGATGCAAAATCGCATTCATATTCGGACAATCATCCCCCGCTACCGCATAATCTAATCCTTCATTAGAAATCGGTTCCCCTTTCAAACCTAACTGTTGAACTAGGGCGGTGGTAATCATCGTAGTAGATGCACCCGTATCTAATAAAAAGCTACCTGATTTTCCCCCAATTGAAAGTTGCAAGGTAAACACTTGACTTCCTTCTAACAATTGCAGGGGAATCGTGGTTTGCCCAACGGTTTTTGGAGGCGGTAAATTTAAACCCTGAAGTTTCACAATGGCATTGACAGAAAAAACGCTTAATAACATTGTAGTCTTAGAACCCAAATCAGTACGAACTAATGAAGGTTCTAAATTTGGAGAATCAGTCAGGGTTGGGTTTGCCAAACCCTTAGCACCCCAGGGAAAAAGCCAAACTAAAACCACCATTAGGGAAGTAACACATTTCATTCGTTATAAAGTTCTTGATAACAAGTATCAGACATTTCAAAATTTGCCGTTACACTCTGCACGTCATCCAAATCATCTAACGCATTCATTAATTTCATTAGAGATCTGGCTTTTTCCACATCATCAACTTCAATAATATTATTCGGAATCCAACGCCATTCGGCTTCAACAATGTTAAATCCCTGTGCTTTTAATACCTGGGCTAAATGTTCTAAATTCGGGATAGCGGTAGACACTTCCGCCCCATCGGTATCATTAACCGGGGTTAATTCATAGGATTCCGCTTCCCCTTCTACCAAGGCTTCTAGGAGTTTTTCTTCATCAATTGGCCCTGCTAAGGTGACAACGCCTTTCTGGTCAAACATCCAACTCACACATCCGGTTTCCCCCAAGTTACCGCCATTTTTACTAAAGGCTACTCGTAAATCGGCGGCGGTACGATTGCGGTTATCGGTGAGCCCTTCAATTAAAATCGCCACTCCTCCGACTCCATACCCTTCATAACGGATGGATTCTAACTCAGAAGCTCCGGCTCCCAGTTTACCCGAACCTTTGGCGATCGCTCGTTCAATATTATCATTGGGAATACCTGCGGCTTTTGCTTTTTCAATAGCAGTTCGCAGTTGGAAGTTTCCCATGGGGTCAGCCCCTTGACGCGCCGCCACGATAATTTCACGCGAAATTCTAGTGAATACTTTACCTTTAACCGCATCCACTCTTGCTTTTTGGCGTTTAATATTCGCCCACTTACTATGTCCTGCCATACTCCCAGAGAATCACACCACCCTTTATTTTAAGGGAACAGGGAACAGGGAACAGGGAACAGGGAATTACGAATTACGAATTACGAATTACGAATTACGAATAGGGATAATACTTCTGGCTGTTTCATATCAGTTGTAAATTATTACAACCTCCGTCTCGAAGGCGCGGATTGCTAGATACCTAATCTTAAAAATAGCTAATCCATAACTATCTCTATAAAAACAAGCATATCTTAACTGCCAAGGGCGATCACTATAACATTATTTTTAACTGATTCTTTAACATAAATAAATGATTGTGTCATCCCGTCAAAGTGATTTTGTAACCAATTGTGTACCCATGCCCCATCCTCTATTCCTAAAGATATACTTCTAAAGATATACTTTTCTAACCGGGCTCAGGCTAAATATCCCAGTCCACAGTCCCCAATTAACCATCACCAGTAATCAAGGATTAATCTCTATGACTACTTTTCAAGAAAAAACAGGTGCTCAAAATCCATTAGATGCTGTAAGAACAGACGCACGGGGCTCTGCTAAACCCAGTTTTGCGGATCTTGACAAAGATGGGGACTTGGATGCCATTATTGGGGACTGGAACGGCACTCTCCAATACTGGCAGAATAATGGGGGGGTTTTCACTCAACAAACGGGTGCTGCTAATCCCTTCAATGGTATAGATGTAGGTAATAATGCGGCTCCGGCTTTTGCCGATATTGACAAAGATGGGGACTTAGATGCTTTTATTGGGAGCAGACTAGGCAGTATCGAATACTTTCAGAACACCAATGGCAGTTTCACTCAGCAAACCGGAACAGCCAACCCTTTCAATGGTATCAGTGTGGAGGAGTCCACCCCCAGTTTTGCCGATATTGACAAAGATGGGGACTTGGATGCTTTTGTTGGGAGCAAATCAGGCGCGATCGAATACTTTCAGAATACCAATGGCAGTTTCACTCAGCAAACCGGAACAGCTAACCCTTTCAATGGAGTCTTTGTTGGTTTCAATAGTGTCCCCAGTTTTGCCGATCTTGACAGGGATGGGGACTTGGATGCTTTTATTGGAGTCGGCAGTGGAGCGATCGAAAACTTTCAGAACACCAATGGCAGTTTCACTCAGATATTAAATCAACTCAACCCTTTCAAGTTTATAAATGTGGGTTCCGATAGTTTCCCCAGTTTTGGAGATATTGACAAGGATGGGGACTTGGATGCTTTCATTGGGGCTGGTGGCGGCTTGATCAAATTCTTCGAGAACACCACCCCTCCATTTCCACTCCAGATTGACGCTTTCCTCCCGACTAATCGTCAACAACAAGTTCCCGTTGCTAATGACTTAATTGTTGATTTTAACCAAGACATTCTCAAAGGCAGTGGTAATGTTGTTATTAAGTCCGGTTCCGGGACTATTGTTGAAACCCTAGATATTAATTCACCTAATATTACAATTGTTAATGATCAACTTGTTATTAACCCCACTAATAACTTAGCAGAACAAAGCGAATACAGCGTTGAAATTGCCCAAGGTGCAGTTCAAAGTTTAGCTGGATTACCTTCTGGAGCAATAACTTCTCAACAGTGGAGTTTTAAAACCGTTGATAATATTGCACCCACCATTAATTTCCTAACTCCCGCCGATGATAGTATCGGCAAAATAGCATTGTCTGGCAACTTAACTGTCACATTCAACGAGATTGTTTCTAAAGGCACGGGTAATATTGTTATCAAAAAAGTCTCGGATAATTCTGTGTTTGAAACGATGTCGGTTACATCACCCAATATCAGTATTGGGACTACTGGTCCTGCTAGTGGATTGATTTCCCGCATGGTGATCAACCCCACAAACGATTTCGCATCGGAAACAGAATATTACGTTGAAATTGATAATACAGCCATTAAAGATTACAGTGGCAATGCCTTTGCAGGACTGAGTGGAAATACAGCCTGGAATTTCAAAACAATAGATAGAACACCTCCAGTCGTAACAACTTTATCGCCAACGGATAATGCCACAGGCGTTGGTATAGGAGATAATTTAATTGCCACCTTCAGTGAACCGATTCAGAAAAGTAATACGGGCAATGTCACGATTAAAAAATTATCAGATGGTTCAATTGTTGAAACCCTAGCGGTTAGTTCACCTAATCTCACCATTAATGGCAATCAACTAATTATTGACCCCACTGCCAATTTAGCTCCGGGTACAGAATATTATGTAGAAATTGCCCCTGGAACCGTAGGCGATTTCGCCGCAATCGGCGCATTAGCCGCAAATCCCTTTATTGGAATTAGTGGCAGTACGGCTTGGAATTTCACAACCGTCCCCGATGCCGTTAACCTGTCCATCACCCCCACCACCGCAACAGAAGCGGGAACCACCAGTATTACCGTCATCGCCACCGCAGCTATTCCTGTTGTTGGCGACCAAACCGTTAATTTAGCCTTAACCGGAAGTGCCACCGCCGCAGATTTTGCCGGGACTCTCCCCACCCAAATCACCATCCCCGACGGCAAAACCACCGGACAAGTGACCCTCACCGTTCTCGACGATGCCCTAGACGAAATCGACGAAACCGGAACCCTCACCATTAGTAACCCCAGTGCTGGAATTGTTTTAGGGCCAACGGTTACAGGCAATCTCACCATTACCGACAACGACACGGCCGGATTTGAAGTTCAAGCCATTACAGGCAATACTAGCGAATCCGGTGGGACTGCCAGCTTTGATATTCGCCTCAAAACCCAACCCACCGCCGATGTCACCTTTAGTTTCAGCAGCAGTAACCCCGGCGAGGGTACTGTCCCCACCACCCCCATCACCTTTACCCCGGCCAACTGGAACGTTTATCAAACTGTGACGGTAACGGGAGTAGACGATACACCCCCCGTCATCGACGGAGACAAAACCTATCAAATTATTAGCAGCGCCGTCACTAGCACCGACACCAACTACAGCAGCATCAAACCCCCCAACGTCGATGTCATCAACACCGACAACGACAGCCCCAGAGTCACGATTATCCAAAGTGGAGGTAGTACCGATGTCACCGAAGGGGGAGCAACCGATACTTATACAATACAATTAGATACCGCACCATTGGGGGATGTTACCGTTACTGTTACCTCCGATAACCAATCCCAAATTAGCACCGATGGTATCACCTTTGGTAACAGCCAAGCCGTTACCTTCACCCCTGCTAATGGTACGGCTGCTAAAACCATCACCGTTAAAGCCGTCGATGATACCGTTGCCGAACATAACCATACCAGCAGTATTACCCACGCGATTACGGCCAGTGCTACACCCAACTATCCCACTAGCCTAGCCATCGGCCCGGTGAATGCCCAAATTACCGATAACGATATTACCTACACTGTAGTTGGTAGCACTACCACGATTACAGAAGGCAATACAGGCAACCAAGTTATTACTTTTACGATTACTCGCGGGGGCGAAACCCAACAACCCAGTAGTATTGATTTCAACTTCGGGGGAACCGCCAGCAATGGCACAGATTACAATAACCTTAACGTCACGGGTACGGGAGTTAGTGCGACAAACAGCACCATTAACTTTGCAGCCAACGCCACCACCGCCACCATTGCTGTCGAAATCTTGGGAGATGCCCAAGTTGAAGTTGATGAAACCCTACAACTGACCCTGAGCAATGCAGGCACAGCTACCATTACAGGTTCACCCCTGAGTGTCACCCTCACCAATGACGACACCGCCGGAATTGTTCTTAAACCCAAAACTGGATTAACCACCACAGAAGCCTCTGGTCGGGACATCTTCAATGTGCGGTTAAGTAGCCAACCCAGCGCCGATGTCACTATTGGGTTAACCAGCGATAACACCGCCGAAGGCACATTATCAGCCAATAGCGTCACCTTTACCCCTAGCAACTGGAATCAACCCCAAACTGTTACTGTTACCGGAGTTGATGATAATATTATTGATGGCAATAAAGCTTATAAAATTGTCACCGCCGATGCCACCAGTACCGACACCAACTATAGCGGTTTAGTCTCCAATGATATTGGTGTCACTAACCTCGATAACGACGTCGCTGGGTTCACAATTTCCCCCATCAGTGGGAATACCACAGAAGTCGGGGGAACGAGTACCTTTACCATCCAACTCAAAACCCAACCCACCGCCGATGTCACCCTTCCTTTAAGTAGCGATAACACGGCCGAAGGCACGGTTTTACCCGCTTCTGTTACCTTTAATTCAACGAACTGGAATCAACCCCAAACCGTTACTGTTACTGGAGTTGATGATAGTATCGCCGATGGGAATCAAAACTATAATATTGTCACTGGAGCCGCCACCAGTACCGACACAAACTATAACGGCATTGACCCCAACGATATTGGGATTGATAATATTAGACATCTCCAAAATAGAAAAAAGGAGGGGTAAAAAGATGATAAAATTAAATTTTACCCCGGATTAGAGATGAGTAAATTAAGAGACTATCTGGACAAGAATCCCCAGCAAGCAAAAAGGCTATTAGGGATGGAATATGAACAGATGATAGAACTCATTCAAGCTGCGGAGTTATTAGAAGAAGAAAAACGACAGGAAAAAGAAAAAACTAAAATCAGGTTGATTAAAGCAGGTGGGGGTCGTCGGCAGAAATTATCTGTGGAGGAACAAATCTTACTGACTCTAATTTATCTGCATCAAATGCCGACATTTCAAATGTTAGGGTTACAGTTTGAAGTCAGTGAATCAACAGCGAATGATATTTTCCATAACTGGATAAAAATCTTGAGAGAATTACTACCAGCGAGTTTGCTAGAGCAAGTAAAAAAAACGAGAGTGATTGGGAGTGGGTAGAAAAAATTCTGGTGGAATTTGAGTTAGTAGTAGATAGCTATGAACAGCCCAGGGAAAGACCAACAGACAATGAAGAGCAGAAAAAATATTACTCAGGAAAGAAAAAGACACATACCTTTAAAAATCAAGTCATTGTCATGCCAAATGGAAAAGAAATAGTGGATGTAGCTGTGGGTTATACCGGAGCAACAAGTGATCTGAAATTGTGGAGAGAAAGAAGCCAGGAATTGGGGAATAATCAAAAATACAGAGGGGATAAAGCTTATGTAGGAGAAACAGCAATTAATACACCGTATAAGAAACCGAGGAATCAAGAGATGTCGGCGGAAAAGCGAGAAGAAAATCGGTTAAAAGCCCAACAAAGGATTGTAGTTGAACATTTAATAAGACTGATAAAAATTTATCGAGTTGCTTCAGAAAGATTTCGGTTAAAGAGGCAAAATTATGAAGCAGTAATCTTGACAGTATGTGGATTAATAAGATGGCGAATAGGAGCGATTGTATTACCATCTAAGAATTGCCCAGAATTCTTTTGAGAAATAATTGTATATCAGAGATAAAATTCATTAGTTATTATTAATGTGACTGAAAAAGCCTATGAATCCGTTACTTTTGGAGAAGCCGGCACAGGAGTGCTAGAGATTCCAAAAGTAGCGATAGAGGGCATTTGGAGATTTTCGGAGATGTCTATTGTTGATGGGGATAAACCTTATAAGATTATTACTGGAGCATCCACCAGTACCGACCCCCGATTTAACGGCATTGACTCCAACGATATTGCTGTTATCAATAGCGATAACGATGTCCTCCCCGTCGATAGCACCCCACCAGTGGTGGTCAGTTTAACACCAACGGATGATGCCACAGGAGTAGCGGTAGGGGATAACTTAATCATTAAATTCAGTGAAGCCATTCAAATCGGTAGTGGTAATATCGTCATCAAGAAACTCTCCGATAACTCCATCGTCGAAACCCTGAATGTCAAGTCCCCCAAAGTCAGCATCGGGACAAACAAAAAAGATAAAGTCGCCAGTCTACTCATTCTCAACCCCACCGCCGACTTAGCGCTGAGTACAGAATATTATGTAGAAATCGACCCCACAGCCATTCAAGACAAAGCCGGAAATCCCTATAGTGGCATTAGTGGTAATACAACCTGGAACTTCAAAACCGTTGATGCGCCACCAGCCATTCCCGGTGTCAACCTCTTCCTATCCCAAACCACAGGTAGCGAAGCCGGGACAACCAGTATTACCGTCACCGCCACCGCAGCAGCAGCCGTCATCGGCGACCAAACCCTAGACCTCACCTTAAGCGGAGATGCCAACCTAGCCGATTTTGTCAGCCCCGTCCCCAACAAAATCACCATCCCCAACGGCAGCAGCAGTGGACAAGTCACCTTCACCATTACCGACGACAAACTCGACGAAATCGACGAAACCGCGACTCTGACCCTGAGTAACCCCAGTGCGGGCATCGTCTTAGGGCCAGATATTACAGACAGTTTCACCATCATCGACAACGATACAGCCGGATTTCAAATCTTACCCATCAGTGGTAATAGTAGCGAAGCCGGAGGTCAAGGCAACTTTGGCATCCGCCTCACTTCTCAACCCACAGCCGATGTCACCCTGAGTTTCAGCAGTAGCAACACCGCCGAAGGGACAGTAGCCCCCACCACCGTCACCTTTACCCCCGCCAACTGGGATAGTTACCAAACGGTCACCGCCACCGGAGTAGACGATTTAGCCGCCGACGGAGATAAATCCTACAAAATTCTCAGTACCGTCACCAGTAGCGACAGCAACTATAACAGCATCAAACCCGCCGATGTGGATGTCATCAACACCGACAACGACATTCCCGGAGTCACGATTACCCAAACTGGAGGCAGCACTGATGTTACAGAAGCAGGTCAAGACGATACATATCAAATACAATTAAATACTCAACCCTTGGGGAATGTTGAAGTAACCGTCACCGCCGATGCCCAATCCCAAATCAGCTTAGATGGCGTTAACTTCGCTTCATCTCAAATCGTTAACTTCACTCCCGTCAATGGGATTATTCCCCAAACTATCACGATGCGGGCAATAGATGATGGCGTTGCTGAACACAATCACAGCAGTAGTATTACTCACGCCATTACTAACAGCACTGCCCCCAACTACCCCACCACCCGACCCATCGGCCCAGTCAATGCCCAGATCACCGATAATGATATTACTTACAATGTGATTGGCAGTACCACCCAAATCATAGAAGGGAATACAGGTAGCCAAGTCGTCAGTTTCACCATCAGTCGGGACGGTCATACCCAACAAGCCAGTAGCGTTGATTTCAGTTTGGGGGGAACAGCCAGCGTTGGTACAGATTACAATAACGTCAACGTTACGGGTAATGGAGTCAGCGTTAGTGGCAGTACGATTAATTTTGCTGCCGATGCCACTACAGCGACAATTGCGGTAGAAATCCTGGGTGATACCGTTGTTGAACCGGACGAAACCTTAGAACTGAATCTCATTAACGGGAATACTGCTGGGACAACAACAATTACGGGTTCTCCGGTGAGTCTGACCCTTCAAAACGATGATATAGCCATTACACCAACCCCAACCCCAACCCCGACAACCACACCAACCCCAACCCCAACCCCAACCCCGACACCGATACCCACACCCGTACCCACGCCTGCACCGACACTGCCACCTGTACCCACACCCACACCCCGACCTACAGAAACACCAACACCAACACCCACACCCTCGCCTACACCTGTACCCACACCAACCCCCACCCCAGTCGTTACTCCCGCACCGACACAAATTCCCACACCGGACTTGGAAGCCTTAGCCAATGCTTTGAAATCCTTGCCTGTTACCGTTTCACCCCAACCTACCCCAGAACCCACGGCTGTGTATGTGTTTGACCCCACCCAGTTATACCTGGGAATCAAAATCAACGCTAATGCCCTCACGCCTCCGGCGACCGCCAACCCGGTTAACGGTACAGGGAATACCGATAATTTGGCAGCTACTGACAATCAGGATGTGATTTCTTCCGGTGGTGGTAATGATCAAGCCTTGGGCTTTAAAGAAAATGACTTTATGACTCTCGAATCAGGAAATAACATTGCTTATGGCGGTCAGGGCAATGATACTGTCGTCAGTGGTGACGGCGATGATCTGATTTTTGGGGATTTAGGAGATGATCTGGTTCAAAGCGGAGACGGTAAAGATACAGTTTTCGGAGTTCAAGGCAATGATATTCTCCATGGCAATTCAGGAGATGACCTCCTCTTGGGCGGTGAAGACACAGATGTTTTAGAAGGGAATGAAGGGAATGATATCGTCTTCGGTGGCCAGGGCATGGATTTTGTCAATGGAAATGAAGGAGATGATGTCCTGTTTGGCAACCAAGGTATTGACATCGTTTCTGGCGGTACAGGCAATGATACCGTCTATGGGGGTCAAGAAACTGATCTCGTCGATGGAAATGAAGGAGATGATTGGCTTTGGGGTGATTTAGGAGATGATCTCCTCGATGGCGGTACTGGAGAAGACCAACTCCTTGGCGGTGAGGGCAATGACATCCTCGTTGGTGCTGAAGGTCTTGATACCCTGACTGGAGGCAATGGCAATGATGATTTTTATATTACGACTCAATTTGACCTGGAAACGATTACTGATTTCCAAGATGGGTCAGACCGAATTGTTTTCACCGGAGGATTGACCTTTGCTCAGTTACAAATTACGTCGGAAAATGGCAATACCATTCTGGCAGTAACGAGCACTCAACAACAAGTTGCTAAACTCTTGGGTGTCAATAGTGCTTTAATTACGGCGGAGGACTTTTCCGCTAATAATTCTCTCTAATCAAGTAGTCGGGGGAGTTAATTTTCTCCCCCTAAAATTTTGTTAGAGCGATCACCATACCCCTTAAAACCTGAATTCAGTATTTATTCGTAATTCGTAATTCGTAATTCGTAATTTCTTGTTCCCTGTTCCCTACTATTAATTAAACCGAATTACGGTTTCTGCTTCGGTAAGATGGGAAGTATCACCCTTGAGTTCTAGTATCCATTGATTTTGATTTTGAACCAATTTGAATAAACAACATAAGGCGGCTTTCATCTCGTTTTCTTTTAAACTCGGAATCAATCCCATGGCTGTTCCTAATACAGAAGCACCATGTCCAACGAATAATAAATCATCCTGGGGAAACGTTGTTACTAAACGTTTTGCTGTGTTGGCTGTTCGTTTTAAACACGCTTCCCAGGTTTCAGGATACTGAAAAACTCCGACAGGATAGGATAAATCAATTCTAGGGAATTTCTGAGCTAAAATTTCTGGGGGTAAGGTTTCAGGAAAACTCATCCAATCAGGATTTAACCATTCTCCTAATCCCCAATCTAACTTAATCGATAAATCTAACCGTTCAGCAACAGCATTCGCAGTTTGGACTGTTCTTAAAAACGGAGAAGCAATAATTTGAGTAATTCCTTCCCCGACTAAACGATTAGCTAATTGTTGCGCCTGAATTTCCCCATCCTCGGATAAATGGGGGTCATAACGTCGTTCTGCGGTATTAAACCAAGCGGGATTGACAAAATCAATCCGATTTCCATGTCGTGCTATCCAAATGGTTTGAGGCATAATTCCGCTTTATATAGTGCTACGCATTAAAGTGTTTAACAATTCTAAATCCTAAAACCCTTTCAATGCTTACTGTTCCCTGTTCCCTGTTCCCTGTTCCCTAGTATTTAATCTAACCCTACCAAGGACTGCCAATTAATGTAAATGCCGCCCAATAATAAGGATGGGAAAGGTTATCGATTCCGGGCTGTACAATTTCAGGGGGTAAAGATATTTCACCCCGTGACAAGAATAATTCTCCCTGTTGTAAACGCACATCCCCTTTTAACATCCGAATTTGAGTTTGTTGTAAAGCTTTAGCTTTGGTGGAGGAGGTTTTCAACTGTTGATAAAACTCACTCATTAAGGCTAAAGTTCCTGTGTCGCTAACATACCACAAACTTGCTAAAGCTGTTTTTACCCCCGACTGAAATGCTAATCCTGCAAATCCTAATTCTGCATCTTTATCCCCAACTGCCGTTTTACAAGCACTTAATACTAATAATTCAATCGGGGGATTCTTCCAATTAAATTGACCCATTTGATCTAATTTGAGTTGCTCATCCCAAAATTGAATATAGGAATTTCCGGGTTTTCCCGGCTTAAATTCTGCATGGGTCGCTAAATGAACAATTCTATAGGGACTGAAGCTTAATAGACGTTTTAAATGATCGACCGTAAACCCTTGATTAAGATAAGATTGTCCTTGCCATTGTCCTGAATTCTGCGGATTTTCAATCGGAAGACGGATGATACCATTCATCCCATCCGAGTTAACAATTGTAGCTAATTCAAAAGGAACCGCAGGTAAGGGATTTTGATTTTTAAATTCTGAGGCTCCCATGGCTAAAACCAAAGCATCTTTTAGAGGTTCATAATTTAGATTCATCAGATTAAAAGCCGGAATTCGAGTTAGAGCATATTTTTCAATTAAAAAACGCTCTCCATCATGTAAAACCCCTAAAGGAAGGGTTCGTAATCCCGCCCCCAAACAAAATAATAAGGTATCAATCTTTTCGGCTTCTAACTGCGCTTCAATGGGTTTAATAATGGCGTTATATAATTGTTGAGAAGGTTCAAGATAAGAACGACTTTGTAATTTGCGAGGATTAGTCAATTCTTGATATAAATTGATCACCCCAGTTCTCAACTGTTCTGGTTTAATATTCGATTGAATTTGACCCAAGGGTTCTTTTCCGGGGGTAATCAAAACTAACACTAATCCTTCAGGTTCAGGAACGACCCAAAGCACAGCCGGTTTTGTTCTCGTTTTTTGGCTGATTTGAGCTAAAATTTGGGCAATATCAGGAGCCGTGAGTTTGCTATCGGTTAAATTTTGACTAAAATAGCTTTCATAGTCCGATTCCCATTCCTTCTCGACCTGGTTAACCTCCGTCTTCCAATTGACACGACTGGCTATTAATTGACCCGATGTAGGGGCGAGTTCTGCTCGATTGAGGCGACCCACAGACAACCCTGCTAAACCTGTCCCAGAGGTCGATAATTCCATCACGACTAAACCCAATAGGACAAGAGGAAGGGCTCGCCACATCCGTTTGTAAACCCGGTTTCTCGTCCACAAATAACCCAGATGCTTTAAAATGTCTAAAAATAGAAGACGATAACGTTGTATTCTTTTCATAAGATTGAAATGGAAAATTGAAGGGGAAGGGATTAAAATCAATCCTCTTCCTCGTCTGAGTTTCAGCCTAGTGGTTGTTCAATCTAATCTAACGTCTAAATTCTCAAGTAGAATCAACGTTGCTAAAAATTTATATAAGTTCTCCAATCTCCCCTTCTCTTGAGAGTGGGGAGTCTTAAACTTTAGTCTAAACGCTCACTGATCATTATGACGCCTTCCTCGAATTTTGAGACACCGGAATCCAACTCAAATCAACCCTTGTTATCTCAAACCGATGAAAATATTAATCCTGTTTCATCTTTTGAGGAGGAGCAGAACACAATTGTTGAGGAAACTTCCCAGGAGGTTAAGATTTCTGAGGAAGAACTATCGGACTTAGAACCCATCTTAGATGAACCTGTTGTTTTATCGGTAGAAACGGTACAAACGAATTCAACAACAGCAGAAGAAAATACACTGGCTTTCAATGAATCCGTTGATGTTCCGCAACAAGATTTATCGCAGATAGAATATTATAATCCTCAAAAAATCAAGCAAAATCAAACAACAATTGTTGGGTCTGTAGCTAATCAAGATGAAGATTTAGAAGAAGAAAAAGAATTTTTAGATGAAATTCCCGATGAAGTGGAAATGTCCTTATTTGACCATTTGGAAGAATTAAGACAACGGATTTTCTATTCATTAATTGCGGTATTTATTGCGATTATTGGTTGTTTTACGGTTGTTAATCCGATTGTACAATTGTTACAACGTCCTGCATCGGGGATTAAATTTGTCCAATTAGCTCCGGGAGAATATTTCTTTGTTTCTTTAAAGGTAGCGGGTTACAGTGGATTAGTTGTGGCAACTCCGTTTATTTTATATCAAATTACAATGTTTGTTTTACCCGGATTAACTCGCAAAGAACGCCGTTTATTAGTCCCAGCTTTATTAGGTTCTAGTGTATTATTTCTATTAGGTTTAAGCTTTGCTTATGTAGCCTTAATTCCGGCTGCATTGAACTTTTTTATTAATTATGGGGCTGATGTTGTTGAACAATTCTTTTCCATTGAAAAATACTTTGAATTTGTTTTAGTTTTATTATTCTGTACCGGAATAGCATTTCAAATTCCTGTGATTCAAGCTATATTAGGAGCCTTAAAAATTGTATCTTCCGAACAAATGTTATCCGGTTGGCGATACGTTATCTTAGGCGGAGCCGTATTAGGTGCAGTATTAACACCGTCCACCGACCCTTTAACCCAAAGTTTATTAGCAGGGGCTGTTTTAGGTCTTTATTTTGGCGGAATTTGGATTGTTAAACTGATTGAAAATACATCAGAATCTTATTCAAAATCAATCGGTCAGTAGGCAATCCTTCATCAATTAACCATCAGAAAATCGTGTTACGCTTTATATCTCTAGGTAAAGGCTAAAACCCAACAAGGAAGTTTATGATCTTCCCTGTTCCCTGTTCCCTGTTCCCTGTTCCCTCTTATAACGATTGACACAAAGCAGCTTTGCGAGAGTCAAACAACTGAACAATTCCATCTGTTACAGCTTTTTTAACATGATCATCACAACCCGCTAAAAATTCTTCATGGGTAATTTTATTTTGAAAAAATTCTTGGGCGCGGTTGCGTTGATGGATAATTTCATCAAACCCTAAACATTTGACCATATAAGTTGCTAATGGAGAATTTTTAATATCATAGGATGAACTTTGGGTTCGTCCTTCTTCTAACAATGTTAAAACTTGTTGTTCTAATTCCGTTTTGGGTGGGTGAGGATTGACATTAGGGGGTAAAAAATCCACTAAAGAAACGGCTGAAAATCCTTCAGTCGGCATTTCACCCATTAATGTTGAAACCGGAATCACTCGCCCAAATCGTAAAGATAACGCTTCTAAAAAGGCAATAGTAAATAACTTACTGGCTAAATACAATCGCCCCACCTCAATATTTTTTCTAGCCCTGGCTACTAAAGCGTTATAACTCAACTCATCAGGATAACCTTGAAATTGATGAAAAATGATTTCAGGTTTAATAAAATTCATAAACCCTTCCATTTTTTGCAAAGCTGTCCGATATTGATTAATCGTGTAAGAACTGGAATTTTTGAGATAGTGATTGGTCTCCGGTAGCAAATTCCAAGTATTATCTAAAAATCGGGCTGCACTTTCATGGGCAAAACTTCCCACATCTCGATTAGAAAGTCTAACAGAACGTTTAACAGTTTCAATTAAATCTTCATCCGTTAATTTTAAATTAAAGGTTTTACAAACGTCCTTTAAACGTTGATATAAAACATCACTATTGCTTCCTAATTCTGTTTTTGGGCGAAAAGGAATTGTTGCTTCAATACAAGCCACCACTTGCACCAACAACTCTAAAGGTAACAACGGTTCTAATACTTTGGTAGCCACTAATCCGCTCAAAAATTCATTTTGCCCACTCATGGGAGACAAAGTTTGACTGGGAGCAAAATCAAAGATTTGTCTCACCATTTCAAAACTTTGATCAGGCGGTAAATCTTCAGCATCCCGAATCAGTAAATGTTCTCCAACTTGGCGAATAAACGGAGCAATATAATAGGTTAAATTAAAATTAACACTTTGATCCACCTGTACATAGACAACATCATGAAACAGGGCGGCTAAAACTTCAATCGGATCTTCCTCTCCCCCCACCTCAAAAATATGATTGGGGGTGTGAAAATAGCGCCAAGGCCCGGTCATCGTTTGTACAATCAGTTCTGCTATTTTAGGCAGTTCTGTCTCGTCACAATCAATTTCAAGCTTCTGCATCGCCCAGATCAGCTTTTCTAAGCATTGTTTGTTGTAGTCCGGTTCAAAACCCATATTTACCAATACACCTTATATACTGAACTTAAATTATTGATATCTTATTATGCCTTTAGTTTTAATCAGAGCAGACCTATAACCCCCTAAGTTGAGATCAAAACCGAGTATAAGCTCCTCAGAGGTTGAAAATGAGCGAAATTCCAATTATTGCTACAAATTATGAAACAACAATGAATAAGGTTTGCCCTAGTTGTGGATTCAACAATTCTCAGCGAGCGAAATTCTGTATTGAATGTGGCACTTTGCTCACAAACTCGGAATCGGTCAATAAACCCGAAATCTTATATCCTGAATCCAACAATAGCAAACCGTCGCCATTTCAGGAAGGAGGGTTTACACCCTTAATCATCAAACCGGAGGCACAGGTCAGGGAAAGATCCTCTGTTATGTTTACACGACCCGCAGAACGCCGTTTACTCACGGTGATGTTTTGTGATTTAGTCGGGTCAACGGCCTTATCTGAACAACTTGATCCCGAAGAACTCCGAGAACTAATTCAAACCTATCAGGAAACCTGCGCCCAGGTGGTGATGCAGTTTGAAGGTTATATTGCCCAATATTTAGGCGATGGGATTTTAATCTATTTTGGCTATCCTATCGCCCATGAAGATGATGCTCAACGGGCGGTAAGGGCTGCATTGGGCATTATTGAAGCGATGGCAAGTCTCAAAACCCGTTGTGTTCAAAATCGTTGTTTGAAGTTAGCCGTGCGTTTGGGGCTGCATACGGGGTTAGTGGTGGTGGGGGAAGTGGGGGCGGGAAATAAACGGGAACAGTTGGCTATTGGTCAAACTCCGAATTTAGCGGCTCGTTTACAAGGTCTGGCCCAACCCAATATGGCTGTATTAAGCCAGAAAACCTATCAACTGGTGCAGGATATTTTTGAGTTTCACCCCCTGGGTCTACATTCGCTGAAGGGGATTTCTCAAGCAACGCAAGTGTATCAAGTGCTGCGGGAAACGAACCATTGCCAACGCGCTAAAATTGCAGAAACCCGTGAAACTCCCCACATTGGTCGTCAACAGGAACTCGAACAGTTAAAAGCGATTTGGGAAACGGTGAAAGTGGGACAGGGACAGGTAGTATTAGTCACGGGAGAAGCGGGAATGGGGAAGTCCCGACTCATACAAGCCTTTAAACAATATCTTTCTCCAGAAAATTATCGCTTACGAGAGTTATATTGTTCTCCCTATTATCAACATACGCCCTTCCATCCGATTGTGGAAATGTTGCGCGAAAGAGTTCTAAATTTATGGCAAAATGATGGTTCTGATGAAAAACTAAAAAAACTTGAACAGTATTTAACTGAAAATCAACTTCCTCTCGCTGAAACTGTACCTCTATTTGCCCAATTGTTAGAGATTCCTTTAACTGAACAATATACCCCTTTAAATTTATCGCCCCAAGCCCAAAAACAGAAAATTATAGAAGCAATGTTAGCCATGATTCGTCGTTTGGCGAGTCAACAACCCGTTTTAGTGATTGTTGAAGATTTACATTGGATTGATCCTTCTAGTTTAGAGGTACTAAATCGATTAATTGAAGCGGGAGCAAATCTGCCGATTTTGCGATTATGTATTTCTCGCCCAGGGTTTGAAATTAAATACTTAAACTTTTCCCAAGTTACGGAAATTAACTTAGATTATTTATCTTTGGAACAAATCACAGCAATTATTAATGGGATTACTGGAGGAAAACCGCTACCTGATCTTGTAATGAAATTAATTATAGAAAAAAGTGATGGTATTCCTTTATTTGTGGAAGAACTGACAAAAATGGTTTTAGATTCAGGATGGTTAGAAGATCTGGAAGACCGTTATCAGTTAGTTGGGTCAGTTCCCCGTTTAACGATTCCTGATACCTTAAAAGGTTTATTAATGGAACGCTTAGACCGCTTAGAACACGCGAGGGAAGTGGCACAATTAGGAGCAACCATTGGTCGAGAGTTTAGCTATGAATTATTACAGATGATTGCTATTCATGAATTAACAGAACTAGGATTAGATGAAAATAAAATTATTCAGGGTTTACAGCAGTTAGTTGAAAGAAACTTGCTGAACATCAAAGGGGAAATCCCGATTTCATCCTATAGCTTTAAAACCGTTTTAATTCAAGATGCCGCTTATGATTCGTTACTCAAAAGTACCCGACAACGCTATCATCGTCAAATCGCTCAAGCTTTAGAATCAAAATTTCCAGAATTCGCAAAACAGAAACCTGAATTATTAGCTTATCATTATACTAAAGCGGGATTATTGGAAAACGCAGTTAACTATTGGCAAAAATCGGGAGATAAAGCCTTTCAAGCTTCCGCTAATGAAGAAGCGATCGCTCATTTTAATAAAGGGCTATTCTTATTAAAGGATCTACCGGAAACTCCTCAAACCTTAGAACAAGAATTACAGTTAAAAACAACATTAGGAAAAGCCTTAATTGCGACAAAAGGATATGCTGCTTCTGAAGTTGAGACAGTTTATAAACGCAGTGAGGAGTTATGTCTAAAAATTGGAGATACTCCTCAAATTTTCTTGGTTTTATGGGGATTATATAGTTATCATATCGCCAGAGCAGAATATCAAATTGCCCTTGAATTTGCCCATCGTTTAATGAGTGTAGCTCAACAGCAACAGAATCCAATCTTGGAAATGGAAGCCTATTTTACGTTAGGATTATGTCATTTCTATTTAGGGGATTTAATCATCGCTCAAACCCATTGGGAAAAAGGGCTATCCTTATATCAAATTAATCCGAATAACTGTTATATTTGTTTAACCGGACAGGATGTAGGAATTGGTTTTTTAAGCTTTCTATCTTGGAGTTCTTGGTTATTAGGAAATACTGAACAAGCGTTACACTATAGTCAACAATCCTTAATTTTAGCGAATGAGCGATCGCATCCCTATAGTTTAGGAATGGCTTTGAGTCTAGCTGCCATGTTTTATCAATATTGTCAGCAACCCGAACTTGTTCAAAAATATGCAGAAGCAGCGATCGCTCTTTCTCAAGAACAAAGCTTTGAATTTTGGCTCGTTCATGGTAAAATATTAAAAGGTTGGGTATTAGTAGAACAGGGTTATTTTGAAGCCGGAATCACTCAATTACAGGAGGGAATTACTGCCCATACTAAAATCGGAGGTCAGATTTCCCAGACCTATTTCCTCGGATTAATGGCACAAGCTTATAGTAAAGGAGGAGACTATAATTCTGCCCTCAATATTCTAACAAAAGCCTTAACTAAGGTTGATCAGAATCAAGAACATTTTTGGGAAGCAGAACTCTATCGTTTACGGGGAGAACTAAATTTAAAGATCACTCAAAATTTACAAGTCGCAGAACTAGATTTTCAAAAAGCGATTAGTATTGCTCAAAAACAACAGGCTAAAGCATTAGAATTAAGAGCTAAACAGGATTACGAATTACACTCATAAAATAGGAAAATGAAAACAGCATTTTTAGGTTTAGGGGTGATGGGTGGCTATATGAGTGCCAACCTCGCTGCATCAGGATATTCTGTTAACGCTTGGAATCGAACGAGCGATCGCCCTGGTGTTACAATAGCATTAGACGCAGGAGCTAATGTTGTTGATTCTATTCAAGAAGCCGTTACAGATGTTGATATTATTTGTACCTGTGTTAGCGATATTCCCGACGTTGAAGCCGTTATATTAGGCGAAAATGGCGTGATTGATTTTGCGAAACCAGGGGCAATTATTATTGATTTTAGCACCATTGGTTCAGAAGCAGCCCGCCACATTTCTCAACAGCTTGAACCTGCTCAAATTCAATTTCTAGATGCTCCCGTTTCTGGCGGTGATATTGGAGCAAAAAACGGCACATTAACCATTATGGTCGGTGGAGATCAAACAATATTTGAAACCTCTAAACCGATATTAGAAACAATGGGCAAAAATATTCGGTATTGTGGAAATGTTGGCAGTGGTCAAGCCGTTAAACTCTGTAATCAAATTCTCTGTTCTTTAAATATGGTTGGCATTTGTGAAGCCATGTTATTAGCTGAAAAACAAGGCATTGATCCCAATTTAGTCGTTGAAATTTGTAGCACCGGAGCCGCCGGATCTTGGGCGTTATCGAATTTAGGCTTAAAAGTTGCTCACGGGGATTTTGAACCTGGTTTTATGATTAAACACATCTTAAAAGACCTCAGAATTATTCAAGAAATGGTCAATTCAGATCTTCCATTACCCGGTACAGAATTAGCCGATAAATTATTTAAAATGGTTAAAGAATTAGACAAAGGATTAGGCGGAAATCAAGGAACACAAGCGATGATTCGAGCTTATAATCGCTCTTAGAAACCGGGTTTTTAAACAAAACTATTAGGAAAAACCCAAACTTTCAGAAAAAACCCGGTTTCTGGACACCCGTGTACACAAAACACTCATCAGAACATACCCTATCTTCAACAGAACACGCCCCTGCATTTTCAACTAGAAAAATTAGCCATTTCTAAGGATTGATCAAAGTCAGTTAACTTATAGTCTGGAGATAAAGCTTCTGCATCTATTAGTTCTTTGACTTTATCAAAAATCAAAACTTCTTCTTGTTGTTGATCAGTTAATTTATCATAAAAATAAGGATCGGAGAACCATTGCTCAAAGGCAACTTCTAACAACCCATTTGGGTCAATTTTCAACCTCCAGTAGAGGGACATTCTGTTATCAACGACTTCAAATAACGGCGCAGGACTTCGCATCGGATAATATATATAGTTATCCTCGCAGATATAGTACCAAACCAGTCCTTGCTTGATATAGAAGGCGTAAACAGTATAGTCTTTGCCAACTGTTAGGGGAAATTCCATTTCTTTTTTGTAACCTCGTCTGGGATCGAGGTAACTTTCAGGAAGATATGATCCAGTATTAGCAATACAACGAATTTTCATAATTAGAATCTCTACAAATTTTTAGGGGCTGTTTTGGGATATTGACGTTTGAACTTAAATTCAACATCTTGACGAGTTTGACTGTTACGAAACCAGTGAACTTGTACAGATGCTCCATTAATTTCAAAGGCTTGATTACTGGTCATTTTATCCCAATCTTCAGGATTACCGCCATAAATAGCAACCAGTCTGGGTGCATCTCCAAGTAGTTTATCTACACCAACTTGAATGGGTCTGAAATTACCACCTTGAGCGTCTTGTAGTAGGAGTTGCTCTCGTAAGTTGCTAGGAATTTCATCGGGAATTGCACCTGTGGTCACGATAAGTTTAGTTTAGGAAAAGGCAAGACATATCAATCATAGAGTGTACAAGCAGAGAAACTGGGTTTTTGAAGAAAACTATTAGGAAAAACCCAAACTTTCAGAAAAAACCCGGTTTCTGGGAATAAATGTATGTTATTATGTTATAATATTTACCATTATTTAATGAATTCAAAAATATTTGATCAATAAGGATTATGGTTGATAAAAATGATCGAAAACTCTAAAATTATAGAACTCAGCCAAGCTATTGCCCATGAATTTGATCCAAATAAAATCATTTTATTTGGCTCCTATGCCTATGGAAACCCTCAAGATGATTCTGATGTGGATTTATTAGTAATTTTGCCTTATGAAGGGAATAGTTTTCGGAAAAGTTGGGAAATTTTAAATAAAATTAAGCCAAATTTTTCTATAGATTTGTTAGTTAGGACTCCTGTAGAGATTAAGCAAAGACTGGCTTGGAATGATTTTTTTATTCGAGAAATTATCGAAAAAGGAAAGGTGATTTATGAATCCCCTAACCATTGAATGGGTTGATAAAGCAGAGGGGGATTTTACTACAGCTTTAAGGGAATTACGAGCGCGGAAATCTCCTAACTATGATGCTGCCTGTTTTCATGCTCAACAGTGTGTTGAGAAATATCTGAAAGCCCGTTTACAAGAAGCAGGTATTATTTTTACAAAAACCCATAATTTGACTGTTTTATTAGATTTACTTTTACCTGTAGAACCGGGTTATGATAGTTTTCGTCTCAAACTTTTAGCTTTAACTTTGTTTGCAGTTGCTTATCGTGATCCGGGTGCTTCTGCTGATAAAGATACAGCGCGTGAAGCTTTAGATTTTTGTAAGGAAATTCGGCAAGAAGTTCGGTTAAGTTTGGGTTTAAATCCTTAAAACAGCGCTCTCAATTAGAAACCGGGTTTTTCCTGAAGCTTCGAGTGTTTTCCCATAGTTTTATTCAAAAACCCGGTTTCTGGGGGTGATCGCAAAAGGTCAAAAGTACCCCAGACATTATACTGATCGCAGAATTAGGAGATGTTAGGAACTTAATCCAACCTTCGGACGGTTAACAGCATTGGGAAATAATTGATAAAGTTGAGTTTGACGATCTTGTTGCGATTCTTCTGACCAATTCCATAAACTTTCATAGAAAAAGAAGGACACCCCCGCAAAGTTTCGGCGACGAATTTCGGTGATTTGTTGTTTGATGATTTCCATTGAAGTTGAACGATTTTTTAATCCGCTTAAAATTCCAATTGCAACGGGAATATGATCTTTTGCTAAGATCACTTCTGAACGCTCTAACTCAGTGATAAATCGATTCAAATCAGAACGATAAATTTGTAAAACTAATTCTTCTATCCATCCTTTTCGTTCCCAGGTAAACCAATCTTGTAAATAGGCAGGTAAGGCAAAATGTAAAGGATTAGGCGATAAGGAAACAATACAATTGGGGTTAATAGATTTAATGGTTTCAAAGGTTCTTTTCATCAATTGATTAATTTTATCAGCCCGCCATCGTACCCAATAGGTTTCATAGAAATCGGGTGAAGGGGATTGTCCGTTATGTTCCTGTTGATATAATTTAATGGTATAATCATCATAGCCAAATTCCGCAGGTAAGCCAAAATGATCATCAAATTGAATCCCATCAATCTTATAATTTTTAACAATTTCTGTGATCAGTTGTAGAATAAAATTTTGAACGTCTGGGTGAAAAGGATTTAACCAAACTCGTTCCTCAACACCTTCTTTTTTAATGGTACTACCATCTTTTCGCTGGGTGATCCAATCTGGATGTTTTTTTACTAATTCAGAATTTGCAGAGGTCATCAACCCAAATTCAAACCAAGGAATCACGGTGAAACCTTGTTGATGTCCTTGAGTTACAATTTCCTGCAACATATCTCTGTTTTTTAATCCAGGATTCGGATCAATAGAAACTCCGAATTCTCGTTGAGTTACCGCACTTGGATACAGGGTATAACCGCCTTGCCAAACCGTTGGATATAGGGTATTAAAATTGATAGATTTTAACCGTTTTAATCCAGAGGTTAACGCTTTAGGAGAATATAAAATATCGCTATCGACATTCGTTAACCAAACGCCTCTAATTTCTGAGGACGGAGGTAAACTCTGACCCCAAGAAGGTTGAAAATTAATTAGTAATAAAATAGCGATCGCCAAACTCAAAAAAAGATAAACACTATTTATTGTTAAATTAAAAAAAGATAAGATGAAGTATTTTTTAATGTTAAAATGTAAGTAGAAATTGTTAAAGTTTAACTTCATGAAATTGAGTAAAATTAAGGTAGAATATTTTCCGTATCAACCTACTATTTAAACGATTGAGTTGAGATCATTAGATATAATTTACATTAAAAGTCTCAGATTCAGGGAGGGAGAGGAATTGAAAATTTAGAAAAAAATTTACAACGGGTTAAGGTTATACGATATAAATGATCCAGTTAATCTTAACTGACAACTGAGGTCAATTTTATGAACGAATTCCAAGCCCACCGGATTCGAGAAAATAATAGCACAAATATTGTATTTAACCTGTTTAACACTAATCCTTCCTTTAATAATCAACCTGAAATTGCTATTACATTCAACCCTGACCCACAAATTCTCTCTTCCCTTCCCCAAGGTAGGGAGGCTGAAACGACTACTACCAAAGCCTCTCTATTGTCTACTCAGTTTCTTCCCAGGGGGTTAGAGACAATTGTTGAACCTCCTACTCCCGTCATTCCTCAACCTCAGCCTCCTGTCACTCCTCCCATCCCGACCCTTCCTCCATCTCCTTCCCCCACACCAACAACTCCCACACCAACCACTCCCACCCCAACCACTCCCACCCCAACCACTCCCACCCCAACCACTCCCCCAACCCCGACAACATCCCCCACGCCAACAACTTCCCCAACCCCGACAACGCCAACCCCAACTACTCCCCCCACCCCTACCCCAATAACAGCACCTCTGGTTCAAGGAAGTGAGGGGAATGATGATCTATTAGGAACTGAGAGACAAGATTTGGTCGCAGGTTTAGGGGGGGATGACACTATTGTAGGATTTGCTGGGGATGACTCCCTCAATGGCAATAGTGGCAATGATATTCTCTATGGCGGTCAAAATAACGATACCCTGGTTGGACAAGGGGGGAATGACCTGCTACAAGGAAATAAAGGCGATGATTTAATTAACGCAGGTGCTGATAACGATACCCTTTATGGGGGGATTAATAATGACAGCCTCTTGGGTGAGGATGGTCGAGATCTGATTTTTGGCGATAAAGGTGATGATAGTATTGATGGGGGACTTCGCAGCGATACCCTCTATGGCGGACAAGATAACGACACCATAGCGGCGGGAGATGATGATGATATTGCCTATGGGGGTCAGGGTCAAGACTCCCTTGAAGGAGGTAAGGGCAAAGATTTGCTCCAGGGAGATAAGCAAAATGATATTGTCAATGGAGCTAAAGGAAATGATTGTCTTTATGGGGGTCAAGGGGATGATACCCTAATTGGGGGAAGCGAGAATGACTTCCTCAGTGGAGATAAAGACAATGATATTTTGATTGGAGTTGACCCCAGTTCTCAACCTGCTGGATTTGTTGAAATTGATACCTTGAGTGGGGGAATTGGGAATGATACCTTTGTTTTAGGGGATGGAACTCAAACCTATTATGTCAATGGTGGAGGTAGTGAAATTGGGTTTGTGGATTATGCACTGATCCTTAATTTTAATCCCCAGGAAGATGTATTACTATTAGGCCCTGGTAATTATTTAGCCGCAGGTTCCCCTGACAATTTACCCCAAGGAACGGCTATCTATTTGTTAACTGGAGAACAAACAGAATTGATTGCAATTCTTGATGGTGTCACTGATTTTAAATTTGATGCAAATATTGGTCAGCCGGGTAGTCCCATTCAATTTGCAGGGGGAAATACACAAACAACACCATAAGTTACTGTCCTCAAAACTTAGGGTTGACTGTTGACTGTTATAGCAACCGAATCCATATTCACAGTATGAGGGCGACTGCATAACTGTTAATATTTAACCCTGGCTTTTCTTCCCCCTGTTTATCCCTAGGATTGAAACTATGCCCGAAAATACTGCCTTTCTCTATCCTTTTATTCAAAATAAAAAATGGGGATATATTAACCAAGCCGGACAAGTCGTAATTGAACCACAATTTGAATCAACATTAGGATTTTCGGAAGGACTAGCCCCCGTTAAAATTAAATCTCAAAAAGGTTATATTGATTTAAACGGAAATCTGGTAATTCCGGCTAAGTTTGATGTCGCTTGGGGTTTTTCCGAAGGAATAGCGGCGGTGAAAATTAATGATAAATGGGGATATATTGATAAAACGGGAAAATTTATAATTCCCCCTCAGTTTAATTTTGCCTGGAGTTTTTCATCTCAACTTGCTGCGGTGCAAAAAGATAAAAAAATGGGCTATATTAACCATCAAGGAGAATGGGTAATTTCCCCTCAATTTGATAATACCTCAGAATTTAAAGAAGGACTAGCTGCCATTAACTTGCAAGGAAAAGTTGGTTATATTAATACAACTGGAAATATAGTAATTTCGCCTCAATTTGATTTAAGTTGGCGGTTTTCTGAAGGTTTGGCGATGGTTTTAATTAAAAATAAAATGGGATATATTGATAAAAAGGGAAATATAGTAATTCCAGCCACATTTGATTATGGGTGGGATTTTTCCCAAGGGTTAGCAGTGGCCAGAAAAGGCAGAAAATGGGGTTATATTAATCATCAGGGAAGTTTTGAGATTGCTTTACAATATGAAGAAACTGCTAATTTTTCCGAAGGGTTAGCAGCCGTAAAAATTAAACAAAAATGGGGTTATATTAATCAAAAAGCAGTGATAAAAATACCCCTTCAGTTTGATAGTGCTAATGAATTTAAGCAGGAATTAGCAGCCGTTAGAATTAAAGATGAATGGGGGTATATTAATTCGGCAGGTGCATGGGTTTGGCAACCTACAAAATAAATTGTTAATTTTAGTTGAATTGTTTAAATAATTACCAATTGAGAATTAATAAATGATGTTTTAGTCCCGCAACGAAATTCTATTATATTAGTTGAAAGTTTCTATGTAGTAAGCCCTTCAGGGCTTTCATTTAGCCGTTTCAGTCCCGCAAGCGGGATTCTATTAGTTGAAAGCATGGATGATATTGACTCAATTTTACAACAGGCATTTGAGTTTCAGTCCCGCGAACGGGATTCTATTAGTTGAAAGAGCCTTGTCAAGTATTGATGAAATTCGAGTCACGATTGTGTTTCAGTCCCGCGAACGGGATTCTATTAGTTGAAAGTCAGAATTTATCTATCATGCAGAAGGATTAAAAATGCCTGTTTCAGTCCCGCGAACGGGATTCTATTAGTTGAAAGCTTCATTAACTAAACGTGTAATCATGACCATAAAGTGTTTCAGTCCCGCGAACGGGATTCTATTAGTTGAAAGGTTTATGAGCAAAATAATAAGGCTGACGGACTAAATGTTTCAGTCCCGCGAACGGGATTCTATTAGTTGAAAGCAGGCAGCACAATTGGTTTCCGATACTTCAGGAAATGTTTCAGTCCCGCGAACGGGATTCTATTAGTTGAAAGACTGCCCCCTGAAACTGGGACAGAGTAGGCATTCTGAAGCCACTTTTCGTGAACCTCATTTTTTGCCTCATTTCAGCCTTCATTATTGCAACCCATTCGCAATAAATAACCGAACTCAAAAGTAAAAATTATTGAATTGTCGAGGTTCTGGCGTTTTTCGTGAATCCCCCCAGGTTTTGGCTCCCGCTTCAATTCCTGAAGACCACAGTAAACCAAACCCAACTGCTTGTCAAGATTAATTTTCTATGGTAACTAATCCCGATTTCTCAAATCCATAGCAAAAATTTGATAAAAACGTTATGGTGATTCTCTAAACCGCTTGGTTCATATCCAGAAATCCTTGAAAAGGAGAATAGTCTCATGTCAGATATTCTTAATACTCAGTCACCCCATCATGTTGTTATTGTCGGAGGTGGATTTGGCGGACTCTATGCAGCAAAAACCCTGGGACGTTCTTCCGTTAAAGTCACGTTAATTGATAAACGGAATTTTCATCTATTTCAACCTTTATTATATCAAGTAGCTACGGGGAGTTTATCTCCTGGAGATATTGCTTCACCTTTGCGAAGCGTGTTGAGAGATAATAAAAATACCCAAGTTTTAATGGGGGAAGTTGTCGATTTAAACCCCAATGAAAATAAACTCATTCTGAATAATGGAGAATTAAATTATGATACCTTAATTGTTGCAACGGGTGTTTCTCATCATTATTTTGGAAATGACCAATGGGCGACCCTAGCTCCCGGATTAAAAACCGTTGAAGATGCGTTAGAAATGCGACGCAGAATTTTTTCAGCCTTTGAAGCCGCAGAAAAAGAAACTGACCCGGAAAAACGCCAAGCATTATTAACATTTGTGGTGGTAGGAGGTGGGCCTACTGGTGTTGAATTAGCGGGTGCTTTAGCCGAAATTGCCTATCGGATTTTAAAGGAAGAATTTCGCAGTATTGATACTTCAGAAACCCAGATTTTATTATTAGAAGGAATGGATCGAATTTTGCCGCCATTCCCCCCGGAATTATCGGCTGAGGCTCAAAAAGGGTTAGAACACTTAGGGGTAACAGTTCGCACAAAAACCTTAGTGACCAATATTGATAATCAGGTTGTAACGTTGAAATCGGGAGAGGAAATTGAACAGATTTCCGCCCAAACAATTTTATGGGCAGCCGGGGTAAAAGGGTCTAAAATGGGAGAAGCGATCGCTCGAACAACGGGTGCTCAATTAGATCGAGTCGGACGGGTTATGGTAGAACCTAATTTAACAGTTCCTAACTATTCTAATATTTTTGTGATTGGAGATTTAGCGAATTTTTCCCATCAAGGAGATCAACCTTTACCCGGTGTTGCTCCTGTTGCTCAACAGCAAGGAATTTATGTGGCAAAATTAATCCGAAAACGCTTAAACGCTCAAACTTTACCTCCTTTCCATTATATTGATTATGGGAGTTTAGCTGTTATTGGTCGAAATCAAGCGGTTGTTAATTTGAATTACCTGAAATTTTCGGGTTTATTTGCGTGGTTAGCTTGGGTTTTTGTTCATGTTTTCTTCTTGATTGAGTTTGATAATAAACTCTTAGTGATGATTCAATGGGCTTGGAGTTATTTTACTAATCAAGGCGGTGCCCGTTTGATTACAAATGAAGGCTTATCGGGAAAAAATAATAATATTGAAATCTCTACTTCAATGGGAGATAAAAATACGGTTCAAGTTTAACAATTTAGGGTGCTATTTTAGCACCCTGATTTTGAATCTCTAAAATAGAATTTATTTTTTTCTATTCCATAAAATTTAATTTCGCTCCAAATAGGGGAAGCTATTCAAAAAATCAGTATTAAGTTTAGAGTTAAAATTTTATCAGTTTATTCCCAATTTTTAAGAATAAAAAACAAGCACAGCAGCTTTTAGGATCAAACTTTCGCCTGTTTGAGCCGTCTTGACTCATTACTTGGGTGTTAATTTCACCACTCATTCACAATTAATGGCATAATCAAACAAAATAGGGTCAATATTGTTGCTATGGTCGGTCAGCTTTTAGACGGACGCTATCAAGTCATCGACGTGATTGAGTCAACGGAGTTCGGGAAAACCTATCTCGCCAAAGATACTCGCCGACCTGGTGAGTCGTTGTGTTTTGTTAAACATTTGCATCTCGCCCCAGAAGATGCCAAACTCGTCAATGTAGCCCGTCAGCGCTTTCAACAAGAAGCCAAGGTCTTAGAAAAACTGTCTCAACATGATCAAATTCCGCACCTGTTGGCTTATTTTGAAGAAAATCGAGAATTTTATTTAGTCGAATCTTATATTGCGGGTCATTCCTTAATTGATGAAATTTTACCCGGTCAGCCCTTAACAGAAAATCAAGTTATAAATTTGTTAACGGATGTGTTAGGAATTCTCCAATTTGTACATCAACAGGGAGTCATTCATCGGGATATTAAACCGGGTAATTTAATCCGTCGTCAAACCGATGGAAAAATAGTGCTACTGGATTTTGGTGCGGTTAAAGAAATTAATCTCAACTCTCATCAGAATTCCCCCACCAGTCGTGTTGGTACTCTGGAATATATGCCGCTTGAACAATTCCAATGTCATCCCCATTTTAATAGTGATATTTATGCTTTGGGAATGGTTGCAATTCAAGCATTAACGGGTTTACCTGTATCAGAATTACCTAAATTACGGAAAAATAATGGCTCTAATATTGGGGACATTGTTTGGCGACATTTAGCGATTATTAGTGTTGAATTGGGCGATATTATTGATAAAATGGTTTGTTCAGATTATCAGCAACGGTATCAATCTGCTGATGAAGTTCTATCGGCTCTTAAAACCTTTCAATCTCCCTATTCTCCTAACCTTTCTAAATCCAAACTAGAAATTTATCGGGAAGAAGTTAAAAGTTGCGCCAACCATCATCGCGGTGAAATTTCGATTATTGGTCGGCAAATTTTAGAGGAATTGCGCTTAAGTTTAGAGTTGTTACCGGAGGAAACCGAAGCAATTGAAGATGAAATTTTAAACCCCTATCGGAAATATCGAGAAAAGGGAGAACGGTATGAACAAGCGTTAATTGCAACGATGCAACAAGAATATCCCTTTACTCCTGAAACCCGTGAAGAATTACAACGATTACAACAACTCTTAGGCTTAACGAATGAAGATATTGCAGCTATTGAAAAGCAGATTTTACCCCAATCTATTTTAAGTCAAATTGCTCAAGTTATTCAGAATTTTAGTTGGAATCTAAAGCCATACTCATCTCCAAAAACAGAGTCTAAATTCTTTAAAAAACCTCATCTATCTCAACTGCTTTGGTTAGGATTAGGTTTGGTTAGTTTATTGGGAATTCTTCTAGCAACTTATGAATATCAAAAATGGAGAACTGTACAACAATTACAAACTCAATATTTGAATAAAATTAATGAATTTTTAGCCGTTGGAAATTATGAGCAATGTTTAGATGAAGCTCAAAAGATTACTCAACTCTCGCCTCAAAATCAAGCCCTTCAAAATCTGATTCAACAATGTCAAGATAAAGTGTTTTGGAAAACCGTTACCCCTCAAAATTTTGCTCAAAATTCCGATGCGGTTTGGGCCGTTACCTTTAGTCCCGATGGTCAAACTCTCGCCACTGGGAGTGAAGATACACTGGTAAAACTCTGGGATATTCAAAGTGGAACAGAAACTAAACGTTTAGAAGGAGATTCTTCTCCGATTTATTCAGTTGATTTTAACTCCGATGGCACAGAAATCTCCTCTGGAAGCGCATTTTGGCAAATCTTAGAATGGAATCTAACGACCGGACAACCGTATCAACCCTTACAACATTTAGCAACAATTTGGTCAGTGGATGTTAGCCCGGATAATCAAAAAATTGCCAGTGCGAGTGCGGATAAAACAGTTAAAATTTGGGATCGAAAAACAGGTGAAATTTTACAAAATTTAACAGACCATCAAGATGAGGTTTATGTCGCTATTTTTAGCCCCGATAATCAACTTTTAGTGACAGGTTCAAAAGATCAAACAATTAAAATTTGGAAGGTAGACACAGGAGAATTAATAAATACTTTAACAGGACATTTAGATGCGGTGCGTTCACTAGCCATCAGTTCTGATGGTAAAATAATTGTCAGTGGGAGTTTGGATAATACCGTCAAAGTTTGGAACCTAGAAACCGGAGAATTAATTCATACCCTCACCGGACATACTAACGATGTTTTATCCGTTGCCATTAGTCCTGATAATAAGATTATTGCTAGTGGTAGCCGAGATAAAACCATTAAACTCTGGAATTTAAAAACGGGAGAATTATTAAATACCTTAACCGGACATCAAGACGAGATTTATTCGGTTAAATTTAGTCCCGATGGAAATCGTTTAGTGAGTGGAAGTAAAGACAAAACCATTAAATTATGGTCACGTTAACCCCATAGAGACGTGCCATAACAAACACAACTATTAAATTGTGGAATGTTCCCAAACCCCTTAGAGACGAGGAATAGCCCGTCTCTACAGAGGTATAGGATTGAGAATTTAAAGCCCTAATGCAGCAAGAGTTGCTGGGCCAGCAATACCATCGGCGGAGAGTCCACAATTTTCTTGAAACGCTTTAACGGCGTGGGCTGTAAGTTTCCCATAGTAACCTGTGCTGTTCGCATTAAAATAACCCAGGTCTGCTAAACGATTTTGCAGTTGCTTGACATGGTAGCTACTGTCACCTCGCGACAGATAGCTGCTGCTACCGCCACAATGACCACAACCTCCATAACTGGCATTGCTATAGCTGTGTTTAGGTTCATGATACCCACTACCGACCCCTAAAGCTGATGCTGTTGCAGAGCCAACAACTCCATCAGGGTATAAGCCATAATCTCTTTGAAAAGCCATAACCGCGTGTTTGGTGACTTTACCAAAGTAACCCGTTGCTTTACCAGTAAAATAGCCATAGTCCTGCAAGGCATATTGGACTTTCTTAACGCTATAACCACTATCACCGTAATAGAGAGCAGCACTGGCTGGTTGACTAACACTCACTACAGACAAGCCAATGGCTGCTGCCACAATGGGCATCCAGCAAGCCGTTGACAGTTGGCTCCAATTCACACCTCGGAATAGTACCAAGCCCCCGTTAACATGGGGTTGCCGAGGAGACTCATAAGCAGAAACGAGATGATTATAAGCAAGCGTATCCATGAAATCCTCGATGAATGGCTCAAAATTACAATAAGCAGTAGTGAATCTGATTAAAATTCAGCTACCAATTCTTAATTTATAGCTTTGTGATCAATTAACGTCCAGAGTAATTTTATTTTTTCCGAAACTTTTATTAAAACTTAACAAATTTATTGGCATTTTTTGGAGGCACAAACTTTATAGTTTACTATAAATCCAAAAATACGAATCCGACTGGCGGAGAAAGAATGGTTAATTTTTATATCGGGATTGATTTTGGTACGTCCGGTGCTCGTTCTATTACAATTAATCCTGAAGGAACAGTGGTAGCTGAAACGCAATTTCCGTTTCCCACCTTAACAGACTCTTCGGAATGGGTTGCTCTTTGGAAAACGGCTTTATTCACAGTGATTCAAGAAATTCCGGTGAATGTTCGCCGTCAAATTCAAAGAATTGCAATTAATGGAACCTCTGCCACTGTGCTACTTTGTGATCCTCAAGGTATCTCCGTAGATTCCCCTATTTTATACAATGATAGTCGAGGTGCTACCGTTCTAGAATTGTTAAAGAAAATTAGTCCTCCTGATCATTGTGTCATAAGTGCCACTTCTAGTTTAGCCAAACTGATCTGGTGGCTAACGGTTAAAACAATTGATATTAAACAACAACAATTGGGTTGCTTATACTTTCTCCATCAAGCTGATTGGTTAGGATTTTTGCTGCATGGAAAATTAGGAATTAGTGATTATCATAATAGTTTAAAATTAGGTTATGATGTAGAGAATTTTTCCTATCCACATTGGTTAATGAACAGTTTAAAATCGCTGATCAATTTAGAGCGATTGAAACTTCCTGATGTCGTTGCTCCGGGAACTCCCATCGCTACAATTACCCCAGAAATAGCAGAACAATTACAGTTACCCAAAACCTGTAAAGTTTGTGCAGGAACCACCGATAGTATCGCTGCATTTTTAGCAAGTGGGGCAAATGTTCCAGGGGAAGCCGTTACCTCTTTAGGCTCAACGTTAGTTTTAAAACTCCTCAGTAAAACTCCCGTAAATAATATTAAATATGGTATTTATAGCCATCGTTTAGGGGATTTATGGTTAACAGGTGGTGCATCTAATACGGGAGGTGCAGTATTACGTCAATTTTTTAGCGATTTTGAATTGGAAACTTTCAGTCGTCAGATTAACCCTAATAATAATAGTCATTTAGATTATTATCCCTTAATTAAAAAAGGCGAGCGTTTTCCGATAAACAATCCTGAATTACTTCCCTGTCTTGAACCTCGTTCTGATAATCGTGTTGAGTTTCTCCAAGGGTTATTAGAAAGTATGGCTAAAATTGAAGCTCAAGGTTATCAACTTTTACAACAGTTTGGTGCAACTCCGTTAACTCAAGTTTATACCGCCGGAGGTGGAGCCCAAAATTCAACTTGGACAGCTATTCGTCAGGGCTATTTAAACGTTCCCATGGTGCAACCTATTCATACAGAATCTGCTTATGGTAGCGCATTACTAGCCCTGAAAAAAGTAAAAGATGTTAATTAAACTTTAAAAATCAGGAGCACTGAAGATTGCAGAGAAAACTGGAGAGATGAGGTCAAGCGCTCGGTCTGTTAGTGTGTCTCGGCTGCATCCATCGCTGGACTTCGACCTAACACCTATAAACGGGTGTTCTGCCCGTGACCTTACTTGGTTAAGCCAATGAGAGTAATCATCTTGAGGTGGGCTTCCCACTTAGATGCTTTCAGCGGTTATCCACTCCGCACATGGCTACCCTGCGTCTACCGTTGGCACGATAACAGGTACACCAGAGGTGCGTTCCTCCCGGTCCTCTCGTACTAGGGAGGACTCCTCTCAATACTCTTACGCCTGCACCGGATATGGACCGAACTGTCTCACGACGTTCTGAACCCAGCTCACGTACCGCTTTAATGGGCGAACAGCCCAACCCTTGGGACGTACTTCCGCCCCAGGTTGCGATGAGCCGACATCGAGGTGCCAAACCTCCCCGTCGATGTGAACTCTTGGGGGAGATCAGCCTGTTATCCCTAGAGTAACTTTTATCCGTTGAGCGACGGCCTTTCCACACAGTACCGTCGGATCACTAAGGCCGTGTTTCCACTCTGTTCGACTTGTAAGTCTCACAGTCAAGCTCCCTTATGCCTTTACACTCTGCGAATGATTTCCAACCATTCTGAGGGAACCTTTGCGCGCCTCCGTTACATTTTAGGAGGCGACCGCCCCAGTCAAACTGCCCCCCTGAAACTGTCTTGTTCCCGGATTCACGGGAACCAGTTAGAATTCTAGCCTCTCTAGAGTGGTATCTCACCGATGGCTCCATCATCCCCACAAGGATGACTTCAACGCCTCCCACCTATACTGCGCAAGAGAAGCCCGAACCCAATTCCAGGCTACAGTAAAGCTTCATAGGGTCTTTCTGTCCAGGTGCAGGTAGTCCGTATCTTCACAGACAATTCTATTTCGCCGAGTCTCTCTCCGAGACAGCGCCCAGATCGTTACGCCTTTCGTGCGGGTCGGAACTTACCCGACAAGGAATTTCGCTACCTTAGGACCGTTATAGTTACGGCCGCCGTTCACCGGGGCTTCGGTCATCAGCTTTAGGTTTCCCCTGACCGACTTCCTTAACCTTCCGGCACTGGGCAGGCGTCAGCCCCCATACTTCCTCTTTCGAGTTGGCGGAGACCTGTGTTTTTGGTAAACAGTCGCCTGGGCCTCTTCACTGCGACTTACTTTCATAAGCACTCCTTCTCCCGAAGTTACGGAGCCATTTTGCCGAGTTCCTTAGAGAGAGTTATCTCGCGCCCCTGGGTTTTCTCAACCTTCCTACCTGTGTCAGTTTCGGGTACAGGCATTGATAAATTAACGGTTTTAGGGCTTTTCTAGGAAGCTTGATGCTCTCTACTTCCCCTCCTTAGAGGGTCGGACTCCCGCCTTAGCTCAGTCTGTTTTCTCCAGACCTCAACACCTTGAACGGTTGCACCGGTAACCATCGTCCGGCTAGCACACACCTTCTCCGTCCCCCTGACCAATCTACCAATGGTACGGGAATCTTCACCCGTTGTCCATCGACTACGCTCTTCAGCCTCGCCTTAGGCCCTGACTTACCCTCCGTGGACGAGCCGTGCGGAGGAACCCTTAGGATTTCGGGGTGTAGGATTCTCACCTACATTTTCGCTACTCAAGCCGACATTCTCACTTCTGGTTCGTCCACATCTGCTTTCGCTAATGCTTCTCCCTACGCCAGAACGCTCCCCTACCAATACAATACAATCATATTCCACAGCTTCGGTACATCACTTAGCCCCTTTCATTTTCGGCGCAGCAACGCTTGACCAGTGAGCTATTACGCACTCTTTTAAGGTTGGCTGCTTCTAGGCAAACCTCCTGGTTGTCTGAGCATTCCCACCTCCTTTCTCACTTAGTGATGATTTCGGGACCTTAGCTGGTGGTCTGGGCTGTTTCCCTCTTGACGATGGAGCTTATCCCCCACCGTCTGACTGGTTGCTTTCCTCTGGGTATTCAGAGTTTGACTCGATTTGGTACCGCTCTCGCAGCCCGCACCGAATCAGTGCTTTACCCCCCAGATTTTTCTGCAACCGCTGTGCCTCAACACATTTCGGGGAGAACCAGCTAGCTCCGGGTTCGATTGGCATTTCACCCCTAACCACACCTCATCCGCCGATTTTTCAACATCGGTCGGTTCGGACCTTCACTTGGTTTTACCCAAGCTTCATCCTGGACATGGTTAGATCACCCGGGTTCGGGTCTAAAAACGATGACGACTTCGCCCTGTTCAGACTCGCTTTCGCTTGGGCTTCGACCTCTTCGGTCTTAACCTGCCATCGCCTTTAACTCGCCGGCTCATGCTTCAACAGGCACGCGGTCATCCGTTTAATCGGACTCCCACTGCTTGTAAGCTGACGGTTTCAGGTTCTATTTCACTCCCCTCCCGGGGTTCTTTTCACCTTTCCCTCACGGTACTGTTTCTCTATCGGTCACACAGGAGTATTTAGCCTTACCTCGTGGTCGAGGCGGATTCACACGGACTTTCACGGGCTCCGTGCTACTCGGGATTCAGCTTGGCTCTTCAAACTTTCGACTACAGGACTTTCACCTTCTCTGGTGCAGGTTTCATCTGCTTCGTCTAATTCTCTAAGTCCAGTCTTGCTGTCCCACTACCCCAACTGGATACCCAGTTGGTTTAGGCTGTTTCCCTTTCGCTCACCACTACTGGGGAAATCGCTTTTGCTTTCTTTTCCTCGGGCTACTAAGATGTTTCAGTTCGCCCGGTTCGCTCATCTACATCTATGGATTCAATGTAGTGTTTCTAGGTTGCCCTATTCGGATACCTCCGGCTCATTGCTTGCTTCCCGCTCCCCGGAGCTTTTCGTCGGTCGCCACGTCCTTCTTCGCCTCTGTGTGCCAAGGTTTCCACCGTCAGCCCTTTCTATCTTGACCAATTCTCTTTTTTTGTTTGTGGTTAGTTCTTTTGCTTTTGGGTCTGTTTCCTTTCCCTGAGCTTGAGTTCTAACTACGAACTACTACCAGTTTTTTCTTTCTCTGCAATTTTCAAGGTTCTGGCTGGAATCCTCTCCAGCAGTCTTGCTGTTTTCTAACAGCTAAGGTGCTGAATTATCCTGCTTTTTGAACCGGACTTGGGAGTTTGAAAGCTTTTGTTTGACTCATTCTTCTCGACCGACCTGGGATGACTTCTGTGAGTGCTTTTTTTGTTGGGATTTGGCACTTCTCCAGAAGTAGGTCTCCCTAAAAAGGAGGTGATCCAGCCACACCTTCCGGTACGGCTACCTTGTTACGACTTCACCCCAGTCATCAGCCCTGCCTTCGGCACCCTCCCCCCTTGCGGGTTAGAGTAATGACTTCGGGCGTGGCGAACTTCCATGGTGTGACGGGCGGTGTGTACAAGGCCCGGGAACGGATTCACCGCAGTATGCTGACCTGCGATTACTAGCGATTCCTCCTTCATGCAGGCGAGTTGCAGCCTGCAATCTGAACTGTGCCAAGGTTTCTGAGATTCGCTCTCCCTCGCGGGTTGGCTGCTCTCTGTCCTTAGCATTGTAGTACGTGTGTCGCCCAGGACGTAAGGGCCATGCTGACTTGACGTCATCCTCACCTTCCTCCGGTTTGTCACCGGCAGTCTCGCTAGAGTTCCCAACTTAATGATGGCAACTAACGACGAGGGTTGCGCTCGTTGCGGGACTTAACCCAACATCTCACGACACGAGCTGACGACAGCCATGCAGCACCTGTCTTCTGGTTCCCTAAGGCACTCCCCCCTTTCAGAGAGATTCCAGAGATGTCAAGTCCTGGTAAGGTTCTTCGCGTTGCATCGAATTAAACCACATACTCCACCGCTTGTGCGGGCCCCCGTCAATTCCTTTGAGTTTCACACTTGCGTGCGTACTCCCCAGGCGGGAAACTTAACGCGTTTGCTCCGGCACGGCCCGGGTCGATACAGGCCACACCTAGTTTCCATCGTTTACCGCTAGGACTACTGGGGTATCTAATCCCATTCGCTCCCCTAGCTTTCGTCCCTCAGTGTCAGTTGTAGCCCAGCAGAGCGCTTTCGCCACCGGTGTTCTTCCTGATCTCTACGCATTTCACCGCTACACCAGGAATTCCCTCTGCCCCTACTACACTCTAGCTCTCCAGTTTCCACTGCTTTTACGAAGTTAAGCCTCGCTCTTTAACAGCAGACTTGAAGGGCCACCTACGGACTCTTTACGCCCAATCATTCCGGATAACGCTTGCATCCTCCGTATTACCGCGGCTGCTGGCACGGAGTTAGCCGATGCTTCTTCCTCAGGTACCGTCACTTTCTTCTTCCCTGAGAAAAGGGGTTGACAATCCAAGAACCTTCCTCCCCCACGCGGTCTTGCTCCGTCAGGCTTTCGCCCATTGCGGAAAATTCCCCACTGCTGCCTCCCGTAGGAGTCTGGGCCGTGTCTCAGTCCCAGTGTGGCTGATCATCCTCTCAGACCAGCTACTGATCGTCGCCTTGGTGCGCTCTTACCACACCAACTAGCTAATCAGACGCAAGCCCCTCTGTTGGCGATTAATCTTTTACCTCTCGGCTCATCCGGGATTAGCAGTCGTTTCCAACTGTTGTCCCCGTCCAACAGGCAGGTTCTTACGTGTTACTCACCCGTCCGCCACTAGAATCCTAAGATTCCCGTTCGACTTGCATGTGTTAAGCAGACCGCCAGCGTTCATCCTGAGCCAGGATCAAACTCTCCATTTTGAAGAATCTGTTTTTTTGGCTCTAAAACTTGTTTCTCAAAGTTTTAGAATTTTTTGCTTTTTCAGAAAGTTTGTGTTAAACTCCCCGATTAAGAAGAAATTCTTAAAGACGAGATATATAGAATGTGCTAACTTGGCTTTCAAACTCTTAAGTTGTCCAGGTTCGGCGTGCCGTCTTTGTTTTTCGACACTCTTATTAATCTAACAGCCTTTCTTGGCTGTGTCAACCCCTTTGGAAAAAATTTTTTTGATTATCTTGCAGCCCTTGATTGGAAGGGGTTTGAGATATTTTGGAGATTTAACCCATTTTTGAGATCCCTTTCTTGCTAGGAACGGTTAGTACGCAGAGGGGTAGATTGGGTAAGGTGGCTGAAGGGGAAATGTCTAGTCTCAATCGATCTGAAATGTTGAATTAGGCTGCTCCACAGGTTTTTGATGGCTTACGGAATCTTTCTCGGTGTTGCTGTAGCTAGGGAGGCGACTATAGCATTCTGCTTCAGGAGTTGAGGTAGAAGCTTTTTGAGATCAGAAGGTCATCATGATAAAACTTCTATAGGATTGGAGTTTAATGCAGACTGACTGTTTCTCAATCGTCTAACGGAGGCAAAACTAACGGATATTTTCAGCAATCATTTTGTTTTTATTACAACTTTTGATATTCCTAGCGCCTAACCTGCCAGACTCCTTTGAGGATTTTCGATGTGAACTGACTATAGATATAGTATAGAAGCTCTGAAAATGATTCAGTGGGGTTTAGCGGGTGATCTAAAATCCAATACTTCCTAAAATTCCCCTAAAGGCCCCTATTATGATTAACGATGCTCAAAACCCAGAACTTCAAGCGGAATGGGATTTACTCAATTGCCTATTTCTCAATGAGTCACCGTACCCTTGGAATCCCCCGATGGAGGTTGAAGCTTATTTGTTAAAGCAAGAAGCTCCCGATTTTTTGGTAGAGGCGTTTACCGACGCTGAACTCGCTGAAAGCTCTCAACGGTTTATCGGCCAAATAAATCAGCTTTGGTTAGCCACAAGTTTACAAACCTCCTTATTACAACGTTTTGCCGAACAAATACCCCATGAGTTGTTACATCGGTTGGTACAAGTAACTACTCAGATCACTCAACAAGTTTCTTCACAAAGTCTGTCATTGGCGGATCAATTAGTCTACTGTGTTCAAGAACTACTACCTCAATGGTCAGAGGAAGATTTACAGGTTTTAGCCCGTCCTTTTGCTTATGCAATGCGAGGCGGGAAACTCGAAGAAATGGAAGTAGGTTCCGAGATCGTAGGATCAGTGTGTTGGTCTGAGTTATCGGAGATTGAACAAGCTAGAACTTGTTTCGTCATTGCTCGTTATGCCCTATCAGAGATTTTATCCGCTCAGGAAAACGCTTAATATGGCTTTCCCATAGCTTCGGATCAGCGAATTAAATTTTTTTTGGAAAACCTCTAGTCATGTTCCTGATCCTGTGCTATATTAAAAAATCGTATGGCGAGCGTAGCCAAGTGGTTAAGGCAGAGGATTGTGGTTCCTCCATTCGTGGGTTCGAGTCCCATCGTTCGCCCTTATAAATGACTAACAACCTTATGATCTAGCAGAGATTTTAAGGGAAAACCTAAAATGGATTTAGAAATCATTCCATGAACTCCTTTTTGCGGATGATTAACCACTTGAGTAATTCTAAAATTAGCGGCTAGAGAACATAAAACATAAGCCTCCTCTGCTTCTAATCCAAAGAATTGTTGTAGAACATCAATCATTTGTTTTAAAGCCGCTTCAAACGCTAAATCTAAGGTTTCTGCAAATCCCATAGTAATAATATCCGATGGCGTTTCTGCCAAGGGAGACGTTAACAATATATTTTTATGTAAAATCAGTTTAATTTTACCCTTCATTGACGTTTCAATTGCGGTAACATTTACTTCTCCTTCTCCTTGTGCAGAATGTCCATCTCCAATAGAAAATAACGCACCGGGAACAAAAATGGGTAAGAATAAACGAGAACCCGCTTGCAATTCTGGGTTATCTAAATTGCCGCCATAAATTCCAGGTGGAATGGAAGATCGTTGGGTTTCTGGAGTCGCTACCCCTAGAATTCCAAAAAAAGGTTTCAAGGGAATTTTAATCCCAGAATTAGAAGGAAATTCAGCAATATTTTTCTCTAAATCTAATGGAATAAACCGTAATCGAGATTCAGAAAACTGTTGGGGTAAAGCTCCCCAACCCGTGCGAATTGCATTAAATCCCATTGCTAAACGAGGAGAAATTTCTTTTAATTGAACTTCTAAGACATCTCCCGGTTGTGCTTCTCGGATATAAATTGGCCCCGTTAACAGATGGGAACCTGGCCCTACAATGCGTTCTGGGGGTAAATACTGGCAAATTTCTACTAATTCAGGGGTGAGAAAGGCTTCTGGTGCTTCCTGATAAATTTTGATCCCTGTATAAGTTTCGACTTCAATGGAATCTCCAGAGTTGATCACTAAAGCTGGAGGTAAATTGCAGGAGAACCCCCCTAAATGAACCGTTGTACAAGTCGCTTTGAGTGTATGATGATTCATGGGATTGAAAGGTCGGTTGATCTTAATTAAAACATGAATTTAAACCGATTAAAGCGATTTCACAGATTCAGTCATTTTTTTAAAATTTATGTAATTAGAATATTTGATTTTAATTCAAGCTCTAAATTGTTGTAAATTTACAAAAAAAAAGAGGGCAAAATTCATGACACTTATTTCAGGAATAATACAATTTATAAATAAAATTTTCACGCAACCTATTAGATTAGGTGAAATTACAATTTCAGTTAGTTTAATTATTACTGTCATTATTTCATTGTTAGCTGTTATTTTAATAGCCCGTTTTTTCACTAATTGGTTACGCGATAAATTATTGGTTAAATGGGGATTTGATGAAGGCAGCCGAGACGCAATCGCTACAATTTGTTATTATTTTGTCATTGCTTTAGGGTTTATTATTGTTCCTCAAGCCTGTGGTTTAGATATTCGGTCTTTAAGCTTTTTAGCTGGAGGTTTAGGGATTGGGATCGGTTTAGGTTTTCAGGGATTAGTTCAAAATTTTGTAAGCGGATTAATTCTCCTAATTGAACGTCCGGTTAAAGTGGGAGATTATATTGAAATTGATGATTTAGAAGGAACGATTCGCAAAATATCAATTCGTGCTGCTACGATCTTAACCAATGATGGAATTTCGATTATTGTCCCTAATCAAACTTTAGTCAGTGGAAAAATTATTAATTGGAGTTATGGAAATGTTAATAGTAGAATTCATATTCAAGTTCCCGTTGCTTACGGAAGTGATCCAGTTTTAGTGACGGAAGTTTTATTAGCGATAGCACGCCGAGAATCGAGAGTTTTATCTTATCCCGCACCTCAAGTTTGGTTAAGAAGTTTTGGAGATAGTGCGATTAATTTTGAGCTTTTAGTTTGGATTGATCAACCCAAAGCTAGACTTCCGATCCAAAGTTCATTAAACTATATTATAGAAACTGAGCTTAAAAAAAACAATATTATTATCCCCCTTCCTCAAAGAGATTTATGGATCAAAAACCCTGAAGAATTGAGAACAATTTTTAACCCTCATCCCGTTGCTGTTCATGCTTCTCCCCAAGGTCAATTTTCTGCCATTCAAACGGTTGAAGAGTCTGAGGGTTTAGAGCTAGAATCGGTAAACCCTCTATCCCTACGAGATTTATTAAGAAAAGTCGTTTATTTTGAACAGTTTACCGATTTAGAATTATTAGGATTAATTGAACAAGGGTATCGAGAAACCATAGCATCAGGAGAATTTATTTTTCATGAAGGAGATCCAGGGGATGCCTTTCATATTATTCTTTCTGGTTCAGTAGAAATTATCTCGGAGAAAGTCAACAAACATATTCGCAATTTAAACCCAGGGGACTTTTTTGGAGAACTTTCCTTAATTATGGGAATTCCTCGCACGGCTGCTGTCCGAACCTTAGAAACAACCATTTTATTTGTTGTGGATCGAAATGTATTTCATTATTTTTTATCCAGTTATCCTCAATTAGCAGATCAAATGGCTGGAAAATTAGTAGAACGGAAACAAGAACTACTTGAACGTCAACAACTGTTAAGAGAAATGGGAATTTTAGGGGAGGAGGAAGATTTAGATAACAATCCACTGGTTTGGGTTAGAAAACGGATGAAATCACTCTTTGGAATTTAATTTAAGATTAACTATGAAAATTCAACAGTCTTTATCTTTATTTGGATTAATTTCTGCTTCTGTTATTGTTTCTCCTCTTGTTCATGCACAACCAATTATTCCCGCTAATGATGGAACGGAAACTCAAATCATTCCCCATAATAATCAATGGAATATTCAAGGAGGTCAACGCTCTTCTGATGGATCAAATTTATTCCATAGTTTCCAAAATTTTAATGTTAATACAGGTCAAATTGTTAATTTTATTTCGGAACCCAATATTCAAAATATTCTCGGACGAGTAACGGGGGGTCAAGCTTCAATTATTGATGGCTTAATTCAAGTTATTGGAGGGAATTCCAACTTATTTTTAATTAATCCTGCGGGAATTGTTTTTGGCTCTAATGCGAGTTTAAATATTCCGGCTGCCTTTACCGTGACTACGGCTGATGCCATTGGTTTTGGACAGGGAAATTGGTTTAATAGTATTGGGAATAATAATTGGTCAACCTTAGTGGGAACGCCAAGTGAATTTCAATTTAATTCCCCTCAACCGGGTGCAATTATTAACTTAGGGGAATTGAATATTAATTCAGGACAATCCTTAAGGTTACTGGGAGGAACCGTTATTAATGAAGGCAGTTTAAATGCACCATCAGGAGAACTTTATGTACAAACAGTTCCAGGTCAAAGTTTAGTTAAAATCAGTCAAATAGGTCATGCTTTAAGTTTAGAAATTACGCCTAATTTAACCGCTAATTCTGCATCTATAAATCCGCTTTCATTACCCGAATTATTAACAGGTTCTGGATTAAATTCTGCAACTCAAACAACCCTTAATCAAGCTGGAGAGGTTGTTTTAAGCAATGGATTATCCGTGAATTCAGGGGATGTGATCATGACTTCCGGTGCTACAGTTAATGCTCAAACTGCTAATCTACAAGCCACCAATAATTTAATATTAGCTGAAAATCAACTTTCAACAACAGGTGACTTAAATTTAATTGCTACAAATACCGTTACAATTCGAGATGGACAAATCCCCTTTCAAGCCAATGCTGGAGGTAACTTAACAATTCAAGGCAATCAAAATATTGATATATTAGCTCTCAAATACCCCATTACCCCCTTACAGAGTCAAGAGAATATGACCTTAATTAGTGATGGAATTATTTCAGGAGATGCTCATTTTTTCTCTGGGGGAAATTTTAGCATTTTAAACCTTAGAGGAACCGGAGGAAACTTTGTCACTTTATATGATCCTATTATTAGCTCAGAAGCAGATGTTATTTTTGGAGACTATACCGGATCTTCTTTAAAAATTGAATCCAAAGGGGCAATTTCTGGCGGAAATATTAATATTACAACTCCTGATACTAGCCTGACTAATATAACAGATCCAGATGCAGAAATTCTCAGAAATAGTCCGGCATTGATTCTAAAATCCGGGGTACAAATATTAGCAAATCCGGTTAATTTAGCTCCAGATTCTGAATTCAGAACTGTCGAGGATCAAATTATTTCTAGTCAGAGTAATTTATTCTCAGGAAATAACTTAATTTCTGTGGGTGAAGTGATCACATCAGGGGGGCCAGTTCTCTTAGAATCTGCCAGTGAAATTTTTGTAGATTCTATTCTTCCCCTTAATGAGACAACAAATATTGCGGCTGTGGATGCTGGAATAGAAGGATTAGAAACCGAAATTAATAATAGTTTTGAAAGCGGAAATTTTGAACAAGCCGTATCAGGATTAGAAAACTTAATCAGTTTTGAATATTCTAATTATTTTGGAACCAATTTTAATAGTCCTGAAACTCCTTCATCTCAAATTTCACAAGTCTTATCAAGTTTAGACCAACAAACAAATACCAAGTCTGCATTGATTTATGTTTATTCCAGAGAAAATGAATTGGAAATCGTATTAGTGCGTTCTAATGGTTCGATTTTGCATCGAAATGTTCCCGGTGTCAATCAAAAAATATTAGTCGATTTAATTAAAGAATTTCGATTAGAAATTAGTAGTTCTCGAAAAAATAAACAAGGTGCATACTTAGAAAAAGCACAACAATTATATCAATGGATTATTGCACCTATTGAAGCAGAATTAAAACAAGAGAATATTGAGATTTTAATGTTTACAATGGATGCTATTCTCCGGGGAATTCCTTTAGCGGCACTGCATGATGGCAAACAATTTTTAGTGGAAAAATATGCCTTAAGTTTGATTCCCAGTTTTAATTTAGTCAATACTCAATATCGTTCTACTGCACAAGCCACTGTATTAGCGATGGGAGCCTCCCAATTTCAGGATCAAAACCCCTTACCTGCGGTTCCGGTGGAACTATCAACGGTGACATCTGAACTCAATACTAATCAATATTTTCTCAATCAAGATTTTACCTTAATTAATCTAAAAAATCAATACAAAACCAATCCAACCCCAATTATTCACCTCGCTACCCATGCTGATTTTAAACCAGGAGACGCGAGTAATTCTTATATTCACTTGTGGGATCAAAAACTTCCCTTAAATCAACTTTCTCAATTAGGATTAAGTGATCCAACGGTTGATTTACTCGTTCTTTCTGCTTGTCGAACTGCGGTGGGTGATAAAAATGCAGAATTAGGATTTGCGGGGTTAGCTGTTGCTTCCGGTGCAAAGTCAGTATTAGCAAGTTTGTGGTATGTGAGTGATGAAGGAACATTAGGGTTAATGAGCGAATTTTATCACCATTTAGACACAATGGGTATTAAAGCAAAAGCTTTACAAGCCGCACAAATTGCCATGATTCGGGGTCAAGTTCGCATTGAGGAAGGTCGTTTAATTTTAGTCAATCAAAACCAAGAAATTACCCTTCCGCCTGATCTAAAAAATCTCAATAATGACGAGTTAAACTATCCCTATTATTGGGCAGCATTTACGTTAGTTGGCAGTCCTTGGTAGAAAGAAGTGCTATTGAACTGAAAGTGGGGAAAAATTCGTGCTTCCGCTTTAGCTGCTACTACAAACAGCAGTTGAGAAGGGTGTAAGATTTAAGGGGAAATACTGACCCAGGTAAGCGAGTTCCCAAGCTTGCCATGCTACCCTTATAGAGCCATGACACAAACGCAGCCAAATTCGAGTCAATCAGAGGTAAAGGAATCCTCGGCTTCAGCGTTGATATTGCTAGGGGTAGGATTAGTCGCTCTAGCTTCTACAGCTATATTTATCAAGCTGTCAGTTCGTGAGATTAGTGCTGAAGCGACGGTATTTAATCGGCTGTGGATTGCCACGATTGCCTTTGCAGGCTGGAATGCTTTAGGCTGGGGGCGATCGCCAGAGTCCAACAACACATCCGAGTTAATCAATTCAGGTATAACCTCAGAAGCCGAAAGTTCGACGACAGAGCCCTCCTGGGGCGATCGCCTGCGTTCATTTCCAAAGCTGACCATTTTGCTCCTGGTTTCTTTAGCACTGGTTCACCTGGGAGGACGCTTTTTATGGACATGGTCGCTAACCCAAACGACTGCTGCTAACGGAGCGATGTTAGCGAATATGCCACCGATCTTCACGGCTTTAGGGGGGTGGTTGTTTTTTGGACAGCGCTTTGATCGGCGATTCCTGACAGGATTGACGATCGCTATCGTTGGGGCAGTAGTATTGGTTCTGGGTGACTGGCTACACCCCACCGAAGAACTTTTTGGCCCCACAGCAATTATTGGGGATGGAGCAGCACTGTTGTCCTCAGTGTTTTATGCAGGCAGCTTTCTACTGGTCGAGAAGTTGCGCCAACGACTCTCTACCTCAGATATTTTAGTATGGCGCTGTGCGCTTGGTTTAGTGATTGCAGCCCCTCTCGTTTGGATCATTGATGATGTCATATTTCCCATGAGTACCATAGGCTGGATAGCGGTATTCGGGTTAGCACTGATCAGTGAAGTCACAGGACATGGCTTAATTGTCTATAGTCTGAAACATTTCTCCTCTGCCTTTGTCACCATCGTTTTGCTACTGGAACCTGCACCAACTGCGGCTGTTGCTTGGATCTTTTTTGGTGAATTTCTTCAACCCCTTAACTTTCTGGGGTTCCTGTTGATTTCTATCGGCATTTATTTAGCGAAAACGGGCGAAGGTTCTGCTAGTGCCAATCAGAATGACTCGGCTAGTTCAATCCCATCGGAAGAGCTTGTAGAGGCAGCGATCGAACCCTAACTCAATTTACATGAATTCGACGAGGGTTGAAACTTTAATCTCCACAAAAGTTTCTCACTGATTGCTTTCCCCTATGACACCTTTACACACTTGCATAAACTATGTTAGAAGTATTACTAAGGAATGAAAAATTAATAAATAGATTAACTAGGGTTAGAAAACGAATGAAATCACTCTTTGGAATTTAACATTAACTATGAAAATTAAACATTCTTTATCTTTATTGGGATTTATTCTGAGTTCTGTTATTGTTCCGCCTCTCGTTCATGCACAACCGATTATTCCAGCTAATGATGGAACAGGAACTCAAATCATTCCCAATAATAATCAATTACTCGTAGTTGAATGTAAGCAACATAAATATGATGCTTTTGTACAACTAATTGAGACTTGCTATATATAAGTTTACACTTGTACTTTTTCCTCGGCTCTTAAGCTATTATCAAACCATGATATCCCGTGAACACTCAACGCTCTGAATTCTGTTTAAGCAGGAGTAATTTATATCATGAACGTGTTCGATTGTAAATTCAGGAGAATGCCGCAAATGTGGCATTATAAAATTCGAGCAATTGCCTTGACCGGAATTGTTTGTGTTTTTGTAGTTTGGACTACTCCGGTGCGATCGCAGGAGCAAGACTCCGTTCCCGAAGCCAATGCTGAAGAGGTTGAAGCCGTTCAACCCAGTCCACCTCCCGATCCGCAAGCCGCGACGACAACAACAGAACTTGACATTCTCGTTGATGAACTCAAACTTCTCGTCAAACCCCTTACCCTAGAAGAACTTCAAACTGAAGCCGCCGGATGGATGCTCGTTCTGCACAATAAAGCCAAGGAAATTAGCGTTGCTGAAGTGACAATTAAACGCAAAAATGAAGCGATTGGTCAACAGCAAGAAGCGACTGACGCCTTAGAAACAGCGAAACAATCCCTGGAAGAAGCGGAGAAACTTCAAAAGGGTGCCGTTGCGGGTTCACCGGAATATCAAGAAGCGACTAAAAAAGTAGAAGAAGCGAAAGAACATCTGAAAAAAGCCCAGGAATCTGTTGAAGACGCGAAAACAACCAAAGAAGAATTAAAGCAAGACGAGACTTCACAGCAAGCGTTGGAACAGGCGGAGAAAACCGATACCCTGGAAACAGTCAAACAAATTCTGGATCAAACAAAGGCAGATCGAGATCAGATGATCGCTGGAGATTTTGCTTATGAAGAAGCGACTCAAAAGATCGAAAAGCTAGAAGCTGGGATTAAAGGGTTCGAGGATGCCCAAGAAGCTCAAAAAGGTATCAATCCCCATTCACCAGAATATCAGGTTGCCACTGAGAAAGTCGAACAAGCTTACCAAAGTCTTAAGCAACTCCTTGAAGAGCTTGGTGCTAGTACAACCGACCAATCCTCTCAGCATTTCGACAACGCTACTGCCACCCTGCAAAACACAGAAATTCAACATAACGCCGAGGAGAAAGTTGCGAGTTTACCCGGTGCTGTTGACAACCCCCAGAACCTGCAAAAACAACAGGAGCATTTGGAAAAAACGACGCAACAACTAGAAAAGAGTACGGAAGCAGAGTCAGATGCTAAAAACCAATTGATCGTAACCGTTACCGAACTGCAATCCCAGTTAACGGCAATTGTGGATCGCTTTAACGTGATTTTGGATGAACTCGATAAAAAAGGTGGTGATAGCAAAGCCTACCGCCAATACATTCAAGCAATTACCGCAGTTGAAATTGATACTAAAGATACTGAAGGTGTAGGTTTGCGACTTCTGAGTTGGGCGAAATCTAGTGAAGGGGGTCTTCGCTGGGGTACGAATATCGCTAAGTTTGTCGGTGTTTTAGTAGCCTGCATTATTGTTTCTCAGATTCTCGGCATGGTGACCAACCGACTGCTTTCTCTGTTCACTGGCACATCAGCCATGATGCGTCGGTTTACGGTAATGACGATCAAGCGGGGCGGCGTTGTGATCGGATTTCTCCTGGCTCTAACGGCCCTGGAAGTGAGCTTAGGCCCGGTTTTAGCGTTGCTTGGGGGGGTGAGTTTTGTTTTAGCCTTCGCCCTGCAAAGTAACCTGGGTAACTTAGCCAGTGGCTTGATGATTATGATTTACAAGCCGTTTGATGTGGGAGATGAAATCAAATTCGGTGAAATTTGGGGATATGTAGATTCCATCACATTAGCGAACACAAAAATCCAAGGTTTTGACTCTCAGATCATCTCTATTCCGAATAACACGCTTTGGAGCGAAATTGTCGAAAACTTGAGTCATGGTTCAACTCGTCAATTGAACTTTTGGTTCCGAGTTGGTTTTGATGAAGACTTGGCTAAAGTAGAACTCTTGCTTATAGACATTCTTCAATCCCATCCTCAAGTTTTACCCGATCCGGCTCCCAGTACCTTTGTCTGGAGTATTGAAGACTACTATATTAGTGTCAAGGCTGCTGCATGGACGACAAAAGACAATTTTTGGGTTGCTCACTCAGATCTGATTCGGATGATTCGGAAATGCTTTGATCAAGAAGGGATCAAACTTGCTGCTATCCCCGCATCTATAGAAATATCTGGGGAGGATGACAGTAAAATTCTTGAGGCTGCTCAAGTCACGCAAGATAAAATCTCACTGACAAAATAATTGAGTCCGATCAAGTTGCTTGACGTTTTCCTAATATTTGAGAATTGTTGACCTTCTCAGCCCCTAAAACGCTCAGAAGGTCAACAATTTTTTGGGCAGCCTTTCTAAATAAAACGCATAGTCAAGAGCAACAACATAACCAACTCCATCCGGTAAAGCCTGTAACAAGCTGAGGTGGTAAAATACAACGGCTAGTAACAGACCGCTTAATGCCTCAACAGAAAGTTGTTCAAAGGGCAGAAATAATAACAAGTAAGCCACAGCCACAAAAAACCAAAGCGGGAGTAAGTTTTTGATACTAAAACTGAGTAAGTCCCGCTTAATGTCAATAACAGCATTGAACTGAGAGTATTCTAATCCTGATCCCGTAATGAGATTATCCCTTGTTAAATCTGCGTGCCTAAGTCGCTTGCCTTGAATGCCACCTGCTTTGTTAATTTGGTCAACATAGAGTTGTACCCCTCTGACCATTGACTCACCCACTGTCTCCGTTGCTTTTCCAACTTGGCTTAAAGGAGCAGCGATCGCAATTGTGATAGTTTCTTGATTGCGCTTATTAAAGGTATCAATCCCGATAATCGCCATGACCACTAACAACGCTGTGGCAAGCCAAAGGATAATTTTTCTACTTGGCATTTTAATTCGGTTGGCGTAAAACTTAAGATTTTGCAGTTTATTTACTATTTTACATCTTAAAATGCCCATCTTTAGAAACTATTAAAAATGCGGAATTTCACGAGTTAAAAATTAATAAATAAGTTTTTTTGCTTAGTAGAAATCATGCAAGTTGCTAGTTATTAGCGATCGCTCTAGCCAAAACCCAGTAGATTGATATTGAATCAAATCAGCAGAGGGTAAAAATTTCTTTGGAATTTCCCTCAATCAAATTAAGTAAATTTCTAAAAAACTAATATTCTTTATTGTATCACAATTTTAATTAACATCAACAAAAATTTACAATTAGCTTTTTTCTTATTAGATCATCAGTTATTACCCTGCTATGATCTTGACCGATTATTTAATACTGTGAATTTTGAGCAGGAGCCATCTATGGTGGAAAAAATCTCTAACTCTCAATCTCCGCCTTCAACATCCAATCAAGTCAGAGAAGACAACATCGGAAAACGAGAGAGTTTACTCGGTAATGTCTATTTTGTTCGACATGGAGAAAGTACGAGCAACGAACGCAATATTTTTGCAGGGGTTCTAGATGTGGAACTCACCTCCTTTGGAAAACTACAAGCTCGCCGTGCTGGGGTTGATATTAAGAAACAAGGAGTCAAGTTTGATGCGGTATACGTCTCTCACATGAAACGGGCGCGCCAAACCTGTGAAATTGCCTTGGCAGAAAGTCAAGCCCTGAAATCCCCGGATATTCCCGTTGAAATTGACCACCGGATTAGTGAAAAATCCTTTGGTATTTTTGCAGGGCGGAACTTAAATTTGCTGCGCCTTGCGTTGGGTTATGAAGGCTTCGAGGAAATGTTACATTCCCACAACGAAGCACCGCCCGCCGGAGAAAAAATTGCACAAGTTTATGATCGCGCTGCACGTTTCTATGAGGAAAAGGTTGTCCCTCATCTCGAACAAGGGGAAACGGTATTAGTCGTTTGTCACCAATATGTATTAGAGCCTTTAGCGCTTTATTTAAGCGGTTTACCTCCAACAGCTTATAAACACCTGAAACTTCCCAATGGTAAAGCTCTCAGTGGGGAAGATCTCGTCAAATTTCGAGATAAAGAATCCGGTGGTGCTGCGGCTTTACGAAAAGAAATCAATGATCTTTCCATTATGTGGGCAATTTTGATTTATGCAGTTGCCTTCTTATTGGGAACTTTAGTTCGAGCCATTAGTGCCTCTCCTGCTGCAATTCAGTCCGATATTTTTCGAGCCATTATTGTTGCGTGTCTTGCCGCTTCAACGTTTTACACCTATTTGGATATTGACTTTGCCGCAAGTAAACGAAAAGTTACTTCAACGGTGCAGTATATCGTTTATGGCTGGACAATAGCACGATGGGTAGTTGGGCTATTTTTAATCTTTTCTGGAGGGTTGTATCAAAGCCCAGAGGATTTATATAAAGTCATGTGGGTGCTATTTTGGATGGTACCACCTGCCTTGACTTCCCCCATTTTATCGGTGCTTTGGGGAGGTAATCTTTATCCTTCGGCGGTGTTATCTAAAAACTTATCAATTATCGCACCTTTGGCACTGATTGGAACATTTACGATCGCTAAACAATTACCGATTAACTCTTCGAGTCTGAGCTTTTTCTTCATTATTCTAATTGTGGGTTTAGCAATACCGGGAGCGCTCGCCCAATTTTGGCGCGACAAATCTCCCGTTGAATCCAATCATCACAGTAAAAACTGGAAATTTATCGGTGTTTTAGCTGTTGCATTAATGGCTTTAGTAACAGGGTTTCAGTTTACTCCCGCAACGTTTATTTCCGATTTATTTACGGCAACAGATCCGATGCGATCGTTTGCTTGTTTACAACAGCTTGCTTTAGCCGTATTAATCTTTGTCTCAATGCGGGGTTTAGCTGTATTAACCGCAGTGTTTTCCAAGGGTAAACTCAATAAAGCAGAAGCTCAGGATGCTTATATTCTGCTGGTGAATCCTAACTTTTACCTTTGGGCGGTGCTTTTCCTGGGGATTAGCACAACCGCCAATCCAGAAGCTGTCCGATATGCAATTTTCTGGACTTCATTGGGATTTTTCTGTATCCCTTTAATTGAGCAAATCTTGTTCATGAATGCCTTCGGAAATGACATTTTGAGAGAAACATTACGCTCATCGAGAATGGCAACTGAAAATGTTAAGAAGCTATTCCTTAAATTAGATACGGATGGCAGTAAAACACTGGATCGCGCTGAAATTATGGAATTGTTAGGGCTGATTGAAGATATGACATCAGGAACCCGCAGTTCAGAAGAAGTTAGAAAATATATCACTGATTATCTATTTAACATTCTTGATGCCGATAAAAATGGCACAATCGATTTACAAGAGTTAGAAGATTACATCTCAACTTATGGATTGGTTGCTAACTTGAACGTTGCCCCTGCGACAGCATCTCCAACCTGACAATAGTTGGCTTTGGTCATCTGAGTCATTTCAAGCGATCACTAGGAGATCTTGGATTCTGAGAAGTCCAGAAAAAGTATCCGAGCGATCACTTTTTCTACGACAACAGCTAATATGAAATCCTTAAATGTTTGCTACAAATAACTGAATTGAAGAAGGTCGTTTAATTTTAGTCAATCACAACCAAGAAATTACCCTTCCTTCCGATCTACAAAATCTTAATAATAACGAGTTAAACTATCCCTATTATTGGGCAGCATTTACATTAGTCGGAAGTCCTTGGTAAGATAAAAAATAGAATATCACCCTCTGTAGGGGCGAGGTTTTCTCGCCCTAAAACATACCTGCAATTAATCTAAATTATCAGGCCAGAGATTGCGTTCCTGTAACCATTGTTTATTAAATAATTTAGATTGATAACGAGCACCCCCATCACATAAGACCGTAACAATGGTATGACCCGGCCCCATTTCTTTCGCTAAAGCTACCGCCGCCCCTACATTAATTCCTACAGAACCTCCCATAAATAATCCATCTTTTCTTAACAGTTGATAAATGACCCGTAAAGCTTCATTATCATCTACTAAAATGGCATCATCAATGGGAACATTTTCCATATTTGCGGTGATTCGACTATTCCCAATCCCTTCCGTAATTGAATTTCCTTGAGGATTAATTTCTCCCGTTTTTACATAACTATATAACCCACTCCCCATCGGATCAGCAACAACGGTTTTAATCTGAGGATTTTTCTCTTTTAAAAAGAGCGAAACTCCGGCAAACGTTCCTCCGGTTCCTGTTGCAGCGACCCAAGCATCGACTTTACCATCGGTTTGTTCCCAAATTTCTGGCCCGGTTGTTTCATAATGGGCTAAACGATTGGCTAAATTATCAAATTGATTTGCCCAAACTGCATTTTCCATTTCTGACGCTAACCGTCCTGATAATCTAACATAATTATTTGGATCTTTATACGGAACAGCAGGAACTGGTCGAACTTCGGCTCCTAAAGTTCTTAAGGCTTCCATTTTTTCAGGAGATTGAGTGTCAGGAATAATAATTAAACATTTGTAGCCTTTGGCATTACAAATATGGGCTAATCCGATTCCCGTATTTCCAGCAGTTCCTTCTACAACGGTTCCACCGGGTTTTAGTAATCCTTTTTCTTCTGCATCTTTAATAATATATAAAGCCGCCCGATCTTTCACAGAACCGCCGGGATTTAAAAATTCTGCTTTCCCTAAAATTTCACACCCAGTTTCATCACTGAAACTGTTTAATCGAATTAAAGGGGTATTCCCAATTGTGCCAACAAAACCGTTTTTAATGTCCATGAACAACGTCCTAGTTAAAATTTTGCACTGCGTTTCTTTTATTTTAGGGATTAACTGGACTAGATGATGCTCCGCCCAGCCGAAGGCTATCGCAAACTGTCTGAAGTGTTGTTATTGGGTTGAGGTGTCAGACGTAAATAGGGTTTGACTTCTTGATCACCTTTTACGGTCTGGGTCTGCTAAGATTAGAGTAAAATGAAAAGGGCAATTTATTTAGGATTGCTAAGTAGGTAAACAAAATTAATTACACACTAGGTTAACCTGAAGCTCTTAAAACAAAGGGAAAACCAGAAATCGGATATGCAAATAATTTTGTGTAGGTACTTATAAGTACGCAAACATAATTATTTACACATTTGATGATTCCCAGATCCGGTCTTCCCTTTGTCAACTCGGTAATTTATTTTGCACCAGCACTTATATGAAAATTGGTTATTTAATTCCAGAATGGCCCGGACAATCCCATGTATGGGCCTGGCGTGAAATCTCTCATCTTAGAGAGTTGGGGCTGGATATCACTATTTTCTCAACTCGTCAGCCTAAAGAATTGGGAAAGCATAGCTTTGCCTTAGCTGCTCAGGCTGAAACTTGCTATCTATGGCCACTTAGCATTAGTAAAATCATCCTGAGTTTGACTTGGGCGATAGTACGTCATCTGAAAGGGTTTCTATCTTGTATTCAGTTGGCTTTTACCTTACCTGTAGACAAACAACCATCTTGGAAATCGGTTCTACCATTGATAATTCCGGCTTGTCAATTAGCACAAGAAGTGAAATACAGGCAAATCAAGCACTTGCATACCCCCATACCTGGAAACAGTGCTATTTTGTGTATGATGGTCAAACGGTTAGTAGATTTACCATTTTCACTAACTGTAGTAGCAGCATTTGAGGATTGGGGAGGTGCATTAAAAGAAAAATTTGAGGATGCTGCTTTTGTTACTTTAGTAGCAGAGTGGATGGTGGAAGAGATGCAGAAAGATTTCTCATCACTTGCTCCACAACATTATCATTACATCACCAGGCATGGAGTAGATACCCAAAAATGGATGCCTGATTCTAACAAGAAATTAGATGTTGCTTGTCCAAAGCGAATTTTGAGTATTGGACGCTTAGTTTTTAGCAAGGGCTTTGATATTTTGATAAAAGCGGTAGCAATCGTAAAGGAAAAGGGTGTACCTTTTCAGTTAAGAATTGCTGGTTCAGGTCCAGAACAGCCAAGACTGCAAGCTTTAATCTATGAGTTAGGTCTAAATGAAGATGTTCTTCTGTTAGGTTCTATAGGGGAAGAAGAATGTCTTTCAGAAGCGCAATCTGCCGATTTATTTATACTAGCTTCCCACAAGGAACCTTTGGGAGTCGTCTATTTAGAAGCAATGGCTGCTGAGGTAGCAACGATTGGAACTGCGGCTGGCGGAGTTGTGGAGATTATCACAGATCATGTGAACGGATTGTTGGTACCTCCTTTTGATGTACAGAAGTTGGCAGATGCTATTGTGCAGTTGCTTACCGATGATCTATTTCGTAAGCAACTTGCTAAAGCTGGCCGTCAAACTGTTATCGAAAAGTTTGATAGTCGCTTGGGAGCGGCAACTCTTCACAATCTTATTCTTCAGAGTTCTTATGCAAGACCCGGCAAAGGTATTGAATAAGAACTTGTGTTATTTCCATAGCCGACATCTATTAGCACAATAACCGATCACTCTCCTGTGTCTAAGCTCCTTTAGGGATTAACAGGACTAATGCAAAACCCAGCTTCTCCTTTTTGCATTAAGAAACTGGGTTTTTTCTTGAAGACTCGTTTATTTATTGGGTTGAGGTGTCAGACGTAAATAAGGTTTGACTTCTTGATAGCCTTTCGGGAACTTCTCTTTCAAAACTTCGGGGTCTTTGAGGGAAGGAACAATCACACAATCATCCCCATCTTTCCAGTCCGCAGGGGTGGCGACGCTGTAGTGATCAGTGAGTTGCAGCGAATCAATCACCCGCAGAATTTCATCAAAGTTACGTCCGGTGCTGGGAGGATAAGTTAAGCTTAAACGTAGTTTTTTATTAGGGTCAATAATAAAAACAGTCCGCACTGTAACCGCAGCATTTGCATTCGGATGAATCATGTCGTACAACTCTGACACTTTGCGGTCTGGGTCTGCTAAAACTGGATAATTAACGGTGGTATTTTGAGTTTCGTTAATATCTTGAATCCAACCTTGGTGGGAGTCCGCATCATCCACACTCAACGCAATCACTTTAACGTTGCGTTTGTCAAATTCGGGTTTTAATTTAGCAACGGTTCCCAGTTCCGTTGTGCAAACGGGTGTATAGTCGGCTGGGTGAGAGAATAACACCACCCAACTATCTCCAGCCCAGTCATAAAAGTTAATGTCACCTTCGGAGGATGCTTGAGTAAAGTTGGGTACGGTATCCCCAAGTCGCAGTGTCATAGTTAATGTCCTGTAATTTCAATTCAATCTTGCTTTTTCATCATATCCCAGTTTCCCTATCGGTTTTTAGCAATTTTAAAAAATTTAGCGAGGGTTGTTAACGGTTGACCCTTGACTGTGATTACCTAATCACGGGTTTGGAGTCTATGGTATGGCTTCGCGCTTGGCTTATTTGTACAGAAATTAATCATTTCCCCTCCCTTTTGCCCCTATCCTCATGTCCCCTGTTTTCCCCATGTCCCCTCATTTTTGATAGTCTAAATAGAAATAGAGTCTTGGGAACAAATACAAGAGTGGATATTGTAATTGGTCGGGGCAAGGTTGCCCGCAGAGCGTATGGCATTGACGAAATTGCGTTAGTCCCTGGACAGCGCACCCTTGATCCAGTTTTAGCAGATACAACCTGGACAATTGGTGGCATTGAACGAGAAATTCCCATTATTGCTAGTGCAATGGATGGGGTGGTCGATGTTCGCATGGCGGTGGAATTATCGAAACTAGGAGCATTGGGGGTATTAAACCTAGAAGGGATTCAAACCCGTTACGAAGATCCAGAACCGATTTTGGATCGCATCGCTTCAGTGGGGAAAGATGAGTTTGTCACCCTGATGCAAGAATTGTATGCAGAACCCATCAAACCGGAACTGATTACTCAACGCATTCAGCAAATTAAAAACGGAGGGGGTATTGCGGCGGTGAGTGCCACCCCGGCCGGAGCGAGTAAATACGGCGCTGTTGTGGCTGAAGCTGGGGCTGATTTATTTTTTGTCCAAGCAACAGTGGTGTCAACCACCTTCCTCTCACCAGAGTCTGTGACCCCTCTGGATTTAGTCAAATTTTGTCAAGAAATGCCCATTCCGGTGATTTTGGGCAACTGTGTCACCTACGACATCACCTTAGATTTGCTGAAAGCCGGTGCGGCGGGAATTTTAGTTGGGATTGGCCCTGGTGCAGCTTGTACCTCACGGGGGGTTTTAGGGGTTGGAGTTCCCCAAGCAACGGCCGTAGCCGACTGTGCTGCTGCTCGGAATGATTTCTATCAAGAAACCGGACGTTATGTACCAATTATTGCCGATGGCGGATTAATTACCGGAGGAGATATCTGTAAATGTATTGCTTGTGGTGCTGATGGGGTGATGATTGGTTCTCCCTTTGCCCGTGCTAAAGAAGCTCCGGGACGGGGTTATCACTGGGGAATGGCAACGCCGAGTCCGGTGTTACCCCGTGGAACTCGAATTCGGGTGGGAACAACGGGAACCTTAGAACAAATTCTGCGTGGCCCCGCTCAACTCGATGACGGAACTCATAATTTATTGGGGGCGTTAAAAACCAGTATGGGAACCCTGGGGGCGCAGACAATTCCAGAAATGCAGCAAGTGGAAGTGGTGATTGCGCCTTCACTGTTAACAGAAGGGAAAGTCTACCAAAAAGCTCAACAGTTAGGAATGGGTAAGTAAATTTACGGAGGAGGAGTTCAAGGATTCTTGACAACACTTGTTAAAGAGTCGTAAAAATTACAACTCAACCTGGAATTCTGGGAAATAAAATGTCACAATAGAAGAAGCGGAGACGTATGTTTCCGTTCACTCCTCACACCACACTCCGCCTGAACTTTTGTTCGGGCGGTTTCTTAATTTTAGAAATTAGAACCGACCCGCTTAGATTCGCTTGCTCCTAGGATAAGGATAACTGCTCATTTGTGCAAGTCGTTAGACAAAAATTTTGATAATGGGGTATCAGGTGAGTAATTGTTCAACTGAATATCCTTTTGCGGTAAGATTGGCTTAAGGGTCTGCCTTGAAGAATCCACTTAAATCGAAACGAAATGAATTAAGCCTTGTCCCCATAATAAGGTTGAATTTAATTTTGAAAAGATTTAAGCTCTAATAGAGCCAGAGTTTCCCGTGTCCCCCTGTAACGTTATCCCTCCAGGGATGGATGATCTAACTCAAATTATTGCATTTGAGCTAAGTTCTCCTAATGGTTAATTCAAGCCCGTATTGAAATATAATGAGGAGTTATTGCCGAGTTAACAGCTTGCTCAACATCCGAGTAGGATAGACAAAAAGAAAGCAAAAACTGGAGAGCCTTAATCTCCTCTCTGGCTTCGTCTACTGTTCGACAGTCAGTGGACGTATAATCTAATTTCTTGTGGACAAGAGGGTAGGAAAGCTGTTAAATCTAAAATTAACGCTTTGCCTATTCAATTGGTTAAGCAAGAAGCTCTCGTTAGATACTCTTGTGTCTACGATGAGACTGTCAAATTTGATAGGGTCTTATATATAAGGATTTCTAGGGATGTCCAACGCCTTAACAGTTACTGATGCTAGTTTTAAGGAAGATGTGCTTGACAGCGAAATCCCAGTATTAGTGGATTTTTGGGCTCCTTGGTGCGGGCCTTGTCGCATGGTTGCACCTGTTGTCGAGGAAATTGCAGAGCAATATGCCGGGCAAGTAAAAGTAGTCAAGCTCAATACAGATGAAAATGCTACTACTGCTAGTCAGTATGGTATTCGCAGTATTCCAACTCTGATGATTTTCAAAGGAGGTCAAAGAGTGGATATGGTTGTGGGTGCTGTTCCTAAAACGACATTAGCGTCTACTTTAGAAAAGTATCTGAAGCCAAATACCTGAAGTCGTTAGCGAACACTATTTAATCATTGTTGCAGGGGTTGACAACTCATCTAAACAACTGACTTCAAAAACAATCCATTTGAGTCAGTTGCTAGACGGAGTTCTTGAGTCCTCCAAAATGATACTCAAACCTCAAGCTCATTATTCACGGGTGTTGCGCCTTGGAACTTTGGGTCTGAGGTGCTTTGTTGTAAGTGATAAAATCGTATGAACTCCTCTGACATTAGCCAAGCGGTAGATTCTCTACAAGCAGATATTATTCAGTTAGTTGATCAACTGCCGAATTTAAAGCATAAGAAGTGGATTTCACGAGCACTTTCAAGCCTAGTTCACATGGCTGGGGAGGAATTTGAGACTCTGGATTGGAAAATTATTTCCGCCTCTTTGCTGGACTTAGAACGAGGGTTTCAAATTTTTTATCCCTATCGCCATGTTCGCAAAATTTGTATTTTTGGTTCGGCTCGCATTTCGGCTAATACTCAAGAGTATCGTATGGCAGCAGATTTTGCCCAATGTGTCACCCAGCAAGGATTTATGGTCTTAACTGGGGGTGGGGGTGGGATTATGCAGGCGGGAAATGAGGGTGCAGGTCTGGATTTATCGTTTGGATTAAATATTCAACTTCCCTTTGAACAATCTTCAAATCCGTATATTGAAGGGAATAAAAAAGCAATTATGTTTAAATATTTTTTCACGCGCAAGCTGTTTTTTTTTGCGTGAAAGTGATGCTTTAGCGATGTTTCCAGGGGGGTTTGGGACGTTAGATGAAACCTTTGAATGTTTAACCTTAATTCAAACGGGAAAATTTGGCCCTGCTCCATTGATTTTAGTGGATCGTCCGGGGGGGGATTATTGGTACGATTTACATCAATTTATTGAAAAACAAATGCTCAATCGGGGATTGATTTCACCGGATGATCCAAGTTTTTATACGATTACGGATGATTTGTCTGTGGCTTGTGAAGCGATCGCTAATTTCTATCGAGTTTATCATTCAAGTCGCCACGTTAAAGATAAGTTTGTAATGCGCTTAAAATCGGAATTATCAAATGAGCAAGTGGAACAACTCAATACCGAGTTTCACGATATCTTATCTAAAGGAAGAATTGAGAAAACGGAAGCTTTCCCTGAAGAGATAGGGGGCGAAACCGAAGGCTTACCGCGTCTAATGTTCCATTTTAATCAACGTCGTGTTGGACGATTATATCAAATGATTTATAGGATTAATAAGATGGGAGCGACTTCCCCAGAAGCGGCGCATCCAGAGCAGAAGTAGGGACAAGGGGACAAGGGGACAAGGGGACAAGGGGACAAGGGGACAAGGGGACAAGGGGAGCAGGGGAAGCGAGGGGAGAAATTTCTGTTTCCTATTGCCTATTGCCTATTGCCTATTCATTGCCCATTCCCCATTCGTAATTCGTAATTCGTAATATGAACAATTTGTTTGAATTTGAACAGGATTTTGTTAAAGCTTTGAATTGTATTCCGATGGTTGTGCGGTATAAACTGGATAGCTGCGGGGTTAAATTGAAGTTAGAACATTGGAATAAATTTCCCCATGAGGTTCGTCAACAATTAGTAGAAAATCCGATGAGTACACCAGAAGAAATGGCAGGATATCGGAGTTTATTGTATCAATTAGCAGAACAATATACTAATATCCCATTAAAGGATTTACCGATTGATGATCATCCACTTTGGTTAGATTCTACTGAATTACCGGATATTGTGCAGCAAAAAGCAGAGGAAATGGGGGTTGAGATCACGTTAAAACACTGGCAGAATTTAACGCAATTACAACGATTTGCTTTACTAAAGTTGAGCCGTCCTAGCCATGAAAATAAAAACTTTTTACCTGCTTTAAGAGAATTTAAAATTTTATAAATAATCATAAAAAACTTTTTATGATTTTGAGTTAAAATGTAAATAATTTTAGTTCTGTTGTACTATATTCTCAAGAAAAATCGATAAACTAGCATTAGTTTTTTGACTTGTAAACCCATTCAATTCACCTTCTGGGGAACTGGTTATGACCCATAGTATGAAACTTTCAACAGCCGCGATTGATTCTGTAAAAGATGAGGATGAGGAAGAAGAAGAATCAAATTTAGATTATTTTTATGATGATCCGGGTACACCCCCCGGAACATTAGATGTGGAAGCGGATGATCCGCCACCGGAGATGGTTTTAATTGATTATAACGATGGGATGGCGACTCGTTTAAAATTAACGACACCGGAAGAATGTGCGCCTTATTTAGATACTCATTCTGTTTCTTGGTTAGATATTTTAGGATTAGGAAATCAAGACACTTGGGAACGAATGGCAAAGGTGTTTAATTTACATCCCATTGCTTTAGAAGATGTGGTGAATGTTCCCCAACGTCCTAAAGTGGTAGAATATGATGATCAACTGGTGATTGTTGCCTGGATGGTAACTCTTAAGCCAGGTGAAGATCCACTACATAAAGAACAAGTTAGTATTATTTTAGGCAAAAATTATTTGCTAACGGTACAGGAAGAAGCAGAATATGATTGTTTACAACCTGTGCGCGATCGCATTCGTTATAATCAAGGGATTATTCGCAAACAAGGAGTCGATTATTTAGCTTATGCGATTTTAGATGCCATTATTGATGGATTTTTCCCTGTATTAGAAGAATATGGAGATATTTTAGAAGAATTAGAAGACGAGGTTGTCTTTAATCCAGTTCCTAAAAATCTAGCTAAAATTTATAGTATTCGTCGAGATTTATTTACCCTTAGACGGGCAATTTGGGCGCAACGAGAAGCCATTAATGTGTTAATTCGAGATGGAAGTGATTTAATTAGCCCAGAGGTTCGGGTTTACTTACGAGATTGTTATGATCATACAATTTTAGTTCGAGATATGGTCGAAACTTATCGAGAGTTATCGTCCGATTTAATGGGAATTTATATGTCTTCTATGAGCAATAAAATGAATGAAATTATGAAGTTACTCACCGTAATTTCAACGATTTTTATTCCTCTAACCTTTGTGGCTGGGGTATATGGAATGAATTTTAACCCGGATACTTCCCCTTTAAATATGCCTGAACTCAATTGGTATTGGGGTTATCCGGTCTGTTTGACCTTGATGTTTATAATTGCTTTAGCCTTATTCTTTTTCTTCTGGCGACGAGGTTGGTTTAATAGTGTTTCCCATCCTGAAGATGAAAAAGCGTCTACCCGGTGATGAATTTGCAAAGTGCAACCCCCTGGGTTAAAATCTCCCTCGATACTCAATCATTATTGTTTACTGGTTGCCTACAGCCATCGTTGCTATTATCATGCAAAAAATAAAACCTAATTTAATTTTAACGGTGGGAGTTGCGGTACTGCTTGTTGGGGGTGGAATTGCCGCTTACTATACCTTAGTTTCGCGTAAATTTTTAGAAGGTGTTCCCCTCGGTGCAAATGTTGTTCCCTCCGAAGCAATGGTGGCTGTATCTCTGTCCACAGATACCCAACAATGGGACAAATTAAAGCAATATGGTACACCCCAATCTCAAGCCGCGTTAAAACAAGTCTTGAACGATTGGCAAAATCGGGTATTAACCGAGAATGGCTATGATTATCAGAAAGATATTCAGCCTTGGGTCGGAAAAGAAGTGATGATTGCCTTTTTACCAAATTCTAGTTTACTATCAGGAACTCCTCCCAGTACGGAAGCATCCACAACCTTAAATCAACAAGCGACAGTGATAGTATTTCCGATTGCTAACCCCGCCAAAGCTAAAGAATTATTATCACAACCGAAAACCTTACCTCAAGGTCAAACTACTCAACGATCTTATCGAGGAATTGATATTATTGAAACCAAAGGAAATCCCAAACAAAATTATTCTATTGCGGTTTTGGGACAGGATTTCTTAGTGGTGACAACTGATCCCAATGCAACAGAACGCGCCATTGATACCTATCGGGGTTCAGGTTCTTTAGCGAGAACTCCAGGATATGCGGCGGCTTTGGATACGATTAAAACCGGAAATCCCTTTGCTCAAGTTTATCTCAATATTCCCGTCGCTACCACAGTGGCATCTTACCGTTCTCGAAATCCCATTCCTGAGAAAAATTTAGAACAAGTTCAACAACATCAAGGATTAGCAACTAATATTAATTTAGAATCTCAAGGTGTTGGGTTTAAAGCCGTGTCTTGGTTAAGACCCAATAGTCAGAAAAAATTTACCGTTGAGAATAGAGCGCAAGACATCCTCAAACAAATTCCAGAAAATACATTAATCATGGTTTCTGGAAGTAATTTAAAACAAGTTTGGGAAGATTATACCCAAGGTGCAAATGCTAATCCCATCGCACCATTTAATCCTCAAGTTTTGAGTTCTAGTTTTAAATCTGCAACGGGGATGGAATTAGAAAAGGATGTTCTCAAGGGGATGAATGGAGAATTTGCTTTATCTTTAATTCCATCAACTCCAAATCCCAGAGCTTTAGAACGATTTGTGGCGGGATTAGTATTAATGGTAAAAGTTTCTGATCGCAATGCAACCGATAAAACGTTTACCCAGTTAGATGAGGTGATGAAGAATAAACAATTTAAGGTGAGTGAAGTTAAAATTAAAGATCAACCCGCAATGCAATGGGTTTCTCCCTTTGGAGGATTTGTGGTAACTCGGGGTTGGTTAGACGGAAATGTGGCTTATATCACTTTGGGGGGATCAGTTGCGGATCAAATTGTTCCTTTACCTTCGGTTCCTATTACCTCTAACCCAGTATTTCAACAAAGTATTCCGATGGGACTTAACCCCAACAATGGTAACTTTTTTATGAATGTTGAACGAGTGTTTGATCCGAATGTCAGAACCTTATCATTACCTCAACTTCCCCCTCAGCAAAAAATCTGGATTGATGCGATTCAATCAATTGGATTAACAACAGCTATTCTAAATGATCGCACCAGTCGTTATGATATTTTTGTTAAAGTTAAAACCCCAACAACCCAGCCGAATACTGCACCTAAAACTCAACCTTAAATTTATTTTTAGAGATGGGAAGAAGGTTATTCTTCCTCCTTCTCATCTTTACGGTTTCCTGTTTCTGTAACAGGATGCAGCAATTCTGATCGAAATTGATAACGAGTTTCCGGCTTTAAATACTGACGTTGTAATTGTTCCCATTTTTGCCAAGATTCATAACGATTTTGGGCTAATACGCTCATAAAAGTTGGGAGTTTGGAGTTGATTTTGGAGGGTATCTCTTCGGCTATTTTTTCTCCTAAAACCATGCTATCTTGAATATCACCTAAACACTCCTGAATCGCTTTTATATCTTCTAAATAGTTGGAATAGGTAGAAGAATAGAAATCCGTAAATAAATTCATTTGATAACGCACTCGTTTAACTTGCTTTCTTAAGCTATGCAAAGATTTTCCCTGTTTATCTAAAATTTCTTCTAAAGTTTCCAAAGAAATAGGGTTAACTTGATCTTCACCCACTTGCCAACCGGAATGTAAGAATAACTCACTGATTTGGGGGAGTAATAAATCGGGAAGAACTTCATTAATGGGTAGCTTTTCCAGTGGAGTAAAACAAGGTTCTTTGATCCAATTTTGTAAATCTTCTTTCAAGTTTTTATAGGTTTTATGGTCTAAAACCCACTCCACAAGTCGAAAGGCTTTGTGACGTTGTTTCACCCAACTCATTAATATTTTATCTAGGATTTCTTGTTCTGATGAGGGTAAATGGGGATAATAATGGTTTTGTAAGGTTTCTAATAATACGTCTAAATCTCGTAACTTCCCCAAACGCCGTGCAATCTTACCTATTTTTTCATCTTCAGCCGATTCGGGTAAGTCTAAAACTGGAGCAAAGCCAACAATCGCTGAACGTAACCGTCGCATTCCCACGCGCATTTGATGGAGTTCTTCAGGATCATCATCTTTTAAAACATCAGATTCATGACTTATGACTTTTTCCAGATGTTTTTGAATCGCTTTTACAGCCCAATATCCTAAAGTTTGGGTTTGAGGATGAGTATTGATTTCCATTTTAAAAATATACGGGTTCTAATCTTTATTGTACTGGTCTTATTCTGCAATCTATCGCACGAAAAAGTAGAACTGATCTTCGTGATCAAAATTTATAACTCTTCATCTGTAATCAGGTTTCTAAAATTCAGTTTAGTCTCCTATCACCTGAGTTTTTAATTTAGTCATCAAGGTTTTAATTTGGCTATAGGCTTGCTTTGGAGACAGTCTTCCATCGGTTTCTAAGCTAAAGATTTGAGTGATATCCGTAGCAAACGCTTCCAATTGAGCTTGATCCGATACACAAGGCATCTGAGTCTCCCAATGATCAACCTGAGTTCGATCAGAAAAATCTGGAGTTAGTCTCATCTTTGTATCCAAACACTGCTAATTTTAATTGTTTTGTTTGTTTAACAATTAAGTTTTAATCATAGATAAAAACTGGCTCAAAGTCAAGGGGGTTTTGTGTAAAATTCAAAGCTTAATTTTAAATTAATTTTACAAATTTTATTTTTTCTCAATAAAAATCATCTTTTGTTTATCAAGTTTTAATTTTTACCCAAAATTAAACTATTTTAACTTAAATTTAACTTAAAACCTTTATGATGTACCCCAATTTAGGCTTGAAAATTATTGTAAATAAACTTAATAATAATATAATAATATTATAGGGAAAGACATTGAGATCCTAAACCTAGTTCGATTTGATCCCCTCGAAAGCGGGTAATTCCATACTCAATAATATGATTATGTTGATCGACATTAATTGATTCAACTCGTAAAATAGAACTGGTTGTTGATATGTGCAATAATTGAGCATCGTCAGCATCAACAAGGCGAGAAGAAATCCACGTATTTCGCCGTAAATGATCACAGCCATAGATTTCTCTCAGAAGTCGGGAAATTGACCACATTTGGGCTTCATAGGCTAACAAATTCGGAAAATAGTCTAGGGGAAAATAGCTACTTGTAATAGAAATCGGTACATTATTGGCAAACATTAAACGTTCAATCCAAGCAACGGATTCTCCCACGAGAATTTCTAAATGATTAGCCACTAAAAGATCCGCTTTAATTTCTATACATTTTAACAATTGGAAACTAGGTTCTAAGCCTTGATTAATCAGGATTTCATTATAACGGACTCGTTTCCCTAGAGGATAAATAATCGGTTTCTTAGTCACAAAAATCCCTCGCCCTGGTTCGGTATTTAACACTCCTTCACTTTTTAAACAAGCGATCGCTCGTCTGATAATATGACGATTTACATTAAAACATTGACTTAATAAACTTTCTTGAGGTAATTGCTCTCCAACTCGATAAATTCCTTGTTTAATATTGTGTCGAATTCGTTCAGCAACTTGAAGGTGCATCGGGACAGGATTAAGGCTCATTCCAAATCAGCAATTAAATAAAGAGTCGGGGGTTAGACCGATAAAGATATCTTTAATAATCTTAGCATCTGTTAGCGTCTTGTCATCAAATTATCTAATTTTTTACCGATCCCTAGACTTTAATAACAATCCGGTACTCATGAGAATAATTTCATCAAGGGGTTTATAATAGTTCTATGATTTGTTTTAGGACACATTCATCATGTTAAAGTTATACCATACTCCCTTTTCAATCAATACCCAGCGAGTTTGGCTTCTATTATTAGAAAAGCAAATAGAATTTGAATCGGTTTTTATCGAGTTAGATGGCGATCAATCTCAACACGTTTCTTAATCAAAAATATGATGTCATCAAGTCAATTTATTGTTTATGCTTGTCCTCAAGGTGAATTAGCTGGACAAATTCAAGCATTTTATCAAGAAAGTTTAGATTTATGTGGCTTTAATGCAGCCCATAATTATATGCCCCATTGTACCTTAACCGGATTTTTTAACGATGAAATATCATCCATTAATTTGTATATTCAAGCATTGGAAACGGCTTATAATACTGCAAAATTAAGCAAAACACCACTTAAACTTGATGTCATCAAAATGACCTTTCAAACTCATTGGTATGGTTTAGAATTAAAAACAGAAGGAATTCCCTCTCTAATGATTCATTTTGCTCAATTAGCAAATTCACCCACTCGTCTTGAAGCCTTACGATTAAAAACTTGGCTGCATTTGAGTTTAGCGTATGAATTTCAACCCGAACACGCTGAACAATTAAAACATCTAGCTCAAATTAGAATTAATCCCCAAGCTCAAGTAGATTGGGAATTAAGGTTTTATCAAAGACATCTTGAGCAGTCCTGGACTTGTCATCAATCTTGGCTGTTAAAAGCATAAGGGAAAAGTGTTAAGTTCAACTTTTCTTGATTTTTATCCTTAATCTATCTCTAAGATTTCCGCCTATCCTGAGACTTGATTTATGGATCAATTTCCTTCATAATAACTTTAACGCTTTATCCATGCGCCAATGCCTAACTTTAAAAAAATTACTCATGTTATTTACGACCTAGATGGTCTACTGTTAGACACAGAACCCCTTCATGCTAGAGTAAATCAAATCGTTGCTCACCGTTATGGTAAAACGATTGAACATAGTTTGAGTTGCAAAGTTAGGGGCAGAAAATCCCATGATTCAGCAAAACTTCTGATTCAAGAGTTAGATTTATCTCTCAGCGTTGAAGAATTTCTAAAACAAAAAGACGCGATTATTTACGAATTATACCCCCATGTTTTGCCCTTGGACGGAGCCGTTCATCTGACTCAACATCTCGCTTTTCATAACATTCCGCAAGCGGTTGCGACCAGTTCAGGAACTCGTCCGTTTACGGCTAAAACCCAAAGTCATCAAGGCTGGTTTTCTGTATTTCAAGAAATTGTTCGGGGGGATGATCCTGAACTCAAAAATGGTAAACCTGCTCCCGATATTTTCCTATTAGTTGCCCAACGTTTAGGGGCAAAACCTGAAAACTGTTTAGTCTTTGAAGATGCTTTAGCAGGGGTTTCCGCAGCGAAAGTGGCAGGAATGTCAGTAGTTGCTGTTCCCGCATCAGATATGGATCAATCTCTTTATAAAGAAGCGGATCAAATTCTCAATTCTCTGAGTGAATTTCAACCGGAATTATGGCAGTTACCTAAGTTTTAATCAATCATTTAAAGATTAGATGATTAAGGTAAATTAGCAATAACAATTTTCCTCATCTGACTCAGGCTTATTCAGCATCTTTAGGGGTTATAAAAGATTTTTAACCTTTTTTTAACTTGACATATCAAAAAAAATTGATATGATTTTAATATGCCTAACCCTAACTGTCACAGGGGATACTTTATGACTCCTAGACTATCAAAATTGCCCAGTTCTCTCAAAACCTTAGCTTTAGCCGTTGGGACTTCTACCCTGCTTTTGGCGTGCAGTCCAGGTCAGACCCAACAGACAAAACCCATTCATATTGATGGTTCTAGTACCGTTTATCCCATTACTGAAACAATTGTTAAAGATTACAATGCTCAGAGTCCGTCTGATATAGATATAACAGTTAATTTTTCAGGAACAGGAGGTGGCTTTAGAAAATTTTGTGCTGGAGAAACGGACATTAATAATGCTTCTCGACCCATTTTAAAAGAAGAGATTGAAGTGTGTAAAAAAAATAATATTTCTTATCTAGAATTACCTGTTGCTTTTGATGCGTTGACCGTTGTAGTTAATCCTAAAAATACCTGGGCTCAGGATATCACCGTTGCGGAATTAAAGAAACTTTGGGAACCCCAAGCAGAAGAAAAAATTAAAACTTGGAATCAAATTCGAGCTTTTTGGCCAAACCAACCGATTAATCTCTATGGCCCCGGTAAAGATTCAGGAACTTATGATTATTTTACCGCCGCAATTGTGGGAACAGAAGGAGCTAGTCGCACGGATTATCAAGCCAGTGAGGATGATGAAATTATTGAACAAGCTATCATTAATGATCCCAATGGATTAGGCTATTTTGGTTATGCTTATTATCAGAAAAAATCAGAGGCGTTAAAAGCATTAGCCATTGATAACCAAAAGGGTTCAGGGCCGATTATGCCTTCTCAAAATCCAACGGACGCTGAAAAATATCGACCCCTAGCTCGCCCCTTATTTATCTATGTTAATGCGGTTACTGCTCAAAATAACCCAGCCATGAATGATTTTCTGGATTTCTATATGCAAAAAGCGCCTAAAGTCGTTCAAAATGTCGGTTATATTCCTTTTGACTCTGATGATTATACCAAACTCTATCGCAACTTTCATAAAACAAAAGTTGGCACAGTCTTTGGGGGAACATCTGAGTTTAACTTAACCCTAGATCAAGTGTTAACAAAACGAGCAGAATACTAAAGTTTAAATCAAGTTAATTCTTACTCATTCACCGCCATCAAGGGAATCTTTTTTAGAGCAAACTTAGATTCTTAACACTTTTTTGCTTAACATATCAAAATTTTTTGAAATAATGGTAATGTCTCTAGCAGGTCAGGACTATCAATCGTCATAACGTCATCAGTATTAAGGGTTTTCAGGAGGTTCAATGAATCTAAAATCATCAGCCGTGCAGGTTGGAGGGCGACTGAGTTTTTTTGAAAAATATCTTACCCTTTGGGTTTTTTTCTGTATTATTGCAGGAATTATTTTAGGGCGATTATTTCCCGGTGTTGCTGTTGCTTTAGATGCCATGAGCATCTATCAAGTCTCAATTCCAATTGCAATTTGCCTGTTTTTTATGATGTATCCCATCATGGTAAAAATTGATTTTACCCAGGCAGTTAACGCCCTTCGCACTCCCAAACCCGTCTTTCTAACGTTAGTGGTGAATTGGTTAATTAAACCTTTCACAATGGTAATGTTTGCTCAATTCTTTTTGGGCTGGTTATTTCGTCCTTTCATTACGGGAACAGAACTCATTCGAGGACAGGAAGTTTCCTTAGCAAATTCCTATATTGCGGGAACGATTTTATTAGGAATTGCACCCTGTACCGCGATGGTTTTAATGTGGGGTTATCTGTGTTATGGCAATCAAGGTCATACTTTAGTGATGGTAGCAGTTAATTCCTTAGCGATGTTATTTTTATATGCTCCGTTAGGGCGTTGGTTACTCGCGGCAAATGATTTAACGGTTCCTTGGGCTACAATTTTTCTATCGGTTTTAATTTATGTTGGCTTACCTTTAGCTGCGGGAATGTATAGCCGATATTGGATTTTAAAAAATAAGGGTAAGCAATGGTTTGAACAAAAGTTTCTGCACTATTTAAGCCCCATTGCTATCTCTGCACTCTTGATGACTTTGGTTTTACTGTTTGCTTTTAAAGGAGAATTAATTGTTAATAATCCTTTGCATATTGTGTTGATTGCAGTTCCGTTATTCATCCAAACCAATTTTATCTTTCTGATTAGCTATGTGGCTGCTTTAAAATTGAAACTGTCCTATGAAGATGCCGCACCTGCTGCATTAATTGGGGCGAGTAATCATTTTGAAGTTGCGATCGCCACAGCCGTAACCTTATTTGGTTTAAATTCTGGCGCGGCTTTAGCAACGGTTGTGGGGGTATTAATTGAGGTTCCTATGATGTTAATGTTGGTCGAAATTTGTAAAAAAACAGCCTTTTGGTTTCCCAGAGAACCGGAAAAAGCCAGCTTATTTGATCCTCGTTGCTTAAAGGTCTAAATCAATGAGTCAATTTGATCATCCACCCCGAATTCTGTTCTTATACGGTTCTTTGCGAGAGCGTTCCTATAGTCGTTTATTAGCAGAAGAAGCTGCCCGAATTATTCAAGAATTGGGTGCAGAAGTCAGGTTTTTTAACCCGCGAGAATTACCGATTTATGGAAGTGTACCGGATACTCACCCTAAAGTTCAGGAGTTATGTGAACTGAGTTTGTGGTCTGAGGGACAGGTCTGGTCAAGTCCAGAATTGCATGGTCAAATCAGTGGGATTATGAAAAATCAAATTGATTGGATTCCGCTCAATATTGGGGCTGTTAGACCCACTCAGGGGAGAACATTAGCGGTGATGCAAGTGAGTGGGGGTTCCCAGTCTTTTAATGCTGTTAATACCCTGAGAATTTTAGGTCGTTGGATGCGAATGTTCACCATTCCCAATCAATCTTCAGTGGCTAAAGCTTACCAAGAATTTAACGAAGACGGGACGATGAAAGATTCCCCTTATCGAGATCGGGTTGTTGATGTTATGGAGGAGCTTTACAAATTTACGGTATTACTACGAGATCAGGTGGATTATCTCACAGACCGTTACAGTGAACGCAAAGAAAAAGGGATTCAAGAAACCCTAAGTGATATTAGCAAAACGGTTAATGGAGTCCATCTTCATCGAATGTAAATGATTCAGCTTTTCGAGTTTTTAACATTTATCAATTAGGAGATTGAACATGAAAAAAGTAATGTTTGTTTGTAAAAGAAATTCTTGTCGTTCTCAAATGGCGGAAGGATTTGCCAGAACATTAGGGGAAGGAAAGATAGTTGTTACCAGTTCCGGTTTAGAAGCCAGTCGGGTTCATCCAACAGCAATTCAAGTGATGGATGAAATTGGAATTGATATTAGCAATCAAACCTCTGATCCTTTAAGTAATTTCCAAGCGGAAGATTATGATGCGGTGATTTCTCTGTGTGGTTGTGGTGTAAATTTACCGGAAGATTGGGTAATTCAAGAAGTTTTTGAAGATTGGCAATTAGATGATCCCGACGGACAACCGTTAGAAACCTTTCATCGAGTTAGAGATGAAATTAAAGTCCGAGTTCAAGCGTTAATTGATGCTTTAAGTTGAACAGTAGGGGTGGGTTTTCTAGGTTTGACTCACCCTTTACTGGTTTAAATATCGTTCGATTAACACAATCGCAACAATATCATCAATCGGACGGGGAGGGGTTCGCATTCCTTTAGGAATTAAACGAGTTAACCCTTTGGGGGGATAAAGTTGCCAATAGCGATCGCGCGCTTCTAAGGTAGAATATCGTTCATTAACTTGAATAATAGATAGAGATTTCGGCAAAATTTCAGTTAGTTTTTGTTTCCATAGTTTTGAAGTCGTTTGATCTCCCATAACTACCGTATCAATCGTAAATTGTTGACAAAGAGATTGAATTGTTGTAAGAACATCCGATGCTAAAATTACCTCATGATAATATAACTGGGAATCTTGACCCATCACAGCAATTCCACATTTTTCTCGACCGGGATCAAAACCTAAAATCATCTTATTTTTTGTCCTGTTGAATAGAATTTTGTTGAGAGGGAGAATTTTCTAAATTCTTCTGTTCTGGAATTGATGGATTTAGCAATTCATTCGTATTATTAAGGGGTTCCTGTTGTCGGGTACTAAAGATTACTTCTCCATTACGACGGGCTAATAAATCCAGTCGTAATGGCCCAATTGTATAGGCATTTTCGGCGGCAACCGCTTGAATTTCTAAGGGTTGATTATGCTCTTGCAATTGTTGAAAAAAACGAATTAATGTATCCATTCTATCATTCCCAATTTGCACTGTTCCATCAACAACCCCAACAAAACGCGCCCGAAAACTAGAAGCATCTAACAGTTGTTGCAGTTGTTTTCGTAATTGTTCATTAGATAAAGTTGAGGGATTAAAGGTTGTACCCGCAATAATTTCTCCTGTTGTAAATAATAAGCGATTAGGTTCAGCTTTTGTAAAAACAGCTACTTTTGTTTCACCCACTAAAAAATTTGCGGCGGAAATGATTTGTACCACATAATCCCGACCATCATCAATTTGATCCATTAACTCTTCAACTTCGGCTTTGGTAATTTGAATGACTTGGGCTTGATTGGCGTTGGTATTCCCTAATTGCACCGCCTCAATGGCCTTACCATTGGCTTTTTGTAAAAGGGTATTAATCGCTTGTAGAGCCGTTTTAGGATCATCAATATGTACTAATCCACTGGCTAAAACTTCTCCTCTTTCTAAGACAACACTACCTTCTCGTAAGAGTTGAAAATCTCGTTCAACCAGTTCAACTTGATGAGCTAAAACTTGTTTTTGCTTTTCTAATTTTTCCTGTTCTATCTCTAGTTCTTGAAGTCGAGATTCCCGTTTAGCAATAATTTTATCCTGTTCTGTAATCCGTTTTTCCTGTTGCTCAATTTCTTGATCTTGCTGTTTCATTTCTTGAGCGCGTTTAGCAATTTCTCGATCACGAGTTTGAATCTGAGCTTTAACTTGTTCTCGTTGTTGAATCAGATTTTGACGTTCCGTTCTCAGTTTGGAAATTTCTGCTTGTAAACTTTGTTTTTGTTGAAAGACCTGCTGAAGGCGATTTTCGGTTCGCGCCAATTCGTCTTCCATTGCCGTTTTTTCCGATTGAATTCCTTGCAATTGTTTTTGAAGTTCTCCCAACCGACTTTGAGTTTTTTGTAATTCTTCTGCTGTTTGCAATGCTTGTGATTGCGCTGTTTGTAGCGATTGATTAATCGCATTTAACTGATCCATTGCGGTTTTGAGTTCAACTCTGGCTTTGGCTAAATCCGTTTCTACTCGTTTTCTTTCATCTTCAGCACGAGTTAAATCTTTACGAGCGTCATTGAGTCGAGTTTGGATTTTATCAATTTGAAAAACACCCCGACGCAAAGGTTTACTCGAAGCAAATAAAATCCCTAATGTCAATGCGGAAAGGACACTGCCCGTTACAATGGTCACGACCATAGCAGTGTTGCGGGGGCGTAGATTGAATAAACTCAGCCTGGCCTTTCCAACTTTCGTTCCAAGGCGATCACTGACAGTGGCAATCACGCCTCCCAAAACTAAGATAGATATAACCAGGATAATTCCTGCGGTCATACCAAAAATTTAACACGGTAGTTTAAACGGATTCGACCTCTTTTAAGGGTAAGTTTTTCCTTTAACAATTCAACTGAATTTTCTTTCGTTGGGTGTGGAAATAGACGCCCCATTAACTAGGTGAACTGCTGACTCAAGGTAACGGGATTATGAACGGTGATCTTTTTCTTATGAATCGAGATCATGTTTTTTTGTCGCAAATCTCCTAATAAACGGGTAACAGTTACTCGCGTTGAACCAATGGCTTCTGCGATCGCTTGATGGGATAACTTTAGGTCAATCCGAATCCCATCTTTACCAGGGACACCAAAATCTCGACAAAGAATCAGAAGAAAGCTGACTAATCTTGATCCCATATCTCGATGGGCTAAGGTTTCAATCATCATCTCTGTCTGTAAAATCCGAGATGATAACCCTCGCAACATCACCATTGAAAGTTCGGGATCACTTTTGAGTGCTTTCTCAACTTGTTCAATGGGAACCGAGAGCAGTTCGACAGAGGTAAAGGCGACGGCATGGTAAAACCGATCTGACCGATGACCTGTAATTAAAGATAAAACACCAAATACACTATTTTCTCGAAGCAAAGCAACAGTAATCTCTTCTCCAGCTTCATAGACTCTGGACAGTTTTACCGCACCTTTGATCAGAACATAGACGCGCTCCGCCGGATCGCCGGGAAAGAAGATCGTCTTACCCCGTTCAAAGCTTTCCACGACAGGGGGGAATGCCCCTCCGCCGATGCTGCGGAACACTTCTGCTAACGGTCTATCATACGTCACGACCCGATCCCTTGCACTAACAATGCCCTAATTTATTCCGTATTTCAGTTTACGCTAATTGCATCATCGGTCAATTAAACAGACCAATGATTGTCCTCTGGTGTGCTTCACCCCTAGGGGGGATAGGCAAATCAATCCCTTTGAGAAGGATACCAATTGCATATAGAATAGTCTATTATGCTGAATTTGAACGGAAAAAACGCACTTGTTACTGGCATTGCCAACAATCGCTCAATTGCGTGGGGCATTGCCCAACAGCTTCATGAAGCTGGAGCTAATCTCGGAGTGACCTACCTTCCTGACGATAAAGGTCGTTTTGAAAAGAAGGTCAAAGAGTTGGTTGAACCCCTCAACCCTAGTTTGTTTTTGCCCTGTGATGTCCAGAACGATGCTCAAATTGAGGAGCTTTTTACGACTATCCGCGACCAGTGGGGGCGGATCGATATCCTCATTCATTGTCTGGCCTTTGCAGGAAAAGAGGAACTCTCAGGGGACTTTAGCAATGTATCCCGTGCTGGATTTACCCGCGCGTTAGATATTAGTGCTTACTCATTAGTACAACTGAGTGCTGCTGCTAAACCTTTAATGACACAGGGCGGTAGTATTGTCACCCTAACATATCTGGGCGGTGTGCGGGTGATTCCCAATTACAACGTCATGGGTATTGCTAAAGCAGCCTTGGAAATGAATGTCCGTTATTTGGCGGCGGAGTTAGGGCCATCGGGCATTCGGGTAAATGGCATTTCCGCAGGCCCAATTCGGACTTTAGCGTCTTCAGCCGTGGGTGGCATTTTAGAGATGATTCACCATGTTGAAGAAATTGCTCCCCTAAAACGGACTGTTACCCAAACCGAAGTCGGTAACGCTGCGGCTTTCCTCTGTAGTGATTTATCCAGTGGCATTACAGGCCAAATTCTGTATGTCGATTCGGGTTATTGCATCATGGGAATGTAATCAGTTATCAGTGATCAGTCATCAGTTATCAGTGTAGAGACCCGCAATGGCGCATCTGTTATAGTAGTCAGTTTAAGAGTTAAGCGTTAAAACTTCATCAACTGTCTACTGATGGACTACCGATTAACAAGTAGCTATTGACTACTAACTCTTGATAACTGATAACTGATAACTAATAACTGATAACTAATAACTAATAACTGATAACTGATAACTGATAACTGATAACTGATAACTGATAACTGATAACTGATTATGCAAATTAGTGATCGTCCTTCTATTAATACTTCTAATTCTAATTTAGATGTTCTCCCTAGAATCGCAACAGTACACCGAAAAACGGGGGAAACAGATGTTAATGTTACGGTTAATTTAGATGGAACTGGAGTCTGTAATGTGTCTACAGGGGTTCCGTTTTTAGATCATATGTTACATCAAATTTCGTCTCATGGGTTAATTGATTTAGACATTCAAGCGACTGGAGATATTGAAATTGATGATCATCATACGAATGAAGATGTCGGAATTACTCTCGGTTTAGCATTTGCTAAAGCATTAGGCGATCGTAAAGGGATTGTTCGGTTTGGTCATTTTATCGCCCCTTTAGATGAAGCCTTAGTTCAAGTTGCTTTAGATTTTTCAGGTCGTCCTCATCTGACTTATGGGTTAGAAATTCCTACCCAACGAGTCGGAACGTATGATACTCAATTAGTCCGAGAATTTTTTGTAGCTATTGTTAATAATAGTCAAATGACCTTACATTTACGTCAATTAGACGGAATTAATTCCCATCATATTATTGAAGCGGGTTTTAAAGCCTTTGCTAGAGCGTTAAGAATGGCGGTTGAAATTGATCCCCGTCGTGTGAATACCATTCCTAGTTCTAAAGGGGTTTTGTAAGTTTTTTAGTGGTTGGCGGTTCAGGAATTATGTTACCGTTAGACTATCCTGATTATGGAACAAGGGAATTAACCCCGATGAATTAGATTAAGGGTTAAGAGTAACGACAAAGGCATTAAAGATTTTTATTGCTCCCTGGTTCTAAGCTTGGGCTTCTAATCAATTAATTTCCCTAGCGAGTAGGGAGCTATTTTTAGTATTATATTGGCAATTGGCTTTCAATCGATTTTATATGGCTCATAAAATTTCTAGTACAAAACCAGATTGGGAACGGGAACAATTAAAACAATGGTGGTCTCCTAGTCGTCAACTACTAAAATCAATACGTCAATATCAAAAGTGGAAATCCTATGGGGGGTTATTGGGTGACTTATTCTGTGCGTGGAATGTGCTTAATCACCGATTTTGGAGTTGTGTAACTGGAGCGGATATTCCTTTAAACTGCCAAATTCAGGGGGGGTTACTTATGATTCACCCCAATGGAATTGTGATTGATCCTAGTGCAACAATTGGGCCTAATTGTTTGATTTTGCAACAAGTAACTATTGTGAGAAACGTAAAAATTGGAGGTCATGTTGATATTGGAGCCGGTGCGAAAATTATACGGTCTGTTACTATTGGAGATCATGCTAAAATAGGAGCCAATGCAGTCGTTGTTTGTGATATTCCCCCTGGTGCTACTGCTGTGGGAATACCTGCTAAAGTGATTGAAAAATCTCAATACTGAAGAACAAAGTTTGTTAAATTCATTAAAAGATTAAAAATCATTAAGGATTACATCATGTATATTTTTAGCCGTGCAATTGTAGTTTGAAACTTTGTGACCATCTCAATTAATTTCCTCGGCAAGTGGGGAGTTATTGTAGTATGATATTGGCAATTGGCTTGCAATCGATTTTATATGGTTAATCAAATTTCTAGTACAGAACCCGATTGGGAACGGGAAAAATTACAACAATGGTGGTCTCCTAGTCGTCAACTCCTGAAATCAATACGTCAATATCAAAAGTGGAAATCCTATGGGGGGTTATTGGGTGACTTATTCTGTGCGTGGAATGTGCTTAATCACCGATTTTGGAGTTGTGTAACTGGAGCGGATATTCCTTTAAACTGCCAAATTCAGGGGGGGTTACTTATGATTCACCCCAATGGAATTGTGATTGATCCTAGTGCAACAATTGGGCCTAATTGTTTGATTTTGCAACAAGTAACTATTGTGAGAAACGTAAAAATTGGAGGTCATGTTGATATTGGAGCCGGTGCGAAAATTATACGGTCTGTTACTATTGGAGATCATGCTAAAATAGGAGCCAATGCAGTCGTTGTTTGTGATATTCCCCCTGGTGCTACTGCTGTGGGAATACCTGCTAAAGTGATTGAAAAACCTCAATCACTAGAAAATATAACTTAAGCTGTTACGCATTTAAACTGAATAACCGAGCGAGAGAGGACGCCTGCACCACAAGGGTTTTACGATTTTCCAATCACCCATTTAGGTGCTTAACAGCTTAATTAATTTAAGCTTTAGGGTCATCAGTAGCTTAATTTTTAACTTTTGGGAATTAACCCGAATGAATTAGATTAATGCAATTAAGAGTTAAAACTAGCTAAAATTAAGGTTAAATCATCATCGGTTCGTTCGGTTACGCGAGGCGATCGCAAAAATTTAATTAATTGTTCTTTGGCATCGATTTCATCTGTGATACTTTCGACAAATTTAAACAAAGGAGAAAAGAAAGGATGATGAGGTTTTCCTTCAGGCATTTTTAACGCTAACATTTGTAACCCATCGGAAAAAGTTGCTAAATATTTAGGTTGTCCTCCCCAGAGGTTAATTTGTGCTGTTTCAATAGCATTGGGAGCAATTAAAAATACTGTTTCATTCAAATACTCTCCACTGGTGGGAATCGTTAATTCCTGAATATTTCCGGCTTTATCTTCCACAACAATCGCTCCATCTCCTACTTGAGCAACGGCGACTAATTTCGGTGTTGCTATACCTATAATTAAAGTAGTAGCTAACTCTCTAACTTCGATTTCTTGGCTAATAGATTCAGCTTCTAGCGCAGTTTTAGCAACAGTTAAGGCATTTTTTAAATAATCTTGCCAAGGGATATCCTTAGTATTATTATCCTCAGAATTAATCTGTTTTTCTAGGGTTTCTAATGCTGTTTTTACAGCAATATTTGCCCCCAAATCTGCTAATTTTGCCGAACCCGCCCCATCTGCAACCGCCAGAATTATCAAATCTGGGGATAACTGTTTAAAACCGTGAGCATCTTGACAAGGGAGATCCTGTTTTTCATGACTGGTTCCTGTCACTGATGCCGATATAATTTGCCAATTACAAACCTGATTCATTATCACTGATTAACGTATTTAAACACTCACATTTTCTATTATTAAACTGTTCCCCATCCCGGCGGGGGTAAAGCGACTTGTTCATCAACTTTAGAATGAGAAACCGTTTGCATACTTGTTGATAACCAAATAAACATTTCTCGAAAGTCTAACCCCTTCAATTTTAACGGAGTTCTCTGAACAATTTGAGCCAACCGATCTAAATTTGCCCCTTCTACGCCAACGGCAAAAAATGCCACCTGTTTTTTCAATTCTTCCTCTTGAATGCGTCTAGTCGCTTGTTCTGTCACCCGGTCAGTTTCTCCTTGAGGTTCACCATCCGTAATCATAAACACCCAAGGACGATAATAGGTAATCCCATTATTGCGATATTCTGATTTTCTAGCTGCAATTAAATCTAAGGCTTGACTAATAGCAGTGCCCATAAAGGTTTGACCTTGGGCGGTTAAGACCGGAGGTTCAAATTGATCGGCGGTCACGAAATCCTGTACAATCTTAACTTGATTATCAAAGGAAATAATTGCTACTTCTACTCGTTTTTTAGCGAGTTCATCCCGAATTAAATCATTTCTAAAGGTCATCAGTCCATCGTTTAAGGCGTCAATGGGAACCCCTTGCATCGATGCGGAGGTATCCAACAACAGCACACAAGGACAGCGAGGTTCTGGATTTTCTGCAAATTCAACGGCTTCTTCTAGTCTCATGATTGTGATCTTCTCAAGTTCCAATTACTAGGATACTATCTCTTGTTCCTTTATTGATAGTTTCAATAGCTAGAAATCTAGCCAAGATTTATTTCCAATCTTCCCAAGATTGATTAAAAATTGACATTCCGGGGAATAAAATCGGATTATTATTGCTTTCTAATAACCGTTGTAACTCCTCTAATAACGGTTCCCGATAAGGTAAATTATCCACTAATTGATAGGGAAAAACTTGTTTTTCTAAGCTAAAAACTGCGGTAGTTCCCGCCGCCGCACCTACTGACCATTCAAAGGAATGAACCCGATAAGCCGCCGCCGCAATATGGCTGGTCGCAATACTTTTTCCCGCTACTAATAGATTATCAATTTTTTGAGGAATCATCGCTCTTAACGGAATTTGGAACGGATAAGCTTGTCCTTGTCCTCGACGTTCTCCCTCTCGTTCTGTATTCCCTGGAGTTTCCGGGGGACTTTGGGTTAAACAGGGATGAAAATCTATTGCATAATGACCAATTCCAACGGTATCCGCATAAATTGTAGCCCTAGAACGGGGTTGAATATCAGCAATGGTTTCTTGTCCTGAAAGTACAGGTAAACTATCTAACCCCCCTAAGTTTAACCACAGTAAACGATATTCTTCCGGGGTTAAATTATCACTATACCAATCTTGACGAAAATTATTTCGAGAAATATCAATTTCTGATACCATAAATCCATTTTTATAACCGTAGGAAGGACGACCGATAATTCGTCTCCCTTCTCGCATATAGGGATATTTGGATAAGCCATGAACGGTTCCCATCGGAGAATTTAAGCCGAATAAATATCGATAATTGGGATGTTTTTCTTTAACGCCTTCACCGAGTTGCGAGTCTGTGGTTCCTTCAACTAACCAATAGAAAAACCCTAAAGCATTTTCTTCACCTTTGCGTAAGGTTTCTGTTCTTAACCCCCCCTTCCATCCTCCGGGTTCGAGTTGACCTGTTGCTTCTAATTGGGATTGTGTTAAGATTAAATTATCCACCGATGTTCCCGGTCGATAATCATTGCCCCATGTCCAATTTTGCATTGAAATATCCCCTGGATAAATCGGCCATTCACGGGGATTCGTAGAGCGTTTTTTATTCGGTTTCATACTATGAATTCGCCGATAAGTATAGACTAAATTAAAATTGGCTAATCGGGGCAATTCATAACTATAATAAGGAGCATATTGCTCATAGAATGACGGTTTTTCATGAATTTGGGGGTCGGCGGTTGCTTCCATTGCAAAGGTATAGGTAAACCCTTGGGTACAATAGGGATCTGCGGTTAAACTTGATGCAGTGGGTTCTTGAGGTGAACGGGGATCAATTCCGAGTTGATGAGGAATATTCGTTAAACCAATAATTTCCCCGGTTTCTGTCGCTTCAATAATATACCAATCTGCTCCTTGATCAGCTTTTATTTTAGGGATAAATCGAATAATAGTTTTATTAAAGCGTTGAGAATTTTTATAATTATAAGCATCCTCAATAATCTCAGATAAGGGTTCTGTATTTAAGGGCGGTGTTCCGGGTGCAGGATGATGTTGAATAGCGATCGCTTCGGTAATTTGGTTATTAATAATAGTCAGATCTTTAATCACTGTGGAAGGAAACCAATGTAATCTTCCTTTTCCTTTTTTTTCAGCTTTTTTCAGCATTTTAAGTAATATTTCATTCCCCGCTTCCGGCATAAAACAGGCTTCACTGACCCAACAAGCGCCGGGGTTCAATATTCCATATTTATTTTCAATTCCTGCTCGTAATTCTAAATACCCTCTAGGATATAATAAAAGAGATCGTTGGGTCGGTCGTTCATCTAATGCAGAGGTTCCTTGGGCGGAAATTTGACCCCCTACCCAGTCGGTAATTTCCGTTAAACAAACGGTTTTTCCATTGAGTAATCCTTCATAAGCAGCAGCACTTCCCGCCAGTCCTCCCCCAACAATTAACAAATCACATTCTACTTTTTGATCAAGGCGAGGAGGGGTTGTTAATGCGAAAGATAAACGGGGATAAAACGAAATTAAACTAATGATTAAAGTAATGATAAATTTGTGAGGCATGGGAGTTATATGTAATCTATTTTTTATAGATATTCAATAAACCTTAAGGTTTTCAGCATTAAATGAACTGGGTTGTTAGAGCTTATTTCAAAAATTATAAACTTTGATAGAGACCGGGTGCGTCTAACCTTGAGAAGATAAAATTTTTATTTTTAACAGAATTGCAAGTCAGATCGATACAATAGAAAATAGCACTCTGAACTGGGCTAAAATCCCCGTGTATTTTCCGCGTTAAATGCTCTGTTCCTCACCCTAATTATGATTGAACTCCTTGCGGTGCTATCGGCATCGGCGGCGGCAGGATTAAGAATCGCTTTACCCTTGCTGGTCATTGGCTTACTGCAAAATGATTTATGGTCGCGTGTACCCTTTCTGTCTCGATTTTCACCACAGGTTGTTATCGGGGTGCTCGTCAGTTGGTCATTATTTGAAATTTTTGCATCTAAAAAACTCCTGGGACAGCGTATTTTACAAATAATACAATTACTATTTAGCCCCTTTGTTGGTGCTATTATGGGTTTAGCGATCGCAGAAGCCACTCATGTTGAACCTCGCTTATTGTGGATTATTGCAATTGTTAGCGGTCTACTGGCTCTGGTTTTACAATTAGTTCAAACTGGATTATTTTATCGTTTACGAGGTTTACCCGTCTGGGTGATTTTAGGGCAAGATATTCTTTGTGTTTTCCTGGTGATTTTTGCCTTTGATGCGCCTCAACAGGGAGGGTTAATTGCCTTATTATTATTGTGGCTTGCCATTCGGATTTCTAAAGAATGGTATCGCTGGTATAAAAAACAAGGTCAACTCGGAGAACGTAACCCCCGACGTTATAAACGGGAACCGGACTGAGAAGGGGAGAAGGGGAACGGGGGGACGGAGGAGAAATCATTAACTGCTTATGGCTGATGTTTGACCCGCACTCCGCACTCCGCACTCCACACTCCGCACTCCGCACTCCTACAGCAACCCTACGAAATGTAACGGGCCTTGTCCGGTAATGATTTCTAATAAAATTGCCATCATTCCTAACATGGCTAACCGACCATTCCAAACTTCAGCCGTTGTTGTCAGCCCCCATTCCCAACGTTCTTGAGGATACATCTTCGTTTGTTTTCCAGGATGTGCCACATCAGAGAACTTAATATTAGGAGCATCTAACGCTTCTATTACCATTTCTGCTAAATCATTAATAAATACAGGATGGGTATTTAAGGCAGGAACTCGATGGAATTTTTCAATTCCAGATTCTTCCGCCAGTTCTCGATATTCCATATCAATTTCTTCTAATGTTTCGATATGCTCAGAGACAAAACTAATGGGAACTACCACTAATTCTTTAACCCCTTGTTCTGCTAATTCAGGAATAGCTTCTTCGGTATAAGGTTTCAACCATTCCACCGGGCCAACACGACTTTGATAAGCTAAAACATGGGGGTTAGGACGATTTAACGTCTGCATAATTGCCGCCGTACACCCTTCAATTTCATCTCGGTAGGGGTCTCCAGCTTCTTCAACATAACTCACGGGAACACCATGAGCACTAAAGAAAATCGGAACTTGTTCAGGATTTTCGCAATGGGCAATTTCTTGAGCAATTAATTCCACCATTGCTTGTAAATAACCGGGGCGGTTATACCAGGACGGAATCACTGTATAATCAATTTTTTGTAAACTGGGATCTTGTTGCCAAAGTTTTTCTAAAACTCGAAAACTGGAACCACTGGTACTAATTGAAAATTGCGGATATAAAGGTAAAATAACTAATTGTTCGATTTGATCACGTTTAATTTTAGCTACCGCTTCTTCGGTAAAGGGGTTCCAATAGCGCATCCCCACATACACCCGAATATCCTGACCTTTCTCTTGTAAAGACCCTTGTAACGCCAGAGCTTGTTCTTCGGTAATCCGTCGCAGGGGAGAACCGCCCCCAATGGCTTTATAATTTTCTTGGGATTTCTTATAGCGTATGGTGGAAATCATCCAAGCCAGAGGTTTCTGCATCCAAGCAAAGGGCAAACGGATAATTTCTGGGTCTGAAAATAGATTATACAAAAAGGGGCGAACATCTTGCAGTTGCTCTGGCCCGCCCAGATTTAGCAGTAAGACTCCGACTCGTCCCATAGCGGTCACAGGTTTCCTATCCTAAGATTTATTAACTATTTTAATAATATATTGTCCTTGTGGGTTAAGTCGATCTTTTCACTTATAAAAATTTTTCTCAATATGGCAACCATCCTCAGAAGCTTAAGTTACCGTTATCAATGGCTGTATGATACAATTTCCCGACTCGCTGCCTTGAGTGTTGGAGGGGAGAGTCGGTTTCGGGAGTTAGCACTAACGGGGTTGACGCTCAACCCCCAAACCCAGGTTTTGGACTTATGTTGTGGAAGTGGACAAGCAACATCGGTGTTAGTCAAGTATTCTCAGAATGTGACGGGGTTGGATGCGTCTCCCCTCTCCCTCAAACGTGCCCAAAATAATGTTCCTCAAGCGCAATATGTAGAAGCGTTTGCAGAAAATATGCCCTTTGCAGATAACAGCTTTGATGTCGTTCACACCAGCGCTGCGTTACATGAGATGAACCCTGAACAATTGCAACAAATTCTCAATGAAGTTTATCGCGTTCTCAAACCGGGGGGGACTTTTACCCTCGTTGACTTCCATCCTCCGACAAATCCCCTGTTCTGGCCGGGGGTAGCGTTATTTCTCTGGTTATTTGAAACGGAAACGGCTTGGCAACTGTTAAAAACAGATGTACCTCAATTACTATCACAAATTGGCTTTACTGTCAATCCCCCTCAACTTTATGCGGGAGGAAGTTTACAAGTAATTCAGGGTGTTAAACCTTGAGCCTTTCTATCTGTTTTTGGAATAGAAAATATCGGTCTAGGTTCCCGAATTAAGCTTTTTCTAAAGGTGCCATTGTTAACCCTTCTCGACTTAATTGTTGATGATAGAGTTCAGCTTGTTCTTGGGGGCCGACCCATACCGTTGCTTGACCGTCATAATGAACTTGATTCGTTAATTCCCAAGCGAGATCACTGGTCATCCCCGGAATATATTTCATCAAACAATTAGCAACGTGCTGAAACGTATTAAAATCATCATTTAACACAATAACCTTATAATTCGGATAGGGTTGATTAACGGTTTGGCTGGCGCGAGTTGGTGCAACAGTAGGGGAACTGGTCATCCCTTGAATTGAAGCTAAAATCTTTTTACTCATATCAATCACCCTCATTTCAATCTCAATACACATTAAAGAATAATTTTTTATCCTCATTCACCCCAACCCTGTCAGTTTTGGGTCGTGATGAAAGTTATTATACCTTAACTGGGGGATTGCCGTTGTCAATTTTATCAGGAGAAGATGTTTTACCCGGATTCTTATTAGATTTAACCTTAATTTTGTCAACCCGTAGTAAGCCCTTCAGGGCTATATAAACCTGGTTTCTTAAATAGTTTATTTCCTAACCAAAAGATAACTATAGAAACCCCGTTTCTGTTTACCGACTTTGGGTAATCTCCCTGAACTTACGGTTAACGCTGTCATTAGTTCGTAGTGAGTCCTTTAGGACTCTCAGAAAGCCCTTCAGGGCTTACTACGTTTTAGTGGTCAACGGTTAAAAATCCTTAATCTACTTTGGGCGGTATGATCGTAGAGGATAGAAAAGTTTTGTCTAAGCCAGAAAGTGAAATTTTGGGAAGCGGCATTATGAAGTCAGTCACAAAAATCTCACTCGCAGAGTTTCTTTCTCAACCCAATATTGAGGCTTCTCCCGCATGGGAATTAATTAATGACCAACCGAGTCAAAAACCAATGCCAACGCTGTTTCATTCACGGTTACAACGCAATCTCGTTAATTATATTAATCAGCATACCAATCAGTTTGAGGCGGTGCAAGAATTACGTTGTCTAGTTCCTCCCTACTCACCTGTACCCGATATTGCTATTATTAATTGCGATCGCCTTGCTGATGAAGATGGGCCATTTAACGGATCTCCAGATTGGTTAATTGAAATTCGCTCACCAGATCAAAATACTTTAGACTTACAAAAGAAGATTCTGCATTGTTTGAGTAACGAAACACAATTAGCTTGGTTAATTGATATTTCTCGTCAACAAGTTTGGGTGTGGTGGGGTGATGAATTACCCTTAGTTTGTTCAGGTTTAGATATTTTGCCAACTTTGGGTGAGCTTCCTGAACTTACAGTTAACGCTGTGATGGGGATGACTCAGCGATAGTATTTTCCCTAAATCTATTCGTAATTAGAGATTTGATAAGTTAAAATAGAATAGGAAAATCCGGGTATAATTTTATGGATATTAGAACAATTAATTTACCCATTCCTTTAGAATTAACATTAGATTTAACAGAAGATCAATTTTATGAATTATGCCAGAAAAATCAAGACTTAAAATTTGAACGAAACCGCTCAGGAGTGCTAAAGATTATGTCACCAACGGGGGGAGAAACCAGCCATCGTAACTTTAATATTGCGGTGGAACTAGGCATCTGGAACAAACAAACTAAACTCGGTATCGCTTTTGATTCTTCTGGAGGGTTTAAACTTCCCAATGGTGCAGATCGTTCTCCTGATGTATCATGGATTAGAAGCGATCGCTGGTTCAGTTTAACACCACAACAACGAGAAAGATTTGTGCCTTTGTGTCCTGATTTTGTGGTAGAATTACGTTCATCTAGCGATTCTCTCAAATCTCTACAAGATAAAATGAATGAATATCGAGAGAACGGTGCAACATTAGGATGGTTAATTGATCCGAAACATAAACGAGTTGAAATTTATCGTCCTCAACAAGAAGTCGAAATATTAGAAAACCCCACAACCTTATCAGGAGAAGATATTTTACCCGGATTCTTATTAGATTTAACCTTAATTTGGTAAACTCGGCTATAGAAACTGGGTTTCTGCAATAGTTTATTTCCTAACCATTTTTGGTAGAAAGGCTTACTGGTGAAGGTAAGTTTAGGGTTTGCATAAGCTTTTGTATTCAAAGTTACATTTTTATTTACGGACTTACGTACTTTTCTCGTTAACCGCCTTTCTAGCGTCGTTACAAATCTTAGCAAGTAATTTGCACAAAAACGAATAACTTGAGTCCGCTTTATGATAAACTTTGAGTACGAATTGAAAACAAAGTTAGGATTGATTTATGGCGATAGTGAGAAATATTACTGGTTGCGGAACCTCTGTAGTCAGAGGACTTGATCGGCAAATTATCAAAATCATGGGTTCCAATGCCTTAGTCAGTTTTGAAGATTTAAATGTAGAAGCTGTAGGAGAAGGTGTCTGGTTTTACCTTCAGCCAGCAGCAAAAGAAGCTCTTCAGCCTGCTATTAATGATCGCGGTAAAAAACTCGTAGTGTTCTCAGCTTATCGAACAATTGTCCAGCAATTTCTTCTATTCCAGCAGTTTCAAGAAGGTCGGTGTGGTATTACCGCCGCTGCTCGTCCCCCTTTCAGCAATCACTAATTACTAATTAATTTTCTTCTTCTTTGAATAGGTATTAAACTATGAACTTCCCCGCGATGTTGGATGTCGCTATTGGCTTGTTTTTCATTTACTTAATTCTCAGTCTTTTAGCTTCAGGTATTCAAGAATTAATTGCTACAATTCTAGAATGGAGGGCTAAACAATTGAAAGAAGCAATCAAAATTTTACTGGGTGACAATGAAGCAAGCGATCCGTCCGCTCAACAAGCCCAAAAAATTGCTGATGACCTGTGGAATCATCCTCTGATTCAATCTCTGAATCAAAGAAAAATTCGACGATCTTCTTTCGGCCCTTCCTATATTTCTTCAAAAATGTTTGCAGCCGCCTTGCTGGAAGTTCTTAAAACAGATTACGACCTTGATATTTCAGGAACAATGAATGGGATCGTAGAATCAATCAATCAAAATAAAAAACTCGATCCAGAAATACGACGGCGTATTTATTCGATCGCCTTAATAGCTCAAAGGAAAGCTACTGCTAGTGAGAATGGAATTAAGTTTTTAGAAAAGGAGATAAAAATTTGGTTCGATCAGTCGATGGAACGAGCATCGGGTGTCTATAATCGGAATGTTAAGGGGTTTGCTTTTTTCATGGGTTTCATAGTTGTAACACTGATCAATGCTGATACATTCCACATCCTTGAAAGATTAAACAAAGATGCTGCTTTGCGCTCTAGCATCAATCAAGTTGCCACTCAGGTTATGACTGACTATAAGGAGCCGATAGAAGAGTGTTTGAAACAAGCTAAAACACAAAAGGAACAGAACAAATGTTTTGATAAAATTAACACATCTTTGGATCAGATAACTATGCCTCTTGGCTGGGATACTTCTACAATAGAAAAATTTACAAAGCAATTACATCCGCTCGATCTCAATAACATAAGGGATCGGGTATTAGTTATCTTTGGTTGGCTTTTGAGTGCTGCGACTATAGCGATGGGTGCCCCCTTTTGGTTTGAACTACTTGGTAAATTTATCAACGTCCGTAATGCTGGTCAAGTACCTGAATCAACATCTAAGGATAAGCTTAGTTGAGCAGGGTTTAGTGAAAAGTATTAGCGGGAGAAGAACATCCCAATTATGCTACCGCCCTCAACAATTTAGCTCTATTCTACAAATGCCAAGGACGGTACTCAGAAGGCGCAGTAATACTAAAGCCGATTGTCAAAAGACCTTTAAAATTGTCATTCTGAATGGAGCGAAGCGCTTGGGAAGGATCTCTAATAATTTAAGAAGAACACAATGAGATTCTTCGCTGTGCTCAGAATGACAATTATATGGGGAAGAGGTCAAACAAATCTATAGGGAAAATCAAATAGCATTTAAACTTTCAATATATAATTCAATCGCTTCTGTAATATTATCAATGGCTTCTTCAAAGGAATCTCCTTGAGAATGACAACCTTTTAGAATAGGGCAAAAAGCATGATAACCACCATCGGGTTCTTTTTGCAGAATAACGGTATAATTGTAAACTTGTTTATTATTGTTATCCATAGATTTTTAACGGGTTAGTAATCTACCGACTGTTACCTCAATATCATTTCATAATAACTTACAGTTCCCTCCTGTAGATCCCAGGTTTCGGAATTGGATTTACCTCAAAGGAAGAAAAGACTCACGGCTTGAGCAATGACTCAGAAACAAAAGTAACGATAGTTTAAGCGATCGCAATTATTTTTAGTTTTGTTAGGGATTATTAATAATTCACTCCAACCCCGACAATAAACGAGATAGAAGCGATCGCGCTTAATGATTTTTCCAATCATCCCCGTTCCACTTCCTTAAAGTTTTCCTTAAGATATACCATTAGAACTCTGTGAGATTGGAGAATACAACATAACTTATAACTTAGATCTTTCCTTCCTGAACCCGTGCAGGAGTCCCCTCGGCAAACCGTTTGCTCCTATCCCTCTCGTCATAGATAACGTTAAATTAACTGCAATGAATACTCAAGCATTCCCTGAAAAACAAGGTCTCTACGATCCTCAATTTGAGCACGACGCCTGTGGGGTCGGGTTCATCGTCCATCAGAAGGGGCAAAAATCCCATGATATTGTTGAAAATGCCTTAACCATATTACTCAACCTCGACCATCGTGGCGCCTGTGGCTGTGAAGTCAATACCGGGGATGGCGCTGGAATTTTAATGCAAGTTCCCCATAAATTCCTTAAAAAAGTGGCGGCGGCGGAGAATATTAGTTTACCCGAACCCGGACAATATGGGGTGGGGATGATTTATAGTTCCCCTGACCCCCAACAGCACCAAAAAGGTCGGGAGATTTTAGAAAAAATTGTTACCGAAGAAGGTCAAACTGTTCTCGGTTGGCGGGATGTCCCTACAGATCATTCCAGTTTAGGAAATACCGCCCAGTCCAGTGAACCCTTTATGCAGCAGGTGTTTATTGGTCGTAACCCTAATATTAGCGATGATCTGGTGTTTGAACGCAAACTCTATGTGATTCGTAAATTATCTCATACCGAAATTCGCGTTCCTGGTGCTGATCCTTATTGGTATATTTCCAGTCTGTCCTGTCGGACAATGGTGTATAAAGGGATGTTGATGCCTGTGCAGGTGGGACAATATTACCCGGAACTGCATGATCCTGATATGGAGAGTGCGTTGGCGTTGGTTCACTCTCGCTTCAGTACCAATACCTTCCCCAGTTGGGAACGTTCTCACCCCTATCGTTATATTGCCCATAACGGCGAAATTAATACCCTCCGAGGCAATATTAACTGGATGACCGCCCGCCAGTCGATGTTTGAGTCCGAACTGTTTGGCGATGATCTCAAGAAAATTCAACCCGTCATTAACGTTAACGGAAGTGACTCGACAATTTTTGATAATGCTTTAGAATTGTTAGTCTTAGCAGGGCGATCGCTTCCCCATGCGGTGATGATGATGATCCCCGAACCTTGGACAGCCCACGAGTCCATGAGTGAGGAGAAAAAAGCCTTTTATGAATACCATTCCTGCTTAATGGAACCTTGGGATGGCCCCGCTTCTATTGCGTTTACCGATGGGACAATGATGGGGGCTGTCCTCGACCGCAACGGGTTACGACCTTCCCGCTATTATGTAACAAAGGATGATCTGGTAATTATGGCATCGGAAGCCGGAGTTCTCCCCATCGAACCGGAACGAGTCGCCTATAAAGGTCGTTTGCAACCGGGGCGGATGTTCCTGGTGGATATGGAACAAGGGCGGATCATTGCCGATGAGGAAATTAAGTCTAAAATTGCCACAGAACAACCTTATCGGGAATGGTTGAACCAGCATTTAGTCACCCTGGAGAATTTACAAGACCCCGTAGAGACGAGCCTCGCAGACCCCGTAGAGACGCGCCATGGCGCGTCTCTACAGGAGACTTTGGTGCAGCTACAAACCGCTTTTGGCTATACCTTTGAAGACTTGCGGCTGTTGTTAACGCCAATGGCGCGGGATGGAGTAGAGGCGGTGGGTTCGATGGGAACCGATACCCCCTTAGCAGTGTTATCCGACCGTCCAAAACTGCTGTATGAATATTTCCAACAACTGTTTGCTCAGGTCACAAACCCCCCTATTGACTCCATTCGGGAAGAAATTATCACTTCGGCGGAAACCACCATCGGGGCGGAACGTAACTTATTAAAACCCGAACCCGAAAGCTGTCATCTGATCAAACTCAAAACCCCCATTCTCAGTAATGCCGAATTAGCGAAACTGAAAGCGGTTAACGAAGATGGATTTCACGGGATTACCCTGCCCATTCTGTTTAACCCCAAAGATGGGGTAAATGGTTTAGAAGCAGCCATGAAGGGGATTTTTGAGCAGGCTGACAAAGCAATTGAGGACGGGGTGAACCTCTTGATTTTGAGCGATCGCGGTGTTGACCCTAATAACGCCCCCATCCCCGCCTTATTAGCCGTATCCGGTTTACATCACCATCTAATTCGTCACGGAACTCGTACCCGCGTCGGTATTATTTTAGAATCCGGTGAACCACGAGAAGTCCATCATTTTGCCGTTTTAATCGGGTATGGGTGCTGTGCCATTAATCCCTATATGGCGTTTGAAAGTATCAACGATATGATCTCTCAAGGATTATTAGTCGGGGTAGACTATAAAACCGCCTGTAAAAATTACGTTAAAGCTGCAACAAAAGGCGTGATTAAAGTTGCTTCAAAAATTGGAATTTCCACTTTACAAAGTTATCGCGGTGCTCAAATTTTTGAAGCCATTGGGTTAAATCAATCGGTGATTGATCGATACTTTAGTTGGACGGCTTCTCGCATTCAAGGCGCTGATTTAGAAGTAATCGCAAAAGAAGCTATTTTACGTCATACCAATGCCTTTCCTGACCGTCCGGGTGATCAAAATCCGACCCTGGATGTGGGGGGAGAATATCAATGGCGTAAAGACGGAGAAGCCCATTTACTCAGTCCAGAAGCGATTCATTCTCTACAAAAAGCGGTGAAGGTGGGGGATTATGAATTGTTCAAAAAATATGCTCAGTTGGTGAATGAACAAAACCAGAAATATTTCACTTTGCGGGGTTTATTACAATTCAAAGATCGTCAACCCATTCCTATCGAAGAAGTTGAACCCATTGAAGCCATTATGAAACGCTTTAAAACTGGGGCGATGAGTTATGGTTCAATTTCTAAAGAAGCTCATGAAACCTTAGCGATCGCGATGAACCGCATTGGTGGTAAGTCTAACACAGGAGAAGGCGGCGAAGACCCAGAACGCTATACCTGGACAAACGAACAAGGGGACTCGAAAAATAGCGCCATTAAGCAAGTCGCCTCCGGTCGGTTTGGGGTCACGAGTTTGTACCTGTCCCAAGCTAAGGAAATCCAAATCAAAATGGCACAGGGGGCTAAACCCGGAGAAGGGGGACAACTCCCCGGACGTAAGGTTTATCCGTCTATTGCTAAAGTTCGTCACTCAACGCCGGGGGTGGGTTTAATTTCGCCTCCGCCTCACCACGATATCTATTCGATTGAGGACTTAGCCGAATTAATCCACGACCTGAAAAACTCCAACCGTAAAGCTCGGATTAGTGTGAAATTAGTCTCAGAAGTCGGAGTGGGAACCATTGCCGCTGGGGTTGCTAAAGCCCATGCAGACGTGGTTCTGATTTCCGGGTTTGATGGCGGGACGGGTGCATCTCCCCAAACCTCAATTAAACACGCCGGACTGCCTTGGGAGTTGGGGTTAGCGGAAACCCATCAAACCCTGGTGTTGAATAATTTGCGATCGCGCATTGCCGTCGAAACCGATGGTCAGATGAAGACCGGACGGGATGTGGTAATTGCTGCGTTGTTAGGGGCTGAAGAGTTTGGCTTCTCAACCGCACCGTTAGTCACCTTGGGTTGTATTATGATGCGGGTGTGCCACTTGAATACCTGTCCAGCCGGAATTGCCACCCAAAACCCCAAACTGCGGGAAAGCTTCACCGGAGAACCGGAACACACCGTTAACTTTATGAAGTTCATCGCCCAGGAAGTGCGGGAACTGATGGCGGAGTTAGGTTTCCGCAGCTTAACTGAAATGGTGGGACGCACGGATGTATTAGAACCCAAAAAAGCCGTTGACCATTGGAAAGCCAAAGGCATTGACCTCTCAAAAATCCTGTATCAACCGGAAGTTGGGGAAGATATCGGCCGTTATTGTCAAATTCCTCAAGATCACGGGTTAGATAAATCGTTGGATATTACGGTGTTACTGGATTTGTGTAAACCTGCCATTGAGAAAGGGGAGAAAGTCAGTGCTACCTTACCGATTAAAAATATTAACCGGGCGGTAGGAACGATTTTAGGCAATGAAATTACCAAAAACCATTGGCAGGGTTTACCGGAAGATACGGTGCATCTCCATTTCCAAGGCAGTGCAGGTCAAAGCTTCGGGGCGTTTGTTCCCAAGGGGGTAACGTTAGAATTAGAAGGGGATGCTAACGATTATGTCGGCAAGGGGTTAAGCGGAGGTAAAATTATTATTTATCCCCCTTCTCAATCCACATTTATCCCCGAAGAAAATATTATTATCGGGAATGTAGCCTTATATGGGGCGACGGGGGGAGAAGTCTATATCCGAGGGTTAGCGGGTGAACGTTTCGGCGTGCGTAACTCTGGCGTGAGTGCGGTTGTGGAAGGCGTGGGTGATCACGGTTGTGAATATATGACCGGAGGTAAGGTCGTTGTTCTCGGTACTACTGGACGTAACTTTGCGGCGGGAATGAGTGGCGGAATTGCTTATATCTTGGATGAAACGGGGGATTTTGCCACTCGTTGTAATCCGTCAATGGCGGATTTAGAAAAGTTGGAAGACCCAGAAGAAATTAATCAGGTTTACCAATTAATTGCTAAACACGCCGAGTATACCAAGAGTCAAAAAGCGCTGAAAATTTTGGCGAATTGGACGGAAATGATTCCGACGTTTGTTAAGGTGATTCCACGAGATTATAAACGGGTTTTAGAAGCATTAAAAGAAGCTGAACAATCCGGTTTAACAGGGGATGAAGCGTTAACGGCGGCGTTTGAAGCGAATTCCCGTGATGTGGCGCGGGTTGGCGGAAGTTAAAACTCTGGGGGCTCAGAAACCGGGTTTCTTAAGTTATCTTTCGGTTGGGTAACAAAGGTCATTGCAGAAACCCGGTTTCTCGGTGCTCTGTGGGGGGTCAGAAACCGGGTTTCTTAAGTTATCTTTCGATTGGGAAACAAAGATTATGGCAGAAACCCGGTTTCTCGTTTCTCGGATTTTATTCGGCAAAGGTTAAATGCTGGATTAATTTATCGCTTTTGTATAAGACAGAGAAAACGACTGCATTAACTCTGAGAAATTATCGGTTTGCAGGTAAACTAATAAATGATAATGATTAGGCATCAGACAATAAGCAATAATATCAACCCCATTAGTGATTAGATGATTTCTTAATTGTCGCAAAAAATAAATATAATTATCCCGTTCAAAAAAGATAAGCTGACGGTTATTGCCTCGGTTATAAACATGATAGTAATTACCCGCTTGAAAGATAACTTGACGACGTGGCATATTAAAGGATGGGTGAAAATTTAGAAACAGGGTTTCTCAACAAAAATTATAGTCTGTGGGGGCTCAGAAACCGGGTTTCTTAAGTTATCTTTCGGTTGGGAAACAAAGATTATGGCAGAAACCCGGTTTCTCGATACTCTTGTGGGGGATCAGAAACCGGGTTTCTTAACCTATCTCTCGGTTGAGCAACAAAGATTATGGCACAAACCCGGTTTCTCGGTTCTCTTGTGGGGACTCAGAAACCGGGTTTCTTAACCTATCTCTCGGTTGAGTCACAAAAGTTATTGCAGAAACCCGGTTTCTCCACAAATCTCTGTTGGGAAACAAAAGTTATTGCAGAAACCCGGTTTCTCGGAGTCTGGGTCACACCACTCGCCAAATATTAATCGTCCCATCACCACTGCCACTCACAAGAGTCTGCCCATCCGGGCTGATGGCGAGGGACTGAACCTCATAAGAATGCCCAGTCAGAGTGCCAAGTTCCTGCCCCGTACTCAAATCCCAAATAGTAATCGTGTCATCACCACCACTCACAAGAATTTGCCCATCTGGGCTGATGGCGACTGAATTAACCGAGTTAGAATGCCCAGTCAGGGTGCAAACAACCGAAGCATTTTCTAGCTTGCGTTTGCGTTCAATTTCTCGTTGTCGCTGACGTTCAGCTTGCAATTGTCGCTGATGTTCGGCTTCTTGTTGGCGTTTGCGCTCAATTTCCAGTTGTTGCTGACCTTCGGCTTCCAATTGTCGCTGACGTTCAGCTTCTTGTTGACGTTTATATTCCGCTTCTTTGCGCTGCATCTCCTCCCAAATCATTTTTTGGTGTTGACTTTCCCCAATAGCAGCCAAACACCCATTCAGCTTTTCCACATATTCTTTATCCCACACAGTCAAAGCTGATGTAACAGCTTCTAATAAGTCTAAAAAACTCAGTTTTTGTTCTTCAATAAAAGAAACCTGATTTCTCAACATCAGCCAAACTTGTATCGAATACTCAATCTGTTTTCTTGCCCAAGATTGATCGGGTAAATGACTCAAACTCAGCGCTAAATCTAAATATAAATCGGGAATCAGATGCGGGCGATCGCATCCCGCTAACTGATAAAGACTTTGATAACTAGAAACAATCTCACCCACCAACATTTGCTTCAAACTTTCACTCGGCACCTTTTCCAATAAACTCGGCAACAGTTCTGGCAATTTCGGACGCACATCAGCATGGGAGAAATGATAGCGATCCGCCAGCAAACCCACTAAAATACAATGGCAAATTCCTAAAAACTGCGCCAGTTCTTGAATATACTTTTCTTCCTTAACGTTATATTTATAATCCCGATCTCCCGTGAACCCAAACTCCCGATCTTCCTCCTCCTCTTCTAAAATTAATAAATTCAGTTCATCATCCCCACCCCGTCGCTGAATTTCTTCTAAACTTCTGCCTTTATCTAACAAAATCATCCGGTATTCTCGCCATTTTTCAGCATATTGACGGGCGATGGGATATAACACTTCTTTCCAAGGAATCGTTAGGAATGAAAAAGTAATAACTTGATGGGCTTCAGGTATAATGAAGTATAGGCACTGATGGCAGATTTTACAAAAATTGAGAGAACCGGGCAACGGATTTTTCGATTAAACTACACAACTTAACTTAAAACCTATGTTTTATTCTAGTTCAATTGAGGAAGAAATGAAAAAGTTTTATAACTCTTTATCAGAAAAGGATAAAAGAAGATATGCAGCGATAGAGGCTCAAAAACTGGGATGGGGAGGAATTAGTTATATCATCAAACTGTTGGGTTGTACTCGAAACACAATCGTCCGAGGAATAAAAGAGTTAAAAGAACTGGATGAACAGACTATTAATGATGTAAGAATTAGAAAAAAAGGAGGAGGAAGAAAAAGTATTTTTTCCACCCAAATTGGAATAGATGAAGCCTTTTTAGAAGTGTTAAAGTCCCGCACAGCCGGAGATCCTATGAACGAGTCAATTAAATGGACTAATTTAACCCACAAAGAAATTGCTTTGGGACTTAAGGAAGCCGGATTTAATATCAGTCCTCCCACCGTAAAGAAACTCTTAAAAAAGCATGGGTATGTCAAGCGAAAAGCACAAAAAAAGCAAACTACAGGAATTAATAAAGACCGAAATGCTCAATTTGAAAATATTGCTAGACTCGATACCCTGTATAGAGAAGCCGGTAATCCTATTATTAGTTTTGACACTAAAAAGAAAGAAGTTTTAGGGAATTTATATCGTCCAGGTACTCTGTATACAACTGAGCCTGTTACTACTTGGGATCATGATTTTGGAGCTTAGGTCATGGAAAAGTCATTCCCCATGGCATTTACGATACTCAAAAAAACCGAGGATATGTAACATTAGGTAACAGTAAAGATACCAGTGAATTTGCTTATAATGCTCTTAAACATTGGTGGAATCATTATGGAAAAGCTCTCTATCCTCATGCCAATTCGATTTTAGCTAAGTGTGATGGGGGTGGCAGTAATAATGCTAATCATTATATTTTTAAACAAGATTTACAAAAGTTAGTGGATGAAATTGGAATTGAGATCAGAATTGCTCATTACCCTCCCTATACATCTAAATATAATCCCATTGAACATCGACTTTTTCCTCATCTAACTCGAGCTTGTCAAGGAGTGATTTTTACCAGTCTTGGTTTGGTCAAAACTCTCATGGAAAAAACTCGTACTAATACAGGGCTATCTGTCGTTGTTAATGTCGTTGATCAGGTCTATCAAACGGGTCGGAAGGTAACTGATCATTTCAAAAAAACTCTGAAAATTGTTTTTGATGAATATTTACCCAAATGGAACTATCGAGCCGTACCTCAACTCACTCATTAATCCATTTATTGATTTTTCATTCCTTAGTTAACTTTTAGTTTGTCCTCGTTCCAATGCTCTGCATTGGAATGCTGTTTTGAGGCTCCGCCTCCTGTTAGAATAGGAGGCAGAGCCTCCGTGATCTGATTTCAAGGTAGAACCTTGAAACTAGAAATCAGAAAAGCGATCGCAGAAACTCAGTTTCTATTATGTTAACTTTTGGTACAGGTATTAAAAACTAATGTAGCTGCCGCCCAACGCGCTGTATCTCCGGTAGCAAATAGCTTTCCTGAAGGAGTATAAGCACTTCCTGAAGGGGTGACATAACCAATTTTATTTCCATCAGCATCATATACATTCAAATCCGCCCCCAAACGTCCAATATATTCACCGCTACGATAAAATTTATGTCCATCAACCGTTCCCGCTTTTCCCCATCCTGAACAATGCCACCAAACCGTATTTCCACTAAAATCAATGGATTTATTATCACTAGGTGTAATCGCTCCAGAATCGGTATAATTTAACGTTTGGGGCTGATGTTCTAAGGAATAAGCCGAGGCATTTTCTGGGTGATAGGCAAATGATAAATGTTCTTGAGAATAATGTTCTGTTGGATGAGATAAAGCGGTTAACTCCAAATTTTGATTAGTTTGATGAAAGGGATCTGTTATTGTATTATGGGAATGATGGAACGGATCGGAAAGCGGATGAATTGAGGGATCTGTTAAATGATGATTCTCTCCAGAATGAGTTAAAGGATGTTGTTCAATTCCTGTGTGATGAAATCCTGAATTAAAAGGATTAGAATGATCAGAAAAATGATGTTGATTTTCAATACCCGAATGGTGTAAACTCTGATTAGGATCAGTGTGTAATCCCTGACTGATAGAATCAGGGTGTTGTAAAAAGTTTTGAGAATCAGCAGATTGAGAGTGACTATGGGGATGTAACTCTATTCCCAAAGATTGGATTAAATGATCAAGTTGGGAATCGCCACTCAACGAGGAATTGTTGAGTCACAAAAGTTATGGCAGAAACCCGGTTTCTCGATACTCGGTGGGGGTTCAGAAACCGGGTTTCTTAACCTATCTCTCGGTTGAGTCACAAAAGTTATGGCAGAAACCCGGTTTCTCGGTTTTTGATTTCAGCTAAGATAAATTCAATATTTGCTTAACTTCATCTAAAGAAAAAATAGCGATCGCTCTTGACCAAACTCAAAACCGAATCGGTTATACTGGGATTTATGTTTTAATTTGTACCCAAGAAATAGGTAGGATAAAAATTATGACAACAACGATTCAAGTTGATATTTCCTTTGATTCATTAATTACAGCAATTAAATCCTTAGATTTATCCCAAAAACGTCAGCTTTTAGAAATTTTAGAAGATCAAATTTTTGAAGCAGAAGAAGAACTAGAAGAAGACCCCAAAATTATTGCTGAAATTGAAGAGGCGCGTCAAGCTTATCAAAGACGAGACTATCAAACCATTCAAGATTACATTGCAACTCACCCTGAAAAAACAACATGAGTTATACGGTTATCATTCCTAAACTTGTTCAGAAACAGTTAGATAATTTACCCGAAGATATCCGTCAACGAATTACTGCAAAAATTTTGTCTCTTACAATAGAACCTCGTCCAATAGGAGTTAAAAAGCTCAAAGGCTTTGATAATGAATACCGGGTTAGAGTTGGTGACTATCGAGTTCGTTATGAGGTTAATGATAAAATACTAACTGTGTTAGTTCTTCACTGTAAACATCGGAGGAATATTTATCGAGAGTAGAGTTTGTTATCATTGTTAGTCATCATTTTCTGTTCGTCCCTCACTAACTTTGGAACGGTTATACAATTAATGGAAATATACTCTCTACCAAAAGATATAAATTAATCATTAATTTAATTTAATATTGTTTATGCCTTTTGATTGACGTAAATTAAAGTGAATTCTTCCTATGCTGAATCAAAAGGTGGGCTAGGAAAATTTTATGGAAGAAATAACTTCAACTCCAAAATATGATCATCCTCCCTCAGAAGAAAATCCCAGTGATTTAGAACGATGGGGATCTTTAATTGGGGGAGGTGCGTTAGTATTAATGGGGCTTCAACAACACTCCTTAAAAGGCGTTCTCATGGCGATTGCAGGGGGTGGTTTAATGTATCAGGCTACTCAAAATAAAAGCACCCTTCATCAAGCTCAAGAAGCGTTAGGCTTAAATAAAAGCCAAAATATTCGAGTAGAAAAAACGGTTACGATTAATCGTTCTGTGGACGAACTTTATGAATTTTGGCGTAATTTTTACAATTTGCCAAGATTTATGAAACATATCAAATCTATCATTGTTTATGATGAGCATCGTTCCCATTGGGTGGCAACAGCGCCGTTAGGAACAACCGTTGAATGGGATGCAGAAATTATTAAAGATGAACCCAATCATTTAATTGCTTGGTCTTCTGTAGAAAATGCAGAGATTGGAAATTCAGGGTTTGTTCGGTTTCAACCTGCACCCGCACACCGAGGAACAGAAGTTAAAGTTGTGATTGAATATAATCCTCCCGGTGGTGGGGTTACAACTACTTTAGCTAAACTGTTTGGAGAAGAACCAGAACAACAAATTGGGGATGATCTTAACCGATTTAAACAGTTAATGGAAGCTGGAGAAATTGCAAGAAATACTGATCAATAAACACTTGACATTAACAATTAAATCATGGAGAATTTAAGATGAAAGCAGTTTGTTGGCATAGTTCAAATGATGTTCGGGTTGACAATGTTCCTGACCCGAAAATTTTAAATCCCCGCGATGCCATTCTGAAAATTACATCGACTGCCATTTGTGGTTCCGATTTACATCTTTATGATGGCTATATTCCAACGATGAAATCGGGGGATATTCTCGGCCATGAATTTATGGGGGAAGTGGTGGAACTCGGCTCCGAAGTCAAAAATTTAAAAATTGGCGATCGCATCGTCGTTCCCTTTACGATTTCTTGTGGTCATTGTTTCTTTTGTAATCGAGATTTATGGTCACTGTGCGATAATTCCAACCCCAATAAATGGATGGCTGAAAAATTTTATGGTCATTCTCCCTCTGGGTTATTTGGCTATTCTCATTTGATGGGGGGATACGCCGGAGGACAAGCAGAATATGTTCGGGTTCCCTTTGCGGATGTCGGGCCAATGAAAGTTCCCGATGGTTTAACTGATGAGCAAGTGCTATTTTTAACTGATATTTTCCCAACGGGTTACATGGCGGCGGAAAACTGCAATATTCAACCGGGGGATATCATCGCTATTTGGGGATGTGGCCCGGTGGGTCAATTTACCATCCGCAGCGCCTTTATGTTGGGTGCAGAACGGGTCATCGCCATTGACCGTTTTCCTGAACGCTTGCAGATGGCGAAAGATGCAGGTGCAGAGATTATAAATTATGAAGAAGTTGATCCGGGGGAAGCGCTGAAAGAGATGACGGGAGGACGGGGGCCAGATGCCTGTATTGATGCGGTGGGGATGGAAGCCCACGGAACCGATGCTATGGCCCTGTATGATACGGTGAAACAGGCCGTCCGCTTGGAAACCGATCGGCCCTTTGTGCTGCGACAAGCAATTGTAGCCTGTCGGAAGGGGGGTACAGTGTCTGTTCCGGGGGTTTATGGGGGATTTATTGATAAGATGCCAATGGGGGCAATTGTTAATAAAGGATTAACATTGCGATCGGGTCAAACCCATGTTCATAAATATTTACATCCCCTATTAGAACGCATTCAAAACGGAGAAATTGATCCTTCCTTTGTGATCACTCATAAACTGCCTTTAGAAGATGCTCCCAAGGCTTATAAAATTTTCCGGGATAAGCAAGAAAACTGTATTAAGGTGGTTTTGAAACCTTAATTAACTCCACCCTAGCTATCAGGGTTGTTTCCTGATCTAACAGCCCTGTAGCTTACTCTTCTGCTCCCCATTTATCAAATAAATCGTTGAGTAAAAGTTCTTCAATCCAAGTTTTACTAACAACCGTTAAAGGTAACGCCAGAACTAAGCCGAGAACCCCGAAAAATGTTGCGAAAAAGATTTGAGCCGTTAAGGTAATTGCAGGTAACAAATCAACTTGTTTTTGCATAACAAGGGGACTAAACCAATAGCTTTCTAAGTTTTGAATAATCACATATAATATAATCACTACCAGAGCTTTCCAAGGCGCATCTAATAAAGCAACAGCAACCGGAAAAATCACACTCGCTGTTGGCCCAATATTGGGAACAAAATTAAACATTCCGGCTAACAAAGCATGGGCAAAAACAAAGGGAATTCCTAAAATCAGCAGACCGACACCACTCAAAAACGCAACAAAAGCAGAGGTAATCACAATACCCCCCATCCATTGTAATAGAGTCGTTTCACATTTTGATAAAATGAAATCTGCCCGATGGCGATAAAAAGAAGGAAATAAACGCACGAATCCCTGACGATAAGACTGGGGATCTGCTAATAGCATCAAAGCAAAGATTAAGACCAATAAAAACTGTAAAAAATTTGCAATGGAGTTAGAAAAAAACGCAAAGAAATTACCCAATAATTTTTGAGCTAAAGGCCCAAATTGTTGCGCCAGTTGGGTAACATTGGGAAGTTCAATATCCAGTTTAGGCAACCAAGTGGGGGGATTTTCAATTAGTTGGTTCACCCAAATTCGCAACTTATCATAGCCGATAGGAACCAATTTGATTAATTCTTGAAACTGGTCTAAAAACGGCGGCAAAACCAGACTAATTAACACAACACCCATGAACACAATTAAGGCGAGGGATAAGAGAACCGCCACCCCCCGTTTCAGGCCAAACCGTTGTATCCGACGCACTAAACTATTAATGGCAATCGAGAAGACAACAGAAGTAAACAGAAGCAGCAAAATTTGTCGAAACTGCCACAGAATAATAAGGGCAATGATTAAACAAAGTAACCCGATCCAATCTGTCAGTTTCAAGACATTAACTCCTATTTGACGCTTGTTAAAATCCCTATTTACACAGGTTTAGCCTAATATCCACAACTTGAAAATCAAGATGGCTTTCATAGAACGGCTGAGGTTTAAGATCAAAAGTGAGAAATGCAGATGATAGTCAATATGCTACAGCCTCAACTTTTGAATTGGGAATGTCGTGATACTCGATCCATCCATACTGATTCCGTCAGAGTCGTTGCCATAAGTTGCGATGGCAAATTTCTTGCCAGTCGAAGTGATGATACCACATTGCAACTTTACAATCTGGAAACCTCTTCCACCCCTAAGATCCTGGCTGATCACTTAGAACGAGAATATCCCGGCTATGGGTTAGTATTCAGTCCAAATTCTCCCATACTGGCCGTTGAATGTGACAAAAATATTCAACTTTGGGATGTGATCACCGGTCAACATCGGGTTTTAGACTTGGGGTTATCGGTTCCGATCTGTTCTTTAGCGTTTAGTCCTAATGGTAAACTTCTGGCTGCTGGAAGTTTTGATGGCATCATTGGGTTTTGGGATTTAACCCGTGATCAAATCCTTCCGGCGTTCAAAGCTCATTCTTTTCCGATTTGGTCATTGGCCTTTAGTCCTGATAGTTTGTTTTTGGCTAGTGGAAGTGGAGATGGAACAGTGGGATTATGGAGTTTAAATGGCCAGCATTCTAATGCTCTTTTGGTGGGTCATTCCTTTCCCGTTTGGTCAGTGGTTTTTAGTCCAGATGGTTTGACTCTTGCTACTGGTAGTGAAGATCACACGATTAAACTCTGGTGGCTGGAAATTGGTCAGGAATTAGCAACTCTGATCGGTCATTCCGGTGCGGTGAAATCCCTCGCTTTTTCTCCAGAAGGCAAAACTTTAGTGAGCGGAAGTCAGGATAAAACGTTGAGGCTATGGCAAATTAGCCCAGATTTACAGGTGGGAACTTTGTTAAGCTCCATTCACACCCTCACAGGTCATGAAGGTTCTGTTGAGACGGTTGCTTACAGCCCTTCTGAACGTTTGATTGTTAGTGGTAGTACCGATGGAACTATTAAACTGTGGCGGACAGTTGATTAAATCTATTAATCAAAATCTCTCAGGTGTCAGGGTGTGACTTGTTAAGGTAATCGTGAACAACAAAAAACGCCCCCCTTTCGGAGAGCGTTTTTTGTATGATTTCGGTTAAAAATTAACCATTGATAGAAGGAGCAACCAGAGCAACGGGAGCAGATTCACCCGAAGCTAAGTCTAAGGGGAAGTTGTGAGCGTTACGCTCGTGCATCACTTCCATACCCAGGTTAGCGCGGTTTAACACATCAGCCCAAGTATTGATCACGCGACCCGTAGAGTCGATGATGGACTGGTTGAAGTTGAATCCGTTCAGGTTGAAAGCCATTGTGGATACACCTAATGCGGTGAACCAAATGCCGACCACAGGCCAAGCGCCTAAGAAGAAGTGTAAGCTACGGCTGTTGTTGAAGCTGGCATATTGGAAGATTAAACGTCCAAAGTAACCATGGGCTGCAACGATGTTGTAGGTTTCTTCTTCTTGACCGAATTTGTAACCGTAGTTTTGGGATTCGGTTTCGGTGGTTTCACGCACCAGAGAAGAAGTAACCAGAGAACCGTGCATGGCGGAGAATAAGCTTCCACCGAACACCCCGGCAACTCCTAACATATGGAAGGGGTGCATCAGGATGTTATGCTCGGCTTGGAACACTAACATGAAGTTGAAGGTTCCAGAGATACCTAAAGGCATCCCGTCAGAGAATGAACCTTGACCGATGGGATAGATCAGGAATACGGCGGCTGCTGCTGCAACAGGTGCAGAGTAGGCGACGCAGATCCAAGGACGCATCCCTAAACGGTAGGATAATTCCCACTCCCGACCCATGTAGCATAAGATGCCGATGAAGAAGTGGAAAATCACTAACTGGTAAGGGCCACCGTTGTACAGCCATTCATCTAATGAAGCTGCTTCCCAGATGGGATAGAAGTGTAAGCCGATGGCGTTAGAGGAAGGAACAACTGCACCAGAGATGATGTTGTTTCCGTATAACAGTGAACCAGCGACGGGTTCACGGATACCATCGATGTCCACTGGAGGAGCAGCGATGAAGGCGATGATGTAGCAGATGGTGGCGGTTAATAACGTCGGGATCATCAGAACACCGAACCAACCGACATAAATCCGGTTGTTGGTGGATGTGACCCAGTTACAGAACCGATCCCAGATTGAGGCACTTTCGCGCTGTTGAATCGTGGTTGTCATGTTAAGTATGATTGCGATTAAGTTTTCGAGGTACGTTTTGTATGTATGTACTTTACTTTAGGGCTTTTGTAACGGTTTGTAAAGTCTTTTCACTTAGTATTTAGTGATGAATGCTATAAGCTGGGCTAATGAATAACAGTGAGGTTATAGGTATATATCGGCAGCGTTGTGCGATTCGTCTGGTTGAAATTGTGATTGACATTAATACTTAGATGGGTGTAAGTCTGCTTTTCATCCCATGAAGTAGGGTAGAGGTTTTTGAAGAAGTGCGATCTCTCTGGGATTAGTATTTTCTGGTTTCTAAGTTCTACCTAGAAATAATATTCGGGTGGCAGAGCCACCTAAAATCAGAGGCTATGCCTCTGATCAGACATTTAATTATACCTGCCTACTTAACACCCAAGACCGAATCAAATCATTCACTTGTTCAGGAACTTCATCATGGGGACAATGACCCGCCTGGAGAAAATATTCCTGTAATTGGGGATAATATTGATGAAACTTGTGGCTACGTTCTCGACAGTTCATCCAGGGATCACCTTCTCCCCAAATTAACAATAGAGGACAGCTTAACTGATGTAACAATACATCCACTTTTTCCCCTTGAGGACTTTTGAACACCGATGCAAACACCTGCGCCGCACCGGGATCACAGGAGGGACGATAAATTTCTTCTACTAATTGATCGGTAACCGCATTGGGATCAAGATAAACTTTCAATAGGGTTTTGCGAATTATAGAACGGCGTCTTGTCCATTGGAAAATTAAAAAACTCACCCAATCTTGACGAAATAGCGATCGCATCGTTTGAGAAACCACTTTTTTCCATAGAGGGGGTTCAGGACGGGGATCAGTTTCCGTAAAAGGCCCCGCACTGTTGAGTAAAATAACACCTTTGGCCGTTGATGGACATTGGGAGGCAACACAAAGGGACGCATACCCCCCTAGGGAATTTCCGGCTAAAATTACAGGCTGACCGATCACCTCTGTAATAAAGTCCTGAAGCTGATCTCGCCACAGTTGACCACTATATTCGACCTGGGGTTTTCCAGACCGACCAAACCCTAATAAATCAATGGCCCAGACTTCAAAATCCGATTGTAACCCTTGTATATTTTTACGCCAGTGATCCGTAGATGCCCCAAACCCATGAACCAGAAGCAGGGAGGGACATTGGGGGTGGCGTTCACCCACACGCACATAGTAAATCAATTGATCCCGCCATTGCCAATATTGTCCGGGGATCACGTCAGAGGGGAGTGTTGGGGTTGTGATCATGTTGCTTTATCAAGAAATATTAAGTTACATTAATAATATTAACAAAAACCAGAGAAGCAGAATTGACTCTTTAGTCTTCTGTATCAATAGCTACTAATTTTTATTCCTTAGATAAACACAGAAGAGTTAAGCTGTTGTGTATTTAAACTGTGATTATAGCATTACCTTTGTTTTTAAGTTTACGTCCCCATTTAATAGATAACTGTCCTTCATTTAAAAGCTGATGTAATAAACACTCTAGCTCATCAACTGATTTAAAGAGTCGATGAGCTATATATTCTTTAGCTGAATGCCAGACTAATTCAATTAAATTATAATCTGGACTATATGCTGGAAGAAATTCTAAATAGACATTCGGCATTTCTGCTTTAATTTTTTCTAGGTACTCTTCTTTTTTGTGAAAACTTGCATTGTCAAGAATAATCAGGATCTTAGCTCCTTTTTCTACAAATTCTTCTGCTTGATTTCCCGCTAATACCCATTCATAAATTAGCTCTTGATAAAAACTTTTTAACACTTGATAAAAATTATCTGCATTTCCTTTATCCAGAAATTCTACAAATCTTTTTTTATCCGAGTACCTCAATCCTCCCATCACATTAACTCTTCCTTTCCTCCTGTCTCCTCTAATCTGTTTCCTCTTCCCTTTTTTACACCAATTCTTTCTTTTTATCACTCTTAAATTAAATCCACTTTCATCCCAAAACCATACCTGTAATTGTTCTGGACTTTCTTTTGCTATTTTCAAATATTCTTCTATTTTATCTTTAAATAATTTTCTTTTTTCTGGATCTCTTTTCTCTTCTAAGCTATACTTTGCCCACAAATAAACATACTTTTTTTCCTTTAATATCTTTCTCACTTGTGAACTACTTAATTTGATTCCTGTGATTTGTTCTAAATAAGTTGCCAATCTTTCTCCTGTCCATCTCCCAAATTCATATCCTAATTCTTCCGGTTCTTTTTCTACTGTTTCTAATAATATCTCTATATATTTGTCTGTGGCTTTTCTATAATTTCCTTTCATTCTTTCATCTTTTAGGCTTTCTAATTTGTCAGGGTCTCCATGTACACACCAATAACATACTTTGTTTAATGAGCAGCCCAAAAACTTGGCAATTTCACTTTGCTTTTTACCATCATTTAGCAATAATAAAATCAAGATTCTTTCTCGGATTTGTCCATTTTCTTCCTCTTTCAATCTTTTCTGTAGTTTCTCTACTTGCTTTTCATTTAAATGATTTTTAGCAGGCATCTTTTGATTGATTTTTCTAAACTTGGTTTTTCATTATACCCTATTTAGATGCTTAACAGCTTATTTTGTCATTCTCATCAACACTGCAATCTAAGTCCTCTCTTGGCTTGTTTTCTTCAAAATCCTTTGATTTCTCTAGGGTTGAGCTTGTTTGTAATTCATTTATAATACAAAAATATACACTATTTTTCAAAATTAATTGTGTTTTTTCTTATTCTTTTGGTAATCTAATGAATGAACGGGTACTCACGCTCACCCACTCAGATTAAATTCCATAGCAGGAGAGAATTTACAACTATGCAGGGTGTGAGGTTTATCCACCACGTTGCCAGGGAGTTTTCCGTGTGATTGCTTTAACATCGCGTCCGGTTAAACGAAACTGGGTCACTATTAGCTTTGCTTCTACCTTGTATCTCTGTCCAATCTTGGACTTGCTTCTGGCTGACATTCCAGACCTGTTGCAAGCCGAAATTCGCCTGGGACTACAAGAAGCACTTGTGAATGCTGCCAAGCATGGCAACAAGCTAGACCCCAGTAAAACAGTCGTCGTCCGCTTTAGTCTAATTCAAGATCATTGCTGGTGGATTATATCAGATCAGGGTTGTGGTTTTAAACCGCCTTGTAAATGTCAATTACAGGACGAGGTTGATTATAAACCCGAAATCCAAGATTCTGATTTACCCCATGACGAACACGAATGTGGACGAGGGTTGTATATTCTTTATCAAATTTTTGATCGTGTGCAATGGAATCGAACGGGAACCGAACTCACGTTATGCAAGAAAATGGTAACACCTTATGAACAACAGGATTGGTAATCGTTTTTAGACCTTAAAATCAGTCACAAAAACCTTGTTCATAGCAAGTTTAGATCTCACCTTGATTTTAATTGTCTTTGTGTTTTTATGCCGAATCTTAGAGGAAGTTGGTGAGGCTTACGACCGTTTTTTGGAAGTTGTTCCATGGGTGGGACAAGGAGGGGCTGTAATCCTTCGTTCTAGCCAGCCAACCGCTTGATTTAACCGAGGGATCACTTCTTGTGGCTGATTTTTGAGTAAAAAGACTAAGGCGGCGGCTAAATGTTCCCCAGCGCGAGCATTGCAATTTGACTTGAGGCGGTGCCAGTCTCGCTCGGGGATGGCTAATCGTTCTGCCAAAGCTTGAGCGAGTTCTAATGTGCTATACTCGCTGAGACTAGCTGTGCGGGGACTCATCTGATGGTCTGAAAGGTCGGGAGTTTTGGAGTGGAGGTTAGTCATAAGGATAATTTTAATGGCGGGGTGAATTCGGTCTTGTATTATTATGCCAAGTCAATCATCATCTCAACCACCCTCACCGAATAATTTGACTGAGGATGGGAATCAAGACATTGAACAGGGCTTAGCAGAGGTTGAACAATCTCTGATAGATCTTAAAGCACGATTAACCCAAATTCAACAAGATCAACAACGTCAACTTGAATTGAAGAACCGCATTGATGAAGTGATTCCTCAAATTCGTCAAACCAAGTCGCAACAATTGAAAGACGAATTAAAACAGTTAAAAACCCAGTTAGAAACTTTAGAATTTAATTTAGAAAGTCGTTTGGTCACTTGGGGAAGTTTCAAGGAACCTTTTTGGCAAGCCGTTCGTTTTGGGGGGTTAGGAATTGTGATCGGTTGGATCTTAAAATCTTGTTCAGGGGGATAGCGAGCGCTGTAATTTCTATAATGGGGAGTAGGGTGATTGGCTCATTTTATTCGGAGGGTAGAGTTAGATTGAGTGAAAGTTGAGTAACTCAGTTAGTAGAGCGATTCACTTTTAATGAACAGGGAGTTGGTAAAAGCACGATCAGCTAACGCTTTGCTCCTTAATAAATTTGAAAGCTGCTTATCGGACTTGAACCGACGACCTGTTCATTACGAGTGAACCGCTCTACCAACTGAGCTAAAGCAGCACTGAATTGATATCAGCACAATATTGAATCTTAGCAAAAGTTCATCTCAAATGTCAACTTTTTTCAGGACAACTGGAAAGACAATGGCAGCCACTCTCTCTCCAAAGCCGAAATTACAGGTTATCGGGAAGGGAACCACTGGTAGCACCCGAATACACGATACCGCGCTCCATATCTAAGGTCAAAATAACCCCATCTCGAATCATGCGAGTAGCATTCTTCACCCCCACAATCACAGGAACCCCTAACCGTAAACCAATGATCGCCGCATGGCTGGTTAAACTATCCGCTTCTGTAACCACACCCACCGCCTTTCGCATCGCATCCACAAAATCAGCACTGGTTTGGGGTGTGACTAAAATGTCTCCCACATTAAAATCGCCCAATTCTCCGGCACTGCGGGCAACCCGCGCTCGTCCGGTTACACAACCTTGACCAACGGCGGTTCCTTTCCCTAAAGCAGCCGTGACCACTTCCACCTTAATTAAATCCGTAGATCCCGCTACCCCTTGTAAGGTTCCGGCCGTTGTCACGACTAAATCCCCATCCGCAAGCAGATTTTTTTCTCTAGCCACTGTCACTGCCGCTTGGAAGGTTTGGTCAGCCGAAGGTAAATCTAAGACTAATAGCGGTTTCACCCCCCAGACTAAACTTAACTGTCGGGCGACTTCCACATGAGGGGTAATCGCTAAAATCTGGGTTTGGGGTCGAAATTTAGAGACGTTACGCGCTGTAGACCCGGTTTTAGTTAAGGTCATAATAGCTGCGGCATTCAACTGATGGGAAATTTGCCCCACCGCCTGACTAATAGCATTAGGAATAGAACGTCCGGTATCTTCGACTTTAGAAATATTGCGAGTCACGCCATCTTGTTCAATTCGCGCCGCAATTCGTGCCATGGTCGCCACTGCTTCTACAGGATATTTGCCAACAGCTGTTTCATTAGAAAGCATCACCGCATCAGTACCATCCAAAATCGCATTCGCCACATCGGAAATTTCCGCACGGGTGGGTCGAGGATTATTCACCATGCTATCTAACATCTGAGTAGCAGTAATCACCGGAATTCCCATGCGGTTAGCGGTGAGAATTAACCGTTTTTGTAATATCGGCACATCTTCAGCCGGAAGTTCTACTCCTAAATCTCCTCGTGCTACCATGACGCCATTACACAAAGCCAGAATTTCTTCCATTTGTTCAATGGCTTCATGTTTTTCAATTTTGGCAATCACCGGAACATCTTTTCCGGCGCTGGCGATTAATTCTTTAATTTCTAAAACATCCTGGGGATTTCTGACGAAACTTAAAGCGACCCAATCAACTCCTTGATCTAAACCAAACATTAAGTCTTTTCGGTCTTTTTCTGTCAACGCTTTAATCGACAGATAAACCCCTGGAAAATTCACCCCTTTACTATTAGAAAGGGTTCCACCAACGACCACACGACAATATAAGCGTCCCTTTGCTGGTTCAACTTTCTCCACGAACATCTCAACTTTACCGTCATCGAGGAGAATAATTGCCCCTTCTGGAACTTCATCGGCTAAAGGTTGATAAGTTACGGAGGAGATTTCCTGAGTTCCGACGACATCCTCGCTGGTGAGAATAAACAAATCATCTCGGTTGAGAACAATTGAACCCTTCTCAAATTTACCCAATCGAATTTTAGGCCCTTGCAGGTCTTGTAAAATTCCGACGGGTTGATTGAGTTCAAAGGCCGTTTGCCGGATCATGCGAATACTGCGTTGATGATCCTCATGGGTATTATGGGAAAAATTCAACCGTAGAGTCGTTGCACCCGCTTCAATCAACGCGCGCAGAACTTCAGGCTTCTGTGTAGCAGGGCCAATTGTAGCGACTATTTTGGTTCGGTGCAGTAGATTTTGCGGTTGCATGACTCAATAAACTTCTAGGGAATTATTTGTAGAGACATTCTCTGGAATATCTCTACAAAGCATAAAGAAAATTTAACCATGTCAGGGACACATAACGATAAAGAATTCAGAATTGGGTGTTTGGGAGGTAATTACGAATTACGAATTACGAATTACGAATGGGTTTTGGGTTTTATTGCCTACTTTGGAAAATAACGGGGGTTCAAACGTGATCCAGTGCCCCCATCGGTGGGATCGAGGAATTGACGCAGGGGAATTCCTTGACGATTTCGAGAACTGCCTAAAACCCCTCGAATGATGTCTCCCGTGCTTTTTTCATCGACGAGGGTATAAATGCCTTGGGTGCTTTGACCACTATCCGCAATAACCAAGTTTTGGAAAATGCGATCGCGCACAAATAAGGGATCTTCCCCAGGAGGAACCGTTAACACAATCCGACATTGAGGAACATCTTCGGTTGTGGCGCACAATGTATTATAACCGTTTTCAATCGCTGTACTCAGTTCAGATAACCCATCGGGACGATAGGACTCTAAACGGCGACTAATTTCGGAGCAACGGCGTTCGGGTGTCCATCCTCCTCCCATATTACTGGGAACGGCCCAAGCATAGCCTTGATTGGGTTGACTCACCGGATAATACATGACGGTATATTGACCGCCAATGACTTCACATCTAAATCGCGCCATCTCTGTTTCCCCGGTTTCGACTTCTACTTGAGGAATGGGAGGGTTTGTGGCGGGGGGAAGGGTTTGAGGTGCAGGAGTTTGTGTCGAATTGGGGGGGGAAACCTGAATGGGTTGTTGAGAGTTCTCGGTGTTGCGGCGGAGTTGCAGTAAATCCCTTAAACTCGGTAAACTTAGCCACTGAGAGCGAGAATTATTCGAGGTGGGTTGAGCCTTAACTTCAGTTGGATAACCCATTAGTGATAGGGTAATGGATAAACTTACGAGTCCGAGTAAGGATGGGCGAAATAGTGAACGAGACATAAATATTTCCTCCTGGGGATAAAATCGTGGTATTTTAAGCTGTTACGTTCCTGTTTAGCTCTTTCATAAATCTTTACAATCTGTTACTTTTCTCATAAAATACTCAGGTGTGAAACTTCAAGGAGTGCAAACCGTAATGTCGGAGGCAAGCAAGCCACTGACAGTCCCCAAAGAATACCTCACCCCAGAGGGTGGTTTTAACACTACGCTACTGATGTTTTTCGTCGCAGTAGCCCTGGTGATCTATTCCACGTTGGGATACTGGCGTTGGGGTTGGCCAGACTGGTGTTGTTTTTTGATTAATGTTTTGGCGCTGCACCTTTCCGGGACAGTGATTCATGACGCATCCCATAATTCTGCCCACAAAAACCGCATTCTCAACGCGGTATTAGGACATGGTAGTGCTTTAATGTTAGGGTTCGCTTTTCCCGTGTTTACACGGGTGCATATCCAACATCACTGTCATGTTAATGATCCAGACAATGATCCCGATCATTTTGTTTCCACAGGTGGGCCTCTGTGGTTAATCGCGGCGCGGTTCTTTTACCATGAAGTGTTTTTCTTCAAACGTAAACTCTGGAAAAAGTATGAACTTCTGGAGTGGTTTTTGAGCCGCTTATTTGTGGTGACGATTGTTAGCATCTCGATTCATTATGGGTTTCTTGACTATATTCTAAACTTCTGGTTTTGTCCGGCTTTAGTCGTCGGGATAGCCTTGGGTTTATTCTTTGACTATTTACCCCATCGCCCTTTTCAAGAACGCAATCGTTGGAAAAACGCTAGGGTGTATCCAAGTCCGATTTTAAATCTGTTAATCTTGGGGCAAAATTACCATTTAATTCATCATTTATGGCCCTCTATTCCTTGGTATTATTACAAGCCAACTTATGAATTTATGAAACCCCTACTAGATGAAAAAGGTTCCCCCCAAACTTTAGGAATCCTAGAAGGGAAAAAAGACTTTTGGAGTTTTCTCTATGATGTCTTTTTAGGAATCCGTTTTCACCCTCGTAAATCCTCAACGGAAAATTAAACCTTTACCCTTGAAGTTCAAGGGATTAAGATTGAGAATTAAGAATCGCTATTGAACAGAGGTTCTTAATTCTTAATTTATTTGAAGAGATGATGATATTCTGGGAAGAAACCATGAAATCTGAAGAAAAAACCGCAAGTCAAACTTCAAAACCCCAAAATCAGAAAGAAAAAAGTAATTTGGATAAAATTAAAGAGAATATTCTAATTTTAGCGATCGCATTAGGATTATCCCTATTGATTAGAACCTTTATTGCTGAACCTCGGTTTATTCCTTCAGACTCCATGTTTCCGACTTTAGAAATTGGCGATCGCTTAGTGATTGAAAAAGTCTCCTATTATTTAGATTCTCCTCAATTTGGCGATATTATTGTGTTTAATCCTCCCACCCAATTACAAGAGATTGGCTATGCAGCCGATCAAGCGTTTATTAAACGGATTATTGGTAAACCGGGTGAAATTGTAGAAGTTAAAAATGGTCGGGTTTATATTGATAATCAGCCCCAATTTGAACGATATATTGCGGAAGAACCCCATTATCAATTACCCCCCGTGAAAGTTCCCGAAAATTCCTATTTTGTTATGGGAGATAATCGCAATGATAGTAATGATTCCCATGTTTGGGGTTTTCTTCCCAAAGAAAATATTATTGGGCGGGCTGTATTCCGGTTTTGGCCTATTGAACGATTTGGAGGAGTTTAGATTGTTTTAAAATCTTTAGTAAATCTAAATAGACGTAGCTAGATTGATTCAATTTGATGCTAATATCTGAGTTGCTTCTTTTAACACTTGAGTGATTTCAGGCTTTTCAGAAGCAATCACATCATTTGGCAAGTGCTTATGATGGGGAAAGTTTGGGAGATTGGGAAAATGAGGCGTACTGTCATAGCGAAAAATTAGGCAATTATTTTCATCTTGAAAATGGTAACGGTAATCGAGGAAATCTAATTGATTATCTGCAACGATGATTGCTTCATTAATTTCTAGTAGGTGAGTCTGATTGAAACGCAATCTAATTCTTAGATTAGCCCGTTTTGGAGTTAAAATTTCTTCTTCATAACGCTCAACATAAATATTGCTACTGTATAGAATAAGTAGGTAGGCGAGAAAATCGACAAGTATGTAACGAAAAGTTAACTGGGTTGTTGCTGCGAGTGAAATTTCATCCGTTGTGTGCTGTAGTTTCCTCTTTCTCCCCTAGCTTGAATACCATTCATTACCGCATAGGCCAGGTCTAATTCATCCTCAAATGTTTGTCCTGATAGTTCATCTTTTTTGAGATGTTGCCACTCTAATTCAATCGGATTCATTTCCGAACAATATTTAGGCAAATAGAAAATATACAAACCCATACTTTCCCATTTTGGCCAGAGTTTTTTGACTTCATGGCATTGATGTATGGGGCTATTATCTTGGACAATGACTCTCATCCGTCCGGCTTTTTCAGCCTCTGCTGCTTCTTGTTCCATCATTTGGATATAACACTGGCGATTGACACCTCCAATCACCAAGCCGTAAACAAAACTGATTTGCTGTTGCAAAAACCCAATAATGCTTAATCTTCGACCCCGACGACGAGTTTGTTCTAAACGTTTTTGTTCCCCTCTAAAATAATAGGTATACCCCGGTTCACTCCACAGACAAAAACCCGATTCATCTAAATACTTTAAGTCAATTTCTCCGGTGGCGGCTGATAATTCCAACATTTCTAAATCCGCCTGTTTCTGCGCGCGGACTATCGGGTCTTGCTTTCCTTTGTGGCTGTTTCTGGCTCGCTTCCAATTCACCCCCTTTTTTTGAGCACCCGTCTTAATCTATCGGGACTCAATTTAACTGACCGTTCTTGTTCTAATTTTTGGGCTAATTGCTCAGAGTTGTATGTCCGGGGTTCTCTTCTGAGACATTCTTCTAAAAATACTAAGTCCTCTTCTTTCCACTTGGCTTTTCCCCCGCGACCGGGTTTTTCCCATAACCCTTCTAGTCCTAACTTTTCCCATTTGTGCAACACTTCTCTAACTGTCTGTGCTGTCCAATTAAAATAAGCTGCTATTTTTTCCACGTACCAACCTTGTGAGTTTAATCGAATCACTTCGGCTCGGTCTTTAACTTTCTGTGGCACATCTGCTGTTCTGAGCTTGAACAGGGTTTTGTCTTGCTCACGAGTTAGAAATACCCTTAAACGAGCACCCATATTTTCATGACCTCGGTAGATTTCTTCTCTCTCTTCATTTATCTTTACATACTTTCGTTTCTTCCTGCCTACCTACTTAGCTTGCTCAATCTGAACTAGGTAATCCGATAAAATATTAGGTAACATCATTAAGTCTTTGGGCGAGTTCCTGATGTAAAGCAAGGTAATGACGATAATCATTAGCCCATTCTATAAATAGGATATCATCGGATAAAAAACCGCGATTATATTGGTTAAAGAATTCCTCTGAGTCAATTTTTTGCTGGTTTTCGTATAAGCTGAGTCGTTTAGCAACAGCAACTAAGGCATCTAACGGTGATGTATATTGAATGGTTTGTTTACGCATAGATTTTTTGTTTTTATAGGGATCTCTAAGGAGGGAAACAAATGCAATCAATATTGCGGAGTTAATATAATTATACAATAATAACAGAAAATAGGAAACCTAGACAATCAAACGTTTTTACCCTATTTCCTATTTCTGCTATACAATGAATTCCAACCCCTACAACGCCTCACCCATTAACGTAAACGCTGACCAATAATAGGGATTCGGATTAGTCTTTTTAACGGTTAACATTGCCTGTCTTAACGCTTGGGCTTTGTCTTTTGTGGTTTGTAGATTTCGATAGAATTCTGTCATTAATTCCCCTGTAGCTTGATCATCCACTGACCACAACGACACAACTAAACTGGGAACTCCCGCACTCAAAAACGAACGAGATAAACCAATCACTCCATCTCCAGTAATTTCTCCTAACCCTGTATCACAGGCACTTAATACTACTAATTCTGCATTTAATTTTAACCCAAAGATTTGATCCGCCGTTAATAATCCATCTTCTGAACCGGAAGGAGTTAAGGCTATTCCACTATTTAAGGGATTTTGGTTATCAAATATTCCATGAGTGGCAAAATGAACAATTCGAGCATTTGCCATGCGATTTAATACCGTTGATTCCGTTGCATTTGCCCCAATTAAGGGTTGTATTTTCAATAATTCTCCAATATAAATTGCCTCTTTTTCTGCAAAAGGTAAGGGTTTTAAAGCTATAGGTTCTTCCCCTGGACTCGGTGCAATTTTAGGCATTTGGGGATTGCCAATAATTAGAATATCTGAGGCTGAATTTGATAAATTTTGCCGTTTTTGATGGGTAGACTCTAAAACTGCAATAGAAGGGGAGACAACAATAGTATGTTTTTCGATTAAATATTTTCCAGTTTCATCTTGTAGGGCAGCAAAGGGCAGATAAAATAAATCATCGGTAGGAATAAAAATAACTCGTTCATCGGGATTTGTGGGTAATAAATCTCCAATGGGTTGAATTAAAAGTTGATAAAGTTGTTGAAATTCTTTTTGTTGAGAAGAAGAGGAAATCGGTATATTTTGAGTAGCTTGTAATAGAGCAGCAGCATCGGCATTAAATAAACCACTACTGCGGGTCTGGGATCGAGTTAATTCCCCTCTGGCAGAAGCCAGAGTAAAGTCACTTTTACAGGCATCATTATTAAAACAACGGGCTGCAAAAATGAGACGACCTAAAGAGGTGTTTTGTTGTTGCCATAGCGGTTTAAGATCAGAGCGTCTAAATTCTATTTCTCCCGTTGGTTTAATCACCCAAATATATAACTCTGATTCTTGGGTTTGTTGTTTACCCTCTATAGAAAATGTATCCCCTACCCAAGAATATTCAACGATTGTTGCCTTTTCTTGTTTAGCAATTTTTTGAAGTTGTGCTAAAGAAACTACCGGAGAAAACTGGCTGGAATCAGGAGTAATTCGTTTGGCTAATAACTCCGCTAAAGCTCTCCCCCGCCCCCGTTCAGAAACTTCTAAAGCTTGATTAATTTTATTTTGAGCAATTAAAACTTGTTGAAGTGTATTGTAGGTACTACGTTGAGTTTCGGATAAAGACACTTTATTAATATCATCTTTAATATTTTGTCGCAGAGATTCTTTAACTTCAAGACTCGCGAATAGATGTTTTTCTGCTTCAGGAAGATTACCCAATTTAAACAAAGTCCAGCCTAAACTGTTGAGAGAATATCCTTCTCCATTGCGATCGCCAATTTCACGGGTAATAGCTAAAGACTTTTGATAGAACTCAATGGCTTTTTGATACTGTCCTAAACTATCGTAAGCTGCACCCAAATTATGGAGAGTACGCCCTTCTCCAAAGCGGTTGCCGATTTCACGTTTAATAGTTAAAGATTGTTGATAGAACTCAATGGCTTTTTGATACTGTCCTAAACTATTGTAAGCTGCACCCAAATTGTTGAGATCACGCCCTTCTCCATCACGATCACCTATTTCACGTGAAATCGTTAAAGATTGTTGATAGAACTCAATGGCTTTTTGATACTGTCCTAAGTACCAGTAAGCAATGCCCAAATTGACCTGAGCATTCCCTTCTCCAAAGCGGTTGCCGATTTCACGTGAAATCGTTAAAGATTGTCGAGAGAAATCAATGGCTTTTTGATACTGTCCTAAGTTAAGGTAAGTATTCCCCAAACCCATGAGAGAACTCCATTCTCCGTTGTGATCGCCAATTTCACGTCTAATGGTTAAAGACTGTTGATAGACCTCAATCGCTTTTTGATACTGTCCTAAACGATTGTAAGCAATGCCAAAACTGTTGAGAGTATTCCCTTCTCCCTTGCGATCGCCAATTTCATGATAAATTTTTAATGCCATTTCCCATGACTGAATTGCGGCTTGATGTTGGCTGCTTTCAAATTGTTGTACTCCTTGATCTAATAATCGGTCTGCTTCTGCTTTTTGTTCTGTAACGGTTTGGGCAAATACCCCATTCCCTATTTGTAATGATTCCCAGAAAAACAGGCTGGGATGTTCTGTTAGGGTTAGGGTAGTTAATAAGGTGAATAAGGTTGTTAATCCTAAATGTTGCAGTTTCATAGTATTGATTTTTAGTTAAATCAAGGGTTCAGTGACGATCAAATTTAATTCCACTTCATTCAGGAGTTTTTGCCAATTTTCTTTTAATTGTTGATCATTAGGATTTTGGCGAAGTTGTTCTGCTAAATTGGCGATCGCATCATGCCAAATTCCGGCTTTAGCATAAATTAACCAATGCTGATTTGTTGGATTTTTTGCTAACTCTTGGGTGAGTTCAGGTGTGGGAATATTGCGTTGAATCAATCCTTGAATAAAGGGAGGATTAGAACCCGGACAATTGAGTTGAACTGTCCAACGATAGGGGATTTCTGTTTGTAATTCAGGACTATTGGGAGGCAAGGTAATCCTTAAAATTCCTCCGTTTTTTTGCAGATCAAAGGTACTTTTATAAACGAGTTGATTTGTGTTATTATTATAAATAACAAAATCAGCCGTTTGAGCTTGGCTGGGAGGGAAATAAATTAATAAACTCGGATGGGGTGAAATTGTTAATTCTAATTGTTTGTCACTTTTGGGAACTAAAGCAGTTAGAGGTTTAAGATTCTCTGAAGTCAAACATTGATCTCGTGTTCTGCCGGGTTGTGTATCTCGTCTCAAACCAGGCTTTTTGTGGTAATCGGGAATTAATCGTGTTCCGCCCGGTTTTGTGTCTTCTGTACCGCCTTCTGTATCATAGGGAACTACAGGAGTTTGTTCAGCGTTTATGGGAACAGGAATCACCCAGAACCCTAAACTTAATATTAAAATTTTTAAACTTAATGGAATCGAGAATAATAATTTTACCATTGCACCTTCTCTCCAAGAAAATTTTGATTTTTATCTGAAAAACAATTTTATTTTAGCCCTAACACTTGATAAACTTCAACAGGTTTTTCCTTTCCCTTCAAAGTTAACTCTCCCCAAGATTCTACATTGTATTTTTTCGGTAAGTAAATTAACGTTTCTTTTGTCGTCAAAATTCGGCATTCTCCAACATGACGGTCTTTCTCACAACTTTCTAAACGGGAAGCAATATTAACACTATCCCCAATTACCCCATATTCTAAGCGATTTTTTCCCCCTAAACTGCCGACGGTGACAGTCCCAGTATAAATCCCGATTCGCATTCCCACCACAGGTAATTTTTGTTGTTGCCATTTTTGGTTTAATTCGGATAAACATTGACCCATTTCTAAAGCACAATCAACAGCATTTTCCGCATCTTTAGCAATATCTTTTAAATGGGTTCGAGGGACAGGAACTCCAAATACAGCCATTAATCCATCCCCAGTAAATTTACTCACAATTCCCTGATGATTTAAGACAATATCTGTCATCAAACTCAGATATTGATTTAACCAATTCATTAAGGCTTCTGAGGAGTGTTTTTCTGCAATGGTACTAAAATTTTTTAAATCTGTAAATAGAATAGTTGCTGTTAAAGTTTGGGGCGGTAAAAACCCTAAATTAATTAAATGCGATCGCTCATTCCATAAGGCATTAGCAATTTCTAATGAAGTTTGTTGCCCTAATAGCTTCATAACGATTTTTTGCTGCTGTTGAAATTCCCAATCTTGATAAATAACTGTGACGCTAAAAGTTAAAATAAAGGCTAAACCCGGAGCAGCAACAGGTATCCAAAAAAGTTGTAAAAATAACTCATAACTGACTCCAAATAAAATGATGAATCCCATAAAATTACCTGCAATTAAAATTAATGGATGCTTAATTTTCAATCCCCAATAACTTCCTAAAATTCCCCAGATGATTATCCATAACCATTCCCCAGGTTCTGACCAAAATCTAAACAGAGGTTTTCCATCTAAAACAGCACTCAGAATATGACTGACCATCTGACCATGAACCACCACTCCAGGCATTTCCTGAAATTGAATATTTCTGTTGTGATAGGGAGTTAAAAAGCTGTCTTTCACACTATAGGAATTCGTTCCGATTAAAACAATTTTATCCTGAACCCATTCAGGTTTATAATTGCCCTTTAAAACCTGCATTAATGTCACAGTCTGTGCAATTTTTTTAGGCGTTCGATAATTGAGCAAGAATTTATAGCCTTTTGCATCAATGTTTTGATATCCTCCTGAGTTAGATTGCAATTTATCAAAAACAACAGTTCCTAATTGATATTGACCTTTAGGATTAAGTTTTGGAAAAATTCCCTCACCTTTGAGATAAAGTAAAGCTAATTGCAGAGAAAAAGCCGTTAATATAGTTTTTTTATCCTTGGCGAATATTAATTGACGACGCACGACTCCATCGGGATCAATTGGAATATTTAGAAACCCCACTTGTTCATCAGGAAGGGTTGGGGGTGGGGAAATTGAAGAAACCCATTGATTCCCCATAAAAGTAACACCAATAATATTCGGTTTTTGCAGTTTTTGAACCAATTCGGAATGACCCGGAGGGACAGCAATATCTCGATAGATATCAATGCCAATGGCGCGGGGTTTATGTTGTTGTAATTTTGCTAAAACTTGGGCTAAAATTCCATCAGGAATCGGCCATTGTTTAATCATTTGAATATCGGTTTCTGTAATTTCAACAATCAGTAACCGTGAATCAACTCCAGGGTCAGAACGCGATCGCATCATTAGATCATAAGCTTTTAATTCTAATGGTTGTAACCCTCCAATCTGACGAATACTGAACAAAGTAATGAGAGTAATTCCACTGAAAATCACGCCTTGCAAACTCAAAATTTTATTAAGGTATTTACTCATGTCTTTTTTGTCTAAATCAAGGGATATAATACAATAGTAATCTTTGATTGATTTTAGAACTACTCTTTTATATAAATTGGTATTTACACCCCAAGTTTAGCAAATTGTGTGGTGGATAACCTGGAGTTTTATTTCAACTCCTGATCAGCAGCAAAAGATGTTTTTTATAAAATAAAACCCCATTTTTCCCCGTTGAATTTCTCAATCTATTAATTTTGGTAATTGCTCTAAACTAAAAGCTGGATGCCAATGATATCCGACAGCATCAGGGAATTTTATTAATTTTAAGCCTAATTTTTTTAACCTAACCCCTAGTTCTAAATCTTCCCAACCATATTGTTTAAATTGACAATCAAATAATCCCGCTTCCTGTAGTTCTGAGGATGTTTTTGATCACAAAGCAGCCGAAGGTTTCATTTATGTTTGGGGTTTAACGACTCGCGTTTGGTCGAAAAAAATGAGAGGTTAAATTCATCAGAGGGTGAGTCCTTGCTCACCCTACGAACCAATCAAGAAATGCGGACAAAAGGACTTGAACCTTCACACCATTACGGTACTAGAACCTAAATCTAGCGCGTCTACCAATTCCGCCATGTCCGCGTTTTTTGTGCCAATTGGTATTATAGCAGAAAATTATCGAATTTGACATTAAGACAGAGAAATCATGCGATCGCAAATACCCTCAACGGCTTGTAGCAATTGGGAGTTATCCCAACCGAGAGCCAAATGAGCCGCAATAGCAGCCCCCCCGGCTCCGACCCCTTCCTTCACATACCCTTGTTCGTAGGCTTGGAGTTGAGGATAACGGGAACCCCAAAAATTCAGTTGGGTGGCTAACAGGGGAACCCTTCCCACCGCTTCTGCTAACCCAACCGTATCTCCCGTTTCATCCTCCGCTACCCAACGAGTTGTTCCCACCACAATTTGCGATTTCTCCCACCGCAGATCTAAGGCTATTGCGATCGCCTCCACTAAAGCATATACAGCTAACATTTGGGTTCCCCCCGCCAGTAATACCCCAACGCTGCGACTGGCAGAAATCGCCATTCCCGCCACCACAATTTGCATCGGATCACCCACCGCCGCTACCAACTTTAAGGGATCAATACCCTGAAATCCAGTCTGTGATAAGGGCCAAAACCCCGCTTGCTCTAAACCTGTTGTGGCGATCGCTAATTTTTGCTGATGATTACATTGGGGATGGCTACTATTGACTTTTCCCATAGCCGGAAAGCCCAACCCTAGCAATATCGCTAAAGCGGTTGTGGTTCCCCCCACAACACACTCCGATAAAATCACATAACTATTTTCAGCTTGTTTTGCTAATCGTTCTCCCCAGATTAATCCTTGCTCTAACAGATGTTTGACCGTTTCTAAGGTCATCGCAGCACCCGATGTTAAACACTGGGCCCGAACGCCCCCTAAATTCACAGTGGGAACCGAAGGGGAAACCGATAATCCCCCATTAAACACATATAAAGGACAGTCCAACGCTTCCAGAACAGCACGAGAGATTAAGACCGGAGAGGCTCCCTTCTCTAAGGGAGGTAAGGGATAATGAGCTTGGGGTTGGGGGCCATTGTAGAGAAACTCCGCATCCGCCACGGCTGTATATTGTCGAGTCTCTGGGGTGGCTCCAGCAGCAGAAATGCCTGGAATTAAAGCGGTGGCGGTAAATCCCAATACACAAGCAAATACAGGGGAACAACCTTGATAGCGGTCTAACCAATGATTTCCTAGGTCAAACTCAGTATAAACGCGAACGGTCATAAAAATAGGGTGGGAGGTTGACACTCCCCAGCCTAAAGGCGTGGGGATTCTTGGTTCAAGGAGATTACTTGCTTAGACAGAATTACTTCTGAGAAAGTAGAGGTATTCTCTCCCCAAGCGTTTATTGGGTCTAGCCCAAAAGTTCCTGTATGCCCTACAGTACCTAACCCTTTCTTAAGGATATTGATAGCGGCGTTTTCATCGCGATCTAAAACACATCCACACTTGCATTGATGGGTTCTAGTTGATAGAGATTTTTGGACAGTTTCACCACAGTTTGAACAGTGTTGACTTGTATAGTTCGGTGGGACAGCAATCGTGATCTTGCCGAATTTAACCCCAAAATACTCTATCCATTCTCGAAACTGATACCATGCCGCATCATTTATCGATTTAGCTAGACAATGATTCTTGACTAAGTTCTTAACTCTTAAATCTTCGTAAGCTATCACATCGTTAGAGTGAGCTACGCACCTTGCTAACTTTACAGCAAAGTCTTTACGTTGCCTACTTACTTTAAGATGAGCCTTAGCTAATCTTGCCCGTGCCCTTTGACGATTTTTACTACCTTTTTTCTTTTTAGATAATCGTCTTTGAAGTCGTTTTAATCGTTTCTCCGATTTTCTCAAGAATTTAGGATTTTCAACTTGGTGACCCTCATGGTCTGTATAGAAGGACGTTAAACCTATATCTAAACCAATACATTTACCTGATGGTTTAACATCTTCTTTAACGTCACAAGAAAGCACAAACTGACAATAATAACCGTCGGCTCTACGAACTAATCTAACCCGTTTAATGTCAGACTGTTTAAAGTATCCTAAATCCCAAGTCCCTTTTAGTTTAAGTGTTCCAATCTCCTTTTTATCGCTAAAATGAATAGTTTTTGGATCAATAAGTTTCCATCCCGTTGTTTTATACTCAACAGAGCGGGAAAACTTTTTAAACTGAGGATAGCCTTTCTTTCCGATTACCTTCTTTTTGCAGTTATCAAAGAAACGGGAGATAGAAGACCACGCCCTTTCAGCTGATGCTTGCCTGGCTTGGGAATTTAATTCACCAGCCAATTTAAAGTCGTGGGCTAAAACCCGACAATAAGCCGACAGATCATACTTATTTACACCTCTGTTTTCCATCCAATACCTTAAGCATTTATTGCGGATGAATTGAGCGGTGCGAATAGCCTCATCTATGGCTTGATATTGTTTTGTCTTAGCCTCAACTTTAAATTCTAAAACAAACATTTACGCTCTAGCCCAACGGATAAACCTATCCTAGCACACTAAATATTAAATTGGCAATACATATTTTAAAGCCGCCCTCCGCTACGCTAAAGGGCGGGGCTTTAAACCCAAATTTTCGGTAAAAAATCACTTTTGGCAGAAGCTATTTAACGATGCAGTATGGTATCAGTTGAGATGATCATTAGAGGAATTGGGAGTGAAGTACGTTCCTGATAACCATTGCTGTACTACCACAATACACCGTATAAAAGGAAGAGAGAGTGTGTTCTCTCAACAGTCACTTATCCACAACCAAAACGATGTCCAACCAAGCGTCTGAGCGTCTTAAACAAAATGCTGAAAGAATTATGCAACTGTGGGAGAAGCGGGTTCGTGATGAAGTCAGTGCATCAACACATCAAGATTCTCTTGTCTTGCAAGATTCCCTACCTCTGTACTTAAACCAACTAATAGAGGCACTCTCAGACAGAATGGTCAGGACATTTACCCAAATCACAGACAACCAGGTAGAAAGCACTCGGATTGGCAAGCAACATGGGCATGAACGGGCAGGGTATGCTGACTATTCTATGAGTCACCTCATTTTGGAGTATCACATCCTCCGTCAAGTCATCTTTCAAGTTTTAGAAGAAGAAGCCCCTTTAGGAGTAGAAGATCGAGACATTATTATCGGTTCTATTGAGCAAGCCGTTAATGACGCTGCGACTCAATTCTCCGAAACGTTGCGAGATATTCAAGAGCTCTTTATGGTGACGCTCACCCACGACCTCAGAGGGCCGCTGAATGTGGTCAAACTGGGAACTCAACTGACTCTGCGACGGCTTGAACGAGGAGACTCCCACATTGATGTGGCTGCGAGGATGCTCGGTGCAGTTAATCGGTTAGATTTAATGATTCAAGATCTGCTTGATGCGAGTCGGTTGCGGGCAGGACAGAGCTTAAAAATGAAATTTGAAGAATGCAATTTAGAGGGATTACTTGAGGACGTAGCAGAGGATTTAAGCTTCGCTTATGGTGAGCGGTTTGTTGTCGTTTCTGATGCTGATATCCGGGCTTATTGCAGTCGCAAAGAAATACGACGGGTGATTGAAAACTTAGCCATTAATGCGGTGAAATATGGTGATCCGAGTACGCCGATTACCCTTACCCTCCAGCAAACTGAAACACAGATTAACCTTACTATCCATAATCAAGGCAAGCCGATTTCCCTAGACGCTCAATCAATCCTATTTCAACAATTCCGTCGAACTATTAGTGCTGAGGATCAAACAGGCTGGGGATTAGGATTATTTTTAGCCAAGAGTATTACAGAAGCCCATCAAGGAACCCTTGAGGTTGAAAGCGGAGAAGGTCAGGGGACAAGTTTTATTATCAAGTTACCGAAGGTTATGCTTTAAATATTTTCCAACAGGTCATTCATAATCTAATAAAACTTGTACCCATTTCGGAGGGCGAGGAATCGGGCTATTGAGACGATCTAATAAAAGCAAAGATACCAGATGAACCACAAATAAATAGACAATACTATTAATAAAAATCATCAAAACAGCGATCGCTTGAACTAACATTAAACTCGGTTGAGCCAAAATCCCTAACTTAATAAAAATCCATTCCGCCAGGGAAGCGATTTGGACAGTGCCATAGGCCCACAAATCTCGTCCTAGAAGGATTGACAGTAACCAATACTTAAAGAAAAAACCAATCGCCACAATCACAGACCCGATGGAAATAGACATCCACCAAGCTGCACCCCGTTTCCACATTCCTCCCAAGACCACCCCTAACCACCCATAGGGAATCAAAAACACAATACTGCGAGTCGGCCCCATCAATACTGATAATAATAAAAATGAAGCTACAGCCCCCATCACAGAAGCTCGTTTTCCCCAGCGTAAATATAACAGTGCCATCGGTAAAGAGAAAAATAACCGCAGCACTGGCCCCATCGGAAAATAATAATTAACAAACCAAATTAAGCTCGCAGCACTCGCCAAAAAAGCGGTTTCAACTAGGATGAGAGCGTTTTTATGGGAAGGGGATACCGAACGCACAGAGCTTGAAGTTGAAGCAGAGAAGGGATCACAATCAACGGATGCAACACTCTGATGCTCAGGTTCAGAGGAGCAAGCCGGGGATCTTGATGGGGAGGAATCACTCATGCAATCGCGAATAGAGTTGTATTAGACCAGCATCCGTTCTAGGGCATGGACATCAGGAATGCTTAAAATATCTCGTTCCCGATGAATTAACCCTTTCTTTTCTAGTTTACTCAAAACGCGAGTTACCGTTTCTCGTGCCAATCCACTTAAACCACTTAACTCTCGATGGGGAAGGTTGGGAATTTGGGTTCCTTCGTTAGAGGTTTTTCCCTGACCTTCAGCCAGAAAGAGTAAAATATCAGCAACCCGTGAGGTACTATCGGATTCACGCAATCGTAGACGTCGATTCACCTGACGCAAACGCCTTCCCATTAACTGAGCCAGTCGCATTCCGGCGCGAGGCTCTGTTGTAATTAACTCCACGAAATCCTGAGCCGGCATATTCCCAATTAAGGTAGGAGCTAATGTGATCACATCCGTAGACCGGGGAACCTCATCTAAGGCTGCCATTTCTCCGAAGAGTTCACCTTTACCTAAAATATTTAGCGTTACTTCTTTACCATCCAAATTATAGGTACGAATTTTGACCCAACCATCCAAAATAAAATAAACGGAACTCCCCCAGTCATTTTCTAACAAAATAACTTGGTTTGCCGGATGGTTTCGACCCACAATATGAGATGTCGCTTTCTCAGCCGCGTCTGGGGGCAACCCTTGAAAGAAAGGCGTTGAGAGGATCATCTTGTGGATATCAGATTGATTGTCACGGGAGAAATACCGATCTTCCATGAGGCTGTGATACTACTTATAAATTCGCGATCTTCAGTAGCTAATCAAGAAAGTGGGTTTTTAGTGGATTGCCTGTAAGGAGAATTACTGCTCAAGAGTGTCAATCCTTCCAAAATTACCCCTATCATATTAACTAAGATTCCGCCTCTGTTGATTCCAACAGGAATAACAAATGACTGAGCAACTTTCTATTTTAGAACGATTAGGACACAAAAAAGTTAAACTGGTTTAGTTTTTAACAATCTTGCCCCTCGGTCGCGATGTTCCAATCCACCCCAAATCTTAACTTGGCTACTTGAGTGCTTCTGAAGCCTAACATATTATGTAGATAACAACTGCTTTAATCTGGGGAATCCTGAAGATCAAGCGATTGTGGAGTTAGGAACGTACAGAACGCATCAACCAGTCCCATTTTATGATTATTGAGAGGGTTCAGCCTTGAACGTTCAGAAAGAGCAGATCCAGGCACTCATCGCCGAAATTGACGAGGTTCTAAGCCAACCCAACTTACGTTTACCTTGGGTTGTTTTTGGGGAAACCGTCACACGCTCCCGTCAAGTCCTAGAGCGTGTGCGAAAATATTTGGTCTTTCTTCAGCAACAGGTAGACGAGGGGGCTCTCCTGTCGCCGATGGAGACCCAGCAATCTGAATCACCGGGAATGCGAGAACCGTTATGGCAAGCTATCCGCCGGGAAATGATTTATCTGCGTACCCATCTGACTCAACCTCTTCAAGAGGAGGTCGATTACTTACGCGCTGAACAACGGAGTTTAGTCCAAGAAATTCAACAATTAGAAGCCCGAAAAGCCCAAACTCTGGCACAAATCCAGCCCCCATCCTATCAACAACAACTCAGTCGTGAATTTTTGCAGGAGTTCATGACTCGATTACAGGATAGTTTGATTCATAATGTTACTGAAACGCTTAACCATATTGAAAACCGCTTTTTAGATTCGGTTTTATTGACTGAATCTAATTCCCTTCCAGCCCTTCCCTCCAACCCTTCGGACGGGTCACAAACTTCTGTTTCGAGTCTGACGCCTGCCCAACGCTTAGAACAGATGCGACAGTTGCAAGCTCAATCGGATCATTTGTTGATGACGCTAGATTCAAGTCTGAGCGTGATCTTTGAAGCGTTACAACGGAATCTACAAACCTATTCTGATTCCCTTTCCCAAAGTTTGGAACGGATGCACAGTTTGGGGAAACAAGGGGAAGTGATGTTTACAACGTTGGTTAACCAACTGGCTCAACAGGTGGGTCAAGAAACGTCTTCCTATTTACAGTCTTCGTTACAATTAACGGAATCTGAATCCCCAGTCATTGGGTTAGAGGAAACAAAGAACAGAGAACCGGAAATTGTACAGTCTGTGATTACTCCTCCGGTTTCCTCTGATGAGGAGTTATCTTTCACAGTTGAGGAATTTTTACCCTATGCGGGGGCAGAAGTTCCCAGACAACCTGGGGTAGGTTTTACCGTGTCTCAGGAGATGGCGCAAGCACAAGAGGAAGAAGAGAAACAACCGGACACGATTCAACCTTTATCGTCCGTTGAGGTTCAATCTCCTCGAACTATTGAAGAGGAGTTAGAGTTAAGACCGGAGGAACCAGGCTTTTCCTTGGCTTGGGATGAGTCGGTGTTAGAGTCAGAAAGTTCTGATGCTGATTTAGACTTAGAAGCGTTATTTAATGGGGCAGAAGAGAAAGAATCCGCGATTGTTAATATTACCGAACCAGAGGAAATCGATTTATTTGGGGAAGATGTTGTTTCCCTAGAAGCAGAGAAAGAATCTCCGGTTGTTAATATTACCGAACCAGAGGAAATCGATTTATTTGGGGAAGATGTTGTTTCCCTAGAAGCAGAGAAAGAATCTCCGATTGTTAATATTACCGAACCAGAGGAAATCGATTTATTTGGGGAAGATGCTGTTTCCCTAGAAGAACAGACAAAATCTCCGATTGTTAATATTACCGAACCAGAGGAAATCGATTTATTTGGGGAAGATGCTGTTTCCCTAGAAGCAGAGAAAGAATATCCGATTGTTAATATTACCGAACCAGAAGAAATCGATTTATTTGGGGAAGATGTGGAAATCCTTGAGGAATTTGATGAAGATGAGGAGGATCTTTCCGAAGATATAGAGACTCTATTATTAGATGAGGAAACACCAACGGAGGCTGAAGGACTTCCAGGGGTGAATGAATCAGATTTTAATAGAGACACAGAAGAAGTATTAGAGGATTCAAAAACAACAGAATCAATACAAAATGAATCTGTTCTCAGTCTGAATTCTTTGGATTTGTTCAATGAATCGAACCTAGATGTTTCCCAAGAATCTAAGGATTTGGAGTCTGAGGCTATTGTTGCTGAGTTCTCGATTCCTGTGGTATCTAATCCCTTTGAGGAAACCTTAGCAGATTTAAGCGATATTTTTGAAGAACCCACCTTTGAGGATGAATCCCCTGTTAATTTAGGTGTGGTGTCTGCCCGAACTCAAGAAATGCTGACAGGTATTCCAACTGTGCAGAAATCTCCTTCCCGTAATCTTGAAAAGCAGACCGCCAGCTTGGAAACGGATGAGTATATTCAAGCTTCTCCAGATGAAAATTTGCTTCCAATCTCCTTAGAAGAAACCAGCGATCAAGTTGATTCTCGGTTATTAATTGGTCGCAATACTTTGGAATTTTTAGAAGCTGATTTGTTTAATTTAGAGCAAGTAGAATCAAAATCAGAAATCAGTTTTCCGACCAAAAATTCCTCTGAAAAATCCCTGAATCCTAAACTTAAATCTCAAACCCTAATTCAAAAACCAACCCTAGAAGTAGTGCCAAAATCATCCTCACCTGAAGAAGTCATTACCTTTGAAGATTTATTTAGAGATATTGGGATGGAACCCCGTTCAGCGCAATCAGTTCCTGCTCTCAGTGTTAAACCTTTAAATGTCCCATCGGAAGAGGCTGAAAATTTGGTATCTCTACAAAGTTTTTCGGATTTAACATTAGATGATGTCTTCAATAGTTTGAATCTAGCCGAGGAAACTCCCCTCCGGTTGGATAATGAACAAGAAGAAGAAAATTCACTCAGTTTGGAAGCGTTGAGTCAAGAATTTTATCAGTAATCAGTGTAGAGATGGGCTATGGCTTGTCTTTAAGAGTTAAAAGTTAATTCACTAATTAAAGTTAACTAATAACTGATAACTGATAACTGATTAATGATAACTGATTAATGATTAATGATTAATGATGATGGTTCAGGATTCAGGTATTGAGACGGATATTTCTGCTTTAGAATTGTTGAGACAACAGACTCAATGGTATTTAGGGATTGATTTGGGAACAACCGGATTATCTGCGGCTTTGTTTCATCGGGACACCCGTAAAGTTTATCCCATTTATTGGCAAGCGGAACAGACGGAACTCTCGGAGGTTGAGGATCTTCCTTTCACGTTTCGGCTTCCATGTCAAGTCTATTATGTAAATTCCCAGGAGGAAGCGACACCTAGCCACTTGCAACATTTTAAACCCTTATTAAATTTGGGAATTCCCTATTATCGAGGTGATGATTCCTCTGGATTAAGGGCATTTCCCATGATTCAATGGTCACAACAACAGTCTATTTTTTTGGGAGGATTTCAGGAAGCGTGGACGGCATTATTGTCTACATTAAATCCTAGTCGGGTTTTACAGGGTCGGGGAACTTCGCGATTAATAGAACGAAACCGGGTAAATTGTCCCACTATCGCGTTACCGAATATTTATCGCCTTGGTGCTGTGGGACTTGATGGCGAGGAATTTCAACAAGCGTTAATGGCTTTAGGGGGGATAATTTTAGGTTGCCCAGTTGCAGCCACAGAAGCTTATCGGTTTAATCTTCGAGAAGCAGTATTAGCCGCAGGACTGGTAAAACGTCCTGAACAAATTTTTATTATTGAAGATGCGATCGCCACCTTATTATATCAATTTCATCTCAATTCTCCTGATCCAAACAGCACAATTTTAATGCTGAATATTGGAGCTACAACTACTGAAATGGCGGTGGCAACCCTACCTCAAGATTTAACCGAGTTTTCAGCTTCCCAGGTCGTTTGTCATCAGATTACCTATGGTGGAGATGCGTTTAATCAGGATATTATCACTCAACTTTTACTGCATCCAAAAGGTTCACCGTTCCAAACTTTTGATATTCCTGATTTCGTTTCCCCCCAACCGGGACATCCTGATTTGACCAAACGTTATCGTTTACAACAGATTTTACAGAGTTCTGAAGCGGGATTAAAATTATTAGAAGTTGCCGAACTTCTAAAATTTAAGCTTCAGCAAACCGATCATTATACCTTGAAATTAAATAACTATTCTTTGGAGGTTTCTCAACAGGATTTAGAACAAAAGATTTTTATGCCTTTTGTACAACAGTTAAATCGAGAACTCAATCATCTGTTTAGTCAAAAAGGGATCTCTCCTGTTGGCATTAATCAAGCAATTTGTACGGGGGGAAATAGCACTTGGCCGACCTTTAGCCGTTGGTTACGCCAAAAATTACCGAATGCGTTGATTACTCAAGATAGCCCCCGGAACCCAGAGAATTCTGATAATAATTATTCCCATTGTAGTCGATTAGCTTGGGGTTTAGCGGTTTTACCCCTTTATTTTAAAGTTTTGGATGTATCCCGACATCAATACAGTGATTATTTTATTTTAGCTGAACTTTTACGAGTATTTCAAGAACAACCGTTATCTTTGTCAGAAGTCAATCAACTCTTAGAAAACCGAGGAATCAATACTCGTTCCTGTCAAGATCGGATTGTAGCAATTTTAAATGGAACATTACCCCCAGGTTTAATCCCTTCAACCTCTGAGGCTTTTTGGTTAACTCTGGAATCTCAAACTAACCCCGATTATCAAGGACTACTGGAAGGAGCATTATTTTATCAAGATGTGGATCACCATTATTTTGTAAGTTTAGATCGCGCTGATATTACTCGGCAATATTTAAGCCAGTTAAGCCAAAATTCTCATCAAACTTGGGAAGAACCTCAATCAATTATCAGTTATCATTAATTACAGATCAGTGTAAGAGCTAGAAGTTAAGAGTCAATCAACTTTAAACTTTTTTACTGATAACTGATAACTGAGTACGGCCGGGGTTACCCCGCCCCTACAACTGATAACTGATAACTGATTTATGAATTTACCCACTTGGATTACTGTTTCCCGTTTATTGGGAGTCCCCTTTTTATTATATGGTTTACATGATCCAACCGTTACAAACCGTTGGATTTGTTTGGGAATTTTTATGATTGTTGCGAGTACAGATTGGTTGGATGGATATTTAGCTCGAAAACTGAATCAAGTGACAGATTTAGGAAAATTTCTTGATCCTTTAGTGGATAAATTATTGGTTTTTGCGCCTTTATTAGCCTTTATTGAATTAGGAAAAATCCCAGCTTGGGGAGTCTTTTTAATGTTAGCACGGGAACTGACAATTGCTGGATGGCGGGTAAATCAAGCTCAAATTTCTGGGGCAAATATTTGGGGTAAATTAAAAACAGTCAGTCAAATTTTAGCGATCGCTTTTCTCATTGCACCATTACCGCATATTTGGCAACTTCCCACTTTAATTTTATTCTGGGTTTCTGTGGGATTAACTTTAATTTCAGGTTTAATTTATTTAATTCCTCAATCTTCCATCCAAACAGATATAGCGCTACGCGCAAGGGAACAGGGAACAGGGAACAGGGAACAGTAAGAATTGAAAGGGTTTCAGGGTTTAAAAATGTCCTAACCGTAATAGACATCTCCAAAATAGAAAAAAGGAGGGGTAAAAAGATGATAAAATTAAATTTTACCCCGGATTAGAGATGAGTAAATTAAGAGACTATCTGGACAAGAATCCCCAGCAAGCAAAAAGGCTATTAGGGATGGAATATGAACAGATGATAGAACTCATTCAAGCTGCGGAGTTATTAGAAGAAGAAAAACGACAGGAAAAAGAAAAAACTAAAATCAGGTTGATTAAAGCAGGTGGGGGTCGTCGGCAGAAATTATCTGTGGAGGAACAAATCTTACTGACTCTAATTTATCTGCATCAAATGCCGACATTTCAAATGTTAGGGTTACAGTTTGAAGTCAGTGAATCAACAGCGAATGATATTTTCCATAACTGGATAAAAATCTTGAGAGAATTACTACCAGCGAGTTTGCTAGAGCAAGTAAAAAAAAACGAGAGTGATTGGGAGTGGGTAGAAAAAATTCTGGTGGAATTTGAGTTAGTAGTAGATAGCTATGAACAGCCCAGGGAAAGACCAACAGACAATGAAGAGCAGAAAAAATATTACTCAGGAAAGAAAAAGACACATACCTTTAAAAATCAAGTCATTGTCATGCCAAATGGAAAAGAAATAGTGGATGTAGCTGTGGGTTATACCGGAGCAACAAGTGATCTGAAATTGTGGAGAGAAAGAAGCCAGGAATTGGGGAATAATCAAAAATACAGAGGGGATAAAGCTTATGTAGGAGAAACAGCAATTAATACACCGTATAAGAAACCGAGGAATCAAGAGATGTCGGCGGAAAAGCGAGAAGAAAATCGGTTAAAAGCCCAACAAAGGATTGTAGTTGAACATTTAATAAGACTGATAAAAATTTATCGAGTTGCTTCAGAAAGATTTCGGTTAAAGAGGCAAAATTATGAAGCAGTAATCTTGACAGTATGTGGATTAATAAGATGGCGAATAGGAGCGATTGTATTACCATCTAAGAATTGCCCAGAATTCTTTTGAGAAATAATTGTATATCAGAGATAAAATTCATTAGTTATTATTAATGTGACTGAAAAAGCCTATGAATCCGTTACTTTTGGAGAAGCCGGCACAGGAGTGCTAGAGATTCCAAAAGTAGCGATAGAGGGCATTTGGAGATTTTCGGAGATGTCTAATGCGTAGCGCTATACTATAGATGAGTGTGCGAGACGTTCCTGTCAAAGTCTAGGAATAAACCCAGAAACGTAAGCAGGGAGATAGGTGTAGATAATTGGTAAATGGACATCAAACCCAACAATAAATCCAATCAAGCCTGTCTTAACTTTGAAAATGTGACCTTAAAGGAAGGTCAACCCCGGAGTCAACGGTACGGATTACCGAACCCTAAACAGGTAGAGTAACCCATGCCAAAGGGGTAAGGCAATTCCCACAGTGTCAGACTGATTATCAAAACACTGAAGTTGGGAATAACGGGAAATCGGATATAAGTCAATATCTAAGGTAATTCTCTAGCCAATTGCCCAAGAATAACGAAAGTGAACATCTGGCTTGAACTGTCGCAAATAGTAAGTAGCGAAATTGACTTGATTACGCTGCGTTCAAAAGAACAAGGGGAAAGGTAGAGATTTCTCATTTCATCTACAAAGGTAAGGTCTTTCTTATGACACTTACTAAGACTCCCAAAAGTACCCCGGCAGACAGGATGATTCTAAAGGCAATAAACCCATTTTCAAGGAACGTTAAAACCCCTCATATACTCCTACAGTGGTCGAATACTGTTAGGTAGCCACAAATCTATGGCGGATGTTGTGAGGGTGAGAGATGGAGTCAGAAGCTAAAGCCTAGATGTAATATTTAGGATACGCTGATAGATTCCGGTTTAGTTGTTAGGTAAGGTTTCAATTAGCAGTAAAAACGGTGAAAACGAGTATAACCAAGACTACGGAAGCATGGAATTCTATCAATTGGGCGAAAGTCCAACGGGTAGTATTTAAGCTGCAAAAGAGAATTTACCAAGCATCATTATCGGGACAAAATGCGAAAGCTCGAAAGCTCCAAAAACTTCTAGTTAAGTCATATTACGCCAAACTCTTAGCAATCAGAAGGGTTACTCAAGATAATCAGGGCAAGAAAACAGCCGGGGTTGATGGCATTAAATCCATCACACCCAAGCAACGACTAGAACTTGCTCAAAACCTGAGTAAATACCAAAAGGCGAAACCACTCCGAAGAAAATGGATACCCAAACCTAACGGAGAAAAACGTCCTTTAGGAATCCCAACTCTACAAGATAGAGTCAGGCAAGCCTTGGTGAAATCTGCATTAGAACCTCAATGGGAAGCCAGATTCGAGGGTGAAAGTTACGGGTTTAGACCCGGACGCTCTGCCCATGACGCGATGTCACGAATCTTCCAAAGCATCAGCAAAGGTGAATATTACATCCTAGATGCTGACATCTCAAAGTGTTTTGACCAGATTAATCATGATTACCTACTGTCCAAAATTGATTGTCCATCAACAATAAAAGCCCAAATCAGACAATGGTTGAAAGCTGGAGTTATGGACAACGGCATATTTGAAGCAACAGAGGCTGGCACACCACAAGGAGGAGTCATTAGTCCTTTACTTGCTAACATCGCACTGGATGGAATGATTAAACTTGTAGAACATATATTCCCTAAAAAGAATGGACGCTCTCAAGCAACAGTCATCAGATATGCCGATGATTTCGTGGTCATCAGTCCACAATTAGAAATCATACAACAGTGCCAAATTGCCATAGAAAAATGGTTAAAACCTATAGGATTAGAGCTTAAACCCTCAAAAACCCGAATCTGCCACACACTAAGAGAAACTGAAGTAAATGGAGAAGTGGTTAAACCAGGATTCGACTTTCTAGGCTGGAACTTCCGACAACATCCAGCTGGTAAACACCATTCTGGAAAAACCGGAGGAAGTAATTCCAAATTATTAGGATTCAAAACCCTAATAAAACCTAGTAAGAAAGCAATTAAAGCTCATGCGAATAAGGTAAAGGAAGTGATTAAAACCCACAAAACTGCGCCCCAATACGCATTAATCAAAAACCTAAACCCGGTCGTAAGAGGATGGTGTAACTACCATTCCAAAGTTGTTTCCAAAGAAACATTCTCCTCTTTAGACTTTATTATATGGCAAAGATTAAGAGCATGGACAGTCAGGAGATGTGGTAAAGCAAGTTACGAAAAACTTAGGAAATATTACAAAAGAAACGGTAATAAAGCATGGAGTTTTGAAACCAAAGATGGTTTTAAATTATTAACCCATGCAGAAACACCTATTACCCGTCATGTAACTGTAAGACCTGAAGCATCACCTTATGACGGAAACTGGACCTACTGGAGTACAAGAAAAGGAACATCTTTCGATGTACCTAAACGAGTATCAACTTTGCTCAAAAAGCAAAAAGGTAAATGTAACTTCTGTGGACAATACTTCACTACAGAAGACATTGCAGAAATCGACCATATTCTTCCCACAATTTTAGGCGGGAAAAACGAATATAAGAACCTGCAACTATTACATCGCCATTGTCATGATATTAAAACGGCAACTGATGGGTCACACGACTCAAAAGAAACCGGATGCTCTGATGATAACAGTCAACTAAACTAGGAGCCGTGTGCGGTAAAAGTCGCAAGCACGGTTTTGAATGGGAGGTGAGGGTTGTAAAGCTCTCATCGACCCCTAATGATATTCTATTAAAATTTACGATTAGAACAGTAGATTAATATTAAAACCAAATTAATCTTCGGGGCGTGGTTACCTCACGCCTACACTGGGATTTGTATCCATTTTTTATGATTAATAAATCGCAACAACAGGTTAAGAATATAGATATCGCGGATGAATGCGGGGGTTAAGTTTATCTTGGACAGGTTCACCGTGTTTGAGGTGTTGTTCAACAATAAGGGGAACTTCTTCCGGTTTAACGCGATAATACCAAATTTCATCGGGAGTGACTCGCACCGTCGGGCCAATATTACATTGACCTTGACAACCACTCGCTTCTATAGTTACTCCCGAAATCTTAAGATTTTGAAAAGCCTCCAGAACTGCAACCGAACCCTGTCGCTGACAAGACTGATGTTGACAAATTAACACACAACGAAGAGGTTGAGTTTCCATAAAGGGTTCTGAGTTACAAGGGTTGACGCTGTTGATATTTAATACAAATTTAAGATTAAGGATTGATCCTTTCTATAATTTAACTTAAAAATAGGGTTGTTTTGGTGCGTGCGCTGGGCTTACGCACTCTACAATTGAGAAAAGACTGCTTTAGGTTGAATTCACTAAAGCAGTCGTTAAACTTACACCACTTTTCAATTTTTTCATTCCCTAGCGGGATTCTTCCATCTCAGCAATATCCAAAGTTGTCCTCAACACCGAATCTGGATTTAAACTAATGGAATCTATTCCTAATTCCACTAAGAAACGTGCAAATTCAGGATAATCACTCGGAGCTTGACCACAAATTCCAATCTTACGATTGTAAGCTTTAACCGTTGCGATCGCCATTTCAATCATGCGTTTTACGGCTTCATCTCGTTCGTCAAAAATAGGAGCCACTAACGCCGAATCTCGATCTAATCCTAACATTAATTGGGTTAAATCATTTGATCCAATCGAGAAGCCATCAAACACTTGACAAAACTCATCCGCCATTAAAACATTACTGGGTAATTCACACATCACATAGACTTGTAAACCATTTTCTCCGCGAACTAACCCATGTTTTGCCATTTCTGCTAACACTTTTTGTCCTTCTTCCGGTGTCCGACAAAAGGGAATCATCGGGATAACATTGGCTAATCCCATTTCAGTTCTCACCCGTTTTAAAGCTTGACATTCTAACGCAAATGCTTCTCGATATTTCGGATCATAATATCGGGATGCACCCCGCCAACCGATCATCGGATTTTCTTCCTGCGGTTCAAATTGTTGACCCCCCAACAAATTCGCGTATTCATTACTTTTAAAATCACTCATCCGCACGAGCACAGGATTCGGATAAAATGCCGCTGCAATCATACTGATTCCATGAGCTAGTTTATCAACAAAGAAATCCGGTTTATGATCATAATGTTCCGTTAATTGGGCGATTTGTTGTTTAACCGTTTCATCTTGTAATTGATCAAAATAAATTAACGCTAAGGGGTGAGTTTGGATGTGATTCGCAATAATAAATTCTAACCGCGCTAACCCGACACCATCATTGGGAATAGCAGACAATTTAAACGCTTCTTCCGGGTTTCCCACATTCATCATCATTTTAGTTTGGGTTTTAGGAAGATGGTCTAATACGGTTTCTTGAACAATAAATGGAACTAACCCTTGATAAACTTTTCCGGCTTCTCCTTCGGCACAGGAAACCGTAATTTTATCTCCCGTATTTAACACTTCTGTTGCATTGACACAACCCACAATGGCGGGAATTCCTAACTCCCGTGCAATAATCGCCGCATGACAAGTTCTGCCTCCAGAGTTGGTAATAATAGCACTGGCTTTCTTCATAATGGGTTCCCAGTCGGGGTCAGTTTTATGGGTGACTAATACATCTCCCGCTTGAAACTGATCCATATTTTTAACACTGGTCATGACACGAGCTTTTCCTTGCCCAATTTTATCACCTACAGCCCGACCTGTAAATAATACTCGACCTTTGCCTTGTAATTTATAATGTTGTAAAACCCGTCCGGTTTTTTGAGATTGTACTGTTTCTGGACGAGCTTGGACAATAAATAACTCTCCATTTAAGCCATCTTTTGCCCATTCAATATCCATCGGTGAATAGCATTGTCGGACTTGGGAATAGTGATCTTCTATCATCACTGTCCATTGGGCTAATTTTAGAATTTCTTCGTCAGAAAGAGCAAATTTTTTCTGTTCAGAAATCGGGACTTCTATATTTTTAGTTTTTTGTCCCAGTTCATACACCATTTTAACCGCTTTTGTGCCTAAGCGTTTTTCTAAAATCGGTTTAAATTCTTCCCGTAATGTGGGTTTAAACACCAGATATTCATCGGGGTTTACTGCACCTTGAACAACGTTTTCTCCTAACCCGTAAGCTGCTGTAATTAAGGCAGCATTTTTAAATCCAGTTTCGGTATCAATGGAGAACATTACCCCCGATGTCGCTAAGTCGGAACGTACCATTTTTTGAATACCAACGGAGAGGGCAATATTAAAATGATCAAACCCTTTTAAGGTACGATAGGAAATAGCGCGATCGGTAAAAATAGAGGCAAAACAATAGCGAGTTGCATCTAAGACGGCTTTGGCTCCTTTAATATTTAAGTAGGTTTCTTGTTGACCTGCAAAACTGGCATCGGGTAAGTCTTCAGCCGTGGCGGAGGAACGCACGGCGACATCGGTATTTTGACCATAGCGATCGCAAAGTTTTTGATAAGCGGCTACAATTTCGCCTTCTAATTTGGGTGGAAATAGAGTATTTAAAATCAGCGATCGCGCTTGTTGACCGCGAAGACGAAGATTTTTAATATCTTCTACATCTAAACCCGCAAATAATTGTTTGAGTTGTTGTTCTAAATTGGCATAGGTAATGAAATACCAATAAGCATAAGCAGTAATAGCAAACCCTTGAGGAACGTTAATTCCTTTAGGTTGTAACTGTTGAATCATCTCTCCTAGGGAGGCATTTTTTCCGCCAACTAAACCAACATCCTCAATTCCGACTTGATCAAACCAGAGAATTAAGGCTTGTTCTTTATATTGAGATAAGGGTTTAAAGGGTAAGGTTTTTAACATGGTTTAAATAACTCCAAATCAAACTAACTACCTAATCCTTAGATAGTGATTATGTACTTTTATTGCAAAATAAGTCTGTTGAGAGAAAAGGCTATTTCTATCTACCTTCAGACAGATTTAGTGTTTTCTCTAAAATCGTAAATGGTTGATCCCTAATGTTTAAGCGTCGAGTTCAATTTAGTTTAAATTGGATTGAGTTTAGGTGGCTGAGTGAATACTCGACGTTTAATTAATCCTACTTTTATCTTATTGCGTCTGTTGGAAATCGACATCCCTCTTGGTAAAATAGTCTTAGTTACCTAATGGAAAGAATGGCGACAGATCGGCTTCTGAGAGATATTTTAAAAAACATTAAGTTTTTTTAGGAGGCGCGAATGAAAGTTAAGGAATGTTACAAAACCCCAGAAGTGTGGAATAGTAACCAATGCCTAGACATGATGTGTCCGATTGAGTTTATTCTGGAATTAATCGGAACAAAATGGTCAATCTCTATCCTACGAGAGTTGTTTCGCGGAAACCAACGCACCCATGAACTGTTAGAGGCGTTACCCGGTATTAGTACCAAAACCCTAACGGTTCGGTTGCGGGAGTTGGAAAAACATGGGTTAATCCACCGCACCGTTTATGCTGAAATTCCCCCCCGTGTAGAATATTCTCTGACGGAGAAGGGATTAGAACTTCAACCTGTTTTAGTAGCTTTAAAGCAAGTCGGAGAACAATGGTTAAAAGACAGTCATTGTGTTTGTCCATTGGAACTTACGCTCTAAAGAGAGTTTAGGGGAAATAAACCCTGATTCACAGAGTCCCAATTCCTGTGCATAACCCGCGCTGAAATGGATTTGAGAACTAACATCGAACGCCCTTTTTAGAGGATTGTTGATATTAGATCAGGCTTGAAATCCTAGACAGGATGCGGGTTTCGGTTTTTTGACTTCAGGACAACTGACCCCATAAGGACTAAACTTTCCCCGGTCTGTATACTCTCAATAGAATTCCTTGAGTTTTACAATGGAAATGTGATCAAAAAATCATCAGATAGGGTGTAAGCTTCTGCGGTATATTGAAGACTTAAAAGAATCGAAATTCTTGAACAGAATGCTTTGCTAATGTTGTATAAAAAAAAATTATTTGGCTTGGCGACAATCCTGCGTCCCTTCCTGAATTGGAGTTATCGGTTATTGGGATTACCAAGCCTGGATGAGTTAGAAGCTAAACTCCAAGTAGAAACCATTAAGAATGAGCAGATGAAGCAACAGCAGAATGCTCTTTATCGAGTGCTTAGTAAAATTCGAGCTTCTTTAGATATCGATTATGTTTTTCGCACTACAACTAAAGAAACTTGTAAACTCTTAGGAGCAGAACGAGTTGCTGTTTATCGTTTCCATGAAGATTGGGGCGGAGAATTTGTCAGTGACTTTGAATTTGCTGAATCCGGTTGGATTGATGAAGAAAAGTTAGGCAAAAATACCGTTTGGATTGATAGTTATCTTCAGGAGAACCAGGGGGGGCGATATCGGGAAAATCAAACTTTAGTGGTTGCTGATGTTCTTGAAGCTGGATTATCTCAATGTCATGTTGATGTTTTACTCCAGTTTGGAATTCGAGCCTATGCAACGGCTCCGATTTTTACCCAACACAAACTTTGGGGGGTTTTGGCTGCGTATCAACATTCTAAACCTCGTGAATGGCACGATTCAGAAGTGGAATTTTTAGCTCAAGTTGCAACTCACTTAGGATTTGCAGTTCAGCAAGCTGAATTATTAGCTCAGACGCAACAAAAAGCCAAAGATTTAGAAAAAACCAGTGAACAACAACAAATTCTATTAAGCGTCATTTCAACCATTCGGGAATCTTTAGATTTAGATATTTTATTTAAAACCACTGCTAGAGAAGTTCTCAAAGCCCTGAATGCTGACCGGGTAGGAGTCTTCCGCTTTAATCCTGAATCCAATTATTGCTTAGGTCAATTTGTTTCTGAAAGCGTTTTACCGGTCTATGATTCTGCATTAGCCCATCCAATTTATGATCGATGTTTTGGAGAAAAATATGCGATGGATTATCAAAAAGGTCGAATGCAAGTTTTAAATAATATTTATGAAGCAAATCTGAAAGATTGCCATCTTCAATTAAGTAGGTAGGCGAGAAAATCGACAAGTATGTAACGAAAAGTTAACTGGGTTGTTGCTGCGAGTGAAATTTCATCCGTTGTGTGCTGTAGTTTCCTCTTTCTCCCCTAGCTTGAATACCATTCATTACCGCATAGGCCAGGTCTAATTCATCCTCAAATGTTTGTCCTGATAGTTCATCTTTTTTGAGATGTTGCCACTCTAATTCAATCGGATTCATTTCCGAACAATATTTAGGCAAATAGAAAATATACAAACCCATACTTTCCCATTTTGGCCAGAGTTTTTTGACTTCATGGCATTGATGTATGGGGCTATTATCTTGGACAATGACTCTCATCCGTCCGGCTTTTTCAGCCTCTGCTGCTTCTTGTTCCATCATTTGGATATAACACTGGCGATTGACACCTCCAATCACCAAGCCGTAAACAAAACTGATTTGCTGTTGCAAAAACCCAATAATGCTTAATCTTCGACCCCGACGACGAGTTTGTTCTAAACGTTTTTGTTCCCCTCTAAAATAATAGGTATACCCCGGTTCACTCCACAGACAAAAACCCGATTCATCTAAATACTTTAAGTCAATTTCTCCGGTGGCGGCTGATAATTCCAACATTTCTAAATCCGCCTGTTTCTGCGCGCGGACTATCGGGTCTTGCTTTCCTTTGTGGCTGTTTCTGGCTCGCTTCCAATTCACCCCCTTTTTTTGAGCACCCGTCTTAATCTATCGGGACTCAATTTAACTGACCGTTCTTGTTCTAATTTTTGGGCTAATTGCTCAGAGTTGTATGTCCGGGGTTCTCTTCTGAGACATTCTTCTAAAAATACTAAGTCCTCTTCTTTCCACTTGGCTTTTCCCCCGCGACCGGGTTTTTCCCATAACCCTTCTAGTCCTAACTTTTCCCATTTGTGCAACACTTCTCTAACTGTCTGTGCTGTCCAATTAAAATAAGCTGCTATTTTTTCCACGTACCAACCTTGTGAGTTTAATCGAATCACTTCGGCTCGGTCTTTAACTTTCTGTGGCACATCTGCTGTTCTGAGCTTGAACAGGGTTTTGTCTTGCTCACGAGTTAGAAATACCCTTAAACGAGCACCCATATTTTCATGACCTCGGTAGATTTCTTCTCTCTCTTCATTTATCTTTACATACTTTCGTTTCTTCCTGCCTACCTACTTATTAGAACAATTTCAAATTAAAGCTCAAATTGTTGCCCCCTTAATGAATGGTCAAATCCTTTGGGGATTGCTGTGTATTCATGAATGCGATCGCCACCGTGAATGGACAAACAATGAACTTCAATTTGTAGAACAATTAGCAGCCCAGTTTAGTATTGCCCTTAGCCACTCGGATTTATTAGCCCAAACTCGTTCCCAAGCCGAGAAATTAAGCCAAACCCTGCAAGATCTGAAAACCGCCAATTTAAAATTAGAAAAACTGGCTCGTAGAGATGGATTAACTGGGATTGCTAATCGTCGTTATTTTGATATCATTTTTAATCGGAATTGGAAAGCTGCTCAAGAGAAGAATCACTATTTAACGTTAATTTTATTTGATGTTGATTATTTTAAACTTTTTAACGATTTTTATGGGCATCCCATCGGAGATCAATGCTTAATTAATATTGCCCGATCGGTTCAAAAAATCCTACGCTCAACGGATCTTTTAGCTCGGTATGGCGGAGAAGAATTTGCGATTATTTTACCGAATACTCATCCCGATCAAGCCTATCGTGTCGCCGACAAAATTCAATCTACAGTTAGAAACTTAATGATTCCCCATGCCAATACTCCTAACGGGAAATCTATTGTTACTATCAGTTTAGGCATCGCCAGTCAAATTCCCAACTCCCATCAACTTCCCCAAGACTTAATCACCGAAGCCGATCAAGCTCTCTACAGTGCCAAAAAACAAGGACGAGATCAATGGGTTTCCTGGGTGGCACCCTTATCAGTTATCAGTTAACAGTTATCAGTCATCAGTAGAGACGTGCCATGGCGCGTCTGTACCAGTCATCAGTTATCAGTTATCAGTCAACCGTCATCAGCTATTCCCTGTTCGTAATTCGTAATTCGTAATTCGTAATTCGTAATTCGTAATTCGTAATTCCCCATTCCCTCCAATATCACTCATAAACGTAAAATTCTGTAACAATTATTACAAATTTAACCTTTTCTTCGGGATCACAGGTTAGGCTACAGATAGAAGACAAATTCAGCGATTACTGATGGAGGTCTGCAAATGGTATCCTCTCCTGTCAGAATGAATCCGGCACCGACTCCGGCTTATATTTGCCCCTATGATCGGACTTGTAGCTATTTGGGACAAGCGGCGGTTGAATTAAATCTTGATGACAATATCCTGGTGGTGTTACAACAACCCCGCAAAGTTGTGACTGTTTCCATTCCCGTCAAACTCGATAATGGCAAAGTCGAGGTGTTAGCAGGACATCGAGTCCAACACTGTGATGTCCTTGGCCCCTATAAAGGCGGTTTACGCTATCATCCCTCCGTGAACTTGGGAGAACTCTCCGCCTTAGCCATGTTAATGACCTGGAAATGTGCCTTAATGGGCATTCCCTACGGAGGGGCAAAAGGTGGGATTGGTTTTGATCCGCATCAATATAGTTTAAGTGAGTTGGAACGGATCACTCGTCGTTATGCCAGTGAACTGATCAAAGATATTGGGCCAGAAACCGATATTCCAGCCCCCGACGTGGGAACCTCTTCGCGTGAAATGGCCTGGATCATGGATACTTATTCAATGAATATGGGGCGGGCGGTGCTAGGGGTTGTGACCGGGAAACCGTTATCTGTGGGCGGTTCAAAAGGACGAGATATGGCAACCGGACGGGGTGTGATGATTACCGTGCGGGAAGCCTTAGCCGAAATGGGCAAAACCCTTGAAGGTGTAGCAATTGTAATTCAAGGCTTCGGGAAAGTCGGTGCGGCGGCGGCTCAATTGTTTTATGAAGCAGGCGCGACGGTCTTAGCAGTTTCCAATGTATCTGGCGGGATCTATTCGGAAAATGGCTTAGATATTCCAGCCCTGCAAGCCTACGCTGCCCACAACAATCATAGTATAGCGGGATTTCCCGATAGTGAACCCATTACAAATGCTGAATTATTAACATTAGCTTGTGATGTGTTGGTTCCGGCGGCAATGGAAGATCAAATTACCGAAGACAATGCTAATCAAATTCAAGCGAAAATGATTGCTGAAGCGGCTAACGCACCGATTACATTATTAGCCGATCAAATGTTAGAAGCACGAGGAATTATCGTTTTACCCGATATTTTAGCGAACGCTGGTGGCGTGGTTGTGAGTTATTTGGAATGGGTGCAAGGTCAATCCTTTGTCTTCTGGGATGAAGAACGGGTGAATCATGAAATGGAAAACCTGATGGTACAAGCTTATTCTCGTGTGAGTGAACGAGCCAAATTACGCGGGGTTTCTATGCGATTAGCAGCCTATACTTTAGGCGTGGGTCGTGTTGCTCAAGCGTTAATGGATCGGGGTTTATATCCGTAAGCAACTAATATTCCATCCTTAAATCGGTGCTAGAGATTATTACCCTAAACCCTTGTAGAGACGCGCCATGGCACGTCTCTACAGGAGACTATTAGACAATTTTTATTATCGAAAAAAATGATTTTTGTTTCGGCGAAGATTGCTCAAATTTTAGCAACAATTGGGGGATGATTGGGAACCTACAAAGGATGAAATTCGAGATGTTGCTGAAAAGTTTGTCTTAGCCAATTGCTATGACCCGAAAGTGGCTATGCAATTTTTTAATGACTCTTGAAGATTGAACAAAGCAATGGGTTAACCTGGCTGCTAGTTCATCACTGGAAACCCTTGCTTTCTCGATATGCCCCGTGCTAGGTATTGAGTTAGGAAAAAGCCGATGTTTGTGTAAAAAAAGACTCAAAAATAAGCTTGACAAAAAGCCTGGAGTTCTTATATCCTACAGGTTACAAGTCTCTGCGCGAGAGAAGAGATTACCAAAATCCAAAAACCCCCCCTCTACCGGGCAAAACGGGAGGTAGCCACTCCGGGCTTCCACTGGATCAAAAGTTAGGTCTTTATAACTCAACCACTCTCCTTTCTCGCGCCAACCCACGCGATCGCAAAACTTTTTCCAGACCTCCTCATTATACTCTCTTGTACCTCCCAGACTTTGGTAAATTTCCTTCTGAACACTGAAACCAAACTTACCGTTACTGTAATGCAGCCAAAGTTGGTTAATGGTGCGTAAATCCTCACAGGGAAAGTTATCAATATCTTCTACTCGCAGCCATCCTTCTTTCTGCCTTCCCGCAGCGAGATACATTACTCGTGCCGTTTCCTCGTCTGCTTCTCTCCACTTTCCTGATGCTAAAAGGTCACGCAGTTGAGAGTAGTCAACACCCTTTTCACTTTTAAGTTCAATTTTTACGATTTGGGGAATATTTGGTGAGTTTAACTGTTGCTTTTGTTGCTCCTGCTCTAAATCAGAGATTGTAGTTTTTAATCTTTGAATCGCTGTATCGCATTCTTCAATACATTTCCTTAACTCAAACTTCTTTTCTGCACTAGCTGTATAGGACAATTCATACTCAAAATGAGCCAGCTTATCTTGCCAATTTCTAAGCGCTTGCTTTAACCTCTCCTCAGACATTTCTTATCTCCGTATCTTAGCCTTAATTGACTTCCAAACTTTGTACATAAACGCTTCTGTATCCATCTCTAATTCATAAGATGCAAGGAGTGGAATTAAAGGCAGTGCGACTTTTAACTTGGCAGATGCTGCTTTATCTCCTTCGTCTAACTTAGTGCGGATGTCTTCTAATAGTTCCATGAGTTTATCAGGATACTCAGCCTGCGGGATACGCTCAATGGCTTCAACAGCCTGCTCTACCCTCACTAATTGGGTTGCCGCTTCTTCATCAAAAATTAGAATGGCTTCTTGGGGGTAAAGCTCCCAATATTCGGTTTCATAGCGTCGGATACTGGGGGAAATCTCACGCTTAATTCGCTGTCTGAGTTCAAATTTTGTAGGAGCGTGTGCAGTGATAATCAACTCCTGCTCAAACTCTCCCAATTTTTCATAGAGAATTTCCAGGTTTCTTTCTAAATCTTGTAACCGTTGGCGATCGCTCATTTTTTTTATTAATAAAGTTATTTCTTAACTAAATCTCTCAGTTCCTTTATTTGCCGTTCTAACTCAGCCATCCGTTGGGTTAACGGTACACTATCAACACAACCATCGAACTCACGTTGAATTAACAAGTTTAGTTAGATTGGGGTAAGTTTTTTAGAGCAGGGAAAGGTACTTATTAAAAATAATAAATCACCTTCCCTTCAAGTTAATTAACGACTCGCAATACCAGAGGTAATTTTCTCCATCACCTGATCAACAGTAAAACTGGCTGCTTTTTGACGTGGGGGAAACTCTTGGAAGGTGGCGATAAATTTGGCAACGACTGGCTGGGCTGCCAATACTAAAGGAATGTGATCAAACATCCAATCCCAATAGGTATTTGAAGTAATATCGGCACGCTCATAGGGATCGGTGCGGAGATTGAACAGTTTCGGAACTCGCAACACGACAAAGGGTTCGGCCCAGATTTGGCAAGTGCCTTTTACCCGTTGTTCCATGAAAACCGTCTTCCAGTGGTCAAAGCGCAATGCCATCAGGTCGCCATCATCGCTAAAGTAAAAGTATTCGACTCGTGGGCTTTTTTCCACCTCGCCTTTGAGATAAGGCACTAGGTTATAGCCATCCAGATGCACCTTGAAGGTTTTATCTCCCGCCTGGTGGCCTGTGAGCAGTTTTTCTTTAATATTTGGATCACCTGCGATCGCCAAAAAAGTTGGCAACCAGTCCAGATGACTCACAATTTCATTCGAGACACTACCGGGCTTAATCACACCGGGCCAGCGTACCAACTTAGGGACACGGAAGGCTCCTTCCCAGTTCGTATTTTTTTCACTCCGAAACGGTGTCATTCCCGCATCAGGCCAGGAGTTCATGTGGGGGCCATTATCGGTGCTATACATCACAAATGTATTATCGGTAATCCCAAGGGCATCCAGATAATTGAGCAGTTCCCCAACGCACTTGTCGTGGTCAATCATAACGTCGTGGTATTCTGACTGCCAGCGTCCAGACTGCCCTAAACTCTCAGGCTTGGCATGGGTACGGAAGTGCATATGGGTCGTATTAAACCAGAGGAAGAAGGGAATACCTGCCTTTACCTGGCGGTCAATAAAATCCTTAGCTTTGGCTAGGACTTCATCATCAATGGTTTCCATCCGCTTTTTCGTCAGAGCGCCAGTATCGACAATGGTTTGGGTTCCATCGGGGTTGGCTTTACAGTCAAGTACCCCTCGTGGGCCAAAATTTTTCTTGAAGTTGGGAAAGTCTGCGGCGGGAGGATAGTCTCGTAATTCCGGTTCTTCTTCTGCGTTGAGGTGATACAGATTCCCGAAAAACTCATCGAAGCCGTGGTTGGTGGGTAGCATTTCGTCTTTGTCCCCCAGGTGGTTTTTGCCAAATTGTCCGGTGGCGTAACCCAAGGGTTTCAGGAGTTCGGCAATAGTCGGATCTTCAGAACGCATCCCCAGGTCGGCTCCCGGCATTCCGACTTTGCTTAAACCTGTGCGAAAAACACATTGACCTGTAATGAATGCCGAGCGTCCTGCGGTACAACTCTGCTCGGCGTAGGAGTCAGTAAATAGCATCCCCTCTTTGGCAATGCGATCGATATTCGGGGTTTTATAGCCCATCAAACCGTGACTATAACAACTGAGGTTAGATTGACCAATATCATCCCCCCAAATAACGACAATGTTCGGTTTTTTATCCGTCATTTTTAATGCCTCCTAAAAGTAAAAAAAGAGATAAATACCTAATTTTTCCAGGGATTGTATGATTATCGTAGGATTTGAGAAATCATGTTATACGAAATTTGCAATCTTAATATATTGACACAATCAAAAAATCTGTATAACAACAATAAATATTCTATGATTACTCCGAATACAGCCTCTATCAAGGAAAAACTCAATTCTTTTTGTGTGCATCAATTATTTGAGGATTTCGATGAATGGATAGAGGGTTTTAAAACCTGGAACTTGACAGCAACCCAACTAATTCAAGGCAAATTTAAAGGGAATTAGCGAGCACTCAATTAAGTTCAATGCTTACGATTTGGGGAATATTCGGAGCCAGTTTACTTTGCCAGTTACTAAGTGATTTTTTTAGTTTTTTTAAAATTTCTGAATTCATTGACGATATATTTTTGATAATATTAGATAATCAGCGACAGATCTTGACAAAAACCTAATATCACTTTATCAAAAATAAGAATTTCAAGGAATAGAAATGATTGCAGGTGATTTGTCCAATTTCTGTTTAATTTGATCTTAGACTGAGTTTTCAATCTCTCATGTTATTTTATAAACCATGAATGTTAAAAACCCCTTACAATTATGGCTTTAAAGTTTATCTCCATTCCACCGGAAACCAGAAAACCGCCTCATGGGTTAATCGTGATCCTGCACGGTTGGGGTGCTAATGCCGAAGATCTGACTTCTCTAGCTCCAATGCTGCGTTTGCCTGAATATCAATTTATTTTTCCCCAAGCCCCCTTTCCCCATCCCCAAGCTCCCCTAGGACGAGCGTGGTATGCTTTGGAAACTCCTGAATATAAGGGATTGACCGAAACTCAAAACCAAGTCAAGGAATGGCTAGAATCCTTAGAAGCAAGTACCGGGGTTCCCCTATCCAAAACAATATTAGGCGGATTTTCCCAAGGGGGAGCAATGGCTTTGGATATGGGGCGTTATTTTCCCTTAGCGGGTTTAATTAGTTTAAGTGGTTATTTACATTTTTCCCCCGAACCGTTAGATCATCCTTTATCTCCGGTGTTGATCGTTCATGGAAAACAAGATCCGGTTGTTCCAGTAGAAGCCGCCCAGCAAGCGCGGAATGTCTTTCAACAGTTAGGTGCTCAGGTTGAATATCAAGAATTTAATATGGGTCACGAAATTCGGCCAGAGGTTTTAGGGTTAATAAGAAGTTTTGTAATGAATTGTATGCCATAATTCCCCAAATGCCCTTAGTATAGAAATGGGGAAATCAATTGATGACTACCCTGCTTATCAGGCTCAAAACAAATGCAATTCACGGGAGGTGTAACTCATGGAAACCTTGACTCGATCCTCACCTCAACAAATTTCGCTTCTCACGGCTGATGATGTGGCACAATTAGCCGCACGTCTGGAACGAGATGATTATAATAATCCCTTTGAAGGACTCAATGATTGGCATTTGTTACGAGCAATTGCGTTTCAACGTCCAGAGCTAGTGGAACCTTATGTTTACTTGCTCGATCTTGAAGCCTATGATGAAGCGTAACGATTCAATCAATCTCTAGGTTTCAATTGGATTAATAGATGAGAATAATTTCGCCTTCCACCTTGGAAAAACGGATTCTAATTGGAATCAGTGGAGGTATTGCAGCTTATAAAGTCTGTGAAATTGTTTCAACCTTAGCCAAAGCTGGGGCTGATGTTCGGGTGATTTTGACCGACTCAGCCCAAAAATTTATTACTCCCTTAACCTTTGCAACCCTCTCTCGTCAATCGGCTTATACGGATCAAGACTTTTGGCAATCGACTCACGGACGTCCATTACATATTCAGTTAGGGGAATGGGCGGATGTTTTTTTGATTGCACCACTGACGGCAAATACCTTAGCGAAATTAGCCACCGGATGTGCAGATAATTTACTGACCAATACAGTTTTAGCGTCTAGCTGTCCTGTGTTACTCGCCCCGGCGATGAATCGACAAATGTGGAAGCAAGTGTCCGTACAACGCAATTGGCAAACTTTATTACTTGATCCTCGGTTTCAGGGAATTACCCCGACGGTTGGAATTCTCGCCTGTGATCTTCCCGCTACAAAAACAGGCTATTCTTTGATTGAAGGTGCCGGACGGATGGCTGAACCTAAACAGATTTTAGCTCATCTCGATTCGTTATTGCATACCCAAGGCAAACGGGATTTAGACGGAAAACGAGTATTAATTAGTGCCGGAGGCACGAGGGAACATCTTGATCCGGTCAGATTTATTGGGAATCCGTCAACGGGTAAAATGGGGTTAGCCTTAGCGCAAGCTGCCATTCATCGGGGTGCGTCGGTAACGTTAGTTCATGGCCCCATGAGTACGGAATTATTGGCGGCTTTGCCAGAAGTGGAGTTAGTTTCCGTGATCAGTAGCGAGGAAATGTACGAGGAAATGATACAACGATTTCCTCAAGCCGATCTAACGGTGATGGCGGCGGCGGTCGGAGATGTGAAACCGGCTATTTACAGTGAGGATAAATTACCGAAGCATCTTTTACCCACAGAACTGCCATTAAAGCCTATTGTTGATATTGTAGCAGAATTAGGCAAAATGAAACAACCCCACCAACAATTAGTCGGGTTTGCAGCACAAACCGGGGAAATTTTGAAGCCTGCTCAAGATAAATTACACCAAAAAAATTTAGATGCTATTGTTGCAAATCCGATTGATTTACCCGATGCTGGATTTGGAAAAGAAACCAATCAAGCTATATTTTTAAGTCGTCAGGGACGTAAATTAGAAATTGCGGCTTGTAGTAAGTTGCAATTAGCCCATCAATTATTTGATTTTATAATAAAGTAATCACAAATGAATCAGCCTGCTATTTTAGTTGTTGATGATGAGCCTCGTAATTTTGATGTGATTGAATCGCTTTTAATCAGTCAGAATTATGAGTTACACTATGCTTCCAGTGGACAAGAAGCTCTCGAATCCCTAGAAATAATACCACTCGATCTAATTTTATTAGATGTAATGATGCCAGAAATGGATGGAATTGAAGTTTGTTCTCGGATTAAAGCCAATCCTCAATGGCAGTCAATTCCGATTATTATGGTGACAGCATTAACGGCAAAAGAAGACCTAGCTCGATGTCTGAATACAGGTGCTGATGACTTCCTCAGCAAACCCATTAATAGTCTGGAACTTCGTGCTAGAGTTCATTCAATGCTACGGATTAAGCAACAATACGACAATCTGCAAATATTACTTAAATTGCGAGAAGATATGGTTAATATGTTAGTTCATGATCTCAGAAATCCCCTAAGCGGTATCTTATTAGGATTGGAGATGTTGATTCATCCCAAGTTTTCACAACAAGAAGAACGAAAAAATAAAATAGTTAATATCAGATCATCAGTAGAAAAGTTAGTAGACTTAATTAATGATTTATTGCTGATGGCGAGAATAAGCTGTTAAGCATCTAAATAGGGTATAATGAAAAACCAAGTTTAGAAAAATCAATCAAAAGATGCCTGCTAAAAATCATTTAAATGAAAAGCAAGTAGAGAAACTACAGAAAAGATTGAAAGAGGAAGAAAATGGACAAATCCGAGAAAGAATCTTGATTTTATTATTGCTAAATGATGGTAAAAAGCAAAGTGAAATTGCCAAGTTTTTGGGCTGCTCATTAAACAAAGTATGTTATTGGTGTGTACATGGAGACCCTGACAAATTAGAAAGCCTAAAAGATGAAAGAATGAAAGGAAATTATAGAAAAGCCACAGACAAATATATAGAGATATTATTAGAAACAGTAGAAAAAGAACCGGAAGAATTAGGATATGAATTTGGGAGATGGACAGGAGAAAGATTGGCAACTTATTTAGAACAAATCACAGGAATCAAATTAAGTAGTTCACAAGTGAGAAAGATATTAAAGGAAAAAAAGTATGTTTATTTGTGGGCAAAGTATAGCTTAGAAGAGAAAAGAGATCCAGAAAAAAGAAAATTATTTAAAGATAAAATAGAAGAATATTTGAAAATAGCAAAAGAAAGTCCAGAACAATTACAGGTATGGTTTTGGGATGAAAGTGGATTTAATTTAAGAGTGATAAAAAGAAAGAATTGGTGTAAAAAAGGGAAGAGGAAACAGATTAGAGGAGACAGGAGGAAAGGAAGAGTTAATGTGATGGGAGGATTGAGGTACTCGGATAAAAAAAGATTTGTAGAATTTCTGGATAAAGGAAATGCAGATAATTTTTATCAAGTGTTAAAAAGTTTTTATCAAGAGCTAATTTATGAATGGGTATTAGCGGGAAATCAAGCAGAAGAATTTGTAGAAAAAGGAGCTAAGATCCTGATTATTCTTGACAATGCAAGTTTTCACAAAAAAGAAGAGTACCTAGAAAAAATTAAAGCAGAAATGCCGAATGTCTATTTAGAATTTCTTCCAGCATATAGTCCAGATTATAATTTAATTGAATTAGTCTGGCATTCAGCTAAAGAATATATAGCTCATCGACTCTTTAAATCAGTTGATGAGCTAGAGTGTTTATTACATCAGCTTTTAAATGAAGGACAGTTATCTATTAAATGGGGACGTAAACTTAAAAACAAAGGTAATGCTATAATCACAGTTTAAATACACAACAGCTTATTGCTATCATCACCCAGTTACCGGATGTTGATATTACTATCAACATAGATAAAGCGATGTTTCAGCGAGTTTTAGATAATTTACTATCTAATGCCCTTAAGTTCTCTCCAGAAGAAAGTAAGATTATAGTAAGTGCCGAATATCTCCTCGATGGCGGAGTAAAAATTAAGATTGCTGATGAGGGAAAAGGTGTAACTGATGATTTAAAACAACGTATTTTCGAGAAATATGAAATTGGGACGCTGATACCGGGGATTTCTCAAATCGGATTAGGATTAGCTTTTTGTAAAATGATTGTTGAAGCTCATGGTGGCACAATTACTGTTGATAATAATCAACCTCAAGGATCAATTTTTGAAATTACATTAAATAGGTAATAGGGAACAGGGAACAGGGAACAGGGAACAGGGAACAGGGAGGAAAAAAGTTAACCGTCTAGGTATCAGTCTATATCTTAACTGCCTTGGCGGTTGCTATAATTAACACAATTTTAACCAGATTAACCAGAGAGAATAACCCAATCAATGAATTATCTAGGAGTTCGCTTTAATATTACTGCCCTAAAATTAGCAGAAAAAACTCTTGAACAACAACTACAAGTATTTGATGCTGCGATTGATGGTATTGCTATTATCAAAGCAGATAACTATATCTATGTAAACCCATCTCATCTCAACCTATTTGGTTACGAAAAAACTGAAGACCTAATTGGTAAATCTTGGAGGCTTTTGTATTCTCAACAACAGATAGAAAGATTTGAGAAAGAGATCTTTCCCCGATTAAGATCCGATCGCTTTTGGCAAGGAGAAATGATTGCCAATCGTCAAGATGGCTCTACCTTTGATCAAGAATTATCTCTCACCATCACCGATGAGGGGCTATGGATTTGTGTTTGCCATGATCTTAGCGATCACCCGGAAATTGAGACTGAATTAGCCAAGAGTGAAGCTCTATTTCGAGGGTTAGTCGAAGGATCAAGCGATTTAATTTGGTCTTGTGATCTTGATGGTAAATTTATCTATCTTTCACCCCAATTTGAGACATTTTTTGGCTGGGAAGCTAGTGAATGGATTGGTAAATCGTTTCTGGATCTCGTACATCCTGATGATCGGGAAATAATGGATAAAGATTATCCCCAAAAAAGGAACCATCTTGAGTTCCGACATCTGCACCGAGATGGTCATTATCTGTGGGTAAAAGTCAATGCTACAGCGATTAAAAATAAACAAGGGAAAATCGTTGGCACTCAGGGAATTTTATCGGATATTAGCAAGCGCAAAGCATCTGAACAAGTCCTAAATCAACAAGTACAACGAGAAAAACTGCTACGAAAAATTACCCAACGAATTCGTCAATCTCTAGACCTTCAAAGCATTTTCCAAACCGCTTGTCAGGAAATCCGCTCACTGATTGAGGCAGATCGAGTCAGTATTTTTAAGTTTTATCCCGAATCTAACTTTGATGATGGCGAAATGGTCGCTGAATCAGTTGTAGCAGCATTTCCTTCGGTCATGGCAATTCCCATCCATGATCACTGCTTTGGCGAAAAGTATTCCCACCTTTATGCCAATGGAAAATATCAGGCTGTGGGTGATATTTATAATAGTGGGATGTCACTCTGTCACATTGAGGTCTTAGCTCAATTTCAGATTCGTGCCAACCTAATTATCCCTTTGCTCTGTGGTAATGATTTGTGGGGCTTGCTTTGCATTCATCAATGTGCAACAATTCGCCACTGGCAGCAGTCTGAGATTGAATATATCCAGCAAATTGCTAACCAATTAGCGATCGCCATTCAACAAGCCAGTTTATATCAGCAACTCCAGTGTGAACTATTGGTGAGACAGGAAGTTGAAAGGCTGATTGCCCAGCAACTCCGGCGACAACAAGTATTAGCCAACATTAACCAACAAATTCGAGAATCTCTGGATATTAATCAGATCTTGGAAAAAGTGACTGAGCAGGTCAAAAACATCCTGGATTGTGATCGTGTCATCGTGTTTCAGCTTTTTGCCGACGGTAGCAGTCAAATTGTTGAAGAATTGGTATCTGATCAATTCGTTACCCTTAAAAATTTCCAATTGCAAAATGAAGTATGGTCTCAAGAAATCCTTGATTACTATTGGCAAGGACTGCCTCGGATTGTCCCCGATGTAATGAATGATATCTGGACAGATTGCCTGATAGAATATAACATCATAGGTCAAATCCAGTCCAAAATTGTCGCGCCTATTTTGCAAGAAGTAATTAACAACGACAAGCATCGTTGGATTGATGCTAAAAATATTAGCAAACTCTGGGGGATTTTAGTGGTTTATGCTTGCCAAGAAAAACGAGTATGGCAAAAGTCTGAAGCCCAACTTCTGCAACAAATTGCTAACCAATTAGCGATCGCTATTCAACAAGTCAGTTTATTTGATCAGTTGCAACAAGAACTCAATGAAAGAAAAATAAGCCAGCAAAAACTGATTGAAAGTAATCAAGAATTGGCAATATCTAATGAACAACTTGCCCGTGCCACCCGCCTCAAAGATGAATTTCTAGCTAATATGAGCCATGAATTGCGTACTCCCCTGAATGCTATTTTAGGGATGTCCGAAGCCTTAACAGAAGAAATTTTTGGCTCCCTCAACGAGAAACAACAACAGGCAATAGAAACCATTGCCAGCAGTGGCACTCATCTGCTCTCATTAATTAATGATATTCTTGATGTCGCTAAAATTGAATCAGGAAAAATTGAACTAGAATCCGCCCCAACATCCATTAACGAGTTATGCCAATCAAGTTTGGTATTCATTCAACAACAGGCAATACAAAAACGCCTTCAGATTCAAACGGAAATTCCCCCTGATCTCCCCGATTTGTTTGTAGATGAAAGACGCATTCGCCAAGTCTTAATTAACCTCCTCAATAATGCCGTTAAATTCACTCCCAAAGGGGGTAGAGTATCCTTAACAGTTCAAGTTGAATCTTCAACGGAAACTGCTTTCGGTCGTCCCTCTATTTGTTTTGCTGTGCGCGATAATGGGATTGGGATTACTCCTGAAAATCAGGATAAACTTTTTAAACCTTTTGTGCAAATTGATAGTGCTTTAAATCGTCAATATGCGGGTACAGGTTTAGGACTTGTGCTGGTGAAACGAATTGTGGAAATGCACGGTGGTCAACTAGAAGTTAAGAGTACAGTTGGTGTCGGTAGTTGTTTTAGCTTCCGTTTACCTTATAAACAGTTGCCGTCCCCAATTCCTAAATCTTCTAGTCCCCAATCATCAAATTTAGATGGGGGCCAAAATCCCACAACTCAAGTCTTAGAAACATCACCTGTGATTCTGTTGGCAGAAGATCATGAAGCTAATATTATTACGATTTCTCGTTATCTGAAGGCAAAAGGCTATACAATACTGTTAGCAAGAAATGGTCAAGAGGCGATTGATATTGCTAAATCACAGAGTCCTGACCTAATTTTAATGGATATTTCAATGCCCGGAATGGATGGCTTAGAAGCGATTAAATATCTGCGTCAAGACAGCGATCACCGACTGGCAACGATTCCGATTATTGTCCTAACTGCCTTAGCCATGAAAAGCGATCAAGAAAAATGCTTAGAAGCCGGGGCTAATGGTTATTTAACTAAACCTGTTAAACTGAATCAACTCACCACTATAATTCAACAAATTCTCGTCAAAGGTAGTATTAATGAATTTATTTAACTTAATGGGAGAATCAATGAAAAGACTAACAAAACAACAATGGCTAAAATATCTAAAATATCTAACTTTTAGTCTGATTACTGGAATTTTAGCGATCGCCCTGACTAATTGTATCCCAGAACCATCCAGTCCATTACGGATTGCGACTAATCTCTGGCCGGGATATGAAACCTTATATTTAGCTGAGGATCTAGGTTATTATGACAACCAGTCCATCAAACTGATAGATTACCCTTCAGGAACAGAAGAAGTTAAAGCGTATCGCAATGGTGAAATTGAAGGCGCGGGATTATCAATCGATCAAGCTTTATTGATAGCCAGCACCCAAAACAATATTAAGATCATTACGATTATGGATGCTTCTCATGGTGCGGATGTAATTTTAGGACGACCAGAGATCACCAATATCAAAGCATTAAAAGGGAAACGAGTTGGACTAGAACCAACTGCTTTGGGATCTTTTTTTATTGCTCGTGCGCTCGAAAAAAATGCGATGTCTGTTAAAGATATTGAGATCGTTTCTTTAGAGCCATTAGAACATGAACGAGCTTATAAACAGAGACAAGTAGATGCGGTCGTTACCTTTGGGCCTGCTGTTCCTAAAATATTAGAAGCTGGGGCAAAAGTATTGTTTGATAGTAGCCAGATTCCGGGAGAAATTTTAGATGTGATTGTTGTTAATACCGAAGCGATCGCTAATTCTCCTCAAACCATTCAATCTTTAGTTAATGGACGATTTCGCGCCTTAAAATACTTAGAAGAAAATCCTCAAGAAGCAGCAACTAAAATCGCTAAACGGACAGGAGTAACACCAGATGCAATGTTGAATGCCTTTAAAGGTATGAATCAATTCAACTTAGAACAAAATCAAAAATTATTCAATTCCTCTGATCCCGCCTTTGTCAATGGACTGAAAAAATTGATGAATATTATGCTAGAAAAAAAATTATTACCCCAAGCCATTGATCTGACTAAAATTTTAGATGATCAGTTTATTAAAAACGCAAAATTATAAACTCCACAAGTGATTATGATGAAACGTTTTCCCCTCCCCCTAAAATTTTCAATTCCAGCCATTTTAATAGCTTACTGTACCTTCTCAGGAATTACATTGTTTAATCGACAGGTTGTTGAAAGCTACAATACGCAAAGAACAAATGCCAAAAACTATCTGAGAATTTATGCTGGACAAACAGCCAGAATATTAGATTATTTAGAACGCATAGATACTCAAAATCGTGAGTATATTGACTATGCAGAAACTACGATTATTAGTCAGCTTGGCAGTGATATAAATATCACTCTAGTGGCAAAAATAGATGAAAACAATATAATTTATTTATCAAATCATTATGAACTTAAAGGAAATCCCACCTCCCAGACAATAGCTGCTGCTTATCTGTCTAATTTCGCCTCTGTACGCGAAAAACAGGCAGGAAAAATACTACTTTCTAAAGATAAAAAAAAGCTAATTGCAATTTATCCTTTAATTTCATCGATTTTACCCAATGAAATCAAACCTTCTCGGACAGGCATTCTTTTGATTGAATATGATCTTAGCCTGATGAAAGAATATGCTTTTAATACTGCTTTAAAGGGAACGCTTATTTTTAATGGCGGGTTAATGATATTTAGTTTTGGTTTATGGTTTTTCTTTGATTTTACTCTGACGCGACGAGTTTCTCAATTAGTTTATGCTAGTAATAGTTTAGCAAAAGGATACTTAAATACTAGAACTAAATTAACAGGTTCAGATGAACTTATGCAAATCTCTGTTGCCTTTGATCGCATGGCAAATAAAATTCAAGAAAATGCTGATATTTTACAACGTCAAACAGAAAGAGAAATATTAATCAAGGAAATTACCCAACGGATTCGTCAATCTTTAGAATTAACAACTATTTTTCATACAGCAACAAAGGAGATTCGTGAATTTATCGACGTTGATCGAGTTGGAATTTTTCAATTTGATCCTGAATCTAACAATACTTCTGGGAAATTTATATCTGAATCTGTTAAAGTTGGGATGGATTCAATTATGAATATTAAAATTACCGAAGATTGTTTTTCAGAACAATGTCAAATTTACTATTATTATGGTAGAATTTCAATTTTAGACGACATTAATGAGATTACAATGAATCAATGTTATCGTCATTTTTTAGAGAAACTTAAAATTCAATCTAATTTAGTAATGCCCTTAGTTACTCAGGAAAAATTATGGGGTTTACTTTGTATTCAGCAATGTTATGAAGCTCGAAAATGGCAACAGTCAGAAATTGATTTTGCACAACAAATTTCTAATCAATTATCGATCGGCATTCAACAAGCATATCTACTTAATCAGACCAAAAAAGAATTAATAGAAAAACAGAGAACAGAAACAAAATTAATGAAAAGTAATCAAGAATTGGCAATATCTAATGAACAACTTGCCCAGGCTACCCGCCTCAAAGATGAATTTCTGGCTAATATGAGCCATGAATTGCGTACTCCCCTGAATGCTATTTTAGGGATGTCCGAAGCCTTAACAGAAGAAATTTTTGGCCCCATCAACCAGAAACAACAACAGGCAATAGAAACCATTGCCAGCAGTGGCACTCATCTGCTCTCATTAATTAATGATATTCTTGATGTCGCTAAAATTGAATCAGGAAAAATTGAACTAGAATTCGCCCCCACATCCATTAACGAGTTATGCCAATCAAGTTTGGTATTCATTCAACAACAGGCAAGACAAAAACGCCTTCAGATTCAAACGGAAATTCCCCCTGCTCTCCCCGATTTGTTTGTAGATGAAAGACGCATTCGCCAAGTCTTAATTAACCTTCTCAATAATGCCGTTAAATTCACTCCCAAAGGGGGTAGAGTCTCCTTAACAGTTCAAGTTGAATCTTCAACGGAAACTGCTTTCCGTCGTCCCTCTATTTGTTTTGCCGTCAGCGATAATGGGATTGGGATTACTTCTGAAAATCAGGATAAACTTTTTAAACCCTTTGTGCAAATTGATAGTGCTTTAAATCGTCAATATGCGGGTACAGGTTTAGGACTGGTGCTGGTGAAACGAATTGTGGAAATGCATGGTGGTCAACTAGAAGTTAAGAGTACAGTTGGTGTCGGTAGTTGTTTTAGCTTCCGTTTACCTTATCAACAGTTGCCGTCCCAAATGCCTAAATCTTCTAGCCCCCAATCATCAAATTTAGATGGGGGAAAAAATCCCATAACTCAAGTCTTAGAAACATCACCTGTGATTCTGTTGGCAGAAGATAATGAAGCTAATATTATTACGATTTCTCGTTATCTGAAGGCAAAAGGATACCAAGTTATCTTAGCAAAAAATGGTCAAGAAGCGATTAATCTAGTTAAATCTCAGAGTCCAGATTTAATTTTAATGGATATTCAGATGCCAATTATGAATGGTTTAGAAGCAATTAAACAGATTCGTGAGGATAGCGATCACCGATTAGCAACCCTTCCCATTATTGCTCTCACTGCCTTAGCAACGACAAAAGATCAAGAAAAATGCTTAGAAGCAGGTGCTAATGACTATCTGGCTAAACCTGTTAAACTGAGTCAACTCACAAGTACAATTCAAGAAATATTAGCCAAAGAGAAAAACTAATCAATTTCCCCTCTGTAGCAATCCTATTTGATTTGTATCCCCAATTTCTGCTCCAAAGGAAACTGGTTAACTGGTAACAGGGGTAATACTTCTAGCTGTTTCATATCGATTTTAAATGATTACAACCTATTAAGGAAAATATAGGAGGGTATCGGATTGAAAAACGAAACAGAAGCAGAAGTGCAACAACAGAAGTTAGATTTTCAGGTTGTTAACCGAGCGTTGGCGGTATTAAGTGCTTGTACTCAAGCCGTCATTCGCGCTACTGATGAAATCACTCTCCTACAAACCCTTTGTCAGTTAATTACCCAAGAAGCAGCCTATCGCATGGCTTGGGTGGCTTACGTTTGCCATGATGAGGCTAAAAGTGTCAAAGCGATGGCTTGGGCGGGCTATGAAGCCGATTACTTAGAAAATGTTAATATTACCTGGGCGGATACCGAGAGAGGTAGGGGCCCCACAGGACGGGTGATTCGTTCTGGACATCCGGTAGCTTGTCAAAATATGCTGAATGACCCCAATTTTGCCCCCTGGCGCGAAGCCGCACAACAACGAGGCTATCAGTCATCTTTAGTGCTTCCTCTATTTAATAATAATGGTGAAGTATTTGGTACTTTAAATATTTACTCAGCCGAAGCTTATGCTTTTAACCCCAAAGAAGTAGAATTATTAACACAATTGACTGATAGCCTGAGTTTTGGAATTGTCGCCTTACGCGCCGAACAAGCCCTTCGAGAAAGTGAGCAACGCTATCGCTTATTAGCAGAAAATATTAACGATTTAGTCTGTCTTCATGATCAAGATCGTCGTTATCTCTACCTGAGTCCTTCTTGCGAATCTTTACTAGGCTATGGTTATAATGAATTAATCGGAAAAGATCCCTATATTTTATTCCATCCTGATGACCGCGATCGCATTGTTGAAGAATTTCGCGCTGTAATTTTAGGTAAAAATGATATTTCTATAACCTATCGTATTCGTCAGAAATCGGGTAATTATATTTGGTTAGAAACGTTAACGAAACCGATTTTAAATGAAGCGGGTAAGGTCGTTCAAATCCAAACCACTTCTAGGGATGTCACAGAACGAATTTTAGTTCAAGAGCGTTTCAAATATGAAGCACTACACGATGCCCTAACAGGTTTACCCAATCGTAATCTATTGATGGAACGACTCAAATTAGGCATTAACCGCATCCGCAATTTTGAAGGTTATCGTTTTGCGGTTTTATTTCTTGATCTCGACCGATTTAAAGTAATTAATGATAGTTTGGGACATTTAGTAGGGGATCAGTTATTGATTGCTACAGCCCATAAGCTTCAGTCAATTGTGCGATCAATCGATCTTGTAGCTAGAATCGGCGGTGATGAGTTTGTAATTCTGTTAGATGAAATCAAAGATATTCAAGAAGCAATTCGAGTAACGGAGCGTATTTTTAAAACATTAACTTCACCCTTAATCATCGAAGAGAGAGAAATTTATGTTAGCACAAGTATTGGGATTGTGTTGGGTACAAAAGACTATATTCGAGATTCAGATCTGCTACGCGATGCCGATATTGCCATGTATCGTGCTAAAAATCAAGGGAAAGCCCGATATGAAATTTTTGATCGAGAAATGCACGCGGTTGCCATCAAACGACTCCATTTAGAAAATGACCTTCGTAGAGCGATTGAACAACAACAATTTTTAGTCTATTATCAGCCAATTATTAATCTTTCTAATCATCGTTTAATTGGATTTGAAGCATTAGTACGCTGGCAACATCCAACTCGCGGTTTTATTTCACCCATAGAATTTATACCCTTAGCTGAAGAAACTGGTTTAATTATCATGATTGATAGTTGGGTATTATTTACAGCTTGTCAACAACTAGCAACCTGGAAGATAAAATTTCCTCATTACCTACCCCTGAAAATGAGTATTAACCTTTCTGCTCAGGATTTTCGCAAAATTAATTTAATCGAAGAAATTGATCATATTTTAATGGAAACGGGTTTAGAGGGTCAGGAACTCACTTTAGAGATTACAGAAAGTATGCTCATTGAAAATATCAATAAAACTATTGATTTATTAACAGAAATTAAGTTGCGAAATCTTGAAATTAGTATTGATGATTTTGGCACAGGATATTCGTCTCTTAATTATCTTCATCGTTTTCCTGTAGATTATTTAAAAATTGATTCTTCTTTTGTCAGTCAGATGCAGGAAGAAAACCGTAATTATCAAGTTGTAAGTACCATTATTGATTTAGGTCATCATCTCGGTTTAGCTATTGTCGCTGAAGGGATTGAGACAGGACAACAAATGCGATGGTTACGAGAATTAGGTTGCAAATTTGGTCAAGGTTATTTATTCGCTCAACCTTTATCTGCTCAAGAAATTGAAATTAAATATTTACATAAATAAAAATTTTGTTATAATAAATAATCGTCAGGCTAGTTCGTTGAAACTATATGAACCGTAGAACTTTTTTAGCTTGGGTTAGTGTAGGAAGTTTAGCCAGTTTTTTTCCTTTGGTTTTAGCTATCTGTTCTAAGCCAACAACTGCTGCTAATCCCTCCACTCGTCCTGATGGTTTTATCCCGGTAGGAACCCTGCAAGAACTAAATGAAAAAGGCTCTATTTTTAATTCTAAAATTCCCGCTTTAATCATTCATAATCAGAAAAACTCACAAGATATTTTTGCCGTTAATCCCACTTGTCCCCATGCAGGTTGTGTTGTGAAATGGAAAGGAAATAAAGAAGAATTTCTATGTCCTTGTCACGGTTCTCAATTTACAGCAAACGGTCAACTGATGAAAGGCCCTGCTCATCAAGGATTAAAACCTTATATTGCTAAAGTAGAAGGAAATCTAATTTTAGTCAAACCGAGTTAAGGTAGTAAAATTATTGTAGTGCCAGTGAAAGATCTTGAAGACAACGACGGGTTAGCACCTTACGAGCATCCGCATCTTCTGGCTTGTGAATATCAATATTAGTCGCAAAAAAATAAACATTCTGATTCTGTTCTAAATAACCTACATACCACCCAATATTTGGGGTTCCTTTGCTCTCCCAACCTGTCTTTGATCGGATGGTATAATCTTGAGTTTTTTCTGCAACCATGATATCTTTTACAAGGGATAGCGATCGCGTAGAAAACGGTAATTCATTGCTGTAGAGACGTCGCAAGAATTGGATTTGCTCTTGAGGGGTAATTCGCAACTCTCCATCCAACCAAAAGTGATCAATATTTTCGGCTTTTCCGATGGTTTTGTTACCGTAGTCTGCTTGAGTTACCCAGTATTTCATTTGTTCATAACCTACACGTCGCGCTAAGATTTGATAAAACCAAACCGCAGAAACTTTGAAGGCTTCTCTCATATTTAGGTCTTGATTCCACCCCGGAATAGAGCGTTGTATTCCATCCCAAGTTAGCACTGTTTTTTCATCTGCAATGACTTTAGTTTCTAGCGCAATCAAGGAATTAAGAATTTTAAACGTAGAAGCAGGCAAAAACGGTGTTTGATTGCGGGTTGGGTTATATTGATAGGAGTGATTGCGATTAGAGTCATAAATAATAATTGAACCCTCAATCCCTAATTCTTTAAAATGACGCTCAAACTTTAATTCTAAATTATCTTTTTGAGTAATATTTTCAGAACTAGAAAGCTTGGTTTTGACCGGGGAAATTGTTGATATAGACTGAGCTTGAGTTGTAGCCAGCAGGACACCACTAAAACTACTCAACCCCAATACAACAGCCGTTATTTTAAGAATTTTTTTAGGGTTTAAAGGGTTTCTATTTAATAACATTATTTTGGACTCGCTATAATAACAAGGAACAGAGGGGAAAAGAAAATAGAATATTAGATTAGTTTAGCATACAATCTTTCCTGCGGTATGATTTTTATATAGCAATCCCAAATAGATTGTAATAATTTAAAACTGATCTGAAACAGCCAGAAGTATTATCCCAGTTAAGCTGTTCCCTTTTGAACCGAAATTTTGGATACAACTCAAATAGGATTGCTATAGGTGAGAGAACGATTGATATTTTTACAAAACCGATTAAAGCGATGTATTCTATTGATAGTTTAAAATAATCTAGGAGTTTAAATATTGTGGAAGAGCGAGGATATTGGTTAGCGTGGTCACAAATTAATGGCATTGGTTCAATTTTAATTCAACGTCTACAACACCATTTTAAAACCTTAGAAATGGCTTGGAAAGCAACGGAGAAGGAGTTAATAGAAGTTGATGGTTTTGGGAAACAAACCGTTGATAAAATTATTCAACAGCGATCGCAATTTAACCCCAAAGAATTCTTAGAACAACATATTGCTAAAAACCCTAATTTTTGGACTCCGGCTGATTCTGACTATCCTCGATTATTATTAGAAATCCCGACATTTCCCCCGGTTTTATATTATAGAGGAATCGTTGAACCCCAGGAAAATCAAGGCATTATCCCAATGATTGCTATTGTTGGAACCCGCACCCCCACAGAATACGGGCGACGCTGGACTCGTCAAATTAGTATGACTTTAGCCCGTCGGGGGTTTACTATTGTTTCAGGGATGGCGGCGGGAATTGATACCGAAGCTCATCGCAGTTGTTTGGAAGTGGGAGGACGAACAATTGCTGCGTTAGGAACTGGAGTTGATATTGTCTATCCCAAAGAAAATCGCCAACTCTGTGAACGGGTGATGAATCAAGGATTATTAATCAGTGAATATCCCTCTGGAACCAAACCTAATCCCCGCCATTTTCCCCAACGAAATCGAATTATTGCGGGGTTAAGTCGAGCAACCTTTGTGATGGAAGCTCCTCAAAAATCGGGGGCTTTAATTACGGCTCATGTTGCTAATGAATTTTGTCGAGATGTGTATGTTTTACCCGGACGTTTAGATGATGAAAATTCTCAAGGATGTTTAAAATTAATTAATGGGGGAGCCAGTATGATTCCTGTTAATTTAGAGGAATTATTAGAGCAATTAGGAGCCATGCCACCTTTAGATGAACCTCAACAATTATCTTTGTTTAGCCTGCAACCTGAACCTGCAAAACCCTTACCCGATTTAGACCCAGAATTAACTCAAGTTTTGCAAGCTTTTTCTTCAGAACCCACTGCTTTTGATCAAATTATTGTTAATCTAAATTTAGAAGCCGGAAGCCTATCCGCAGCCTTATTACAATTAGAATTATTAGGATTAGTAGAACAATTACCGGGGATGAGGTATCGGAGAATTGATTAAAAGAGAAAATGCTTAAATCTTGACTACAGATCATTAATGGGTCAGTAATCAGGTGAGACGGGAGACGCTAGTAAGTTTGATGACCCCTGGATAGCGATCCAGATTGCTTTTCTGTGGGCCATACCGTCTAAAGTTCTTGAGCGTGTTAAACTTTTAGGGAGTGAAATAATGTCCTAATTCAAGTTGGAATGACTACCCTATTTTCCCCCAAAAATACGCCTCAAGAACAGAATTCGCGCGAAACAGACTGGCGGTTACTGATGCGAGTTGCTGAGTATGCAAAACGGAATCAGCGTTTATTAATTCTGTGTTTAGTTTTACTCATTCCTTTATCGGTTTGTGGCGCAGTTCAACCGATTTTAATTGGACAAGCGATTTCTTTAATTCGTCAAGAACCAACAACTTATCCATTCCTCAAGGCAATGCCCTTATCCGATGGATTGAATTTTCTGGCGGTTGTTCTGTTACTAACAATTATCGTCCGATTTTTGCTCCAAGCAATTCAAGGATATTGGGTGCAGAAAGTGGGTCAACAAATGACCACTGATATTCGCAATGATTTATTTGAACACGTTACCTCTTTAGCGGTTAGATTTTTTGATCGCACTCCTGTAGGACGATTAATTACTCGTTTAACCAGTGATGTTGATGCTTTAGGGGATGTATTTTCGACAGGTGCAATTGGGATTATCAGTGATTTATTTTCCATTGTCGTGATTGCAATTTTAATGTTTACGCTGGAATGGAAATTGGCTTTAATTTTAGTTTTAATGATGGTTCCGGTAACGGCACTAATCATTTACTTTCAAAAACAATATCGCCAAGCTAATTATAAATCCAGAGATGAGTTATCTAATCTCAATTCCCAACTGCAAGAAAATATGGTGGGGATTAGCGTTGTCCAACTCTTCCGGCGAGAACGGTATAATTCTGAATTATTTAATGTTACAAATCATCAGTATATTAAAGCCGTTGATCAAACTATTTTTTATGATTCTGCGGTATCGGCAACTTTAGAATGGATTGCCTTAATTGCCATTGCTGTTGTGCTATGGTTTGGCGGTAAGCAAGTTGTGGATAATCAATTGAGTTTTGGAACCTTATCCGCCTTTATTTTATACGCTCAACGATTGTTTGATCCTCTGCGACAATTTGCCGAAAAATTTACGGCTATTCAATCAGGATTTACAGCAATTGAACGGATTAATAATATTCTCAATGAACCGATTGAAATTCGAGATCTCGATCAAATTACTGCCAATCTTTCGGCTTTTAATCCTGACGAGCAAAATTCTGTACAAACCGGGGAAATTCGCTTTGAAAATGTTTGGTTTGCCTATAAAAATGATGATTATGTAATCAAAAATCTCAATTTAACGATTCGTCCTGGGGAAAAAGTTGCCTTAGTGGGGCCAACAGGAGCCGGAAAAAGTTCAATTATTCGGTTATTGTGTCGATTATATGAACCGAGTCAAGGACGAATTTTAGTCGATGGCATTGATATTCGAGAGTTACGTCAAACGGAACTTCGACGCCATATTGGAGTGATTTTACAAGATGGATTTTTATTTGCTGGAGATGTTAAAAGTAATATTACCCTGGGAGAATCCTACAGCTTGGAAAAAATTCAACAAGCAGCAGAAAAAACAAATGTTGCTCAATTTATTGAACAATTACCCCAAGGCTATAATACGGAATTACGAGAACGAGGAACAAATTTATCGAGTGGTCAAAAACAACTATTAGCTTTTGCCCGCGCAGCTATTCGTAACCCCCATATTTTAGTGTTAGATGAAGCTACGGCTAATTTAGATGTGGGAACCGAAGCGTTAATTCAAGAGGCATTAGAACGTTTGTTAATGGGGCGAACTGCGATTATTATTGCTCACCGTCTTTCAACGATTAGAAATGCAGATCGAATTTTAGTGTTAAAACGAGGTCAATTAGTTGAGTCAGGTAGTCATGATGAATTAATTCAGCATAATGGTTTATAAGCTGTTGTGTATTTAAACTGTGATTATAGCATTACCTTTGTTTTTAAGTTTACGTCCCCATTTAATAGATAACTGTCCTTCATTTAAAAGCTGATGTAATAAACACTCTAGCTCATCAACTGATTTAAAGAGTCGATGAGCTATATATTCTTTAGCTGAATGCCAGACTAATTCAATTAAATTATAATCTGGACTATATGCTGGAAGAAATTCTAAATAGACATTCGGCATTTCTGCTTTAATTTTTTCTAGGTACTCTTCTTTTTTGTGAAAACTTGCATTGTCAAGAATAATCAGGATCTTAGCTCCTTTTTCTACAAATTCTTCTGCTTGATTTCCCGCTAATACCCATTCATAAATTAGCTCTTGATAAAAACTTTTTAACACTTGATAAAAATTATCTGCATTTCCTTTATCCAGAAATTCTACAAATCTTTTTTTATCCGAGTACCTCAATCCTCCCATCACATTAACTCTTCCTTTCCTCCTGTCTCCTCTAATCTGTTTCCTCTTCCCTTTTTTACACCAATTCTTTCTTTTTATCACTCTTAAATTAAATCCACTTTCATCCCAAAACCATACCTGTAATTGTTCTGGACTTTCTTTTGCTATTTTCAAATATTCTTCTATTTTATCTTTAAATAATTTTCTTTTTTCTGGATCTCTTTTCTCTTCTAAGCTATACTTTGCCCACAAATAAACATACTTTTTTTCCTTTAATATCTTTCTCACTTGTGAACTACTTAATTTGATTCCTGTGATTTGTTCTAAATAAGTTGCCAATCTTTCTCCTGTCCATCTCCCAAATTCATATCCTAATTCTTCCGGTTCTTTTTCTACTGTTTCTAATAATATCTCTATATATTTGTCTGTGGCTTTTCTATAATTTCCTTTCATTCTTTCATCTTTTAGGCTTTCTAATTTGTCAGGGTCTCCATGTACACACCAATAACATACTTTGTTTAATGAGCAGCCCAAAAACTTGGCAATTTCACTTTGCTTTTTACCATCATTTAGCAATAATAAAATCAAGATTCTTTCTCGGATTTGTCCATTTTCTTCCTCTTTCAATCTTTTCTGTAGTTTCTCTACTTGCTTTTCATTTAAATGATTTTTAGCAGGCATCTTTTGATTGATTTTTCTAAACTTGGTTTTTCATTATACCCTATTTAGATGCTTAACAGCTTATGCCAGTTTATACAACTTACAAATGCTAAAAGTACAGGAAAAAAATTAAAATAAAATAGCTTTGGTGGGCTAGGCCCACTCTACTATCCTAAAATCGGATTTTTCGTTGAATTCGATGGGAGGAAATCTCGTGCAGGGTATGAGATAGATGGACGCAGCGTTGATTCCGTGAATCTACTTTTAAGCGCCAGTAAGGAAAAGGAATTGTGTTATTGTTTCTGAAAGTAGGATTAGGCTGATCTAAGTTAGAATTCCAGCAAAGATCAAGGTTTTTTCGATTTTTCTTGGCTTGACGTTCTAAATGAGCAAGGGGAAGAACAATCGGCCAAAAAATAACAGAAAATCCGATCACGACCCAAGACTCAATATGAGTCTTGGGTGTAGATTCATCTTTTAAAAAAATTCGTAGAAACACAACGAAAACGAGAAACGCCACTACTAGATAGTATTGAAATGCCAAGGTGAAAAATAACATAGTGATAAATTGGAGACCAAATAAAATCCGTGCAATCCTGGTGTAGATCTACTCAAAAAATAGAAAAACTCAGGAATTCTTCTCTTAAATCTATCCAATGGAATATCTATGATATTCTTGATAAATTTAGAGAGCAAAAGATCATTTTTTCTGGGTTTTTTCAGAAATAAAGCTCTGATCTATTGTCCGAGGGAATACATAGAAGTCGCAACAACGAAAGTGTCACTGCTTCGGAGATCATTTCTTTCAGGACGTTAGGGGTGGAATAGGGATGTCCCTGGTGTTCTTTTCCAACCCAACGATGCAAGGGAGCTAAAATATTAAGTACATAAGCACTTGCCTTTGTTTTATTGATTGATACAACAATTTCATCCGGTAAACTCTCTAATTGTTGTTCTATTTCTTCAAGTGTTAATTCCTCTAAAGCTTGATACGCTAACGCAGAAGATTCAGGGTAAAAGACATTCATAGGGGTAAACTTCAGCATTCAATATAGGTTTGAAAGTCAACCAAATTTTGGAAGAGTTTCCCCATCATCCAACTCAAAACATGACAGTAGGAATCCCTATCAAGCACCCTTCTCATCTAATTCTCAATCCTTATAGAACCGATTAGTTTTCCATTAACTTAACTATTTTCTGACAACAATTGCAAGTTTTGCCAAGCTGATTGGGGATAAATTCTTAAGGGTTCAGAAAACACTTTAGCTTTTCGCTGAGAAACTTTGACACTTAATTTAACCATCCGATAAATAAACCCTTTCATTGATTTTCGAGCTTGTTGCTGTTGCCATTCATATCCCTCTTCTGTAGAAGCGTATAGAGGTGGTAGACGATTGAGTGCATAGGTTAACACGTCTATATGATTAATGGATTGAACCAGTTCTGGTGGTAAATTGCGAAATTGGCGTTCAATTTCTTCAAGGACTAATTCTTCCATGGCATTTCGGCAACCGAATACTGGCTCATCCTGTTGAATAGTTTTCATGGAATTAAAATCCTCCTTTAGGAATAAATTGGGTAAAAATTAAGAGACAATTTTACAGTTTGAAGCCAGAAACACATTAGACATCAACGCAAATAAAGCTCGTTCTCAATTCAGATTCCACGTTCTGTCTTGATCAGTTTTAATGTTGGAGTGAGTAACTCCTCAATTTCATGTATGTCTACACCTGTTTTACTTATGCAGTATTGAGACTGATCCTAAATGGAACCGCATCCCCAAAATCCCCTTCTATAATGTAGTTTAGGATACAAGATATACTGAGTACCTTGGAGGTCAAAGTTGCCTTGATTCCTTAATGTTCTACTTCATATTCTTAACGAGGAATTCCGCATTATTGTTCCTGATTTTCAGCCTAAAATTTTTCTGAGATCTATTGCACCCTGCAACATTTAAACTCCTAATTCGCTTTGTAGAAAAAGCTCAATGACCCTGATCTGTGATATTAGTAAAACAGTCTAAATCATAATTGTGAAGTTTTCGGGAAGATCGGATAATACGATTAACTTGGAGGTGTTTTTTTCCTTTGATCCGCTTATTCACTCCTCTTTCTGAAAGGGGTTTCCTGTTCTCAGTAGGTCGGTTCAATTCAATAGAATATTGAATGTTAAATCTTGAAGATTGACGGCTAACTGAAACCCTATTCCCTATTCCCTAGCTCTATAACTTAAATCCCTGTTGCTGGGGTTGTGAGCGGTTTATTTAACTCAATGGGAGGGGGTTCATTGGGTGGGTCTTGGGGGGGTAGATTGGGTTCGGGGGGCGGTTGTACCTCTTCAATGGGGGGTTGTACCTCTTCAACAGGGGGCTGTACTTCTTCAACGGGGGGTTGATATTCCGGTTGAGGAGTTGGAGGATTTAACCATTGTTGCCAATCTTGAATTTGAGCTTGAGCTTGGGAATAAGTGCTAGTTCCAGGGGGAATTTTCTTTAAAATCCCTATGGCTCCAGGGACATCATAAGTGGATTGATCTAAGCCGAGTTGTAATAAACTTTGGCTCCATTGATTAATGAGTTGATTGACCTGTGAGCGTAATCGACTGGAATTCGAGACTTTATTCGCCATATTAATAGCGGCTACATAGGAATCCGGGGTTCCCGGTGCTGCTAGGGTTTCTGAATTTTGAAGATTTTCGAGATCTCGGAGTTGGGTTTTCCATTGGCGAATTTTGTTATTAGCAGTGCTGTATAACACAATACCAGAGGAGATTTGTTGGGCTTGGGCAATGGCCTCTGCATAATTGCCTTCGGCGGCTAACTGTTCTGCTCGGTCTAAAATGGGTTGATATTCTAATCGTTGACTGCGATCTCTCCATTCCGCAATATGATTTTGGGCATTATCATATAAAGCGCGTCCTCGACCGATTTTTTGAGCTTGGACGATGGCTTGTTTGAGAGAATCCGTATCCCCAAAACTGGCTAATTGTTCGGCCATGTCTAATAATGGTTTATCTTCAATTTCCTCAATGCGACGTGTCCAACTCACCATTTCAGTTTTAGCTTCCTGTCCACGGGGGTTAGAAGCGGGAATGGTTTGAACTTGGGCAATGGCCGCTCTGAGATCGTTCACGCCTCCAGGTTGAGCTAATTGTCTGGCCCGTTCTAAGGTGGCAACATCTGCAATTGATCCTTGCCAATTGCTAATATACTCCTGGGCTTTTTGATAAAGGGGGCGATCTCGACCGATTTTTTGGGCTTGGGCGATCGCATCTTTTAAACCAGCAACGGTATCTAATAAAGCGGGAACATTAGCTTTAGCTAAAACAACAAAATCTTTAACATTTTCTTGTAAATTGGCACTACTGGGAATTTTATTGGCAATATTAATTGCTTCTTGCCAATTGCCATTTTTTAGGGTTTCTTCCGCCAACGCCATAATTTTATTGCTGATAGTGGTAATTTCTTTTTGTCCAGCATCTTTTAAATAACTCTCTGGGGAAAGCTGATCAATTAACTTGGCGGCTGCCAGTAAATTGTCAACACTGCCCTGTGCAATTAAACTTCTAGCTTTCGCTAATTTTTGGCTATCTTCGCGGGTAATTGCAATCCGATCTGTGAGTTCTTGATATTTAGTTGTCCCCCAATAATTATTCCCCAAATTCAATAATAATGTTGCTTCTTTAAACGCCAAATTCAACTTTTCTTGGCGCATTAAATCCTCAGTTTCCTCATAAACTTTTTCCGCTTCGTCCCAAATCGAATTCCATTGGTCAATTCGTTTAGACACTTGAGCAGCTGCCGGGGTATGTTCTGGGGTTTTTTCTGCGGCTGCAATGGCTTCTGAGAGTTGACCCGCTTGGAACATCTCCTCAGCCAAATCCAAAATATCCATTGACCATTTTTCAATTTGGCGATTAATTTCGGGACGCAGAGGATGATCTTCCGGTAAACTATTGACTAAATCAATTGCAACTAATAAATCGGCAACGGTTTGTTTATTAGCAGCAGATTCTGCACAATATAACCGCAGGGAAGCGGAGGCTACAGGCCAGAAAATTTTAGGACAATTGGGTAAAGCGGGTAAACGGAACAATAGACCTACAGCTAAAACCCCAATTCCACCGGGAACTAAAATCAACAACGCTAAGATTAGAGGAACTAAGTTAACCGGAATGGTTCTGGGGAAAACAAAACGTTTTCGTTTTTCCGGTTCCTGGGAAGATGAGGTTGGTGGGGGTTGATAAAGAACAATCTGGTTGGCTGTTCTGGGTAGTGGAGCAGAATTCGGGACTTCAGTGGAAGTTGGGGGTTGGGTCTTCGTCACCTCCAAGTTCGTGCAAAGTTCCTTGAGCCATTCTGCACGACTTTTCCGAACCAACGAACGAATGGGAATTTGGGGAGAATTCCCGGTATCAGTCGTTTTAGGGGATTGACTTTGACTTTGTTGTTCTTGATTTTCACTCATCACAATTAACCCAAACAGCTTGAAGCAGACTAAGGTTCTAACCCCATTCAATGGCAGGGGGGACACAAGGGGGTTCTTCGGTGTTATACCATTGTCGATGCTTAAACAGCAAGGGGAGATGGGCAGGGGGACAAGGGGACAAGGGGAGAGGGTTAGCTTTTGTAAAGACGTGGCTGGTTAATTTCAGACCGTAGGCTCCAAGTACATCTAACCCCTGAAACTGGTAACTGATAACTGATAACTGATAACTGATAACTTAAAATAAAATTGAATTTTTTCGCACTTCTTGAGGCTCAGGTTTCATTTGTAAATCTTCAATCAGTTGGGCGAGATGGTCAGATGTTGCTTGGTACATTTCCCCACAAAATTCACATTTTGCTTCTGCACCATTGTCTTTTTCAATCATATCTTGGAGTTCTTCAGTTCCAAACATTTTTAAGGCCCCTAATGCCCGTTCAAAGGAACAATTACAATCAAATCGAACCAGTTGAGATTCCGGTAAAATAACTAATCCCATATCTCCTAATAGTTCTTGGAAAATATCGGGTAAGGTTTTATGGGCTCTTAACAAAGGAGTAAACCCCGATAAGCTTTGTACACGGGATTCTAATTTAGCCACCAATTCTTCATCGATAGCCGCTTTCGGTAAGATTTGTAATAATAATCCTCCCGCAGCTTGCACTCCTTCTTTATCAACAAATACCCCTAAGACTAAAGCCGACGGAGTTTGTTCAGAGGTTGCTAAATAATGGGTAATATCATCGCCAATTTCACCCGAAATTAATTCAACGGTGCTAGTGTAAGGATAGCCGTAACCCACATCTCGCACCACTCGCACATAGCCCTGATGACCCACCGCGCCACCGACATCTAATTTTCCAATGGAATTAGGAGGAAGCTCCACCTCTGGATTATCCACATACCCCCGTACTGTTCCATTTAACCCCGCATCTACCAAGATTCCCCCCAAGGGGCCATCGCCTTTGATGCGGATGTTGACTCTGGATTCTGCCCGTTTCATATTCGATGCTAACAGTAATCCAGCAGCCATGGTTCGCCCTAACGCTGCTGTTGCGACATAAGACAGGTTATGCCGTTGTCTTGCTTCTTCCGTCAAACGGGTGGTAATGATGCCGACTGCCCGAATTCCCCCATCTGCGGCTGTTGCCCGAATTAGTTGATCTGCCATGTTTACAGTTTTTAACAATTTGTACCTGCTCCCATTTTAATTTTTTCTGGGGTCAGGGTGGGGATTGGATGTCGGATGTCAGTGGAGGATGATTTTGGTAAAATGAATCATACCGTTATTTAAACTGGTGAAATTGTTATGCTCGGTACGTTTCAACACAGTAGTCTCCGTATTGAAGTCAATGCCAAAGAAACTGATATTCGAGACAGTTTAATGCGTCCGAGTCAGTTGCAAAAATGGTTATGGCCTCAACAATTTAATTCTGGACTTCCTGAACAATTTCAACCGGGATTAACCTTTACCAGTTCCCTCGGCCCGGTTACGATTCAACATTATGTTGATGTCGCCCAACCCAATTGTTTAAGGCTATTATTGAGTCGAGGAATTGATGGGTTTCATGAATGGTATTGGGGGGAAGGTTGGGTACAATCTCGTTTAGAAGGAATTTCTCTATTACCCTTAAATTTAGGTCAAACGATGAATTTAATGCGGTTACGGGAATTTTTAACCCATAAAAACTAACCGTTAACGGTGTTTAGGAAAGAGCCGAAAAAAAGGTTTTAAGGGCCAACCCTAAAACGGTTACCATAAACAGTCGTTTAATCCAAAGATTACTCATATTAAGGGCAATTTTTGCCCCTAATATTCCTCCCATAAACATTGTTAAACTGAGGACAATTCCCAAGGGATAATTAACAATCCCATGTGTGGTAAAAATTAAAGTAGCGACTAAGGATGAAAATAGATTAATCACCTTTGTAGTCGCCACTGCTTCAATAAAGGTTTGATGAAATAGCATGACATAACTCGCCGTTAGTAGGGTGACATAACCCCCACTAAAAAAGCCTCCATAAATTCCTAATAAAAATGTCCCTAAATATCCTAAGTTTTCTGATAACTTTGAAGCAGGTTCTGGATGAGGTTTAATTCCGGTTTCGGGATTTAAAAATACAAAAATTGCGATCGCCACCATCAACAAAGAAATGATCAACGATAGGGTATTTTTAGAAATGGTAAAAACTAGAAAAGCTCCTAAAATTGAACCTAATATTGTTAAAAAAATTAAACTGGGTAAACGCTGAGTATTCAGTTTTTTCTCTTTGATAAAGGGGATAGTTCCCCCTAAACTTAGAAAGGTTAATGCTAACATATTAGTAGCGATCGCAATGTCGGGTTCTATTCCCATTTGTAACATTACAGGGACAGTAATTAAAGACGTACAACCCGTGACCACACTAATAATTCCGGTCAAGAAAAAGACTAAAATTAGAATTAGTAAAGCGAAGGGAGTGAGTAAATTTTCCATCTCATAAAAATTATTTGATATAATCAGAATTTCAGTAATCACTCATCAAAGTTTATCACAATCTTTCGGGATTCAATTTCTTGGATAAAAATCTTTAAACTTGGATTATCACTATAATTATTAAGCAAAGTTTTCTGTTTACTGTAGGCTTTAGAAACGATTCTATAATATTCAGGATTTTTAGCGTTCTTATCAATTGTAAAATCTTCTTTAATCTTAAGAGCTTGATTTAACGTACCTAAACAACTTTTGATTTTCTGCTTCTTCTTTTTTTCTGTATAGTAAAGAGGAAGTAACCAACATTCAGTAGAATGAACAGCTATAGCAAAAATAATTCTATCATAATATTCCCTATAAAAATCTTCCCCTATTAAACTCTTGAATTTTTCTTTGACTTTTTCTATTAATTGTTCTGGACTCAATTCTCCATTTTTATCACGATAAGAAATACCCTCATATCCGTCTAAAACATCAGTATCAATTTGAATAATCACATAGTCCAAATATTGAAAAGCTTTTTTTAAATCTTCGGACTGACAATATTTAATAACCAGTGTCCAACCTCCATGATCTGATTTATTATCATTATCCTTATCTCTTTCAGGTTGGAGAGGATTAACAATTAAATCATTTGTGTCAAAATACCCACTTAAAATATTTTCAATCACAATCTGATCTGTAATTCCTTCAGTAACTAATCCAAAAGTAGTCATAACTAAAAATTTTTAGGTAGTCCCCCAATATAACCGCGTAAAAATGCTTCTGATAATCTCACAGGTTCCTGTCCCTCCAGAGGTTTTGGAGGTGAAATCCTTGTTGCTTTAGTATAACCTAATCGATTACGGTAAATTACAAAAAGTCTTTGTTCATCATCATCCAAATTTAATCCATCTAAAATACCAGGATTATGAGTGGTAAAAATAACTTGTCGATCAGATTTTTTTGCTAACTGTACTAATTCTTGAACCAATCTACGTCCCAATCTGGGGTTTAGGGAAACATCTATATTATCAACTGCAAAAAATTTAGGGGTATTATCACTGATAAATAGAGAAAAATAGAAGAGTAAAAATAAAAATCCTTCATTAGAACTATTTTGATCAAAGTATTTTTGTTTTCCTAAAAAGTATCGATCAGTTATTTTAATATTTTTTTGATTCAGCAATAATTCATCAGGGATCTCGAAATCTTTAAACCAATCTATAAGCTGCATTTTTTGTTTTATTTCTTTAATTTTATCTTGATTTTTATCCGAACTTAAAACTGTTAGTAGTTTAAATAGTCCTTCTCCATGAATTCCCAAAGGTTGAATTTGACCTTCTTCTTTAAAAATTTGTAAACTCGAGTTCTCTGGAGAAAAAATCAAAAATTTTTTTAAAGTTAAATTATCAGGATTTTTCATGATATGCTCTTTTACCTGTTGTTTAACATAATCTGATTTTGATAGACTTGGTGGAGAAATACCGTCCTTTTCAAGAAATTGATAAAATAACGTGCTGATCATCTCAAGTTTAGGGATTTCCTCTGAAATTTCCGAAATCTTACTAACCCAACTAGAGTAGGGTTTCCCATCATGTTGTAAATTATAGGTAATAATCTTATCGTTTTGAAACTGGAAAGATGTTTCAATTTCTGGGTTAAGATCATCAGAATTAAAAGCGGATCGCATGAATTGAGGTTCCGTTATTCTAATTCCTCTGGATGCTAAAAACTCATGATCGAGTTTATCACTTGCTGCTGCTGAACTTAACGCGATCGCTTCCAAAATATTCGTTTTTCCACAACCATTTTCACCAATCAAAAGCGTTACCCTTCCCAGTTGAAGTTTTAACTGTTCAATGGATTTAAAATTTTTGATAGTAATTTCTTGGATCATGACAATCTTCCAATCTCAGATTTAAAGAGTTTGTAGAGAATTAATTGTTAGCATCCTTTAGAGAAAGTTTAGTTTTTAATCATTATATCATAACTTTTGAAGATTGTTAATCACTTTGAGACAGAATTAAGTTTAAAATATTCATTTCCTTAGAGTGAAACAGTTGATTTTCGTTAAACAAATTTTTACCGAGTTTATCCATTGAGTTTGTATTAAACACAACATAAGGAATATTTTGATAATTAGCATCAATGGGTAAGATATTATCCGCAGAAGCGAGAGAATAAACCCAGTGTCTTAGAATTTCCTGAAAGGTGGGAGGTAACAACTTGTGATGACTTAAAAAATATTCCTCTAATTCAGGAAAGGTTAAAAAAGTTTGAATGGGAAACGCATAATAGCGATCGCAACTTTTAGAAGTTTGCATAACTTGTTGAGATCGCCCTTTAACCTCTATTAAATTATAAGCTAATTCCAAAGCAAAAGGAACAAGTGTCTTGATTTGTTTCGGGGAATTTCCCTTTATTAAACCCCATAATTGTTGAATAAAATTGCTACTTTCTAAAGCAAAAATCCGAGATAAATCAATATAATTAATTTCCCTAACCGTTTTTTCCGATAACGGAATAATCAATAAACTTCCTCGCACATAAGTTTTTTCTAAGGGGGGAAGATTCAAAAATTGATCTAAACTTTTTTCCAATTTAGATAAAATTTCCGTTCCCAAAGATAAATAAGATACTTCCTGTTCAGTTTTAGAGGTGACAGGAGGACGATAAATTTCTATTTTTTGAGCGGATAATAAACTTAATAACCCTTGGGAAATCTCCTTTAAACGTTGATCTTGACGACGTTTTTTAGACTCTTTTACAACTTCCTGATATAGAGTTACCATTGACCCTAAAAAACTATCTCCTGCTTGTTTAATCGATTTCCCACCAATGGGAATCATTACATAATGTTGAAATCCAATTTGACCCGATCCCACAATTCGAGTCATAATTGATGCTTTTAAAATAATCAGAATATTCAACGCACTTAAACAAGATTCTTGTAAAGAAATTTTAGCTAATTCCTGAGAGTCTGCTGGAGATAAAGGGTGATCATCTTGATCAACTTTAGGGGTAAAATAGATGGCTTTATCTGATAGATAAAACTTAATAAATTTTTCCCCTTGATCTAAACTTCCCCCACGACCTCTATAGATCACTTGAATAATTTCCATTAAATTTTGTTCAATTTGAAACCCTGGAATTTCCACTAAAATAAATCGTGTATTCGGGAAGGATAAACCGCGAGATGCGGAAGCCGTCATAAAAATAACCTTAACGCTATCCTTGAATTGTTGAATCTTGGCGATTTCCTCCTCAGAAAGACTCGCATGGATTTCTAAGTAATCTTTTTCGACTTCAAATTGAGCAATTTCTTTTATAATTATATCAATGAGTTTTTTAAGTTTTTCCTTATTTTGAATATAAACAATAATTTGACCTTTATTTTGATTTAATCGTTGCAAAATATCACTTTTAATGATATCGATCATTGGGTTAATTAACGTTGAATCATCTTCGTTATTTTCTAGGTCACTGACTGAGTGAATCAAAACCTGATAATCTATTGTTAGTTGAGAAGCGGGATAGGAATTTGCATTAATTAAAGTTGCTGAATATTGATTTAAAAAATTAAAGTTATCGATCCATAAACACTGTTCTTTGGTAGGGGAAACCTGTCGGACAAAAATTTTATCTCCTTGGACATTTTGATCGGATAAATGACTTTCAACCACATCCTTTAAGGTTAAAGAAGCATCCGCAGTAATCACTTTGATATTAAACCCATAGTCAGGATTTAATAAGTCATATTCCTTAATAAAATTTATAATTCCATGTAAAAAAGCCACCCCTTCCGATGATCCGGTAATTTCATCAATCATAATAAAAATATTTTTTAACCGTTGTGATAGCAGTTTAACTTTTTCAGGAATGACACGACGGGTAGAAGAATTATAAACACTGCTAAAAATTCGTTTTAAATGTTTTAAGGTATTTCCTGACCGGGTTTCTTTTAACGCTTGAATTGATGCGGTCGCAATGATATTATTTGGAAATTGATCGGGATGAATTAAACAAGTATGAATGGCTTCAGATAAACTCGCTAAAACGCCTGCTTGATTTCGCGGTGTTATTTCTAATAGCTGTTCAGAAATTTGATCAATTCTCTGAGAATAATTTAAACGATAGTCTCGTTCTAAATGAGCATTTAAAAATTCAACTTTTCCGCGTTTGAAATCTTCCGATAATTGATTATAATCATATTCAACCGCACAACCGCCTTTTTGTTCCTTTAAAATCATCGCATTGGTATTTAAACAAATAATGTTATCCTTTAATTGATGGGTGATAGGATCGCAAAATTTTTCCACAATATCCCGATTTACTTGAATCCGAGGACTGACATAAAATAATAGAGTTCCGTCTTCTAAATGGTTTAAAATATAATTAGCAACAGCAGTAGTTTTACCAATTCCGGGATTTCCTGTGAGGAATAGATAAGAGATTGTCGGGTCAGAAAGCGATCGCTGAATTAACGCCGCATGAGCATCTCTTAACGATAAGTTAGATTGAGTTAAATTAAGCGATCGTTGTAACAAATTAGAAATCTGATCGGCGGTATTAAAAAAATCTGATTCCGCCACATTTAACACTTCTTGATGATGAATGGCTGTAATCACATTAGGTTTTGCTTGAAGGATTTGATCAACAAATTCACCTCCATTTTTAAAGCTTCTGGCGGCGTTACTCTGAATCACCTTTAACACCTTTTTGCGGTTTTCTTTGATTTCTGAATTTCCTTTATTTTGATAAATTTTATGACAGATTTTTAAAATATTTAAGGATTCTTTACCTGGTTTTTCATCCGTATTTAAAGAAATTCCATTAATCAGGCGATCGCTATATCCAAAACAGTTAAATTTGACCGGATCATCCGATTTTAAATACTGTTCGTCTAAGAGAAACTGATAAAAACTCCAAGCATAACTACAAGCTTGAATGACTTTCACAGCTTCTTTATCCTTCGTCGCAAAAGCAGAAAAATAGCGTTCTAGTTTTTGAGAATAAACCTTGTAATTTTTGGGCGATCCCGTATCAATTTCTAATCCACAAAACCGAGATTTAGATCGAATATAGTTTAACTCTTGTTTTAAGAGATCTTTGAGGGTCTCAATATTTTTAATATTTTGAATGGAATAAATAGCGGAAGTCGTAAACGTGGACAAATCTACCACTAAAATTCGATATTCATCAAAACAACGTGTTAATAATAAGGTATCGGCTTTTAAAAATTCCCCGGTCTGTTTATATCGAGAAATATCAACATTTTTAAACCCTTGAGTTTCTAAAATTTCTCGATAAGCATCGGCTTCACTTTTTTCAATCAGATTAAAGCAGTTATTATTATAAAAATCACATTGAAAATAGAGAATCTCGATTTCTTGCGAATATCTCCATCCCGTTGCTTCTCGATATTCTCGAATAAAACTGACTCCTGATGTCCAACCTTTTTGTAAAAACAGTTTCACCCAAATCGCAATTGTATTTCGATCCGCTTGATCCAAAATACAATTTTCATTTGCAAGTTTTTGACTGATTTGATATAAATATAATTGGCTGAGGGGAGTTCGATAAATATCCCTGTAGGATTGTTTGAATTGAGTTTGCTTAAAATAAGTTAAAATTCCCAGATTAAACCCAATTTCAAAGACTCGACCTAATTCTATTCCTAATTTAGGACTCATAAATTGCACTCCTGACATGGGTTAAAAATGCTAAAGCATTAAATTTAATATTTTTCTCTGAGTAAGCAAACGTCGAAATTGTTCCAATTCCTTGATCTCCAATGAGTTGATCATAAGGGTTTAGTTTTAAAATAATATTATTCTTTTGGAGTTCATAACTTTTTTCATAGCGGGAAAAATGAAACAACAGAATATAGTTTAAAATTGTTTGTTGTAGAGGAGATTCTGAGTCTAATAACCCTGAGATAATATCTTTTGTATGAGCATCATCATAAATATTTAACAAAGTGCTATAACAAACAACACTATTAAAAAACGATTTTTTGGGATCAATTGTTACTCCTGTAAATAAATTTAAAAATACTTTTGTTCTTTGACTGGGATCATTTGACAATTTCTTCAATTCTTCAACATCAGGAATATAGAAAGAGTCTACATTTTTGTCTTTCAAATTTAAGGCGGGGTAGGTATCCATAAACACAGGATACAGTTTAATTTCTGGTTTATCTTTTTTGAGATATTGAATCACGGTTTCCGACATAAAAAATAAAGAATCGGGATCAGTTTCTGATTGAATTAAGCCTAAACGTCTACTATAGGGTGCTTTCGCAATATATAAAAAGTGTCGATATCCTTGTTGTTCATACAATGTTGTGATCGCATCCCGAATCACGCTGGGTTTTTGATACAATTCTTCATGCTTTTGATTATCAGAAAAGGTTCTAAAGTTATTAATTTGAATCACATCGTCGGTATTCGGATCTTTTTCAATTAAAACAATCTCACCATAAATATTAGAAATCCGATGGGTTTGATCGGGTTCATTCCAAATTGAATCACTCAACCAACTGGAAACAATAATAATTGCTAATTTATCCAATTGAGGTTTGAAATCACTTTTAAATTTAAACCGTTTGGGAAGCAGAGAATAAAGGGAAGATAAGGCATTTTTGACTCGAAAGTCAAAACCTTCAGTATCAGCAACATTTAATCCTTGATCATTAGCTAAACAATCTCGTCGTAAAATATGAGTTAAAGATCGAGTTAGACTATTTAAGTATTTTTCATCTTCGCTATTATCTTCTAGGGATTTTAGGTGAAATCGGAAAATGGGAATAAATAAATTTTCATCTTTGAGGGTATTTTGACAAATATTAATACACAAGTAAGTTAATAAACTAAATACTTGACGGTAGATTCTGGCTGCGGGAGATTGAATATTGTTAAAGATAGTTTCTTTCAGTTCTTTAATGTTGTAATAAACAGCAATAATTTTTTGATTTTTGAAATGGTTTTCATAGATATGATGAGCTTTAAACTTTTCTCCAGCTTGGGGATTTTCTTGAGCTTTAAAAGGTCGAATAGGATAAAATACCACAGGTAACGCTTGAATTTCATCTATATTATATCTAAGGGCGAATTGTTGTTTTTCCGCCAAGGTAAAATAACGAATATCATTAAAATTGAACGTTACTTCTAGGGAAGCTAAGGAGTTTTCACTAAGTTGATTCTCTTGAACTTCTAAATAGGCTAATGCTTCTCTAGCAGATGCTTTTGAACGAATAGGATCAGTATTTTCTAAATTAATTACAAAAAAGTTTTGATCATTAATAATATCCGTGGCTTTAGATTGTAATAAGTCTCGATGTAGACGCAACTTAACAGTTTTAGGGGAATAGGTAAGAACGCTTTTTTGTTTCAGTAAACTCTGTAAAAATATTTTTAATCGATTCAATTTTTGGCTGACGTTCCAAGACGAATTAGCGATTTTAGTTTTAATTGTTAACAAAAGATCGTTGATATCTTCCTTTGTTGAAGTATGAGATTGAAAAATTCTTAAAACGTTCTGTTCAAATGCAGAAATCGGGTTATAATCCTCATCGGGTATTTCTCCGGTTTCATCAACAGCAAAAATCAGATAATAAAGACAAGCAGTTCTTAAGACTCTGCTTTTAAAACTTTTTGCTTTTCCCGTATTTTGTAAGGTTTCTTGATGTCGAGGACTGGTGGGATCAATTTCTGTGATATGATAATCTAAGGAAGATTGTTCCTGATAAGCATTAACCGCACCATTCAGTTTTAAACGCACGCCTAAATTAAATTCTTTAAAATTATCATTGTTGCGATTATAACTTTCACCGATGACTCCTTCGTAATTAGGAATAATCGGTAAAATATCAAAAGCATCCGCTTGGGAAAAAGCTGTTCTTAAATTAACAGTTTCTCCCAAATAAGTGACTTCATAATGAGCATTATCTAAATCAGGATTATTAATATATTCAATGACAATTTTTAAACGGTTAATCAAAGCTTGTAAAAAATTTAATTCAGGAGACTCTGAACCTGAATGAGTGCTTTTCCATCCTTGCTTTAAGTATTCTAAATAATCGATTTTTAGATCTCGCAGCAGACGAGGTAATGCTTCGGTATCAATAATACTTTTGAGTTTAAATAAACTGGAGTTGGGTCGAGTTGATAATTCATTTAGTAACGCATTGAGTTCCTGTCTGTCCCTGGAGTTATCCTCAGTAATCGTTTCAATATAACGTTTAATATTTTCTGATAAATGTTGCTCAAAATTTCCTAAACCTGTAAACCGCACATTCAAATGATGCGCTTTAATAATTGAATCACCACCGGGACTACGATTCGCTGTAAAACTATTTTCTATGATTAACCGTTGGGAATTAAAAGAGTAGTTTCTTTTCAAAGGATATTGAAAAGGAAGGGAAGCTTTATCGCTATCAAATTCAGTAATATTTTGACAAATATTTCGGATAATTTCTTGAGGAGCTTGATTTTTACAGACTTGGTTTAACCGTTGTTTTAATAAAGTGTGAATTTCTTTGATTTTAGCATAAAAATGACTATCTGATTTAAAATTAACTGTAGCCGCCCGAATTCCTGGGGTTTGAGTTAAAGGATTGAGGTTTTGGTTTTGAGTCGCTAATTTATATGCTAGACGATACGCATCAATTAGAAGACGATTTTGATCGGGAGAAAGTTGAAAAATGGGAAAATTATTCTTGAGTTCTTGGAGAATTAAATCCAATAACGGAATATAATCTAATTGAGCTAGGGGATCGGAGTTTTCTTTAAGAGTGTGTTGATCGCTCATTCTCAAAATACGCCATCATAGAATCCCTATCTATATTACAATCTCTTGTGGTAACTGTAAAGTCTAAATTAACAGAAAAATTATTAACAAATTAGATATAATATAGAATAGAGGTTAACTTCTTGACCAACCCTTTCTTTTTGGGTTGATTAATTTTCACCCCTACCTTTTATTATTAACGGTTATGATCACTGTAAACTCGACATTAACTCCCCTATTAGGGTCATCTTTAGAACAACTCACCGACTGGGTACAACAACAGGGACAACCTGCTTATCGAGGTAAGCAATTATATGATTGGATTTATCAGAAAGGGGCGAAATCTTTAGGAGAAATTACCGTATTTCCGAAACAATGGCGCGAGACTGTTAGTAATGTTGAGATTGGTCGATCTAATATTCATTATAAAGCGATTGCTCCCGATAAAACCATTAAATATTTATTAAAATTAGCCGATGATCAAATTATTGAAACTGTAGGAATTCCCACCGAAAAACGCTTAACGGTTTGTGTGTCTTCCCAAGTCGGTTGTCCGATGGCGTGCGATTTTTGTGCGACGGGAAAAGGCGGTTTTACTCGCAATTTAGAAGCTTATGAAATTATTGATCAAGTGTTAACCGTCCAGGAAGATTTTCAACGGCGAGTCAGTCATATTGTGTTTATGGGAATGGGAGAACCGTTATTAAATATTAATAATGTCGTTGCGGCGATTAAATCCCTCAATCAAGATGTGGGAATTGGACAACGAATGATGACGGTTTCTACGGTGGGTTTACGAGGAAAAATTCGAGAATTAGCAGAATATGATTTACAAGTCACATTAGCCGTTAGTTTACACGCTTCCTATCAAAATATTCGAGAACAATTAATCCCCAGCGCCAAAACCTATCCTCTATCTCAATTATTTGTTGAATGTCGAGACTATGTAAAATTAACCGGAAGAAGAATCAGTTTTGAATATATTTTGTTAGCGGGATTAAATGATTTACCCGAACACGCTATTGAATTAGCGAGTCAATTAAGAGGGTTTCAAAGTCATGTTAATTTAATTCCCTATAACCCGATTCAAGAAGTTGACTATAAACGACCGGATACCCAACGCATTCATGAGTTTATGGATATCCTTAAACAGCGTAATATAGCGGTGAGTGTGCGTTATTCCAGAGGATTAGAGGCGGATGCAGCTTGTGGACAATTACGCGCTTCTAAGGTTTAAAATTATTCTTGTTGAATTACATTAATTAGAGGGAAAAAATGGTAAATTTTACTGAAATTTATGATGTTTTAGAAAATCTAGTTAAAGTCAATCATCGTTGTGTTAATGTAGTAGATGAGCCAGAATTAGGCTGTGTTAGAATAAATAGTATTTGTGATCGAAAAATCGAAGCCAATCCCTATGCTCATTGGGAAAAAGAACAGCCTCAAAATCATCTTAGTTCTGAAGATTTAGAACCGTTAAACCCATCCTGTCAACTCCAATCATTTCGAGCAAAAATTGTGATAGCTGCGGATGGAATTAACTCTAGGATTCGTCAAGTTTTATATGAGAATACACCCTACCAACCTGTCGCTAAACCTGAATATTCTGGGTTTTCGGCGATTGGATGTACACACATCACTGACATTCCCCCATCCTTAAGAACAGAACTAGAAGAAACCTTTTTTTCTGATTGTCGAATTGTTACCGTAATTCAGGATAAAATTACTCCAAATTGTCAGAGTTTAGACAAACCTAGAATGATTTTGCTCAATAGACCAACGGGTGAAATCGGCTATCTTCTCCATGCTGCTTTACCTTTAGATACTCTGGAAAAAAGTTCAGGAAATTCATTAATTAATTTAGCCATAACCGATTTAAAAAAAGCCAATTTCCCCGATAGTCTTCAAAAGTTAGTGAGTTTATCTTCCCTGAAAACCCTATACAAACGTCCCTATTATATTCATCGAGTTACAATTTCTAATCAACCCAAATTTCCCTCATCTGCTCATCTTTATGTTCCTGATTCTGATGTAGAAATACAACCTTTTTGGAGTCAAGGACGAGTCGTATTAGTTGGGGATGCGATTCATGGAATGCCGCCTTTTGCGGCTCAAGGCGTTAATCAGGGGTTTGAAGATGCTTTAGTAATGGTTACTTTACTTGAGGAATTAGCTAAAAATAATCATTGGAATTATTCTGATAAAATCACACAATGTTTTCAAACCTACGAAGAATTTCGCCGTCCTTTTATGGCTAAAATTCAACAAGCAACCTTAGAACGATTGGAATGGTCAGAAACACAATTATTAGAATATAACCAAGCGGTTTATGGAAGAAATTTTCAGGATATTATTCAACAGCTTAAAGCATCAGGTTAGAAACCTGGTTTCTTAGGTCTTGTGCGTAAGTCTTGACTCTGTTCCCATGAAGAACTTTATTAAGATTTTATACGGAATCTTAATAAATAATATGAATTTGTTTTCTCATGTCCATCTTCAAAAACTAACCGAAGTATTGCTGTTATAAACTTGATTCTGAGTCAGGAGCAATTTCTAATCCTGGTATTTGTCTCATTTGTTGTTGTTCTGTAATTAAATCGGATAAAGAATCAATATTAACTCCAATTCGTTGACAGGCGGTTTGAAGTGCATCCATAAACTGATCCACATCATCGCCATAACCAGAGAGTTTAGCCGCATTAGCAACGCCTTGTTTAGCATTAGCTTTTGCACAATCAATTAATTCTAGGTCGGTGAGGGGTTTTGCTTGACTCATTGTTAACACGTTTAATCCTAATAACATTATAACTTAACTTTGCCTAAAATCACTCCATCTTCCGAGAGAAGGTTGAGTTATTTTAGCTGAATTTGCGCTTAATTGGCATCTTCAAATTTATATCCTACCCCCGTGACAGTTTTAATAAAACTGGGGTGGGAGGGGTCAGGTTCAATTTTTTTACGCAGTCTGGCGACATGGGTATCGACAACCCGTTCATCGCCAAAAAAATCATCCCCCCAAAGTTTATCAATCAGTTGGGTACGACTCCAAACCCGACCCGGATAACTTAGGAATGTGGATAATAAATTAAACTCTAACGTGGTTAAATCTAAATTTTCCGTATCCCCTGATTCTAATTGACGGCTGGCGCTTCTTTGATCTAAATCGACTAAAAAATGGGGGGTTTGATACATTTGATTTTGTTGACCCCCTTGGCGCAAACTTCGTCTTAATAAAGCTCTGACTCTAGCCACTAATTCCCTCGGACTAAAGGGTTTTACAAAATAATCATCCGCCCCGGTCGATAAACCAATAATTCGATCCAGTTCTTCTCCTTTAGCCGTTAACATTAAAATATACGGATCTTTTTGTCCGGGTTTTTGGCGAATTCTAGCACAAACTTCTAATCCATCTAACCCCGGAATCATTAAATCTAAGATAATTAAATCCGGTTGCAATTCTTGAAATTTTTGTAAAGCGGCTAATCCATTATTCGCAATTTGACAAGAAAATCCTTCAGCTTCTAAGGTGTGCTGAATTAATCGGGCAATTTCGGGTTCATCCTCAACAATTAAAATATCCATAAATTAAAGAAAAATCAAAGAAATTACAAAATCAATCATTTCTTTTTAACTGATTTATCTAATGTTGTCCGATCTACAGCAGCCTCAATCTGCTCAGAACATTCCAGGTGCAGGTTGCGATCGCCAAAGGGTGCATCGACCAAATCACAATGGTGGGGTTGATCACTTCCCGGATAACGATTCGGTTGGAAAAATCGACAAGTTACACACATTTTGGAGATCGGAATTTGACCTGCTTCTTGCAACTTACGAATCATTTTAATTAATCCGCGTAAGAAAACGGTCTGCTCGAGTTCCGATAGTTCTCCTACCGCATCCAACAATAAATCAGACCAGCAAGACGTTTGTGCAGCCAGCTTTTGGCCTTTTGGAGTGAGGGTAATCGTGATGGCTCGTCCATCCTGGGGCGATCGCATTTTTTGCACCAAACCTTTCTCATCCAATACCCGCACCGCATCACTAGCAGTCGCTGGGGTAACGGCTAAACCCTCTGCTACAGCAGCCAAACGCATTCCCTCATCGCCTTTGGCTTGTAACAACGATAAAATTTGGGCTTGGGTGGGTGAAACTCCATGTTGTCCAGCATCCTGCCAGGATTGACTTTTGAGGGCTAGACTAATCTTAGAAAGCCCGACAAGAATACGTTGTTCTGTTGAGCCCTGATCAGAATGATTCATCATGTCCAGACCCCTCTATTGATGTCTAGTGTTTAAAAATAATTTAAGGCTTAGAGCCAGTGTTTAGGATAACTTCTACCTGGTGCAACGTTATTAAACACAAAAGTCCAGAGAACAATAATAACCGATCCCGCTAATACAGGAGTGAATAAGAACTTCCACGATACACCACTCATCACACCAATCAACGCCACCGCACCCGACGGCGGATGAATGGTTCGCGTTAGTTTCATCAGCTTAATCGTCGTTGCAACGGCTAAAGCCATTACCCAAGGAGCCGTACCGAAAAATTGCACCGATAAAATCGAAACCAATGCCCCCCAAAAATTACCCCCAATCACGTTTCGCGGTTGAGCCAAGGGACTATCCGGCACTCCAAACACCAAAACCGCCGTCGCGCCCATCGGGGCTGCAATCAATGGATAATGGCTATAGGTGGAAAGATAAGCCAGGGCTGCGATTCCCACAAAACTGCCGAGCCAAGAGAGTAACACTTGAATATAGGAAAACCGAGGTTGATAGGCACAACCCAATTTATGCGATCGCCTGACATAAACTCTCAACCGTCGATGTCTCCTAGTATTACCTAAAAACTTAGAAACGCCCTTTTGAAGACGGATTGATGGCTTTCCCTGAATCAGTTCTTGATCACTTTTGGAGACGGAAAGTAGGGATAACTGATGCTTGCAGCGTTGCCATAAAACTACTAGAAAACCAGTCTGCATCATGCTGGAAAATAGATAGAACCTGAGTGTTAGATCTGGGCTAGTTTAAGGATTTCGGCTGGATAATTAGCACCTTCTAGCATCAGGCTTGTAATCACAGCATAGGCATCAACATTTAATGTCATGTCAGTTCTTCCTTTTTTTATTAGGACTCCTAAATATTAGGCTCCCTAATTAATATCACTTCCCTCAAGGGCTGTCAACCCTTCCCTAACCCCAAAACCCAGTACAGGACTGAATCTGTTAAACTAGAAAAACCTTTAATCTGAAGTTAATTCCAACCCCGACAATGCAAGACTTTTTTCAAAACATTTCGCGCTATCCCCGTTATTTTATTACCTTCACCCTGGGAATTTTCTTTTTCCTGTTTGAACGCCTAAAACCCCTTTTAAATCGTCCGGTAACAGCAATTGCACTCGTTAGTTTACTATTTAGTGTTTTTGCTTTTACCTTTTTTACCTTACGCGCAATGTTAGGCTTAAACCCGGTTTAAAAAACAAATAGAATAATTTTTAAACAAAAAGGGCGGGTTATTCTTTTTTCCCTCCCTTTTTAAGTTTAACTAAATTGTTTGTTGTAATTCATCCAACCGAGCTAAAACTTCTTGACTATGAATAGCAGGATTAACGCCTAGAAATCTTTCTCTTAAAATCCCATCAGGATCGATAATAAAAGTATGACGCATTGAGATAAAATTGAGCCAAGAACCATAGGCTTTACTGACAGTTCCATCAACATCTGCCAGTAGAGGAAATTTTAACCCCTCCGAGTCACAAAACTCAGCATGGGATTGAATATCATCAGCACTCACCCCTAAAATTTGTGTATTTTTAGCGAAATATTTAGGTAAGTCCTGTTGAAAACGACGGGCTTCTAAAGTACAGCCAGAGGTAAAATCTTTCGGATAAAAATAGAGAACAACCCATTGTCCGTGATAATCTGATAAAGAAATTTTTCCTTCTCCACTATTGGTGGGTAAGGTAAAATTAGGAGCCGGTTGATTTAAGTTGGGAAGTTTCCCTCCTAACGCCCAAGCCGGCGAAGTAGAGTTCAAACTAAAAACCGCTAAACCGACAGATAAAAGGAAACTGAAAAATAAACGACGAGATATCATAGTTCGAGATCATCACAACTCTTTACATAAGTTTACACAATCTCAGGACAATCAGGAACTTAATTTTGCATTGAGAAGTCTCAATCTTGGCAATCTTTAACTCAAAGAGCAATTTTCCTTGTAAAATATCAAGAGAAAATCAGGTTAATTTTGCCTTATTTTTCCCAGCAGTTTAGAGACTTTAACTCATTATTTTATTATGGCTGATCAACCCAAATTAACCAGTTCGGCGACCGTGATTATGGTAGTTGAAGGTTTACCTATTACCATTCAAGTTGATGGTGCTAATGCACCCATAACGGCTGGAAATTTTGTAGATTTAGTTGAACGAGATGTCTATGATAACACCATCTTTCATCGTGTTGTTTTAGAACCCCAACCTTTTGTTGTTCAAGGTGGCGACCCCCAAAGTAAAAATCCGAATGTTGATCCCAGTGTTTTAGGAACGGGAGGTTTTGTTGATCCCACCACAGGTCAAGTCCGAAATATTCCCTTAGAAATTAAACCTCAAGGGGCTACAGAACCTCTGTATAGTAAAACCTTTCAAGAAGCAGGAATTACCGTTCCTCCAGTATTAAGTAATGTACAAGGTTCTATTGCCATGGCGCGAGCGCAAGGAACCGATACGGCTTCATCACAATTCTATATTAATTTAGCGGATAATTCCACCAATTTAGATGGGAAGTATGCCGTATTTGGAAATGTTGTTCAAGGCTTTGATATCGTCACACAAATTCGACAAGGAAATAGACTTTTAGACGCAGAAGTGGTTGATGGAATTATACCGAGTCGTGTTTCTGGAGTGATTAACGATGTCAATATTCTCAACGCATTTATTAATACCATCAATCGTGCAAGTCTGCCTTTAAGTTATGCCTATCCTCGTAATTTGGATGCGGATAATGTCATAACAATGACCCCAGAAATTACCCAAAATAATCCTCGTGGATTATTAACTGGAGGGGGGAATGATCTGGTGACAGGTTCCACAGCACAAGATGTTATTAATGGCAATCAAGGCAATGATTCTCTCAATGGAAATGATGGAAATGATTATATTCTGGGAGGAAAAGATAATGATAGTCTGACAGGAGGAAAAGGGGATGATATTTTGAATGGAAATCGAGGAAATGATACGATTTTTGGAGGGGCTGGTTCAGATTTTCTTCGAGGTGGACAGGATAATGATAGCTTAAATGGAAATGAGGGCAATGATTTTCTAATCGGAGATTTAGGAACAGATACTTTAACCGGAGAAGGGGGGGCTGATATTTTTATGTTGCGGGGGGATGAAGCAACAAAAGTTTTTGATGTCAATTTAGCCGATATCATCACAGACTTTAAAGTTGCAGAAGGAGATAAAATTCATATCCTTGATACAATTCCTTTGGCTAACTTGAGTTTTACTGCATCAGGAAATGACACAGTAATTCGTGTGGCTAATTCGGGTATTTTAGGCGTTGTTAAAAATGTTCAACCGAGCGTTGTACAAACGGGAATTGTGATTACATCTCCTACAGATTTAGCCTTAACCATTGGTTAAGAATTCCTAAGTTAGGGTGAGTAGGTTCCTGCATCAGCTTGGCATCCCTCACCCTATAGCACTACGCCTGACGGTTAGGACATTTTTCAATCCTGAAACCCTTTCACTTCTTACTGTTCGGTGTTCCCAGTTAAGCTGTTCCCTCTTCAAGTAGTGCTATAGACAAAAATTGTTAATCCGTTTGCTCAAAACTAGAATCCGTCAAGGGTCGATTTTGACTATCTCCAAATCCAGTTGCATTTCCCACCACGATAATTAAGATAAACAAGGCCAGAATTAAAGCCCCTAATGTTCCCCAGTCTGGAGATTGTGGTGGAGAAGGTTTTTTATCTTCAGGGGGTTTTGCTGGAGCAGGTTGAGGTTTAGGGGTGTCGGCGGGAGACATGAATGTAACCTAAAAAATCCGGTTTTTTTAAATTAACAAAAAAAATCCCCACCCTGGGGTGGAGAATTGGAGCGACTCAACGGTAAAATCTAGGCGTCGCTTTCAATGTGGATGAATAATAAACCCATTGCCACAATTGGCAATAACCAGCAAACCACAGGAATTAAAATCCAAGGTAAAAAAGAAGCTGCGTATGCTCCGGTCATATCAAATTCTCCTATTGGATGTTAGAAAATCGTTACGTTGGGTGATGGGATTTTATGTTATCCCCGAATTCAAAGGAAACTTAGCTATTGACCAAGCCCCGGAAAATCGCATCAACGATGCCAAAGTTTTCCAGCAGGAAAAAGGCGACAACAGCCCCACCCATTGCACCGACGAAGAAACCGCCAGCAAACTGACTCCAACCTTCAGAGGTTTGCAAAGAATCGCCGGAGTCTGAACTGCTTTTTTGGAAAGAAACTAATCCGTAGGCAGATAAACAAATCGTGGCAATTAGAATTAACGCAATGCCTGAGATTAATCCCCCTAAATTAGCCGCGCTGGGATGATCCCGTAATGGCCCAAGTTTGATCCAAGGCCCGACTAAAAAGTAACCATGTGCCATACCGACTTCTAAGCCACGCAGTAAAGGAGATAAGCCTTTACGGTAAGCGGGTAAGTTCCCGATAAATGCACGGGTAAAATCAGAATCGCTAATCGGAGTGGACAAGTTGCCGACAAACGGATCACCGTTATAGGGTTTAATCAATTCTGCCATGGGGTTTCTTTCTCCTGTAATAATTGAAGAACTTGTAGCAGTTATTAAGCTCATATTTTACGCAGGGATAGGCAATCTCGTTACAGAAATGAGCATAAGCTTCAAAAAAGTTCACATCTGGGGGGGATCACTTCCGGCCTTGGGTGTCTCACTGTGAAAACAAGTTAAGATTTAAGCGAGTTATCAAGCAACTAAGATTATGACTAAACAATTGAAATCCTTGAGCTATGCTGTTTTTGGGGCGATCGCATCAACGGTGTTTGCCTCGACAGTGAAAGCAGAACCGATGTTTAATGATTATCCCACCACCTATCAACCCTTTGCGGAAGATTTTATGCGCGCCGCCTCCAGAACTTCTGGAGATGTGTTTAAAAACAAATCCTTAGCGGGTCAAATGTCTACTTATTTAGGGATTAGTTTCCCTTGGCCTAATGGTATCAATGGTTTTCCTGAAACGGTCATGACCAATGATGCCAGACTTGTGAATCAATTATATCGGGAAGCCATGTTGCGCCAAGTCAGCAATGATCCGATTATTCGGACTCCCGATATGATCAATCCCTATAACACTTCAATTCTCACCCAACCCTCCTATACCGATCTCAACCTTCAAACCCCACCGCAATTACCAACACAACGTCGCTAAGGCTTCCTCAGAGACGTGCCAATAGCCTGACGGCATGAACCTGCTCGGCCCAAGCACGTCTCTACTAAATCCAGCACACTCTATTCCATAAGCGTAATTCGTAATTCCCTATTCCCTATTCAATTCCGTACCTTAGCCGGTAATCGTTTCTGAGGAGAAGGTGTTTTCGACTTCAGTGCAGGTTGCACAGGAGGTTTATCTTTGATCATTTGTTCGGTTTCATAGGTGTTTTCTTCGGTATGGTCATCAACGTAAATATCAGCCCCATTCACAATGGCTCCCAAGAGTCGCGGACGATATTTTTTAGGATCTTCATCCTCGGTATCCATTAATTTGTCTGTGATTTCTCCTAATAACCCCGATGGGGTATAAATGGGACGAGCGACCATCACCATGCCATCGGTATAGGGTTCTAACGTTAAGACATCATTATTACCATTGAAACAAGGACTATCAATCACCACAAAATCAAATCGATAACGCACCTCTTCCAAAAGATGTCGAAATTCACTTGATTCGAGAAGGGTTGAGGGTTGACGCACTGGCCCTGGACTAGGAATCACAGACAAGTTACTGACATTAGGAACTAAACGAATACAACCATATAAATCCCCATAATATTGCAAGGGTTCAATGAAACTTTGAGGATCAAGAGCTAATCCCAAGGAATTGACTTCAGAAGGCGAGCGAAAATCGGCTTCAATTAATAACGTGCGTTTACCACTACGAGCCGAAGCGATCGCTAAATTATAAGCACTTAACGTTTTTCCTTCAGAAGTTCCGACACTGGTAATTAAAATTATTTTTGGAGATTTATTTCCTGCCCGTTGCAAATTACTACGGACTTTTTCATAAAATTCCAGATAAGCAGAATGGGGTTTCAATAATAAAGGGAGATGATCTTCCTCTGAGAATAAAAACACCGTTGGAACCACACCCAAAAGGGGAACTTCACGTTCTTTAAATGCCCCCTGAATTTCTTCCCAAGTATAGAATTTTCCACTTAGCATTCCTAAGACAAAAATAATCACCGCACCCCCTAGAACACCACCAAGTCCTCCCATTGCCAAAATTAAAGCCATACTCATCGCTTTGGGGGTTTCCACATCGGGGGCTTCTGCTTCTTTAGCGATCGCTAAACTACTGGTTGTTTCGGCTTCAGCAGCTTGAGCATCCACTAACTTGGCTTGCATTTGATCATACAATGCTTTTTTATAAGCAACCTGCTGTTCTAGGCGTTGTTTTTCCATTTGTTTGTTGGGAATTGTGGCATAATTTTGCTTTAAATCTTCTCCGGTTTTGATCGAGGCTTTTAATTGTTGTTCTAAGGTTTCTTTTTGAGTTTTAAGGGCTATCAAATTTTGAGCTAATTGTTGACGGGTGGGATCGAGAGAGGAATCGACTCGAATTTGATCAACTTGTCGTAAAGGGGCTGCAATTCCATCTCCTCCTAACACTTCGGCGGCGCGCTCTTGTAACTGTTGTTCAGCAGCTTGTTGACGTTTTACTAAGTCCGCTACTAGGGGATGTTGATCTCGATAATCTTTGCGTAAAACGGCTAATTGGGATTCAATTTCATACAATTGAACCCGTAATTGAGCAATAATTGGATCAGATGCTAAGGCTTGGGAAACAAAAGCTTGATCAACATTTAAACCCAATTGAGATTCTAAACTAGCAAGTTGAGCATTCAGAGCTTCTAGCTGTAATTTAATATCCTTTTGCTGCTGTTCATTTGCTAAAATAGCGGCAGGTAAAGAGCCACTTTCTAATGTTAAAATTGTTGCCCCTTCGCGCTTATCATAATTTTCCAACTCTTTTTCTGCCTTTCTCAGTTCTGCTTTGGATGGTTTTAATCGTTCTTGAATTGCTGTAATAATACTATTCAATTGTTGAGTATTAATAATCCGGCTTTGTTCCTGCATTTTTTTCATCAGGGTATTGACAAACATTACGGCTCGTTCTCGTTTAGGATCTTGATAAGAAATCGTAATTTTCATCGGAGTTCCGGGAGCATCTTTCCCTCCTGGAACGCCTGGCTCTAGTTTAATCGCTAATTTTTTTTTCAAGTCATCCGGGACAAGATTAAATTCTTTAAGAAGCGGTTCTATCACACTCCTAGGAAGCAACATTTCCGAAGATAATTGTTGTCCTTGTTGTTGAATAATTTCACCGGTTTTAGAAAAAATAACAGGACTACTTTGACCTGTCATCAAACCCGTAGCTTTATAGGGAGGAGTTGGAGGGGTTTCCATCAACATTGCAGCGGCTCCTGATGCCCCTAACGCCACAATAAAGGTTGCAAAACCCGCTAATTTATAGTTTTCAAAAGCGATTAAATATCGTTTAATAATGGGTAAAGTCATAAGAATAGGGAATAGGGAACAGGGAACAGGGAACAGGTAAGAACAGGATTAAAGGGAATAGTGAACTGCGATTTACAGATAACTGATAACTTAATTGATTATTTCTTGGTGCTGCTACCGCTACTATTTTTACTGCCACTGCTGCTAGAACCAGACGGACTAAACAAATTTTCTACCCCTGCTTGTAACTGTTGGAAAAATAGAATAAATCCGAGAATATCGCGGAAAGGTTGAGTAAAATTATTTAAAACATAACTCACCTGAGCAACTAAATTACGATTTACAACAATCACATCATTATCTTGTAACAAAACATTATCAGTTGCATCACCGGCTAATACATTTTTACCATTTAAAATCTGTCTTGTAGGTTTCCCAGTTTCAGGATCATAACGAATTAAAGCAATTTCCTGTAAATCTGCTAAATTCAAAGGAACGGAATTCAAGGCATCAATAAAACTGCTACCATTGGGTAACACCACCGCACCCACCGCATTAATAGGATAACTCAAAATCCTGATCGTAATTTGAGGGCTGGCTAAAGTTGAGGTGGCAATCAAACGTTGATCATAACCTTCCTTCTCATCAGGCTGAAGTTTCGGGATAATAATCGCATCTCCATTCTGTAAGGACACATTCGGTAAAGCCGTTGCTTCCTTAATTGGAGTATACAAATCCACAATATCTTCGACTAAACGACCATCAACAGTAATTCGACAAATCAGCACTGACCGTAAATCCGATGTAATTCTCGCTCCCCCTGAAGCTTGAAGTGCCGTTGCTAGTTGTCCACCTCCAGGGGGGAGTTGATAAAATCCCGGTCGAGTCACATCTCCAACAATGGTGACATTCACCGCCGTTGGGGCTGCGGCTAAACTATAGGTTTCTAAAATATTTCGGGTTGGCCCTTGATAGGCCCGAACCTGCTGGGAGGGAACGACAATTACATCACCGTCTTCGAGTAACACATCCGCCGGACTCACCCCCAGCAACAACGGAGTTAGCAAATCCACTTCAGTTTCCACAACCTGACCATTCGCTAAGGTGCGACGAATTTTAACCATCCGCAAATCTGCCGCCGTTGTCGTTCCCTGGGCTGTTGTTAACGCAACTGGGAGTTCTGGACTGGTTAACGGATAAAACCCCGGTCTAGCCACCTCCCCAGTAATCGTGACTCGTACAGGACGCTGAGTTAATAATGAAAGATTGACTTGCGGATTTTTCACATAGGGATTTAAACGATTTACAATACTCGACTGTACCTGTTCTAGGGTTGCATCCTGAACTCGAATTGCCCCAATTAAAGGCAGTAGAATCGCACCATCGGGGGTAACGGTTGTGGTGGGAACGCTTAAATCATTAGAACGTTGGCCATTAATAAAGACATCAATATACAGTTGATCCCCTGGCCCCAGACGATAATTGGCGCCTCGATTTTCGCTCAAACGTTTGAAAAACGTATTATCAATCGGCGGTGGAATGGCTCCTGAGCGATCTAAAATTGGATTCCCAGCTTGTTCAAAGAGTTGGATGAGTTGGGGCCAAGTTGGTTGGGGAAAAGCTGGCGGTCGTAGTTGCGCTCCTGGATAGGGTTGGCTGGGTATTTCCTGGGGAAGTACGCATTTTTCTGGAAGGGTAACGGTTTGGGCTAAAACCCGTTGTTGGGCTGGAAATCCCCACAACAATGCCACAAAAGAAATAATCCAACTTGTGGAGTACAAACTAGAGAGAAACAGGGAAGCCCAGGTTTTGTTGTAACGCTGATTCATGTACGAATTACGAATTACCAATTGCGAGCCAACTCTTGCTATTAAGTGCTATTAAGGTTTAGTTGTGACTAATGCTTCTGCCATTAAGGACGCTTGTACACTTTCACCCAAAGCGGTCGCCACCGGCCAAGCGTCTTGGATATTACCCAAAGGTTTAATCGGAATCAAAAGACAAACCGCCACCCAGGGGGCTCGATTTCGACTCAGTTGTGCCCAACGATCTACCCAAAACCAATGACTCGGAGCCGGATGTCCACCATTTGGCCAAGCGTACCACTGAGCCACTGCATAGGTTTGAGTCGCAGTCCAAGCTTTAAAAAATTTGACTTCAACTTCAACAGGATCTAAGTCTTCAGAGGTGGACTTTACCGAAAAGCGATCGCGTTGCTCCTCATCAGTTTTCCATCCTAGAAATCCAGTCACATCCATCCATTCAACTTGAGGCTGATCTTTATAGTAATTTTGGGTTAATAACAACACTATTGCTGTTTGTTTGTCACGTTTTACCTCCTGTTTTAACCACTGTTGATTTCCAATTTGGATCGGTTCAATTTTAACGGTTTGCCATCCTGAAAGAGTTAAACCTTCTTTTCTAATGGTTTGCAGTTGGGGCAAAGTTTTGAGTTGAGGCATATCAATCCATGACCATTTCTGGTTGATATAGCCTGGAAGTGCCGCGCCAATTAACAATGCTGTCATTACAATGACAATCAGAATTTTAGATTGTTGCTGTCGCATCAGTTATCAGTTATCAGTCATCAGTTATCAGTCATCAGTTATCAGTTATCACTGATAACTGATTAATTAATACCACCAATAAACCCAGCATACACGCTGAATATAAATCTCCACCCCACCCTTCATGGAGCCACGCGAATAACCCATTTTGACCAGTTCCATGAAACAGCGTTAACAGCGTATTCCGAATAATATTAGCAATAATGCTGATTAAAGCTGCACTCAGTAAGAAAAAAATACTGAGGGTTCTTGAGGCTAAAAGTCCTGTCCAATACAGTAACATTAATCCCACATAAAGGCTGGTAAATAGCATTTTTAACCCGGCACAATGAGGAGCAACTTCTACAATTTGACCATTGACAAACAGGTAAATTTGTTCCACCGTGACATCTAAATTAAATTGGGTGAGAATAAATCCAGCAACGTGAGCAATAAACGTCTGTAAGGGTAAGGCTAAAGGTTCGATTAAAAAGGGTAAATGATTGGGGGTTGCTAACAAGACAAAGACTAATGCAATTCCCTGTAATTTTAAACCGGGTATTCCTTTAAATTGTAGGCAAAGTCCCGCTAACATTATGGGAAAAGAAAAATTAACTAAATCTGCTAAACCGCTCCCATAAAAAAGACTCGCCAGTAGGATGAGCACTATTCCTAAAGGATGGCTAGTATTCGGTAACTTTTTCCACTGATGCTGTTTTGTCCACACAATATAAGCCGCAAAAGGCAAACCGATTAAACCATGACTAAAATATTCATGCTCAATCCCAATATTCTTATTGAGCCAGCCATCATACCAATGAATTAAAATCGGTGCATACAACAACACCATTAAAACAACAATCACCCAATTTAATAGATCTTGTTCAATGGCGAACGGAATTTTACGGTTGAACTGCATAATTATTGTTGACGATTGACGGTTAACTGTTAAGCGAGAAGCCCCTGACTGAAAATCCTATTTTTCTAAGCCGTAATAGCAGACTGAATGGCTGTTAGAACGTGATTAATTTGGTTTGTCGTTAACCCTGGATACATGGGTAAAGATAAAATTTGTTGACTGAGTTTTTCGGTTTGGGGAAAGTCTCCTTCTTTGTAGCCTAAATTTTGATAAGCCGGTTGGAGATGGCAAGGAATAGGATAGTGAATTCCAACTTGTATTCCTTGTTCAGTCAGTTTGTTTTGCAGGGTATCGCGGCTAATCGCACAGTCTTCTGTTACACGAATGACATAAAGATGATAAACATGACCATCTGCACTCTGATTTTCAATTGGAATAATCCCTTTTTCTCGTAGTAACAAAAGAGACGCATCATATTTTTCGGCGGCAAAATTGCGGTCGCGGTTCCAACCGTTTAAATGGGGTAACTTGACTTTTAAAATGGCAGCTTGTAACGTATCAAGACGGCTATTGGTTCCTCGTTCGGTATGGAAATATTTTTGCGGAGCACCATAATTCCGTAAACTTCGCAGATTTCGAGCAACGGTTTCATTTTGTGTCACCACCATTCCGCCATCGCCAAAAGCTCCTAAATTTTTACCCGGATAAAAACTAAAGGCAGCCGCTAACCCAATACTTCCCGCACAATAACTTTCCCGATCTGCTAAATGCGCTTGGGCTGCATCTTCAAAAATAATTAAATTATGGGATGCGGCAAAGGCAAAGAGTTGATGGGGAGAAACCATCTGACCATAGAGATGAACTGGAATAATTGCTTTGGTTTTTGAGGTAACAAGTTTGTCGGCTTGATTGAGATCAATTAAGGCGGTATGGGGTTCACAATCCACTAATATTGGAGTGGCTCCTGCGTGTAAAACTCCTATCAATGTGGCAATAAAAGTATTAGCAGGAATTAGAACTTCATCCCCCGGTTGAATTCCACAGGCTTGTAAACCTAGAGCGATCGCATCCGTTCCACAGGCAACTCCTACTCCATACTGAACCCCACAAGCCTGAGCAAAAGCAATTTCCAATTCGGTTAAAGCTTGACCTAAAACAAAGTCCCCCTTGTCTATTACAGCCTGGATTGCAGCTTGAATTTCAGGTTTCAGGGGATCGTGAATAAAACTCAAATCCACAAAGGGAACAGAAGTTAGGGTGCTAGTCATACATCAACGATGAGCATATAGGGGTAACACCAGCTTGACACTCCTCAGCCTGAAGGCGTGTGGATTCTTGGTTCAACGAAACCACTTAATCAAAGTACCTTGCCGTGCTTTAACCAGAGGTGGGATTCTCCCCAAGCGTAAATTCGGGTATGCCCTACCCTATTCGCATTCCTGCGAGTTCTTTTTTGTTTCAAAAAACTGGTTGTCTAGTACCCACGAATCATTTACCCACTGCTGGGGAAACTAGAACTATGCAGTAGAACCCTATAGATTCAATTGCCAAGGTGAGCGTATTTTGCCGTTAGGCAACTAGGTTTTTAGACAGGTTATTTACCTTTCCTGCTACCGAAAATCGTAGCACGATCAAATGTTAATGACAACCTCAATAAACCCGTCCTAGAAGGCTTGCCCTGAACTTGTCGAATGGGACGGGGTTTAAAACCCATTTTTCTGATCACTTAGGGTGTTGGCTGTTGACTGTAATCAGTGATCAGTGATCCTAGAATCAGAAGGAATAGGAATTTATCTTAATAAATCTGTCAAGAGGATGGTAACAAAACTTAATGAAATAAGCAATAATCTGTTACATTCGATGTTTCTTGTAAGCAAATTTAACGGATATTTAATTATGTTTTCTCGATTCATTCCTACACCTCCTCCCTTAACAGCAAAATCTCGGGTTTATGACCTCAAAACCCGTCTGGATTGGGGCGAACCCGCTTTAACGATTATTGATGTCCGCGACTTAAATAGCTTCAATCATTGCCATATTCAAGGTGCAATTCATACGCCCTTTGAGAATCTTGCTGAACAGATTTTATCACATTTAGAACTAAATCGTGATATTTACATTTACGGTGAAAGCGATGAACAAACGGCTGAAGCAGCTACGAAACTGCGTGAAGTTGGATTTAAAAAAGTCGCTGAGATCATCGGAGGTTTAGCAGCATGGCAAGCTGTTGGTTATCCGGTAGAAGCGATTAGTGCTGTTGTTTAATAATCCCGATCAAAAAATCAGTTTATTACTGGGCTTTAATTCTCTAAATCTGGGGACTAAAGCCCAACAAAAAACTGATTTTAGTTAACAATAATTATTCTTTTTCTGGTTTTTCAAACCTTTAAATTTTTAACGGCGGGGTATTATTGGGGAGATGTTGCTCCCCGATGGCAAAATTTTAGATCGAGTTGTTGTGGTAAAATCTAGTAGAGAACCCCCAAAATCTGAAATATAAGGGTCTGGTTAGCTTAAGTTGTGTTGCAAAGGGTTAGAAAGCGACTAACCCACTTCGTCCGGTGTTAAGCCAACCTCCAAAGCCCTTCATGGTTTACACTCAATATCGATAACAAGGGAAACCAGGAAAACTATGCCGCAATTGAATCTGATCGATCCCAATGGTAACGGGAATCTTAGCTCTATTTCTTCTTCCGTTGCCAACGGTCACACCCCTTCCCAACAGCAGCGTGATCATCGGGATCAATCCTCAGACCATAAGGCAGTTCAAGTCATTCAACCACTCGAACTCGATTTAGATGCCGTAAATCAGCAATTGGCTGATGCGGATGCCCTTACTATTGTCAAGTGGGCGGCGGAAGTCTTTGGGGATGGTTTGGTCATGAGTACCAGCTTTGGAATTCAAGCGGCTGTGATGCTGCATCTGGTGACTCGTATTGTTCCTAATATTCCGATTATTTGGGTTGATACCGGTTATTTACCGACAGAAACTTATATTTTTGCTGAAGAGTTAACACAACGCCTCAACCTGAATTTAAAAGTTTATCAATCTCCCATCAGTCCAGCGCGAATGGAAGCTTTACATGGCAGATTATGGGAAAAAAATGATGTTGAAGCCTTAAATTATTACGATAAAATTCGTAAAGTTGAACCGATGCAACAAGCTTTAAAAGAATTAAAAGCAATGGCTTGGTTAGCCGGATTACGGGCAGATCAAACCAGTCATCGGAGAACCTTAAATCGAGTAGCTCAACAATCAGGGTATTACAAAGTCCATCCGATTCTGTCTTGGAATTCTAGGGATATTTATCAATATTTAACAACCTACAATTTACCTTACCATCCCTATTTTGATCTCGGATATACCACCGTCGGAGATTGGCATTCCAGTCGTCCTTTAATGACAACGGATGAAAATGAACGGGATACTCGTTTCCGAGGTTTGAAACAAGAATGTGGTTTACATTTACCCCAAACCGAAGAAGAAGCAAAAAGTTTGGATTCCAGTTCCTTATAATATTAAGCCTTTTTTTATTGATCCCCCGGAATTGATGCTGGGGGATTTTTTTACTCTTCTTCTTTTTTGATTAAAGATAGACTGATAACTGATAACTGATAACTGATAACTGAAAATATCAGCCTGTATTTCGCATTCCCGCAGCAATTCCATTAATTGTTAATAGCGCACCTCGGAGTAATTCTCCTTTGCTATAACGGGAATGAACGACACCAGAAGCAACGGATTTTCCATGTTGACGTAACCGTTTTAACAAGGCAACTTGCAATAAACCTAACGGAATAATGGTGGCATTGCGTAACTGAACGGAACGTTGTAAAACTGGATCATCATCTAAAAGTCGTTGGTGTCCTGTAATTTGTTGAACTAATTGCATCGTCAGATAGTATTCCTCTGCAATTTGTTGGAATAATACCTCAAACCGTTCTTTATCATCAGCATGACTTAACTCCCGAACATAGTGATGAGCAATTTCGATGTCTACTTTGGCTAAGGTCATTTCCACTTTAGAAATCATCACTTTAAAAAACGGCCATTTCACATAGAAATACCGCAACAGTTTTAGATTTTCTTGGGGTTCCTCATTAATAAATTCCTGTAAAGCCGTTCCCACCCCATACCAAGACGGTAATAAAAAGCGGCTTTGTGTCCAACTAAACACCCAAGGAATCGCCCGTAAACCCGAAATATCTTTCTTTTTATCGCCACTGCGACGAGCGGGACGGGAACTAATTTGCAGTTGGCTAATTTCTTGAATGGGGGTGACTTGATGAAAAAATTCCACTAAATCAGGTTGTTCATAAATTAATGCCCGATAGTGGCTGCGAGAGCGGGTTGCCAACTCTTCCATAATTTGATTCCAGGGATCAATCTCATCAAACCCGTTATGGAGCAGACTAGCTTGAATTGCCGCCGTTGTCACACTTTCCAAATTAAATAAAGCCAACTGAGAGAGGGAATATTTGGACGCGAGAACTTCCCCCTGTTCAGTAATTTTAATCCGCCCGTTAATACTCTTACCCGGTTGAGCTAAAACCGCTTTATAAGCTGGGCCACCGCCTCGACCGACAGACCCTCCCCGTCCGTGAAAAATGCGAAGACCGACTTTATAAGATTCAGAAACCTTTTGTAAAGCTTTTTGGGCTTTGTGAATTTCCCAGTTACTACTTAAAAAACCCGAATCCTTATTACTATCGGAGTACCCTAACATAATCTCTTGCAAAGATTGGTCAGGATCATTCTGCACCAGTTGATATTTTTCATAACCTCCGGCTAACATCGCCCGATATAACGGTAACTCAAACAAAGTTGTCATCACACGGGGAGCGCGTTTGAGGTCTTCTACTGTTTCAAACAAAGGAACCACCATCACGTTTCCTATCCCCGTCGCCGGGTCATACAGTCCCGCTTCTTTTGCCAATAGCAACACTTCCAGTAAATCACTGGCTTCATTGCTCATACTAATAATATAGGTTTGGCAAATTTGAGGCCCAAACTCCTGCTGTAACTCCCGCATGACTCTAAAAGTATTAATAGTTTCGCAGGTTTTTTCAGAAAAGGGCAATTCTGCCGGAATTAAAGGGCGCCGAGTTTGGAGTTCCGTTGCTAACCAAAGACATCGTTCCGCTTCTGAAAGATCGTTGTAGGATTGGGGTAAAAGTTGCAGATAACTAATAATTTCGTTGAGGGCACCCGAATGAACAGAAGACTCCTGACGCATATCCAGCCGAGCTAAACTAAATCCAAAAACCTCCACCTGACAGATGAGATTTTCCAGTTCTTGACAGGTCATCCCCGTTTCTTCCAGGTTGCGTTGAATTAGTTTTAATTCCCCTAAGAAATCCTCATCGGAACGGTACAATTTACTCGCTTCATGGTCAGGAACTAAACGCTCTCGAATGCGAGACAACTCAGCATTATTGTACATTTGCCAATTGCGATCGCGAGTATTTTCTAATCGTTTTTGAACATAAGATAGTTTTAAACGATAGGGTTCTTGACGATAGCGAATCGCCGTTTGATCATAGATGTCCGGTAATTGACCTTGATCTCGATCTAAAGACTCCAATAATTCAGGAAGAACATCACTCCAATGCAACGATAAACTGAGTACCCGACTGAGGCGTTTAACGGCTTCAATATATTTTTCTAGGACAACATGACGCTGATAACAAGCCGTTTTCCAGGTCACTTCTGGTGTCACCGATGGGTTTCCATCTCGGTCTGCACCCACCCACGATCCAAATTTACAGAAATCATATTTAGGTAATTTCAGATAAGGGAAAGAAACGTGCAGAGCGTGTTTTAAACGCTTATAGAGTTGAGGAATGATATCAAATATAACTTCCTGGAAATAGTGTAAGGAATAGTCTACTTCATCGAGAACCGTTGGTTTAAATTGATGAAGTTCATCCGTCCGCCACCACAACCGAATTTCTTCCGTCAATTTTTCATGGAGTTCTTCTGTCCATTCCGAGAAAATGGAAGACTCTCCTAAATCTTCATTTCTTAAGCCACCATAGCTTTCATCCACTTGATCTAATTGTTCTAAGATCGTGGCAATCCGACGCTGTTTGGTGCGGATGGTATGGCGAACAATTTCCGTCGGGTGCGCCGTAAACACCATGCGAACATCAAGTTGATCTAATAACCGTTGGATCTTTTGAGCCGGAACATTCAACTGTCGCAGCATGGGAAACAGAGAATGGAATGTTGCTAACTCCCGATCTTGTTCGGTGTAATTCGTGACATTCGCGCCCGGAATTGGACTTTCTTCTTCATCGGAAAACCGTTGATTCCGAGATTCAAAAGTAGACATTGATTTAACAGGGGAAATCGGCAACTTTCCTTTCCCTTTTCCCTGGGAATAAGCCAGTTGTTGCTCCCGTTGTTCATAATGCTGCTCAACAATATTGATCAGTTGAAAATATAATGCAAACCCTCGCGCTGCGCGAATGGCTTGGTTAATATCAAGCTGTTCAATTAATTTTAGAACGTCTGATCCTTGAAACTCTGCGGCTTGTCCTTCGGGTGAAGTCATAGACGCTAACTGATGGAGTAAGTCCACCAGTTGTTGACCGCATTCTTGGCGGAGGACGGACTCCCAGACATCCTCTATAATTTTGAGACGATTCCGCAAAAACAAATCCGACGTGGTAGTGGGTGGGTTTGATGAAACGACCGTGTTTGGAACCTGTTCGGAGGATTGGAGCAGTGAACTCATAATGGTCTGTTCGGTGTGTGGCAAGAATATCCAATTTATTGTATGGCTTAATTTCTCCCAAAACACGGAACGTTACAGTCAAATCCACGACTCTTTAAGGTAAATTTAATCCTTTCATGACATAAACAGGGGGTTGAGGGTTGACACAGAAGGGCTAATCGTAGAGTACGGTGCTAGAAGTTCAGGATTTTTCCTCCCTCTCCTGTTGTTTAGCTTATTCCTCTGATGGGGGAAAATGGAGAACGGGAAGGCGATCGCCTCGGAAAATTTCTTCACTGTTGGAACTGAGATTGAGAAGCATCTCATGGAGAGCTTTTGTTCCTAATACCGTGATTAATAGCGGAGTTGTCGCTAAACTTAATAACCAGTTTTGAGGAATAGCAACGCTGGACGCACTTTTAGGCAGGGATTGATCGGTTTGGGGGGATTGCATAGTTAATATTGTTAGAGTTAAGGAGGTCGAAATTCAGGGTTGATAAGTCTCTACTTCTCGGTGTATCTTGATCCAAATTTTTGGCGAATCATGCCAAAATTATAGTCGAAACAAGTAGAGACGTGCCATGGCACGTCTGTACATACGGGCAGGGAGTGGTGTTGAAGGGCAATAAAACAGTTTCAACGGTCGAGGGTTTAGCTTTAACCCAATGGGCAGAACAAGCGATTGGACTTGCGGATGTGCAGGTTCAAATCCGTTTGCGGGGCAATCATTTACACATTTTGTGTGAATCTGTTGTCAGTCCTGATGAAAAAATTGCAACATCTCACCTTTCACAAGCCTTAACCCACACCAACTTAACAACTTTACTTCCCCCCAATCAACCGATCTATAAAATCTTTTTATCGGGGCGGAGTATTGCAGCCAAACGACCGGATTGGACAGTTAAACTCGAATACACAGAATTACAATTTCAGGCGTCTGCCCATCTTCGTGAAAGTCCCCCAGTAGAAGAGCATCCACAGCCTGTTCCTGAGCCGGGACACAACCCTTTAGAAAAAATTACCAGATTTTTCAGACGCCCTAAACTAGAGGAAATAACGCCCCCTTCAACGATTCAACCGTTTCCCCAACCGGAGCCGGAACCCGAACCAGAACAAATACCGGAACCCGATTTAGAAATCCAACCCCGTGAGCAATATCCGACTGAACCAGACACTTTACCTTTTTCCTTACTTGCAGATGATGGTCTTGCTTTTAGTGCAATATCTGACACTTCGACAAGCTCAGTGACCGTAGGGGGAGTTGGGGAGACAAGGGGACAAGGGGACAAGGGGACAGGGGGAGTTGGGGGAGCAGGGGAGACAAGGGGACAAGGGGACAAGGGGACAGGGGGAGTTGGGGGAGCAGGGGAAGGAGAGGAGAGGGGGGGAATTTTATTAACTTCTGAGTCCTCGGTTAATAACAAACCGCCAACCGTCAACAATCAGCAATCAAGCGGGATTGAAGTCTCGACGGAAAGTTTGGCACGACAGGGTTATCCTGATGCGATCGCTAGTTATCTCAGCGAAATTTTAGGCAGCTTGGGAGTTGGGGTCAAAGTTACGATTCGGGAAAAAGCCGCTAAAGTCAAAAAAACCGATAAACAACAATCCCTAGAGGAAACACAGCTATCCGGGAGGCGGCTGTGGGTGTTGTGTGAATCGGCTTATAGTCCTGATCCGTCCTTACTGGCTCAACCCATTGCTCAACGGTTACGACAGTTGCATCTGGAAGGATTTCGGGATGCTTGTATTTTGTTGCAAGTCCAGGGGGAATCAACTCCTGACTGGATGTTACGGATTGATTTAACCCCACCGGACAAAATTCTCAAAGAGTGGGGACGTTGGGGGGATGAACAAGCAATCACCCGTTTGCTCAATGATAAATTCAGTCAATTTGAGGTGGAAGTCCGAACCACTTTAAAAGAATCAACGCTGCATTTATTCTGTCACTGCACAACGAAAACTCGAAAACGTCAAGTTCCTGATAAACAAACGGTCATGGATATCGTGGCCCCCCTATTAGATCTGCTGACGCCGCAAGGAATTTGTGCGGCAACGGTTTATGGTTTAGAAACCACTGCAACCCACGCTAAACCGGGGACTCCCATCTGGATTGATTGGCTCAATTTACCCGGTGCCCACCATTCGGACTTACAACCTACCGCCTTAACCTTAGCGGAACAGGGCAATCTGTCCGCCTTACGGTTTATTCTTACTCGTTTAATTAATCCCGATTTAGAGTTAAAACTGGCGACCGGAGGAATTCGTGTCCTGTTATTACAGAAAGGAGAATTACTCCACGTTATGACGGAAGCGGCAACCTGTCCGTCTCAGTCGCAGATTGCTCCGGTTATTGCTCAATTTTTACGCACCCATCGCATTAGTGGCATTGCGGGAGTCCGAATTTATGGCCGTCGTTCGGGACAGAAACTGCCCTTATGGCGCTATGGCTATAGGTTGAAAACCACTCAACCGGATACAACTCCTTCGGCTTTACCAGATTTTGTCACTCCGACGGAGGAAGCTGAAACCCTGGTACAACAACCGGGGAGTTTAGTTCTCCGTCCTGATTTAAACCTCGATACTCTTGAGACAGATGCTCCCAAACCTCGAAACCTGATTTATCCCAATTGGCGAGAGGTTTTAGACCGCAGTGTTGAGGTTATGGCTCAAGGGTTGGTGGCGACCCGTGTGTTTGCGTCGCGGGAAGCGATGATGGTTTCTGTGCAAGATCTCAGAACCCGCCGATATCAAAAAATCGCCTTAGCTTTGGTGTGGGGGACTTTGGGAGGGTTGTTGGTCGTACAACTGGATGGAATATTAGGGGAAGGATTAGCACAAATTCCGATGGATGGGGTGAGCGACAGTGCAATAACCGTTTCTAATGAAAGTAATTTAGCGGAAAAAACATCAGAGGTTGTTATTGCCTCCAATCTTCCTCGAAATCAGAATAATTCCAAGGAAAATGGTGTATTTAATGCCAGTGATTTTATTTCATCGACCCTAAAAACAAAAAAATGTAGTTTATCTAATCAAAAATTAGGGTTAGAAGCGTGTAAGTTAGCTCAATTTCTTTATCCAACATTTAAAAGCCCCCAATTAGATGAGCAATTAGCACGATATCAACATTTTATTTTGACGGAAAAACGACCGCCTGATATTCTAGTAATTGGAAGTTCCAGAGCATTACGGGGCATTGATCCGGGGGTTTTAGAACAAGAGTTACGATCACAAGGTTATGGAGAGTTAAAAGTTTATAACTTTGGGGTGAATGGTGCCACCTTGCAGGTCGTTGATTTGATTGTTCGTCAGATTTTGCCTCCTGAACAATTGCCGAGGTTGATTATCCTAGCCGATGGGGTTCGTGCTCTCAATAGTGGTCGAGTGGATCGGACGTATGAAACGATCTCAACCTCGGAAGGTTATGAACAAATTGCTCAAGGAACGTTTCAGATCCAGTCTCAAATCGAGGAGGAAAAACCTTTTAGCCGGAATTGGCAATATAATTTAGGGGATTTTGCTCAAAAAGTTCGTCAAGGAGAATTAAGTTTTGACCAGTTTCAAACCAGTTTAAATCAACAGTTTGTTGGAGGTTCAAAAAGTTATGGACAACGCGATCGCCTGAAATTTCTGTTACAGTCTGTGATGAAGGGACAAGCCTTTCAACCGCAGGTTAAATCCCCGGTTGATGAAGCGGAACCTTCAAATCCTCAAGACTTAGAAACCTCAGAGTTTCAAGCCAATGGATTTTTACCCCTATCCATTCAATTTAGTCCTGAAGTTTATTATCAAACTCATTCTCAAGTTTCAGGTTATTATGATGGAGATTATCAAGGGTTTGAATTAGAGGGAAAACAAACCACTGCCTTAAAAAATCTGATTGAATATGTGCAATCCAAAAATTCTGATATTGTGTTTGTCAATATGCCACTGACACAAGATTATCTTGATCCGATTCGCACAGCTTATGAAGAAAAATTCCAAGATCTGATGAAATCCATCAGCGCAGAAACAGGACTAATTTTTATTGATTTATCCAGAGAATGGTTACAAACTTATCACTATTTTTCTGATCCCAGTCACTTAAATCAATATGGTGCAGTTGCCGTTTCTCAAAAATTAGTTAAACTTGATCAAATTTCTTGGCCGAAACCAGTAAAAAGTAAAAAGTAATCAGTCATCAGTTATCAGTCAACAGTTATCAGTGAAAGAGTTAGGAGTTAATCGTTGAAATTGAGGATTTAGGATTGAGTCGTAAGCAGTTGTTGACTCAAAACTAAAAACTAAAAACTCAAGACCAATAACTGATGATGCGGATACTTGAGTACAGACGCGCCATGGCACGTCTCTACGATGCGGATACTTGATAACTGATAACTGATAACTGATAACTGATGAAAACCAGATTGCCAAAAGGGATAGCGCGGATAATGACAAAATTTAGAAAGGCAAAACGCTTTGTTTTGTTGAGCTTGATGTCATTTTTAATCATAACAGTAGGATTATCTCAAGTTAATGCTCAAGAGGTTTCTCTCTCGAATTTCAAAGACTATTTAGTAGCTCAACAAGTGACTCAACAACCCTTTGAGCAAGTGATTCAAGGAAGTGAAAAATTAGAAGGGTTATTTACAATTTATCATAATAAAGAATCGGGTAAAGTTTATCTGGAATTAAAACCTGAACAGTTGAATCAAAATTTTCTATCGTTTGCTACCTTAGAATCGGGTATTGGAGAAGAAGGAATTGTAAGTGGAACGAATCTTAGGGATCTCCTATTTCAATTCCGGTCTGTAGAGAATAAAATTCAAGTGGTTGTTCCTAATATTAATTTTCGCACTGAAGAAAATGATCCCCAAACTCGTTCAATTAATCGTTCCTTTAGTGAATCTGTTTTACAAACTCTACCTATTTTAGGTATTCATCCTGAACGGAAAACAATATTAATAGAAATTAGTGATTTATTGAATAGTCAAAGTGATTTACCCGGATTGATGATTGAATTTTCGGAATTTTTAAACAATAAGTATGCAATCGATCCCAGTAAGTCTTATATTTCTCAAATTCAAACCTTTCCTGAAAATGTTGAAATTGAATCTGTGTTTGGATTTTCTTTAGGACAATATGGGGAGGCTAGATCAATTCCGTCCTTACCCGATAATCGCACCTTTAACTTAAAAGTTCGCTATAGTTTGTTAGCTGTTCCTGTTAATAATGATTATCGTCCTCGGTTAGCCGATGAACGAGTCGGATATTTTACCACAACCTATAAAGATTTATCGGGACGCACAGATAGATCGTCGATTGTTCGTTATATTAATCGCTGGAATTTACAAAAACAAGACCCCAATGCTGCTCTTTCTCCTCCGATTAAACCGATTAAATTTTGGATAGAAAACACCGTTCCTTTAGAATATCGAGAAGGAATTCGAGAGGGAATTTTATTCTGGAATAAAGCCTTTGAACAAGCTGGATTTTTGAATGCGATTCAAGTGGAACAAATGCCCGACAATGCTCCCTGGAATCCCGCAGATGTACGTTATAATACAATTCGTTGGTCTACCTCCTTTAAATCTTCCTTTAATGGTTATGGCCCCTCCCATACTAACCCGTTTACCGGGGAGATTTTAGATGCAGATATTATTATCGAAAGCAGTGCTCTAAGAAGTTTACAAGAGGGGGCTGGAGTCTTTTTAGATTCAAATTCTGCAATGAGTTCTGAAGGAGACGACAATAATAATTCATCATTAACTACCGTTAATCAACCTTGCCCAATAGGATTATATGCCTATTCCCAGATGAAAAAATCCCAAGCTGAAAAGAGTAATATTGCCGAAGAATTTTGTTTTCGCAGTGCTTTCAATGAACAATTAATGATTGGTACAACAGCTTTATCGCTATTAGAAAATATTATGCCCAATAGCCCCAAAATGGAAGCCTATATTCAGCAATATTTACGTCTTTTAATCTCCCATGAAATCGGGCATACGTTGGGATTAAGACATAATTTTCAAGGCAGTACCCTTCTATCTCCAGAGGAATTAAATAATCCTGAAATTACTCAAACGAAAGGATTAGTTAGTTCCGTTATGGATTATCTTCCGGTGAATTTAGCTCCCCAAGGAACACCACAGGGAGATTATTTTCCCACCCAAATAGGGCCTTATGATCAATGGGCAATTGAATATGGTTATAAGCCTATTGCTAGTACAACCCCTGAAGGAGAATGGCAAGCATTACAAGACATTGCTAAACGAGCAACTCAACCAGAATTAGCTTATGCAACCGATGAAGATTTCTGGGGAGTTTTTCTTGACCCCGCTACAAATACCAGAGATTTAAGTAATGATATGTTGAAGTATTCTCAATGGCAATTAGATAATTCTGTTGAGATGTGGAAACGGTTAGAAAGCTATACCCCTCGTGATGGAGAAGGCTATGATAAAATGCGGAAAATGTTCGATACAATTTTTGATTATTATTCTAGTCAAGCGATTAATTTAACCCTTTATATTGGCGGACAATCCTTTAATCGAACCAGAGCAGGAGAAGGATATCATCGTTTACCTTTTGAACCTATTTCAATTAAAAAACAACGGGATGCTTTAAAACTTTTGCAAACCTATGTTTTTACCGATAAAATCTTTAAGTTTTCTCCCAATCTCTTAAATCAGTTAGCACCTGCTCGTTGGTCAGATTGGGCAAATCCTGATCAAAATAGTTATTTGGATTATCCCATTACTCGCCGAATTAGTTGGTTTCAGCGTTATATTTTACACGAATTGTTTGCTTCAACTCGGTTATTTCGGCTCCGGGATTTAGAATTAAAAACAACAGCCAATAATGCGTTAACTTTACCCGAATTATTTGAAACGGTTCAAAATGGAATTTGGTCAGAAATTTCAGTGAATAATGGCACTATTGAGATTTCCAGTATTCGGCGTTCTTTACAACGGGAGCATCTGGAAATTTTGAGCGAGATGGTGTTACGAAAAATTACCGTTCCTGAAGATGCAGAAACCTTAGCTTGGTATGAACTTCAACAGTTAAATCAACAGTTAGAAACAACATTAAAGCGACAAAAGGATAAGATGAATGCTTATACCTTAGCGCATTTAGAACAAACTCATGATCGGATTCAAAAAATATTAGAGGCTGAAGTACAATCAAATTAAGATCACGGAGAAAAAAGTTGTTCAATGTCAGAAAATCCAGACTCAAATGAAACCTTCCTTTCTTCCCACATTTTGGGAGGGGAAGATGAGTTATTAAATTCTATGGCTTCCTTCCAAGAACAAGGAAATCGTTCTTTGGACAAACAACAGTTTTTAGAAGCCGTCTCAATTTATGAACAGTGTATTTTAGAGTTTCCTGATATTATTTCTAACTATTGGTATTTAGGATTATCTTGGTTATTATACGGAGATTCATTTCAAGCACAAACGATTTGGTTTTCGGCTTTTACTCAATTTAATTTAGATTTAGAAGCACCTGAAATTAGTGAATTTATTAATTTTTTAAAACATCAAGCAAAGGGTTATTTATCGTCTCAATATCCTCAATTTGCACAACAGATTTATGAGGCTATTTTAGACTGGTGTGAGACAGATATTGAAATTTATGATAATTTAGGTCAAGCCATTGCGCTTCAAGGAGATTTAGAAACAGCAATTGAGGTTTGGCAACGGGGAATTGAATTGCAACCCAATCACTGTTCTGCTTATCTTAATCAAGCCATTCTTTATCAAAAATTAGAACAATTTGAGCAGGCGATTCAATGTTATCAAGAAGTGATTCAGCGTTCCCCAGATTATTTAAGCTATTATCAATTAGGACTGTGTTTTACTCAAATTAAACGCTGGGAATTCGCTATTGATGCGTTTCAAAATTCAATTCAACTTCAACCCAATTATGCACCTGCTTATAGTGATTTAGGAATTAATTTAATTATCGAAGGATTATTAGAATCAGGAATTGATGCCCTCAAGCAAGGGATACAAAAACAGCCTCAATTTTATCAAGCTTTAATTCAACAGATTCAAAATCAAACTCTATTCACCCCTAATATTAATTCACGGGCGATTCAATTTTTGAATTTATTATCTTTTCCCTCAGAAATACCGATAGATTTATATCTTTATTTAGGAAAAATTTTATCAAATTTTGATCCTGATTCAGCCTTAACGGTACTGCAAAAAGCACAAGAAATTGATCCTCATCATTTTGAAATTTATTTAACCTTTGGAGATATATTTTATGAGCATAAACAAGACTATTTAGAAGCTGTTCAGTGTTATTTGGCTGCAAATTTATCAGGTTCTCTATCCGGTATCAATACAATTGCAAAACCGGGGAGTAGACTTTCTTTGGAGGATAGAAAAGCCAGGTATCACTTAAAAGTCGGACAATGTTGGTTAAAATTAGAACACTTTTCAAAAGCCATCACCCATTTTAAAGAAGCAATTCATTATCATCCTAATCTAGCTGAAGCTTATTATGGTTTAGCTCAAGCTTTATTTAATACCGGAGAAATTCAAGAAGCAATTTACTATTTAAAACAGAGTTTAAAAGAAGATTCAGAATCTGCTTTATATTTAGGATATTTTGGGTTTTTATTGGTTTATAATTATCAAACAGAACACGGGTTGTTTTATTTAAAAAAAGCTTTAGAAAAAGAATCCTCAATGGCAGTTTTAGTTGATAGTTTACTGAACCATTTATTTCAAGCTGGAAAACTGAACCCTAATCTTAATTTTTCCGAAGTTCAAGCTATTAACCCACCAACTCAGTTTGATGAATTAACCAAAGATTGGGTAAAGCTTCATGCTTTAAATCAACTTAATTATCAACAAATTTATTCTGAAACGGTTGTCGATTTAAAACCGCCTAAATCCCTGGATGATTCTATTCATTTTAGTTTTAGATTTGGTCAAAGCGTTCAACTTCCGTCTGCTTTTGTGGTTCAATTATCACAAGGAAGGTTTTGGTTAAGTTCTGATCAAACCCAATCGGCAATTTTGACCAGTGAACAGCATTTTTTAGGCGATCTTTCCCCTGAATTTCCTTTATTGAGTCCAGGTCATCCTGAAAAACATCCTAGACATCACTCCATTTTATCTGTTCAGAAATTACCTCCTATTCATCAGATTCAAGGAACTGTTTCGGTTTTAGCAGGACTTTCAAATTCTGTTTATTTTCACTGGATGTTAGATGTGTTACCGCGAATTGAATTATTGAGAAAAAGCAATATTAATTGGGATAATATTGATTATTTTATTGTAGATAATCGTTGTCATTTTCAGCAGGAAACTTTAGAGTTATTAGGAATTACTGAAAATCAACAAATCAATATTCATAACCTTCATCATGTTCAAGCCACAGAGTTAATTGTCCCTTCTTTTCCCGGTTGTGTCGCTTGGATGCCAAAATGGACGTGCGATTTCTTAAAACAACAATTTTTGATTCCAGATTTGATTTCAAATTCACCTAATTTTAAGCGAATTTATATTAGTCGGAATTCGGCTAAAAGCCGTCGAATTTTGAATGAGGATGAGTTATTAACTATTTTAAAACTCTTCGGAGTTGAATTTGTTCAATTAGAATCAATGTCCGTTGTTGAACAAGCCGCTTTATTTTCCCAAGCTGAACTGATTATTGCGCCTCATGGGAGTGGTTTAACGAATTTAGTATTTTGTCAACCGGGAACGAAAGTGATTGAATTATTTTCGCCGAATTATGTTTATCATTGCTATTGGTGGATTAGTAATTTAGTAGAATTAGATTACTATTATTATATTGGCGAAACTCTTCCTGGATACTATCTGCATCGTTTCACCTATCCTCGAAATTTTTCTGAAGATATTTTAATTGATATTCAGCAATTTTTGACTTTGCTTGAAGGAGTATAAATGGATTAAAATCTTCCCTATTGCCTTTTATAACAATTAAAAATCAAAATAAATATAGGGTAAACCGCCTTCAGGTGCTAATAGCCAAACCGCAAAAAAGCTAAGGGGGACTAAGGCTAATTTGACTGTCCAATTTAACTCTAATTTTAACCCTCGGTTTAAGAACGTTGTCAAAGCCATTAATCCAAAAATAGAAGCTAATACAATGACAAGATTGTGTCGTTCTAAACCTAAAGCTTCAACATAAACTTTATGAGCAAACTGTACATCAGCCGTATGACCCCATAAATGATGAATAACCCACCCAGAATCTTGTAAATTGGGAATTCTAAAGAAAATCCAAGCGGTAAATACCATTAATTGAGTGATTAACCAAGCGATAAAAACACCAGGTAAACTTTTCCAAATCCAGGTTATAGATAATTTCGTAAATATTGCGTCTGTGAGGCGATGAACCACTAATGCTAAACCATGTAATCCTCCCCAAACGACAAATCCCCAAGCCGCACCATGCCAAATTCCAGCGATTAACATGACGATGATTAAATTCAGACAAGTGCGAAATAATCCCACCCTAGAACCACCTAAAGGAAAATATAAATAATTCCGTAACCAATCTCCTAATGTTATATGCCAACGTCGCCAAAAATCGGCAATACTGGTGGTAAAATAAGGTGCATCAAAGTTAATAGGTAAACTCAATCCCAAGAGTAATGCTGTGCCTCTGGCTAAATCAACATAACCGCTAAAATCAAGATATAATTGTAATCCATAAGCAAAGGTTGCTAACCACAAATCCCCACTTCCGGCTCGTTGTAAATTACTGAAACTGAGATCTACTAAAATCCCTAAATTATCAGCTAACAGTCCTTTCTTCATTGCACCTCTAGCGAGTAACCATAACCCATCAGCAATTTGTTCAGGAACCGGAAATTTTAGGGTTCTAAATTGATTATTCAGATGATGATAACGAGTGATTGGCCCTGAAATTAGTTTAGCAAAAAATATTTTATAAGCGGCAAATTCGAGGAGAGAAGTAGATGCGGGTGCACCTCGATAAACATCAACTAAATAAGCGATGAGTTCAAAGCAGAAAAAACTTAACCCTAAAGGCGCCATGACATATTGATCAATCCAATTCCCTGTATTAATAATCACAGGAAGATTCCACGCGGTTCCTACAATATTGAAAATAAAGGGTAAATATTTAAACCCAACTAAAATTAAAACATTAATGATAATACCTAGGGTTAACAAGAAAGAGCGACGACGATTCCAAGAAATGTGAGGAATTTCCCATTCTTGGGGTTCTACAATGGTTAAGGCTAAACCAAAGTTAAATACTGTCCATAGCAACAGTAAAGGAATATATTGAATTTGTAATGTACTATAAAAAATTAGACTCGCTATTAATAGGATAAAAAGTCGCCAAAACTTCCACGGAAGAATCCAATAAAATATTAATAGAATTAATAAAAATAGTGCGTAGAGAACAGATATAAATGTCATGAATGGTTGGCTGTTAGCGATTGACTGTCGGCAAAAAAGAGAAAACGTAACACTACGCCTTCTCCCCAGAGGGGTTTCATGTTTTAAAAGTATAGCAGAAAAGGGGACGATTAATTAGAAAGCCCGAAAGCTATTTTGGAAATTATTGATTTTTATAAAAAACACTTTTTTATATAGCACTACGCATTACGGTGTTTGACATTTCTGAATTCTCAAACCCTTTCACTTCTTACTGTTCCCTGTCCCCTCTTCAAGTAGCGCTATAGGTTTTGTTTTATCATCTTCTTTTTTTCGGGGAATCAGACTTTAAATACTCTAAATTGATTAACTTTTTACAAATATACAATTCAGGAATTGGGTATTGTTTTTTGATAAAAAAATTGCTATACTGATAGGTAGTGGTATCGCCCTGGCTTTCGATTTTATTAAATAGTGATGCGCCAAAAAGCACGGCTAGTCCCAGCCCTCTTTTTTTAGTCTTTTTAACTTGAAGATGAAACAGCCCTGGTAAAATATAAATTCAAATTGGTAAAGGTGATTGGAAACAATGGTACAGGAACGCACGTTACCGACATTTAAGGCGGATGCAACGGCTGTAACCCGTGATGAAGGGTTAATGCTGTATGAGGATATGGTTTTGGGGCGGTTGTTTGAAGATAAATGCGCTGAGATGTATTATCGGGGCAAAATGTTCGGTTTTGTCCACCTGTACAACGGTCAAGAAGCCGTTGCGACGGGGATGATCCGCGCCGGTCGCCGAAATGAAGATTATGTTTGTAGTACCTATCGGGATCACGTTCATGCGTTGAGCGCGGGAGTTCCCCCTCGTCAAGTCATGGCGGAATTATTTGGCAAGGCTACAGGCTGTTCTAAGGGTCGGGGTGGCTCGATGCACTTATTCTCCTCTGAACATAATTTATTAGGGGGGTTTGCCTTTGTTGCTGAAGGAATTCCGGTGGCTATGGGGGCTGCTTTTCAAAGTAAATACCGTCGGGAAGCCATGAATGATCCCAATGCAGATCAAGTAACCATGTGTTTCTTTGGCGATGGAGCTTGTAATAACGGTCAATTCTTTGAATGTTTGAACATGGCAACATTATGGAAATTGCCGATTATTTATGTGGTCGAAAATAATAAATGGGCGATCGGGATGGCCCATGAGCGGGCAACTTCTGACCCCGAAATCTACAAAAAAGGCCCTGCTTTTGGAATGCCGGGTTATGAAGTCGATGGGATGGATGTTTTAGCGGTTCGAGAAGTGGCTAAAAAAGCCGTTGCTCGTGCTCGCGCTGGGGAAGGCCCAACCTTAGTCGAAGCGTTAACCTATCGTTTTCGAGGACATTCTTTGGCAGATCCTGATGAATTAAGGGATAAAGAGGAGAAAGAATTTTGGTTTGCTCGTGATCCGATTAAAAAATTTGCAGCGTATTTAACGGAACATAATTTAGCAACCCAGGAGGAATTAAAAGCAATTGATCAACAAGTTCAAGCCACGATTGATGATGCGGTTGAATTTGCCCAAAGTAGCCCTGAACCTGATCCCCAAGATCTGTGCCGTTATATTTATGCCGATGATTAATAAACTGTAAATCACCGAAAACAGAAACCGGGTTTCTTAACAAGAATTTTGTTGTTTTTACCGAAATAACAATGAGAAACCCGGTTTTTTCACGAGAGATTTAATGTCCTTCTTTCCAAGCCATTCCTCCGGGTAAGTCGATTAAGCTTTGATCAACTCCTCGAATGATATTAAATTTGTTTTGGACGAGATTGCTTACCCTTTGCCTTGAAAAAAATTACTCTGTATCCCCAGCAATTACAGGAAGTTCATTAACTACTTCAGTAGGTCTAGATCTAAAGAAAGCGATTTGTCGTTGATTTCGTTCATCAATCAATTTTGCTAAATTATGATTAGTCGTTCTTAAAAGTTGAATATAATCAGATTCTTTTGTTTCGCTTCTAGCTCCTAATTCTATCATTGATAGATTCAAATCATTCTCAAATTCTTCAAACTTATTAGAAAAACTAGCTGCCCATTCATAACCTTCAGCAGGCTTTAAAATTGAGTTAAAAGTTCCTAACACTGTCAGTAAAATTCCCATATATAAAACAACATTTTCGGAAAACATTTTTGTGCCAATAACAGCTGTTAAAAATGCTGACAATACAGGAATAGAATATTGCATAATCAGGAAAATCACACAACTCCAATAAGTATCTTGACGATGATAATGAATTGTTTTTTTTATATCTCGATAAATTTGCGAATAACTAGAGATTTGTTGACCGCTAGGCATAATTTAATCTCCTTTTTGATGGATAATCAAAAGCTTTAGAAGACTTGATTTTATGATCATCTCCCAAAATAACTTTTCTTTATGGTATCATAGGAATTAGAAATACCTATAAGACTTATATTTTCTTAACTTGATTTTTTCTTGTCTATGAAGTAAATATTTTTTTAGGAAAATATAAAAACAAATGCTGAGAGCTATAATACCGATTTTAATCAATATTTTACTTGAGTAAAATCAATTTTATATTTGTAAAATTATTGATAATTCGTTCGGCTTCTTATTCCTCAATAATTATTAACGCTTCATCATAGCGTTGTTCTTCAATGCAGGTTCTTAAATTAATCAGTTCTTGTACCATAATTAATGACTAGCGATCGCTATTTTCAGGAGTGTTTAATTCAAAACTTGAGAGTTCGCTATTTTCCAAATTCCATCCCAATTTTCTAAATTATAACGCACTAATTTCGTATTAAAGCTACTTTCAAGAATTTGACCCCTTTTGTATAAAGTTGTATCCTCAGTGACTTTAACTTCTATGGTCGCTTTATTTCCTGATGCTGCAAACCGTTCAACGGATTCAACTTTCTGGACTCCATATTGATAGAAAGCATCGTTATTCCTTAAAAAATCAATCGCTTTTAAGGTATCGTTATATAACGTCCCTGTGGTTAATTGGCTAACAAGCTGAAGGTCAAAGGGAGGAGCAAAAATCCTCGATTTTGCAGTTAACCATTGTGTGATTAAATCTGCGGCTTGTCCCAAACTGATTGGATTTGTACTTTGAGCAATTTGAGTCTCATTGACAGACTGTTGTAAACTCAAGGAATGATTTTCTATTAACGTTTTGGCTTGAACAGTTTCAGTGATCGTCAAGGACAGAATTAGAGTTACGGTGAATAAGGTAGCTTTCATTGTTGTTCGTGAAATAGAATTTAATTTTCTCTAATCATAACAACAACTGTCAAGACCCTATTTTCGGAAACTCTAACCCTGACCGAGAGTTTTTCTGATTAAGGAATGTTGGTGGAAACCGCTAGAGTTTTTTTCCCTTTTAATAAATAAGTGGTCATTTCTCCCTTCCCTTTAACTAAAATTGTCCCTCGTTTTTCAAATAGGTATTGTTCTTTCAAGGCTAAATAAGTCGTTTCTGTGACTTGAATTTCATCGGTAAGTCCATGGGATTCCATCCGACTTGCTAGATTAACCGTATCTCCCCATAAATCATAAATAAATTTCTTAATTCCAATCACTCCCGCCACTACTGGCCCAGTTGCAATTCCAATTCTAATATGAAAATTTTGTTGAGTTTTGACATTAAATTCTTTCAGGGTTCGTTGCATATCTAAAGCCATAGCTGCGATCGCTTGTGCATAATCATCATGGGGAATGGGTAAACCGGAAACCACCATATAAGAATCCCCGATAGTTTTAATTTTTTCTAACCCATGTAATTCAGCTAAATGATCAAATTCCGAAAAGATTTGATTGAGTAAATTAACTAATTCAGCCGGATTAAACTGTCCTGAAAGTTCCGTAAAACCCACAATATCGGCAAATAAAACGCCTGCATCGGTAAAACTATCGGCAATGGTACTAGGTTGTAGTTTTAGCCGTTGGGCAATGGAATGGGGTAAAATATTTAAGAGTAAACTTTCGGAGCGTTCCTGTTCTTCTTTAACTAGATCATAAGCTTTTTCTAAGGCTTGACGAGACTTAAATTCCGAACGCGCTAACCGATCATATAAATACACTGAAAGATTGCAAATTAAACAAATCCAAAATAAATACAGAGATAAGAACTCTGCTGTCATCCAAGGGGCTGGAAGAACCAGTTTTAAATTAAATAAAATTTGGCTTCCGTGATAATAGATCAAAACCCCTAATTGAGAAATTAAATGTAAAGGCCAATAAACCGGAATTAATGTAGCTTGAGAAAAAAACATTAACGGCCATTCAATAATGGAAGCAGTAGCAATTCCGTTTAGGTTTTCTCGAATTTGCGGGGTAATTGTGACGACCCAAGATAATAACAGAAACATTAACCCCGGATATTTCATCCCCAAGGGAGTTCGCAGCAGGACTAAACCAATAATTAAACCTAACTCAGCGACGACTTGTGTGGCTAACCAGGACGGCTGGAAATGGTCGGGATCAAAGAAAAAATTGTTAATTTGTGAAAGAGTAAAGGTAAAATAGGAAATCAGAGCTAAAGTAAAACCTAAACTTAAACGTTGGTAAAGAAAATGCTTTCGCCAATCGTCATAAGTTTGAGCTTTAGTTGGAGCTAAATTTGAAGAAAACTTCTTGAGGTTGGTTTGAATAAATGCACCAATTTCTGATAGTCTTGAGTCAGTTGTAGTCATGGTTTATTTGGGGTTTCAGCTATGAGTTCAATACAATCTATCTGGGATAAATTATTGTCCAATTAAGTTGAATTGAGTGTTAAAATAACTGTGAATAATAATCCGCGCCAAGTTGCATTTTTAGCTCTCCGAGACATTAACCGACGGGGTGGGCTGGCTGATGTGGTTTTAGATCAATGGCTTCGTCAATCTGATTTATCGGATATTAACCGACGCTTAACCACCGAATTAGTCTATGGCTGTGTTCGTAGAAGGCGATCGCTCGATACCTTAATCGATTACTTAGCTTCTAAAAAATCCCATCAACAGCACCCGGATATTCGTACTATACTACATCTTGGTTTTTATCAAATTTGCTATCTCAATCAGATTCCCAATTCGGCTGCGGTAGATACCAGTGTGGAATTAGTTAAACAAAATGGCTTAACGCACTTTAGTGGTTTTGTGAATGGGATATTAAGACATTATATTCGAGAGCAAGGAAATTGTCCTTTAGAAACACCTGATTCTATTTTTACCTGTTTTGAGTTACCCCAAAATCCCATCGAAAAATTAGGAATTCTCTATAGTTTTCCTGACTGGTTGATTCAATTTTGGTTAGATAGTTTAGGATTAGAAGAAACAAAACAGCTTTGTACTTGGTTTAATCAATCTCCCCCCCTTGATTTAAGAATTAATTCGTTAAAAACAACCTTAGAAACAGTAGAATCTGAATTTCAAGAAAGGGGAATTGCAGTTCATCGAATTTCTGGACTTTCTTTAGGATTAAGATTAACGGGAAGTGTCGGTGCAATTCAAAATTTACCCGGTTATGATCAAGGGTGGTGGTCAATTCAAGATAGTAGTGCTCAATGGGTGAGTTATTTATTAGATCCAAAACCTGGAGAAGTCATTATTGATGCTTGTGCCGCCCCCGGAGGAAAAACCACCCATATTGCTGAATTAATGCAAGATCAAGGTAAAATTTTAGCCTTTGATTCGATTAAATCTCGATTAAAAAAAGTTCAGCAAAATTCAACCCGATTACAACTCAATTCTATCCATCCTCAACAGGGAGATATTCGGGAGTTAAAAGGTTATTTTGAGGTTGCAGATCGGCTATTATTAGATGCACCTTGTTCGGGTTTAGGAACGTTACATCGGCGGGCGGATGGACGCTGGAGACATGATCCTAAAAATATTAAAGAGTTGTCTCAACTTCAATCGGAGTTATTAGAAATTACCCAAACTTGGGTTAAACCGGGAGGCTGTTTAGTTTATTCTACCTGTACCCTCCATCCCCAAGAAAATGAAACCTTAATTCAAACCTTTTTAAGCCAACATTCTAATTGGAAAATTTTACCTCCTCCTGGGAATTTTACCCTTTCTCCTGAACCAGAAGGCTGGATTAAAATCTGGCCCCATAGACAGAATATGGATGGATTTTTTATGGTAAAATTAATGAAAGAGCCAACTTAATTAAAATACATCCGCCACCCCACTTAACAGGCAAGATGCCTGTTCCACACACCCTACTCCTAATTTTATGCACTTAATTTTATGCCATACAACTGTTGATTTTGATGCTTTGGGTGCGGCGGTGGGACTGACTCGAATTTATCCCGGAAGTCGAATAGTATTGTCCGGGGGAAGTCATCCGGCGGTGAGAGATTTTTTAGCGTTTTATCGAGATGAATTTCCTTTAATTGAACGTCGGTCAGTTAATCCCAATAAAATTCATTCAATTACTGTGGTTGATACCCAAAGTTGCGATCGCTTAGGAAAAAGTGCAGAATGGTTTAAATTAGCCAATTTATCAACCATTAGAATTTATGATCATCATCCCGATATCAAATCCGATATTCCCGCTACAGAAACCTATATTGAAGCCGTGGGTGCCACCACAACTTTAATTGTTGAACAATTACAAATCTTCGCTCAAAATTCTGCTCAACCGGTGGTTTTAAACACAGCAGAAGCAACGGTAATGGCGTTAGGAATTCATTTAGATACAGGGTCTTTAACCTTCCCCCATTCCACTGCGAGAGATGCCATGGCGTTAGCTTGGTTAATGCAGCAAGGGGCAAGTTTACCTGTGATTTCAGAATATGTAGAACCGGGTTTACCGCCTAAATTACAAGATTTATTAACCCTGGCATTAGACCAGCTAAAAAAATCAACCATTCGAGGATATACCGTTGCTTGGGTATTATTAAAAACCGATGAATATGTGCCCGGTTTATCCAGTGTTGCGTCTGAATTAATCGATTTAACTGAAAGCGATGCCTTACTCTTAGGACATCAATATGGCAAAGGAGAAGGGGATCGATTCAGTATTATTGGACGGTCTCGAATTGAGAAAACAAATCTCAATGAATTGTTTAAACCCTATGGCGGTGGAGGACATACCCGTGCTGCTTCAGTTAGCTTAAAAGACGGTAATTTTTCGGAAATTTTAAATCAATTAGTAGAACAATTAAAAGCACAAATTCCTCACCCACCAACAGCAAAAGAATTAATGTCTTCTCCGGTGAGAACCATTCGTCCTGATACTTCTGTAGAAGAAACCCATCGAATTTTATTACGCTATGGTCATTCCGGTCTATCAGTCGTTGATGAACAAGATCAATTAGTGGGAATTATTTCCCGGCGAGATTTAGATATTGCCTTACATCATGGGTTTAGTCATGCACCTGTTAAGGGATATATGACCCCGCAATTAAAAACCATTACCCCGGATACAACTTTACCCGAAATCGAATATTTAATGGTGACGTATGATATTGGACGGTTGCCAGTTTTAGATCAAGGAAATTTAGTTGGAATTGTTACCCGAACCGATGTTTTAAGGTTACTCCATCAACAGCAACGTCCGCAAAAATCCCCCTTAAAAGGGTGTATTCCGGGGGTGACTTGTTCCACCTTAGAAGAATTATTACAAGAACGATTAGCAACGCCACTATTAACTTTATTAAATCATCTGTCTTTTTTAGCACAGAAACGGGGCTGGCAGGTTTATTTAGTTGGCGGTGCGGTACGGGATTTACTATTAGCAGAACCCGAAACAACGGTGGTATTAAGTGATATTGATATTGTGGTGGATGGATGTTATGGAAATACGAATTATAATGGAGATAATCTATCTTTCAGTTCTCCCGCCGTAGAATTAGCCATGGATTTACAAAAGCATTATCCGGCTGCGCGGTTAGATGTTCATGGACAATTTCAAACGGCTGCTTTATTATGGCATAATGATCCAATTTTAGATTCTCTTTGGATTGATATTGCTACCGCTAGAACCGAATTTTATCCCTATCCGGCGGCAAATCCAGAGGTAGAAGCGAGTTCAATTCGTCAAGATTTATATCGACGAGATTTCACCATTAACGCCTTAGCTTTGCGGTTAACGCCTCCCCTGGTTGGAGAATTATTAGACTTTTTTGGGGGAGTTTTAGATTTAGAACAACGAAAAATTAGAGTTTTACACTCTAATAGTTTTATTGAAGATCCGACTCGAATTTATCGTGCGGTGCGGTTCGCGGTGCGTTTAGGATTTGAAATTGAAACTCAAACCAAAGAATATATTCGTTATGCCATTAGTAGTGGAATTTATGAAAAACAACGGGAAGAAAGTAATAAATCCTTTGATCAAAATCGTCGAGTTCCGGCGTTAGAAACCCGTTTAAAAAGTGAGTTAAGATATATTTTACAGTCTCACTATTGGAAGCGATCTTTACAACTTTTAGGAGAATTAAAAGCCTTACGGTGTATTCATCCAACCTTAGAATTAAGTCCCCAGTTATGGCAACAAATTCGCTCTGTAGATCGCTGTTTACAACGGTTTGATTCCCAACGAACCTTAACCCATTGGGAAGTTCGCTTAGAAGTGTTAATTGCCTATTTATCTCCCCAATATCGAGAAAAAGTAGCTCAAACTCTTCAATTACAGATTGAAAGTATTGAACGGTTAAAAAATTTAGAACCTGCTCAAGATAAAATTTTGGAAACCCTTTCTCAAGCTGAAAAAAATAGTCAATTTTTCTGGTTATTTAAACTTTATAGTTTACCGATGTTAATTTTAATCGCTATTCATTCAGATCGAAAAGTTAGACGACACATTTGGAACTATTTAATCCAATTGCGGGAGATTAAACCTGCTTTAAATGGGAATGATTTAAAAGCCATGGGATATAAACCGGGTCGTCAATTTAAACAAATGTTAGATGATTTATTAACAGCAACATTAGATGGGGAAGTCTGCGATCGCACGTCTGCGGAAGCCTTTTTACAACAGAATTATCCGTTATAACTCTTACTATTTTTGCTTCATAACCACCAAGGTAATATCATCATAAACTTTATGTTTACCAATGTGCGATCGCACGTCATTAATCACCGCTTTACGAATTTCTGAGGCGGTTAAATGCCAATGTTGTTTGACAATTTCACAGAGTTTTTCTAAGGAGTAAAATTCACCTTGATGATTTTCAGCTTCCGTAATTCCATCGGTATAGAGAACAACGCCATCCCCTGGGTTTAATTTAATATTGATAGAACCAATAAAATCAGTAATATCGGCTTCTAAACCAATGGGGAATCCTAAATCCATGGTATCAATTCTTTCAATAACCGGATGATATTTGCTATCCGGTTGCAATTGCGATCGCACAACGATCATTTCCTCATGTTGACCACAAATGCTGAGAAATCCATTATAATAATCAATTAAAGAAAAGGTTAAATTCTTATCGGATTTCATGCGTTGAACATTATCATAAATCACGCGATTCAAGGTATTTAAAAACTGGATGGGGTCAGTTTCATTGTTAGTAGTTAACGTTCTGACTGCTGTTTGTACCATTAACATTAAAACCCCCGATTCTAACCCATGTCCGGTAACATCTCCAATGCCAATTTTAACCATCCCATTATTATATAAAACATCATAATAATCTCCCCCCACCTCATCTGCTGGTTCCATATAACCTGCAATATCTAAATGGACAATTTCTGACAGTTCTCGGTCATTGGGTAAAATCATTTTTTGCAGTTGACGAGTTACTTGTAACTCCGCACTCATGCGAAGATTTTCTGAGGTTAACTGTTGATTCAGGGAGGTAATTTCTTGATTGGCTTTCACTAAAGCCACAGCCAGATTATTAAAGGATTGAGCGACATCTGCTAATTCATCTTGATTCTCCAGATATAGGGTTTCATTCATTTCCCCCGCAATCATTTTTTGAGACGCAATACTAAGACTATTGACCGTTTGCATCACGGATTGGTAAAATCCAATAAATAAATAAATCACGATTAATAATGGGATTAAAACTAAGATCCCTAAAAACAGTTGTCGAGCCATAAAACCCTGAACCCGACGCTGTAATAAGAAATCTAATTCATCAATGGTCAGATCCCACAATCTCAAACTTTGTTGTATATTTAATTCAGCATTTTGGGCATATTGTTGTATGTTGGTCGTATCCCCTGTTCTAATTATATTACTCAGCCCATTATTCAAGGTTTGAATATTATCGGTGAGTAAATTTAATTTTTCTCCCAATTTAGGTTGGAGATTTCCCGCCGGATTATGATTAAAAGAAACCTCTAGGGAACGCTTGAGTTTTTCATTATAATTCGTTAATAATCCTGAAAGGGTGGTAATCGTCCAATATTCTTTTGGAGTTAACTGTTGTTGATCTCGTTGGCTAATATCTTGACTGATCAAGAGAATATCGACTAAAATTTTATGAATTTCTGGTAATTTTAATAAGGTTGTATCCATTAAATAATAGGTATCTAAATCAGGATCAAGAATTAAATTAGATTGATCTCCCACTTGAAACCGAAGTTGATTAATTTGTTCTAAAATCAAAGAAGAATAGACTTTTTGAGTTTGTAAACTCCACAGTTTTTGATTTTCTTCTAAGGTTCTCCAACTGTCTTGAAGCTCTTTAAATAAATTCGTTGTTAATAATTTATTCCCAATTTTATTATCTAGGTTTTCTAAGGTTTTAATCTGATCTGTAATGTCTCGTTTCAGTTGTTCTAATTGAGCTTGATCTTTCCCGCTCAAATTCGGGTTAGCCATTAATAATTGAGCTTGATAGATTTTAGGATAAAGTTGCCGTAGAGGACGGAGATAGAGAGTTCCTAACTGCTCCTGAGTCGCAAAATCAATCCGAGTCTGGACTTCAGAAATTAACAAATACATCATCAAACTTAAAGGAATAATAAAAATGCAGCTAATCAAAACAAATTTTTGAGGATATTTAAGTTGATTAATTACAGAAATAGCGGGTTTAAAAAAATTAATTATTTTCATAATTAACAATGATACTTTTGGCAATCAAGCACTTTTTTAGTCGCATAAGCTTCGATCACTTTCTTCAACTTCAGGAGAAGTTTTTAAATAATCTTTTACCCAATTACAAGCATATTGTAATTCGTTGAGGCTACGAATTTTTTTTAAATCCCAGAGGATAACAGTGCTATCATCTCCTCCTGAAATCACGGCATTTTGATCAGCCGTAAAATCTACACTATCAACAATCCCTTGATGTCCGGGTAAAGTTATGATTAATTCCCCGACTAAATTCCATAACTTAACCGTATTATCAATACCTCCGGTGGCTAGAAATTGTCCATCACCACTAAACGCCACTTGTGTTAACCCTCGACTTTGACCCGGAATAGTGGTGATGGGGGTTCCATCCCGTTTCCAGAGTCGCAGAGTATCATCCAGACTCACCGATGCGATCAAATTTCCCAGGGGACTAATCGCTACACCCCAAACGGCCCCTTCATGTCCTTTTAAGGTGGTAACAGCTTTTCCCTCCGGTGTCCATAACTTCACGGTTCCATCTTCACTCGCAGAAGCGAGAATCTGACCATCGGGACTAAACGCAAGTTTCCAAATTCTTTCCGTATGAGCATCCACGCTATGCAGCAGTTTCCCTTGAAGATCCCAAAATTTCAGGGTGTGATCATCCCCTCCAGAAACAATCATTTTGCCATCGGGACTAAACACCGTTGAAATCACAAGGGATTGATGGCCTTTGAAGGTTCTCAATCGTTTTAGGGTCGGGGGGTCAGTGTCCTGAATTTCATACAACTTAACCTCTGGTGTTCCCCCGCCAGCAATCTTACGACTATCGGGACTAAAGGACGCACCCCGCATCATTTCACGCAAAACCTGAATTAGGGTTCCATCCCGATACCAAAATCGCAGAGTCTGAGCTCCGGTTGAAAGCATCCAGCGATTATTGGGACTAGCCTGCACAGTCCAAACCGTATCTTGATGTCCATAGAGCGGTTTTAATAAATAAAGATTGCGTTGCCAGAGTTTCACGATGCCATCATCACTGGCGGAAGCAGCCATCAACCCATCGCCACTGAGTGCCACATCTCGAATCACCGCTTGATGTTTTCTTAAGGTACGAATAAAAGTCCCGTCGGATTTCCACAGTTGAACCACATTATCCTTACCACTGGTAACAATATATTGACCGTTTTCGCTACAATCCACCCCCAACATGACATTATTTCCCACGAGAGTTTTAATTAAGGTGCCATCAACATTCCACAGTTTAGCGGTGTGATCGGAACTCACGGAGACAAACAGATTAGTCTGGGGACAAAACGCCACATCCCAAACGGTTTTTTGATGACCGGTGAGGGTGTGGAGTAATTTTCCGGTTCGACTCCACAGTTGCAGGGTTCCATCCCATCCCGTACTCACCAGAGTTTGACCATCTTGATTAAAAGCGACATTCCACACGGCTTGCTGTTGGGTCTTGAAGGTGTGTAGGAGTTGGAAGGAATCAACCGACCATAATTTAACCGTCCCATCGCCACTGGCTGAAGCAATCACATCCCCCTGACGACTGAAAGCAATCCCCCAAACGGGTGCTGAATGGGCTTTAATTTGTCTAACGAGGGTTCCATCTACTTGCCAAAGGTTCACCTGACCGTTTAAAGTGGCGGCGACAACTTGATTGCTATCAGGACTGAAAGCCACCCGATGTACAGTAGCGTCATTTTTTAAGGTTTTCAGTAAAGTTCCATCTCGTTTCCACAGTTTGACTGTTTTATCGTTACTTCCTGTGGCAATCAGTTGACCATCAAAACTAATATCAACGGTTAATACCCCTCCGCGATGTCCAATTAAACGGTTAAATTCATTTGTACCATACACTACTTGTCTCAAAGATTGTTCAACTTTAGCAGTAAATAGAGGATCAACTTCTGGAATTTTTTGCAGATATTTTTTGGCTTTAATTCCATCGATTAAAGCATCTAATTGATGATCCGAAGCAAATTTTCCTTCTGAAGAAGAAATTAAAGCTTTAATTTCATTCAATCTCGCTATTTTTTCGTTATTTCTGGCAGTATAAAAGTTATTTAACACTTCAAAACCTAAGAGGAGAACGGTTATTAACCCTACAGTAACCACACCGAGTAAAACCCGTTGTAGTTTAGCAGTTTTACGTTCCTCAGCTATTTTAGCTTCCACAGCTTTTGCCCGTTGTGCTTCTAAACTTTTTTGTGTTTCTTGTCGATCTAAAGCTTCACTTTGATTGAGAAATTGATAATCTAAATCACTTAAACTTTTATCTTTTGCCCAATTTTGAGCCTCAATCAAAGCTTGTCCCCGTAACAAACGAGAATTATCTTGTTTTTGCTGGGCAACCCAGGCTTCTAGGGATTGAGAATAGGGGCGTAGGCTGCTTAATTGTTGATTAACCCACTCTAAATTAAAGATCAGTTTATAAAGGCAATTTTTAACCTTTAAAAATCCATTTTCAGGAATGACTAAACCAGATAAAAGTAGTTCAATTTGTTCTTGACTTCCATCGCAGGGAATAGCAACTCCTTGTAGAATTTTTTGATACATTCCCAGTAATTTACCGATGCGATTTTGATAGAAAAATAGGCGATCTCGAATGGTTCTTAAGTGTTCGGGTTCATCTTGAAATTCCCAACTTTCAATAATTTTAGTTCGGGCTAGAGACTCAATCCAAAAAGATTCTAGTCCGGCGGGAATAATGATTTTTTGAGAGCTACTACTTTGATTAATCGTTTGGATTAATTGGCAGAATTTTTGAGTTAAAAAGGGTTGTCCATTTGTCCAATTTAAAATTTCGCTTAAGACCGCTTGAGGTCGTTCAGAATAGGGCGTTAATCCCTGGGCTAAAGGTTGAGCTTCATGGAATTGAAAACCTTGTAAAAAAATTGATTTGCCAATATTAAAGGGAGTCCGAGTTTTATCGGTAATTAAATCCGGTGGAGTGGCGACTCCAAAAATTGCAAAGGTTAGACGATTATATTCAGAATAAATGGCTCGGTTGTTATAACAAAATCGAATCAAAGCAAAAAAATCATCAACGGAAAATGGTAAACTCAAAATATTATCAATTTCATCAATAAAAATAATAATTCTTTTTTGAGGAAAAAATTCAAATAATAAACGCTCTAAAAAGTTGCTAAATCGTTGGGAAAATGAAACGTTTTCCTGAGTTGTCCACCAGGCTTTAAAATTAAATGTGTTGAATAAATTAAATCCTAATAATAAGCTAGTGATCGCTCCTTTATACCATTGAAGCGGCGTTACAGATTCACTCCCAATTTGGGTCATATCCAACGTTGCACAAACATAACCTTCCTGTTTCATCCGATAAAAGGTTCGGACTAATAAAGAAGATTTTCCCATTTGTCGAGCATTGAGAACATAACAAAATTCTCCCGCTTTTAAGGCTTCATATAATTCTGTATCCGCTTGGCGAACCACATAAAATAAATCATCATTACTGAGACTACCGCCGACACGATATCGATAGATTGTCATTCTTTTAATCAATATCTAAATTGCAAAAATGAACTCAATTGCACTTGATCTCTGCCGTTTCTTTTAGATTCATATAAGGCTTCATCGGAGGCTAAAAATAACGAGCCAATATCATTAGTATCAACACCGGGAATTGTACTGGCTACGCCGATACTAATTGTAACAATCGGTGCTGGACGATTGGGCAATTGTTCTGTGTCAAAGGGAAGCGCTAAAGTTTTGAGATTCTCACGAACTGCTTCCGCAATATATAGCGCTCCTGTTGCGTCTGTTCTCGGAAGGATAATCACAAATTCTTCACCCCCATAACGAGCCACTAAATCCCCCGGACGTTGAACAACATTACGAATAGATTGAGCTACTTTTTTTAAACATTCATCTCCCATTTGATGACCATAAGTATCATTATAAATTTTAAAATGATCAATATCACATAAGATTAAAGATAAGGGAGCAATTTCCCGCATCATTCGTTTCCATTCAATATCTATACAGTGATCAAATTGCCTACGGTTAGCGACTTCTGTTAAAGGATCAACATAAACTAAAGCTTTTAAAAATTTATTTTCTTGTTGAAGTTTTCGTAATTTATTGGTATTTTCTGGCTTTTCATTTAACAATTGCCACTGAAAATAAAGACGATAAAGTTCACAAGAACATAGGCAATAATTTCCTTGTAAATTGACTAAACCTAAACTATACAATTGATAGGCAATGAGCGGTTCAATTTGAATACTTTCTGTTGTTGTTGCTACTCGTTTCATGGCAATAGCAAGTTCAGGTTTTTGTTGAAGGCTCAACGAGAGAGATTGCAAATGCTCTCGATAAATTCCTGTTAAGGTTGGAGAGGTATTTAATAAGTCATCTATGCTAATGAGATCATAGCTTAAGTGATAAAGCGCAAGATGGACTAAATAGGGATGTCCTCCGACTAAATTGGATAGTTTTTTAATATGATTATCTGTTAAATTCAGTTGATAACGTTGTGCTAAGTCCTTAACTTGTTCAAGGGTAAATACAGGTAATTCAATCGCTAAACCAATATTAAAGGGAGATTGATGAATATTTAAAGATACATAAACTTCTGTGGACTGAACTAAAATAAAGTGAACCTTTTGCCAAAGTTGAGTTTGTTTTCCTTGCTCATACCAAAATCGAATCAGAGGGAGGAAATCTTGACTAATATTTTGATACTCAAAAACTCGATTTAATTCATTAAAAGCCAAAACGATAGAGGAATTGATTTGGGGAAAAATATGACTTTCTAAATAAACTGTAGAACTGACTTTACTCCCAATATCATCATCCCAATAATCGCTTAATTGAGGTTCAATTTTCAATTGTCGAGCGATATTAATACACAGCCACTTCAAAAATTTATTAGGATTCTCAAAAATGGCACTATCCGCTTGGAGAAAATCAATTGAAACCGTCTTATATCCCAAACTTTCAGCATAGTTTAGGAGTCTCAAAATAAAAGAACTCTTCCCCATTTTTCTAGCAGCTTTTAGTCGGAGTAAGCTCCCCGATTTTTGAATCTCTGCATAGCCTAAATTTTCGCAAGGAAGGCGTTGAATATAAAATTTAGAATCTAAAGGAAGTGGACGATCAGGAAATTCAATTGTATCTCTAGGGACAAAAGTTGGGTTTAAAGACATAATAAATACATTATTAATAAAAGAAATTTTGTTGATAATGAGTTGAAAAATAGATGAGTTTTAAATTCAAGTTTGATTCCTCGCTAGTTTAGATTGTTCTGAGGTGATCAACAATATCGTTTGGGTTGATCGGTTTACTCTAATGGCGAGCTTAAGTCTTAAAGTTAAAATTTTTATCCTTTGGGCTTGATAACGTGTCAAAACTCGACTCACATCCTAGGTTTTCAGGGTTTTTGTTTGATTTAGGCGACGTGATTGTGATTAGCGAGTAAATTTTAGTATAGTCTACATTTACTATAGATCCTTATTTTCGTAAATTCAATACCTTTTTTTAAAAGGGGTGAATAGAAAAAAGCAGACTCATCTTTAAATAAATTAAAGCTAATCTTCTCTGAAATAAAAAAATAACAGGATGATAAAAGGAAATAGGGTAAAGGCTATTATTGATGAACGACCCATCCCTACTCCCGCTTTTTAAAGGTTAGGATATGCCATTTTATAAGGATCTACAATGGCATCAAATTCTTCACTAGAAATATATCCTAATTCCAGACAAACTTCTTTTAACGTCAGATCTTTTTCTAAAGCAATATGGGCAACTTGGGCTGCATTATCATAGCCAATTTTAGGAGCCAAAGCCGTCACTAACATTAAAGATTGTTCAACATAACTATTAATTTTTTTACGATTAACTTGTAATCCCATTAACAAGAAATCTGTAAAGTTATGGCAACTATCTGATAAAATAGCCACGGATTGCAAGAAGTTAAATATAATCATGGGTTTGAATACATTTAACTCAAAATGTCCTTGGGAACCCGCAACACTAATCGCGGTATCATAACCCATCACTTGTGCGGCTACCATTGTCATGGCTTCACATTGGGTGGGGTTGACTTTCCCCGGCATAATAGACGAACCGGGTTCATTTTCAGGTAATATTAATTCTCCTAAACCACAACGGGGGCCACTGCCTAAAAATCGAATATCATTAGCAATTTTCATTAAAGAACAAGCTAAGGTTTTTAAGGCTCCACTTGCCATCACTAAGCCATCATGAGCCGCCATAGCTGCAAATTTATTCGGGGCAGAAATAAAGGGTAATCCGGTTAATTGACTAATGCGATCGGATACCTTTTCAGCAAATCCTTGAGGCGTATTTAAGCCAGTTCCAACGGCTGTTCCCCCGATGGCTAATTCATATAAATCCGGTAAAATCATCTCCAGCCGCTTTAAATTTCCATCCAATTGCGCCACATAACCGGAGAATTCTTGACCTAACGTTAAGGGAACTGCATCTTGTAAATGGGTTCTACCAATTTTAACAATATCGGCAAATTCTTCGGCTTTTTTGTGTAATTCATCCCGCATTTTTTTGACACTGGGAATTAACCGTTGTGTAACAGCAATGGCTGCTGCAATGTGCATTGCCGTGGGAAATGTATCGTTAGAAGATTGAGACATATTAACATGATCATTGGGATGAATCGGATTTTTACTGCCTAAAATTCCTCCGGCTATTTCAATAGCTCGATTCGCAATGACTTCATTAATATTCATGTTCGATTGGGTTCCACTTCCGGTCATCCAAACTCGCAAGGGAAAGTGATCATTGAGTTGACCCGCAATGACTTCATCGGCGGCTTGAATAATTAATTTTGCTTTGTCTGCGGGGAGTTTTCCTAACTCTTGATTCGTAATTGCAGCGGCTTTTTTAAGGATACCAAAGGCAGTGATTACTTCCTGGGGCATTAAATCATTGCCAATGCTAAAATAATAAATAGAGCGTTGGGTTTGGGCTCCCCAATAGCGATCGCTCACTACTTCAATTTCTCCCATACTATCGCATTCTTTGCGGGTGGGTTGCTGGGTTGTCATGTTAAGATTTTTCTCCCTTTAATCGAGTTGGTTCTTGAATTTAAAAATTATTGAGCCGTCCGATTTAAGACTTCTTGAATTTGTTGTGCGGCTTTATTATTTCCCTGTTGTGTATATAAAGTTAAGGCTTTATTCCAAGCATTTTTAGCTTCGGCGATGTTCCCTTTTTTCCAGAACGCTTCCCCTAAATTTTTTAAGGCTTCTGCATAGTCAGCATTAATTTCTAAGGCTTTTTGATACTGTATGATCGCTTCATCCCATTGACCTTGAGTGGCTTGTAAAAAGCCTAAAGCATTATAAGCTAAAGCATATTTAGGATTAAGGCGAATCGCTTCTTGATAAGCTTGAGTGGCTTCCTCAATTTTGCGTTGATAAAACAAAGCATTTCCGAAATAAAAATGATATTTGGCTTCTTCAGGTTGAGCTTCTACTAATTGACGAAAAATAGTTTCAGAAGCTGCATAATTTCCAGTTTTATAAAGTTGAATTCCTTGGCGAAGTGCAGCTTGTCGGCTTTGCTTTTTATCTAAACGTTGCTGTTCTGCTTCATTGGGTTTACCTCGAAGCTCCTCAGCAGTCGGTAATTCATTTTGAGATCGGGCAAAGGTTGGGAATAAAAGAATAATTCCCACAATCATCGTTTGCACCAGTTTTGCACGAAACAGATTTTTTTTCATATAGCGGTTTTAATCAGAAATTGTTTCCTAATGGATTGAGTTAATGCTTGATTATAATTGAAGTTGCAATTCAAAGCAAGTTAGAATCTTCTCAGGCTTAAATTAATCAAATCGAGTAAAGCATCCAGGGGTTGTAATTGACACAGGGGGATTTCTGTTCCCTTAACTTGTTCAATAAATCCTAAGAGTTTTCCTGCTTTAAACTGTTCATCTAATTCGACAACAACATAGCCAATTCGATCTGACCCAACTTCCATCGGAATAGGACAAGTTTGAGATCCCATTTTAACCGCACGGCATTCTAATTTTCCTAAATGAGGAATCAATAAATCGGCACTATTTGCCACTAATCTCACAACGGAATTCCAACTATCACTCTTAAGTAAATCTGTTTCGATTCCTAACAGTTGTAAAAAATCATAAACCACTAAAACTGCAAGGGTATTGTTAAAGACTTGTTCGGCTTTTTCGAGGGTAGGTTGATGTTGAGAAAAGCGTTGAGCTAGGCGTCGGTTTCTTTGGGGAATTGGTAAGATAATAGAATCTCCTCCAGTGGCATATCCCATAATTTAAAACTCTGGAAAACTACAAAATTAAGGATAAAAATACCCTTGATAATGAGCGCAAGTCTCTACAATAATCTGTTGCAATCCTATTGATAAATCATCCATTCTTAATTTTAACCCTTCCTGAAATCCTGAATGTTTATTTAATCATTTGTCAGGATTAATTTCCATAATTACTACATCTTTTTACAAAACTTTAAAACTCCGTCGGAGGAGTTCTGCCCATCATAACCCCATGTAAGTTAAATAGAGGTAAGTGATGGGCGTAGCTCATCTTAAATGCCTAACGGGGGTTTTCTATTTCCGGTTGAAAGAATAAATCTTCAGCTTGTTTTGAAGCGGGAGAAATCACACAATTAACAACATTACTAACCACACAAACAACAGGGGCTAAATCCGTTCCTTGTAAAACCGTTCCTTTTAATATAGTTTGAGATAATTCTGCCCGATCAATGTTAGTATCTGCTAGAATTGTAGCCGTTAAGTTAGCACTTTCTAAAGCAGCCCGATCCAGATTTGCTCTGCGTAAATCTGCTCCTAAAAGATTAGCACGGGTGAGATTTGCTGCTTCTAAATCACTATTAAATAAAAAGGCTTGACGCAAATCAGCATTTTCTAAATTGGCTTGGTTAAGATAGGATTCACTCAGATTTGTACTAACTAAACTGGCATCTCTTAAATTAGCTTTAATCAAATTGACTTGAGCTAAATCCGCTTGGGATAAATCCGCTTCTCTTAAATCAGCCCGTTCTAAGATAGTATTCCTTAAATTCGCATCAAATAAATTAGCCGCTGCTAAATTAGCTTGAGTTAAATCAGCTTTATATAAATTAGCTTGATTCAAATTCGCACTGCGTAAATCAACTCCTCTTAAATTAGCACCTTGTAATTGCGCTTTAAATAAATCTGCCCCTCGCAAATCAAACTGTTGCAAATTAGCTCCTCTTAAATCACATTCAGGACAACGATTTGTCGTTCTTAATCGTTGTAAATCGGATTCATTTTCTGCTTGAGCAACGGGGGCAAATCCTAGTGTAGATAGAATAACAGACAATGCTAAGACTTTAAGGTTCATCATCCTCACTCCATTTTTTTAGTATTATTGCTCAACCTGTTCAAAGCCTAGGGCTTGGGAATGGGTTAAGCATTTGCCCAAATTTTATCACAAACCCCAGGAGGGGCAAGTATTTTTCGGCTAAATGATTGCCATTTCAAAAAATAGGAGTAAAATTAAGCTGTAATTAACGTATTTTTTCAGGGTAAATTATGGACACCGAAACCTATGAGTTTAATGAATCCCAGAATCAACTGATTTTGGATTTGTCTAAAAAAATGCTGTTTGTGAGTTACTTCCTAATAGCCAGTGGAATATTGGGGGCTATTAGTGGCATCATCGCAATTATGCAAGGAGGATTTGGTGGGATAGTTCAGGGAGTCGTTTTATTGGTAACGGGAATTTGGACAATTAATGCTTCAAAAGCTTTCAAATTAATTGTAGAAACTCAAGGCAATGATATTGAAAACTTGATAGGTGCTTTGGGTCAACTGCGTAAACTTTATACGCTGCAATATTGGCTGTTTATGATTGCCTTAATTTTTATCGTAATCGGTTTTATTGCAGCAATTATTTTGGCTGTTTCTGGAGGCATTGGCTAATTTAATTAATGAATAATATTAGCTGATTTTAACTTTAAATTTCATCCGTACCCCCTTTCAATGATATTGTCTGACCTCACGAATTACTGAGCTAACTCTGGTCTTTTAGATTTAGCAAAACGTCAGATTTAAACCCATGCAATTAGCCAACTCTCCTTCTACAAAGACTAAACGAGTTGATGCGTTAGATGCGTTGCGAGGACTTGCAGTTTTAGCAATGGTATTATCCGGTGTAATTCCCTTTAATGGAACCTTACCTGCTTGGATGTATCACGCTCAATTTCCGCCACCAACTCATCAATTTAATCCAAAAATAGCGGGACTGACTTGGGTAGATTTAGTCTTTCCCATCTTTATTTTTTCATTAGGAACTGCTATTCCCATCGCCTTATCTCGGCGTTTATCTCAAGGATGGACAAATCTTGAAATCAGTTTAGGAATTATAAAACGGGGCTTTTTATTAGGAACTTTTGCTATTGTTTTACAACATTTTCGCCCAACCGTTATTAATCCTGAACCGAGTTCTGAAAAATGGCAACTCGCGTTAATGGGATTTGGAATCTTATTTTTAATGTTTGTTCAGTTACCTAGGGTTATTCCTAAATGGATTAATTTAGCGGTGAATTTAATGGGTTGGGGGGCTGCGATCGCTATTTTAACTCAAATTCAATATCCCTATAATGCCAAATTCCCTGAATTTTCTCTCTATCGAAGTGATATTATTTTATGGGTATTAACAAATATTGTTGTTTTTACCTCTTTTATTTGGTTATTTACCCGCAATCATCCCCAATTTAGAGTCGGGTTAATGGGGGTTTTATTCGCCTTGATTTTATCAAAATCAGCCGGAGGATGGATGAGCAATCTGTTATCTATTTCTCCTATTCCTTGGTTATATCGATTTGAATATTTAAAATATTTATTTATTGCTATCCCCGGAACTATAATTGGCGATAAAATCGTCATTTATACCCAAATTGAAGATGGATATATGCCGAAAACTTGGAACCGATTTCGCTTAGGGGGAATTGTGATTTTAATGTTACTAATGATTTTCAATTTAGTCATTGGTTTACAATCTCGTTTGCTCCCCCAAACCACCGGAATTAGTGTAATTTTATTAATTATTAGTTATTTCTTGCTCAAAAATCCTAGCCATCCCCTAGAACAGTTACTAAATCAAATGTATCAATGGGGACTGTATGGATTAATTTTAGGATTAGCTTTTGAACCTTATCAAGGAGGAATTAAAAAAGACCCTACAACAATGAGTTATTTTTTTATAACACTGGCGATCACTATTTTCCTGTTAATGATATTAACCATTTTCATCGATAGCTTTCACCAAACTCTCTGGTTTCAGTTATTCATCGATACGGGTAAAAATCCAATGATTGGTTATTTAGCCTTTGCCAACTTGTTATGGCCTATTTTAGAATTACAAGGCTGGACTCCTAAAATTGAAGCCTTAACAAATACCCCTATTCTGGGATTTTTAAGAGGATTATCTTATACTTTAATTATAGCATTATTTGTCAGTTTATGTACTCGATTAAAATTATTTTGGAAAACCTAATTTTATGCTGAATTCTGGATCGACCTCCTCTAACTTAATTGTTGTAACTGGCCCATCCCGTTCAGGAAAAAGTGAATGGGCGGAAACCTTAGCAATACAGTCTCAAAAACAAGTCATTTATATTGCAACTTCTCAGCATGATCCAACAGATGAGGAATGGAAAATGCGGATTCAAAAACATCAAAAACGTCGTCCGAAAAACTGGAAACTATTAGAAATTCCAATCGAATTAACCGCAACATTACAAAAAATATCCTGTCAAAATAATTGTATTCTTGTAGATTCATTGGGAACGTGGTTAGCCAATCTTCTTGATCAAGATGAAACAACCTGGGAAAATACTCAAAAACAATTATTACAAACCTTGCATGAAATCCCAGGAAATGTCATTTTAGTAGCAGAAGAAACGGGATGGGGAATTGTTCCCGCTTATCCCGTTGGTCGAACCTTTCGCGATCGCTTAGGGGCGTTAGTTCGTCATTTAGGGGCGATCGCCAACCGTGTTTATCTGGTGACAGGCGGTTATGTTTTGAACCTGACCGAATTGGGTTCGCCTTTAAACTCAGAATCGTCAAAAACCTGATACCCTATTTTTGAGTCAAACTTTGTCCCTGCTACGGTCAGCTTCAATTTTATGCCTAAATGGTTTGTGTTGCACTGGCGTTTTCTATGTTTATTAATTGCTTTGGGAACAATATTAACCCCATTTCTTTTGACAGTTTATATTAAAACAGTTACGAATAATCGCCGATATTTCAAAGTTGAACAAGTCCCTGATGAACCTGTTGCAATTGTATTTGGGGCGGGAGTTTGGGCTGATGGAACCCCCACACCAATGTTAGCTGATCGGGTAGAAGGGGCGGTAGAATTATATCGTTTAGGGCGAGTTCATAAAATATTAATGACGGGAGATAATGGCACTCCTGAATATAATGAAGTGGTGGCTATGCAGCAATATGCAGAACGTTTAGGGGTTCCCAGTAAAGATATTAAATTAGATTATGCAGGATTTAGTACCTATGAAAGTTGTTATCGTGCTAAAGTTATTTTTGGGGTAGAAAGAGCGGTTTTAATTACCCAAAAATATCATCTTCCCCGTGCTGTTTACACCTGTAATCAATTGGGGATAGAAGCAGTGGGTCTAGGAACACCGGACTGGGGGAAATTCAAGGATGATTCCATGAGATTTTACACCCAACGGGAAGTTTTAGCCGTCATTAAAGCGATTCTCGAAATCCATATTATTCGTCCTAAACCGACTTTTTTAGGGCCGTTTGAAGGAATGTCTTAATCAGTTATCAGTTATCAGTTATCAGTTATCAGTTAAGAAGTGGATAGTAAATTGACTCTGACGCTGATAAGGGATTACAGGTAACTAATAAGGGTTAATAGTTAACAGTCAACACGATTAAATTTATGGCTTTATATTTAGATTCTGCAATCATTTCGGAAGCACAAATTGTGAAAGAGTGGGGATGGGTGAAGGGAATTACCACAAACCCGACTTTATTAGCAAAGAGTGAATTATCTCCAGAAGAAACCTTAACTCAGTTAAAAAATTTAATTTCGGGAGAAATTTATTATCAATTAACCGCTTCGGATTTTCAAGAAATGGTTAGAGAAGGAATAAGAGCCTTTGAATTATTAGGAGAACAAACGGTTTTGAAGATTCCTGCCACAACCATTGGGTTTCAAGTTGTTGCTAATTTATCTCCAGAAATTCCTTGTTCTGTTACTGCGATTTATAGTGCTGCTCAAGCCGCCGTTGCAATGGAAGCAGGGGCAAAATATGCGATCGCTTATGTTAATCGTGCAACGCGATTATTAGGAGATGGAATTGCATTAGTTAAAGACATGGCGAATATATTAGATGGAAGTCCGACCAAAATATTAGCAGCCAGTATTAAATCTCCTGAAGAAGCCTCTGCAACTTTGCAAGCTGGGGCTTATCATTTAACATTACCTTTGGAAATTTTAACCGCCATGACGACCCATGAATTATCAGAAAAAACAGTGATAGAATTTAATCAGAATGGTGTAGGAATTGACTCAGGAAGTTAGAATAATTCTTAAATTATTTTGAGGTTTGGGCGAGAAGACCTCGCCCCGATGGACATCCTACAATAGAATAGAAAGTGTTGAATTCCCGTGTTTTTCTAGCCATGACTCAAACTGTTGATTTCCTTAGTCATCTCAATGCGTCCCAACGTCAAGCGGTTGAGCATTTTTGTGGCCCAATGCTGGTGGTGGCGGGGGCGGGTTCGGGTAAAACACGGGCGTTAACCTATCGTATTGCTAATTTAATTCGCAGTTATCGGGTTCATCCTGAGAATATTTTAGCGGTGACATTTACTAATAAAGCCGCTAGGGAAATTAAAGAACGAGTTGAGTCCATTTTTGCTCAACAACAAGCAGAAATCGAATTTGAAAAACCCTTGTCGGCTTTAGCCCCTGATGAGCAAACTCGCCTTAAATCAAAGGTTTATCGCAGTATTACTAAGCATCTATGGATGGGAACGTTCCATAGTTTATGCGCTCGAATATTGAGATATGATATTAATAAATATCAAGATGAAAGTGGGCGAAAGTGGGATAAAAACTTTTCAATCTTTGATGAAGATGATGCTCAAAAACTGGTTAAATTTATCGTTCTCAAAGAAATGAATTTAGACGATAAAAAATTTGAGCCTAAAAAAATTAGATATTCTATTAGTAATGCCAAAAACTTAGGGTTATCCCCTCAACAATATGCCAAGGAAAACCCGGATTATTATGGAAGAGTGGTATCAGAGGTTTATAGTGCCTATCAATCTCAGTTAGCTGCCAATAATGCCTTAGATTTTGATGATTTAATTCGAGTGACCGTTGATTTACTCAGTCAAAATGAACAGGTTTTAGCCTATTGGCATCAAAAATTTAGTCATATTTTAGTCGATGAATATCAAGATACCAACCGTACCCAATATAATTTAATTCGATTATTAGTTACCAATGGCGAAAACCCCAGAGCGTTCAAAAATTGGCAAAATCGCTCGATTTTTGTCGTGGGAGATGTGGATCAATCGATTTATTCCTTTCGCATGGCAGACTATAAAATCTTGTTAGAATTTCAACAGGATTTTGGCGATCGCTTACCCGATGACGATACCCGTACTATGATTAAATTAGAGGAAAATTATCGCTCACGGGAAAATATTCTCCAAGTCGCTAACCATTTAATTCAACAAAATACAGAACGTATTGATAAAATTCTGCGTCCAACGCGAGGAGAAGGACAGCCGATTTATTGTTATAAGGCAGATGATGAAATCGATGAAGCTAATTTTATTTTATCACAAATTCAAGGAATTAGTCAACAAAATCCCGAATTAGATTATGGGGCATTTGCCATTTTATATCGAACCAACGCTCAATCTCGCGCCTTAGAAGATGTGTTATTAAGACATAATATTCCCTATACCGTTGTCGGAGGATTAAGATTTTATGACCGCAAAGAAATTAAAGATTCCTTATCCTATTTAAGAGTCGTTGCGAACCCCGCCGATAGTGTGAGTTTACTCAGAATTATTAATGTCCCCCGTCGAGGAATTGGGAAAACCACCATTGATGGGTTAGTTAATGCGTCTCAACAGTTAGGAATTCCCCTCTGGGAAGTGATTAGTGATGAAGATTCAGTCAATACCATAGCCGGACGTTCAGCAAAATCCGTCAATCAATTTGCCCAAATTATTAAAACTTGGCAAGAACGCCTAGAAGACCATTCTGCATTGCAAATTTTAGAAGGAATATTAGAAGATGCAGGTTATATTCAAGACTTGAAAAAAGAAGGAACTGATGAGGCAGAAAACCGTTTAGAAAATATTAAAGAATTGAGTAATGCGGTGTCTCAATTTCAAGAAGAATATGAAGATAATACCTTAAGTGGATTTTTAGCCAGTGCGTCCTTATCTTCCGATTTAGATAATTTACAAGAAGGACAAAAAGCTGTTTCTTTATTAACCCTTCATGCGGCTAAAGGATTAGAATTTCCCATTGTGTTTTTAGTCGGTTTAGAACAGGGACTTTTCCCGAATTATCGCAGTTTAAATGATCCCTTATCCATTGAAGAAGAGCGACGTTTATGTTATGTTGGTATTACTCGCGCTCAAGAACAATTATTCTTAACCCATGCTTGTCAACGGCGGTTATGGGGATATTTAGAACCCTGTATCCCCTCAATGTTTTTGAAGGAATTACCCGAAGGATTAATTCATGGGTATATTCCTCCCTCTCAACCCAAAGCAGCTAAAAGTAAGGGAACTAAAAAAGAAGCCAAATCACCCACTGAGGTTAAACAACCTGCAAAAAATGTTAACTTAGAATCCGATGTAAAAGAATGGAAAGTGGGGGATAAAGTGTTTCATCGTACCTTTGGAATTGGAGAAGTAACGCACGTTTTCTCTAATAAAGATAAATTGTCTTTAGCGATTAAATTTGGAAGTCTAAGTCCTAAAATTCTTGATCCGAAAACGGTTCCTTTACAACGCTTCAAATAATCCCGTTGTTGCGCTTCAGTGCAATTCATTTATTATTGAAGTCGAATGATAGATGGTGTTGAATTAATATGGAGAAGATGTGCTAAAGCACAACAACGGGTGGAGCTAAAGCTCAACACCAAATTTTATATTTTGATGAACAACGGCTAAATTCCACATATAATCATCAATTTTATATTCAGTTGCAGCTTGATTAATATAGGTTTTAGCTTGTTCTATATTTTGTTCCGCTTCATGATATAATCCTAAATAAAGATGGCTATAAAAATTTCCGCGTTTTCCTTGGTTTTGCCCAATTTTTAATAAATCTTCCGGGGTACAATTTCCCGCAAAAAGATCATAAACGCTTCTGAGGACAGGACGGGGATCATTTTTAACCGGAAGCAGGGTATTTTTAGCGGCTTCAACTCCTTGAAATTGGGCAATACATAAATAACGCCAAACCGTTTCCTCAACGTCTTGGGAATTAACGGTTAAATCAATTTCAAATTGTTCTGCACCGAGTTGATATTGTTGAGAATAATAATAGGATAACCCCCGTTGCCAAAGATAAGGTTTAACGGTCGGATTTAATTGTTCAGCGTGATCAAAGTCTTGAATTGATTCAGCAATTTTTGCTAATTTAAAATAAACCATTCCCCGTTGGATATATCCTCTAACATCATCAGGATGGGAAGGTCGATATTGAGTCCAGTAGTTAATTTGTTGTTCTAAGGAAAGAGACATATTTGATCAATTTGAGGTAATGATAAACTAGAATATAATATAATGATAAAGAATCACGCTGATGATCATGAGCTTTATGACTGACTTACTCACAGAAGGCTTCAAAAAGTCCCAAAGTCTACCCGATTATTTACAAGATGAACTAGCTGCACAGCTAATTGAGGATATTGAGAATGATTAGAATTCAAAAAGCTAAATACAACAGAGCCTGTATATTCAGTCAGGGCGGGAGTCGGTTGGTGTGCCGTAGGAGTTATGAAAAATTCGGATACAATCATCTGGTTTTGGATTGGTTCCCATTCTGACTATGATAAGCTACTCAAAAGTTGAATTCAGATTAATATTAACATCTTGAATTTGTTTTTCAGCTTGCTCTTTCGCCTGTATTGCTGCTTTATAATCAGGATGATATTGTAACGCTTTGTCATAAGATGAAATCGCTTCTGGATATTGCTTTAAATTGACGAAAGCATTCCCCCGACTGTACCAAGATTCTGCATGATTCATTTGTTGATAAATGGCTTCATCATAGGAAGCGATCGCATCTTGATAACGACCTAAATTATATAAAGCGTTTCCTCGATTATACCACACTAAATAATCCTTTTTTTGAATTTCCAAGGCTTTATCATAAGCCATTAAAGCTTCTTCATAACGTTTAAGTTGATGCAATGACCATCCCAAACTATACCAAGCTTGATAATAAGTGGGTTGAATTTTAAGCTGTTGTGTATTTAAACTGTGATTATAGCATTACCTTTGTTTTTAAGTTTACGTCCCCATTTAATAGATAACTGTCCTTCATTTAAAAGCTGATGTAATAAACACTCTAGCTCATCAACTGATTTAAAGAGTCGATGAGCTATATATTCTTTAGCTGAATGCCAGACTAATTCAATTAAATTATAATCTGGACTATATGCTGGAAGAAATTCTAAATAGACATTCGGCATTTCTGCTTTAATTTTTTCTAGGTACTCTTCTTTTTTGTGAAAACTTGCATTGTCAAGAATAATCAGGATCTTAGCTCCTTTTTCTACAAATTCTTCTGCTTGATTTCCCGCTAATACCCATTCATAAATTAGCTCTTGATAAAAACTTTTTAACACTTGATAAAAATTATCTGCATTTCCTTTATCCAGAAATTCTACAAATCTTTTTTTATCCGAGTACCTCAATCCTCCCATCACATTAACTCTTCCTTTCCTCCTGTCTCCTCTAATCTGTTTCCTCTTCCCTTTTTTACACCAATTCTTTCTTTTTATCACTCTTAAATTAAATCCACTTTCATCCCAAAACCATACCTGTAATTGTTCTGGACTTTCTTTTGCTATTTTCAAATATTCTTCTATTTTATCTTTAAATAATTTTCTTTTTTCTGGATCTCTTTTCTCTTCTAAGCTATACTTTGCCCACAAATAAACATACTTTTTTTCCTTTAATATCTTTCTCACTTGTGAACTACTTAATTTGATTCCTGTGATTTGTTCTAAATAAGTTGCCAATCTTTCTCCTGTCCATCTCCCAAATTCATATCCTAATTCTTCCGGTTCTTTTTCTACTGTTTCTAATAATATCTCTATATATTTGTCTGTGGCTTTTCTATAATTTCCTTTCATTCTTTCATCTTTTAGGCTTTCTAATTTGTCAGGGTCTCCATGTACACACCAATAACATACTTTGTTTAATGAGCAGCCCAAAAACTTGGCAATTTCACTTTGCTTTTTACCATCATTTAGCAATAATAAAATCAAGATTCTTTCTCGGATTTGTCCATTTTCTTCCTCTTTCAATCTTTTCTGTAGTTTCTCTACTTGCTTTTCATTTAAATGATTTTTAGCAGGCATCTTTTGATTGATTTTTCTAAACTTGGTTTTTCATTATACCCTATTTAGATGCTTAACAGCTTAACCGCCTGTCGAAAGGATTCAACGGCTTCTTTTTCTTTCCCTTCCTTTCCTAAGCCATTCCCTCGACTATACCAAGCTTGATAAAAATTAGGATTAAAACGAATGGCTTTATCATAGGATTCCGTCGCGTCGCCATAACGTTTCAATTGCATTAAAACATTGCCCAAATGATACCAGGCATTCGGATCATTAAGTTTAATTTTAACAGCTTGATTATAAGCCTTAACCGCTTGTTCATAATCTTCTAAATAATGATAAGCCCTTCCCGTTTTATAGAAGGCTTCAAAGGAAGAAGGAACTCGATCTATCACTTCTTGATAAGATTGAATGGCTTCTTCATACCGTTTAAAATTCAGTAAAACGTCTCCTTTTCCGAGCCAAGCTTCTATCGCGTCTGGATTTTGTTTAAGGGCTTGTTCAAAACTGGTTAAAGCATCAGAATAGTTTTGTAACGCATTGAGAACTTTTCCCCGACCAATCCAAGCTTCTGGATAATTGGGGTCAACTTGAATCGCCTTATCATAAGCTTCTTGGGCTTGGGGATATTGTTCTAATTGATATAGGATTTTACCTTTTTCTTTCCAAGCTTCTCGATAATCGGGTTTTAAATTCAGGGCTTGATCATACCGTTTTAAGGCTTCTGGATACCGATTTAATTGATATAAAGTGTTCCCTTGATTGTAGAGATCTGTTGCATTATAAGATTTGAGAGAATACCATAAATAAATCCCTGTTACAGTTGCGAATCCCATTACCCCTAAGATTGCTAAAATTATAGCATAAAATTTAGGCTTTGAAGGTTGAATTTTTAAAGGTTTAAGCCAAAATTGAAAGGCAGGAATTGTAGCCACTGGAGCTTGATTTAAGCTTTTAATCGCATTTAAAGCTTCTGTTGCGGAAGTATATCGTTCTCGAAAATCATAGCGCACCATTTTATTTAAAACTTCAGCAAATTCTGGGGTGACGGTGACTTGATTTTGCCAAATAATTTCTTCTGTATCAGGATGAGTTGGTAATTGATGGGGGGCAATTCCAGTTAAGGCTTGAATGCCAATCATTCCTACTGCATAAATATCACTACTGGGTTTAGGATTTCCCCTCGCTTGTTCACTCGGCATATAACCGGGGGTACCAATGCCAACACTCACCAAACTTTGATCAGGAGAGTTTAACATTTGGGTTGTAATTTGTTTAACGGCTCCAAAATCAATTAATACTAATTGATTATCAATTTTACGGCGGATGATATTTTTAGGACTAATATCTCTATGAATAACATTTTGTTGATGAACAAAATCTAATATTGTTAAAATATCTTGCAATAGAATAATAGTTTCGGCTTCGTTGAATCGTCCTTTGGGAAGATTGGGTAAAACTTGAGTTGTACTAGAATGAATTGAAGGAGCGTGAGGCGGTTGAGTTTGAATCAGTGGAAAATTTGGGGTTAATTCTTGACTTAAATCATGCCCTTCAATAAATTCTTGAACGAGATAAAATTCTTGATCTTCTTCAAAAAAAGCAAATAATCGGGGAATCTGTTCGTGATGTCCTAAACGATATAAAACTTGAGCTTCGGTTTCAAATAAACGTCGGGCAATTTGTAGAGTTGCTGGGTTCGTTACTTGGGGTTTGAGTTGTTTGACCACACATTGATGACCATCTGGTAGTTGCAGATCTTCAGCAATATAGGTATGGGCAAATCCTCCACCCCCTAATGATTGCACAATCCGATACCGTCCGCCCAGTGTGGTTCCCTGCATATTCCTAGATAATGATTGACGATATTTAACGTTAAGTTCCGCCTGGGTTTATTTTATAGCAGGGAACATGAAATAGGGAATAGAAAATATAGCACTACCCATTACAGTTAGGACAGCCTAAATCATGAAACTCATTCCCTTCTCCCCTTCTCCCCTTCTCCCCTTCTCCCCTTCTCCCTCCTCTACGGCACAGAATATCCCGTTTTTTGATGAATAAAATCTAGGACTTTAGAATAAGCTTCGGAATTAGTTTGAGGATTAATAATAATAGATTCTTTGCCATCAGGAAGCCAAAACATAATGCGTTGACTGGAATCAAATACAAAGGTACTCAGACGATTCAAATCAATAATATATTCATGCCGATCATAAACAATTTTAACCCAATAGTTACCGATGGGATGAATAGTAATCCTTTGAATATAAGCTAAAATATCTTCATAGGTTTTAGGATTATTGTTATTGTTAATAATAATAGGTTTGCCATTATCTGGCAACCAAAATGTAATTCGTTTGTTAAATCCAGATGCAAACGCACTAATACTATCCAGATCAATTAGATATGTTTCTCGCTCATAATTCATTTTGATCCAGTAAGCCACAAGACCTCCTCAGACTTGTGAATCCTTGCCGGGACTCAACTCGTTTCCTACTCAATAAATTCGATAACAGACTTCTAGGAAAATCATCACTCACCCCTTTTCCCCGGTTATAAAATCAGGATGATCGGGTGAGTGCAAAATTTTCCTTCAGATTAGAAATGGATGCCCCTAGTCTTTTTTCACAACTACATTGATAATTTTAGGATACTTCCGCCGGAGAATTAAGCACGGAAGGAGACTGTAATTCGGTTGGGTTTAATTGCCCGTTGCTAGGTTGAGTTGTTAAGGTTTGGGTTTTTTTTAATAAGTGGGTTGTTGCTTCCACAAATCCTTGAAATAGGGGGTGAGGGCTATTAGGTCGAGACTGAAATTCGGGGTGAAATTGGGTCGCAACAAAGAAAGGATGATTGGGAAATTCAATAATTTCTACTAAACGACCATCGGGGGAAGTCCCACTAATCGTATAGCCAGATTCTAAGAATAATGTTCGGTAGGCATTATTAAATTCATAACGATGACGATGGCGCTCATAAACAACTTCCTTCTGATACAGTTTAAACGCTAAAGTATCCGGTTGTAAACGGCAGGGATATAACCCTAAACGCATGGTTCCCCCTAAGTCTACAACGTCTTGCTGTTCGGGTAATAAATGAATGACAGGATTAGGGGTTTCCGGGTCAAATTCAGAGCTATGGGCTCGTTCAAGTCTAGCTTGATGACGCGCCCATTCTATCACTGAACATTGCATTCCTAAACATAATCCCAAGAAGGGGATTTTTTGTTCCCGTGCATATTCAATGGCTGCAATTTTACCATCGGTTCCGCGTTGCCCAAATCCTCCAGGAACGACAATCCCTTGCACATTTTTGAGGTAAGTTTCAGGGCTATTGCCTTCAATATCTTCTGAGTTAATCCATTCTAAACTTAATTCTGCACCCACTTGAACGGCTGCATGACGTAGGGCTTCAACAACGGATAAATAGGCATCCGTTAACTGGATATATTTCCCCACAATGGCAATTTTAATGTTGGGATGGGGGAGTGGACATTTTGTATTGAGATCTCGATGATAAAGCCGATCAACTAAAGTTTGCCATGCGGTTAAATTGGGTTCTCGTTGCTCTAATTGTAACAGCTTTAAGCTTTGTTCTGCAAGTCCTTCTTGTTCTAAAAGTAAAGGCACTTCATAGATACTATTGGCATCACGGGAGGTAATCACACAATCAGCTTCTACATCACAAAATCCGGCAATTTTTTCTTTAATTCCCAGGGGAATTTGGCGATCGCAACGACACACTAAAATATCCGGTTGAATGCCAATGGATCGTAATTCTTTAACCGAATGTTGGGTGGGTTTTGTTTTCATTTCCCCGGAAGCACCAATCCAAGGAATTAAGGTAACGTGTAAATAAATAACATTTTTGCGTCCTACATCTTTACGAAATTGACGAATCGCTTCTAAAAAAGGTAAGGATTCAATATCACCAACGGTTCCTCCCACCTCGGTAATCACAACATCTGGATTCGTATTTTTTGCCACTCGATGAATGCGTTCTTTACATTCATTAGTAATATGAGGAATGACTTGAACAGTTCCTCCTTGATAGTCTCCTCGACGTTCTTTATTAATCACAGCTTGATAAATTCCGCCAGCCGTGACACTATTGAGACGGGACATAGAGGTATCGGTGAAGCGTTCATAGTGTCCCAGGTCTAAATCGGTTTCCGCCCCATCCTCAGTGACGAAAACTTCACCATGCTGGAAGGGACTCATGGTTCCAGGGTCAACATTAATATAAGGATCAAGCTTAAGAATAGAGACGGAATAGTTCCGGGACTTGAGGAGGCGTCCTAAACTCGCAGCAACAATTCCTTTGCCAATACTGGATACCACTCCACCCGTTATAAAAACAAACTTAGTCATAAAAATTACCTGAGCGTCTCTAATACTCTATCAATTGTGCCATAAGCGCTTCCAGAAATTGAGATTAACTCACAATTCCGTAGGTTCCCATCCCTTTAGTTAATATCAACTCCAACTCAATTATTGTATAGATTTTTAAAGAAAATTGAAGAAAAGACAGAGGCATGAATCGTTGAACGAGATGAACACCCTTGATGAAAGCGTTAAGAAAGCGTTTACATTGGGGAAAAAAACGCTATACTAAGTTATTCTACCGCATTACTAACCCCAGGGAACTTAATAGGATTAAGCCAGATTTGATTCACCCCTTGAATCGCTTTCATCATATAATCCGATCTACCATGACTGTTTTTACTTCCTTGCTTCATTTTGGGTTAGATTTCATCACTACCCGTAATTCCTCGGACTTTTCCCCAAGTTCTGAAGTCGTTACTGAAATTTTATTCATTGATTCGGGCGTTACGGATTATCAACATTTACTATTAGGAATAAAACCGGGAATTTACCCAGTGTTGTTGAAGGATGAAATGGATGGCATTCTTCAAATTACTGAACATTTGAGCCAGTTTAAAAATTTAGAAGCCATTCATTTAGTTTGTCATGGCAGTCCGGGAGAACTTTATCTCGGAAATAGTAGTTTAAATTTATCGAATTTATCGAATTATATTCAATCGTTGCAACAGTGGTCAAAGGCCTTAAATCCCCAAGCCAACTTACTCATTTACGCTTGTGAAGTAGCCGAAGGTTGGCAAGGAAAAGCCTTTGTTAAAGCTTTCAGTCAAATTACCCAAACTCACATTGCTGCGACAACGGAAAAACTGGGTCAAGGCTATTGGGATTTTACCGTTAAAACTGGAATCATTAAGGCTGAACTTGCCTTTAAACCTCAAATTTTAAGCACCTATGATCACCAATTAGCATTTTCAGTTACTACCAATAATAATTCCCAGGATTTACTCAATACTCTCCTGGGAAATACAAGCGGATTAAGTAATTTTTTCTTAGAAATTACAGGAGATCCCAATGCCATTGGTTTGTTTCAAGATGATCCTTTTGGTTTAACGTCGGGAATTATTTTAAGTACCGGAAATACGGTAGAAATTCCGGGTGTTAATACCACCTCTAGTTTGGGCAGCGATTTAAGTACCGATTTGGGAGACTTGGGTGTAGCGGGAGATGCAGTCACCTTAACTATTACCTTTGATGCGAATGACACAGCCAAACAATTATTCTTTCAATATGTCTTTGGTTCTGAAGAATTTGTAGAATATGGAGGAGACATTTTTAATGATTCCTTTGAACTGTTATTAAACGGAAATAATCTCGCGAAACTGAGTGATGGTCAAACAGTTACGATTAATAATTTAGTTCCCAATGGAGAGGATTCTAGCAGTTTTCATCCTGATTATATCAATAATCCTAGTAGCCCTAATACCCTAACTAAATTAGATGGTTATACAAAGGTTTTAACCTTTTCCGGGGATGTTATTCCCAATAGCAAAAATACCTTAAAAATTCAGATTCAAGATGTCTCTGATGGCTCATTAGATTCGGCTGTTTTTCTCAAAAGTGGTGCATTAGGAACCGTTTTACCCACTGATACAACATCATCTGTTAGTTTCTCTCAACCCACCTATCAAATTAATGAAGATGGCAGTTTAATCGGTTCAGAAATTACGATTAACCGCAGTGGAGATGCAACCCAACCCGCCAGCGTTGATGTGATTTTAAGTGATGGAACTGCCACCGGAGGGACAACCCTAACGACAGGAATTGACTATAATAATACTCCAATTTCTGTTAATTTTGCTGCCAATCAAACCACCGCTAATATCAAAATTCCCATTAATTTAGATGATAGTATTGAACTCACAGAAACCGTTAATTTAGCCTTAGCAAATCCTAGTAATGGTATAGCATTAGGTTCTCAATCTACGGCGGTTTTAGATATTGTTCAACCTAATACTATTTTACCTTTTGTTAATCTCGGTATTAGTCCACAGTCTTTGACAGAAAACGAAACTTTAACGGTATCAGCAGTCTTATCTTCAGTTACAAATCAGGATGTTAGTATTCATTTAGGATTTCTGGGAACTGCCAAAAAAGATGTTGATTATACCGCCTCATCGGATGTGATTGTAATTCCGGCGGGGTCAACCAGTGGAAGCATAACCTTAACCACCATTAATGATGATTTACTCGAAGAAAATGAAAGCATTATTATAGATTTATCCAGTCTCAATAATGCAACATCCTTCGGGGTTCAGCAGGTTGTTTCCCAACTCATTAATAATCCGAATTCCTCTCCCTCCCCAACACCAGAACCGACCCCAGAACCCAGCCCACAACCAACACCACAACCAACACCACAACCAACACCAACACCCGAACCCATTCCTAATATTAACTTAAATCTCAATCCTGACTGTGGTTGTGATAGCTTAACTCCTCCAACGATTAATAATATTATTCCCAATGCTGGGGAAGATACTATTAATGGCAGTGATAACAATGATCAATTACAAGGAGATGACAAAAAAAATGTTTTATTTGGGGGGGTCGGAAGTGATGAAGTCTATGGAAAAAATGGGGATGATAATGTTTATGGTGGTCAAGGAATTAAGAGTAGCACCGGGAAACCGAATGAAACAGATGTACTATTTGGAAATCAAGGATTAGACTATGTTAACGCCAGTGAAGGTGCAGATAAACTCTATGGCGGTAAAGATGACGATGCTATTTTTGCGGGGAAAAATAACGATCTAATTTATGGAGATTTAGGAAATGATACCCTGTTGGGAGACTTAGGAGATGATACCGTCATTGGTGATACTAACGAACCTAAATTTGAGAACCCCCCCGGACAAGATTTACTATTCGGAGGAGAGGGAGTTGATATCATGTTTGGAAATGGAAATAATGACACCCTCAGTGGCGGTTTGGGAAGCGATAAACTCAATGCTGGGAAAGGAGATGATCAAGTTTTTGGGGATGAGGATGCAGATGAGCTTTATGGAGATTTAGGGAAAGATACGCTGTGTGGGGGAGAGGGAAACGACACCCTTTATGGGGGGACTACAACGAAAACCACCGTTACTAATGGCGAAGATAATGATGAATTGTGTGGCGGAAATGGGGATGATCTTCTGAGTGGAAATGAAGGACAGGATATTATTCATGGAGAGGGGGGAAATGATACCCTGCATGGTGGTTTGGATGGAGATACATTAATCGGTGGGGAAGGAAATGATCGGATTTTTGGCGAGAATGGAGATGATATTTTATGGGGAGGAAATGGCAATAATACCTTAACGGGAGGTCAAGGAAAAGATCTGTTTTTAATTGAGGTTCAGGGTCAACAACTGATTACTGATTTTACACAAGGTCAAGATGTTTTAGTTCTCACGGCTGGATTAACCTTTGAACAATTGAATTTCACGATTAATAATGGAGCTTTACAGATTCAAAATCAAGGTAAAACGCTAGCCATATTAACCGGAATTTCTAATATTAATCAAAGTGATTTTGTATTAAGTTCTTAAACTGTAGAGAGTCCCTTTAACACTGTATGAACCACTGCTTACAGCATCTTCTGCAAAAGTGACCTCTCCCCAAACCCCTCTCCTACTTGACGAGGGGCTTTGATTTCGTTCCTTCCCCTAGGCAGAAGTTGATACTCTAATATTTGAAGGGAAACTATCTCCAGAGTAAATTGTTAATGTGATGATTTGATAATCGATTAAACGAGTTAAACGAGTTTGATTAACGGGTTTACCTGTTCCTGGGTTAACTGGATAAGCTGGAAAACAAGCCGCACTGACACTTAAACGTAAACAATGACCTTGAGGAATTTTAATACAAGTAGGTTGCAGTTTTATTTGATATAAATTAATATTTTGTTCTCGGTTTAATACAGAATTTTCGGTAGAGTTATCGAGGTTAATTCGTTGATAACCTTGACTAAAATTATAAACGCTGCCATCCAGTTTAACTTCCGATAAAACTGCACATAAATCAAAACTGGGTTTATCTGCACTACAATAAATTTCTGCTGTTAAATCTCCCGTTAAATGTAAATCTTGGCTCAACGGTTCAGAGGTATAAGTCACAATATCGCTGCGACAATCTAAATTAGAACGGTCAAAGGAACCCGTTGGATACATAACATGACCTCCGAGTGCTGGAACCGGACGCCAAGGGTCATGAACAAAGACATCTTCTTGAGGGTTTTTAGGACAATTAGGAGTTAATATTCCAGCATCTTCTCGTAAATTAGCGAGTCCATTTGTTGATAAATAATATACCAGGGAAGAAGAGGACGGCAAATGTTTGAATTCTCGCCAGTCTTGACTCCCCATTTCAAATAAACAAACCCGATTTTGATTAAAAATAGGATTTTCTTTGCCTTTTAAAAAGGTATCAAACCATTGAATTTGTAGCGTATCAATAAAGGTTGATGCTGTTAAGCCATAATTGAGTCCCCCGACTTTTCGCCCCCAGGGAAGATGAGCCCAAGGGCCGATAATTAAGTGTTGGGGGTGTTGACTGCGATTTACCATTGCTTGATAGAAATGAATGGTTCCTCTTAAATAGGTATCAAACCAACCCCCAATATGCAGCATGGGTAAATCTAAATTCTCTAATTTTGGAGATAGGTTTTGCCAATATTCATCGGGTTGATCATGAGCTAACCAATCGTGATAAAATGAATCTGGATCATGAATTTTTAACACCTCTGGACTGCTAGGAATGGCATCAAAAAATAGTAAATTTCGAGACGCTTGATAAAGTATATTATAAGCGGTTTCGTTCCCTTTTAATCGGGCTGTTTCGGCTGAAATTTGTATCGCCCATCCTAAGTTAGCATATAAACAAAAAGCACCCCCTTCATAGGCCCAATCTGCATATAAATCATGACTCATCATCGCCGGACATACGGTTTTTAAAGCTTGGGGACGAGTTGAAGCGGCATAAATTTGGGTCATTCCTTGATAGGAAAAGCCATACATTCCCACCTGACCATTACTATAGGGAAGATGAGCAACCCAATTAACGGTATCAAATCCATCTTCTATTTCATGGGTAAAAAGTTTAAATTCTCCTTCTGAAGTTCCCCGCCCTCTAACATCTTGAATCACCACAATATACCCTTGTTGAGCATACCATTTAGGATGGGCATAAACAACGGTCGATGCGATCGCTTTTCCGTAGGGTTGTCGCATTAATAAAACGGGTAATTTTTCTTCGGTTTGGGGTCGGTAAATATCTGCATCGAGTCGAATGTTATCACGGGTGATGAGAGAGGCTGTTTCTTGAAGTATATTCATAGGTAAAATAGAGAATAGAGAACCAAAAATTAGAAAATTTAATTGATATAGCTTCTCATTTTTCGTTCCTTTTTAGCGGCTTCTGATGTTTCCTGGACAATATCTTTTAAATCAAATGCTGCATCATTGAGCTTTTGAATGCCTAACTTAATTTGAGTCATGCCATTACTGCTACTCTGGGCATTATTATTAAGGTTATTCATGGCTTCTACAACTTGTTGAATAGCCATAGCTTGTTGTTTTGCGTTGAGTGAAATTTGCTGAGAACCCTGAACAATAGTATTGATTTCTCCTGACATATTACTAAAAGAATTAGCCGTTTTTTGAGCTAAATCAACGGTCATTTCTACACTTTTAATTCCCGCATCTGTCACCCGACTGGTTAAACTATTAGTTTGTTTAATTTCAGCTACTAAAGCATTGATTTGGTGAGCAGATTTTTGACTTTCATCTGCTAACTTACGAATTTCAGAGGCGACGACAGAAAACCCTTTTCCATATTCTCCGGCTCGAACAGCTTCTACCGCAGCATTGAGGGCTAACATATTGGTTTGATTGGCTAAATCCCCGACGACTTGAGAAATACTTCCGATTTGATTCGTTTGTTCACTCAGACGTAATATTTGTTCAGCAATGGCTCTGACTTTATCCTTCGTTTGGCTCATTTCAGCTAAAGTCTGTTCGACTAATTCATTGCCATTTTCTGCTAAGTTTAAAACTTGTTTAGCCCCTAGAGTTGAAGTTTCTGCTTGGTCACTTGCTTGTTTAGCTGATAATCCTAATTCATCCATTGTCCGGGTGGTCTGATTAACAGAAACGGCTTGACTCCTGGTAATTTTTTCCTGTTGTTCAACAGCAATATTAATTTCTAAGGATGATTTATCAATCGCGTTAATCGCTTGCCCTATTTTACGACTGACTAAAGAAGAAATTAACCAAGCAATAATTAAAGCAGTAAAAGCAGAAAATATTGAACCTATAATTAATAAATTAACTGCATTTTGAAGGATATTTCTAGCTTGATTATTTTCTTGAGCTAGTCTTTTAGTTTCGGCATCATTAAATTCATAATTAAGCTTCAAAAAATTTGAAAGTAACTTTTGACCTATACCTGTATTAAAAACAATAATAGCTTCTTTTCTTTTCCCCTGTTTAATTAAAGCTTCCATCTGTTGTTGATATTGATTAAACTGTCTCCCAATTTCTTGCATTTGATCAAATCGTTGCTTTTGATCAGCAAGGTTAATCATTTGATTCAAATTTTCGCTCGCTTGTTGAAACGTCTGCCAATTTTTTTGATAGAGTTGTAAAAATTGTTCGTTTTCAACGATAAGAAAAGCTCGATTATTAGCAACCATATTGCTGCCCGCTAATGCCATTCTATCCACTTCAATAATCGTTTTTTGGACGTTTTCAACCTGGTTAAATGCCTCAAATACTTTATTCGCATTTGTATAAACAACATAGGTAGAACCCGCAAACACAAATACGGGAACAGCATAACCCAACAGCATTTGACCTCTGAGCTTAAATTGATTCAATCTATATTTTTGGGTACTGGAGTTTTTATCAATCGTATCTATCATGTCCTCAATCTCCCAAACCTAACCAATTTATAGGAATTATTCCATAATAAACCCTTAAATATAATTTACTTTACCATAATACATAAAGCTTATAAGCAAGTAGAACCTGTATTTTTAATAATATGGGTTCCGGTCTCTTCTCCAGTAGAGTTGTAAACGTGATGCAAACCTGTACTAATATTGAGTAAGTTAGGACGGTTTTCCCAGTTCAACCCAATGATAGGAACCTGTACCGAACGTAACACCGGAATTAAGGTATTTAAAGGGACAATAGGTTGTCTAGCCGGGGTGATATCCACGCCAATATAACCCAACCAACCATCGGAATAACAGAAATCATTCTGCATATCAATAATAATTAGAGCGGTTTTGGCTAAGTCCAAACGTAGGGTTTTCGTTTCGGTGGTGAGGGGAATGGGTCGGGGTTTTAGGGGGGGGCGGGTAATCTTGGCTTCAGTTGCATTGACATTCCAACCCTTTGGGGTGACTCCCAAGAAACGTAATGAGGAGAAATTCAGGGTTCGGTTTAGTTAAAGTTTAACTTGATTTTAAGCGATCGCAGATAGTTCTACCTGAATAGGGGGATGGACACTCTCAAAATCGTCACAATCCCAAGCCTCAGTTTGCTAAAGTGCTGGCACAATAAAATTTAATAGCGTTTGACTGTCCTCGCCCCCTACCATTAATGGTGGGGATATTTTTTTTGAGGGTAAATAATAGCAATGTTTTAGGTTGAGGACGGAACTAATAATTCTGAAGGTAGAACTTGATTGAGTTTTCCGCTTCGATACCCCTCTAAATCTAAAGTAACATAAACAAACCCAAAGCTTTGAAACGCTTGAACAAGTTGGGGTAGGTTGGTTTTCAATACAAATTCTTGGATTTGTTCGGGGGGTAATTCGATGCGGGCGGTATCAACTTCTGAACGAACGCGCAAATTTTTCCAGCCTAATTTCCTTAAATAAATTTCGGCTTTTCCCACCCGTTGTAATTTAGCAATAGTAATTTCTTCTGTATAGGGAAAGCGGGAACTTAAGCAGGGTTGGGCGGGTTTATCCCAGGTGATTAGCCCTAAGAATTTAGAAATTTCTCGAACTTCCAGTTTCGTTAAACCGACTTCCGCTAAGGGCGATCTCACCCCCCGTTCTTTGGCGGCTTGAATTCCCGGACGATAATCTTTTAAATCATCAGCATTTACCCCATCGACAATATAGGAATATCCCCATTTTTGAGCTAAAGGTTTTAAGGTATCGTGCAGTTCACTTTTACAAAAATAGCAACGATTAATTGGGTTTGAGGTGTAATTTGGATTCTGCATTTCTTGGGTTTCAATTTCCTGATGTTGAATCCCAATTTCGGCAGCTTGAAGGCGAGCTTCTTCTAAATCTTCCGGTAATAAGGAGGGAGAAACGGCGGTGACAGCTAAGGCGCGATCGCCTAAGACATCATAAGCAATTTTAGCCACTAAGGTACTATCTACCCCTCCTGAATAGGCAATTAATGCTTGTTCCATCTCTTGAAATAAAGCTTGAATTTGTTGTAATTTTTCTGTTACTGTCATGGTGTATATTTTATTGGGGTTTTCAACACAATTAAAATTCTCTTCGCCAGAAAATAACAATGGACAGAGATAACAAAAGCGTCATATAAAGAATAGCATAAACGGTATTGCTAATTAATACTGAGGAGGCGGGTAAGTAACCATAAACAGCCTCATTTTTTAAATCGAGTCGGGCTAAATCAGGTAAAATGATATAAAGTCCGCTCATAATTTGTTCTAAAGCTGGGTTTTGACTTAATTTCCCTAATGCCAATAAATCGCGGCTTAAACTTCCCATGATATAAACCCCAAAGGTTAATAAACTCGCCAATAGGGAACTGGTAAATACTCCTAATAAAATCCCGACGGCTGCAATTAAAGATAATTTAAGCCACAGAAAGACAACAGTAATGGTCAAACTGGTAAAGGGATAGGAAATTTTATTAAAGCTGAGAATTCCAAAATATAGCAGGGTCATCGCCAGAACTAAAATAGCAATAAATGCTGAGATCCCTAAATGTTTCCCGATGATCAATTCTGCCCGACTAACGGGTTTAGAAACTAAGAGATAAACGGTTCGTTTTTCAATTTCTTTATTGATGAGGTTTGCACTGACAAAAACCGTAATCAGTAAGCTGAGAAAACTAATCATGGCAATGCCAAAATCGAGAATAATTTTATTTTCTAACCCGGCGGATACTTCAGGAAGTAAACGAACAGAAGCCATTAACAGTAAAGCAAAAACACCAATAATATAAAGAATGCGATCGCGCACAACTTCTAAAAAAACGTTACTAGAAATGGTTAGAATGCGTTTTAAATTCATTTGTGATTTCCCCAATAGGATATAGAAAGCAGTTTATGGAGGAGTAGGGATATTTTTATCCTTGATCAATTCTCCGAAAAGAAGAGGATCGAAACTCCTGATTTATTTTAGCAGAATCCGGTTTAAAAATCTCCTGCCTCGGAATAATTTCGGGAACATTTTCTAACCAGTCCTGAAATCGAATGGAAAATTCGATCCAGCAATAAATATTAATGTGAATCAGGAAAATAATAATAAACCCAAAGCGAACTAAAGGAGGAGGGGACTGGATTTTAAAATTATCTCTAATAAATTCCAGAATAAAAACCAAACAAGCTGCGATTAAGGGCCATAATTTTAAGGCGAAATAAGGTCGGGTTGCTTCTGTTTTTTGATAAATCATTAAACACAGTGATAGTGCCATGACCCAAGGACTTAAGGGAATTCCGCCAATTATAAAGGGAGGTTGACTGGTTCTGAACCCAATGGCTATTGTGAGGGCTAACCAACTTAAAACAGCTAATTGATTTCTAATCTCTTCATCAGTTGTCCCTAAAATAGAAGCAATCCAAATTGTCAGACTGATGAGGAGAAAAGTTCTCCATTCTAAGGGTTTATCCGGTTTAAGAACATTTAAAGCTTTCAGGAATTTATTCATATATAACAACCTTATTTGGTGAGTGTTTAATTTGTTTTAAAGCAGAAAATAGTGTTAATTTAATTATTCTAAAATTAATAATGTAAAGGCTAATCCCAAAAACAAAGAATAACTTAAAGCATGAGCAATTAATATAATTCTAAAATCACGATATTCTTCACTCATTTTAATATTTCCTTCAGAATTTTCTTGAAAGGCTTTAGTAATCTTAGATATATCTCCACTCAAGGCAACTTTTAAAGATTCAAATCCTATCCATTTAATAAACAGGATTAAGGTAAAATTAAAAGTTGTTAATAAAAAAATAGAAGGGGAAGTTTCTTGTATTTTTTCAATCAGCAAATAATAAATTAATTCTTTTCGAGCTTCTGGGGGTAACAGAGTTTCTGCATTTAAAAACACAACCCACTCACAGGCATTTGCTAATAGGTTAAGAACCATCGCATATTGTACACTCACTTTGGGGGATAAATTAAAGCTTTTCTTAAAAATCCAAGCTTCAATCATAATCGAGGCTAAAAGGCGAATAATTCTTAATAAAATAACTCTCAGGGCGATTAAGATTGGCATATCGTTGAGCCAAATTCAATAAATAAAGGAGGGAATGGGTAATGAGTAATAGGGTCAAATCCTTATGGTAAGGGAACAGGGAACAGAGGGGAAAATAGGGAATAAGGGATAGGAAAAAGGCATTAGCCACCCTAGCAATTATTTGTAGCCAACATTTAAGGGTGGAATATTATTAATCAAGCGTAGATTCACAAGGATTAGCGATTAAAAAACATTAAATGACCTCTTAATCTTATCGTTTTTTTCCATCAACCTTATAATCTAATTGTCGCATTTCTTTCGCGGAAATTTTACCTTCTAACTGTTGTAGCACAGAATTTAACTGGGGATATCAATCTAAGGTTTCCTGACGAATAACCAGGGCTGCTTGACCTACAATTAAGGCTAGGACACTTCTAAATCTAGCAAACTCATTCACTCCTTACGGTTCCCTGTTCCCAGTAAATCGCAGTTCCCTAGAACTTAATCTGAGATTTGTGCTAAGAATTTTGTCGAAAAGTTTATAATTTTTAGAAATTTGTTATTTTTGTTTTAATTACCACTGCCAAACCCGAAGAATCTACTTCTGACCTCAACTGTGCTCTATGTCCTGTGTTTAATGTTTAACGCCCCCTCATACCATGAACTATCCAATTCCGACAAGTCCTCAAGAAATGATGGCTCTGCGACAGCAACCGGTTACTGATGAGTTAGTAGCAACAGCGATCGCAGGTGTCGTTAAAATTGCTCGTTCTCGTCAACAATCTTTAGAGGATCTCAAAGCTGAGGTTCTAGCGGATGATAGTTTGCTCAACTGGGAACAACGGCTGTGGTTAAGCGAAGTCGTCACTCAAGCTTGGCAATGTTTACCGTAGCAAGAAGAGAAGTGTAGGGTTTGGGGAGAAGAAGAGAGGGTGAGGAAATCATACACTCCTGACTCGCACTCCGCACTCTTCCTCCTACAACCCCGCTTTCCCTGTTTTACTACCACTGGGGATGGGATAAAAGCAGGGTTTCCATCGATTCTGCATCTAGGGGTTGAGCGAATAAGTAACCTTGGCCCAATTCACAACCCAAAAGCCGAAGTAACGATAATTGTTCCTGGGTTTCAATGCCTTCAGCCACAACACTCATGCCTAAATGATGGGCAAGATTTAGAATAGCTTGAACAACTTCTAAGTTTTTTTCTAGGGAATCCAAATTGCTAATAAAAGAGCGATCTATTTTAAGAATATCTAAAGGAAATTGATGTAAATAACTTAAGGAAGAATATCCGGTTCCAAAGTCGTCTAAACTTAATTGAATTTTACGCAATTTCAGTTGTTCAAATAGCTCCGATGCTAATTTTGGATTATCCATAATTGCACTTTCAGTAATTTCTAATTTTAAAATTTTACTATCTAAATCGACACGAGCAAGAATTTGATCAATGTATTCGATTAAACCGGGTTGAGAAAATTGTTTGACAGATAAATTAACACTGATGCTGATATCAAAAACTTCTTGGCGTTGTAGGGCTTGTTCTTGCCAAGACTTTAATTGAAGACAAGATTGTTCTAAAACCCATAATCCCAAAGGAATAATTAAACCTGTTGTTTCTGCAATCGGAATAAAATGATCAGGTCGAACTAATCCCCGTTGAGGATGTTTCCAACGAACTAAAGCTTCTAAACTACTAATTAGACCTGTGGATAAGCAGATAATGGGTTGATAAAAAACCATAAATTCTTGACGTTCGATGGCTCGTCTCAGGTCATTTTCTAACTGTAAACGAGTTAAGGCGCGGGTGTGCATATCCCGATTAAAGACTTCATAACGGGCTTTTCCTAATGCTTTAGCTTGATACATGGCTGTATCTGCATCTCGGAGTAAATGTTCCGGTTGTTGATAATCTACTGTTCCTAAAACAATGCCAATACTGGTATTAATAAAAACTTCGTGTTGATACAGTAAAAAAGGCTGGCTTAAAGCGTGTTGAATAGCTTGGGCTAAGAAGGTGGCTTCATCAACAGATTGAATTTGTTCTAACAAAACCGTAAATTCATCGCCTTCAAATCGAGCTAAGGTATAATTCGGATGGATACAAGCCAATAATCGCCTTGCTACAGCTTTTAACAATTGATCTCCAGCTAAATGACCTAAAGAATCATTCACCATTTTGAAGTCATCACAATCAAGAAATAACACTGCAAATTGAGAATCAGGATGGGTGTGAGTATAAGCTAAAACACCCATCAACCGTTCCATAAAAAAGACTCGATTGGGTAAACCCGTGAGGGCATCATGGGATGCCATGTGTAGCAATCGTAAATTCGCTCGTTCTAGTTCCCTTGTGCGTTCTTTAACCCGTTGTTCTAGTTCTGTATTTAACTGTTGAATTTGGGATTTTGCTGCTTGTAAATTGAGTTGATTTTTAATTCTAACTAACACTTCTCGAATTTCAAAGGGTTTTGTAATATAGTCTACCCCACCGACTTCAAAAGCTTGGATTTTATCAAAAACTTCGTTTAAAGCGCTTAAAAAAATGACCGGAATATCACGGGTACGTTCTGAGGCTTTTAATTGCTTACAAACATCATACCCACTCATTTGAGGCATACGGATATCTAATAAAATTAAATCTGGTGGGTCAGCAATTGCCCCCATTAAAGCTGCGGAACCATTAATTACGCAGCGCACATCATACCCCTGTTCTGTTAACATTGCTGACAACAGATATAAATTATCAGGGGTATCATCCACAATCAAAATATTAGCCAGTGGGTTATCGGGTTGAGGGTCATTCATCAGTGATCAGTTATCAGTTATCAGTTATCAGTTATCAGTTATCAGTGATTAGTTAATGCTTTTGCGGTTAGTTCTACAATCTCTTCAAATGCAAATTGATTGATTTTAGTTCGCAGAGCATTGATAATTAAGGTTTGATTCGGGGGGAGTTGGTCAATTAACTTCAAGATTTGCTTGGCATTGACAGCTTTCGCAGCTTGATGAAGTTGAGTTAACCATTCTAACGATAGGGAAGCTAAAGTTGTTGGCTTCAGTTCCATTAGGGGGGTTTCTGTAAAATCCGGGGCTGATACTACATCTTGTTCATACACATAGCGTACTCCCAGATGTTGAGCCAGCTTTTCTAAAATGATTTGATCTCGAAAGGGTTTTCGCACAAAATCATCACAGCCTGCTGATAAAGCAACGGCTCGTTCCTCTTCTAAGGTACTGGCGGTTAAGGCAATAATGATGGTAGCCTGACCTTTTGTAGTCAATTTAATCTGTTTTGTAGCTTCATAACCATCCATCACAGGCATTCGCATATCCATCCAAATTAAGTGAGGTTCCCAAGTCTCCCAAATTTCAATCGCTTCTTGACCTTGAATGGCTTCTCGTAGTTCAAATCCCAAAGGACTTAGGAGTTGAATTAACAATTGACGATTACTCCATTTATCATCCACAACCAAAATTCGATAACAATGTTGATCCGGTTCTAGGGCAATAATTTTGCGACTAGGAGAGGATGTTAGAATATCATTAGCATTGACAATGTTCACTGGAATTTCAAACTGAAAACGTGTACCTTGTCCTAATTTACTACTAACGGTAAGTTCTCCTCCCATTAATTGAATAAACTGATGACTAATGGATAATCCTAAACCAGTTCCTTCTTGAGATTGTTGACCGCTTTGAGTTTGTACAAAGGCTTTGAATAAATGTTGTAATTCTGACCTTGCAATCCCGCAGCCTGTATCCTCAACCTCCCACCGGAGAAAACAGCAAGACTGATTTTCTGGGTTTACTTTTTGTCCCCGTCCAACCCTAACGGAAACACCCCCCTCTTGAGTAAATTTTAAAGCATTATTGAGTAAATTAATCAAGACTTGCCTTAATTTGAGTGCATCGGTTTGAATATATTGAGGAACATCCGCAGAACGCTCAAAAATCAGTTGTAGCTTTTTATCATCAGCTTTGAGTTGAAACATTTCTTCTAAATCGCCTAATAAACGATAAAGATCAATATTATTTAAATTGATTGTTAGACGATTCGCTTCTATTTTAGATAAATCTAAGATATTGTTAATTAAGCTTAATAAATGTTCACCGCTTCGGCTCACAATCCCTAAATTTTCTCGATCTGTGGGTGATAAATGGGGACTCCGATTCATTAATTGAGTAAATCCTAAAATACTATTAAGAGGAGTTCTCAGTTCATGACTCATATTTGCCAAAAATAAGCTTTTGGCTTGGTTCGCTGATTGGGCGGCTTCCTCGGCTTTTTTTCGTTCTCGAATTTCCTGTTCTAATTCTTGGGTTCGTTCCTGAACTTTGTGTTCTAAATGATTGTATAAACTGGCATTTTCTAAAGAAATAGCGATTTGGGCTGATAACCCATTTAAAAGCTGCAATCTTTCGGAAGTAAACGCCCCCATAATTAAGTTATTTTCTAAATAGAGTATTCCTTTCAGTTTCCCTTGGTAAAGGAGGGGAGTAATGAGAATTGATTTAGGTTGATTAAGAATAATATAGGGATCATACCTAAAATTTTCTGCTTCAACTGCATTATCTAAAACCAAGCTTTCTTGTTTATGAATAACATAATTAATTAAGGTTTTAGGCAAAATTTCTGTATTGAATGAATTAGAACTAGATTCAATAGGAATAGATTGAAAAATACTAACTTGATTGTTTTTTAAACTGCCCGTTGCTTCAATGACCCATTTGATTTCAGAACTTTGTTCATAATTTTTACCCGATAAGAAATTATCCGGTAAAATTAGATAGCCTAGTTCGGCTCCGGCATTTTCTAAAACAATTTTCATTAACTTATCTAATAATTTCTCTAAAACAATTTCCTCAGAAAGCGCTTGGGATGCTTTCAAGATGCTGGTTAAATCTAAATTTAAGGAACTGGTTTGTCCTGTGGTTTGAGATAAGCTACTACTCGATTCATTAATAACGCGATCGCGTTGTATAATTAAATTTGGATATGTTATCTCTAAATCCTTAACTTTAGCGACGGCTTGCCAACGAACATAAGCATAATGGGCTTTTGTTAAATATAATTGAGCAATTTCTTCCATGCCTTGCTGCCTATAAAATTCACTAGCTCGTTCATAAATCAACCCTTCTTCCTGTAAAAAACCTTGAGATTTTGCTCCGTTAAGAGCGTTTTCATAGTCTTGAATTGCTGTCCATTTTTTTCCTAAAACACGAGCTTTCTCTGCTGAAATAAAATCATATTTATGCTGATAATTTAGAGGGGAATCATTAGCCCATTGTTTTAATTGATGTTGATACTGTTTCACCTCTAATAAAATTTGATTTTTTTCTAGGGAATTCACCGTGGGATAAAGCCCTAATAAAGCTAAAGCGGCATAAAAGGGGAACTGTCCACTGGGTAAAGCACCCGTAACCGCAGGTAAATAACGTTTAGCTTGTTGAGATGCTTCTACGGCTGCTGAATAGTGCTTAAATAAATAATAAAGAATCATTTTCCCTAAATGAAAACAATAAAGGGCTGTTAAGTTATTTTTTTCCTGAAGGGCAATTAATTCTATTTCCTGGAATAAATTTCCGGTTAATACCAGTGGATTTGGACTTAAATTTAATAAATTTTGAACCAGTTGTCCCCAAATTTTTACAAAATCAAGGGGAAAATCTTGTTTAAATCTTTGAATTAACTGAATATACGGGATTTGTTTTTGTTGAACAGATTCTAAGGGTTCTCCGACTAAAAAAAGATTAGCACAATAGTTAAGAGAGGAATAACAAGCATATTCAATATTGCCCGTTTCTAAAGCCCTTTGAATATTTTGTCCGAGAGCTTCTAGGGTATTGCGGGCTGGTTCTTTCCAATGACGAATAAAAACATTAAATAAATCATGAACTTTACAATTAACATCGGAAACTTCAAATTGTTTTAAAAGCCGTAAAGCAAATTGACCCAATTGATAACCGGAGTCAAGATTCGATAAAAACCCACACAATAACATTCCATAAAAACTATAAGCAAAAGCAGCCCGGTCAGAATGACCCGATTGTTGGCAAAGATGCACCATTGTAAAGGCAAGTTGTGGCAATAATTGCGGTTTGGAAACAATACAAGGAGCAAATAAAGTAATTAAAATTTCCAAAGCCATTTTATGCTTTTCATCGGTCATCAATGGCAATTGTTCTAAAGTGGCAATGGCGTATAACACTGGAGGGCTATTTAACCATTCAATTCCTAAACAATTTAAGGTTTGTAATCCGGTTTCAATGGCTTTATCCATGTGATGTTGAGCAATATTCATTAAAATCTGAATTTTGAGAATTTTCGCGGTGTCTAAACTTGTTTTGGCTTGGTCTAAAAGTTTGTTTAAATATTGTTGTGCTATCTCAAAATCCGTATTCAGATAGGTAACTTGAGCTAAAGATTGGTAAATATTAAACGTTAAATCATAATAAGTTTCCCAACTATTTTCAGGTAAAAAATTTAACCCGATATTAAAATAGCTGATAGCGAGAGGATAAGCCGCAGAAGCTTGAGCTTTTTGGCCAGCTTTGCAGTTCAATTCAGCAAGCTGAATTCTTTCTTCAGAATCCAAAATTAAATTTACACCTTGATTATTGTGATTAACAATATTAAAAAGATGCTCTTCTAAATGTTCAGCCGGAATAGTTAACCGTAATAATCGCCCGATTTTTAAATGGGTTTCTTGTCGTTGAAACTCATCGAGAAGAGAATAAGCAGCTTGTTGAATGCGGTCATGTTGAAACTGAAGTTGAACGTCTTGAGCAAATTGATCTTGTAAATTGCAGGCTAAATCTAATGTTAAATCCGATTCTACATCTAACGTATCTTGTAAATTAATAACTTCATTTAAAAATAATTTATAATGAAAATTAACGGGAAAAACTAAATCTTCCTGTAGCGCATTCCATAAACTTGCTAATGTTTGATGGGGAGAACGTTGAGCAAGGCGTGATAATGTCCATAAATCAAAAGAATGACCGATACAAGATGCCAGTTTTAATAAAGTTTGGGTTGAGGGTGATAAATGGCAAATTTTATCGACCATCAATTCAACTACATTATCAGTTTTAGTTTGTTTTTGAATGCTTTCGAGCTCAAACGTCCATTGATGATGAACCGGATCAAATTTTAATAAGTTTTCTTGATAAATTTTTTTGAAGAACTCTCGCACAAAAAAAGCATTCCCATAGGTTTTATCATAGACTAATTTACCCAAACTTTGAATTTTATCTAAAGAACAGTTTAAAGTTTCTGAAATCAAGAGATTAATATCAACTTGACTTAAATTTGTGAGATGAATTTTCGCAATTTCTCCCCGTTCAGCTTGAATTTTCCTTAAGGTAAGATTGAAAGGATGAGTTTCGTCCACTTCATTTTCTCGATAGGCTGCAATAATGAATAAATATTGAATATGGGCTTCACAAACGAGCAATTGTAAAAAGTTTAATGAAGCTCGGTCAGACCATTGTAAATCATCTAAAAATAAGACTAACGGATGTTGAGGCTTACAAATAGTTTCTACAAATTTTCTAAATAGAATTTTCAATCTATGTTCAGCTTCCTGAAAACCAACTTGGGCAACAGGAGGTTGTTGACCGATGACTAATTCTAAATTCGGAATTAAATCAATTAAAACCTTGCCATTTCTTCCCACCGCCGTTAAAATTGTTTCTCGCCATTGAGATAAACTCAGTTCAGATTCACTCAATAACTGATGACAAAATTCGTTAAAAGCTTGGGAAAAAGCAAAGTAAGGAAGATGACATTGATATTGATCAAATTTTCCTGAAATAAAATATCCCCGTTGAGTTGTAATCGGTTTGTAAATTTCTCGAACTAAAGCTGATTTTCCGGTTCCCACATAACCTGTTACCAGAATTATTTCTGCCTTTAAATCTAAAGAAAAGTTTTGATTTTTACCAATAACTCCCTGAAAGGTTGTTAATAAAGTTTCAACTTCCCGTTCTCGACCATATAATTTTTGAGGTAAGCTTAATCGCTGAGAAAAATCTTGTTGTCCCAGGGGAAAAATGGCAATTCTTCCTTGGGTTTGTAGTTGAGATAAACATTCTTCTAAATCAGCTTTTAATCCCCAGGCAGATTGATAACGTTCCTCTGCATTTTTTTGCATTAACTTCAAAATAATATTCGATAATGCAGTGGGAATTGTGGGTTTAATTGACTGAGGAGAAGCGGGTTCTTTCGCAATATGACAATGGACTAATTCTAAAGCATCGTTTCCCTCAAAGGGTAACTGTCCTGTTAATAATTTATAAAAGGTGATACCTAGGGAATAATAATCCGTTCGATAATCGATTAAACGGTTCATTCGTCCAGTTTGTTCTGGGGAAATATAAAAGAGTGTTCCCTCTAAAATTTCTGGATTTTGAAAGGTTATATTTTCTTGAGAAAGAACTGTTGAAATCCCAAAATCAATAATTTTAACCTTTCCGAGGAGACGATTGAAAACAATATTACTGGGATTAATATCTTTATGAATAATATGATGAGCATGAATTTGTCCTAAAATTTCAGTAATTGAAATCGCTAATCTTAAAAAATCTTCTAACTCTAATTGTCCTGCTAATCCTAATAAGGTTAGAGAATCCCCACCAAAATCTTCTAAGATAATCGTTAGGTTATTATTAATGGTTTCAAAGCTATAAACCTTAATAACACCTGGTAAATTTAATTGATAAGTAACTTCATATTCTCGTTTAAACCAAGCCACCCGTTTAGGGGAGGGATAGGCATCCTTTAACATTTTGAGAATTACAGGTTGATAATCAACAACACGATAACCTCGATAAATTAAGGAATTATTACTTTCATAAATCTTTTCTACAATTTGGTAAGAAATAGATGTGTTTAACATAGTTTACAATGATAATATAAATTCCCAATTTTTGCTCAAGCCGTATAAGTTCAGAAACAAAGATTCAACAAATGATGCTTTAACTTCTAAGAGTCTTAACCCTAATCAAAAAATCTGATCAATGATAGGAGCAAATAATCGACCCTGATTTTCTTTAAATAGTATTTTTATTGAAGTTGTAATTTTTTTTAATAACAACAAGAAACTGACTCCAAAAAGGAGTAAATACTTTTACACCTTACCTAAAAATGCTATCTTTAACAAGGTTTACTTGGAAAGATGAATTAATGATTAATTTTATTCATCTCTTATCATCTCAGGTATTCCTTCTGGTTAATAGAGTCAACTGAACAATACAACGAATTGAACCTATAGAGTTAGTATACCCACAGTTTAGCGTAAAATATCCCGAATCATTTGATTCGCTTGGGCTGCATAGCCTCCTCCAAATAGGTTAAAATGATTTAAGATATGGTAGAGATTGTAAAGCTTTTTGCGATGTTCATAACCCGGATTTAAGGGAAAGACTTGATGATAAGCCTGGTAAAAAATAGCTGGAAAACCACCGAATAATTCAGTCATCGCCAGATCAACTTCTCGATCTCCAAAATAGGTCGCTGGATCAAAAATAACAGGTTCTCCCTCAGCCGTCACAGCAGCATTTCCTCCCCACAAATCTCCATGTACTAGAGAAGGTTTCGGATCATGATCGCTTAAAAGCTGGGGAATTGTTTCTAGTAACTTTTCGGCTTGTTCAAAATAACCTCCCCGTCGTTTAGCGAGTTTGAATTGATAGCCAATGCGATGTTTTTGCCAAAATTCTACCCAATTCTTTTCCCAAGTATTAATTTGAGGTGTTGAACCAATGGTATTATTAATATCCCATCCAAAATTTTGAGAACCGGGATAATTTTGTGGAGGTGTCCATTGATGCAATAAAGCTAACTTTTGTCCCATTTCTTCCCAAGCTGAAGCATTATTTTTTCCTCCTAAGTTCAGCCATTCTAAAACTAAATAAGCAGAATTTCCAACTGTTCCCCAACAAATCGGTTGTGGGACTCGAATAGTCTGGGTTTTTCCAATTTGTTGAACGCCTAACGCTTCTGCTTCAAACATAGCAACTTCAGAGGCTTGATTAAGTTTAATAAAATAATACTGAAAACCATTACTAATTTGATATCCTTGATTAATACATCCGCCACCCACAGAACGGTGATCGCTGATTTGAAAACGTTCTCCTGTTGCTTTACTAATGTCCTCTGCAATTTGATCCCACATCATATTTAAACTAATTCTTTATGCTTCTAACTTATTGTATCAAACTTTTAAAAAATCCGTAAATATACGGTGGATTTTAAAATCATCACCTGTTAACTTAAACTTAAAATCGTTTTTTCTATTCCTCACCATGACTGAAACAGAAACCAGCAAACCCAATTTGCTAGAATTCGCTAAACAGGGAAATCCAAAAGCGATCGCTATTTTACTCAATCGTCATTTAGACTCGAAAGGAATTACAGTAAAAGCTACATTAAATAAAAATTGCCTCAAATTAATGTTTGAAGCAGAAAAGATTATCCCCCAAAAAATTTTAGTAGAATGGTTGTGTGCTTCTCTTCTAACTCACATTATTTCAGATTCTATTACACAGGTGATTATTTATGATAAAAGAATCGGTCATGATTTTCCAGATTGGCAAGAAGAAATCGATCTATATTCTATCCATAAACTATCAGAAAATGATCCTGATTCCTCAAAATCCCAGAATTTAACCGAACCTGTAACCTCAAAATTTATGGGTTTTGGGCTATTATTTAATTCTATTTCAGACGCTACTGAACAAGTTAAAAATACGGCAACGGAAACCGTTAGCAATACCACAACTCAAGCCGGACAATCTGTAATTGAAACTGCAGTTAATATTAAGGATAGCGTTGAAAATATTAGCAATACCGTTATGCAAGGGGGGAAAGTTGCCGTTAAAAATATTTTTAATGTTAAGAATATTTTTAATCTTAAAGAAGAAGTAAAAAATCCAACCTCGAAAACCACCCCTACATCGGGTGTTTTGGATTTTATGAGTAATAATCCTTTGCTTAAATCCTTAATCAAAACTATAAATGTAGATAAAATATTAGAGATTATTGAAAAAGTAGATTTAGAGAAAGTAGAAACAGAAGTTAAACAGCTAAAAACTCAATATCCTCATGAATCTTCTAGCCAAATTAGCCATCGAATTATGGTGGAAAAAGTTCTGACTTTGGGGAGTTCTGAAATCGCGTCAAAGCTTGTATCTGAAAGATTAGCGACTCTAATGGGAGCCGATTTTTCTAACAACACAACCTTAGAATTTGAAATGATTTATCAAATTGCTTCTGCTTATGATCTCGATCTTTATGACCCAATTAGAAAAGATGAAGCTTTAGCAATTTTTAGTTTAGCTTTAGGAAGTAATCAAGCCATAAAATTAGGATTAGGTTTATTAGAAGATGTGCCTTTAGCCGGGACTATCATTAGTGTCAGTACCAATGCTGCAATACTTTATGCCTTGGGATATGCAGCTTGTCGCTTTTATGAATCCAATTTATATCAAGATAAAAAGGGTACAACTTTAGAAACAGTCCAGTTTGAAAGTAAAAAATATTTAGAAACTGCGATCGCTCAAGAAGCGATTATAGATCAAATTTTAATTCATATTATTTTAACTCGAAATCCTGATCAAACCTTTGAAAAAATTCTCCCTAAAATCCAAAATGCTCCTTTGAGTCTGAATTCTTTAGAAGTCATTTCTAAAACCCTTAATTCCCCACCGGATTTAAACCTTTTAATTGAACAAATTAATCCAGATTTTGCCGTTGCACTTTTAGCTAAATATCAGAAAATTGCTAATTTAGAAGACGTTATCACCCCGAATGAAGAACAAATTATTAATGCTATTCATCAAAAAATTAATCATCAAACCTGAAAAAATGGGTTTCTCGGTCAGCAATAACCGTGATAAAAACGCTAATATTAAGGAACGTAAAGCTATCCTTCACAAATCTACTCAATCATGTATATCTTTGGACTTGGTAAAAAACTGAAAATGCCCTCCCCCTCCGATGCCTTACCCGGACGGACAGAAGCGATGCCTGTACCCGATAAACATTATGTCAATGGTAATCCCCTCAAACCTCCCTTTCCCCCAGGCTTAGAAATGGCAATGTTTGGGATGGGTTGTTTTTGGGGTGCAGAACGTCGATTTTGGCAGCAGGAGGGAGTGTTTAGTACCGCCGTGGGTTACGCAGCCGGAATTACCCCCAACCCCACCTATGAAGAAGTTTGTAGCGGGTTAACAGGACATAACGAAGTCGTGCTAGTCGTCTATGACCCCAAAATCATTAGTTATGAACAATTACTAAAAGTCTTTTGGGAAAGCCATGACCCAACCCAGGGAATGCGTCAGGGTAACGACGTGGGAACCCAATACCGTTCAGGAATTTATACTTATTCCGACCAACAACGCCAACTTGCTGAAACTGTACGCGATGCTTATCAACCGTCCCTAAAACAAGCGGGTTATGGAACGATCACAACAGAAATTCTGGATGCACCCGAATTTTATTACGCTGAAAGTTACCATCAACAATATTTAGCCAAAAATCCTAATGGTTATTGTGGTTTAGGCGGAACAAAAGTCAAACTTCCAGGTTCAAGCGTGAGTTGTTAGCAGGTATCAGTTGACGGCTAACTGTTAACCGTTAACCGTCAACTCTGTAGATTATTTCTTCTGCTTAACTTTCGTTTCCCATTCAGCGATCGCTTTTTGAGCATCGGCATAAGCTGATGATTTTTCAGGAACTAACTGAGCCGCTTCAACCGCATTACTATATTGTTTTTTCTTAGCACGAGATTGAGCAATTTCCCAAATTTTATTTCCCCATTGATCAATCAATTTTTGAGCTTCTGAATATCCCGGTTGATCCGCCGAAATTTGTTCAACTTTGCTGATCGCATCACTGTAAGATGACGCTTGACCGGGCTTAATTGAACCCTTGGCTTGAGTCAAAATGGCTTGATTTTTTTCTGCGATCGCCAATTGAGCTTGCCACTCTTTGAGCTTTTCTTGTCCCTGTTTATAAACCGTAGGATTAGCATCGGGAATTAATTTCACCGCATCAACAGCACCAGTTAAATTTTGACTTTCAGCACGTCCTTCTGCAATATCGAGAATGGTTTGACTCCATTGTTCAATATTAGCTTGTGCTTGCTGAAACTGAGGATCACCGAGGGGAATTTGTGCAGCTAATGCGATCGCTTTGCTAAAACCAGAAGCAGAAGTATCTTTCAACAGTAGTTTTGATTCCTGCAACAACTCTTGAGGAGTGGGAGGCGTTTCCGGTGTAGTCGGGGTTCCGGTTCCAACCGTTGCTGATGTTGGTTTTGAATTGTTAACAACCGTTGAAGTTCCAGAAGAAGACTTAGCCGTTTTTTCACCTAAAAAGATCGGTTTATTCGTGAGAAAAACACCCAGTAACAATACCAGTGCCGTTGCTCCACTCCAAAGAATTAACCGTTGTAAAAATGAACTATCTGACATAGTATCCTCTGTTGAATTTGCAGGAGGTTGGGGTAAGGTCTGCTGTACAGAAGTTGAAGCCTTGGAGGACAAATCCTCTGCTGAAGTTTTAGGGTGTTCAGCAGGTTCATTCGTCTGAGAACCCAGATCTCCAGTCCCTGGATCAGAGGATGTAGACAATTTCAGAGGATCTTCGGATAAAGGAACAGTACCATTTTGGTAGGGTTCTACAGTCGCCATATTCATTTCCCTCATACCATTAGAAAGGCTAACACTCGCTACCTGACGGCTTTCAGGCAAAAGTACCTGTTGGAGTTTAATTGCTGGATAAACGGCAAAGACAGGTTTTTGTCTCGGTCTTAAATGTTGTTCGGTCAGTTCGGGTAAACGTTCCCCTAAGAAATGGATTAACTGGTCTAATGTCGAACATTCTCCCGTTTTTAATCCTTCTAATAACGTCGCCGTAAAGAACCCTTGTCGCAAAGCCGAAGTTTCCCGTGATAACTGTTCCCGACGACAAGATAAAATTGTAGGAATTTCCTTTTGGCGGGCGAGTTCCACCGTTTGAGTTCCCACACTTTCCCCCGCGTGTGCCCCTTGACTTCGGTTAATATCCAACAATACTAAAATTTTATCCGTTGGAGCCGCCTTGAGAGCGTCATACAACTTTTCAATGGGAATCCCCGTTTTTTCTAGCTGGGCTGGGTTACCATCAATGGGGAGCAAGTAATCTTTTCCCTCTTTACTAAACCCATAGCCACTCCAGAACAACCACAGAACATCCTCATGGCCCAATTGCTCGTTGCAGACGGACTCCACCCAATCTAAAATATTTTCTTGGTTCGGGTAGGTGGACATCCCCGATACCTGGGGTGAGTTATCGGTGAGCAATAAACTCTGATCTTGAGGAAATCCAGCACCATTTACCAAAAATTCATAGATAGCTTCTGCATCCTTTTGGGCATAATTTAAGGGTTGCAGATATTGATATTGATTAATGCCAACAGCAATACAAACGTGATGTTTCATCACCTATGCCCCATAACTTCTTAATAAACCTGCAAAAACGATAACATATTCTTTGAATTGTCAAAATGCCTTGATGCTTGGCGATCGCACTTTTAACCCATTAATTTTTATAACGCAGGCAACGAGGGAGTAAAGTTCAGGCGGCGACTCGCACCCACCGACCGTCAGGAGTCCTGAGTTTTCAGTCTCCAGCCAATTTAGGATTGTTATATTCCATCTTTTAATGTTTGTTAATGTTTGCTATCAATAATTGATCCAGTTGCTCATCACTTTTTCCTATCCCCTATTCCCTATTTTCTTGTCCCCTCTGTTCCCTGTTCCCTGTTCCCTATTCCCTTTTTAATGTTGCTTCTGGTAAAATAAACATCGCATCCCCAAAGGAATAAAATCGATATTGTCGTCCGAAATCATTGGCGGGTTCTTCTAATACCGCTTGATATAAACTCAGTAACCGTTCTCGCCCAATTAAGGCTGAAACCAACATTAATAAACTGGATTTAGGTAAGTGAAAATTCGTAATTAATCCATCAATGACGCGCCATTGATATCCGGGATAAATAAAAATATTCGTTTTTCCGCAATAACTTTTAAGAGCAGATTCTTTCGAGTTTTCTGTTGAGGTTCCCGAGTTGGAAGAATGGGCGATCGCGGCTCCTTCTAAAGCTCGTACCACCGTTGTTCCCACTGCAATAATTCTACCTCCTGAAGCTTTCGTTTTCTCAATTTTCTCAATAGTTTCCGCCGGAACTTCAATCCATTCTCCGTGCATTTGATGTTCAGTAATTTGATTTACTTCCACAGGTCGAAAAGTTCCTACTCCAACGTGTAAGGTTAAAAACGTTTTGTCAATGCCTTGTTGTTCTAAACGTTGAAATAATTCTTCTGTAAAATGTAACCCGGCTGTAGGCGCAGCGACAGCCCCGGAGTGTTTGGCATAAATCGTTTGATATTGTTCCGGTAATGCTTCTGTCTCCGTAACATAGGGCGGAAACGGAATATTTCCAAACTGTTCTAAAAGCGGAATTAAAGACTGTTCTTCGGGAATTTCAAATTTTAATAATCGTCCTCCCGTTTCCTCATCCGTTTCTAAAACAATTGCGCGTAATAGTTTAGGATTGAAATTTGTTGTAGAATCAGAAATAGACTCAAATTCAATCACAGAACCCGATTTAAATCGTTTACCCGGTTTAACTAATGCTAACCAAGTCTGATGGGATTTTTCTTCGAGTAATAACACTTCTACCACCGCCCCACTACTTTTGCGTCCATAAAGACGGGCGGGAAGAACACGGGTATTATTCAGAACTAATAAATCTCCCGGTCGCAGAAATTCAGGTAAATCTTTAAATAGACAATGACGATGAGAGTTTGGAGAATCTACGACTAACAAACGGGAATGATCTCTGGGTACAACAGGATTTTGTGCAATGCGTTCTTCTGGGAGTTGATAATTGTAGCTTTCTAACCAATAATCTAACTGATCCATTCTCTTGAAATGTCCTTCACCAATGAATTACTTTACTCGGCCATCCGATGAGCGGCTGACTAATCTTTAGAGATCCCCCTATCGATCTTAATAGGCTACCGTGTGATCCCCTGGAATTGCTGGGGTTAAATTTGGGTAGAATCCCCCATCCCAAATCGGGTGCTTTTCCCCTATCTTATCATCGTTAATCTTGGCAGTATATAAATATAGGGTTATGCTGCCTACCAACGGAAAGGTCGCATTGTTTTTGGCTTTGTTTTGACCTCAGATTGGGATCAACGAGCCTTACAGCAGAATCAAAAACACCGCCCCTATTACTCTTTGTTGCAGGGTTCCGGGCTGGAGTTAAGCAACAAACAGGCGGGACAATCATGCAGGAGATGACCGATGGAATACCTCTACTACCTTGCCAATACAAGCCTTACGCTGAGAGTGATAGACTTTTTATGCTCAAATCACTCCCTCCCCGTTCAGTTTATTACGGTGATTCACCAAATAGATGGCTGGATTGTGAAAATTAAAATGCGTCAATATCTGACACCACAAGAACACGGGGACTTTAGAGCTTTTATGCACGAGTTGGGTGTTCCCTACGAACCCGATATGCGGATTTTAATGGCCCTTTGGGGCTTAGAAACGGGTCAATCCCCTCTCAGTGTTATGCGCCGTTACCAAGTTGCTGTGGTGTCTCATGGTATTCCTAACCGTGAAGATGTTGAATCTTTTAAAACCCAATTTGTTAGAGGGTTAGGTTATTGTCCTGAAGCATTAGCTTAATGTTAAGAGTTGACAGTTAACGAGATTTAGCTAAAAGCAGATTCAATATAATCTTGTAATAGAAGTCGGTAGCCCTTGAGGAAAAAAGGTTGACCGACTTTTATGCTATCAGGAAAAGGGGGGCTGTCCGCAGAGATTGGGGTAGGGGTTGGATAGCGATCGCAACGCACTAAAGCCACATCAAACCGACAAGGATATTCGATTAAATCCGGGCGATCACTTAAAAATAATTCCGCCGCTTGAATCAATTTTGCTTGTTTACCCGGAGTAATAGCTAAAAGTCCCCCCTCATCCCAATTCCGTTGACTACGGGTTTTAACTTCAACAAAACTCAAAATTGGAACAGTCCCCTGTCCCCGATACAAAGCAATTAAATCAATTTCTCCAAATCGACAATACCATTGATGATGCAAAATTTGCCAACCTTGGCTTTCTAACCAAGAGCCAACCAATTGTTCCCCTAAAGAACCAATCGTTTTAGACATAGATGTCGGTTGCTGGTTATTCGTGAATATTCTATCCCCTTTCTCCGTAAAATATTAAGTTATATGAAGTAAATTTTTGCATCGGGAGAAAATATGAATTTGAGGATTTCCTCACCCCTAAAAACCCTTGGGGCTTTAGTTGTCCTGAGTGTTTGGATGCTTCTGGCCCTGTTGAAAACGCCATCCGCCCTCGCTGAAAATTATGAAAAGCGCACTTTATTAAATGCAGACTTTTCGGGTCAAGTGTTAACAGACTCAGAATTTGACTTTGCAAATTTACGCGGAAGTAACTTTAGCCATGCAGATTTACATGGCGTCAGTTTATTTGGAGCTAAACTCCAAGATGTGAATCTCGAAGGTGCGGATCTGAGAAATTCCACCTTGGATATGGCTCGTTTGAGGCGGACAAACCTCAAAAACGCTATCCTTGAAGGCTCTTATGCCTATAACGCTGAATTTGAAGGGGCAATCATTGAAGGGGCTGATTTTACCGATGTGATGTTAAGCCGGGATGATCAACTTACCCTCTGCAAGGTAGCGACAGGAACCAACCCGGTCACAGGACGCAATACCCGCGATACACTCGATTGTGATTAAACCCGATTGGGCTAAAATCCCTTAAAAAACTGGGTTTCCGGTTTCATCTCCCTGGTCGTCCTCGGACACTGGGGATATTTTTTGCTTTGTCATATTTGATGATAATTTGCAATACTTTTCTATTCCTGAAACCTCAATATTAGGAACTTCCATCATTTATTTTAACGAGCTTTACCCAAAGATTTCAGTAACTGCTGCCCTTCAGCAAGCCGTGATTTGCCATTCAATTCATGGTTTCTCCCTTCTTGGATAAAAAAACGCTTATATTACCATAGTTGTTTTCAAAAAACAATTATTGAGAATAACTAGCATTAACGCTATACTGTCTTCTTGAAAAACTATTGCATTAAAACAGACCCTTTCCAGATCCATGAAAAATATCACTAGACGTGGGTTCCTCACCCTTGGAACAGCCTTGGCTGTAGTTGCAGTTGGAGGACTTACCCCGATGCAACGTAGTCAAGCTAACCCCCAAGTTGTTAATGTTTACTCGGCTCGTCATTACGATAGTGACAATCAGCTTTATCAAAGTTTTACAAACAAAACGGGGATTAAAGTCAATATTGTTGAAGGGAAAGCCGAGGAATTAGTCGAACGAATCAAAAGTGAAGGAGCCAATAGTCCAGCAGATATTTTAATTACTGTTGATGCTGGGAACCTTTGGAGAGCGCAACAACAGGGAATTTTTCAACCTATTTCTTCTGCGATTTTAAATCAAGCCATTCCAGCTAATTTAAGAGAACCTAATGGGAATTGGTTTGGGTTTTCTAAACGGGCGAGAGTCATTGTTTATAATAAAGCTAAAGTCAATCCGGCTCAATTGTCTACCTATGAAGATTTAGCAAATCCTAAATGGAAAGGAAAAATACTGGCTCGTTCTTCTAATAATATTTATAACCAATCTTTAGTGGCTTCAATGGTTGGAGAAAGTGGAACTACCAATGCAGAAAAATGGGTGAAAGGATTTGTGGCTAATTTTGGCAGACCCCCGGAAGGAAATGATGTTTCTCAAATTAAGGCTGTGGCTTCGGGTGTGGGACAGTTAACTTTAGCAAATACCTATTATTTAGCCCGTTTAGCAGGGTCTCAAAAACCTGAAGATAAAGCAATTGCAAGTAAAGTTGGGTTATTTTTTCCCAACCAACGAGCTCAGGGAACCCACACCAATATTAGTGGTGCAGGGGTGATTAAAACGGCTCCTAATAAAGCGGGAGCGATTAAATTTTTAGAGTTTTTAGCAAGTCCAGAAGCTCAAAAGATTTTTGCTCAAAGTGCTTTTGAATATCCAGCCGTTGCGGGTGTTCCTGTCTCTCCAGTTTTAGCCAGTTATGGTACATTTAAAAGTGATCCGATGAATGTTGCAGCCTATGGCAAATTTAATGCAGAGGCGATTCAAATTATGGATCGCGCCGGCTGGAAATAGTGATAAAATGCGAGTTTGACGGACTAAAAAAGGCTTACCTATTTTTGGTTTCGTCGAACTCACGTTAATAACTCATTGAGATGATGAACAGTTTTCTTAGGTTTCTTCGCGATTAAGTGCAACTAAAACCGCTTGTTGACTAACATTTTTATAGACTGTTTGTAAATATTGCATCACAATATCGGTAGCCGATGAAGCAGAACGATTATTAGAATTTACAGCAATAGGTGCTAATGGAATTGTACCTAAAACATCTAGCACGGTTTCACTCCCTGGAGGAGGTGTAATCACAACTAAAGCTGGGTCTAGTTGTTCAGAATAATTCCAAAATTGATTGAGTTTAGGAGAATGGGGGTTAGATTTTATGGTTGTTGTTTCTGTGGTAGAAACGTTAATATCTTCTTCACTTTGAACCCGCAGTTGACGTAACGTTGTAATAATTTGTTCTTGGGTTCTTCCCCGAAGTTGAAATAAAACAAACGGATCTTCACTAAAGCGATCACCCAACATATAATAAACTGCACCAATATGTTTACAGGGATTGGCTTTGTCAGGACAACTACATTCAGAATGAACATTATCCAAGGAAAAGGGAAATAATCTTAACCCATTAGCAGCAAATACATCCTCAATATCCTGTGGCATTTCTCCCGCTAATAATTTAGCACTAAAAATAGCTCGTTGCGATAAAGTTTCAATAATATAATCCCATTCTTCATCACTAAATATATCTAACCACAAGGAAACCGTATAAGGTTCGGGTTGAGTTCCTTGAACTTGGGCTAAAACCTTTTGATCTTTAAAGTCAATGTTTAAAACATTCCCTTGTCTGGCATAATTTCTCGCTCGTTCAAGCCGTTTTTTAAACCGATATTTATCTAATAAATCTAACCATTGTTGTGACCACCATTCTTTGTTTGCGTCTATTGTATAGTCTACCATAAAATTACTCCTTTTATTAACAATTTTTTGAGCTTTCAAACTATTCCTCTTCCTCCTCAATAATTGAGTTTCGATCTAATATTAATAAATTTCTGAGTTGATCGGTATCTAAAGCCGTTAACCAATCTTCTCCTGCACTCACGACTTGTTCGGCTAAGGCTTTTTTACTTTCAATTAAATCATGAATTTTTTCTTCTAATGTTCCGGTACAAACAAATTTATGCACTTGTACATTCCGAGTTTGACCAATTCTAAAAACTCGATCCGTAGCTTGATTTTCGACGGCTGGGTTCCACCATCGGTCAAAATGAAAAACATGATTCGCACGGGTTAAATTTAAACCCACTCCTCCGGCTTTTAAAGATAATATCATAATCGGTGGAGCTTGTGGATCGTTTTGAAACCGATCAATCATTTCTTCCCGTTTATTTTTTGACGTACTCCCATACAAAAATAATATTTCTCGGTGAAAATGATGTTCTAAATAGGGTTGTAATAATTTTCCCCATTCTGCAAATTGAGTAAAAATTAAAGCGCGATCACCTTCTTCTAAAACCTCTTCTAGCATTTCTGTCAACCGTTGTAATTTTCCTGAATATTGGGTTTTAATTAAATCTTGTTTGTCTGATTTTTTACTATTTTTAACTTTAGCTTCAATTAAAACGGGATGATTACAAACCTGTTTCAGCCTCACTAATAATGCTAGAATCATTCCTCGGCGTTGAATTCCTTCCGCATCATCAATTTTTTCTAAAGATTCATCAACAATTTTTTGATATACGGTTGCTTGTTCAGTGGTTAAGGGACAAAAGACAGTATTTTCTTGTTTCTCGGGTAAATCTTGAATAATATCTTTATCGGTTTTTAACCGACGTAAAATAAAAGGTTGAACTAGCGATCGCAATATTTTTAAAGAGTCCGTATCTCCATATTTTTCAATCGGAATCGCAAACCGTCGTTGAAAAAATGTTCGTTGTCCTAAGTACCCTGGATTTAAAAAATCCATAATTGACCACAATTCTGATAAGCGATTTTCCACCGGAGTTCCCGTTAAAGCAATTTTAAAGGATGCGTTAATATTTCTAACAGTTTTAGATTGTTTTGCATCAGAATTTTTAATATTTTGGGCTTCATCTAATACCAGTCCTTGCCAAGTTACCCCCTGCAATTCCTTTTCATCTCTAAAGGTTAGAGGATAGCTGGTAATCACTAAATTTTTATCTTGAATTATTTTAGCAAAATTTTTGCCTTTTGCACGTTTATCGCCATGATGTACCATCACTTTTAAATTCGGACTAAAGCGTTTAACTTCCCGTTCCCAATTGCCTAAAACCGATGTTGGACAAACTAATAATACGGGATTTTCTAAACTATTTTGTTCTTTTAAATGCAGTAAAAATGCAATAAATTCTATTGTTTTTCCTAATCCCATATCATCCGCTAAACACGCACCTAACCCCCATTGTTCAAGGAAGGATAACCAACCTGCACCCCTGGCTTGATAAGGTCGTAATTCCCCTTTAAAATTCTGGGGGTTTGGAATGGGTTCTAAACTCCGATTATTGGTTAAAGTATTTAATAATTCCTGTAATTTTCCTCCTGCTTCAAAGTTAACAACAGGTAATTTCTCAATCATTTGAGTATCTCCCGTTGATAACCGTAACGCATCTTCTAAGGAGAGAGTCATTTCATCTTTGCGTTGACTAAAAAATGTTTTTGCAGCTTTAATATCCGAGGGTCGTAACTCAACCCATTCTCCATTAATTTCTACTAACGGACTTTCTTTAGAAACTAAGCGATCAAATTCCGCCTTCGTCATCGTTTGTCCACCAATGGATAATTGCCATTTAAAGCTTAATAAACTTTTTAATCCTAACCGTTCATTTGTTTTTAATTTAGGCGTTTCTGCTTTAATACTTAATCCCAATCGACTCGCCCACCCGTCTCGATTTGCTAAACTAGGCGGTAAAATTACTCCTAATCCACTATCGGTAAAACGCCAAGCATAACTTTTCAAAAATTCATAAGCTTGTAAGGGATTTAAACTACAGCTTTGGGGACGAGCTTGTTGTAAACTGGATTCAATAACAGGATATAATTTAGAAGCCAAACCCAAGCCTTTTAACAACGTTTCCTGGGGATGTTTAATTGTTCTCCCTCGATAGGGAAAGGACTCAACTGAATGACTCCAAATAATATGAGTATTGATAATAAATTCAGGATCATCAATAGCTTGTAGACAATATTCTAACTGCCAATTAGGATCATCTTCTGTGGGAGGATGTAACTGAAAAGCTGTTGAAAATAGATTTTGTTCCGATAAAGAATATTGTAGCGGAGAAGTCCAATTTTTTAAGGCTATTTCTAAGGATTCTATTTCTGTTAATTCTCCCTGAATCGTATTTTCTTCTTTCCCTAATCCTTGTAACCAAGCTTGCAGAGTTGAGGGTAATAAAACTGTATTAGCACTAGCTTTTGTTTCGACTTCTTCAGCAACAGTTCTCACTTGTGCATCAATGATTGTTCCTAGAAAATCAATGATAATATTTTGAGCAGATAAGGGTAAATCAATAGCTATAAAATTACTTTCTATTAACTCTTGATACATTCGGCAAACCGTTGGCATTTGTTTAGAAAATCTTAATAATCGAGCTTGATCAATGGCACTATCGAAAAGCGGTTGCCATTGTGCAATAATCGTTTTATCAGATTGTTGAATTAATTGGGGTAAAAATTTAGATCTAGCCAATAAATCCAAACTCCAACGAGCAAGATGTGACCAAAATCGTAAATCTTCCCCTAAGTTAGATTCTGATGTTGTTACGGTACTTAAAGGCAGAGATTGTAAAAATTGAAAGGCTTGTTTAGGATTAAGAGAAATCCCATTAATTTGCCAAGGATAGAGATGAGATTGAGGACTATTCGTTGCAGTAGAATAAATTGGAGTGAGTTCTCCAACTGTTTCAGAAATATCTGTTGGGAGTGCTAGAATTTTCGGGGATAGAAGATTAGGGAGAGTCGTTGATAACCCAATATTTTGTAAAATAGGTTGAGTTAAGAGTTCTGTATCGTTTAACGCAAAGGGATAAGGAAGAATGGGTGCTGAAGCAAGGGACTCCGACGTAACTCGTCGCCAGGTTTCTCCCCAAAGGAAGAAAGACCGACTCGGCGTAATGCACCAACTTCCATGTAGAATTGCCATCTCGTCAACCTGCAACTGTTCTGTATTAATTATATTGTGTCTTGATTCATTCAATACCTTCGCCAATTTTAGGAAGGAGTAGAATAAAGTTGAGGTTTTGCTTGACAACAACTCTACTACAGAAAGCCCTCTCTACATTTTGGCGAAGGTATTGTTCAAGAAACCAGGTTTCTAGGGTTTCTATCTCAAAAATTGGGATTTTTGAAAAAATTAACTGACTTTAGAGGGTTGTTGTTTCTGACTAAAAAAGGCTTCCAAAATTTGTTCAGAAATTTGAGAACTGGTTAAGCCTAAATCAGCAAAAGATTCATTAGGTTCAGCATGATCGACTAAAATATCAGGAACCCCGAAACGTTTCACAGGAACCACAACATTATTGTCTAATAAAGCTTCAGCAACAGCCGAACCAAAACCGCCCATTAAACAGCCTTCTTCTATCGTGACAACTTTACCCATTTGTTGAGCTAAAGGCGCAATTAATTCGATATCTAAAGGTTTAACAAAACGGGGATTAATTACGGTGGCTTCAATGCCATGTTCACTGAGAATTTCAGCGACTTGCATTGACATATTTACCATACTGCCATAACCCATTAATAGCAGATCATCGCCATTGCGGAGAATCTCTCCTTTGCCGATGGGTAAAGGTTCCCAGCCTTCTTCCATTAACGGAACACCTAACCCTGATCCACGCGGATAACGCATCGCAGTGGGGCCATCTGTATGCTCAATTCCAGTTACTAACATCCGTTGTAATTCGGCTTCATCTTTAGGCGCCATAATCACAATATTGGGCAAACACCGCAGATAAGCAATATCATACATTCCTTGGTGAGTTGGGCCGTCTGCACCCACAATTCCGGCTCGATCCATACAGAAGAAAACCGGGAGCTTTTGAATACAAATATCATGGACAATTTGATCATAAGCTCGTTGCAAGAAGGTGGAATAAATTGCCACAACCGGACGCATTCCTTCTGCTGCTAAACCCGCCGCCATTGTAACCGCGTGTTGTTCCGCAATACCGACATCAATATATTGTTTGGGCAGTTTTTTCTGGAGAATATCTAACCCAGTTCCCGTTGCCATTGCCGCCGTAATCCCGACAATTCGAGGATCATTTTCTCCCAATTTAACTAAGGTTTCTCCAAATACTTTAGAGTAACTCGGAGGTTTAGGTTTACTGGCGGGAATCGCTTTTCCCGTGGCTAAATTAAAGGGATTTTGAGCATGATAACCGACTTGATCTTTTTCTGCGATCGCATAGCCTTTTCCTTTCACCGTTGCGACGTGAACCAACACAGGCCCCGGTATTTTATGCGCTTGTTGAAACGTATTAATTAATTCTTGTAAATCATGACCATCTACAGGCCCAACATAAGTAAAACCTAATTCTTCAAACACCGCCCCAACTTTAGGAACCGCAAGACGTTTCATCCCTTCTTTCATTCGTTCCATTTCGGGAGTAAAAGCTTCTCCGACGAAGGGTAAATGTTTAAATTGTTCTTCTAAATTATCCGTAAGGAACTGAACTGGATCACTCAGTCGCATTTTATTCAAATAACGAGAAATTGCCCCCACATTGGGCGAAATTGACATCTCGTTATCATTGAGAACCACCATTAAATTAGTATGAGGTAAATGTCCGGCGTGGTTAATGGCTTCTAATGCCATTCCTCCCGTTAAAGCCCCATCTCCAATAATGGCAACGACTTTAAAGTTTTCCCCTTTCATATCCCGTGCTAAAGCCATTCCCAACCCAGCAGAAATACTGGTAGAAGCGTGTCCCGCACCAAAATGATCAAATTTGCTTTCACAGCGTTTTAAATAGCCTGCAACGCCGTCTTTTTGCCTTAGCGTGTGAAAATTTTGATAACGTCCGGTGATTAATTTATGAGGATAGGCTTGGTGTCCCACATCCCAAAGAACTTTATCTCGATCAAGATCCAGGGTTTGATACAATCCTAACGTCAGTTCCACCACACCCAACCCTGGCCCTAAATGTCCTCCAGTCGCGGCAACGGTTTCTAAGTGTTTCTCGCGGATCTGGCGGGCAATTTGTTCGAGTTGATGGATCGACAAACCATGTAGTTGATTTGGATGAGTAATTTCGCTTAGGTGCATATTTGTTAAATACCTTCAAGTCACCATGAAGTTAACGTTTCGGGAAAATGGCCCAATTTTCCAGGCATTAGGCCGAATTATCAACATCAATGTCATGGTAGCAGGGAAGAGGGTGATGGGGTATTGACAGTTAACGGTTGACTGTTAATCAGCTTAAAATGACGAGTTAGGTTGGGTAAGGAATTCTAGTTCACTAGGAGTGCTAGGACGGCTTAAAATCACGTTACGATGGGGAAAGCGTCCGAATTTTTGAATAATATTAAAGTGAGCGATCGCATAATCAAACATGGATGCAGTATTAGGATCACCTTTTAAAGTTTCAAATAATTCTACACAACGAGTTTGATCGGGTAAATTTTCACTATGTTCAAAAGGAAGATAAATAAAAGCCCGTTGTACCCTGATCATCTGTTGATCATATCTTTGATCAAGGGCATACTTCGCGATGGTTAATGCTTTTTCATCGGTGGCAAAGGCTTGGGGTGTTCCGCGAAATAAATTGCGAGGAAATTGATCTAAAGTAATAATTAACGCTAAACAACTTAACGGTGAATTTTGCCAAATATCAAGTTGGTTTGTCGCTGCGAGTTCATAGGTTGTCAGAAAACGAGTCCTGATTTCTTCATCAAAAGTAGGATTTGTCATAAACCAAGCAGGTTTAGGTTTTCCATAGTTGGGGTCATGGGGATGACCAAACCAGAAGCTTAAAATTTCTTCAAATTTCTCCATAATTGTTTTCAATCCCTAGCAATTTATTGTAATAATATTAAGCTTCTCTAACCTAGTATGGGAAAAAATTACCTTAGCCAATATACTCTAATACGATTTTTAACCCAACTCAACTTTAACTATCCTGCCAATCTTCAATCTTTAAACCATCTATGCAAAGAATTACTATCAAGTAAAAACTGAAACACAATTAATATCTCTAAACTTTTATGTTTCAATTCAGGAGGCATCTGAATCTGTAAAATTCCATCCTCCCCAACCACTGTTTTTAACTGTATCGTTTGCATTTGCATTTTCTCTCGAATTAACATAACTCAAATTCCTCCCTTTTTTGACCCATCATAGACGAAAAATCCCTAACTGTAGGATGCCTCAGCAACGCACCAGCCAACATCCAACACCCAATACCCGACAATATGCAAAAATGATAAAGAAACAAGAAAACGTATCCGGCACGAAGTATGGCTGTGGAGTCCCGATATAATCCTGCATCCCTCGAACAAAAGTGGCAACAAACCTGGGCACAACAGGGGTTGTACAAAACCCCAACCGACAAAGACAAGCCCAAATTTTATGCACTCTCCATGTTCCCCTATCCGTCGGGGAGTCTACACATGGGTCACGTTCGCAACTACACTATTACTGACGTGATCGCCCGACTCAAACGGATGCAAGGCTATCGTGTCTTACATCCGATGGGGTGGGATGCCTTCGGACTACCTGCCGAAAATGCTGCCATTGACCGAGGAGTTCCTCCGGCGGAATGGACATATCAAAATATTGCCCAAATGCGAGAACAATTGCAAAAATTAGGGTTCTCGATTGATTGGGAAAAAGAAGTAACCACCTGTTCCCCGGAATATTACCGTTGGACACAGTGGATTTTCTTACAATTTTATAAGTGCGGACTGGCTTATCAAAAAGAAGCAGCAGTTAATTGGGATCCCATTGATCAAACGGTACTTGCTAATGAACAAGTTGATAATGAAGGACGTTCTTGGCGGTCTGGGGCAATTGTTGAACAGAAATTATTGCGGCAATGGTTCTTAAAAATTACCGATTATGCTAACGAATTACTCAACGATTTAGAACATTTAAACGGATGGCCAGAACGGGTTAAATTAATGCAAGCCAACTGGATCGGACAATCTATTGGCGCACAGTTAGAATTTCCGATTATTGGGTTAAATGAAAACATTGCTGTTTTTACCACTCGTCCTGATACGGTTTACGGGGTTTCCTATGTGGTATTAGCCCCAGAACATCCCTTAGTTTCTCAAGTTACAACCCCTGAACAAAAAGCAACGGTAGAAGCATTTATTCAAGAGGTTAAAAATCAAAGTAACACGGATCGCACCTCTGACGATAAACCCAAACGAGGTGTTCCTACAGGTGGAAAAGCCATTAATCCCTTTAATGAGGAAGAAATTCCGATTTGGATTGCGGATTATGTTTTATATGAATATGGAACAGGCGCGGTCATGGGGGTTCCCGCCCATGATACCCGTGATTTTCAATTCGCCACTCAATATGATTTACCCATCAAACAGGTGATTGTTCCTGATGATGCGGATAATGATAATGAGGAAAATGATCGAGTTAAAATGGCTTATACCGGAACGGGAATTTTAGTCGAATCCTGTAATTTTAGTGGAGAACATTCTGAACACGCTAAACAAGCCATTATTAACTATGCAGAAGATGAAGGATATGGCAAAGGAATTATTCAATATCGCTTAAGAGATTGGTTGATTTCTCGTCAACGATATTGGGGTACACCGATTCCGATTATTCATTGTCCGAAGTGTGGAGCGGTGGCTGTTCCTGATGAAGATTTACCTGTAAAATTGCCTGAACAGGTTAAATTTAGTGGTCGGGGGCCGTCTCCTTTAGCGCAATTAGAAGATTGGGTTAATGTTACTTGTCCGAACTGTGGAACTCCTGCTAAACGGGAAACCGATACGATGGATACGTTTATTGATTCCTCATGGTATTTCTTGCGTTATCCTGATGCTAACAATGATCAACAAGTGTTCGATCCAGCGATTACAAATGATTGGATGAGTGTTGATCAATATGTGGGCGGAATTGAACACGCGATTTTACATTTATTATATTCTCGATTCTTTACAAAAGTATTGCGCGATCGCGGATTATTACATTGTAAAGAACCCTTTGAACGGTTATTAACTCAAGGGATGGTGCAGGGAATTACCTATAAAAATCGTAATACTGGAAAGTATTTTTCACCTTCACAAGTGAGTCCTAGTAATCCCCAAGATCCTGAAACCGGAGAAAAGTTAGAAGTCTTCTTTGAGAAGATGTCTAAATCGAAATATAATGGCGTTGATCCGTTGGAAGTCATGGGTAAATATGGGGCTGATACCGCCCGGATGTTTATTTTATTTAAAGCTCCTCCTGAGAAGGATTTAGAATGGGATGATGCTGATGTTGAAGGACAATTTCGCTTTTTAAATCGGGTGTGGCGAATTGTGACTGAATTTGCTGAAGTTGAAACTTCTAAACCTAAGAATCGGGAATTAAGTAAAGTCGAAAAAGACTTAAAACGGGCGATTCATACTGCAATTAAAGAAGTCAGCGAGGATTTAGACGGAGACTATCAATTTAATACGGCGGTTTCAGAATTAATGAAACTTAGTAATGCCTTATCTGAAGCCGATTGTAAAGCGTCTCCTACCTATTTAGAAGGAATTGAAACGCTGTTGAAATTATTAGCACCGTTTGCCCCCCATATTGCCGAAGAATTATGGCAACTGATTGGTAAAACAGGTTCAATTCATACTCAAACTTGGCCTCAGTATGACCCAGAAGCGTTAGTGGTTGATGAAATTACCTTAGTGATTCAAATTAATGGTAAAACACGCGGTACGCTTCAAGTCCCAGCAGCAGCTAATCACCAAACTTTAGAAGAATATGCCCGAAATTCTGAAGTCAGTCAACGTCATATCGGCGACAAAACCATTAAAAAAGTGATTGTTGTCCCTGGGAAATTAGTGAATTTTGTTGTTGCTTAACCCAGAAACTTAATCGATTATCTTAATTTTCCTCCAAACTTTTCCGGTTTGGGGGTTTTTTATTGGGAATAAATTAAATAAGGTCATAGGCATTTAAACCGCATCTTGAAATATGATCAAACTCCAACCCAAATTCTGTTCTGTTCCCTCTTTCCTTTTCCTTGTTCCTTTAAGCAAATTCGGCGTAACCGCTTATCAGATATTGAGTTTTAGCGCTGGTATCAAGGGGACACTTCTTGAATTGACCCTTTAATTAAAAACTGGTGTCAAGATTGTTAATCATGAGTTGGATCTCAGCGAGGCTCACACCTAAATTCTTAATTTGATATCATAGAAAGTGTGTAGGGCTATCCCTGAAAGGGTAAAGAAGTCTCTGGTTGTGTTTAGACTTCTTTATTATCAATGGATGAGTTCATCAAGCTCAAAACCTAAATCCTAATCCTGAGTCGAGCTTGTTGATTTTAATAGAGTTTCATGATTTTCCAACATCTAATAGAGCTTAATCAATCAAGAGGAAGTTTCATGTTTAATAATATTAAGCGTTTTTATGAACAAGGCTTAAAAAAAGCACGCCAAGGCAATTATCGGGGTGCTTTGAAAGATTTTGATCAAGTGATTCAATTAAACCCAAATTATGCCAACGCTTATAATAATAGGGGTCTAGTTTACTATTATTTGAAAGAGTATCAACAAGCCGTTAATGATTTAACAAAAGCTTTAGAAATAGAACCAAAATTACCTGATGCTTATCTAAATCGGGGGAATGCTTGGAGACATTTAGGAAAATATGATAAAGCAATTCAGGACTTTAAGGTGGCTCTAAATTTTAATCCCAAAAGTGATGCAGTTTATAATAATTTGGGATTAGCGATCGCCCAATCAGGAAGTTATCAAGATGCTATTAATCATTACAATCAAGCCATTAGTCTAAATCCCAACAATCATAAAACCTATTACAATCGAGGTCGAGCCTTTTATTTATTAGGAAATAAAGAAAAAGCAGTGGAGGATTTTAATAAAGCAACGGAATTAGAATTTAATTATATTAAAGCTTATATTAATCGAGGATTGTGTCATCATCAATTAGGAAATCATGAGCGAGCTATTCGAGATTATAACCGGGCTTTACAAATAGATGCCTATAATGTTTATGCCTATTATAACCGAGGTTGTGTTTATCATAGTTTAAAAGAATATCAATCAGCAATTGCTGATTTTGATCAAGTTCTCAATATTGATCCTAATTTTATTAAAGCTTATTTAAACAGAGGATTAGCTCGTTATAAATTGGGGGATGAATCCGGTGCAAATAAAGATTTTTATCATGTCATGTGCGTGAACTCAGATACCTATATTCATTATCAAGCTCAACGGGGAATTTCCGATCACGCTCCCTATTCTAAAAATGCTCCTAAAATTGACGTTCAACAAGGAGGAGAATATTTTTATACAACTTTTCTCAATGGTTTATGGGATACGGAAGACCTAGAACAACGGGAGTCAACGATCTGTGAAGCGGAATTTATAAATGAATAAAAATAGGGGTGAAATGGGATGATTCTGGCGCTGGGATAGCCACACTTTAATTGGGTTTAAAAAAATAACATATTTAAACTAATTAATAAAAGAAATAAAGCAAACGCTGTTCGTAGTTTTTCCCCTGAAATAACATGGGATAGCGTTGTTCCCCAAAAAGCTCCTAAAATAGTAAAGGGAGCAATTAATAATAAAGCCGGCCAATAAATATATCCTGTAAATCCAGGAAGAGAAGCACCCCCCTGAGAAGATAACAGAAATGCAAGGGTTCCTAAAATCGAAATCGGTAAACTAAAAGATGATGATGTACCCACCACTTCATACATCGGTAATCCACAATAAATCAAAAAGGGAACACTAATTGCACCGCCTCCCACCCCTAAAAGTCCCGACTTAAACCCAATTCCCAAACCTACCACATTAATAATTGCTAATCTTGGTAAGGTTTCCGGCTGGGGTTGAGGTTTAAAATCCAACAATAGCTTTATAGAAATCAACAATAAAAATAATCCAAAAATAATTTTTAGCCAAGCACTCGATAAAGTATTATCTAAGGCTGCACCTAATAAAACACCCAATAAAATACCCGGAACAATTTTCCAAAACACTCCCCATTGCACATCTCCTTTAGAATGATGGGCTAAAATAGAAGAAGTTGCTGTACAAACCATAACACTCATCGAAGTTGCGATCGCAACGTGCATCACCAAACTGGGCGGAAACCCCATTAAATTAAAAATATAAAATAACCCTGGAACAACCAACATCCCTCCCCCAATTCCCAATAATCCTGCTGCGGTTCCAGCCGTTAGTCCCAGTGCTACTAATAAAACCCAAGGTAGAATTCCCATCATAACAATCCTCAAAAGAAGTTTTAAGCTGTACGTTTTGCACTCAACTTTTAAGGGTGAACTTTATTGTCTCATAATTTTTCCCCCTCAGTTCTGAGTTCCCCCTCTGTCAAGCTCTTCCCAATTGAGATTAGCCGATGAACACTACGCTGTAAAATAGTGCAAAGTGCAAATTGGTAACAGCAACGACCCCTGGCCCAGCGTGAGAGGGGATAGGTATGTTTGACTATTTTTGTCAATTGCACGTTAAAAAAACCTGAAGTGATGTATTAGTCACATTTTGTTAGTTAAGAGCTTCGGTATTCTAAGGGAGAAGAAACGAATGTATCGTCCAAGTGGAACTGGTGTTGCAACAAAGACAGGAGCCAATAGCCGCGTCTTTATCTTTGAAGTCGAGGGAATGCGACAAGGGGAGAATACAGACAAACTCAACTTTCCAATTCGTCGCAGTGGTGCAGTTTACCTGACTGTACCCTATGACCGCATGAATCAAGAAATGCGTCGCATTTCCCGGATGGGAGGAAAAATTGTCAGTATTCGCCCTGCAGGTGAACCTCATGCTGCAACGACCGTGGCTCCCGTAAATGGACAACAGAGCCAACCATCTGAAGAAAAAACTAAGCCCATGACTCACGCCAAGGCTAAAACAGATATTCCTATTAATATCTACCGTCCGAACAAGCCCTATATGGGGCAATGTATCGAGAACTATGAACTGGTGGGTGAAGGAGGTTTAGGTACAGTCCGTCACCTCACCTTTGACATCTCCGGCGGAGATTTACGTTATCTCGAAGGTCAAAGTATTGGGATTATTCCCCCTGGAAACGATAACAAAGGTAAACCCCACAAGTTAAGGCTGTATTCAATTGCCTCCACTCGTCATGGTGACAAACTGGATGATAAAACCGTTTCCTTGTGTGTTCGTCAACTGGAATATAAACATCCTGAAACCGGGGAAACCGTCTATGGGGTTTGTTCGACTTATCTGTGTAATTTAGAAGTGGGGGCGGATGTTGCCATTACTGGGCCAGTGGGTAAGGAAATGTTATTACCCGATGACGAAGAAGCCACTGTGGTGATGATGGCAACGGGTACAGGAATTGCACCATTCCGAGCTTTCCTGTGGCGGATGTTCAAAGAACAACATCAAGATTATAAATTCCGAGGGTTAGCTTGGTTATTCTTTGGAATTCCCTACACTGCCAATATTCTGTATAAAGAAGAGTTGGAACAATTACAACGGGAATTTCCTGATAACTTCCGCTTAACTTATGCCATCAGTCGTGAACAACAAAATCCCCAAGGTGGCAGAATGTACATTCAAGATCGGATTAAAGAAAACGCCGATGAATTGTGGCAGTTAGTTCAGAAAGAAAATACCCATACCTATATTTGTGGTCTTAAAGGTATGGAAGGTGGTATTGACGAAGGAATGTCTGCGGCTGCGGGTAAATTTGATGTCAACTGGAGTGACTATCAAAAACAACTCAAAAAAGCAGAGCGTTGGCACGTTGAAACTTACTAAATCAGTTTATAGATTTCATCAGATGTCTGCATAAATCAACACTGATTCAGTAACGTTCTCAAGAAGTCTCGTTCTAATCGATTGAAGTGCGAGGGATTATTTTATTCCTCGCTTTTATTATTTGGAAACCAGAGAATAAAGTAATCGCTTATGACCCCAAAATCAGGACTTGAAATGTACCAACAACGGCTTTTTGCTTTGCATACAAGCCAAATTTATACTCGTTTATCAGGAGAGATTTATCAACCCACTTATCAAGATTGGCTGAATATATTAAAGCAGGAAGTTAATTTAATTAAAACGGAAAGTTCTGAAAATATAGGTTTATCTCGCCTTAATATTTTATTAGGAGATTCCTTAAGTATGTGGTTTCCTAATCCTTTATTACCATCAGGAAGATTATGGTTAAATCAAGGAATTTCAGGGGATACAACAAGCAGAATTTGGCAACGTTTAGATATTTTTGATCAAATTCAGCCCGATGCAATTTATATTTTGGCGGGAATTAATGATTTAAAAAATAAGGTTTCTGTGAAAGAAATATTAGGAAATTATCAAAAAATTTTAGATTATCTACAACAAAAATATCCTGAGACGCAAATTTTAGTTCAATCTATTTTTCCAACAAAATTACCCACAGAAGCCCTAACATTTTCGATTCCTAATCTTTTAATTCGAGAACTGAATCAAAATCTTGCTCAACAGGTTAAAAATCGAGGGCTCATCTATTTAGATTTTCATCAACGATTCACCGATAATCAGGGAAATATCCGCCCTGAGTTAACCACCGATGGCTTACACCTCAGCCTAGAAGGTTACAAAGTTTGGCAATTTGCCCTTAAACAAACAGAGTCTCGCCTGACTAAAAATCGAGATAATAACTATCAAAACTGGTTAAAAAAATCATCAGAATTCCCCTTAGATGGAAAATCTTACCTCTGGGTTTCTTATCCTGTTCAACCCGGAGATACCCTACAAAAAATTACCCTCAACACATTAGGGCGAGACGATTTTGACTATTGCGATTTAATCGCCATCCGAAACAACCTCACATCTGAGGTTCTCTCGATTGATGATGTGATTGAAATCCCGCAATTGATCTGAATTGGGGATTGAGGAGAAAGATCCCCTTTTTCTTCGCCCCATACCCCATATTAGGCTTCGTCCCCTGTCTGCTGTTAGTTTTCCCGGTGGATAACCAAACTGGACTAGAGAGTTTGCCGAGAAATGTATTTTTCTAGGTCTGCCTGAGTTTGCTGGAGCATTTGCTCGCGAGAATCACGCGCTTGAGTCAGGTTGGGAACTAAGTTACGAGCTTGTAACGTCATGTGCAGTTGTAGATCTGCTACATAGGCACTAACGCCTTGATGATTAGAAGTTGTTGAGTATCCCATCTCTAACTTCACAGGTTTTTCTCCCTTCATTAGAACAGTGTTTTGTCGTCATTGGTAAGGTATCACGGTTTTTGTACGACTGAATCATCTTGTAACGAAGTTTAATCGTTTAGGGGATGATCTTTACAGTTCGTTACAAATCAAGGAAGATAACATACACCCCAAAGTCTAACCCTCAGTAATTTCAGCGTTGAACTTTGTTAACGGGAGCAAAACTCATGGGTAGACTATCTAATATTAGGAGTATTTCTATGCCAGTCAGTGGACATAAAAAAATGAAAACTCTAAAAACCCGTTCTCAGTTTGGAAAAGACGTATAGCTTAATTAAATTTTTCCTTAATATTTTGACCGTCTACTTAAGCTAAACATTTAGCACAGGACTAACCGATCCAGGGATAGGATACACCCGAATAGGGTTACTAAGATATTTTGTATTTTACGATACAGAAAAATATACGGTTTAACCCATTCCTGACTTAAAATCAATCACCAACATAAATGGGGCTTCTGGATATGACACAACTTATTGGCACAGCCAGCAACGATTTATTAACCGGGACACCCGAACCCGATGAAATCCTAGGATTTGCTGGAAATGACACCTTACAAGGATTAGCCGAAAACGATACCCTCAACGGAGGCCAAGATCAAGATTTGCTCTCTGGGGGTATCGGTAATGATCTTCTATTTGGGGATATTGGCAACGATACCCTAGAAGGAGACTCAGGAGATGACCTGATTTATGGCAATGCTGGAAATGATCAACTCAATGGCGGTGAAGGTGCGGATCTGCTATTTGGTGGACAAGGCAGCGATACCTTATTTGATAGTGGTGGCAATGATCTGCTATTTGGAGATAGAGGAAACGACCTACTTTATAGTGGAACCGGAGTCAATGAACTTACCGGCGGTGGAGGTTCCGATGTATTTGTAATTGGTCGAGAACTGCTCGACGGTCAACTTGATATTGTGACTGATTTTCGGATTGGAGTCGATTTAATTGGATTAACCAATAACTTAAAATTTAGCGATTTACGGTTCGTACAAGTCGGCAACGATACCGTTATTGAAGATAAATTAAGTAATCAACAACTTATTCTAGTTCAAGAAATCGAAGCCACAGCCCTCAATAATCAAGCCAACTTTACTCAATCTATTGAAAGCAGTACGCCGATTATTGAGTTTAGCAATACCACTCCCCTGCAAGTTCAAGAAGGTGAAACTTCAGCCCTATTAGTCAATGTTCAACGGGCTGGTTCTCCTTTAAATACGGTTAGTGCCACCCTTGGCTTAAAAACCGATACCGCCACATCCAGCGATGTCAGTTTAGAAGCCGTTGAAGTCATCTTTCAACCTTATGAAACCTTCAAGGTTGTCTCCGTTCCGATCAATATTGTCGATGATCAGCAACCCGAACCCAATGAAAGCTTTCAGTTAACCTTATCGAACCCGAAAGGTGGTGCAACCCTGGGAGAATCTGAGGCAGTAGCTGTCACCATCACAGAAAATGATGTCAGTTCATCTTCTTCCCCACTCCCAACGACATCACCTATCTTCATTCCCCTACCGCCCTCCCCCTCCACCATTAGTGTGTCTCTATCTCCTGATACAGTTGCAGAAGACTCCGAAGTACCCTTAGTGTATACCTTCACCCGTCAGGGTGGCTCACTAGATTTGCCGATTAATGTTAACTTCAGTGTTGGGGGTACAGCTAAACTCGGAGAAAACTATACCGTTACTGGGGATAGTAGCTTTACCGATACCCAAGGCAGTGTTTCCTTCCCAGCAAACGTCACTACCGCAACAGTTACAATCTTTCCCATTAATGATGATCAATTTGAAGAAGTTGGAAAAACCATTGATCTGACTTTGGTAGAATCCGGCTTTCTGTACAGTGCCAATCCCCAAGAATCCACCGCTCTAGGAACCATCACTAGCGAAGATCCTCCACCCAAACCTCCAGTTTATAATTTTAGTCAGGCTGAATATTCCGTCTTTGAAGGTGATCCAGACATTCCTCAGAAAGCTAGTATCACCATTGACCGCAGCTTTGATACAGATTTGGCATCTAGTGTCAAAATTCTCCTGACTCCTGCTTTACAAAACGGCGGAACACCGGGCATTGACGTGGAACCGACGGAAATCTCCCTAGATTTTGCTGAAGGCGAGAGTCAAAAAACATTTGAAATCCCTATTATCGGGGATAACACCATTGAGCCGTCCGAAGTCATTATCTTGTCATTTGATCCAGACAACTTTCAACCCAGTGGACAACCTGGAACTATCAACCCCCAAGCCACCCTCAATATTAACGATGATGATGGCCCCACTACTTATGACTTCGCCGACAAATTCTTCCAAACCCTCGAAGGTAACTCAACCAATGTGACTCAGGTTGTTAAAATTGAGCGTTCTGGGGATATTAATCTAGATTCTTCTGTTAATGTTAATCTGACCGGAGTTAATGCTGTTCCCAATGTAGACTTTGCTCCAGGGCCAATCACGGTTAATTTTAAAGCCGGAGAAATCAGCCAAACTGTTCCAATTACGATTATAGGGGATCTTGGATCTGATCAGAACAAAACCATTAATCTATCCTTAAGTGTTCCTCCAGGCAGTTTAGTTGGAAATCTCCATCCCACTGCGGATTTACTGGTGATTGATGACGATAATGTTCCAACCTATGATTTCACGAATAATGTTTATCAAGTGCGGGAAAATAATACCGACATTACCTACAGTGAAGTCACCGTAATTCGTTCAGGAAAAGTTGATCTAGCTTCATCAGTTACAGTTAATTTGAATACAGGTTCCCCCAACGGAGCTACCCCAGAACAAGACTATACCCCCTCTGAAATCCCCCTACAATTCCAACCGGGAGAAACCAGCAAAACCCTACAAATTACTATCAAAGGAGACGAAGTATCTGAATCTAATGAAGCGATCGCTCTGTCATTTTCCAACTTTGATAATGAGGGCCAAGCCGGAACAACTGCACCCGACGCTATTCTGACTATTGCAGATGATGATTCCCCGCCCACCTATAATTTCGTACAGAACAACTATGAGGTTGAAGAAGGGGATACGTCTAGTCAGTTTAATCAAGTTGAAGTCGCTCGTTCAGGAGATCTTAGTCAACAGTCAAGCGTTGATGTAGTGTTGACCAGTGGTACTGCTATCTCCGGTACAGACTTCAAGGCTGGGGCAATACCACTGACCTTTGCTCCCAATCAAGATAAGCAAACGGTTCCGATTGAGATTATTGGCAATGTACGGGTTCAGCCTGACCGAACCCTGCAACTTTCCTTTGCTAATTTTGATAAAAATGGACAAGCTGGAAACGACAACCCCACAACCGTTGTCACCATTAATGATGATGATAAGGCTACCCTGAGTCTCACGACTGTAGAAGCTATTGCGACCGAACCCACCACCACGAAAGTCGAAAATGAAAAGCCCAAAAACGGAATTTATCGCATTAGTCGCGCACCTGATACTTATGGAGATTTAACAATTAATCTCGCGCTGACACCCGATAAAATCACTGCCAACGACTACACTCTGACAACTTCAACAGGGCAAGCCATCACGATTAACAATGACTCTACCGCCGTTCTTACTCTTCCCAATGACCAAACCAGCATCGATATTATCCTGACTCCGATTGATGATATTCCCGCAGAAGCTGATGAATCCTTGACCTTGGCTTTGGCGGAAGGGGATTACAAGATTAGTCCGAAAGAAAACACTGCAACGGTTACGATTCAAGCCAATGATACCGCCGTTACCCAACTCGGTGATACCACCAGTCAAGCACCAGAAGATTATGCTTTAGTAGAAGGTTCCTTACGTCAAGCGATTCTGAATGCTGAATCCCTCACTGGAGAAGATACGATTACTTTTGTTGACAACGCTTCATCGGGGGTGATTAACCTCACAGGTGCTTTACCTGCCCTCAACAGCGATATCATTTTCGACGGCCCAGAAGCAGATCAACTTACGATTCGTCGGGATACGGGAGGGGACTATAACATTTTTAACGTCAATGGAGGCAATGTCACGATTGATGGATTGAAACTCACCAATGGCTTCCCGTCGGGAACCATACCCAGTAGCTCCAGTACCACCACCGGCAGCCGAGGCGGTGCAATTAATATTACTTCATCGACGAGTAATGTTCAGATCATTGATAGTTGGCTAGATGGAAACCAAGCTAATAACGGAGGAGCCATCGCCAACTCCGGTAAACTGACCATCCAAAACAGCACTATTAGCAATAATAAAGGTAGTAACGGGGGCGGTGTTATCGTTATTGATGGTCAAGTCCAAATTATTAATAGCACCATTGCTAACAATACAGCTAACATCGGGGGTGGGGTGTTTAACTCTGTGGCGGAGTTGACAATGACTAATAGCACGGTAGGTTTCAACCAAGCGACCGGAAATAGTGGCGGTGTCCGAAATATTGGGGGGGTCAGCAATCTGAAAAACACGATCATTGCCAGTAACAAGGCTCCTCTTGATCCTGATGTGGGAGCCTCTATTGAGTTTGCGTTCAATAGTGGTGGTAACAACTTAATTGGAGACGGAACTGGAGGGGAAGGCTTAGTCAATGGGGTTAAGAATGATATTGTAGGCAGTAGCACTACCCCCATTGATCCATTACTGAGTCCTTTACAAAATAATGGGGGCACCACACCGACTTTAGCCTTAGACAGCACTAGCTTGGCGATTAATGCAGGAAATAATAGCTTTGCTATCCCCTATACAGACCCCGGACTATTTGACCAACGGGGGCCTAACTTTACCCGGATTGTTAACAATATCATTGACATTGGGGCATTTGAATCTCAACTGATTTAATCAGTTATCAGTTATCAGTTATCAGTTATCAGTTATCAGTTATCAGTTATCAGTTGTCAGTTGTCAGTTAATAGTTGTTAACCCAGAACTAAAAACTAAAAACCGATAACTGATATGACTGACTATTTCACTGCGGCAGCACGGGCAGCGGCGGCTTCATCAGGATGAATATTCAGACGAGTCAGATTAATCCGACCTTTGCTGTCAATTTCCCGAACTTTGACAATGACCTCATCCCCGACAGAAACCTCATCTTCAACACGAGGAACCCGGTAATCTGCTAATTGGGAAATATGAATCATCCCTTCTTTACCCGGAAGTAATTCTACAAAGGCTCCAATCGGGATAATCCGCGTAATCCTGCCCACATACACATCCCCAGCATTCAGTTTGCGGGTCATGCCTTGAATAATTTGATAAGCACGGGCGGCATTCTCACTATCGGTTGAAGCAATTGTCACAGTACCATCATCGTCAATATCAATTTTGACTCCGGTTTCTTCGGTAATCCCCTTAATGGTTTTCCCACCAGGGCCAATGACTAAACCAATCAAATCAGGATCAATTTTTAAGGTTAACAACCGAGGCGCGAAGGGAGACAAATCAGAACGAGGTTTGCCAATGACCTCTAACATTTTTTCCAGGATATGCAGTCGGGCAGGTTTCGCTTGATAAATAGCATCTGCCACCGTTTTCATCGGTAGCCCAGTGATCTTCATATCCATTTGTAGCGCGGTGACTCCACTATCGGTTCCTGCCACTTTGAAGTCCATATCTCCCAAAAAGTCTTCAATTCCTTGAATATCGGTGAGAATCCGAACTTCTTCCCCTTCTTTAATTAACCCCATCGCCGCCCCGCTTACGGGTTTGGAAATGGGAACCCCGGCATCCATTAACGCTAATGTTGATCCACAGACCGAACCCATTGAAGTTGAGCCGTTGGACGATAATACTTCTGATACGACCCGAATCACATAGGGAAACTGATCCTTAGAGGGTAACACAGGAACTAAGGCCCTTTCTGCTAAAGCTCCATGACCAATTTCTCGCCGTCCCGGTGCCCGCATGGGTTTTGTTTCCCCAACGGAATAAGGCGGAAAGTTGTAATGGTGCATATAGCGTTTTTCTTCTTGGGGATGCAAATCATCTAAATCCTGAGCATCCCCTGGCGTTCCTAAAGTCGCAATGGACAACACCTGAGTTAAACCCCGATTAAACAAGGCACTTCCATGTACCCGTTTCGGTAAACAACTCACCTTACAAGATACCGGACGGACTTGATCTAAGTTGCGACCATCTACCCGGACGCTATCTTGGACAATTTGCTGACGCATTAATTCCTTGGTAATGTCCTTGAAAATCTGACTTACCAATTTAGAATCCTCGGTTGTCGCCACCCGCAGTGGATCATCTTCGGGTAACGCCTCAATGGGGGTAACTATTTGTTGTTCCTTAATTTCATCCAAGTGGGCATCCCGTGCCGTTTTATCCAAGTCATATTGTTGGAGAACTTGTTTAACCGGGAGAGTCACGCGATCGCGGATAAATTGGATTAAACCCGTATTTCCTTCCGGGGGTTCTCCGGGTTTTAATTCAATCCCCAAGTCTCGCATCAATTCTTCTTGGGCTTTGATTAAATCACAAACCGCTTCATAACCAAAATCAATCGCCTCGATGATATCCTGTTCGGGCAGTTGGTTCGCCCCGGCTTCTACCATGACTACGCCATCGGGGGAACCCGCCACGACTAAATCCAAATCCCCGTTCTTTACTTCCCGGTAGGTGGGATTGATAATAAAATCATCTCCAACTAATCCGACTCGTACCGCAGCCATCGGCCCGAAAAAGGGAATTTTAGCTAAAATGACGGCTACAGAAGCACCTGTCACGGCTAACACATCCGGTGGCACCTGTTCATCCATGGACAATGTTGTGGCGACAACCTGAATATCATCCCTGACCCAATGGGGAATTAAAGGACGTAAGGGACGGTCAATTAAACGACTCGTCAAAGTGACCCGATCCGGCGGACGACCTTCCCGACGTAAGAATCCCCCTGGAATTCTTCCCCCTGCATACAGTCGTTCTTCATAGTCTACTAACAAGGGCAGAAAATCTATTCCAGGTCTGCCTTCGGCGCGAGTCGCAGTCACTAAAACTGATGTATCTCCAGACTCGATTAAAACGGCTCCACCTGCCTGTGGCGCAAGTAAACCTATTTTGAGTCTAATATCCCGTCCATCAAAGGATATTGACTTAATGATCTCTTCCATGTATTTTATCTTCCTTCTTCTTCCACGATTCTCTCTCTGTCGCCATCGTAACACGGTGATGATGATCGGTCGGGAGCGTTTACACGTTGGCAGTCAACCCTGAGTTATCAACAGTGAACTGTATAGCTGCCTTGATTATTGCCTCTACCGTTACTCTTGATCCCTAACAACCTTATCATCGCTTTTTTAAGATTCTATTCCTGAGTTGGGAACCCTTGTGATTGAAAGGATCGGCCATTCAAGTTTAGGAACTTGGAAAAAATCACGATGTCACAAACAGAGAGGGAGTTTTAAAGTTGGACTAAGGTTTCTGTTCTTCAATCTCATCTGAACCCTGAATTGAGGTTGATTTCGACTGACTATGAGTGTTTGAGAAACCTGAGTTCAGTTTTTCATTATAGTTCCTGACCTTCTCAATCCTCTCGATTTGGGTCAACAAATGTGATTTTAACGGAACTGAGATTAACCGGGTGTTTTTAAATACTGGGTTTTGGGCTAATTTTAACTTTTTATCAGAATTTGAAGCAATACGTTACATTCGACACATTGGTGAAGCATTGCAGACAGTTCACGAAAGACATATATTACACCGAGATGTAAAAAAGCCAAGAAACATTATTATTCGAGATAATAGTTTAGAACCTGTATTAATTGATTTTGGAATTGCTCGTCATTGATGGGAGCGGGAATTTGGTTAATTGCGATCGCTATTTTAACAAAAATTTAACTTTTCCTCCGCCGGGAGTTGTGTTAATCGTTGGTGTTATTTTGTTGGCGATCAGACTAATTAAAAATCGTGTTCCCTAACCGAACAACTCCCTTCTTTAGTAAAAAATTTGATTTCTAATTCCGTTTAAACTTCGGGTTATTCTGAAATTTTAGCCCGTTTTTTACGAAAAATTCCGGTTAGATTAAGCCCTGTAATTAACATAGCAATTAATCCTAAACCTATTAAAGCAACGTAAATGGTTCTTCCAAAGGAGCCGAAATAAGTACCTTGGTGAACTCTTAATAAGAGTTCAGAAATCTTATCGGGAATATGAAACCAACTATCCCCAAGTCGATACAAAATGCCCGTTGATGCACTCAAAAATAAAGGTAAGAATACAATTGGTGCTAATATTTGATGAATTTTTCTGGCATTTAAAGGTGAGTTTTTTGGGGCATTTTTACGTTTTTCTTGTGCTAACCGAACCATTGTTAATCCGGTGACAATCATAGCAATGAGTCCCAAACCTACCAATAATACATAAATCGGAACTAACCCTTCTCCTAGAAATTCCCCTTGATGAATAATCAGTAAAAAATCTGCTTTTTCTTCTGACAGCCCCATCAAATTTCTGCCCAAACGATAAGTCATTCCGGTAAAGGCTGTTAAAAATAAAGGAATAAATACAATCGGTGCAATTTTACGATGAAATTTCCGAAATTGAAGATTTTGCATTATGATTAACCTGAATCATGATAGGATTGTAGGAAGGTAAAATTTTTCGTCTTTCAAGGTTAACAGATGAAATCAAAAGGGTTTTTACGATAAAATTGAGAAAGACGATGATTCTAACCCTGAATTTCAAGATAAACCTAAAAAGTGACAAACTGGTGACGACTTCAGAAGTTACCCATTAAATTTACTGATGATTATAGAGCTTTAGGGATTAGGTAGACTGGGAAAACGCACCATAAAACAGCTACCCTTTCCTAATTCACTGGTAACGGTAATTTCTCCTTGATGATGTTGGGCTAAAGTTTGAGCGATCGCTAATCCTAACCCACATCCGCCTTCTCGTCGAGTTCGAGCTTGATCAGCACGCCATAACCGATCAAAAATTAAGGGTAAATGTTCAGAAGAAATCCCAATTCCCGTATCTTTGATGCACACCCAAACCCATTTTTCTCTTTTTTCTAATGATACCATAACTTTTCCCCCAGTATCAGTATAATAAATTGCATTTTCAATTAAGTTTAGGAATAATCGCCAAAGTTGATTTCCATCGCCTTTTAAGTTGACTTCACTCTGAATATCTAAGTTTAACTTAACTTCTTTTTGTTCAGCTTTAGGAGAGAGAAATTCGACTAAATCTTCTAACAGTTCATGGAGAGGAATAATTATCCACTTTGTACTGATAGAAATAGAGGGTTGATCTGTGCGCGCTAGGAGTAATAAATCTTCTACTAAGCTTGTCATTTGATTGATACCACTAGCGATGGCTTTTAATTTATCAATATCAGCCGGATGAATGCGTTCGGGATGACTTTGCATAACTTCTACACAAGTTCTAATTCCCGCTAAAGGATTTCTCAATTCATGGGACGCATCGGCGGTAAATTGTTTGAGTTTTTCAAAGCTTCGTTCAATGGGTTTTAAAGATTGTTTGGTTAACCACATTCCTCCAAAAGCTGTTAATCCTGATACTAAAATTCCCCCCAACATCATCCCTAATCTTAATTTTTTGAGTACCATTTCAATAGATTCTGTAGACTCACTGATTCGGACATAACCCATAATTTTTTTTTGTACTTTGGGTTCTTGGTTCACTTGTAAAGTTAGGGTACGAATTTTCTGATTATTGACGGTATAAGTTTGATTATAATGGGATAAATCAATAAGAGGAAAAACTTTCCCTGCTTTAGCAATTCGTTGGCGGTTCTGATCAAACCATTCAACTCCTTGACTCGGTTGCTGAATATTTTGCCAAGGAATATCTAAATCCCCATCATTATCTAATTGCAGATAATTAGGCTCTTTAATATTTATTTTCTGTTCTTTTATTTCTGCTAAACTATGAATAGCTGCATCTGCTAAGGTTAGTAATTGACGGTCTAGTTGTTGATATAAACTAAAGGAAAAAAATTCATAGACAGCAATCATTGAAGTTGCAGAGATTGCCATCATCACCCCTAAATAGGAGAGTAATAACCGCCAGCTTAAAGATCTAAATTCAGGATTAATCACGTTGCGTTTTGAGTCGATATCCCAAGCCATATACTGTCTCAATTAATGTAGAGGATGCTCCCACTATTTTCAGTTTTTGCCTTAACCGTTTAATATGGGTTTTAACTGTATCATCACCCGGAATATCTTCAAAAGACCAAAGGTGATCTAAAATCATTTCTCGTGAAAGCACTCGTCCAGGATTTCGCAAAAATAATTCTAACAACCCATATTCTTTAGGCGTTAAAGATAAAATTTCTTCACAATATGTTACTTCACAACTATTGGGATCTAGGCGAAGATTTTCCCATTCTAATACAGGAGGCAAAGCGGAATTTCCTCGCCTTAATAAAGCTCGAACTCTAGCTAATAACTCTTGTAAATCAAACGGTTTAATCACATAATCGTCAGCCCCCACATCTAACCCTAATACTTTATCGGCACTGGTATCTTTGGCTGTTAACATCAATACAGGTGTTGTATTCCCTCGTTGTCTTAATTGTTGACAAAACTGAATCCCATTGAGTCGAGGTAACATCACATCTAATATAATCACATCATAAGCAGCCGATTCCACAAACTCCCACCCCATCTGACCATCATGAACAACATCCACTACATAATGATGATCCATGAAGGCTTCAGCTAAGGCTTTTGTAATTCGTTCATCATCTTCGACTAATAAAATCCTCATGTTTGTTAATCAATACAACCTAAAATTTAATCCAAGGCTACCGTAGAAAAGGGGGTCGTTTTGTATCAGTATCGGGTTTATTTTTAGCAGATTCAGCGAGGAACCGTTTTAAAGCTTTTTCGCGGTTTTTCATAAAAGCACTCCAAAAGCCGGGTTGAAACTCATCCATCGTTTTCGCTAAAGCCCAAACATCGATAGCTAGGATGTTGTACAATCGTTCGTCTTCGCGCTTGAGCGTGTTAATCTGCTCTAGTAGTTTGCGTTTAATATTAGCAGTTGATTGATCTTCGTCGTTAGTTGTCATGTTGAACGTCCGATGACACGGTATATCCGAACCCTGCTTTGTTTCCAGAAGCCAGCGTTGAATATAGAAATATAGGTTTTCTCTAATAAACCATTAAACAGAGTCCTAGCTTAAAATCAGAGAGTGAATTTTCGCGGACGAATAGTGATTTATAATATGTTACGTCAAACTTCTCTGGGCGCCCTGGGTTTAGTGGTAGGTGGAATTTTAACCGTAGTGGGTTTTGCAGCTTATTTTGCAGATAATGCTACCTTAAATTTAGCTGGATTTTTCTATGGTATTCCCCTATTATTGGGGGGACTCGCCCTCAAAGCAGCAGAATTAAAACCCATTCCGATGACTCAAGCGACATCCTCTGAGGTTTTAGCGGTACGAGAGCAACAAGCCACAGAGACTCAGAATCAAATCCGCAAAGATGTCACCCGTTATCGCTATGGCCAAGAAGCCCATTTATCTGATACCTTAGAACGTCTGGCACTGGGCTCCAACCGAGAAGAACGTCCTGTCCTCCAAGGGATTCGAGAAACCCTCATTAATGGTTCCTATACCCTGATTTTACAGTTTTATTCCCCCTTGATATCCCTAGACACTTGGCAAAATAAACAAGAGAAAATCGCTAAGTTCTTTGGCCCTGGTCTTAAAGTTGAAATTACCCAACCCCAAGAAGAACAGATTGATGTGGCTTTAATTGTAGAAAATTAAATCCTAGGAAATAAGGCTGGGGGGTGGCAACCCGCCCGAAATGCTGATGGGGGAAAAATAGACAGCCAAGCTTTTATCAACCCTGTTGATATGCTGTAACCCTTATTAGGTCTATATCTTAACCCTCTTTGTCACCCCCCCCAGATCATTTCTAAACTTTTCTACAGCGTTGGTCAACGTCAGGGGGTGAAAGTTACTTCTCTAACCGCACCGCATACCATTGCAGATATTGACCTGCACCCACATCTAGGTCACAGCTTGTATCAAGCAGATACTTGGCTTGTTCTTCAATGGTGGTAAAGCACTGTAAATCTCTGGGTAAGTTGTCTTGACACTCCGCCAAAACTGATTTGAGCTTAGACAGCAGTTCCTCAGCACTCAAGAACTGTTCGGGTTGGTTCGTTTCTAACACCACAAAGGTGTCTTCGTTGTACATTAAGGCATCTGGCATAGGTAATTTCTTAATATTTGATTGTGATCGAGTGGAAGACGGTCATAATACGGGACAATTGTGACTACCCCCATGTTACGATCAAGTTGAATACCGATAATTCCGACCGAATTACTGGGGTTTGAAAACAATCGGGTTGAACTGGAGTTGATCACAACCGCAACGCTGAACCCGTAGAAGTTTTTTATTGAAGAAGGGATCACACGCTCATGACTCTATCTGCAACATCTCCCAAGGTGAGTAAACCATCGAAAGTTGAAGGACTGAAAGAACGTAGCAATTTCTTGCGGGAACCCCTCGCAACAGAACTGTTAAACGATTTGAACTTCTTCTCTGAGGATGCGATTCAAATTCTCAAGTTTCACGGTTCTTACCAACAAGATAACCGAGATAATCGAGTTAAGGGACAGGAAAGAGACTATGGAATGATGCTGCGAACCCGCAGTCCTGGGGGGTTTATTCCACCTCAATTGTATTTAACTCTGGATCGCTTATCCGATGAATATGGCAACCATACAATTCGGGCTACCACTCGTCAAGGGTTCCAGTTACATGGAGTTTTAAAGAAAAATCTTAAAACAGTTTTGGCTTCTATTATTAATAGTATGGGGTCAACTTTAGGAGCTTGTGGAGATATTAACCGCAACGTTTTAGCACCTCCAGCACCTTATAAAAATCGTCCTGAGTATGAATATGCCCGGACTTATGCCAATAATATTGCTGATTTGCTTGCCCCCCAAACAGGAGCTTATTATGAGATCTGGTTAGATGGGGAAAAATTTATTACCGCAGAAGAAGATCCAGAAGTTAAAGCGGCTCGTCTTCGCAATACAAATGGTACGAATTATACGGACTCAGAAGAACCGATTTATGGCACTAATTATATGCCCCGCAAGTTTAAATGTGCGGTGACGGTTCCCGGAGATAATTCCCTGGATATCTATACCCAAGATTTGAGTTTAGTGGTGATTACTAATGCAGCCGGAGAGTTAGAAGGATTTAATATTTTAGCTGGGGGTGGCTTAGGACGGACTCATAATAAAGAAGAAACCTTTGCCCGTATGGCTGATGAAATTGGCTATGTGGATAAAGCAGATATTTATGATGCGGTGAAAGCCATTGTTGCGACTCAACGAGATTATGGCGATCGCACCAACCGACGTCACGCCAGACTGAAATATTTAATTCATGATTGGGGTGTGAATCAATTCCGTGAAAAAGCTGAAGAATATTTCGGAAAATCCTTTCAACCGTTTAAACCTTTACCCGCTTGGAACTATGAAGATTATTTAGGGTGGCATGAACAAGGAGATGGGAAATTATTCCTGGGAATTTCCGTTGATAATGGTCGGATTAAAGATGAAGGAAATTTCCGCCTGAAAACGGTTTTACGCCAAATTGTAGAACAGTTTCACGTCCCGATGTTAGTCACGGCGAGTCAAAATGTAATTCTGTATGAAATTTCCCCAGAGGTTCAACCCAAGATTCAAACCCTCCTTAAAGAACATGGGATTAAAACCGAAACGGAAATTGATCCCCTAGAACGTTATTCAATGGCGTGTCCGGCGTTACCGACCTGCGGATTGGCGATGACAGAATCAGAACGGGTCATCCCTAGTCTATTGGGACGGATTCGGGTATTGTTGGACAATGTGGGTTTGCAACAAGAGCATTTTGTCATTCGGATGACGGGATGCCCTAACGGTTGTGCTCGACCCTACATGGCGGAGTTAGGCTTTGTTGGGAGTGCTCCTGATACCTATCAAATTTGGTTAGGGGGTTCTCCGAATCAGACACGATTGGCTGAAGCTTTTGTGGATCGCTTATCGATTCATGATCTCGAAACTTTTCTGACTCCCATCTTAGTTTATTTTAAACAGGATCGGAAACCCGGAGAGAGTTTTGGGGATTTTTGCTATCGTGTCGGCTTTGATGCGCTTCGCAAGTTTATAACCTCTTACTCAACGACTGTCTCAATGAACATTGAAACTCAAGAAGCGCCCGTTTTTACGGGTAGCCAGACCCTACCAGAGATTAGCGATTCTGATGCTCCCCTAGATACGAGCAAAATCCGACATCGGGTTAGTGTTCGAGATTCCATTTATAATCAGTTAAAAGCTGAATCTAAACGATTGGGGAAACCAGTGGTTGAGTTAGCCACTCAAGCAATTGAAGAATATTTAGAAAAACTGAAAGTCCAGTAGTTAGGTTGAATGGGGAGGATTTTAGGTTAGAGTATCTAACCGAGTCTTTAATCCTTTATTACCAATGGTTCAACTTCAACGCATTGCGATCGCTCCTGAACAAATTCAAGACGAACACCTGATTTTAACGGCTGAACAACAGCATTATTTAGGTCGAGTGTTACGGTTGAAACAGGGCGATCGCTTTATTATTATTATTGAAGGTCAGGGTCAATGGTGGATAGTAGAATTAATCGTTAATTTACCTTCTGTTTCTCCCCAAGCTAAATTAATCGAAACGGTCTCAATACAAACTGAATTACCCGTTGAAATTATATTAATCATAGCCTTACCCAAAGGAGATGGATTTGAGGAAATTGTGCGCTGTTGTACGGAATTAGGTGTAACACAATTTATCCCTGTTATTAGTAAAAGAACTCTCTTAAAACCCAGTCCTCAAAAGGTAGAACGGTGGCGCAGAATTGCTACAGAAGCCGCAGAACAATCGGAACGTCAGATTATTCCCAAAATTTATGATCCGGTTTCGTTTCCACAAGGATTATTAACCCTATCAACCTTTAAAAGTAACACTCAATCTTCTGTTCAATATATTTTTGAAAGTCGAGGAAATTATCAACCTTTTATGTTAGAATTAATGTCAATTATAGCTGATAAAATACCCGATAAAATCATGATTGCAACAGGGCCAGAAGGGGGGTGGACGGAAGAAGAAATTCAAGCAGCGATTAGTATGGGATTTCAACCCGTCTCGTTAGGAAAACGCATCTTAAGAGCCGTTACAGCACCGATTGTAGCAGTATCTCAGATGATGGGTATTATAGAACACAAACAATACTTCTAATTTTTCTTGCTAAATTATCCGTCCGTTTCGGAATATAAAAATTATTGTTTTTTAAGGTTTCCCCGACTTGATTAAACGTCTCAATACACAAATTCAACCGTTCTCGATATTCCGAAAATGTCATTTTTTCAATATATTGGAATAACTCTTGAGGATGATTAAACTCACAATAGTCTAAAAAACTATTTTGGGGAAAATCCTCATAAATTGTTGAATTCTGTCCACCGTAATAAATCGGTAAACAGCCGCCAATAATCGCATCCCAAATTTTTTCAGTACAATAATGGGGAGCTATGGTATTTTCAAAACACAGATTAAAATGATAATCTTGGAGAATTTCAAACTTGCGATTTGTCCAGTCTCCATCCCTAGAGTCTTCGATGGTTACTCCCGCTTCCCAACCTTTTCCATAAATATCAACTTTCCCTAAGCGATGACCTTCTAAAGCAATGTGATTTCGGATTTCATACAAATCAATACTATTTCCATCCCGAACTAAAGTCGTAAAGCCAGCAACCGGATGTTTTGACATCAACGCCACAATTATTTTGTCTTGCGGTCGCCAAAAATCATCCTCAATTATTGGGTTTAAGGGTTGGCTAAACACATTACTCCGCCAAATACATAAACTATAATTATTTAAAAATACGTCTCCCGTGTAAATATTCATAATATGGATATCTACACCCTCTACATTAATTTTATTCTCAAAATTTAGATCAAACCGAGGTTCTTCGGTATATAAAAGGTATTTTTTGATCTGACCATATTGACGTGCAAAACTTTCTAAAACGACAAAGTATTGAGAAATAATAATATCTGCTTCTCGGAGATCTTGTGTCACCTCAATTCCTTGATCTTTAAGACCAGAAAAGACTTGTTTTTGATAACCAGAAGATTGCTGATTAATCATACTATATAAACCGGGGTCAGCTTGGAAAATTTTAATAATTTTTGAGTCTGGACGTTTAGGGTTATCTGAGAGTTGAACTGTTTTCCCTTGGATTAACATTTCTCGCAAATGGTTATGGGGAGGAAAAAGAACTGCTCCTTCAAAGGTTAATAATTGGTTATAATATTCTAAAGCTTGGTTCCAGTGACCCAATTTAATGCAAGAATAACCTAAGTTTTGATAACTATCAATTAAATCTGGGTTTAATTCAATTGTTTTTAAATAATTTGCGATCGCATTTTCCCATTGATGATCTTGGAAATAAGCATAACCTAAACCATAGTAACTCCAGACAAAATCCGGTTGTAATTGTAAAGCTTTTAAATAAGCTTCAATCGCAGGTTTCCATAATCTTAATTGCATCAAACTATTTGCCATAAAAAAATATGACTGAGGAAAATTAGGATTAAGGGTTATTTCCTGTTGAAAAGCTGCGATCGCATTTTCCCAGTCTTGCAAATTCCAATAAATCTCTCCAATTTGATAATGAATCAAAGGGGTGTTCGGTTGAATTTTAATCACTTTTTGATAATTGATCAGAGCTTGTTGCCAATTCTTCTGTTGATAATGTTGTTGACCTAGATTAATATAGGTTTCCAGCATCGAATGATTATCCATAAATAAATCTTTACCACTATTTTTTATAATTTTATCAAATTATAGCAAGTTTAAATCAGTTGTAGAAATGAGTTAAAATCAAATTTATCGGCGGGATGAGGCGTGTCCAAAATTCGTTAACTTAAGTTGACACCCTTTGGGAACGCCTCGACCCTAAACAGGGATTTCTGTCTATTTTTTAGGATTAATAATCCTGATAATTAGGATTGTATAATCCATTTAGGATTCTTTCTATATCAGCAAAAAATGTTGAAAATTATTCAATTATTTTCTTTGCTATTTTTAGCATAAAATACCGTTATCAACCCACCTTCCCCGACAAATGACTAAAATCTGAATCACAATTGTCAAAAAATCTTGCCGATTCTCAAAAACGAGGTTAAATTGATACTAATACCCGAAGTATCTACCCCAGTACCATGAACTCACGTCTAGGATTAATCGCTTTACTCACTTTATTAACCAGTTTAACCTTAACAATTCCCTCTCCACTCCTATTGGGGAAAAAATTTGAGAGGGGTAATAGAGTATTCGCCCAAACGGTTACAGAACGAGAAGCCGAAGCAGACCGATTATTAGAGCAGGGAATACAACAATATAGCACTTCCAAATGAGTTATAATAAATGTAAGGTTAGCAATAATCCCCCAAAGCTGGCAACGGAAAATGAATATAATCGACGAAATAGACGATTTTATCAATCAGACAAAAGATCCTAGAGAAATTAAAAGAGCGATCGCTGTCAAACTCAAATTACAAGGTAAAGCCTACCGGGAAATTCAAGACTTATTACAAGTTTCTCAAGGATTTATTAGCCAATGGAAAAATCGGGTGCTTGTGGAAGGAGTAGACAGTTTAAAACTTCAATATAAAGGAAGGAAAGGTTATCTAAGCCCTGAAGACAAACAGAAAATTATTGAAGAATTAAGGGAAAGAGATTGGTTAAGATTGTCTGATTTACAAGTTTTGTTAGAAAGGGAGTATGGAGTCGTGTTTCAATCCCATCAAAGTTATTATAGCTTGCTGGAAGAGGCTCGCATCAGTTGGAAAAAAAGCCAAAAAAAGAATCCGGCTAAAAATGAGCAGTTAGTCCAAGAGAAAAAGGAAGAAATTGAAAAAAAGTTAGCGAGTTGGAAAGAGGAAATAGGGGCGGGAAAGCTGACAGTGTTTATGATTGATGAATGTCATCTTCTTTGGGGAGATATTTTAGGGTATGTTTGGGGAAGGACGGATCGAAGAATAGAAATTCCCATCAAAAATCAAAAAGAAAGGCAAACTTATTATGGAGCTTTAGATTACCAAACGAAAGAATTTATTATCAAAGGTTATGCGGCGGGCAATACAGAAAATACCGTAGACTTTCTCCAGTATTTACAACAGCAAAATCCGGGGAAAAGGTTGGCTATAGTCTGGGACAATGCCACTTATCATTGTTCTCAAAACTTTCGAGATTACTTAACTCAAGTTAATCAAAATTTATCGGAAGAAGAATGGCGGATTACTTGTGTAAATTTTGCTCCTAATGCGCCGGAGCAAAATCCGGTTGAAGATATTTGGTTACAAACCAAAAATTTCGTGAGAAAATTCTATCATTTATGCCCATCTTTTAAAGTAGTTAAGTGGCTATTTGAGTTTTTTGCTCAGGGGCAAATTTTTGATTTTCCCAAGCTTTTTATGTACGGGATTTTGCCACAACCTATTTAGGATTGCTATATACAACTAGCCAATACCAAGCCGCAATTCAGTCTTGGGAAACTGCATTAAACATTTATCGTGAAATCGGCGATCGCAATGGAGAAGGACTTGCTCTCAATAATTTGGGTAATGCTTACTATAGCTTAGGACAATATCAAAAAGCAATTGAGTTTTTTCAACAGTCTTTAACTATTAAACGTGAAATCGGCGATCGCAATGGAGAAGGAGGTGCTCTCAATAATTTGGGTATTGCTTACGGTAGCTTAGGACAATATCAAAAAGAAATTGAGTTTTTTCAACAGTCTTTAACTATTAAACGTGAAATCGGCGATCGCAATGGAGAAGGAGGTGCTCTCATAGGTTTGGGTATTGCTTACTATAGCTTAGGACAATATCAAAAAGCAATTGAGTTTTTTCAACAGTCTTTAACTATTAAAAGTGAAATCGGCGATCGCAATGGAGAAGGAGGTGCTCTCATAGGTTTGGGTAATGCTTACAATAGCTTAGGACAATATCAAAAAGCAATTGAGTTTTATCAACAGTCTTTAACTATTTTACGTGAAATCGGCGATCGCAATGGAGAAGGAGGTGCTCTCATAGGTTTGGGTAATGCTTACAATAGCTTAGGACAATATCAAAAAGCAATTGAGTTTTTTCAACAGTCTTTAACTATTAAAAGTGAAATCGGCGATCGCAATGGAGAAGGAGGTGCTCTCATAGGTTTGGGTAATGCTTACAATAGCTTAGGACAATATCAAAAAGCAATTGAGTTTTATCAACAGTCTTTAACTATTTTACGTGAAATCGGCGATCGCAATGGAGAAGGACGTGCTCTCAATAATTTGGGTTCTGCTTACAATAGCTTAGGACAATATCAAAAAGCAATAGAGTTTTATCAACAGTCTTTAACTATTACCCGTGAAATCGGCGATCGCAATGGAGAAGGACTTGCTCTCAATAATTTGGGTTCTGCTTACAATAGCTTAGGACAATATCAAAAAGCAATAGAGTTTTATCAACAGTCTTTAACTATTACCCGTGAAATCGGCGATCGCAATGGAGAAGGAAATGCTCTCATAGGTTTGGGTGCTGCTTTGTTTGAATTGAAGAATTTTCCTGAAGCTGAAAAATATCTGTTTTCTAGTCTCGAAGTTAAGGAATCTCTGCGACAAGGAATTCAAGACGACCTCGATAAAGTATCTCTTTCCGACACTCAACGCAGTTCCTATAATCTGCTTCAAAAAGTTTTAATTGCTCAAAATAAAACTGAGCCAGCTTTAGAAGTTTCTGAACGAGGTCGGGGGAGAGCGTTAGTCGAGTTATTAACTCAACGATTCAACCCCAATTCCGAACCCTTTTCTCCGGTTGTTTCTTTAGCCCAACTCCAAGCCATTGCTCGACAACAAAATGCAACAATTGTTCAATATTCTAGGATTGGTGATCAATTTTCACAAGACGGTAAACAACAAAACCTAGAATCAGAATTATATATTTGGGTAATTAAGCCCACTGGAGAAGTTGAGTTTAGACAAGCCGATCTTAAACTTCTTTGGCAAGAACAAAACACCTCTCTAGGTCGTCTCATTTTCGCAGCGCGTTGCTTTGGTGATGATGCCTGTAGAAGTGATTTTATTACCGCTTCAGCTAGTTCTAATGTTGTAACTCGTTCTAATTTGAGAAGCACTCCTCTATTTAATTTTCAAGCTGATGATCGAGTAAAAGCACAAAATATCGATATTAATCCGCATCAATATCGAGAGTTAAAAGAACTCCATCAACTGTTAATTAAACCCATTGAAGATTTATTACCGACTAACCCAGATGAACCAGTGATTTTTGTTCCCACAGATGCTTTATTTTATCTACCTTTTGCGGCTTTGGTAGATGAGGAAGGAAAATTCTTAATTGAAAAACATACAATTGTAATGTCTCCTGCCATTACTGTGTTAGAAACGACTCACAAACAACGGCAAAATTTGTCTTCTTCTGCCCAAGATATTGTGATTGTGGGTAATCCACAAATGCCGAAACTTGCACCGAGTCCAGGGGAAGAACCTCAACCGTTAGCTTCCCTTCGCTATGCTGAAAAAGAAGCGATTGAGATTGCTAAAATGTTCAAGACTTCGGCTTTAATTGGAGCCAATGCAACAGAATCAACGGTAGTTGAACGCTTGAAAACTGCTCGAATTATTCATTTTGCTACTCACGGAATTGTTGATAATATTCAACCTTTAAATAGTAGCGTAGCATTAACTCCTGGGGGTTCGGAGGATGGATTATTAACGGCGGATGAAATTTTTGACTTAAAATTAAATGCAGAATTAGTGGTTTTAAGTGCCTGTGACACTGGACTTGGACGGTTAACCGGGGATGGGATGATTGGGTTATCTCGTTCGTTTTTGAATGCAGGAGTTCCGAGTTTAGTGATGTCGTTATGGGCTATAGATGATCGAAAAACCTCTCAATTGATGGTACAATTTTATCAGAACTTACAGACGACACCCAACAAAGCCCAAGCGTTACGACAAGCGATGTTAACGATTAAAAATCAATATCCTGATCCTTATTATTGGGCGGCGTTTACTTTAATTGGTGAGGGACAATAAGAAGTTGGGAATAAGCAATGGACTGTTTCATTTTCCCAGGCAGATTTTTATGACCTCTCCCCCGACCCATCTCCTGCAAGGAGAGGGGAGAATTTTTGTTACGCTTAAATCAGAAGTTGTATTTAGTATAATAACTCCTCCTTCCCTTGCAGGAAAGGGGGCTGGGGGGTTAGGTCATAAATGAATCTAAAATTTAAGCTACCTGTTAAACTGCGAACGGTAATAATCCCCAGTTTGACAATAATCGGTTTACTGGTAATTCGACAATTGGGGGGGTTACAACCGTTGGAATTAGCCGCCTTTGATAGCATGGTGCGAGTGCGTCCTCAAGCTGACCCTGACCCTCGCCTCTTGATTGTAGAAATTACAGAAGACGATTTACAATCCATCGAACAATGGCCTGTACCTGATGAAATTTTAGCCCAAGTTTTAGCTAATTTGCAACGTTATAATCCCCGTGTGATTGGAATCGATTTATTTCGAGATATTGCTATTCATCCCGGTCATAAAGCGTTAGTTCAACAATTGCAAAAACCAAATATTATTGGCATTAATTTAATTGGGGATGAGGACATTAGGACAATTCCGCCTCCCCCAAAGCTTCCCTCAAAACGCATCGGGTTTGTTAATATTCCTGTTGACCCCGATGGGGTTGTGCGTCGTCAATTAATGTTTACTTCGGGGTTAAAGTCTTTTTCTGTTCAGTTAGCTTTAGCTTATCTTAAACCCCTAGGCATTAAACCAAAATTAACGGTTAATAAGGAATATCAATTAGGCAACGTCATCTTTAAAAAGCTAGAATCAAACTCTGGCGGATATCAAAATATTGATGCAGGCGGATATAAACTTTTATTGAATTATCGAACCCCTAAAAATCTGGCTCATACGGTTACATTAACCGATATTTTACAAAATAAAATTAATCCCAATTTGGTTAAAGATAAAATTGTTTTAATTGGGACATCTGCGCCCAGCATTAAAGATGTTTTCCCCACTCCCTATAGTAGCAGTCAAATTCGACTGCGAGAAATGCCCGGAGTTGTGATTCATGGTCATGCCATTAGTCAAATTCTCAGTGCTGTTTTAGATGAAAAACCTTTGTTTAGATTTTGGTCTGAACTTGTCGAAATTCTCTGGATATTCACTTGGGCAATCTTAGGAGGATATTTGGGGTTTAAATGGAAAAAAACCAGTCTTTTAATTGGAGGCAGCTTACTGTGTTTAAGTGGATTAGGACTCATCAGTTACGGACTTTTTTTGCGGATGTTTTGGGTTCCGGTGGCTGCACCCATGTTAGGATTTATTCTAACCTTTACTGGGACGGTGATTGCTCAAGTTCGGGAATCTCAACAGCAACAATATATGGTGATGAAATTGTTAGGACAACAAACCTCTTCAGATATTGCAGAAACACTTTGGACAGAGCGATCGCATTTAATTAACTCTGGTCTTTTACCCCCAAAAACTCTAACCGCAACGATCCTATTTACTGATTTAAAAAACTTTAGCACCATCGCCGAAAAGCAATCCTCAGAATCCTTAATGATTTGGTTAAATGAATACCTGAGTGCCATGACCGATATTGTTTTAAAACATCAAGGTATTGTGAGTAAATTCACCGGAGATGGGTTAATGGCAGCCTTTGGGGTTCCAGTTGCTAGAACTACATTTGAAGCGATCGCAAAAGATGCTGAAAATGCCGTTAATGCAGCTTTAGAAATGGGTCAACATTTACAGCAACTCAACGAACAATGGCAACAACAAGGATTACCGTCTGTCGGAATGCGAGTAGGAATTTATACTGGAACCGTAACCGTCGGAAGTTTAGGCGGAAAGAATCGTTTAGAATATGGGTTAATTGGAGATAGCGTTAATATTGCATCCCGTTTAGAAAGCTGCGAAAAACACCGAGAAGGTGGCATCTGTCGAATTTTAATCGCTCAAGAAACCTTAAATTATTTAAAGGGCAGATTTGTAGTAGAATCCTGGGGAGAACTAACGTTAAAAGGGAAAGAAATCCCGATTACAGTCTATCAAGTTTTAGGAAAATTTTAAAAGATGGGATCAATCTCATCAACTTATGATATATTTAGATAAAATTAAAATCCAGGGGGCAAAATTGGAATGCTAAAACCCTCATTATTTTTAAAGCTAATTTTTATTGGTTCTACCTTGGCTTTAAACCTATTGCTGATTCCCTTACCCTTACAAGCTCAAGACGACCCTGTACCCCCTGGTACAGGAGGAACAGGAGACACGAAGCCAGGAGGGACACGGGGAACGTGCTTAGGCGATACGACTTCTCAATCCTTAACCGCTCTAATTCCCGCTATAGAACAACGGACAGAACAACCGTTGGAACTAACCACATTACCCCATCCAACAGTTTTAATTTATATCCCAAAAACCGAGGCAAAGATTGTCAAATTTATTATTGTTGAGGATCAATCGAATAAACCTATTTATAAAACAGAAATTAATCTGCAAAAACAACCCGGAATTCTAGCAATAGAAATGCCTAAAAATCAACCGGAACTAAAAGATGAAGTTGTCTATCGTTGGACTGTTTCTTTAGACTGTACTGATTCAATTGATCCTTCTGTTCAAGGATGGATTAAGCGAATTCAACCGAATCCTGAATTAACTCAAGCCTTACAAAAAAATCCTACTGAACAATGGTTAGTCTATGCTAAAGCCGGAATTTGGTATGATGCGATCGCAACTTTAGCCACCCTGCGTCAAGCTGAACCGAATAATCCCCAATTAGAATCGAATTGGCAAGAACTTCTCCAAAGTGTTAAACTTGATGCTGTGGCAAAAGCACCTCTAATTCAACCTTAAAAACTCGGTTAAATTCCTCGTTCTCGAAGTTTCTACTTCTTCTGTTGATCATGTTGCTAACCTAGATTAATATAGGTTTCTAGCATAGAATGATGATCTATCAATCCTTACCGTGATTGTTTATAAATTTTAAGAATTTTTCAAGCAAACATCGTGATAATTCTTTTAATTAAACAATCTGTGCGGTTTGGGATAAAATATTGATTGTCTTTCATAATTTTAGCCATTTTATTAAACGTATCAATACATAAATTCATCCGTTGCTGATATTCTGACCATTCCATCTGATCAATATAGTTGAAGAGTTCTATGGAACTGTTAAACTGACAATAATCAATAAAGCTATTCGATGGAAAATCTTCATAAATTGTTGAATCTTCTCCTCCATAATAAATCGGTAAACACCCTGCAATAATCCCATCCCAAATTTTTTCTGTACAATAATAAGGAGCAATGGTATTCTCAAAACAAAGATTAAAATGATAATCTTGTAAAATTTCAAATTTTCTAATTGTCCAATCTCCCTCCCTAGAATCTTCTAAAGACACACCTTCCTCCCAACCTTGACCATAGATATCAACTTTTCCTAAATAATATCCTGTTAAGGCAATTTCACAGCGTAACCCATTCAAATCAATATTCCTTCCCTCTCTGAATAAGCTGGAATTATGCTTTTTCGTGGTTAATGTTACTACTTTTTTCTGTTTTTTACGATTAAAATCACTGTCCTTTAATAAGGATAAAGATTGATTAACAGCGTCTACTCTTTTATGCCAAATACAACAAGTATAGTTATTGATAAAAACATCCTGAGTATAGATATTCATAATCTGGATATTAATGTTATTTAAAGAGATTTGTTGAGAAAAATTGATATCAAAGCGAGGTTCTTCCGTATATAAAAGATATCGTTTATAATCTGGATATTTATAACTAAAAAGTTCCAAAATCTTCAAATTTTCAGCAATAATTAAATCTGCCTGTTCTGGGTTAGAGGTAAATTCAATATGATGTTTTTTGAGTTGTTCAATCACAAAATAACTATCAGGACTAAACAAGGGTGAACTAATGGGAAAGGGAAGAAATATTTTAATACTGTTAAGATGATCAATAGTATTGCTGAATTCAATAGGCTGATCTTTGAGTTGGTTTAAAAGATTTTTCCAGTGTTGATCTTGGGGAGAAAGTTCTATTTTCAGTTCAACTGCTTTCTGATAATTTTTTAACGCTTCTTCCCATTCTCCCAACCTCAGATAAGCATAAGCTAAATCTTTATAACAACAATAATAATCTGATTTTAATTGACTAGCACGCTGGTACAGATTAACCGCTTTTTCCCAAGCTTCTAATTTTAAATAAATTTGACCCAAGGCTTGATAACCCCAATAAAAATCTGGTAATAATTCAATTGCTTTTTCATAAGTTTGGGCTGATGCTTGCCAATTTTCTACTACTGCGAAACATTCCCCTAAACGGAAATATGACCAAGGAAAGTCTGATTTGTGGTAAATTGAAACTTGGTAAGTGGCGATCGCTTCTAACCAATCTTGCTGGCGAAAATAAATTTCACCGAGTTTATAAAATGAAAGCCAAAGATTCGGCTGAGATTTAACCGCTTTTTGATAATAAAATCGAGCTTGTTCCCAGATTTCTTGTTGGTAATAAACCTCGGCAATTCTTTCATCAATATGACCTGCATTCGGTTGAAATTCTAAAGTTTTATTATAAGTAGTTATAGCCTTTTCCCATTGTTGAAGTTGAGTAAAAATATTTCCAAGTTCATAATAAGCAAGTTCAAATTTAGGATTTAATTGAATAGAATACTGATACAGATTAATGGCTAAATCAACTTGATTTTGTTGGTAATAGTAAGTAGCTAATTTCTGATAAACAACTGCACCCAACCCCGGTTTTTGCTGAAATTTAACAAAGAAATGAGCGATCGCTTTCTGAACTCGATCATCATCAAGCCGAGCAAAAAAAGGTATTAAATTCTCAACAATTTCTTCACTAGAAGCCACATATAAATCAACAGAAATAGGAAATTCAGACATAATTAAGGGAATAGGGAATAAGGTGAAAAATAGTCTCCCTTAAGGTTCAGGAGTAGTCTATTTCAATCACTATAACAAGTCTAAATCAGTTGTAGAAATGACTTAAAATCCAAGTCATCATAGGGGCGAGGCACGCCCAAAGTCCGTCAACTTAACCCTAAAAGCCTTGAAATAAATTTCAGGCTTAAAGCTAAAGTCATCTAAAGATAACTGAAGGCTTGTCTTTCTTAACCCGTTTTAACGGGTTTGAGCTTTTAGCCCGAACTTGAGTTCAGGGCCTTATTACTTAAGGAGGTTAAGCAATATATTAAATCAACAAAAAAACAACCCCAAATCGGGGTTGCTTATCCTGTTAATAACGTGAATTAAAGTTTCGTTCCACACTCAGGACAGAAATGATTGCTGCCTACATTTTTCGCGCCACAATTGCTGCAATATACTAACTCAATGGTTTCGAGTTTTGTCCGTTCGGGTAAACCAATCATTTGAGCATTGCTCTTACCCGGTGCTACCATCGGATAACAGTTTTCATCCCGTTTCACCTGCACATCCATTAATACCGGGCCATCATAAGCCAACATTTCTGCAATAGCCTCTTTGAGTTCCTCCCGGCGAGTCACTTTTATTCCCTTCACCCCGTAAGCCTGCGCTAACATCACAAAATCAGGCATTCCAGGCTGCATATTAGAAGAAGAATAGCGCTCGCCATAGAAGGTTTCTTGCCATTGGCGCACCATGCCTTGCCAACCATTATTGACAATCACGGTTTTCACATGAATGCCATATTGACTCAGGGTTCCCAACTCCTGAATATTCATCTGAATACTGGCATCCCCAGCCACACAAATCACTTCTTCATGGGGTAGGGCGGTTTTTGCTCCCATGGCTGCGGGCATTCCATAGCCCATCGTCCCTAAGCCAGCACTGGAAATCCACTGACGGGGGCCATTTTTCAGGAATTGAGCCGCCCACATTTGGTGCTGTCCCACATCCGTTGTGTAGTAGGCATTCGGAGCCATTTTCCCCAAGGTATCAATCACCTCTTGAGGAGAAAGCTCATCCTCGTAGTTGGGCACAATTAAAGGATAATCTTCCCGCCAATGGTCAATTCGTTGTAACCATTCCACCGTCTGGCTGGCTTCAGTCCCACCCCCGGTTTCATGACATCGACGCAATAAATCCACTAACACCTGTCTAACATCCCCAACAATGGGAACATCGGGGGCGCGGTTTTTCCCAACTTCCGCCGGATCAATATCAATATGAATCACCTTGGCACGGGAGGCAAATTCATCTAGTTTCCCCGTTACCCGGTCATCAAAACGGGCGCCAACGGCAATTAATAAATCGCATTCCGTCACCGCAAAATTCGCATAGGCGGTGCCGTGCATTCCCAACATTCCCACCGATAGGGGATGACTTTCATCAAACGACCCCTTACCCATGAGGGTTGTGGTCACAGGCAGGTTAAACAGTTCTGCTAACTCTTTAATTTCCGAATGGGCTCCAGCAGAAATCGCGCCTCCCCCCACATATAACAACGGTCGTTCTGCTTGGCGAATTAATTTAATCGCTTGATTAATTTGGCGAGTATTGCCTTTGACCGTTGGCCGATATCCGGGTAAGGTGACTTCCCCAGGGTTAACGGGAATATAATCAAATTCTTCTAAACCTACATCTTTAGGAATATCAATTAAAACCGGGCCAGGACGTCCGCTACTGGCAATATGGAACGCTTCAGCCACAATTCGAGCCATATCCTTGGGATCACGCACCACATAGGAATGCTTCACAATTGGAAGGGTGATGCCGTAGATATCCGTTTCTTGGAACGCATCTGTACCAATGGCAGCACGGGGAACCTGTCCTGTGATCACCACCATTGGAATTGAATCCATTTGGGCCGTCGCAATTCCGGTGACTAAATTCGTCGCTCCTGGCCCAGACGTGCCAAAACACACCCCGACTCGACCCGTTGCTCGTGCATAACCATCCGCCGCATGGGCGGCTCCCTGTTCATGGCGCACCAGAATATGTTGCAAATCTCCAGTGGCTTCAAAGCGGTAGAGTTCATCATAAATGGGTAAAATCGCTCCACCTGGATAACCGAAAATATGCTTGACGCCATGGCGTTTCAAACTATCCATCAAAGCGTAAGCACCCGTTGCCCGTTTTGCAGCTATTTTAGTTTTTAGTTGCACAGTAATTCCTCAAACTGTGTTTTAGTTGACTTGGGGGTAGGTTTTTCAAAGCCCGGAATCACACTCTAAAGATGATCTTGATTAACCCGCCCATACATAGTTGTTTTATTTTAAAAGTTACCAAGCTCTCACGCTTGAGAAACTGCCACTTTTAACAAGATTTTACAATATCAGCCGCGTGCAGTTTTTAAGGGAATCGGATAGATTTTTCTTCGGCTTAAAGTTGCTCTATCTTTATATCGATTCTGAAACTATCAAGCCAACTGTCCAAAGTATGGTAAAATCTCTCTGGTTCTGGGGCGGGTTCCCCCTGTTTGCCTCGTTGTTCATCCGCTTTAGATAAAATTCGGATAGAGGTGTCAGGAGGAGCAAACCCATCTTCCAATTTGGAGATCAATTGTAGCATATTTTACAAATAACAGTCTCTTGGCGGTGATATCAAAAGATAGAATGCTAAGTCAGCACCCCGCTCTAAAGAGATGGGGCTATGGGCGGAGCGCAGGCACTGCCAACATTGCCTCTAACTTTAGATAGTTGACCAGCCTGAGTCCGCAACGGACTACGTTACCTGAGTCATGATACCCACGAATGCGACGCTAGTTTGTGGCTCTATCGTTGACCATTAAACAGTCTTACGAGGGGTAAGACAGTGTGGTTAGCCTAACAAGCTCAGATAACATTGGCGAAGCGAACTTTACCCCAGTAATGGGAGTGGGAGAAATCCCGAAAAAACGGGAATCGGCAAATACAACAATTTTTGTCGATTATTTTTCTAGTGACGACTAAACGAAATATTCAGCTTGAGGAGTGAGGATCTTGAAGAAGATAGAAGCAATTATTCGGCCTTTTAAGCTTGATGAGGTCAAAATCGCCCTGGTCAATGCAGGTATTGTTGGGATGACCGTTTCTGAAGTTAGAGGTTTCGGACGTCAGAAGGGTCAAACAGAACGTTATCGAGGTTCGGAATATACTGTTGAGTTCTTGCAAAAACTCAAAGTCGAAATTGTTGTAGAAGATAGCCAAGTGGATATGGTTTTGGAGAAAGTCATCGCTGCTGCTCGCACCGGGGAAATTGGTGATGGTAAGATCTTTATCTCTCCAGTGGAAGAAATTATCCGCATTCGTACTGGAGAAAAGAACTTAGAAGCTATTTAATTGTTTTTGCAATAAAAAGGGGGATACAACAAAGCCGTATCCCTGTTTTTCTTTCTATTCCCTGTTCCCTGTTCCCTATAATAAAGCTTGCAGTTGAGGTAAAACACCTTGAAAAGCCTGACCTCGATGGGAAAGTTGATGTTTTAATTCCGCAGGCATTTGGGCAAAGGTCATTTGAACTTCAGGAACATAAAAAATCGGATCGTAGCCAAACCCCCCACTTCCCTGCGGTTCTTTTGTGATGATTCCGTTACAAATTCCTTCATACTCGATAGCAATAGAACCATCGGGAGGCGCAACAGCTACAGCACAGATAAATTGAGCATTGCGGTTGGGAGTATCCCCCAGTTCCTTCAGCAGTCGCACAATACATTCTGCTTCTGTGGGTGCATAACGAGCAGAATACAGTCCGGGTGCGCCATTTAACGCTTCAACGGCTAACCCCGAATCATCCGCGATCGCCCATTCTCCCGTTGCTAACGCCACTTGCGACGCTTTCAAACCCGCATTTTCAATAAACGTTGTTCCCGTTTCTTCTATTTCTAAATCTTGAGGCTTAAGCTGCAATTCAATCTCTAAACCCTCCAAATAAGCCTGCATTTCCTTCAACTTACCCAGATTTCCCGTTGCTACAATTAGTTTTTTCATAATTATATTAACTCTTATTATTAATAATTCATAATTCGTAATTCGTAATTCGTAATTCGTAATTATCCAAAAACTGATAACTGATAACTGATAACTGATAACTGATTCCTAGAATTGATTCGCCCAGTTTTTAGCCCAGTTTAGGGTTTCCTGAACCTGATCCAAGGTGAGTGCTTCACAATAGAGGCGTAAAACGGGTTCTGTCCCACTAAAACGAATTAATAACCACCGACCATCGGCGAGGCGATATTTGTAACCATCGACAGCTAAACAATCAACAACAGCTTGTCCCGCAATTTCCTGTAACGGTTGAGTGTCCAATTGTTCAACAAGGCGCGATCGCACGTCCATACTCGCTAACGGTAAATCAATCCGATCATAAGCCGAATCAAAACCCGTTTGTTGTTGTAAACGTTGATAGGTTTGCGTCGGATCTTCCCCCGACTGTACCATGGCTTCTAAGACATACAGCGCCGATAACAACGCATCTCGTTCAGGAATATGGGTTCCGTAGCCTACCCCGCCAGATTCTTCACCCCCGACTAAGACTTCAGTGGTTAACATTCGATCAGCAATATATTTATAACCAATCGGAGTTTCATACAACGATAAATTGAATAATTTAGCAATGCGAGGAATTAAATCAGAACCACTGACGGTTTTAACAATTTCTCCGGTAAATCCTCGACGAGTTGATAAATGTTCAATTAAAACGGGAATTAAAATTTGAGAACTCAGGAAATTGCCATTTTGATCCACCGCCGCAATGCGATCGCTATCCCCATCAAACACAAACCCAATGGCTAAACCCCCATCAGCAGCTTGAAAAGCCTGCAATTCTTCAAATAATTCAGGAATATAACGAGGTAAAGGTTCCGGCGCACCGCCCCCAAAATAAGGATCACGATTTGTATTAATTTCGTGAACTTTATCCCCCAATAATTGGGTTAATCCTCCGGTCGCCGCCCCGTGCATGACATCAGCAAAAACCGTTACTTTTCCTTGATTCAGTGCCTCTTGAATTCCTCCAATATCCACTTTAGAACGCAACGTTTCACAATAACTCGGCCAAGGATTAAAATGTTCTAAAGTTCCGGGTGTTGTTTCAAAGGTTGGAGGTTCCGTTAATAACGCTTCAATTTGTTGGGTAATTTCTGGCCCCACTGAACCGCCAAAAGCTCCTTTAACTTTTAACCCTAAATATTTACCTGGGTTATGACTAGCGGTTAAAACAATCGCCCCTAAAGCTTGTTGTTGATAAGCAATCAACGAAAAAGCCGGAGTAGGAGCGAATGTTTCACTGAGTTTGACATCAAATCCTGCCGTTTGGATGGCGACCGCGGCACATCGGGCAAATTCTTCAGCTAAAAAACGCCGATCATAGCCGACAATTACAGTCCGGCTTCCGGTACTTTCTCCATAGGTTTGATAGATAACCTGGGCTGCAATGGGAGCCACTAAAGCGACTCGTTCAAAGGTGAAGTCCGAAGCAATCACGCCCCGCCAGCCATCGGTTCCAAATTTGATGGGTTGAGTCATCATGAATTTTGCAGTTAACGTTGAACTAAGAATTAAGAATTAAGAACTAAGAATGATACTCTTTAAGCTGTTTCTAGCATAAGTTAAATTTTTCTTAATTCTCAATCTTAAATTCTTAATTCCCAGCTAAAATCCCTATTACTTAAAAAAATGCAGGTTGATGGCGAATTAAATTCAGGAATTCTTCACGGGTTTTTTGTTCATCTTGGAATAGACCCACCATGGCACTGGTAACTGTCCAAGACCCCGGTTTCTGAACGCCACGCATCGCCATACACATATGGGTTGCCTCCATCACCACCGCGACCCCTTGAGGTTCAAGAATAGTTTTAATCGCTTCAGCAATTTGGCGAGTCAGACGTTCCTGAACTTGCAAACGGCGACTATACATTTCCACAATTCGAGCCAGTTTGCTTAACCCAATGACTTTTTGATTGGGAATATAAGCAACGTGCGCCCGACCCATGAACGGTAACATATGGTGTTCGCACATACTGAAGAACGTAATGTCCCGCACCAGCACCATTTCTTCATGGCCTTCATCAAAAATCGCCCCATTCACCAGATCTTCGAGGGATTGATTGTAACCACTGGTTAAAAACCGCATGGCTTCAGCCACCCGTTTTGGTGTTTTGAGTAACCCTTCGCGTTCAGGATCTTCCCCGACCCCTAACAGCATAGTGCGAACCGCATCCATCATTTGTTCATCACTCACTTCCGTGCAGGGTTGGGAGTGGGTGCTGTGACCATGAGATAAAGTGCGATCGGGTCTAATGGGAAACCCACTGGTGTCTTCATTTTTGGCTTCTGTAATGGAGATCTCTAAATTTTTGACCCCATTGGTGCTTGGTGAGATAGTCATGGTGTATCTTGAATCAAGGTTTAGAAACGACAAAGGTGAATGGTTTTAGAATCGACAGGAAGAACGATTCAAAACGTGCCGATACTCGGCATGAGCGTTAATTCTTCAATAACGGCAACCGTCGGCAATAAGGCGACATAGAGAATTGACTCGGCTACAATCTCTGGTGTCAGCATGGCAGCGCGATCAAAGTCGGCTTTAACGGTTTCGGTTTCCCAAATAGGAGTATTCACAGAACCTGGACACAGGGCTGTCACCCGAATTCCATTCGCACGTTCTTCCATCGCCAGGGTTTTGGATAAGGCCATCAAACCAAATTTACTGACACAGTACGCGCCCCAGTTGGGAAATGTTTGCAAACCAGCAATGGAGACAATATTAATGATGGTTCCAGACCCCCGATCTCGCATTCCTGGTAAAACCCCTTGCACACACTGGAAAACACTGGTCAGATTCAAATCGATCACTCGTTGCCAATCTGCAAGGGATGTGTTGATTAAGTCTCCGGTGTATCCCATGCCTGCATTATTGACGAGAATATCAATCGGGCCAAACGCAGCTACGATACTATCGATTTGGGCATGGACTTGTTCAACTTTTGCCAAGTCCAGGGGAAAGGCTTTCGCTTCTACCCCGAAATTTCGGGCTTCTTTGGCTACCGCTTCTAAGCGATCTTCCTGGCGACTGACTAATGCAATGTCAATCCCGGATGCCGCAAAGGCGAGGGCTGTAGCCCGACCAATGCCACTGCTGGCTCCTGTGATCAAGGCTCTTTTTTGAATGGGAGAAGTCATGTCTGCTTTAAGTCGTCTCCAATGGGACTCGAACAGATGTCACAAATCTGTAAATAATTCAATCTGAGAAATGTGTAAAGATTTGTTACCGTTTTGATTATATCACTAAAAAGCTTTTGGAATTTAGATTTTCCTGGGCAATCGAGATCAAGGTGCATGATTGGGTTCCTCAGCCTTTTTTACCCGCCAGGTTCTGAAGATTAATGGCAACTTGGTTGAGTATGATCTTATGTTTAAACTTTGGCTTCGGCAAAAACTCCAATATTTCTGAACTTCTGATATCGCATTTCTCGACGCTGCTGGGGTGTTAAAGGAAGGAGTTCAGCTAAGGATTTTAGGAGCGCATTTTTGAGCAGTTCTGCCGCTTTTAAAGGGTTGCTATGGGCTCCCCCATCCGGTTCAGATACGACTTCATCAATAATACCTAATTGTTTGAGATCTTGGGAGGTAATTTTCAGGGCTTGGGCGGCTTGGGGCGCTTGACCCGCATCTTTCCACAAAATCGCAGCACAGGCTTCAGGAGTAGCGACGGTATAGACAGAATGTTCTAACATCAGCAATTTTTCCCCAACTCCAATTCCTAACGCCCCACCCGAACCCCCTTCACCAATAACTGTACAAATAATCGGAACGTCTAAATCAAACATCTCTCGGAGGTTATAGGCAATGGCTTCGCCTTGGCCAAGTTTTTCGGCGTCTACCCCCGCCCAAGCCCCCGGAGTATCAATAAAGGTCAGAATCGGCATTCCAAAACGGTTGGCGTGTTCCATTAACCGCATAGCTTTGCGATAGCCTCCGGGGGCTGCCATGCCAAAATTACGGGCGACATTATCTTTGGTATCCCGTCCTTTTTGATGGCCTAGAATCATCACAGGTTGTCCCCCTAAACGGGCAACTCCTCCCACTAAGGCCGGATCATCATAGCCTCGGCGATCGCCATGGAGTTCCATCCATTCATCGGTCATCGCCTGAATATAATCTAAGGTACTGGGTCGTCGGGGATGGCGGGCGAGTTGTAGCCGTTGTAGGGGAGATAAACTACTGAAAATTTCTTGTCGTAGTTGATTGGCGCGGGTTTCGAGTTGTCGAATTTCTTCGGACACATCCACACCATTTTCACTCGCCAATTGACGAATTTGGTCAATACGGCTTTCTAGTTCGACTAGAGGTTTTTCAAAGTCAAGGAGAATTGGTTTTCGATTGGAAGTAGCCACACTCAAATTTACTATTACAGGGGTGAATCTTTTTTAAGATTTTATCTGAAAACGGGGATGTTTGATCCCTAAGCCTCAAAAATACCCAACCAAGCAAAGCCTATTAGCTTTTCACAAAACTTGGAGTAAGCCAAATCATTTGTAATGTTAAACCTCAACATCAACGGAGAAGAAGGAGATAATTAAATATAATAGGAATCTACTTTTTATTGATAATAGGATTATCTAAACAATCTAAAACCAACTGTGCTCTTTTAGCTAACTTAGCCGCAATATCTTTTGCTTCTTTTTCCTGGGTTTTAGGATTAGGAACATTAATAATTTTTACATGATCAGGCTTTTTTTGTAATAGCTCGATACAGTATCGTATCATCATATAATTTATCCACAGATGCTTAACTAAATAATAGGTTGCTGATTAGAGAGCCAGAAAAGAAGGTCAGAAACTTTCTCTAAGGAAGGATTCTTAATTAACTCGCTATCATTGCCTTTTCTATAATAAACAGACTCTTCAAGCTGGCTATTAAAAGGAATTTTAACCCAAACTTCTTTGTCAAAATCTTGATTAGACCAAATCAAATCAACTCCTCCTCGACTTTCCAAAGAGGAGAAACCACGAGGAAAAGATTGATTTAATTTTTGATATAGTTGGGTCAATTTTTCCACTGATTGTGAGATTGCATAATTTGAAGGATTTAAGATCTCATCTTCCTCTTCCTCATCTAAATCAGGATCTATTTCTGTTAAATTTAAAACACGATCAAAGGTGATCAAAAAATCCTTGCTAAAGTTTTGAGGATTTACAATTCTGATTTCTTGATAATAACTTGATTCAGGAAATTTTATGCAACATAATAAATTGTACTGCTTATTAATTCTTACTTTTGACATTAAAATATTATCCAACCTTGCCAAAAAATTATGGCCATAAGGTACGGAGATATAGAATACAGCCTTATTTTAGCATTCTTTTTGAAGAATACCAAGTTTTAGACTAAGCTAATGGTAGTTTCATACCAACTATCTTAAGTCTAACTTCTCTGTATCTGATTCTCAGGTAAGATCATTTAGAGGTAATTTCCTAAAATGCTATAACTTAATTAGTGAGCAGTTGCTGATAAAAAGCCAATAATTCTTGAGCCAGTGCTGTATTAGTGTAGTGCGTCATTACCCGTTGATAGCCTCGTTGTCCTAACTGTTTTGCGAATTCTGGCTGTGTGATTAACTGGCTGAGAACATCTCGTAAAGCGTGTTCATTGCCTTCAGGAAAGATTAATCCTGTATCTGAAATAACGTGGGGAATTTCGCCGGAGTCAGAACCAATTACGGGAACTTGACAAGCCATTGCTTCAATTAAAACATGACCAAATTGTTCTTTCCACCCCACAGCCGTTAGGGTTTTAAATTTGTAGGTTGTTTCTGAGGGTAAAACCAGGGTATCCATTAAATTAATATAGCGTTGTACCTGATCATGAGGGACACTTTCTATTAAAACTAATCGGTTTTTAAATCCTAAATTCTCAGCCATTTCTAAAAGTTGTGATCGCAATTCCCCCCGACCTAATAATATCCATTTCCAAGAATAATCTTTTAACCCAGCTAAGGCTTTTGCTAAAGTCATCAATCCTTTTTCTTCAACAAACCGCCCCACAAACCCGACAACAAATTCATCCGGGTTAATTCCTAATTCGGCTTTTAATTGGGGTTGGGGTTCGGGTTTAAACAGGTTTTCATCAACGCCTAATTGGGGCATGACTTCAATTTTTCTGGTATATCCTTTTTGTTTTAAAATATCTTTTCCGTCTTGATTTCCAACAACAATACCATCGGTATATTTTAGGTTATAGGATTCTAACACAGAAACGGGAAATTTTAATTCATAAGGCAAATTCCACCAAGTAAAAAAGACGTTTTTTGCTTTTAAACCCAGAAGGTTATTCAAGGTAATTAATTGAGTATAGGTTAAGGCTTTAGACCCTTGTTCAACTTGAATAATATCCGGATTAAAGGTTTTTAAAAGGGAAACTAAATCCAAGCCAAAGGTGAGTAAACCTTGGTTATTTTCGCTGAAATTAGAAACAGGAACAACCTTAAAATTCCCTTCATCCAAATATTGACACTCAATAATTTTATTTTGAACCCCTCCGGGTCGCCAACGTTTGGGAACAACAAGGGTTACTTCGATATTAGGCTGTAAACGAGCTAAGGCTCTGAATTTTTCTCGGTTTAAGTCAACAATATAGGTATGACTTGCAACTAAAATTTTCATTAATTTCCTCCTAATTAACGGTTTTCTGGGTCGGGTGAATAATTCTGATCAAACTGTTGCTGTGATTGAGCAACAGCAGGTGAGACTATAGATGGTCTTGTTGTGTGTAAATTTGTCCTTGATCCCAAAGGGATGTAATCCAGGTTCCTAATGCTTTAAGTAAGCCTAATTTATAGAAGAAGAAACGGCTGATAATTTTGAGAGGAGAACCACTTTTATTACAAGGGGGATGACCTAAAACATGACAATCGAATAATTTAGCAAAAAAGCGGAAACATTGACCCGGAGTTAAGTTTTTTAAACCCATCAAGAAGTGATTATGATAAAAGGTAATCTGATATTGAACAGAACGGGTACTCATATCATGACACCCTCCCGCTTCTTCTCCCAAATGAATTAAATAAGCGTCCGGGTCATACCAAATCACATAACCTGTTTGTCTTAATCTTAAACAAAAATCCGATTCTTCTCGCACCGCACTGCCTTTAAATCGTTCATCAAAGGTTAACCCAAATTGATCAAAAATTTCTCGGCGGAAGGACATATTACATCCTCTAGCAGAAATTACTTGTTGAGGTTTAATGGTATGAACTAAATCAATATGATACCAAGCAATGCCAGGATCATAAGCTTCGGGAGGCAAATTTTCAATGGTTAATTCTCCACCGGAATCACTTAATTTCATACGATCAAAAACTCGTCCAGCAACGGCTCCAATCTTTTCGGGTGCAGAAGTTTCTCCAGGAATATAATTGTGAGCATGAGCCATTAAAAACCCTTCAGGAAGTTGAACATCATCATCAATGAATAAAAGAATATCGCCTTGAGAACGCCGGACAGCGTAATTTCTAGCACCGGGTAAACTCGCCCAATCTAAACGATACCATTTGATTTTTTTAGCTTGGGCTAATTCTTCTAAATAAGCTTGGGTTTCGGGTTCGTGGGTTGGGGTTTGATCCACCACTAAAACTTCAAAATTCGGATAATTTTGTTTGAAGACTTCTGCTAAGGTTTCTCGTAATACTTGTTCTCGGTTGTAGGTTGGAATAATAACAGAAATTAAGGGTAAATTCATGAGTTCTTCTCCTTAAATTGTTTAACCGTTGATTGGATAGTTTTTATAAAAAATTACTCTCAATGCACCCACTGAATGATTCAGATCATGATTTAAGAATCTGGATCAAGTTCACCTGCTTCGATCAGTTTTTTCCGTTCTTCCCGATCAATTTCGGGTAATTTAAAGAGGACACCTGCAAAATACCAATAATAAACTGTAACTGGATCAACATCCAGAGGGTAATAATAGGTATTGTAACTAATGACTAACACAAAAACCCAAAAAGAAGCCCCAAAACTCCGTAAATTTTTATCTTTCACAGAACGATAGGATTTAAACCCAACAATAGTCATGGTTGTAACGAGATAGAGAAAACCTGCGACTCCAATTGGCCCTATTTCAAAAATCATTTTAGGATAGTAGGTTTCAATCAACTGAGTTTTTCCAAAAATGCGAGCTGCATTGGTTGCTCGTCCTAACCCTTTTCCTAAAATCCCTTTTTGTCCTCCGCTACTGTTTCCAAACTGTTCTGAGATGAAATCGGTGGGGGGTGAAGCATTCCAACGACTGACAAAACTATCAATTCGTTCTTGCAAAAATGCGGGGCTGGCTGCTGCTGCAATTCCTAATACTAAACCGAGTCCGGCGACAATGGGAAGAAATCGTTTTAAGTTGGCAACTTGTCCAGTTAAAACTAATAGAATAATGGTGACAACGGGAACTAACGCTAAGGCAATTCGTTGACCGGAAATCACAGCATTTACAAATACCAGTGCCATTCCGACTAAACCCATTGTTCGCCAGAGGGGAGATGGATCACTAAAAGCACTCGCAAAGGTAAAAAAAGCATTAGCAATTAAAAACCAAGCCCATTGCCAAGGTGCCACAAAAGTTCCCGGTAAACGAATCATATTTTGGGAGGGACTAAAGACTAAAGATCCGCCCACAAAACATTTAGCATCAATGGTAGCTTTAAATAAATCATCTCCGGTGAGGTCACCGGTTCCTTTACAACGACCACTAGCCAGCATTTGATATTGAATGACTCCTAAAACACAACAAATGATGGCTAAAACCAAGGTTAAACGAGTTAAAAATAAGAGTTCTTTTTTTCCTTTAATTTGGTAGTAAGAACAGGTAATTAATGGCAAGTATCCAATAAAGGATTTTAACCCCATAAGTCCGAGCAAAATGGGTTTGTCGCCGCCTTCGGGTTTGAGTTGTTGTAATCCATTAACTAAGAGTAACGTTAAACCACAGATGGCAAGAAGTACCATCAAAGGTTGCTTTAAGGCTTTAGGAACAATCATGGGCATTCCTTTGCGTTTCCATTCCTTATATTTGGCAAATAAGGCTGGAAAATAAAAGCCATCTTTAGCGAGTTGAAAAATGGGGCTTCCTCCCCCAATCCAATAGGTAACTGTGCCATTAAAGGGGAGGTAAATTAAAAATCCCCATAATGCCATATCTGGGTAAAGATAGGATAGGGAAACCACTAAAATTCCTCCTCCCCCGGCGATCGCTAATTTAGGGCCAGCAACCACAAATAAAATCGCTCCCACAACAACAGCCGTTGTGATAATTCCTGATGATGAAGAAATAACTTTTTGAATCGCTTTTACTCGTTGCTTTTGGCGAAGTTTAATTTCTTGTTTACTTAATGTAGGTTTTTTGGCTTTAGCTTTTTTTTTAACCTTCTTTCGCTTTTTTTTGGCTTTTGTAACCATTGGAGTTAAGAGTTAGGAGTCAGAAGTTATTTGTTAGGGATTAAAAAAATAGATGCTATAAATTTAGCCTTCATTATAGATCAAGTTTTAAGGGGCTGTGGAAAAACAACAAACGAAATCGCTGGCGGATGGTGCGATAATCGAACTCTTCCTGACCAGCGATAAAGTCTGTATTTAAAAAACGTTAAACGGCTAAATGTTGCTGAACGACTAATACTAACTGATTTGCCCAATAGTCGGCTAAATCTGCACTCTTTGCTTCTACCATAACTCTAATCAGGGGTTCTGTTCCTGATGCACGAACCAAAATTCTGCCTTGATTTCCCATCGCAGCTTCTGCGGTTTCAATGGTTTTCATCAATGGTTCACACTCTTGCCAATGACGGCGTTGATACACATCTTCAACTCGGATATTTTTTAACAGTTGGGGATAGGTTTGGAAACTTTGATTGACTAATTCTGCTAAAGATTGACCGGAACGTTTGACTAAGGCTGCTAAATGTAAAGCCGTCAGTAACCCATCCCCACTAATTCCATAATGGTGACAGAGAATATGTCCCGACTGTTCACCCCCTAACATCGCCCCGGTGCGTTTCATTTCAGCGTGAACGTGTTGGTCGCCGACGGGGGTACGAATCAATTGGCCCCCGAACTGTTGCCAAGCTCGTTCAAAACCGAGGTTAGCCATTACCGTTGAAATAATTAAATTGTCGGGGAGTTGTTCGGCTTGGCTGAGGGTTTGGCCCCAAAAATACAGAATATAATCTCCATCAACAGCCCGCCCTTGACCATCAACCGCTAAAACTCGATCTGCATCTCCATCAAAGGCAAATCCAATATCGGCATTATATTCTAAAACTGCTTGTTGTAGCTGTTGTAAATGGGTAGACCCACAATTAACGTTAATTTGATGGCCATTGGGTTGATCATGGAGACAAATCACCTCAGCCCCCATTTCTGTGAATACTTGGGCGGCGAGGGGAACGGCGGCGCCCCAAGCTAAATCTAAAACCACCCGCATTCGGTGTAAATTGGTGAGGGGGAGTAACGGCCCATGTAGAGATTGGGCATACTGTTGAATCAGTTCTGGACGGTAATAGTGCTGGCCGCAGTCACTATAAACAATCGGAAAATCGGCATTTCCTCTAATTCCGGCTTCTATTTGCTGTTGTAGGGCGGTGGATAGTTTTGTACCATCTTTTCCAAAAAATTTAATTCCGTTGTCTTCTGGGGGGTTGTGGCTGGCGGAAATCATCACTCCACCCAGGGCTTCAGACTGGGAGGTTAAATAAGCGACTCCCGGTGTGGGACAAACTCCAATGTGCCAGACTTCTAACCCGGCTGCAATTAATCCGGCAGAAAGGGCCATTGCTAACATATTGCCAGAGGTGCGGGTATCTTGGCCTAAAATGACCGGGCCGGGATGCTGGGCTTGTTGTCGTAAAACTTGACCCGCCCAGAAGCCCACTTGTAAAGCCAGAGGGGCACTCAGGAGTCCTCCAACCCGTCCCCGGATACCATCGGTTCCAAATAGGGGGGTGCTGGGGAGTTCCCCAACTTGATCGGTAAAGCCGAAATGAGATATGGTTCGAGGTTGGGCGGTGTTGACTTCTTTTTGGAAAGAACTTAAGTTCTGGGTTTGAGGGGGTATTGCGACCATAAAATTCACTCTTCTTAAATATATTCACACACTCTTTGTGGAGCATAGCACGTCAGAAACGGAGGTGAAGTCTTTTAGCCAAAGATATGTACAATGACGAGGTAAAAAATTCACTCATTTAATACTATGCGTTGAAAATTTATATTTTACCAAACGTTTCAATAGTGTTAGACAGATTAATGGCTTGACAGGAACACCTCCAAACTCGATACTAAATAAACCTACCTCAAATAGGCTTGCCTAAATTTTAGCACGGTAATGAAGACAAAATCTTTCTCTAAAGTCTATCGTTATTCAATGATTTTAATGGGAATTATTACCCTAACGGGGGTGATGGCTTATTCTAACATTTTTAATAGTTTTTTTCTCTCAGATGATTTTGTTTTAATTGCCTTATTGTCTAAATTAGGGCCGTTGGGATTATGGATGAATCAACAACACGGTCAATCGTTATTTTTTAGACCTTTATTGGGATTAATTAGTTTTTTAGATTATCAAATTTGGGGGTTAAATGCTTTTGGCTACCATCTCACTAATTTTGGCTTTCATTTAGGAAATTCTTTTTTGGTGGGAAGAATCACCTATTTATTAAGTTTAAATTTAAGATTAGAATTAAAATTAAAACGATTTATTCCGTATTTTGCTGGATTTATTTTTCTATTATTACCTTCCCATTCAGAAGCTGTTTCTTGGATTTCTGCTCGGACGGATGTTATTGCTACGTTTTTTGCCTTATTGTCCTTTTCAACTTATTTAACCTTTAAACAATTTTATCAACCCTTACAATTATGGATATCTTTAGCCGCCTTTTTAGCCGCGTTATTGTGTAAGGAATCAATTGTCAGTTTTCCAGGGTTAATTTTAGCCTATGAACTCTACCAATATTTACAAGAAAAACCTCGAACTTTGAATAAACTCTTGACAATCGTTTCATTTTATGTAATATTCTTAGGGTTTTATTTTGTTTGCCGATATCTAAAGTTAGGAACCTTTATCGGGGGATATGGAAAAGGTATTCATCTTCAGTTTAATCCCATTCAAATTTTATACAATTTAATTATTTATCCCCCTCGTAGCTTTTTACCTCCTCAATTTAACGCTTCTAGTTTTACCGTCTGGATTATAGATTTTATAGGCATTATTTTAATTTCTTTATTGGTTTTCCTTTTAAGTTATTATAAACATCAACTAAACTCTCAAATTCCTCAAACCTTAATTTTACTCATTGTCGGATTTTGGATTTGTGTTTTACCCGCTATTAATGTTTCTGTCTCTCCCTTTGATACCCAAGGAGAACGTTATTTATATTGGGCTTCTAGTTTCACCTCTATTTATATCGCCTTAGTGATCACAATTTTAGTGAGTAATTTTCAACTGACTTTAATTCTATCCTCGATTATATTAGTCAGTTTAGGATTATCCCTGCATTCTATTAACCAAAACTGGAAATTTGCAGGCGAACTCTCTCAAAGTTTATTATCTAGTTTGCAAAAAATTCCTATAGAATCACCTATAATTACCAGTGTTCCCGATAACTATAGAGGAGCTTATGTATACAGAACCGGATTAATTCAAGGTCTTTATCTTTTTGATCCTGAGAATCGCTTTAACGTTCAATTTGAGCAAAAACCAACCGATAAACCCTTTGAAAAAGTTAGATTCTATACCGATAACATTTTATTGGTTATGATGAATACGCTGCTAGAACCCACTGACAAAATTCTTGTTAATTCTCCCCAACTCAATCAATATCAATTTCAATTATCCAATCCCCAAACCACATTTTTTCTCACGCCCAAAAATACAGTCGTCACTCAAGATTATCACATCAACAATGTACAACCCCAATCCTACACCCTAAATTTGAACAATCCTAGCCGTTTTCAGGATTTATTGTTGTATTCATCGGGTCAGTTTGTTAAACTATCGAACTAATCTTGTATGATAGAGACAATTTATCCAACGATAATATTAGGTGTGATGGAACCCATTTATATTTTAGGTGCTGGCCCAGCCGGACTCGCAGCGGCTTATACATTAACAAAACAAGGTCAATCCGTTGTTGTCGTTGAACGTGATAGTCAAGTGGGAGGATTAGCTAAAAGTATAGAATATCAAGGCTTTATCTTAGATTACGGCCCCCATCGATTTTATACAAAAATTGCTCCGGTTTTGCAACTTTGGGATGAGGTTTTAGGAGATGAACAAGTTACGGTTAATCGTCTGACTCGGATTTATTATGGGGAAAAATATTTTAGTTATCCCTTAAAAGCCAAACAAGTTTTATCTGCATTAGGATTAGTTGAAACTTTCAGAATTATTATCTCCTATTTAGCTGTTCGATTATTTCCTAAATCTCAAACTAATAACTTTGCAGAATGGGTTGAAAATAAATTTGGAAAACGCCTATCTGAGATATTTTTTGAAGGTTACACCGAGAAATTATGGGGAATTCCCTGTACAGAAATTAGTGCAGATTGGGCTGCACAACGAATTAAAGGTTTATCCTTATCAAAAGCGATTAAAAATGCTATTTTAGGCAATGATGGAAAAGTTAAAAATCTCATAGACCAGTTTCAATTTCCCCGTTTAGGTTCGGGTCAACTGTATGAAAAAATTGCCGACTATTTACAACAACATCAACAACCCATTTTATTAAATACAGAAGTTATTCAAGTTCATCATCAAAATTCCCAAGTCACCCATATTACCCTCAGAAACCGCATCACCAAGGAGGAAAACACCGTTGCTTGTGGGGGTGTGATTTCTTCTATTCCTCTGACACATTTTATTCAGCAACTGCAATCTTCCCCCCCTGAAAAAGTTATCGAGGCTGCTAAGTCGCTTAAATTTAGAAATACAATTTTAGTGTATTTAATGGTAGAAGGTGGAAATCTTTTTCCTGATAATTGGTTATATATTAATGACCCCAGAGTTCAAGTTGGACGAGTCACAAATTTTGCTAACTGGTCGCCAGAAATGTTAGCCAATACTCAACAAACCCCCCTGTGTTGTGAATATTGGTGTAATTTTGGCGATGATTTATGGCAATGTCCAGAAGATGAACTGCGAATATTAGCCGAAAAAGAATTAAGGAAAATTGGATTATTAAAAAATCAAGCAATTTCTGATGGCTTTATTGTTCGTTTACCTCGAACTTATCCTATTTATGCTGGAAATTACCAGTCTGCTTTATCAGAAATTCAAGGCTATTTACAAACCTTTCAAAACTTGCAATTAGTGGGACGCTATGGTGCTTTTAAGTATAATAATCAAGACCATAGTTTATTAATGGGAATTTTTGCGGCGGAGAACGTTGTAACTCCCGGTAAACATAACCTCTGGAATGTTAATAGTGATAGTGAATATGTGGAAGAAGCTCATGCAGAAGCCGCCACAACCGCAGCAACCAATACTCGCCTATCCCGTCGTCGTCAAACCTTAAAAACTTTACGAGAATTTGGCGGCTATTTATTCACAGGCGGCGCGGCTACGGTTGTTGATGTTCTCGTTTTTTCGATTCTCATCCAGTCGGGATTATGGTATGTTTTTGCATTAGGAATTAGTTATTTTTTGGGATTAAGTACCAACTTTTGGTTAAGTCGTCGGTTTGTATTTGGAGTGTATTGGAAAAATTGGTTTGTCCAATATGGCGTGTTTGCGACGGTTGCTTTAAATAGTTTATTAGCTAATTTAGGGCTATTACAACTGTTAATAAATGAATTAGGTTGGCATCCAACCCTATCTCGTTTAGCGAGTGCTGCTTGTGTCGCTATGATTAGTTTTACCGGACATAAATTGTATTCCTTTTCATCCCAAAATCAATCATCTAATCAAGTTTCTGAACTGCAATCTTAATTAACAATGTCTGAACAAAAACAACAAGCTAAGGTTAATTTAACCGCTATTTTCGTGATTACTTTAGCGACTTGGTTAATTCTAGTTCCTTGGGTCAATTCCATTAAAATCCCTTTTGGAAATAATCAAACTGGGGTAATTTCTTTAGCCAGTATTGAGAATATTAGTCCCTATACAGACTATCTCAAATATATTATTTTACTTCTGACTCCCCCCTTAATTGCTACTTTGGTTTTAAACCTCAAGCAAAAACCAATAACAGCAATTTTAGAGGTTATTAACCATCGTTATACTTGGATAGGAGTCAGTTCTATTTTACTCCTGACTTGGTTAATTAATACTCCTTTTAACCAATTTAGAATTAATTCAACCTTAAAGGATTCGTTTCATGAAGGAGAATTTTTAGGCTTTTTACCTAACTTTCTACAACTTCCAAAACCCTTTATCAATACTATTTTAATTCATGGGTATGGCGTTGATGTTCTTCCCAGTTGGTTAGCTACAAATCTCGCCACTCAAGATAATGGAATCGCTTTAACTCGGTTATTTGTTAACTTAGAAAATGTGATCACCTGTTTAGGCTATTTTTGGATATTGTGGGAATTAATTAATTTAGCTAACATTCATAAAAATAGATTAAAAATATTTTTGATATCCTGTATTTTATTTTGTGTTTTCGATGGAATTTTTTATAAATTCGATGGACGCAGAGGAACCAGTTTTATTATTCAATTAGCCTTAACCTTACGGTTTTTTAGAATAGCTGAAACGCGAACAAACCAAGCACAATGGTTATCGGTTTTAATTGGAGCATCAATTCCCAGTAGTTTTTTCTATATTTATGATCGAGCAATATATTTTATAGCGGTTTATTTATGTGCTTCTATTTTATCATTATTTTTACCTAAAAAAACAACTATTTTATGGTTCAGAGGTTCACTCGTTGGAATTATTCTTGTTTCTATCCTTAGTTTAATCCTCTTAGGTTTTGATCAAATTAATGCTATTATCTCTCAAGTTTTATATTGGGGAAAATACGGACGCTATATTTCCTTTATTCCCCTTCCTCCCTTAGAACTCACTTGGACTTCACAGAATTTCTGGTTATCGATGTTTGTTCAAAGTGCGGTTTTAGTTTATCTCCTCTTAGACTTCAAAAATCATGAGTTTAAATTTCGTTCTTTTATCCAAAACAATTATCTGATTATTTTACTCCTAACTGCTGCATCCGTTTACATGAGAATTACTCTCGATAGAAGCGATATAGGACACGCCTATCATGGTGCATTAATAACGGCTTTTTTAGCATTTTATCTAATTTATATAGGCTATAAAAACAAAATAGAATCGCAGTTATCTCAATTTAATATAACTCCCATTGAACAGATATTAATGCTTCTGATTTTGACTATAATTATCTTAACAGAACCCAGTTTTAATCTGGTTAAGGGGATGGAAAAATTCACTCAACTTCCTGACGCTTTATCAACTTCTGATCAAAAACTGTTAAAACCAGATTATTTAGAAGCGTGGAAAACTCTCAAACCTGAAATTGATCAACAATCTTGCTTTTATACCTTAACTTCTGAAGGATTATGGTATTATTTATTTAATAAACCTTCCTGTTCTAAATACGGTTATGTTCTCTATGCTAAACCGACTGTTGCACAACAGCAAGTCATTCAAGAATTAAACGAAATAAAACCCAATATTATATTATTAACCAATGAATTATGGTATCAAAATCCTTGGGATCTCATTTTAAAATCTGAATCCGCTTCTTTAATTTATCAAAACGTTTTAACCACCTATAAACCTTATAAAACCATTCAATCTCATTGGTTTTGGAAACGCAATAATCAACCGTTAAAATTTACTCAAACTCAAACGTTAAATGGTAATATAGAATCTATTCCCACTCAACCCATTCATCAACGCGATGATTTATCCCTTAGTGGGTGGTCAATTCTTCCTAAACAATCAAAACCTGCGGATGCAGTTTATTTAAGTTTAGGAGAAAACAATCAATTAATTGCTGTCGGTCAAGTCAATATTCCTAGACCCGATGTAGTTCAAGTTTTATCTAATCCCAAATATGAAAAATCAGGCTGGATGATTCGAGTTCCTACAGCAATTTTACCCCCAGGAAACCATCAGATGAAAGTCTGGAGTTATGACACTCAAAACAATCAACTCACTCAAATTGGAAAGAGTTTTAATTTAGAAATTATCCTCTAACCTCCGTTTTTGGGCTTGCTTCCCACTCTTTCAAATAATATGAAACCTTATATAATTGCTAAAGATGAACCCCTCTAACCGCCTGTAGAGACGTTGTATGCAACGTCTCTACAGGGGGGAATTTGTAGCAAACATTTAGGGATTTCAAATAATTTTTATTAAAATTTGGGATTACTTTAATGGAGAAAGCCCTGAAGGGCTTACTACGGTTTTTGATATTTATGTTAATATATCTGTTAGGTGATTTAATCCAAAACTCAAAATTGAGAATCTAACCTTGCTAGTTGTTATCAATTAATTTTAAAGACAAGGAGATAAAAATGCAGATTGCAATCAAGCCAGATCAAGAAAAATTTATTCTTGAAAAATTACAACAAGGTAAATATAAAAGTGTGGATGATTTATTAACTGTAGCCTTTCAACTTTTAGATCAACATGATCAAAGAGAAAAGCAACTGATTGAACTCAGGCAAAAAATTGCTGAGGGAACACAGCAAATTCGTGAAGGAAAAGTCGTTGATGGTGAATTAGTTTTTCAACAATTACAAGAAAAGTTAAATTCTATGGAAGAACGTTAAAGATGGGTAGTTACTTTTTCTCAGAACTGGCAGTTAAAGACATCAATGAAATTTGTGAATTTATTGGTCAAACTAATGTTAAAGCTGCCAGTAAACTGTTTGATACTATTCGACAAAAATGTAAGTTAGTCTCTAGTTTTCCCAATATGGGTAAAGACTATTCTTGGATTGGATCTGATCTGCGTGGCTTCATTGTTGATGACTATATTGTGTTTTATTATCCCCGTAAAGATGGAATTGATATTGTCCGTGTAGCTTATGGAAGAAGAGATTTAAAAGCTTTGTTTGAAGAATTTGGAGATGAAACATGAAAATTGAAAACATCCAGTTTCTAGTAAATTGAAATCGGACTTTTTAAACGTAGTAAGCCCTTCAGGGCTTAATCCCCAGTAATTGATAACCTCCTCATTAACCGCTTATTATTCATCAATATTATTTTTAGATTCATCACCCTTTAGATTCGAGGGGAAATGAAGTTGAAGGTTAATATCAATTGAAATAGTATTTTCTTTATGTATATTAATTCCTATTATTTTAACCAAAGCTTCTTGAGGTAATGAATTATTGAATAAGTTTTCTCCTGAAGATAACTTTTTATAACCTGCATCATTTAACCAGTTACAAATATTACGCCAATTTCCAACTTCAGAGGGAACATCTAAAAGATTTTTTAAATAAGGATATAACGTTTTACAAAGGTAAACTTCCACGCTTTTAGGACTTTGAAATAGTTTTTTAGCAATTTCGGCCGGACTATAACCACACAATAGTCCCCTCAGATAAAGTTTTTCCGTTTCAGTTAACCCCTGTCGAGAACGTGGGGACAATAGCCGTTTTACTGCTTCTAGGTCTTGATACAGTTTTTGTAAATCCCAAAAGTTACTAGCCTCAGAAAACATCTCATCTTTAGTATTCATGGTTGATCTGGATGATTTGACTAACGTAAGCATAGCGTAAAATACTAGCTTTTATTAGTTGTGTCATAGTTTAGACGGGTATATTCTAAAACTAACCCGCTAAAACATTAATGATCGAGAAAACCCTAAAACTAAAAGCCAATTCCCTATGAATAGGCAGTTTTTAGGACGGAAAAGATATGAGTTGATCCAATCAGAACGTAAACTTTTGTAACCCATACTGAGGTTTGGCGTAAAAGTCGCTACTTAGCCATCGATAGCAGAAATAATACATTTCAATTTTGAACGTTTGATTAGTTTTTACCTAGCCAGAGAATCTACCATGTTTGAAGTTAATCCTAACCCTACATCAGCCAACGCTATCACATCTTTAGCGGAGACTAACGCTTTTTTAGCAGAACAGGTGATGCCCAAAGTCTATCAGCAACTCCAACTGTTTGCGAGTGATCCCACTTTCGTTGAACAACTGAAGCTCCCTTTTGGCGACACTTGGGATATCCAGAAGGCACAAACCTTAGCCACAGAATGGCTTACAGGAAATTTTAGCACCCTTGCCCCGATTAAAATTGTCGCTTCAGCCGATATTAATGGGTCTTCTGGCGGGTTTGCAGAGGCTACAAATCAAATTTACCTAGCTAAAGATATTTTGACAGGTAGCAACGTTAATCAGGCTGTCAGCGTAGTTTTAGAAGAAATTGGACATTCTATTGATCCTCGACTTAATTCTAGCGATTCTCTTGGGGATGAAGGCGAAATTTTTAGCAATATTGTTCAAGGTAAAGTATTAAGTCCTGAACAAATTCAAACGTTAAAGACTGATGATGATGCGGCTGTTGTGATACTGGATGGAGAAAATGTTGTTCTCGAAATGAATCTGCAATCCGACTGGAACGTTTGGCGTTATGATGACTGGAGGAACAAGGAATCTGATTTTTGGTATCAACCAAATGGTAACACGATTCAAAAGGGGAATCGACCCGATGGTAAGGACGGTATTTATATTAATTGGGGTCTTGGATCTCCTTTTGACGATAGTAACATTTCTGATGGTAATAACTCTGACTATTTTGCTGTGCAGGGTGCTGCATACGCTGATTTTGAAGCCGGAAAGACTTACAAATTTACAGTTAATGCAGATAACGGAATTATAGTAACCGCTCGACCTAAAGATCAAAAGTTGACACTAAACGGTGTTATTACACCTTATGACACAGTACAAAACAAATACTTATGGCAGCAGTATGACGATAATAACCCGCAAGCCAAAGAGTATAACTTTACCCCTGATCAAACTGGTACTTATCGGGTTGATTTTTGGTCTTATGATGTAACAGGTAATGCTAGTGTTGATATTTCTTGGGAGCCGACAATACCTGATTCAGCAACAACAATATCTAATTCAGCAACCGTTACTAAAGGCTCAGAATCATATCCAATTACTATACAACGTTTTGATGGCTCATCTGATATTCAAAACCGACCAACATGGTTAGTTATTCATGGATTTGGGCATGATCCAGGGAACGTAGCAGATCAAGGATTACCTCAATCAATTGACGGATACCAACAAAATGATCAAGTCCTTATGGTTGATTGGAGTGAAATTACCAAAGATAATGGAAAGTGGATTCCCGATGTTGCTGGTTGGATTCCAAATGTAGCAGAAGTTGTAAAAAACAAGTTGAATGAATGGGGAATATCTAAGGACAACATCAATATAGTCGGTCAGAGCTTTGGTTCTTATGTGGGATGGGAAATTGCAAATCGATTAGGAGGTGTAAATAAATTTGTTGCTTTAGATCCAGCTAGTGATCTAGCTGGATACAGTCCTGCTGGTAAATTTGAGGATGTTTCAGAGTGGTCTTGGGCATTCAAAAGTAGTCTGCTTGGGAATGATTATGTAGCTAAAACAGCCGATGAGTCTTTTGCCATTAACCTTACAGGAACTAACGATCAACACAATGATGTCATGGGCTTTTTTGCAAGTTTAATAAATAAAGAATTTCCAACTTTTGGAAAACTTTTTAGCTTAGATCGAATGAATGGGAATGATAAACCTTGGTCTGTTGAAGATAATTGGTTTAATTACAATGAATATGAAGCTACATTAAGTGGTGAAAAATCATCTAATACATGGTCTATCGATAGTTCTTTTCGATTAGACAATGGTGCTCTTGTTGCGTATTAGTTAAAAAAAATAAGAGGAACTCTACTTATGTCATTTAACATAAGTTTGGCATGGCTCACTCTACAATAAATTGAAAAAATTTTGTTTTAATGTTGAATAACTATGGCACTACAACCAAGCAATCAAAACGGTATATCTTTCCTAGTTGGAGATAACACCGCAGAATCAATTATTCTATCTTCTGGACAACTAAACAATTACCCTGGTGGTGTATTAGCTCTGGATGGAAATGATACTGTTATCGGTTCAGAAAATAGTGAATTTATTAATGGAAATACGGGTTTAGATTCCTTAATTGGAAATGGAGGAAGTGATACCCTTAGAGGTGGCAAACAAGATGATATTCTCGATGGAGGAAGTGGGAATGATTTCTTAGCAGGAGATTTAGATCAAGATATTGTTAGAGGAGGAGAAGGTAACGATAGTTTATATGGGGGAAAAAATAGTGATCAATTGTTTGGAGATGCCGGAGATGATATTCTTTCAGGAGACAAAGATAATGATACATTGACAGGAGGAACGGGAAAAGATACCTTTGTTTTAGTTACAGATGGCGGTTTAGATGTAATTACTGATTTTGAAAATAACATTGATATTATTAAACTGCCTGACGGCGTGACATTTAATGATATTCTGTTGCAACCCTCATCAGTAAATACCCTAGTTATTGTTCAAAGCACAGGAGAACAATTAGCCCAAATTAATAATATTTCTGTTAGTAATTTGACGGCTGCTAGTTTTGGGGGAACAACTACAAATGTAATTCCTGATATCCCTAGTATTCCTGATATCCCTGGTATTCCTGATATCCCTACTACTCCTGTTTCTAGCAATAGTTTATAATCTTTTTCTCTGGTTCTACCTAGGAACTGGAAACCAAGGCTCTGTCTCCTCTTAAGAACAGGCGGAGCCTGCAAAGTGGTATTGCTAGGTTGAACCTAGCAACGAGAGATATTATAAATATTGTTGAATCACTTTTGCTGTTTTTTGTCCTGTTTTTTCCCAACTAAATTGTTTAACTTGTTCTAATCCTAATTGTCTTAAATGCGATCGCATTTCTGTATTATTTGCTAGAGTTTCCATCGCTTCTGTAATTTCTTCTACTTGATAAGGATTAACATATAATGCTGCATTTCCCCCCACTTCAGGTAAAGAAGAAAGGTTAGAAGTAATCACAGGAGTCCCACAAGCCATTGCTTCTAAAACCGGGAAACCAAACCCTTCCCAAAGACTAGGAAAAACAACAGCAATGGCTTGATTAATCATGGGTATTAATTGTTCAAAAGGAACATAATTTAAAAACTTCACCTGTTGAGTTAATTCTAAGTCTTGAACCTGCTTTTTGAGTTCAGGTGTATAGGTTTCATCCGTTGGGCCAGCGAACCATAATTCATATTCGGATAAATGTTTTAACTTAGAAAAAGCATTAATTAATCGAGATAGATTTTTATAAGCATCATGACGACCAATATAAAGGAAATAATTACGAGTTGGCAAATCTAAAAATTGAAATCTCTGCGGATTATATGCGAGGGGAATAGGTGTTATTTTTTGTTCAGGAATGTCAAAAAAATTAACTAAATCTTGAGCCGTTGAGATAGAATTACAGACAATATGTTCGGCTTGGGATAATACAAGGGGAATATAATATTTAAAATAAGCAGTTAACCGAGATCCTCGCCTCGGAAACCGTAACGGAATTAAATCATGAGCCATGACAATCGACCGACACCCACAATATAACGGGGCTTCTGGAATAGGAGAAAATATCAAATTTCCCTTTAATTGTTGATAAATTTGAGGAAGTTTAAACTGTGTCCAAAGTAACCGTCTCAGATGTCCTTTTGTTCCTTGGTCAGGAGTCATATTATTCGGAACAGAATAGCAAGAATAACCCGGTTTTTCTTGAGAAACTAATAATAGGAGTTTAAGGGGCTTTAAAGCAGGTAAAATATGACTTGCATAAACAGATATTCCTGTAGGTTCAGGAATTAAAAATGATAAATTAATCAGCAACGAATGAGTCATTGATTTAGGGTGGAATTTACAAGATTTATTGATTTATTATACCTTTTTTTTAAGGCTCATTGGATTACAATATCTTTCACCATTGCAAACATCCGCTTTAATATCCCTTTTAAGACCCTAAAACAATGAAGATTTTTCACCCATGATGATGACGCTGCTAAAATCAACTCATCTTCCTGATTTCATCTATTAATCCAGAAGAATATAGTCAAAATCTTAATCTATTCAATATTTGCTGCATTTCTGTCAGACAGCAAATTATAGTTTCAAGGTTCAATCTTCATTTTGGTTGTTTTTTGTTTACTAAATCCCCTTAAATTCATTATGATTGATCACACATCACCTTCTATGGTGTCATTAAACCCTGTAAAACGAACTCCAGATCAGTTATACAACAATCGCTTGTATGGTATTAGTCGTTTTTTATGGATGCGACAAATATATAGCCAAATTCAAAAAGTAAAGCAGCATTTTCAAAATTTTCTTTCTCCCCAAGTTTATGATATAAATAGTTTTTCTTGGTTTTCGGGATTTGATATTGAAACTTGTCTAGCGGAAATTCGAGAAACAGCAGTTAGCTTGAATCTTCAATTACCTCTTGAAATCGTGAAAGAAATTTTTGATTATGCTTGCCAAACTTCCTGTACTGAACCAAAATATCCACATCGGTTTTGGATTGATCAAGTTCATCAAGGATCTTTACCTGATGGACATTCTGTTGTGCGTGCTTTAGTGGATGAACCTTCAAATTGTCCGGCGATTAAACAACTAATTCATGACCCTATTTTGTTAGAAATTGTACATCGATATCTTCAGTATCGACCTAATCGAATTACAGCCCATTTAACCTGGAGTATTGCTTCTAATTTGCCGGAAACTGAAATTCAAAAGATTTATCCTCCTACCTATTATCATTATGATATTGCCGGATATAATTTTATGACAGTTTATTTCTACATTACTGCTGTACAGGATGAATATTCTGGCCCCCATATTATGATTGAAAAATCCCATCTTCATAAACCGTTAGCATTGTTGTTTTCGGGAAGACACCCTGATGATCTTGTGTATCGTTATTATAGTCGTCAGCAAGAACGAATAATCTTAGGAAATGCAGGATTTGGCTTTATTCAAGATCCATCTTGTATTCATAAAATTAAGCCTCCTGTAAACAATCATCGTTTGTTACTGCAACTGCGTTATTCTTAAACAATGCCTAACTATAAAACGGATCACTCCTTTAAGTTTAGATTGAGACTTTTGAGGAGTAATTAGCAGTGTTATTAGGGAAACAAAACTAATTCGTAATAACCAGTAAAACAACACGCTTTTTGAGGTATGTTTGTTGAGGCTAAGGAGGTAACTGTAAATGCTGTACTTAATTTTAAGAGTAGGATTTCTGTGGGTAATGGATGAAGTCTCATGAAATACTTTAATTTTTGAAGTAATGCCAATTTGATGTCCTTGGTTTCGATACCGTAAACAGAAGTCAAAATCTTCATAATAAAGAAAATAGTTCGGATCAAACTGAGGACATTGATTAAAGTTTTTCAAATTAATTAATAAACTGCATCCCGATACCCATTCGGTTAGCTGGTAAGGTTGATTTTGCAAAGACTCTGAGACTGTATTACTAACAATAATTTTACCAATTTTTGGGTTAAACTCTCCCCTAGTAAACTCTAATTCTCCAGTAGATTTATAAATAACTGTTCCTAAAATCGATAATTCTGGGTAACGTTCAAAGAAGTCAACGGCTTGAGATAGAGCATTTTTAGAGAGATAAGCATCAGGATTAATTAACCACACCAGTGCTTGAGGATCTTGTTGATAAACCGAATTTAACCCAATATTGCAAGCTCGACCAAACCCAATGTTTTCCGGGGAATCCAATATCAAAATAGAGGGAGATTTTAACTGATAAATTGAATGATCATCGGGAGAATTATTAATAATAATAATTTGATAATTAATTCCCTGTAGAGACGTGCCATGGCGCGTCTCTACAATTCCATGGAACGTCTCTACAACAATTGAATCAATTAATCGTTGAATCAGTTCGGTGGAGTAATAATTAACCGTTATCCAGTAAATCACGCTAATTCAATTTGACTATCATCTCCAATCATAAACCGTAGTGCTTTCGGTCGTTGAGGTGCGGTACTTAAAGTAGCCCGACGACCAATAACTGTATCCACAATGCGTTGATTAATCCCAATAATTTTAGCTTCACTCAAAATGACACTATGCTCGATTTCTGCATCAATTAAAGTGACTTTATTGGCTACACTGCTATAAGGGCCAATAAAGCAATTTTCTAAATAGCAATTTTCCCCAATAATGACTGGCCCCCGGACACTACAGTTGACTAATTTTGTCCCTTTACCCACTTTAACTCGTCCTAAAATATGACTATTTTCGTCTACTTCTCCTTGAACATCGTAGATAATACAAGAATCTAAAATAATTTGGTTTGCGCTGAGTAAATCATCTTTTTTACCTGTATCTAACCACCATCCTTCTAGGGTACAAGCTTCAACTTTTTTCTGGTTATTAATCAGTTGTTGAATCGCATCTGTAATTTCCAGTTCTCCCCGTGCTGAAGGCTGAATTTGAGAGATCGCTTCATGAATAGTTTTATCAAAAAAATAAACTCCCACCAAGGCCAAATTTGAAGGGGGAACTTTGGGTTTTTCGACTAACTGTAAAACTCGTCCTTGATCATCAACAACAGCGACCCCAAAGGCAGTGGGATTAGGCACACTTCTTAATAAAATTAACCCATCTAGTTGTTGCTGTTTAAAGCGTTCTACAAACTGATTAAGTTGGCTTTCAATTAAGTTATCTCCCAAATACATAATAAAAGGAGAATCTCCTAAAAACGGTTGAGCGACTTTAACAGCATGAGCTAATCCGGCGGGTTGTTCTTGTAAAATATAGGTAATTTTGGCTCCAAAGTAATCGCCATTACCGGTTAAATTTTTAACTTCTTCTCCGGTTTCTGGACTAATAATAATGCCAATTTCTGTAATCCCAGCGGCTATAATTCCTTCAATTCCGTACCATAAAATTGGTTTATTAGCAACGGGAACTAATTGTTTTGCACCTGTGTACGTCAAAGGGCGTAACCTTGTTCCTTTTCCACCAGATAGAATCAGCGCTTTCATAATTAATCGTTAAGGGTTAATAGTTGATTAATTCATCGATTGTTTTGTAGAAAGAGACGCATCGTGGCACGTCTCTACGGTTTTAATTCTTGTAACATTTTACGCAATCCCTGACGCCATTGGGGAGTATGAGTTTCGAGAAGATTGGCTAATTTTTTTCCACTTAAAACCGAATAAGCTGGACGACTTGCTGGCGTTGGATATTCGGGGGTTGTAATTGGAATTACCCGTTCAATTTTTAAGGGAAAACCTAATAGTTTTGCTTCTTCAACAATAGCGATCGCAAAATCATACCAACTGGTTACTCCACTATTTGTACAATGATAAATTCCGTAGGTTTCAGAATTTAAAAGTGGCATTAATTGGACAATCGATTGTGCTAAATCTCCTGTCCAAGTTGGACTTCCTACTTGATCGCAAACAACGCGAATTTCTTCCCGTTCTTTTCCCAACCGTAACATAGTTTTGACAAAATTTCCGGTTCCCCCCACACCATAAACCCAAGCGGTTCTAATAATTGCAAATTTAGCTTGGGTTTCTTGAATTGCAATTTCTCCAGCTAATTTCGATTGACCATAAACACCCAAGGGATGAGTAGAATCAGTTTCAATGTAAGGATGACTTTGAGTTCCATCGAAGACATAATCTGTAGAAATGTGAATTAATTTAGCATTTAATTGTTGACAAGCTTTTGCTAAAATACCGGGGGAAATTCCATTAATTTTCATTGCTAATTCCGGTTCACTTTCCGCCTTATCCACAGCCGTATAAGCCGCAGTATTAATCACCCATTCCGGTTGAATTTCCTCTATTATTTGTTCAATAATTTGAGGTTGAGATAAATCAAGAGTATCCCGTCCTACAGAAACCAACGACCCCATAGCAGTCAGAAAAGGCTGTAATTCTTGACCGAGTTGACCATCTTTTCCAATCAATAAAATTTTTTTCATGAGAAGAACTCCGCCGTTTTTAAGGATTGACCTTCTTGATCCTTTGCTGATAAAATTGGTGTGATTCCATTGAGAGGCCAATCAATTCCGACATCAGGATCATTCCACAGTAAAGAACGCTCGTATTGTGGTGCATAATAATCTGTGGTTTTATATAAGACTTCAGCAATATCTGAAATCACTAAAAATCCATGAGCAAATCCTGGGGGAACCCAAAATTGTCGCTTATTTTCTGCGCTAAGAATGCAACCTACCCACTGTCCAAAAGTTGCAGAAGATTTTCTCATATCGACGGCGACATCAAAAATTTCTCCCGCAACAACACGCAATAATTTACCTTGTGTTTGTTGAATTTGATAATGCAAACCTCGCAAAACACCTTTAACAGAACGAGAATGATTATCTTGTACAAATTCTGAGGTAACTCCAGTCTTTTCAACAAAGACTTTATGGTTAAAACTTTCAAAGAAAAAGCCTCGTTCATCCCCAAAGACTTTGGGTTCAATGATGAGAACATCAGGAATTGAAGTTGGAATAATATTCATGTTCAGGTTAAGCAGTGGTCAGCGACTAAATATTGTACCAAATTATTGCTACAGAAATGAAAACTCAATTAACATTCACTTCAAGGTTAAGAACGGGTTAGTCTTTCTCAACAATTATCTTAATTTCCCCCTTTAACGGGAAAAATTCATGACTATCAGGATTATAGACCCAAGCTTTAATCGTTATGTTTCTCAAGGTCGAAGAGTCGCCCTGACTCATCTCTAAAGTAGAAATTTGCACCTGCCATCGTGCATAATTATAGTGGGGGGAATGTAAGACCTGAACAATATCTGGACTATTTAAACCGACATTGGCATTGGCGAAGAAGGATTGTTGATTTCCTTGAGAAAAAAAGACAAGTTGGGGTTGATTTTGAGTCTGGGGAAAAATTGCCCATCCCTTTAAAGTAATAGAGTCTTGAGGTTTAATTTTTAAGGGTTGATCACGGGAAAAAGGGAAATCAATATAACCATAAAGCTGTTCTGATTCAGGTTTAAAGATTATATTATTTTCCCAATTTCTCAGGTGGACTGTCTGGAGTTTTTTAACACCATCTTGAATCCACCAGGTTGTTTTACTTAATCTTAATAAACAGCGATCAGGATGGATTTTGAAGAAATTAGAGTCTTCTAAATAGTTAATGAGTTCTAAGCAGGTTTTACCCCGTTGTTTATTGATTAAATCTGTTTGTGCTTGAGTGATCGCTATTTCTGATTTTACCCCAATTAAACAAACTAAAATTCCCGCTATAAAACTATAAATCAGTTTCAGACTATAATTTTTGTTTAGAGTTTTAGATTGAGTAATAACAATAAACCAAAGTTGAATCACAGCAATAATTAAAAGTAAAGAATGAGTCGTATATCGAGAAGCATCAATCGCATAATTCGCTCCATAATCATAACGACCTAATGTTATTAAAATTGAACATAAAATAGAAAATATTCCAATCGAAAACCAAGGAGAACAGGATTTAAGTAAATAGTATTGATCTTTTCGGTTTTGGAAACAGTAAAATCCTAATCCTATAAAATTTAATACAATTATTAACCCGATCCCAAGGCTTAAAGTATAAGAATTTGTTAAAGGTGCAGCCATTAAATTAAAAAAGAAGTGACTCGCAGTGAACAATTTTTCGAGAAGTGAAAGATTGATTGTTTTTGGTTCTTGAGTATACCCCAATGAGTAAATTAAAGTTGAAATTGTAAAGAGTATTAACCAGAATATTAAATATTTTTTTCTGAGGTTGGCTTCCTTTGTAAGGACTGTAATGGAAGGAATTAAAGCCAACCAACTCATTAAACCCTGTGCAGATGAAAAACTAGCAATTAAACAAGGAATCGCTGCAATTAATAATTTTTGAGTAGGTTTACGTTGCTCTTGTGTTAAAACAAAACAACTTAAGATTACACATAAATTAATCAAAAACAAAGCAATTTGAAAACCCCAAAGCCAGTTTTCAGATTGAGCTAAGGAGAAAAAGATTAAAGCTATTAATAAATTAGTAAAGTAAAAAAAAGAGTTTTGATTTTTTGAGGTGTTAACGGAAAGTTTATATAACAAAATAAAAGTTAGTATTGCTAACCCTAAGCTAAAAAAAAGCTCTAATTTAATATTCCAACTCGAAATAAACCCTAAAACAATAAAAATTAAACGAGGAAATAAAATTCGATGGTTATTATGAAGTTCAAATAAATCTTTAAATTCTAATGTTCCTGTAGCTGTTTTTTCAAATAAGGCGGGTACAACCCACTGATCATAAAACGGAACATTCACTCCAAACTTAATAATAAATCCAATAATTCCCAAAATCGGGATTAAATATAACAGCCCTAAAATAGTAGTAGGAAAATCGACAAAAAAGGAGGAGTTTTTAGCCATTAGTTACCAATTAAGCTGTTAAGTATTTAAACCATAGAATCCGACGACGCTCATACTACAAGGATTTAACAATTTCCGAATCAGAAATTGATATGCTTAATAGAATATCAGTTACCAACTATTGGTGATTTACAGTAATAACTGATAACTGATAACTGATAACTGATTAAATTACTTCAAGTTTGTAATACTGTTGACTCGACCCGTAAAGCGGTTTAAGAATATATCAAGTACAGACCGTTTACCCACATTAATTTTGGTATTCACTGACATACCTGACTGTAAACCAACCTTAATATTTTTTTGTTCATCTAAGGTAAAGTTTTGCTTATCTAATTTCACTTTTCCTTTAAAAGTAAAATATTGACGGCCCTTTTCTGGATCAGGTTTAATCGCATCTTGGCTTAACCATTTCAACTGTCCGGGAACCATCCCAAATTGATCATTGGGGAAAGCATCAATCGAGACTTCTACTGGAATACAATCTGTATCCGTCACTCCAATTTCTTGTCGAGCTTCTGGAGATTCTGGACAAATACAATCTTTCTCTGCTTTACATTCAATCACTTCTCCAGCCACCGTTTTACCATCATAAGGCTGTAAAAATTTTCGCTTCACTCGTAAAGCATTGAGCACTAAAGCTAAATCAGTATTTCTAATATAAATTGTGGCTTCAAGCCCCTTATCATCAGCTAAAATTTGCATGAGCTTTTCCGTTTGTTGAGCTTCATAATAGGCTTCATTACAACGCTTCATCCTGGGATCGCCCGATTTTAAAACTTGCTCATTGACATAGTTGCAAATTTCATCCTTTTTCATATCGAGTTCAGAATCTTGTTTCGTTGAGGGCTGTAAATCGTAAATTACCCCAGCCACCGGTGAACGTAAGACTTGAGTATCCCGCTGCTCTTCAACTTTTTCCAACTGAGCATTAACATCTCCTAAGCGCTTTTCATTATCCAGTTTATATCGGCTTAGTTGAGAATCAATACTAGCAATTTGTTTTTTATTTTCTTCAACCCGAAGATACAGTTCTTTTGCCCACGCATCTTTTGTATTTTGCAATTCTTGTTCTGTTCGATCAATAGAAGCTAAAACCTTCTGTTTCTCATCTTCTAATCGTCTAATTTCAGCTTGTTGTTTCTCAACGTCACTTTTACGAGCATTAATTTCACTTTGACGGGTTGTGATTTGATCCTGCTGACGTAAAAATTCATTTTGACTTTTCAAAACTTCTTGTTCCTGACGTTTTTTATTTAAGTCAGACATCGCCCCTTCTTCAACCAACGGAGCAATTTGACCCAAAATTGATTGATTCAGATCCAAAGATTCTTGAGACTTATTAAGTTGAGCCTTCGCTAAGTCTAATTGTTCTTCAGAATAGCGAATTTGATTCGTCGCATATTGAACTTGTTCTTGTGTTGCCCGAATCGAATTTTCCGTTTGTTCGAGTTGTCTTTTAAATTCAATAATTCGTCCCTCAACCGCAGACACACGAGATTGAAATTCAGCCCGGTAATTAGCCACTACACCCGATTGAGTAGGGCTATAGTTAATGGCTCGACCTTGATTATTATAAAGTTCATTAATTAAACCCGTTAAAACCTCATTTTCTTGTAGTCTGGCATCGCGATCTTTAACCATTGTTTCCCATTCAGCCGGTAAATTTCCCCTGCCATTTCCCTGAATAATACTATTATAAAATTGGTTTTCCTCCTTCAGAGTTCCTTGTAATTTAGCCAAAGACTTAATATCAGCACTGGGGTTTGTAGGGCTGAAGGTGAGAAGAGGTTGGTTTTTCTGCACACGATCGCCATTTTCAACGTGCAGTCTTACCACCGCACCCGTCGTCGGAGCTTGAATTTCTCTAGCACCTTCTTTATATTCCAGTTCCCCAACAGCAGGAACCGTTTGTTCAATCCGAGAAAAATAAGCCCAAACAACCGTTGAAGTCGTTATCAACATGATCATCCAGAGAAACATATGAGACCACATTGCCGGTTTCTCAAGAATAACAGGTTGATCAATCAGTGATACAGATTTCATAATCAGTTAGTAGTTATCAGTTACCAGTTATCAGTTATCAGTTATCAGTTATCAGTTATCAGTGCAAGAGTTAAGAACCAGTTACAGTTGTTTTCAACACCTAAAAATCTTGATTTTATTTCTTTCACTGATTGCTGTTGACTGTTGACTGATCACTGATTAATGAGCTTCTTGTTGTTGATACAGACAGTAATAACGTCCCTTCAGAGCAATTAACTCATCATGGTTTCCTTGTTCAACAACAGACCCTTGATCCATCATAATAATTGCATCCGCATTTTTGACAGCACTCAGACGGTGAGTAATAAAAAACACCGTGCGATCATGAAACACATCCATTAAGTTATTAATCACAGAGCGTTCCGATTGATAGTCTAAGGCACTGGTCGCTTCATCCAAAATTAACAGTTTAGGATTTTGTAACACTGTGCGCGCGATCGCCACCCGTTGTCGTTGTCCCCCCGATAATGCTGTTCCCCTTTCCCCCACCGGGGTATTGTAACCATTGGGAAGACTCATAATAAAATCGTGTGCCGCTGCAATTTTAGCAGCCCGAATAATTTCGTCACTACTGGCTTCCGGGTTACTCAAGCCAATATTATCCTGAACCGTTCCATTAAACAGGAGGGTATCTTGTAGTACCACCCCCAATTGACGACGGACAGAATACAGTTCTACTTTATTAATATCGTAACCATCAATTAAAATTCGTCCCGACAAAGGAGCATATAAACGCTGCAACAACTTCATCAACGTACTCTTACCCGATCCACTCAACCCCACAATCGCCACAAAAGACCCAGAAGGAAAATCTAAATTCACATTCGCCAATTGCAACGGCCCAGTTGGATTAAATCGGAAAGATACCTCCTCAAACGTCACCGACCCTTCAATTTCAGGTAACGGAATATTATTGCGATCCGCCTCATCTGCTTCAGGATAACTATCAATAATATCTCGCAACCGTTCCACAGAAATTGCCACCTCCTGCACATTTTGATAAACACTAATAAACCGCAACAACGAACCCGTCACATTTCCTGAAATAATCCGAAAGGCAATTAAACCCCCAATGGTTAACTCTTGTTTAATCACCAGATAAGCCCCCACCCATAACAGGGCAATTCCCCCAATCTTATTCAAGAAGTCGCTCATGGTTCCGGCGGCAGTTTGGGTGAGAGTCGTTTGTAAACTCGCACTCATATACCGAGCATACATTCCTTGCCAACGCCAACGGGCTGTGAGTTCAATGGTTTGGGATTTAATTGTTTGAATTCCACTAATGACCTCCACAATATAAGCCATGGCTGTCCCCATCAAACCTGCCCGTTTGCGAATTAGCCGCATAATCACCGGGGAAAAAACAAAAATAATCCCCGCAAACAATGGCAAAGGAGCCAGAGCCACCAAAGTCAGCACCGGGCTCAAAGCAAACATCACCGCCACATAAACCACCGAAAACACCGCATCCAGCACCACCGTTAAAGCCGTTCCCGTCAGGAAATTACGGATATTTCCCAACTCATTGAAACGGCTCATCAAGTCCCCGACTTGTCGAGTATCAAAATACCCCAAAGGCAGCCGCAACATATGGTCAATAATCTCTGCCGTCAGCTTAATATCAACTCGGTTAGAGCTATCCACAAATAAATAAGTTCGCAACGCCGTCAACAACCCTTCAAATAGTGCAACCCCCAACAGCAAAAGACCCAGAATATTCAGAGCATCTAAGTTACGCTGTCCGATCACCGCATCGATGATCACCATACTCACCAAGGGGTTGACCAAACCGAACACTTGAATAAAAAACGAGGATAGCAACACCTCAATAAAGGTGGTGCGATGCTCCATCAAAGCCGGTACAAACCACCAGAAACTAAATTGTTCTTTCTGGTCAACCCGTGGGGCCTGCAAGAGAAGTACCTGTCCCTCTTCACCCCAAATTTCGCTGAACTGCCCCGGACGCATTCGGGTGAGACCCTTTTCCGGGGTTGCCAGCACCAGTTCTCGTTCCGTAATACTATAGAGAATGGCAAAACTATCTCCCCACACCACCATAGCCGGAGCTTTCAAGCGACCGATTGCACGGGCTGGAACTTGGACTAACTGAGCATTAATCCCTAACATTTGAGTTACAGCCCCACAAGCCTGCAAGCTGATATTGCCCACTGTCGCCAACTGATTATCTAAAACTCGGCGTACAACATCTTTTTTAAAGTTGATTCCGAAGAATTTAGCAATCATATTGAAGCAAGCCAGAGGGGCGTCAATCTTGCCTCGACCTCTAACAACCGGGAACCGTTGAGCGGATTTAGGCAAATTTGTCGGTTCTGGAATTGGAGGAACATCGGGAGCCGCCGTAACTGCCGATAAGTCTATTTTGCGAACACTAGAAGTTAAGTCCTGAGTAACAACCTCTGAGTCGTGGCTTTCCGGGGGAGATTCTTCTTCATAAACGGGTTCTCGTAAACCAATTAATCGAACTCCCTGTGGCCCTTCCGCTTTGTAAGATTGAGCACTGTCTTCTAATAAAACCCGATTACCCGGAGTAAAACTGCCCAAGGTTCCACTACTGACTAACCAAATCCGATTCGGATCAAGTTGATTTTGGAGCTCCTTGACCTTATTGTTGCCACTCAGCAAGTTCAGCACAATGGCATCTTGCCAAAGATCTTGGGCTAGAGTCTTGATATTGTTAACGGGAACCGCCTGTTGTTGCAGATATTGGCTTAAAAGCTCAAAAATTTCGCTGACAGAGGCATGATCCCGGAACGCCTCTCCAAAAGTGGGTTCTTTAGCCACCCATTGTAGAAAATCCATAGCCGACAGCGTAATACAAATCGTATCCGTTGAAGCGATCGCCGTTTCACAAGGCACCCCTCGGATTAACCCTCCCCAGCCCATAATTTCTCTGGCTCCGAGTAAGCCCAAACTCACATGACGTTGCGCCCTAGGATCAAAACCCAGCAGTCGAGCCTGTCCTTGATAAATAATCGTAATTTGAGTCGGCAACTTATCCCGTTCAAAAATCGGTTGTCCGGTACGGTAGCCCAACAGTTGGCATTTGGGTAGCAAGCTTTGAAGGGCTTTCTCTGAGAGCCGATCAAAAGGGCTGGTTTCAGCTAAAAAGCTCTGAATTTGGGACTGAGAAACGGCAGATGTTGTCATGACACTGAAGACACTGAAGTGCGAAGAGGTTGTAGCGAGCCAACTTGAGCCATTTGCTCTCGTAGCCAATTTTCAAACATTTCGTCAACCATCCGGCGACGCATGGATTCGTCTAATTGAGCCGGAATGAATTTTTCTAACCGAATAATCACAAACCATTCTGCTAGGGGACGAGGTGCCCACAGTTGACCGGGTTGACTCACAGATAAAAGTTTACTAATCGCTGGGTGGGGTTGAGAGACCGGAACTGGCCCTAATAACCCCCCTGTCCGAGATTCTGGCCCTTCTGAATGTTCTCGGGCAACCTCAGCAAAGGTGTTTTCTCCTTCGGCTACCCTAAAATACAGTTCTTGAGCCAAACCTGGATTTTTAGTCCGAATTAAAGAATATACAACTTGATCTAAATTACCTTTGCGACTGAGAAAATAATTTTCGACTCGACCACTCCACGTCTCTTGTTTAAATTTTTCCACTCTCACGGGGCGTTCTGCCATTTCCACCAGTTGTTCTGGGGTCATATCGTAAGCCGCCAGCCAAGCTGCTTTCGCTTCTGGGGAAGTTAGTTGGTGTTGCGAATCAAATCTTTCGAGAGCCGCTGCTCGTTCTTCCTCTGTACAAGTAATCTTAGCAATCGCTTGCTCCAAAATCACTTCGCGCAGAAATAAGGGCATTAACTGATAACGTTTGAGCAGCGATGGTAGATCCTCTGCTGTGATAATAGTTTCTCCGACTTTGAACGCTCCTGTCATTGAACTCTCCAACCGACTTTCACTACCCCTTTCAAATTTACCTTGAGTAGTCCTAGAGTGACTACCGCATCTAATCTCTTTGTCCAAATAATAGCAGACCGTTTACCCCCCCACTGAATTGATCATCTCTAAATTACCTCAACTTCTGGGAAACTGCTGAAAAAAATCTCTTTGGGCTGTTCATACTCATCTTAATCCTTGTCCTTGTTCCTTGCTCTAGTATTACTTGGGTTTGAGATCCACCGATTTTAGAAGACTTGAAAGCATCCCAATCCGTGAATTTCATCCCCTTGAAGCCTGAAAGTGAAAGTTTGCTGTTTATACAGTGACGTGGCGGATAGCTTTTGGGTTCCCCATCACGACTCGGATACTGATGCTCTAGCAGTCTTCTGGTTGTACATCGATTGCTAAAACTGGATGAATGGATCGATTCGGATCAGTACCCTTTGAGTGTTGAACTAAGAAATTAATCATTTGGTTTCTATAAGCATAGATCTTATCGAGACTAATAGAGTCTAAACTCTCAAAGTTGAGTCGAGAATATTGAAAATAAGATTGGGTTACATAGATCCACAGTTCCTGAGAGGATGAATTTGGGGTTAAGTTTTGAGTAATATAAGCTAATAAATTTTCTTGAAAATAAATATATTTTTCTATCTTATCTTGGATTTTACAACCCTCAATACTTGTAAATAGCCAAGTCACAAACTCAGAAAAAAAGTAGTTAGGAATTACCGCATTTTTATAGATAAAAGGAAGTTGATAAGCTCTTTGATATAACATCAATCCCATCAGTTCAGGAATTAAATCACCTGAATATAAACCTTGAGAAAGCCTTTTTTTAATTTCCTCAATCCAATGTTGCTCGATTTCACTGACTTCTTCATCAACGAGATTACTGTTTAAAAAAAGTTGATAAATGGGACGAATTTCTTGGGAATATTTAGTTTCTAACTCGATTGAAGCTAAAGTTAACCAATATTGAACTAAAATTTGGCGAACTAATTGAAGAGTTTCTATAATTTGGGATCGAGGATTATTTTGATATTGACTCATTAAATTTTTTGTTAATTTTAGATAAAATTTTGAATTAAATAAAGCTTTCTGTAAAATTACTTTTTTTAAAGATGGGTTCAAAAACGAATAACTTGAATCTTGCAAGAGTTTTAAATAAAGTCTCTCATAATCTTTGTAATTTTCCTGTTGAGCAATATTAACTTGAGTTTGTTGATTTTTATGAATGAGAAGCGAAGATAAAGCTTGATCTACAAAACCAATTTTATAACGTCCCATAATTCTCCACCACATATCCACGTCCAAAAGTTGGTGAAGATTAGGATCAAATCCTCCTAATTCTTCAAAAACGTGTTTAGGAATTAATACAGTTGTAGGTTCACCAATTTTATTTAACCCTCCCATTAAACAGTTGGAATCGGACAAAAGATCTTGCCCCCATTGAACGGGTTTTAGATTAGACCATTTTTGATGTAAATTAACGGCACCTTTATAAGCAGATTGACAAATAAGATCGGAGGTTGAATTCGGATGAATCACAACTTGACGCGGAGAAAAAATCAAACCAATTTCTGGATCTTGTTCGGCTAAATTCACCATCTCTTCAATACAATTGGGTTCTAACCAATCATCCTGAAAAATAAATTTGATGTACTTCCCTTGAGCTTGTTTAATACAGAAATTGAGATTTTTGACTAATCCATAATTAGAATGAGTCAGAATTCGATAAGGAAGACAAGACTTCTCTTGAAAAGCTTCGGCAATTTTTATCGTGTTATCTGTTGAACCATCATCAGAAATAATAATTTCTAAGTTAGGATAGGTTTGTTCTAAAGCACTTTGAAGAGCAGTTTTTACAAATTCCTCTCCATTATAAGTTGGAATTAATATACTCACCAAAGGAAAAAATTGAATTACATCTGAGTCAGTTTCAACACTAGCAGAATTAGAAATTATAGCTAACTTTTTATTTAAAATTTGATTTTGATTTTGAATTAATTCCAGTTCTTTTTGAGCTATTTCAAGTTTTTGCTTAAGTTTTCTGTTGTTTGTTAATTGAAAAGCATCATGAATTCCTGCGAGATGAATCAAATCAGTATATTTAAAAGAATATTTTTTCTCAATGTATTCAGCCGTTTGAGCATTATTCATCAACTGATATAAGGTAGAAATTCCAAAATACTGATGACTGAGACGATGAACAGTTAAAGCCAATTTTGCAATTAAAAATTGAAGATCACCCGGTGTAATGGGAGGTTGAATTAGGGACTGCTGAGGAAAAATAGTGTTGAAAATCTGGCTAACTTCTGGACTGAGATAATGTTGAAGTAGTTGAGGAATTTCCCAAATATGTCGAATCATATTTTCAGTTGTTACTCCACTAATATTGCTATCGTGAAACCGAAATAAAACCAAGGGTTCAGGTAAAATATAAATTTCAGACTTAAGACATAAACGTATCCAAAAATCTAAGTCATGAACTTGACGTAATCGGGGATCATATAATCCAATTAGATCATAACATTTTTTTTTGATTAAAACACTGGTATTACACAGAGAATTATCACAATAAAAAAAAGAATTTAACCATTGAAAACGATTTTTGTTTTTTTGGGCAAATATTTGTTTAAAAGAAGCTTCTTTTCCCTGATGAAGATTTCCTGTTTTATCAATAATTTCCGCATAGGTAAAAACAGCATCAAACTGAGGATTATTATCTAAAAAATTGACTTGTTTTTCAATCTTATCCGGTAAAAAAATATTATCAGAGTCTAAAATTGCAATGAATTCTCCAGTCGCCTGACGAATACAATGGTTTGCTGCTATACTCACACCTTGATTCTGCTCGAAAGAAAACCAGCGAATTCGAGGATCTGATTTTTCTTGAATGCGTTCTAGAGTTTTATCAGAAGAACCATCATTGGTGATAATAATTTCAAAATCTTGATAGGTTTGGTTTAAAACACTGTCAATTGCTTCTAAAATATATTGTTCTTGGTTGTAAGTGGGAATAATAACGGTGACTCTCGGCATAAAATTATGTTATAAATTGTATTAAATACTGGGAATACTGAAATAAACTTGCAAGTATGACCTAAAACCTGTTATTTATAAAATGGCTCTTATTCCACTAAAGGTTATGAATAGAGATACCCCAGATGAAGTCAGTGATAACAGCCTAAATCCGAGTCCATCTTTGAAATCCGTTGAACGACCGTCGGAGTTACTGAATTTTTTACCTCCTCATGCTCAAGTCTTGATAGATGTAGGCTGTCTAACAGGAACAACTGGTTATTATTATAAGCGAATTAATCCTCAAAGTTTCTATTGGGGAATTTTAATCCATTCAGAATTAACTCCAGAGGTCACAAAAGGGTCAGATCAAATCATCCTGAGTTCAATCGATCAGTTAGAAACAATTGCATTAGAATTAGAAGAAGGAACAGTAGATTGTTTGATCTATGATTCAATCTTACCCCAAATCAGAAATCCCTTAAAGAGCTTACAGAATCATACCCGATGGTTAAAACATGAGGGTCAAGTTTTAGCTTATATTCCGAATAGTCAGTATTGGCCAAATATTATTAAGATAATCCAGGGAAAAGGGGGGATTTTAAGCCAAGAAGATACGAGCCAGAAGGGATTAACTTTAGAAGCTATTCAAGCTCTGTTTTGGGAAGCTGGTTTATATATTTATGAAATTCAAACTAGAGGAAAAAAAGATGATGAATTTCAACAATTTCTTCACTTAATTCAACCTATTCGAGAAGCTTTAGGGTTAGATACTAATCGTTTTGCCACTCAAACCGCAGCAGAATATTATCTGGTTCGCGCTATAAAATCGCTTCAACCTCCTCGTCGTTTATTAATTCAAACGGCAATCATGGCTCCCACAGGATGCGATCGCGTTCGAGTTTTAGAACCCGATCAATTGAGTGCAACAATACCTGGAACTCGAACAATTTCTGCATCTAAATCGATTCCCACTGGTTCAATTTTACCGGAAGAAGAAAAGGTTTTTATTTGGCAACGGACAATTTTATCTTATGAGCATCACTTAGAACTCTTAAAAAATTTGTTAACACAGGATTATTTAATTATTGCTGAAATTGATGATAATCCTTTACGCAGAAGGGAGTATGCTGAACAACGTTATCTGAGTTATCGGGGATGTCATGGTGTACAAACTTCTACAAAACCCTTAGCTTTATTTCTACAACAATTTAATCCCCATGTTGCCATTTTCAAAAATCATTTGCTGACCTTACCACCCCCTAGAATCTATTCTAATTCAAGAGTGACCTTGTTTTTTGGCGCCTTAAATCGAGAACAGGATTGGCAACCGATTATGGAAGCTTTAAATCGGGTTTTAATCCGTCATCAAACTCATGTTCAAGTCAAGGTGATTCATGATCGTCGGTTTTTTGATCAGTTAGAAATATCTGAAAAAGAATTTGAACCCTTTTGCAGTTATGATAGATATAATCATATTCTCCAAACGTGTGATATTGCTTTATTACCCCTAATGCCGACATCTGTGAATCTGATGAAATCGGATTTAAAGTTTTTAGAATGTGCAGGTCATGGCGTTGCGGTTTTAGCAAGTCCAACGGTATATGAACAATCAATAATTCACGAAGAAACCGGTTTAATTTATCGAACTATCCAACAATTTGAAATGTATTTGAATGAACTAATTATGAATACTTCATTGCGACGAAAAATTGCGATGAATGCCTATCATTGGGTACGAGATCACCGTTTACTCTGTCAACATTATCAACAGCGACGAGACTGGTATTTAAAAATGCGAGATTTGTTACCCAGTTTGAATCAAGAACTCCGTCAACGAGTTCCTGAATTATTTAGATAATCCCCCAGAATATAGCAACAATTAAACTTAAATTATTCAGTTGTAAATTATGCGAATTTTATTTACGATTCCTCACTTTTTTAATCCTGATGGAGATGGAAAACACGCTTCTTTAAGTAAAGATCCTCGCCCAAGAATTACTGCTTTAGTATTTGCCTTAACTGCTTTACGAGAACTGTATAGTCAATCCCATTGCATGATTGATATTGCTCAATGTGTGACAATTCCCGTGAATACAGAACACAATTATCAAGTTGATATTGTCATTTGTACCACTCAACAGTATCACCTACTCGCTAACATTCCTTTACCTTCATCGTTTTGTAAGCATTACTCGACCCAAACAGAACCAATGTTACTGGGATTTGAATGCCATCGAGTGTTGCGTGAATATTTGGGTCAGTATGATTATTATTGTTATTTAGAAGATGATTTGATTCTGCATGATCCTTGGTTTTTCGTTAAGTTAAATTGGTTTAATCGTCATACAGGAAATAGCTGTCTTTTACAACCAAACCGTTACGAAGTTTCTCCCCACAGCAAAGTAATTAAGGCTTATATTGATGGAGATCTTTTACCCCATATCACGGCTAATTTTCAAAATATTCAAGATCAGCCTCAGTTTATTGGTAAAGTCATGGAACAGGCTGTTTCTTTCAAACGTCCTTTAAATCCCCATTCGGGTTGTTTCTTTTTAAATACTGAACAAATGGAATTTTGGGCAAAACAACCGTATTTTTTAGATCGAGATTGTAGTTTTATTGGGCCATTGGAAAGTGCAGCAACCCTAGGAATTATGAAAACATTTAAACTTTATAAACCGACTGCCGCCCACGCTAATTTTTTAGAAATTCAACACTTTGGTTCAGGTTTTCTAAACTTAATTGGAAGACAAGTTAAACATTTCGATGAAGATAACACTACAGAAACAAGTCCGCCCTTATCAAACCCTGTAGCATCAGAAAAAGACTGATGTAGCAAATCTATAGCATTACTTGAAGAGGGAACAGGGAACAGGGAACAGGGAACAGTAAGAAGTGAAAGGGTTTCAGGTTTCACTCCGAAGTCCTAACCAATCAGGCGTAGCACTATATACGGTAAAATCTTTTTCTCCGGTGTTACCTGTTGCCTACTATATCCATAAAAAAAGACCGAGATTAATTTAATTTCTCGGTCTTTTTGTTATTAACGTATTGACAAAATTAAAGGGGATAAAAAGCGAATAGAACTCAAAAGTTAGTGTGTAAAGTCCGTCTCTTTCCCCTGATCTGTCAACCTAACCTAGATAATGATTGTAAAATCTGTCCGGGTCAGGGTCGGAATTGTATTGTTTGGCTGTTTCATGAAGGCAACTAAATCAGCCGGAGTTGCACCACCGCCATCGGAGTCATACCATAATACTCCACTGGCTTTCTCGTAAACCAATACAGGGCCGACAGTTGTTGGTGCTTGAGTATTGGCACCCGCGCCATTGTAGCTAGCTTTATCGAGAACGATAAATTGCTCAAAAGACAGTTCAGTGGTTGGGACACCCGGACGCAACTCAAAGGCAAAGCCTCCAGCCCCACGAGAGAAGTAGATATTATCTTCACCCGAATTAAAGTCAGTAATCAAGTCAGCTAAAGTGCCATTTACATCGGATTTGAACTGGTACAGGAAGACATCAGCACCAGCACCGCCAACTAAGGTATCTGGGTCAATGCTACCTTGGAGGGTATCATTGCCGTCTTCCCCAAACAGTACGTCTTCACCTTCTCCTCCGAAGAGATAGTCATTGCCACCGCCCGATATGATGGTGTCATCTCCGAAACCGACCGATGTTCCCGCAGATGCAGCAACACTTCCCCCTTGCAGGAAGTCAGCACCACTTCCGGTAACAATGCTATCATTGCCATCACTACCAGAAATGGTGTTATTGCCTAGGGTATCAAATAAGACAAAGCTAGTTATGGTAGCACCGGAGGCTAAACCACCCACAAAGGAAATGTTGTCGTTACCCTCTGAGGAACCTTCACCTACGAGACTATCATTAGTTGTGGTAAAGATAATCGTGTCATCACCGAGACCACCATTATAAACATTCGCGACTGAACCTAAGGCTCCATAGATATAGTCGTTACCAGAACCACCCGATAAGGTAACCACAGGAAGTTTCCCTGAGCCATTAGGTAATGTCCAATCTCCTCCGTAGAGGGTGTCATTTCCATCCCCGCCTTCTAAAAGGGTGAATTTTCCAGAGAGGCTGTCATTCCCAGCATCACCATAGAGGACATCTGTACTAAAGGCAGCGACTAACGTATCATTTCCGCCACCTCCATAGAGGGTACTCTCACCCACAAAACCGGGTTGGCTGGTGCTACCTTGAGTGGTTAAAACATTTGTGGTTCCTGTGGTGATCAAGTCATTGCCTTCACCCCCATACAGGGCATCCTGAAGCGCAAAGCTTCGGATGGTATCGTTCCCGTCTCCACCATCCATGTAGTTTTGGCCTTCTAAAAAGCGACCAATACCACCGTAGAGAGAATCGTCACCTGCACCACCGGTCAGAGTAATTTGGCTGAGACCAACAGCAACGGGACTTGTAGCGAATTGTAATGTGGCACTCGGATTTTGAACAATGAGGGTATCGTTCCCACTACCGCCATCCAAGACGTTGAGACTGCCTACACCAATGATGGAGTCATTATCATCACCACCGAGGAGGCTATCCCCGGTATTAACTCCAACAATACTGTCTCTGCCTTTATCTCCAGAGACATAGTTATTTCCTTGGTTACTGCCGCCTACCGCTCCAGCAACAACAACACCGGTGAGATTACTTTGGCCACTGGCATTGACAAATCCAAGTTGGTCATCTCCAGCACCCCCATAGAGTAAATCTCCACCTTGAATTCCACCCAGCAGGGTATCTGAGTCTTTATTTCCATTGAGGAAATTATTACTAGATTGACCAATCAAAAAGTCATTATCTACCCCGCCATAGAGGCTGGCTGTTAAATCCGCCGATAAGGTGTCACGGCCTGCATTTCCAATTAGAACAGTGCGAAGCTGTTGAGATCGGAGGGAATCATTACCTGTGTTACCGATAACTGTATCCCCAGGGCCTCTGCTTTGCAGAATATCATTATCGGCACCACCGTCGATTAGACTTCCACCTAGGGTCGAAGAGAGAATGGTGTCGTTTCCACCTTCACCCAGAATGGTATCGGGTTTAGGGGCGAAGCCCACATCCTGATCGTAATATTGGGGCCCTGGGCCTAAATTTGTTGTCATTTGATTTCACTCCTCTGCAATAATGTCATTAGATTCTGTTGGGATGACAGACACTGCTGAAAACACCATACCTTGTTCGGCAGTAGTTTAACTTTTTTATCTCCAGCAAGTCTAGTCCTTTATCATCACTCTTGTCTACTAGATAGATCTGGCCGTTTCGACTGCTAGAGTTTACGATCAATTCTGTCTTGAAAATTTTCATCCTCAGTTTGTCTTGAAGCCATCACTCTGAAGTCAGAAAAGGCACTTTATTTTAAGTTCCTTCACGCTGTCAGACGGGTTCCCAGACAAAAAGGTTCCTCATTAACTTCTGATTAGTAGATGATCAGAAGTTCCCCCGTTTAGAGAGCAACAGAAATAACATCTCGTTCCCTCCCTATTGCAAAACCATTCCGGGTTCAACTCGGCCAATGGTTGCGGGAAAAGAACGATTTGCCACTTCTGTAATCAATTGCAGATGTTTTGATAAGAGTTTGCTCAAATCATAACGTTCTAAGGCAGTTTCACGTGCTTTTACTCGCAGTTGAGCCATGCGATCTGGATGATCTAGCACTTCATCAACTCGATCTGCAATTTGTTTGGGAGAGAAGAAATCGACCAGTAAGCCATTGATTCCATCTTGAATCACTTCTCGCACGGGGGCTGTATCTGAACCAATGACTAAACAACCGGTTGATAGGGATTCAATCATTGACCAGGACAGGACAAAGGGCCGTGTTAAATAAATATGAACATCTGAAGCCTGAATCACTTGCAAATATTGGCCATAGGGAAGTGGCCCTACAAAATGAATTCGAGACAGATCCAAGGGGATTTTTTTGAGCATATAGTCTTTATAGCTCATACCATTGGGTAAAGGTTTACCATAACAAACTCGTTCCGATCCCACCACCACCACATGACAGTTGGGTCTGCGTTCTTGAATATAAGCAACGGCTTCAATAAATTCAGGAAATCCTCGATAGGGTTCCATCCCTCGTCCGACATAAGTAATTAATTCCTCAACGCCGGATAAATCTAAATCGGGTAATACTAATTTTGCCCCAGGATTGGGTTGAAAATAACTGGTATCAACGCCATCATGAAGTACAGAAATCTTTTGTCGCAGTTCAGGCGGAAATTGGGATTGTTGCCAGTGGGTGGGTGAAACGCCCCAATCACAGGAATATAAATCAATTAAAATTGGGGTATTTTTAACCCGAATTCGAGCTTTATCATCAACAGTAAGGGGATCAGCCGGATCAAAGTCAGCATCTGATCCTTCGGAATGATAAAACCATTCAAAATAACACAATAAGGGAATATTCGGAAAGGCTTCTTTGACAAATAAAGTAGGCCCCCAACCGGAATGACCACAAATAACATCAGGGACAAATCCTTTGGCTTTGAGTTGTTCTGCCATTCTAAATACGGCTTGTCCATGTAATACGGCACTTTCTAAAACCCGAACATATTGATGGGTTTCGCTGCTGGCTTCTCGACTGGGATTAAATACGGCTTTTTCAACTCCGGGGATATTCCATTCGGGACGCTCATTTTTGGTTCCAAAAACAACTTGATTATTGGGATCTGCACCCAAAGCTGTAATAATATGGCGGTATTGGGCGGGAAAATTAGGATGTAAAAACAATGCTTTCATGAGGGCGTTGAGAGATAAAATTTAAGGGAAATAGTGTTTTCTGCGGTTTAGAGGACTTCAGGAGCTTTACAAATCCACACACAGTCTCTCGGTACAGATTCAATATCTTTTTGAAGAATTTCATAGTTTAAATGGGTCAAAAATTTCTCCATTATGGTATCAGTCATTAAGGAAAATGCGGTTCCATGCCGTTTTCCTAATAAATTTTTATCCCAATCTATTAAGAATTTTTTCCAGCCCAATTCGCTTAAAAGATTAGTATGGTGGAAAATACATAAGCGATCGCCTTTCAATAAAGCGGGAATACGAGTTAAATAGTTGAAAATATCTCGCGGTTCAATATGAACTAGGGTGTCATAACAAAAACAAATATCTAAGGAGTGAGGCTCAATTCCATCTAAGGTTAAACCATCTAATTTAATATAAGACACTCGTTCATTCCCGATCCGATTTTGAGTCGCGTTGAGAAGTTGTTGAGAAATATCAGCACATACCAAACGATCACAATAATTCAACAGTATAGCAGCCGTTCTCCCTCCTCCTACACCAATTTCTAAAACTTGATGATGTTTCTGAATATAGGGAGCAATAAATTTCTGTTCAATTAAAGATTCATATTCTTCGAGGGAATTCGCAGCACCAGCGGCAACTCCAATCCATTCATCTCCAATATAAACTTCTTCTGAGCTTGTACTTTGCCAATTTTTAGCATAATTATCCCAAGCGGATTCATAATCAACTTTTGTCATGGATTTCACCGATAATAAGGTAGAGGTAGAACTAATATTTTGAGGAGACTGTGATAAAGTAGACTGAAAATCACAGGAAGATTCAGAGATTCCCCAACTCCAATCTCCACCGAGTAACTGTGTTAATTTTTGGTTATAGGGGAGAAAATAGGCTTCTAATTTTTGACGAATAGTTGGGTCAACATTTGCATAAGTATTGGCATTGTATTTATCATAACTGGATAAGTGATAATCAGGGAGTCCTAAAAAAGCAAACACTTGATTGACAACTCTTGCAGAATCTGAATATAAATCTTCACTTTTGAGGATCAAGAATTGTTCTCTGGGAAAAAACTGCATCCATCTTTGCAGTTGTTCTGCATAAAGTCCCCGTGCAAGGTATGAATAATGTTGATGGTTAAAACTAAAATAAGTAGCCTCTGAGCAGATTTTTTCAGTTTCCCCGTGCAGTCGTTCACCTTCTTGCGCGATCACTTCTTCTAAAGATAAGGATTCATATCCTAATTTCACTTCCCAATAATAATGGGAAATGGCTCGATCAACTGGATTTCTTAATAAGACAATTAATCGAGTTTGAGGGAAAGACTCATATAGTCGTTGAGGAACTAAGGGATGGAATAAGTAATAAGGAGAACCTTCACCTGTAAGGATCTGTTTTCCCTCCGCCTCTGGGGGAAATTGGGACTGATACCAATCTAAACCTTGCTCATAATTTAAGGTGAAAAAATGGATTTCTTTTTGAGTTGCTGCTACAATTTGAGGGTGTTGGCATAAATAATGATATAGAGAATTAGTTCCCCCTTTCTGTACCCCAATAATGATAAAATGGGGTGGGGGAAGAGGTTCTGAATACATTGTCCTTGTTTGAATCAAGGGTGATGCTCCTCCTTTTGAATAATCAGTATAATTAAGTTGTCTGTAAACCGTTAATCGTCAATTGTTAACTGGTCAGGACACTGACACGACAAAACTGATCACTGATTTAGATTATACTCTAACTGGTTTACTGTTTCGGTTATGAATTGGCAGAGAATTTAATATCAATTCAAACTTCCCCATTGAGGATATCACAATTATGACACTCACTGCTGATACTGAAATCGTTGCTCAACTTTATATTTTTCGACGTTTTTTTGCCAACAGATATTTACAGGGAAATGGAATTGAAGTAGGAGCTTTAAATCATCCTCTGGAGGTTCCTACATCTGCTCAGGTTAAATATGTCGATCGCATGAGTGTTCCCAACTTAAGAAAACATTATCCTGAATTAGCAAATACTAATTTAGTTCCTGTTGATATTATCGATGATGGTGAATTTTTAGGGACATTAGAGAATGAAACCCAAGATTTTGTCATTGCAAATCATTTTATTGAACATTGCCAAAACCCGATTCTAACGATTCAGAATTTATTGCGAGTCATTAGAAAAGAAGGGATTCTTTATTTAGCGGTTCCTGAAAAACAATATTGTTTTGATCGAGATCGTCCGGTTACTTCGATTGAACATTTATTAAAAGATTATCACGAAGGCCCCGAATGGTCTAGGCAATATCATTATGAAGAATGGGTTGAATTGGTGGAAAAAGAAAAGGATGAAACGAAAGCGCAATGGATGGTTAAACAATTGATGAAACGAGATTTTAGTATCCATTTTCATGTGTGGACAGGTAAAGATTTCATTGATTTTTTAATCACATTAAAAAATCAGCTAAATTTTCCTTTGTCTTTAGAAAAAATCTTTGATAACGGCAATGAAATCATTACGATTATCAAGAAATTATAACAGTGTACCAGGGAATAGATTACTTTTTTCTATTCCCTTCAAATCCTTAGAAGCGTTTGGGACGTAATACACATAAACAGAAATCTGATTCTAATCCTCCTGGAATTTCCATTAATATTTGTTCAAATTCTAACAACAGTTTAATAATCGTTTCTCCTTTGGGATCACCCGGCAAAAATTGATTATGATCTAATAAAGGATACAAAGGATGGAGAATTCCTCCTCCAAAAGGATTAAACAATTCAATATCAAAATAATATTCAATAAACGGTAAAATCAATTCAGAACGAACCGCTTCTGAGGGGTCGGTGGCAAAGACTTGATGGATGCTGGGATTTATAAATTTATTCTCCATAATCCCTGACCGGATTAACTTATGAAAACATTGATACAAACGATTAATCATTTCAACTTGATGTTTATCGTAAATACAATAATTCGCCCCCACATATTCATTAATAATAAAATATCCTTGGGGATGTAAGGCTTTATGAACAATTTCTAAAAATCGCTCTAATTCCCGAACATGGTGGAGAGAACCAGAACAAAATGCAACATCATATTTAATCTCTGGGTTCAGGGTAAATGTATTAAAATCTTCCTGATAAAAGTTAACAGAAACCCCCGCATTGGCTGCATCTCGTCGGGCAATTTCTAAGGAGGCAGCCGAAAAGTCAAACGCATCAATTCTTTGAGCAAGTCCTAACTCTGCCATTAAAATTTCATGGTTGCCAATGCCACATCCCAAGGAGATAAGATTATTAAATTTGTGACCCACGAAATAATCTTCAATTAACCACCGTAACCAATATTTTTTCGTTTGACCGCCAGACATTCGTTGATGAATTTTCTCAGCAATAATCGGATTAGAAACCCATTGGCTGGCTGCTGCGGTTGGGTTAGTTTCCCAATAATTTTTAGCTTGAGGTTCAGCAATTTGAGGTTCAGCAATTTGAGGTTCAGGATTCTTGATTTCTGGTTCAAAATCCTTTTCTTCGGGTTCGGGAGAAGGTTGTGCCATTTCCACCTCTACATCTAACACTTCTAAAGATTGAGACTCAGAAGAAATTTCAGCAAGGGGATAAGGATTAATAAAATAGGCTTCTTGGAAAATTTCTAAATAGCTTTGAGTCATTTCTTCAAAGGTATTAAGAGACTCTAAAACATATCGAGAATTTTCTGCGAATTCTTGCCGTAATTTCTGATCTTCTAATAGAAGAGTTAAAGATTTTGCTAATTCTTCTGGTTGGTTCGGAGTGTAGAATAAACCGTTAATTTCAGGACGCACTTGTTCAGGAATTCCAAATACCGGAGTTGTAATAATCGGCAGGTTATATCCCATTGCTTCCATAATCACTCGCGGATAACTTTCAATTCGAGACGTACAAACGAAAATATCCGCAGCCAGGAAATATTGGGCGGTTTCTGGGGTTTCTGAAACGATTGTTAATCGTTCTTTTAAGCTATCAGGAAGTTGAGCAACTAATTGCGCTAGTTTTGTACTATAAAGACTAGGGCGATCGCCCACAATAAAACAGCGAATTTTGCTATGATATTGAGGAGATAATAAAGGCAAAGCTTTGACTAAATCTTGTTGTCCTTTACGTTCGCAAACAGTTCCCAATAACAAAATCACGATTTCATCTTCTGCTATATTTAACCCAGTTCGAGCTTCAGATTTTGTTAACTGTTCTGAGGCTTCCTGCAACCGTTCAATATCTAAACCATTATGAATAACCGTAAAGTTGTGATAACTATTTAAAGGTTGATAAAGATTTCGCGTTGCATCCGCTACAAAAATCACCCGATAGGGAAACTGAAAACACTCTAATGCTCTCGTCGCAATCTCTGAACCTAAGCCATCAAAATAAGTTTGCCAAGGTTCACTTTCATGGACATTCCAGACAGAAGGAATTGCCTTTTGTTTGGCACAATCTACCATGAAAAAAGTTTCTAAGGTGTTAGCATAAACTACATCAAATTGTTGTAATTGCAGTTCTTTTGCTAAAGCTTGGATGGCTTCATGATAGGTTTCCAATTGATAAAGATTAGCTAAGGGATGTTCTCGGATAATGACTCGAATTCCCTGTTGTTCATAAGCATAACGTAACGGCCCATCATTGACACAGAAAATAACAGGTTCTAGGTTTCCTTCCGAAGCTAATTTAACAGCAATTTCAAATTGATGTAAGGGTGCGCCTGTATATTCCAACTCGTTGCTACACATTAAAACTTTAGGAACAGGTGCTTTTTTCTGGGTTAATTTAAACTGATAGCGTCGGGGTTGAATTTGAAACCACTCATTGGCTAAGGATAAATGAGGATTATAAAAGGCATCAATTTTATTAGCATATTGACGACGGAATTTTGCCACTTCTTTGGGGTCATCTTTATAGCCCCGACTGGTTCCTTCTTTGTGAATTAATTCAGCATCGGGACAATAAACCGACTGATAACCTTTTTCAAATAATCGATAACCGTAATCAACATCATTGTAAGCAACGGCAAAATCGGTTTGATTAAATCCCCCTAAATCTAAGAACAATTGACGGGGTGTTAATAAACAAGCGGCGGTTACAGCCGAATAATTTCTCACCACTTTAGAATAAGCTAAATAACCAAAATCTTGACGATGGGATAACTTAAAGGCATGACCTGCTAAACCATGATGAAGCCCATGCAGTATTCCAGCGTGTTGAATGCGGTCATCGGGGTAAATTAATCGTGCTCCTACTCCCCCCACACCCTGCATTTGAGCATAACCCATCATCTGGCTTAACCAGTGAGGATTGATAATTTCAGTATCATTATTCAGGAATAATATATAATCGCTTTTTGTCTGTTCAACGGCTTGATTATTAATAGCAGCAAAGTTGAACTTTCCATTATTTGCTATTTTTAAAACCGATATTTTTTCAGAAGTATTGATTTTATTCAGATACTCTAAAGTTTTGGCATCATCACTTTCATTATCAATAATAACAACTTGATAATTTTGATAAGTTGTTTTTTGAATCGATTCAACACAAGCTTGCAGTAATTTAAGCTGATTTTTTGTAGGAATAATAATCGCTACAGATGGCCCTTGATCAGGAAATTGATGAGAAAAAATACCAATCTTGAGTTCACTTGCCCAATTGGGTTGATAAACTTTTCCAGGACTTTGACGACGAGTTAAGGCTTCTTGAATAGCGTGTTTTCCCGCATCAAAACTGGCTGGTTTTGCCGCCCCAGAAACAGCCGTTGAACCGGGGGCTGTGCGCCAATGATATAAGACTAAAGGGAGATGACCAATGTGGCGAGAAACTTCTGTTGCTCTCAGGGCAAAATCATAATCTTGTGAGCCTTCAAACCCAAGTCTAAACCCTCCTAATTGCTCAAAAATTGACCGCCGAACCACTAACAAATGCCCCATATACATATAGGAAAGTAACAATTGAGGCGACCAGTCTGGTTTAAATTGGGGGGCAAATCGTTTGCCTTCGGGGTCGATTTTGTCATCGTCAGAATAAAGGAAATCTGTCTCAGGATATTGGATTAAATATAATGCCATTTCCCCCAAAGCATCAAGGGTTAATTCATCATCGTTGTCTAAAAATGCAATAAATTCCCCCGTTGCTTGACTCGCTGCACTATTGGTGGCGGCACTAATATTACCATTTTCGGGACGAAAAGTTACTTTAATTCGAGAATCTTGGGCTGCATATTGACTTAATAATTCTGCAACTTGAGCATTAGTGCTACAATCATCCGCAATACACAGTTCCCAATTAGAATACACTTGGTTGATAACACTTTGAATTGCTTTTTCTAAAAATTCTATGGGGGGATTATAAACAGGCATTACAACTGAAATTTTAGGCAAGATTTCAGTAGAATAAGCGGATAATCGAGTTTTTAAATGATTGAAACTGCGTTCTGTCCATTGATTAGCTTCTAACCAAGCATTATAGGCATCAACGGGTTGAGGAAGTTCAAATCCTTGAGGCGGTAAAACATCACCGAGAGGCGCATTTGTTTGCCGATACATGAGGCGCATTTGTCGAATAATCGCTGGAATTTCCCAAGGCATGGGTAACAAGCGACCTAACCGTTGTTTTCGCTCTCCAATTCGTTTTTGAATGGCGGCAGTATAACGAGAAATTTGTTTGACTTTTATTGTACTTTTCTCTAATAATCCATAGCGAGAAACTTGTAAAATTTGAGGGCAATTATAGGTGAGGTTTTCTCCCGTTTCTAATTGAGCTTCTAAGGTAATTTGCCAAGTTCCAGAGGGAACATCAAGTAGCGCTTCAAACCCACTTTCTGAACTTCCAACCCAATAGGGAAATACCTGCCCCACATCGACACGACGTAACCCATGAGCACAAATTACCCACTGATTTCCACAGATTAATTTTAGTTGAGTAATGTGATGAGTGGGATGACAACACCATCCCGCAAATAAAATTTGTCCTTGTCGTTGTTCCCATTGCATTGGAACATCAAAAGATGCTCCTAAGGTCGAAACCGATAAAGGATAACGGGCAAAAACAGTCCATTTTCCGGTACTATCTTGAGCTTCTAATTCGACTAAAGAATCACCTTGAGGAACACGAATTTGTAAATAAAATCCTGATGTTTGAGCTTGAGGATAGTTCGGTTGAAGCTCCGCAACATCCTCCCGTTCAATCCCATATTGTCCGGTAAAAATATCTGTTCCAATTCTAGCCCGAATGGCTTTTAAAGGTTGATTTCCGGTGTAAAAACACCAACCCGAAATATTCAAAAACTTGTCGGTAAATCCCGTTAATTGCCAATTGAGAGGAAAATCAATGGAATGAATGAACCGCCGACGAAATTGCCGTAAACGTTGTTTAATACCTAACCATTTATTGCGAAGTTTCCAGAATTTAGAAGACTTCATGGCGACAACTTCTTGTTGAGCTTTGCCGAGTTCTTCTTCTAAACTAAAGATTTTATTTAAAGCTTGTTGAAATTGAGATTCTGACCCTAATAATTTCAGTTGAGTTTTACCGAGTTCTTCTTCTAAGGCTAAAAGTTTGGTGAGTCCGTCTTGATATTGAATGCTTAAGTCTTCATATTTAATATTAAAGTTTTGCAGTTCAAATTGAGTATGTCCGAGTTCTGTTTCTGCTTTAATTAAACCAAATAAGGTTTCTTGATATTTAGCATCTAAAGCTTGTAATTGTCCTTGAGTTTTACCGAGTTCTTCTTCGGTTGTTACCAGTTTTTCTACAGCGTGCTGAAATTGAGTTTTAAACCCTTCCAATTCTCCTTGAGTTTTTCCTAATTCCTCTTCTGTCTGAATTAATTTAGTAATGGCTTCTTGAGCTTGAGATTCTGCACCATTGAGTTTTAGCTGAGTTTGACCCAGTTGATTTTCGGTTTTAATTAAACGTTCAACAGCATCTTGAAATCGTTCTTGCCATTGTTCAATATCGGTTTGTAAAATATCCCGATCTTTGAGCAAAATATCTAAATCTTTGGCTAAAATGGATTGAGATTTCTCTAACTTGCGAAGTTTTGCCCAATCCTCAAACATCCAGTCCGTGGATAAGGGTTTATTTAAACTTTCTAATTCCGAGGTGCTTAAACGGCTACTTAAGGGATAAGCATCGGCTTCTAATTGTTGATAAAGTTCTATGGCTTCAGGAAAATAAGCTTTAATAAATAAAGGTTTAGGAGTTGCCAGAATCCGATTGACTAATAAAGAGGGTTCAAATTGATTAGAAAATTCACAGGGTAAATTGAGTTTAAATTTACGATTAACGGCTTGAATAAAATCGGCTGTTTGATTGCCAATTGTATAAACATTGGCTAAAAGGCATTGTTCGGGATATTTTTGATAAAACTCTAAAATTTTACGGTTATAATAGTTCCACATTTGGATGGCGAGTTCGGGATGATCGAGTAAGGTCGCATCCGTTGCTCGACGATAGAGAGAATCAATCACTTCCCAAGGAGAACGATAAACAAAAATAAAATTAGCTTGGGGCAATAATTCATGCCAAAAGTCTAAAAATAATGTGGTTCTCGGATCTTTCCATCCCCAAATAGTATTAGGATCTTGATTAATTTCAATCAGTTTTTTAGCTGTTTCTATATCTTGTTCTGTGATTAATATTTCCTCTGTAAAAACACATCCAATTTCATCAATATTATGACTTTTAAAAATCGATTTATGGAAATCTACAAAGTTAATATTTTCAAAATGGCCTTTAATATTTCCATAGTCAGCACCCACTAACTGTTGACCAATATTTATCCCTAAATTTTGCAGCAAGGAAGCCGTCAAAGAGGTTCCTGAACGGTGCATTCCGGCAACGATTAAAATAGAAGAGGGGGAAGAAGTCTTATCCATAAGTGTTTAAGTGATGATTTCAGCTTCTTGATCAAAATGAACAACGTTGAGGCATTGAATTGGAATTCAGTTTAGGCGAGTTGATTTTGGGTTTAACTTGCTCTGTTCCAGTTTGCCATAGTTTACCTGAGTTTAAAGACATTCTAGTTCAGATTGCTGCTTCACTTGACCGGACTTAACTTTTAAACTGGGTTCGATCAATAAGTCTACCACTCCGGTACTACAAGATTCTTCATAGGGTTGAACCCGAAACATCCCCACATCAATACAGCGATCTAAATAAGTAAATTCGCCATCTACAATACCCGAAACTCCTGCATTTAGGAAATAAACATCCGGGGATAATTGACATTCAAACTTAAATTTGATCGCAATTACAGTACCCGCTTCAATGTGTTTTATTGATTGAGAAGTCGCTAAAAAGGAAGCCCCCGCCAATTCAAACCCGCTTACCGTTTTAATTAACATTCCAAACCGAACATGAGAAGCTGGTTTATCAAATCTAACAGAATAAGCATAAATATAGCTATTCCGAGCAATTAAATGATTAACAATTTCCCCAGATAAAGTTGTAATATGGGGTTCTATAATTTCAGCCCCACGAGAAGGATATTTAATGGGATGATCAGGGACTAATTTCGGATCAAAATAATCTTTATAATGCCCATTTTTAGGTTCCCACGAGGATAAAGAAGTAGGAGAGGCTGGGTTTTCAGGATGGAAGTTATTCGGTTTAGAGGGTGGCGAAAGAGTTTCAGGAGGTTGGGAAGGTTTATGACCTAACTGTTGAATCTCACCTCGAATCATTGCCATTTGATCTGCATCGGCATAGATCATTTTTTGATATTTAGAAATGATCATTTTAGGGGTATGTTCGAGTAATAATTCTCCCCGATCCATTAATAAAGCTGAGTCACAGAGTTGAATAATTGAAGGGGCAGAATGGGAAACAAATAAAATTGTTCCGCCTCGATCTTTGATTTCATGAATTCGACTAAAACATTTGCGTTGAAAGGCTTCATCCCCTACAGATAAGGCTTCATCAACAATTAAAATATCGGGATTAACGCTGGTTGCCACCGCAAATCCTAAACGGACATACATTCCACTGGAATAGGTTTTGACCGGTTGATCAATAAAATCGCCAATATCAGCAAAAGCTACAATATCATCAAATTTAGCTTCTATTTCCTGAGTTTTTAATCCTAATAATTGACCATTAAAAAAGACATTTTGCCGTCCGGTAAATTCAGGATTAAACCCACTACCGAGTTCTAATAAAGCTGAAACTCGGCCATTAACTTCCACATTCCCTTGAGTGGGAGTTAAAGTTCCCACAATAATTTGTAATAGGGTGCTTTTTCCCGAACCATTGCGCCCAACAACGCCTAGGGTTTGGCCTTTCCAAACTTGTAAATTAATATCCCGCAATGCCCAAAAATTATGCGCCAAACTTTTACTTGGCATAAAAACTTCCTTCAATCGATCAACCGGATGGCGATAACGTTTGAAGCATTTAGAAACATGATTAACAGATATAGCAATTTCGCTCATTCGTTGTTGATTTCCCGGTTTATCAGTGATCAGTTTGTGTATCGGTTTAGAAATACCTTGTGCGTGTGTGAGGAACTGTCACCGTTATAAAACGTCAGCAAATGCTGGACGCAACCGCCTATAAACCCATAAGCCTCCATAAAAAATAACTAAGGCAATCATTGAGGATATGGCTAATTCTCCCCAATGTCTCATTTCCCCGACTAAAATTAAATCTCGATAAGCTTCTGAAAGTCCAGTAATGGGATTGCACCAAATAATCCAAACTTGCCAAGATTCAGGAACTTTACTCACGGGATATAAAATTGGTGTGACATAAAACCAAAGATTCAAAATCACACTTAAACTTTGGGGAATATCCCGCAAAAATACCGTGAGTCCAGCCGTTAGATAGCCTAATCCCGCCGTTAATAGAACTTGGGGTATCCACACCAGCGGCAGTAACCAGATGGTACTATGTAGGATTTGAGCAGACAAGGCGGTTAGCACAATTAAGGCAATTAAGCCAAAGGAACTTTCAATAAAGGCCGAAAAAATCGGGACAAGGGGTAATAGTCCCAGGGGAAAAACCACCTTTTTGACTAAATTGGGTTGTCCCACCACTGATGCAGCCGCTTGAGTTAGGCCGTTGGTAAAGGCAAACCAAGGAATTAACCCTGCAAACAGCCACAGTCCAAAGGCTAATTCATTATCGGGAAATCCTTCAAGATTGAGTTTGACCTTCAGAACAATCGAAAAAACATAGGTATAAATCAGCAATTGGGATAACTGATTTAATAGGGGCCATAGGTTGCCGAGAATCGAACCTTTGTATCGTGCCTCTAAATCCCTTCGGACTAATGTACTGAGCAAATTGAGTTTGAGGGGTAATTGGCTATTGGCAAACCGCCAGCGACTTACTCGCCCCGCTCTATGCACAACACCTTTCATTGACCTCAGCAATTTTTTCGTCCTCGTTCACTACACACACCTTATGTTCAGATCCTTCATGTTCAGATCCTTCGCAGGGCTGGGGGAGATATCCTAGCCACTGGATTTTTACTGCCAGATTTAATCTTAGTCAATAAGTGTGCCATATAAAGTGTCCAGAAGCTAGTCTAATGGTTCAGTTGCTTAGAGGAAGAGGATTTTAGGCGATGGGAAGCGTGATAATGGCTCCTGGGGAAATTGATTAGCCTTGGCCCTGTCATGATTTGTAGCCAATATTTAAGGATTGTCTATTAATTAATTGTTAGGAAAGATTTAAAAAGTTAACCAACTGAATAATTGATTGACGGATAATTGATAATCTGTTAATATAGTTAAAACAGGTAAAATTTGTTCTCCTTCAAATATTTCTAGTTCTTGTTTCGGTTTAAAAACTAATACTAATCGTTCCTGGGGATCTATTAACCAACCGAGTTGAGTTTGATGTTTTAAACAGAATAAAATATTATTAATCACACGGGTTGACTGTTGTTCTGGAGATAAAATTTCAATTGTCCAATCTGGGGCGATCGTAACATCATTGGCGATTTCTCCTTGTTCATCTAAAGGGATATTTTGCCATTCAAAAACAACAATATCAGGAACAATGGAACGTCCGCCAAAAGTACATCGTAACTCAGGAAAACTGTAAGCAATTTTAGCAGATACACCGATTTGATTAATGGTTTCACTCAGACGACCTTGGATCAGGCTATGTTTTCCTTTTGGCATCGGTTTTTGATAAACAACTCCGTTAATATATTCTTGGGCGGGTTTGGTTTCGGGTTGGGTTAAAAACTCCTCTAGGGAGAGAGATTGAATTTGGGGTTTATCTTCTGTTTTTATCATAATTTTATTGGCTAATTATTTATATAATTTGACACAATATTGGTTATTTTAAAATCATAAACCATTGTAGTGTGAGCGTCCTCGCTCACTAGGGTAATATAATAAGGTTAAAATGGGTAACAGTTTATTATCCAGTTAAAATGGGTAACAGCTTATTATATAAATGCCAGCCAGCGAGGACGCTGGCACTACTCTACTATACTTGATATAATTCCATACCCCTACATCAATTCAACTTCAATTTGTATCATAATTTTATGGTTGAATTGATTCATCTGATTCTAATGCTTCAGCTAACAATTCTCGAAATAAAAGATTTTCCTGCAACACCGCAATATCAAAAATCCCTGCCTCAATTCCTTCTATCCAAAAATATAATAAATTTTTTCGCCCGGTAATTGTATTCGGATGTTGTGATCCTAAACTATTTTGTAGAATTGCGATCGCTTCTAAATACAAGGGTTCGGCTTCACTGTAGCGTCCTTGACTTTCGTAGAGTCCTGCTAAGTTATTGAGGTCGATGGCTAGGGAAGGATGGTTGGGGGATAAAGCTTGGCGGTGGATGTCTACGGCTTCTAAATATAAGGGTTCCGCTTCACTGTAGCGTCCTTGACTTTTGTAGAGGTTTGCTAAGTTATTGAGGTGGGTGGCTAGGGAAGGATGGTTGGGGGATAAAGCTTGGCGGTGGATGTCTACGGCTTCTAAATATAAGGGTTCCGCTTCACTGTAGCGTCCTTGACTTTTGTAGAGGTTTGCTAAGTTATTGAGGTGGGTGGCTAGGGAAGGATGGTTGGGGGATAAAGCTTGGCGGTGGATGGCTACGGCTTCTAAATATAAGGGTTCCGCTTCACTGTAGCGTCCTTGACTTTCGTAGAGGTTTGCTAAGTTATTGAGGTCGATGGCTAGGGAAGGATGGTTGGGGGATAAAGCTTGGCGGTGGATGGCTACGGCTTCTAAATATAAGGGTTCCGCTTCACTGTAGCGTCCTTGACTTTCGTAGAGGTTTGCTAAGTTATTGAGGTGGGTGGCAAAATCGGGATGTTGAGAACCCAGGGTTTTTGCGACCTTCACCCCCTGTTCTAACCAAGGTTCCGCTTGGGAATAGAACCCTTGACTTTCATAAAACGAACCTAAACGAATAAAGGGCCAAATTAAATCCTCATCTGCAATTAAATCTCCCAATTCATTATCTGGAATTAAATCTCCCAATTCATTCTTATTAAAATGGGTCATTAAGAGTTCTGCAACTTCTTGTAAATGGGGAATATTAGGTAAAAGTTCGGCAACTTGCTGACGGGTGAGGGTGTATTCAATGGTTTGAGCAAAAGCAATTAATGTTTGAATAAAAGAGCGTTTAATGTCGGTTTTATCCGGTCGTTGGTCTAACTGCATTTGCAAAAATTGGCGAATTAAGGGATGCAGTTGATAGGTATGGGGGTTAATTAGCTGAATTAAATGACATTGACACAAGCAAGATAGCCCCGTTTCAAACTTCTCCTTTTCTTCGTCATCTTCCATATCTTCCAAAGATAGGGAAATGGGGGCTAAGGCAAATAACCCTAACCAACACCCCAACTGTTGAGTGTTGTCGTCCAACTCCTCCCAACTGAGAAGAAATGCTTCATACACACCTCGGCGATAACGCATCAGGGGGTCAGCATCTTTCATGGCCGGGTGTTCCAGGCGTTTTCGGGCTAAACGCTTCAGAATATCCTCCCAGGAGGTCTGATGTAAGTTCAGATAGCGTCCCACTAATTCTAGGGCGAGGGGTAAATAGCCCAACTCCCGACAGAGGCGACGGGCAGCCCAAGGGTTTTGGCGCAGGCGTTCTTCTGTGACATAGAACTTTAATAACTCCCAAGCCGCCAGGGGTTTGAGGATATCTAAGGAGAGTTGGGGTAATGTCCGACTAAACTGGAGTCGCGTTGTTAACAGGCTGTGAAACCGTTGGTTGTCCGGTGGGATGTAGGGTTGGACTTGGTGGCGATAGTCCGTGACATCATCAAAAATCAGGAGGACATTTCCCTCTGGCCAGTATTGCCAGCAATAGGTTAACTGTTCCTCAAGTTCCCAGTCTGGGGGAGGTTCAACATTGAGGAACGTTTGGGCAAACCGCACCAGTTGCAGTCCCACGTTTCCCCCTTGCACGTTTAGCCAACACACGCCGCCCGGATAGTTGTTGAGGTGTGCCGTTGCCCATTGTAGGGCGAGTTCTGTTTTTCCCACTCCCCCCATCCCCGAAACCGCAACAATAGCAACCTGTTGATGTTTGCTAAAGAGTTCATCGAGTTGTTTTGCAGCGATATCCCGCCCCACAAAATATTGAGCTTTGTGGTGTTTATTTAAGTTGTTGAGGGGTTCGGCTTTAGGTTGGGGCGTTGCAGGTTCGGAGGTTGGAGTTTGGGGGGGTTTGGAACGTTTAGGTTGAGCTTCAAGACGGTTTTGCCATTCCTGTTCAAAGGCTCTTAAATTCTTATTAATATATCCCTCTTCTGTCACTCTCCGAAATCAACAAGTAATAAAAAGTAGAGTTATCCATTGGGAAAATAAGATTGAAATTGATTAATATTCTCAATTAATTTATGAAAACCCACTAATAAATGGCGGTCGGGAAAAATATCTAGCCACGGGACAATCAACCACAATATAATAGTAGGCTGAATTATTAAACGCAGATTATTTAAAACATTTTTCCATCCCTCTTTGTGATTCCATTGTTGATGAGTTGAGCAATCGGTGGTGTTTTTTTTGCTCTCAGATTCTCGGGGACTGCCTTGACTTAAAGACCGGAAAACTTCGGAGTTGAAACTAATCATTAAATACACACAGAAAATGATTTCCCACCATTTTTCTATATCGGGAAAATCCGTCAACCGATAATCAGTCCAACCCAGTTCTTGTTTACATTGTCGAAATCCATATTCCACCCATGTTCTTAACCCGTATAAATTACCTAATGTCTTTTTCATCTGGCTTCTCTTCTCTGTTAAATTTGTCATGACAAACGAAGTTGATGTTTCTGGCATCGTTTCTGGATCTGTGGTAATTTCCCAATAGGTTCTTGTACTTCTTTTCCCAAATATGATTTCTCTAATATATCTGGTTTCTGATTCTTGATTGCTAAAAATCCTCTCAAATTTACACCATTTGTTGGCTCTAACTTTCTGCTCGCTTGACATCCAGACTCCATGATTACTTCTTATTGCTAGTACCCAAGGAATTTGAAATTGATCTAATGTACTGATAAACGAACTACTTTCACCATAAAGGCTATCTGCTAATACCAATTCAATCTGAAATCCCCAATCAACCAATTCTGTTAGAATTTCTGATGCGATTTCAATCTTAGTTTTGTAGACATCTCCTTCTTTTAATGTTCCTTTGGGTTTAAATACTCTAAACACTAAAGGAAAGGTTATATTTTTATAAACACCGTAAGCATTAACTGATACTATTCCCCGATCTGTTTTGCCCACACTTCCCAAGTATTGTCTAGCTATATAGTCGGTTTTTTTTCCCTTTCTCCTATCTCCTGTCTCATCAATTATTACTATAATCTTCTCTCCTTTCAATGCTTTTAGAGTTCGGGCTAATCTTCTTTCCTTTAATTCCCTTGCTGACCAAGGCGAATTGGCTAAGAAATGATGCAGTGATTGTGGCGACCTAATTCCTACTATTTTAGCAATTTCCGGTAAAGATTTTCTCGGAATTGGTGAGATAATTCCTAGATGTAAGTATTTAAAACATTCGTAACTTCTCACTTCTGGGAATAGGTCTTTATAACCTTGACAATATTCATCAATCACTGAAACTGTTGGTTGTGCATCTCGGGCTAAATGTTTGAGCATCTGTAATTCTACATCCATTACCCTATCCCCCTTCTAGCTACCCATCTGGTTTATTTTCTAATTTTACTCCTCGGAGACTGACAGAAGAGGGCTATGATATCAACCGATAACAGGTTACTATAGAGATTTAATGGTATAAATTAATCCCCTCGCCTTGCAGCAGACAGGTCGGCGGTGTGATCTTTCTCCCCTCGCCTTGCAGGAGAGGGGTTGGGGGAGAGGTCAAACCCTAATCAAATAGTCTTGATCCCCCCACATTGTCATTAATGGGCAGAACCGTTACCGTGGTAATTATCGGTATCATAGAAACCGTTTTTGGTTCCGAAGAACAGACAGGAAAGGGTAAATAACACCGTTAATGCGGCTAAGACAAATTTAATATCCATTGTGGGTTATGAACTCAACTCGAACGCCTTTGATTGTAGACCCATCTGAGTTGGAGTATCCATCAACTCAGGTCGCGCCTCAACTATTGGGGTGTACTCTGGTGCGACAACTCCCCAATGGAGAACAAATTCGGGGTTTAATAGTGGAAACAGAAGCCTATGGACTCAATGACCCAGCTTGTCACGCCTATCGTCGTCGAACTCCTCGGAATGCCGTGATGTTTGGCCCAGCAGGGGTTAGTTATGTTTATTTTATTTATGGGATGTATTGCTGCTTAAATATTGTTACCGATTTAGAGGGCGTTCCCAGCGCTGTTTTAATTCGAGCTTTGCAGGTAGAGTCTCTTCCGATTTCTATTCTAGCTGCACTAGAACAAACCCAACCGTTAACCCCAAAACAAAAGATTCGTTTAGCTTCTGGCCCTGGAAAATTGTGTCGTCTGTTGCAAATTAATACTCAGTTTAATGGCTTACCTTTACATCCTGACCAAGGGTTATGGTTAGAACATCCGACTTCAGCTTTTCAACAGCGTTTAGAACAACAGCCCAATGCTATTATCCAAACTACACGCATTGGACTCTCCCAAGGACAGGAACTCCCTTGGCGATGGTATTTGGCTAATTGTCCATCCGTTTCTAAACTATAAATCCTTGGGGTTAAAGTCACAGGTTAAAATCATATTAATTCCTTTATCTTGCTAAAATTAAGCTTCATGGTTAAAAAAAATCTAATTTTTAAAATAAGTTTGGCGCTATTGGGATTGGGATTTATTCTCGATCTAAGTTCTAAATTTTTTGCTGAGTTTCTCTGGTTTGAGGAAGTAGGTTATTTATCGGTTTTCAAAGAACGATTAATCACGGAAATTGCTTTAGCTGTATTGGGTTTATCGATTACCGCAATTTGGTTGGGGGGAAATATAATGATTGCCCGACGTTATCAATATTCGCCTGATCATTTACAAAATAAACCTCCGGTTAATATTTTTGATGTCTCTAATCAATCTTTACCCAAGTTTTCATTGGGTTTGCCGTCTCTTTTATTTATTATTATCAGTTTATCCCTGTTTCTAGGTTTAATTATTATTCATTATAGCCAGATTTTTATCAATTATTGGCATTGGGATTCTAGCCAACCTTTATTTTCTACCCTTCCGGCTAAATTTGAACCTCAAATTATTGAACAGTGGATTAAAAACTTTAAATCCTATATTTGGAAAATACCCGTTTTATTAAGTTTAATTATTGCTATTTTATGGAAACCTTTAATTATTTTTAGTTTGATAGTTTTGATTTTTAGTTTTGGCTTTAGCTTAGTATTTTCTAGTAATTGGGCAAATGTTTTACAATATTTTAATCCGACTTCCTTTAATCAAACAGAACATTTATTCGGACGAGATCTGAGCTTTTACGTTTTTAATCTTCCGATTGTCCATCTTTTAGAATTTTGGTTAATGGGATTATTTTTAGTGGGATTTATTGTCTGTAGTTTAATCTATTTGTTATCTGGTAATAGTCTCAGCCAAGGACGATTTTCTAGTTTTTCCCAACCTCAGCAACGCCACCTTCACGGCTTGGCTGGACTCTTAATGTTCAGTTGTGCGATGCGCTATTGGTTAGCTCGTTATGAACTCTTATACTCTAACCAAGGCGTTATTTTTGGGGCGGGATATACCGAAATTAATATCTTAAAACCAGGTTATTCATTATTATCTATTGTTGCTCTAATTATTTCTATTTTCTTGCTTTGGCAAGCCCTATTTTCTGTCAAAAGAATTCGCCCGTATATCGAAATATTATTAAGATATACCAAACTGTATCGTTTTAGAAAACGTCCTAATTTAGTCAGAGCCAAATTATTTGCTGATAGCTATTCCATCAGAACAATTTTTACTTGGTATTTAGGATTGGCGATTATTGTAACGGGAATTATACCCGGTTTAGTTCAACGTTTGATCGTTCAACCTAACGAATTAGAGCGAGAATTACCCTATATTAAACAAAGTATTGAATTTACTCGCAAAGGCTTTAATTTAGATAAAATTGACGTTGAAACTTTCGATCCTAATGCTAAATTAACTTACACCGATCTACAAAATAATAAGCTGACCGTCGATAATATTCGTCTTTGGGATAAACGACCCTTATTACAAACTAATCGTCAATTACAACAAATTCGTCTTTATTATGAATTTTCTAATGCTGATTATGATCGATATTCTATTTTAAAGCAAAAAGCTTCAGGAGAGTTAAGCCGGAATTCACAAAAACAACAGGTACTCATTTCTCCCCGTGAATTAAATTATGAATTAGTTCCTCAAAAAGCACAAACTTGGGTCAATGAACATTTAGTTTATACTCATGGTTACGGCTTTACTTTATCTCCGGTTAATACCGTTGCTGAGGGAGGACTTCCTGAATATTTTGTTAAAGATATTGGTGCTGATCCACAATTAGATGAAAATACAACCTTACAAGTTTCTCCCCGCATTCAGGATACCATTCCCATTGGTAAACCTCGACTGTATTATGGGTTACTCACGAATACTCAAATCATGACTTCAACTCAGGTAAAAGAACTGGATTTTCCCTTGGGAAATGAGAATGTTTATAATGTTTATGATGGAGAGGGAGGAATTGTTATTGGAACCGGATGGAAACGGTTTTTATTTGCCTATTTTTTAAAGAACTGGCAAATGTTATTTACGGATAACTTTACCTCGGAAACAAAATTACTTTTTCGACGAAATATATTAGAACGCATTAAAGAGATCGCCCCTTTTCTTCATTATGATAGCAATCCTTATTTAGTGGTTGCTGATGCTGATTTTGAGAATTCTGAATCAGATCCTCAAGCTCCATCAACTGACCATAACTATTTATATTGGATGATTGATGCCTATACAACCAGTAATTTTTATCCCTATTCTGATCCAGAAGAAGCCGGATTTAATTATATTCGTAATTCCGTTAAAATTATTGTGGATGCCTATAATGGAAAAATCAAGTTTTATTATTTAGAACAAACTCAAGACCCCATTATCTCAACACTCAGAACAGTTTTTCCTGATTTATTTCATCCCATTGAAGAAATGCCAACCATGCTGCGTCAGCATATTCGCTACCCCATTGATTTATTTAAAATTCAATCTCAACATTTACTCACCTATCACATGAGTGATCCCATTGTTTTTTATAATCGAGAAGACCTTTGGCGGGTTCCTGTTGAAATTTATGGAGATAAACAACAAGCGGTTGAACCTTATTATTTAATCATGCGATTACCGACGGAAAAATCCGAAGAATTTATTCTTCTTCACCCCTTTACTCCCGCCAGTCGCAATAATTTAGTCGCCTGGTTAGCGGCACGTTCTGACTTAGAGAATTATGGACATTTATTGTTATATCGTTTCCCCAAACAACGCTTAATTTTTGGCCCGGAACAGGTGGAAGCTTTAATTAACCAAGAACCAGACATTTCCGAACAAATTTCCCTGTGGAATCGTCAAGGATCACGGGTAATTCAAGGGAATTTATTAGTCATTCCCATTGAACAATCTTTGCTTTATGTTGAACCTTTATATTTAGAAGCAACTGAAAATAGTTTACCCACGTTAGTTCGAGTAATTGTAGCGAGTGAAAATCGAATTGTGATGCGACCGACCTTAGAACAAGCGTTAAAAGATGTCTTTAAAGCTGCCCCTATTCTTCCACCTGAAAATATTAAATTACCTCAACCTCAACCCAGTTAAAGGAAATAGGGAATCAGGAACAATATTGGCTAACACTCATCGGGTAGCTAATGAAATTTTCCGATTCCCTATTCCCCTCTACTGTAGAAACTCTAAATAGCTTTGACTCAATTCTTTAACGGCTAATTCATAAAATTGTTGACCCTGTTCAGGAGTGGCTAACGCAGGATTAGACCCCATCCTACCATCGGGATAATGTTGACGAAAATCCTGTGCACCATAAATAGGATATCCTTTCGCTACTTCCGGTGTTAGGGGGGCTTGCTTAATCGCATCAGGATAAATATATTGGGTTAACGCCACTTCGCTCGGTGTAGCATGGGAACCTTCTTGATCTCCATATAACTCTTTAGCTAATTTATAAACGGAGCTACACATAAACCAATTTCCCACTTGACATTTGACTTGATAAGCTTTAGGTAAATTGATATCTGCAACATGAGCGTAAGTTTCCGAAAAAGCGGCTTTCAGTGTAGCAATATTGCCTCCATGTCCGTTAATAAAAAAGTAGTGAGTAAACCCGACCCGCGTTAAACTTGTGATATAATCTTTGACTACCTGAATTAAGGTGGTCGGTTTAAGGCTGATTGTGCCTGGAAAGGCGGTGTGGTGTAAAGCCATACCGACGTTGATAGTGGGACTAACTAAAGCTTGGGTGGCTTCTCCAACTCCTTTGGCGATCGCTTCGGCGCAAATCGCATCCGTCCCGATCAATCCCGTTGGGCCATGTTGTTCTGTAGAACCAATGGGAATAATAATACCTGAAGAATGGCTCAGGTAAGTTTCGACTTCTTGCCAAGTGCTCAGATGCAGTAACATTATGTTAAGTTAAGTTAAAATCAATCTCTTTTATTGTAGCGATTTAATCTATCGGTTTGGATACCAAGACAGAGCGACGATAATCCTGCGAATTGAGCGATCAATCTATATCAATCCCAATCGTTTTCAAATTTTCATTTGATTAGAATAATTTAACCTAAAGATTACCCTAGCTTTACCTTGTGTTAACCTTCTCCTAATACCATAAAAGCCATCTCCACTAATTCAGATTCCAAACAACCAGGCAAATTGAGCGTGAACAATGCTTAAAAACCTAGAACCGAAGCCCAATCAGGATGAGTCTGACGACCCCCCCACCAAGCCCGGGGTAGGATTTGTTGTAGCAGTTCAATACCGGGATTCCCTCTGTGAAGGAATTCGCAACGGAGAACATATTTATGTTGGATGGTTAACACTCGGCTAACTCCTCAGAATGCCGAATGGTTAGCAGCGACCCTTAATTTCTGCTTTCCCTACTCTGTTCCCATCCAACCCAACAAAATTTATGTTTTCTCCTGAATTAAGCGAGAGTTCTTCCCGTTCCGATGTCAGAAACAATGGTCAAATTTTACTGTTAGAAAATGAACAACCTTGGCGGGAGATGCTTTCCCTGGCGTTAGAAGAACAAGGTTATCGTGTCATCGTGGCTTTAGATGGGCGAGATGCTCTGCCCTCAATCCAAAACCCGACTTCTGCCATCAGCGAATTTCCCTTTAACCTTTTAATTATGGACTCGATTAATGGGTTAGATCTGTGTCGTATGTTACGACATCAAGGAAATTCTGTCCCGATTTTAATTATTGGGTTGCGGGAAAGTGCCAATAATTCGGCTTTTTATTTAGAAGCAGGCGCCGATGACTATCTCACTAAACCCTTTGGAATTCGGGAGTTTATGGCGCGTTGTCGGGCGTTAATGCGTCGTCAACGCCTCGGTCAACTCCCTGCACCCGTTATGTTGCAATATAAAGAAGTTATCCTATATCCAGAAGAATGTCGCGTTTTGCTGCGGGGCGAAGAAATTAAACTGTCCCCGAAACAATTTCGCTTACTAGAACTTTTCATGAGTTATCCCCGGAGAGTTTGGTCACGAGAACAATTATTAGATATTATCTGGGGACAGGATTTTATTGGAGATAGTAAAACCGTTGATGTTCATATTCGTTGGTTACGAGAAAAATTAGAACTCAATCCTAGCAAACCCGAATATATTATTACGGTTCGGGGGTTTGGTTATCGATTAGGTTGATATTCTCAGGTCTGAAGACAACTTAATTGGTTTGGAATTAACAGACTGAAACAATTTTAATTAAGCGTTCAGCACTATCCCCGTGAACAATGGCATACCTTTAAATACTCCCTTTTATTCAATAAAATGGGAGTATTTATGTCAGGCTTATTTATAATCATGAAAGTTCTTCAACTCAATCATCAATACCGCTTAAAAGTTTTATGTCACTGAAGCGCCGTGATTTTCTATTCTTATTTTCTGCCAGTTTTACGACAGTAGCAGTCGGATCTTGCCAGGAGTCAAAAAAGTTACCTTTGATAAGCTCATCTTCGCCACCCAAAAGTCCCCCATCCTTACCCTTCAAACCGATCAAAGGGCCATTACCAAACGCCTCTGATTTACTGAATCAGGCTCACCTCTCTGAATCTACAAATCTCGTTAGTGTTCCCTCTGTCTCCAATCAAATTCAAGCCTACAGTACCTATCAAGTTGTAGATGATTTAGTGCTACCCGAAGGATTTACTTATGATGTCATTGCAAGTTGGGGAGATCCAGTCGGAAATTCTCGGTTTGGATATAACAATGATTATGTTTCCTTTGTGCCAACCGGAGAAAATGAAGGTTTTTTGACGGTTAATTTTGAGTATATTAGTCCGGGGATTTGGTTTGAAACCTACTCACAGGTAATTGGAAAACCGTTATCTTTGAAAAAAATTCAGTCCTTAACTCAAAATCAAAAAATTAATGCGTTTGCATTACCTGAAAAAGATGTATTACGACAGGAAATTGTACAACTCTCCCAAGAAGGATTAATTGATTTAGGGATGGGGGTAATTTCCATTCAGCGTCAAGCCGATGGCCGTTGGGTGCGAACCTATTCCCCAAATGATCGACGAATTACCGGACTATCAGGGTGGAAAGATCAACATTATTTAAAAGCGACAGGGCCAGCCGTTGCCATATTTCGGAAAAAAGGTAAGGGGTATAACGATCCCTTCGGAGAAAAAATTATTGGGACTTTTAGTAATTGTGCCGGAGGAACAACGCCTTGGGGAACGGTTTTGAGTGCGGAAGAAAATTTCCAAAGTTATGTTCCTGAAGCCGTTTATCCCGATGGGAGTGCTTATGAACCGGGTGAAACCCCTTTTGTTTTAGATGAAATGGAGGGTTTAGGAAATGTTTTTGGACTAGCTGGGAATAAATATGGTTGGATTGTGGAAGTTGATCCCACGAATCCACAGGATTATGGAACAAAACATACTTGGCTCGGACGTTATCGTCATGAAGCGGTTGGGGTGCGGGTGGAAGCAGGTCAACCCTTAGCATTTTATTCAGGATGCGATCGCCTAAGCGGACATTTATATAAGTTTGTCAGTAAAAACACTGTTAAAAATGCCCAGGATAAAAAAAATTCCCAGTTATTATCCGAGGGGATGTTGTACGCGGCTCAATTTAATCCTGATGGTACAGGTCGTTGGATTCCTTTAAAAGCCGATACAACCGTCAATCCCGATCTTCCTAATGTTCATGCTGGAGGCGTGATTAGTTTACCTCAACGACCTGATGGCGGCAATTTTGTCGCTAAAACCAATGAGGACATCCAACGCTTTAAACAACGCTTTAAAACCCTTGGCAATTTATATACCGGAAATCCAGAAGAGCAACAAGGCGCGATATTAATTGATGCTCACTTAGCCGCGAGTGCTGTTGGAGCAACTTGTACGGCTCGACCCGAAGATATAGAGGTTGGGCCAGATGGCTCCTTATTTATTGCGTTTACCTCCGGTGAGGCGAATGCTGAAACGGGGGGGCCTAACCTACAGATTTTTAAACATCCTTCTCAAGAAAAACCCTATCAATACGGATGGGTGATGCGTTTAGTAGAAGAGGGGAATGTCCCCCAGGCGATGACCTTCCGATGGCAAATGTTCGCCACGGGGGGAGAAGTCGCTGAAGGGGGGTTAGGGTTTTCCAACCCCGATAATTTAGCCGTGGATGGGGCGGGGAATTTATGGATGGTAACGGATATTTCCACCAGTAAACACAATCAGCCCGTTACCCAAGGTCGTTTGGATCAAAACCAACAACCTTTAGAGGGAAAGGATTTATTAGGGGTGTATGGCAATAATTCGGTTTGGTTTTTGCCAACCTCTGGGGACGCTGCGGGTCAAGCCTTTTTATTTGCCATCGGGCCAATGGAATCTGAAATGACGGGGCCGTTTTTTACTCCAGATCAAAAAACCCTATTTATGGCAGCTCAACATCCGGGTGAGTTGCACCGGACTCGTCAGAATATGGCAACAAAAACACTTCAATTTGCATTGCAAACTACCGAGGGAGAAGAGTTTATGCAAACTCGTCAGGTTCCTGTCGGATCGAACTGGCCCACTAAGAAACCCAATGACCCCCCTAAGCCATCAGTTGTAGCAATTCGACGAATCAATTCTCAACCCCTTGTTGAGAAGCGAAACCCGGTCTAAGCCAAGCTTCTACTGATAGAATAGGGTTAAAAATCAGTCTTGACTTTGTGTTTACCTACTTGACGCAGGAGAAACTCTAGTTAAGATATGATACTATTGGTTCAATCGAGCTGGGGACTCCCTTGCTTCAGGTATTTTAAGTGTCGGTGTGAGAATTGAGATGATGAACAAAGTTTTATTGAACACTCTAAAGCAGAGTCCGGGCGTTCTGGGAGCGGCCCTTCTCTTAACCAATGCAGCCTTAGCAACCGAGGCTCCATCGGAGAAGTTGGCAAATGCAGCAGATCCGGCTTCAATCACCATCGAAGCTGCCCGTGCTGTTGCCCCGTCTGGACAAAATACTGATTTGCAACATCAAGCCAATTCCGAGTCATCCGCAGAGCAACTGGCTCTGTCAGTGGCTCCTGATGCTGATGTTGCCGTTGAACCTACTAATCTGGTCAATGGTGAGTCTCCGACTCAGATGGAACCGCAGACTGTTGCCACGGCTCAACCTATCACCAGCCCCGCTAGTGAATTCGTGAGTGCGTCCTCAGAGGCTTCAGTACCGCTACAAACTGCTCAAGCTTCTGAGTTCCAAGTCGCTCAGATGGAAGCGGTTGAATCCCCGGAAACCCAAGGATCAGACTTAGAACAGATTAATGAGTATTCTGAAGTCACTGATGCCTTAGAGCAGGTGACATCGGTTTCTCAATTATCTGACGTTCAACCCACTGACTGGGCTTTCCAAGCCTTACAGTCCCTTGTGGAACGCTACGGTTGTATCGCGGGTTATCCCGATGGAACCTATAAAGGCAACCGTGCCATGACCCGTTACGAGTTCGCGGCGGGTTTAAATGCCTGTTTAGAACGGGTTAACGAACTGATTGCTGCTTCTGTCGCTAACTTAGTGACCCGTGAAGATTTAGCGGTTCTGCAACGCTTACAAGAAGAGTTTGCAGCAGAATTGGCAACCCTGCGCGGTCGCGTCTATGCCTTAGAAGCGAGAACCGCAGAATTAGAAGCGAATCAGTTCTCCACCACCACCAAACTGCGTGGGGAAGTGATCTTCTGGATGGGTGATGCGGCAGGCGATCGCGCGACTAACAACGTCGTGGGTAACTTTGCCCCTGAAGATAGCGATCCAACCGAAGCCTATTTCGGCTATCGCGCTCGTTTGAACTTTGATACCAGTTTCACCGGCCAAGATTTATTAAGAACACGGTTAGAAGCTAGATCCATTCCTAACCTCTCTAACTACGACATCACCAATACGTTGATGAGTCGTACCGGCATTGATGGCCAAAACAATGGGATTTTTTTGGATGACTTGTACTATCGCTTCCCAGTCGGCAATGGTAAAGGTCAAGTCTACGTTGGGGCTAATGGTCTTGACTTAGATGATATTTATGACTATGTAACTCCCTTCGGTGGCTCTGGGGATGGTTCCATCTCCCGTTTTGGTCGCTATAACCCAACCACATTCCGTGGCCCTGAAGGAACCGGGGTGGCTCTGAAATATGCCTTCAATGACAAGTTCAAACTGAACTTAGGTTACTTAGCCAGCCAAGCTGAATACGCTGATCAAGGTCGTGGCTTGTTCAATGGCGGTTACAGTACAGGTCTGCAATTGCTGTTTAACCCCAGTCCTAAGATTGGTGTTTCTTTGGAATATAACCACCGCTACTTCTCTTCTGATGACATGGCGGCTTCGTCATCGTTGATTAGTGGAGGTACGGGTAGCTGGATTGCCAATAGACCCTTTGGTGACAATTCCACAACCACTGAAAACTTAGGGTTCCAAGCCAACTGGCGCCTCTCCAAAAACTTTGAGTTAGGCGGCTGGTTTGGTTCAACCTGGGCTGATCAAAAACAAGGTGGCAATAATACCGCGACCATTATCAACTGGGCTGTCACTTTAGCCTTCCCTGATGTCTTCAAAGAAGGTGGCTTAGGTGGTTTAATCGTGGGTATGCCTCCCAAAGTGACCAGCCACGATATCAGTGCTCTAGAAGATCATGATACCTCGATTCACGTTGAAGGGTTCTATCGCTATCCCATCAATGACTACATTGCCATTACTCCGGGCTTCTATGTGGTAACTAACCCAGATCATAACAGCAACAACAGTACGATTGTTGTCGGAACACTGCGGACTCAATTCCGCTTCTAAAGGGAAAGAGTTCTTATCAATCCTGTATGGAAGAGAGGAAACCAGAGTTTCCTCTCTTTTTTTTGTGCTTATTAGAACTTTTTATACTAATGATCTTCTGGGATAGATAGGGTCAGTAAAAAGGCTAAATTAGACTCGGCTTTTAACCCATGGGGCACGTTAGCAGCCATGAAGATAAAAACTCCTGGTTCTAATCGAATCTCTTCGCCATTTAACGTTAAAATTCCTTGCCCTTCTAAAACTTGAACTGTTGCATTTCGGCTAGAGGTATGTTCAGAAATATCCGTTCCTTCTGCTAAACAAAATAGGGTATACTGGCAGATATTATCTTTCCAAATCACGGAACTTAAAATTCCATGGTCTGAGTATTGAATTTTATCCTGTAAATTCCAAACAGTTTGACTCATGGTTTCATCCTTTTAGCTGAGTTAATAAGTTTGCAAAAAGTCTTGAATAGTTTGATAGATTAAATAAGCTTGTTCTGGGGAAAAGTTACCATGTCCTGCCCCTGTTAAGGTTAATAATTGATTAGGAACCCTAAAGTCATCTAACTTTTGGTGCATTTTAACCGCTTGTTGATAGGGAACTAATTCATCTTGATTTCCATGAATTGTTAATACAGGGGGTAATCCAGAGCGAACATAATTAATCGGGGAAATTTTATGAGCTAATTCCTCGATATTGGGTTGTTTTCCAAACCAAAAAACTGCATAATCTTTGCGATTAATTCCGCTTAGAATATCGTTAACATCCATAATCCCAAACAAATTAATAATGGCAGCAACGTTTAGTTTGGGTAAGTTTTCAGAGTGATTGTAATCAGAGATTTCAGTCAATCTATCGAATCCAGCAGAATTGGGTAAAATACTACATAAAGTTGCTAAATGTCCTCCGGCTGAACCCCCAATTACAACAATTTTATTGAGGTCAAATTGATATTTAGACCCATTGGAAAATACCCAACGCAAGGCACAACGAACATCTTCAACCGCCGCCGGAGCTAACGCGACAGTTCCTAAACGATATTCAACATTAACAACAGACCATCCTTGAGTTAAAAACGGAATCAATTGTGGAAGCACTTCCTCCTTGGTTCCCGATATCCACCCTCCTCCATGAATGGCAACTAAGGTTTTATTTGTTCCTGTGAGGTTTCTGGGCTTATAGATATCCAAATAAACCCTAACATCATTGATTTGACGATAGGCAATATTGGGGTAAACCTCTAACCCCTCGAAAAAGAAACGTCCCAGTTCAGCAAAATTGGACATAAATATAAATTAGGTTAGGCGTTCAAATCCTGATAGGGGGTGTCAACAATCCGATACAATAAGCCTTAATTATCATAAATGGAGATGCAATACATGACAGGAGAAATCTTCTCAACCGCCCTGGTCTGCTTTTCTTTAATTCTCGTCGGTCTTGGTGGTGGCTTTCTGTTACTGAAAATCCAAGGCGGAGAATAGGGGAGTAGGAGGAGCCGGGGGAGCCGGGGAGGTGGGAGAAAATTGGTTTTTGGCCTGTACCTTTATTTCCTCTGTTTCCTCTGACTCCTCAACCGTCAACAGTCTAACTGGGATAGTCAGCATTGCTCGGTGGGTGACAAATATCTGGATAAAACCCCGCACCCAATCAATAACCTCGCCTACTTCAGCAATTATCGCCTTTGCTGCGTCTAAATCTTCTGCCTGAGACGCATGATAGTGCGCTCTGATTAAGGGCTTAATATCCTCAATATTTTGCCATTCAGATTTAGGTTTGAGCGGAATACTGATATAATAACGATAAGCTTGACGATGGGCTATGCTGACATTTTTAGGGTTTTGATTCAACAAGCGATCGCCTTTTTCTTGGACTAGGGGATGCAATTTATAGGATTCGCGTTGGCAATCATAATATAGCAATTGCCGACGCTTGAGAGCCAGGATAATATTTTCTTTGAGTTCATATTTACTCACTTCTGGCATTTGAGTAGCAATTGCAGCAAAAGATAGGGGATATTCTGAAGTTTGATAGACAGAAATTCGGCTCAGACAAGTTTGCTCTATTTCACTAAGACGCGCTATTATTTCATCAATTAACTTTTTGATATCTCGGATTAATAACCAGTCTCTATCCTGCAAAAATTTTCCTACATTTCCCTGAAATTCGTCATCATCCCGAATTAAGGAAGCTACCAATTGCAAGGCTTTAGGATGTCCTTGATAGCGTGCTGATAATTCGGCTAATTCTTCTTCATTCCCTGTTAGATTAAAATATTTTAATAAGGTAATTGCTGCATCTTGATTGAGTCCATTTAGCTGGATTTCACGGGTAAGACTTGGTGGTAATTCCGCTAAACTTTCACGACTGGTGAATAGGATTTTGCTTTGATGTTCTGTTTCTAATAGTTGTTTGAATAACCAAGCATATTCGGTACAATTTTCGGAGAAATAACCAGCAGCTTTTGCCTCTCCTGCTTTCAAAAGTGTGTCAGCGCGATCGAAAACGAGCAAGCAATGTTTTTCTCTAAGGATTTTGAGCAGATTTTCAGTTTTTTTGCCACAGTCATTTTCAGCAGTAATGTCGCCGTTGGAAAGGGTAAATAGCAGGGAGTCAATTATGCGATCAAAGGGCGGTGCTTTACCTGTTGCCGATTCTAATGATTGCCAAACGACGGCGGTAAAGCAGGTATTTTCTGTGTGTAATTGGCGGATTAATTGGCTGATCAGGGAGGTTTTTCCGATACCTGGTAATCCAACAATTGAGATAGCTGTGATATCTGAGTTAGTAATAGAAGCTTTTAAAATATCAAGTTCTTTTGTGCGATTTACCCAATTTCTCACGGGGGGTAAATTTTCAGGGAGGGGGAAGTTTTTATCAGTTTCAGAGTTTAGGGGGATATCTGCGATCGCGGCAGCTAAAAGTGGTTCTGTTTTCTTAATTTTATAGCCTTCAGCTATGTATTCCCAGTTTTCTATTTCTACTGCTTTGCAAATATTGATAAAGTTCTCTCGTCTAATTCCTATTCTAGCCCAAAACCGCTTTAAGGTAGCTGTTGAAACTAAAGCAGCGAGACACCAAGCATCTTCAGTTTTATTCCATCCGAGATTGCGTCTTACCATGTCCATGATTTTTAGCCCTTCTTCAGACGCCCTGAGTAAACCCGCCATTACGCAACCTCTTACTCATTCAATTTGCTGTTGGAATTTGACTTTTCACCCACTCACGAAATAAGCCAATCCAAGCATTTTCCCTAGTCGTTTTCTTGAGTTCCAAAAAGTGCATAATGTCACTTTGAGAAAGAAAGGGAAAAGTAGGAGATTTATTGGTTTCTCGGTAGGCTTCTCCTTCTAATTGATAGAATGTTATATTTTTTCCATCATACCGCCAAACTTCCGGCACACGAAAAGCTTTATACAGTTCTAATTGATTAATAGAGCTACTGGTAATATCAATTTCAATAATTAAATCCGGTGGTGGGTCTTGTTGCAGGTCAATTTGCTCTTTATCCCAGACTAAAGGTTCATTTTGAATGTAGTAACATTGATCGGGTTCAAAACCTCTGTTTAAATCTTGACGTTGGCAAGTTCTCGAACCCAAACTCCTAACTTCAATATTTAATTCTTCAGTCAGAGTTTCTACCAAACGGCCTAATAGTTTTTTGTTACCTTCATGGGGATCTAAAGGGGTCATAATTTCTAGTAAACCTTGGTCATAAATCAACCGAATCCCCGGCTGTTCCGCTAAATCTTCTAACAGCAATTGATAGGTTTGCCAACTAATATTTTTCAAAAGAACATGATCCGCAAGGGGACTTTGTTTCTCTTGGGGTGGCTGAATCAGGGTGGCTGTCATCTGTGATACCTGCCCGATAATGTGCGATCGCAACGATTATATCATGCTTTTGTGGCAAAAATGAACCAAAAGAGCCAAAAGAGCCTTTTATATTGAGCCAAATGGTGAGCCATTGAGCCGATACAGTGTAGGGATTCGGGAGTATTCTGAAATGATGAGTTAGGCTTTCACCTATGTTGAGAACAATATCAAGTTTTATTACAAAATCAGTCGTCGAGCATAAAAAAGGCAAAACCGCCCAAAGAGGTATATATCCCTCTTCTGTCACTCTCCGAAATCAACAAGTAATAAAAAGTAGAGTTATCCATTGGGAAAATAAGATTGAAATTGATTAATATTCTCAATTAATTTATGAAAACCCACTAATAAATGGCGGTCGGGAAAAATATCTAGCCACGGGACAATCAACCACAATATAATAGTAGGCTGAATTATTAAACGCAGATTATTTAAAACATTTTTCCATCCCTCTTTATGATTCCATTGTCGGTGATTCGAGCAATCTGCGGTGTTTTTTTTGCTCTCAGATTCTCGGGGAATACCTTGACTTAAAGACCGGAAAACTTCGGAGTTGAAACTAATCATTAAATACACACAGAAAATGATTTCCCACCATTTTTCTATATCGGGAAAATCCGTCAACCGATAATCAGTCCAACCCAGTTCTTGTTTACATTGTCGAAATCCATATTCCACCCATGTTCTTAACCCGTATAAATTACCTAATGTCTTTTTAAGCTGGCTTCTGTTCTCTGTTAAATTTGTCATCACAAACGAAGTTGAGGCTTCTGGCATCGTTTCTGGATCTGTGGTAATTTCCCAATAGGTTCTCGGACTTCTTTTCCCAAATATGATTTCTCTAATATATCTAGTTTCTGATTCTTTGTTTCATCAATTATTACTATAATCTTCTCTTCTTTCAATCCTTTTAGAGTTCGAGCTAATCTTCTTTCCTTTAATTCCCTTGCTGACCAAGGCGAATTGGCTAAAAAATGATGGAGTGATTGTGGCGATCTAATTCCTACTATTTTAGCAATTTCCGGTAAAGATTTTCTCGGAATTGGTGAGATGATTCCTAGATGTAAGTATTTAAAACATTCGTAACTTCTAACTTCTGGGAATAGGTCTTTATAACCTTGGCAATATTCATCAATCACGGAAACTGTTGGTTGTGCATCTCGGGCTAAATGTTTGAGCATCTGTAATTCTACATCCATTACCCTATCTCCCTTCTAGCTACCCATCTGGTTTATTTTCTAATTTTACTCCTCGGAGACTGACAGAAGAGGGCTATACAAACATCTTTGGTGTTGTTATCAACACGCAGCCAGAGATTGTGAAAAATGCCTTATTTACTATCCCCCTGAACGATCCAATCATGCAGATAGGATAATGCTGTGGCATAGTTAACTATCTTTCCGTCCTAGTAATATTAAGAAGTGCGATCACGCTGACTTACAACTAAAAGAGCGATCGCACTTCAGATTAAAATAAGCCAACAATATCTAATGTGTTATAATCAAATAAAACTCTACCTTAGTGAGTTTTACCTAATTTTATAATAGCTGAAAAATATGTTTTGGATTTTGAAAAACTTAATCAGTACAGATCCACAAGGATGCCTGAGTTTAAACCTCGAACCCAAGTCAACAAAGTATCGCGTTCTCATCAACGAAGCCGGACAAATTTTATTAGACCCAATAACCAATATACCTGATCGTGAACAGTGGTTATGGCAAAACCCCGAAGTGTTAGCTTCAGTCAAGTGTGGTCTCGCACAAGCAGCTAAAGGTGAAGTACACGATTTGGGTGACTTTTCTGAATATGCTGATCTGGAGATTGAAGAGGAATGAATTTTCGGATAGAATTTTCTTCATCAGCTAGAGATAGTTTAATTAATCTTCAAGAACTCGATGCAAAAAAATACAATAAAGTGCTGAAAACACTTGGATTAATGGCAACTAATTTACGCCATCCCAGCTTGAAAACTCATAAATACGACACATTATCAGGCCCTAATGGAGAAGAAATATTTGAGGCTTACGTCGAAAACAAAACCCCAGCAGCGTTTCGAGTTTTTTGGTATTATGGCCCAGACAAAGGAGTAATCACAGTTATTGCCATTACGCCTCATCCTTAAAGTGCGATCGCGCCCCTTGACGAAAAAGTCTACAGGGCCAATCTTCAAATTTTTGTAAAGTTTTGTAAAAAAATGAGAGAATGTTTGATACCATACTTAATAAACTTTAAGCTTCAAACTGGTATTCATGACTTTATTAATTGTCGGTGCGACTGGCACGTTGGGGAGACAGGTGGCGCGACGAGCGCTCGATGAAGGGTATACCGTGCGTTGTTTAGCACGCAGTTACCGCAGAGCCGCGTTTTTAAAGGAATGGGGGGCAGAACTGGTTCCAGGGGATTTATGCGAACCGGAAAGTTTAAAAGCTGCATTAGAAGGGGTAACAGCCGTTATTGATGCGGCTACCGCCCGTCCTACGGATTCATTAGGGATTAAACAAGTAGACTGGGAAGGAAAAGTTGCTCTGATTCAAGCTGCCGCAGAAGCGGGAGTGCAACGATTTGTGTTCTTTTCGTTTTTGGATGCTGAGAAATATCCTCAAGTACCCTTATTAGAAATCAAGCGCTGTACCGAACTATTTTTAGCTGAGTCCGGTTTAAAATACACCATTCTAAGACCTTGTGGATTTTTTCAAGGGCTCATTGGTCAATATGCCATTCCCATTTTAGATAAACAAGCGGTTTGGGTTCCGGGGGTCAGTTCTCCCGTTGCCTATATGGATACCCAAGATATTGCTAAATTTGCAGTTAAGGCCTTATCCGTCCCTGAAACTGAAAATAGAAGTTTCCCAGTAGTGGGTTCCAAAGCTTGGACGGCTGAGGATATTATTGCGTTGTGTGAACGGCTCTCTAACAAACAAGCTAAAATTACCCGTACCCCAACGGAAATCCTGCGTCTATTCCGCCAAGTTACCCGTTGGTTTCAGTGGACTTGGAATGTGTCAGACCGTCTTGCTTTTGCGGAAGTCTTAGCCAATGGTCAGTCCTTACAAGCTTCAATGGATGAAACCTATGAAGTTTTTGGCATTGATTCCAAGGAAATCAGCACCTTAGAGTCTTATCTGCAAGAATACTTTAGTCGAATTATGAAAAAACTTAAAGAATTAGAATATGAACAGGAAAAGCTCAAAAAACGCAAAAAAAGGAGCAATCCCTTCAAGCCCCTCTAACTCAACGCAATCGCCCAAAGACAGGGTATGCTTTAACCATCGTTAAATTTTTGTCTCCGATCAGAATTGGGATGTCCATCCTGGTTCTGAGACAGACTCTAATTCTGTTTAAACCCAATTTAACAAAACTTCGCGTGTCAAAAGTAGGGATTATTTACAATGACGCCAAACCCGCCGCTTGTCGTGCTGCGACCGAGATCAAAGACAAGCTAAAAGGGCGGGGGATGAAGGTTTGCACGGCACCTGGAACAGGGGGAATACTCGGTTATGCCACTCAACCTCATCCTTTACACCGAACTCCCATTGATAAAATTGCCCCTCCCGATTTTGATCAGGAGATGATGTTTGCGATTGTTCTCGGTGGGGATGGTACAGTTCTCTCAGCATCTCGGATACTGGCTCCTCAAGGCATTCCTTTGTTGGCGGTGAATACAGGTCACATGGGATTTTTAACGGAAACCTACCTGAATCAACTGCCTCTGATCTTAGAACAAGTTCTTGAAGGAAACTACATTGTTGAAAATCGCACGATGATTGCGGTTGAGGTGTGTCAGGCAGACCAAGTGCTGTGGGAAGCGTTATGTTTGAATGAAATGGTACTGCATCGGGAACCCATGACCTGTATGTGCCATTTTGAAATCAAAATTGGTCGTCATGCTCCGGTGGATATTGCCGCCGATGGGGTGATTATTTCGACTCCGACGGGTTCAACCGCTTATTCCTTATCCGCCGGAGGTGCGGTGGTGACACCAGGGGTAGAAGTGCTGCAATTACTCCCCATCTGTCCCCATTCTCTGGCTTCACGCGCTTTAATTTATGGGGAAACCGAACCCGTAATTATTTATCCGGCTAGTCCAAATCAGTTAGTGATGGTGGTGGATGGGAATGGAGGTTGTTATGTTCTTCCTGAATATCAGGTCAGAGTCAAGAGATCGCCCTATCATGCTAAGTTTATTCGTCTCCATCCTCCCGAATTTTTCCAAGTTCTCCGCGAAAAATTAGGCTGGGGACTGCCTCATATTGCCAAACCCACTTCTGTAGAATTACCCTAGGGAGGGGACGGGGGGACAAGGGGATGGGGGGACAAGGGGATGGGGGATGGGGAGACAAGGGGACGGGGGGACAAGGGGATGAGGGGATGAGGGGATGGGGAGACAAGGGGATGAGGGGACAAGGGGACAAGGAGATGGGGGGATGAGGGGAGCAGGGGGAGAGAGGGAGGAGTGCTATCCTACCTTAGCTCGCTGACTTTGAATAGCTAATTGTCAATAGCCAACTGTCAACAATTAACCATCAACAATCAACAAATCAATGAGTAAGTTGGGGTTAGATCATCATCCATCGATTTTAGTGATTGAGCCAGATGAAATGTTAGCTCAACAAATTAGCCTGGATTTAGAAGAAGCGGGTTATTATCCGATTGTGGCTAGTAATCGAACAGTTGGTTTACATCAGGCTACGGAATTACAACCCGCATTAATTGTAATTGACCGACTGTTGGCAGGAGAGTCAGGACTGTCTCTGTGTCGTCATTTAAGGGATTTGGGAAACCATACACCTTTGTTAGTATTAATGGCAAAAGATGCCATCGAAGATCGGATCGCCTGTTTGGAGTCAGGAGCCGATGACTATTGTTTAAAACCCTATCGGACGGAGACTTTTTTAGAACTGGTCAATCTGTATTTGAAGCCTGCGACTAGCAATAATGAACAATTGCGGTTTGGGGAGTTAGTCTTAGATTTAGCCACTCGTCGGGCACTTCGCAATGGTAGAACCATTGAACTGACAATGAAGGAGTATGAATTACTCAAATATTTAATGGAACATCCTCGCGAAGTTTTAACCCGTGAACAAATTTTAGAGAATGTCTGGGGTTATGACTTTCTAGGAGAGTCCAATGTTATAGAAGTTTATATTCGTTATTTACGGCTGAAAATTGAAGACGAAGGGGAAAAACGTTTAATTCAAACAGTTCGAGGCGTTGGATATGTCCTCAGAGATGGTTGACCATTGACAGTTGACGGTTCAAAATCAGCGACCAAAGACGGTCGCACCCCCTCCCCTCTTCTCTTCTCCCCCTGTCCCCTTGTCCCCTTGTCCCCTTGTCCCCTTGTCCCCTTGTCCCCTTGTCCCCTTGTCCCCTTGTCCCCTTGTCCCCTTGTCCCCTTGTCCCCTTGTCCCCTTGTCTCCTCTTCTCTTCTCCCCCTGTTCCCTGTTCCCTGTTCCCTTAAAAAAAATACCAAAGTTGCCTAAGATGTTGTACAATCTTTTTTCGCTGATGATACGGATTTTTTGAGAGCGTTGAACATTCAACTGTTAGTGGGATTTGAGCAGGGTTTAATCTTGGCTTCTATCCCCACAGCCTTAGTCTCGATAGGTTTTGGGGTGGTTGGTATTCTATGGATTAGCTGTTCATCGCTGTTTTCATCGGTTTCAACAGCACAATTCTTGAGTTTAGGAACTGCCCTTTTTGATGTTCCTGCACAAGCCCAAAACAATCAGGGTCAAATGTTACCCATTACGGCTCAAGCGAAAATTGGGGGCCAAGTGATTCAGCTTGAAGTGGCTAAAACCCCCCAGCAACAAGCGTTAGGCTTAATGTATAGAACCGCTTTGGCTGATGATCGGGGAATGTTATTTCCCTTTGATCGACCTCGCGTTGTGGGATTTTGGATGAAAAACTGCAAAATTCCTCTGGATATGATTTTTCTTCGCAATGGGGTTGTTAAAGCGGTTCAGGTCAATGCTCCCCCTTGTCAGCAGGAACCTTGTCCCACTTATGGCCCTGATGTGGCGGTGGATCAAGTGATTGAACTGCGGGGAGGACGTTCTCAAGAATTGGGGATTAAAGTGGGCGATCGCATTGCGATCACAGTTGTAGATTTTCAGCAATAAGCCTTGAGTTTAAAAAACTTTACAAAAGTTCATGTAATTTGTTAAAACTTTAATGCTAAGGTCTACACAACAGTAGACAAATTTGCTAAGCTGTCTACTCCAAACAACTGTTAAGCGTACCCGCAGTGAACCCTATACAGTTGATTCGTTCTTCTTAGGTGTGAGGAAACACTCATCAAGCCCAGGAAATTGTTCCACGACAATCTTGATCGGTTGTCAAGGCTAATCTTGAGTCAAGTTCGCTTCAGTGAGCGAGGTAGGGTTTAATAACGATGACACGGTGACTCTAAAGTTTAGAGTTCTGTGATTTCTCTCGTTTGACAGGGAAACTGTTCTGTCAGCAGACAGATTAATTTTAATAGCTGCACCTGTTCTACTGGTTAGTAATTCTTTGAGACAGCTAACCTGTGACAGAACAGAATGTGGCTAGTTCTCAATTGTGCGGAATTTTAATCGCAACTAATGTAGATGTGTGAGGAGAAAACTGAGGGAACAATTGTATAAAACTGCAATTGTTTTCAGACAACTTAACATCCCAAAATTAATGTTCTGAAGTTGGCAAACTCAGACTTTATAAACATCTCAATTTATAACAAAAGGCGATCAGCCTCGTTTATCAAAAAAATTTTTTAATCCCAAGATGGATTTTATATTAGGAGGTGAATGTTAAAATGACACCAATCAATTACTCTCGGTTTATTCGTTTTTTACAAGAAGATTTATCGCTTTCTCCTGACTCTATTGCGATGGCAGAACGAGCTAATCATCCGGCGGAATCTCAACATAAATATCCCGATGCTAGTCCGTTATCTATGACCCTGTGGCAATATGGTTTAGTCACATTGGAACAGTTAGATAAAATCTTCGACTGGTTAGAAACTGCCTAATTTAGGATGGGATATTGCTAATTTTAATAATTCCCAGAAGTATCGAGAAGGTGGGCTATGCCCACCCGACTCAATATTAAATTAAGATTCAGCTAACACACGAGCCGCCGCAGCCACTCCCGCACCAGGAGTAAACCCTTCATAACCGAGTTCCCGTAACGCAGCTTCTAGCGCCGCAATTGCTGTTAGAATATCGCGATCGCTAACAAATCCTAAATGACCAATACGGAAAATTTTACCCTTGAGGTGATCCTGTCCTCCGGCTAAAATAATATCGAATTTCTTCTTAACAACCGCCCGAACATCTTCAGCATTTAACCCTTCAGGCGGAGCAACAGCCGTAATGGCAGGACTGGCACATTCATCGGCTGCAAATAATGATAATCCTAATGCTTTAACGGCTTCCCGGCTAATTTTAGTTAACCGTTGATGACGGGCAAAAATATTCTCTAGCCCTTCTTTTTTCATCATTTGTAACGTGACTTGTAAAGCAAAAAACAAGTTCACCGGAGGGGTAAAAGGATTGGTATTTTTCTTAGCAGATTTGCGATATAAACCCAAATCTAAATAGTAGCGAGGAAGGTTAGCATTTTTATACGCTTCCCAGGCTTTCTCACTGACTGAAACAAATCCTAAACCAGGGGGAATCATATACCCTTTTTGGGAACCGGAAGCAACAACATCAATCCCCCATTCATCGATAGGAAGATGCACCGCCCCTAAGCTAGTAACGGCATCGACAATCATTAACGCCCCATGGGCTTTAACATGGCGATTAATGGTTTCTAAATCGTTAATTACACCTGTAGACGTTTCGCTGTGGGTGATAATAACGGCTTTAATTTCTTTGTTAGTATCTGCTTCTAATTTCGCCCGAAATTGTTCAGGGTCGAGGGGTTGTCCCCATTCAGCCGTAACGGTATCGACTTCTAACCCGTAGGCGGTGGCGACTTCGGCCCAACGTTCGCCGAATTTCCCATTACAACCGCATAACACCTTTTCCCCGCGACTGAGGAAATTAATAATTCCGGCTTCCATTGCCCCAGTGCCACTGGCGGTTAAAATCAGCACATCATTTTGGGTTTGGTGTAACCATTTCAGGTTCGCCGTCACTTCCTCCATGATTTTGCTAAAATCCCCACTGCGATGTCCGATGGGGTGTTTTGACAGTGCTAATAAAGCCTGTTCAGGAACGGGGGTTGGCCCCGGAATCATCAACATTAATTTATCGTCCATTGTCTGTTTTTACTCTTTATGGGTTCGCTGTTTTGTGTAAGTCACAGAAGGAAATATTTTCCCTCAAAATTGCAACTTAATTCTCAATTGGTGAATTCTTCTTTCCACCCTTTATCCCTCTGGTAAATTAATCTGTTCGGGATTAATTTCATTCAAAGACCAGCGATAGTCAACGGGGAGATTTGCTTGAATACAGCTTTGCTCTAATTGCTTGTGTAGGGCGACGGCTTTCCGTAAGGTAATAATCAATTGATCAACCTTCTCGTATTGAGGAGAGTTCCGTTTAACTGCAAACCTCGTTTTTCGTTCTAGAAATTGCAGGAGCAGTTCATAATGAACATAAGCAGGAAGAGGAATCGGTTCCATCAACTTTAACTAAATCTCCAGTAAACCAGACTGCATGATCAATTGAAAGATCGAGGGCTTCAATGGGGTTAAAAATTATCTCAGGATGAGAATATTCAACTCAGGAAACAGGATTTCACTGTCGTTTCCCTATAATACACTAAGAGGTAATCAGTTGATTTAAGGCAACACCTGGATCGGGTTGCTTCATGAAAGATTCCCCAATCAAAACGGCTCTCGCCCCGGCTTGGGTGACTAAATTGAGATCCTCACGGGTATGAAGTCCTGATTCACTCACCACTAAAATATCACGGGATTGGAATTGCGATTGTCGGGTTTGTAACAATTGGCAAGTGGTTTGTAAATCAACGGTAAAATCTTGTAAATTGCGATTATTAATGCCGATTAAATTAACGCCATTTAAGCTTAAAACTCGATCTAATTCTTCGAGGGTATGGACTTCAATTAAAGCGGTCATTCCTAATACTTTTGCAATTTTGAGAAAATATTGTAAATCTTGATCGGATAGAACCGCAGCAATTAATAAAACCGCATCGGCTCCATGATATCGCGCTAAATAAATTTGATAAGGATAGATAACAAAATCTTTACAAAGTAAGGGTAAATCAACAACAGCCCGAACTTTAGCTAGATTTTCAAAACTCCCTTGAAAGAATTTTTGATCGGTTAAAACCGATAAACAACTTGCGCCTCCTTGCTGATAGGATTTTGCGATCGCAACGGGGTCAAAATCTTCTCGAATTACGCCTTTACTGGGGGAGGCTTTTTTAACTTCAGCGATGACCGCAGGTTGAGTTTGACTAGATTTTAATGCTTCAAAAAAGTTACGGGGTGCAGGAATTGTATTGACTTTTTGTTTTAATTGTTCTAAGGGTAAACGTTCCCTTAAGTCGGTGATTTCTTTTTCTTTATACCAAATAATTTCTTCTAAAATATTCTGAGGTTCTGCACCAGGGACAGCAACCTGATAGCGTAAGTTTAATACTTCAACAGCAGGATTAGGTGGACGACGACGAATAGAGACCATAGAAGTTGAGGAGGTTTATTGTTTAACTCGACTGTCTTAAATTATAATCCTAATATGAGCTTAAATCCTTGAATCTTATCTTAACTTTCGGGTAAATCTCCAAATTGTTCTCGATATTTTGCTAATAAAGCTTCGGCTTCTGTTGCTACTTCTTCAGGAGTGGGGAGAAGTTTACCTTCAGAAGTAAAAAAACGCAATTGAGAGTTATGAACGCCTAAAAATAATTCTAATTGTTGACTCCATAACCATCCTTGAGAGTTGGGTTCAAGGGGTTGGTATTGTCCATCAACTAAATGAAATCCTGCTAACTCTAAAGTTTCAGGATCAAACCAAAAATAATCAAAAGTTCGGAATGTATCTTGATACAGTTGTTTCTTGAAACCTTTATCAATTTCTGCGGTGGAGGGAGATAATAGTTCAATAATAATATTAGGATATTTCCCTTCTTCCCACACAACCCAACTTCGGCGAGGTTTGCGTTCTGTGTTCAAAACCACTAAAAAATCTGGCCCTCTAAAATGTTCTGATTTTTTTTGATTGGGGCTAAAATAAACAGTGAGATTACCTGCTGAAAAATAATCATTGCGCTCACGCCACCACCAGTCAAGGCATTTTAATAAAAGTATCAGTTGTTGTAAATGTAAGTAACTTTCCAATGCTGGTTCCTCACTCCACAAATTACCGGGTGGAAATATAATATCATCAAATTCCTCTTGTTCTGACGCTAGAAAGAGGGAAGGTTCGTTATAAATAATAGACATAGACTGTTTAACCGACTCACGATAGATATAGTTTAGCTTAAAATTAATTTAATAGCGTTATTTTAAAAAAAATACGCCTATTAGCGAAATCAAGTTAATTAAGAGGGATGACTCTTTTTCAGTAATTTAGAAATAAAAGGAATAGATTCTATATTAAGATTTTTTATTTCTGGATGCTCTTGAATACTGTTAATGATTACATCCGTTAAATGATATTGAGGGTTATCTCCATAATTTAAAGTTAAATATCCTAAGAGTTCTAAAGCATAATCATAGAACATAAAAATATCAGCGATACAAGCCAATTTTAGAATATTATCAGGGGTTTTAAAACCTAAATTTTGATCCGGTCGAATTAAATCTCGAACATAAAACCCATCTGTCCATACTAATTGTCCAGGGTGTTGACGAGACATCAATGTAATTCCTTGACGACGACCATTCCATCGTTTTCCAAAGTCGAGGAGGGTAAACCCTTGATTTCTAAGATAAATATCAACTTCTGCAAATAACGGTTGATTTTTATAGAGTTCTATAAATGAAACTTCCACTAATATCATTAAAATTTGATGTTCTAACAGTTGAGAACACCCTTCTAAAACGTTTAATTCTCCGCCTTGGACATCCAACTGAAGAAAATCAATTGATGTGGTTTTATCTTGAAAAAACTCATCTAGGGTTGTGGTTTTTACAGAAGTTGTAGAGATTAATTTATGACGTTCAGCATATTCATCTAAACGATTAATCACTAATTCATTGGGAGGATATAAGGAACTACATTCTGGATGTTGGGTTTGATATAAAGTTTGAGTTCCTGACGTATTCCAAACCGCTAAAGGAATATGGGTTTCTGTCCAGTTTATCTTTTTTTGTGCTAATTGTTGATTGCGGTCTTGACAAGCTTTTTCATCCGCATCAAAACCATAAATGGTTAAACCAGGGGCAAAAATTTCCCACCCTTGATGGGAATAATCAATATCAATAAATTCTTGAACCTGACGCGAACCTACAATACATAAAGTTAGGTCAATCTGATCTAAATATCCCGATTGTTTTAAATATTTAACAAAGATAGACATAAGATAAAAATGATTTGTGATCAAAACCTGTCGGGGTGGCGTCCCTCCCAACCCTCTTTTCACCTGTTTAAATTTGGGTAGGGAAACCCTGTCCCCTACAGGGGGAAGTAGGGGGAGAGGAGAAGAGGGAAGAGGGGGAATGGTTAACATCTGTAAAGACGCACCTGGGGGAGTTGATGCCGTAAGTCCCCAGCACGTCTAACAACTGATAACTGATAACTGATAACTGACAACACTCAACCTTCTTGAAATAAAGGTGTACTCAGGTAACGTTCGCCGAAACTCGGTTGAATCATCACAATCAGTTTGCCTTTATTTTCAGGGCGTTTACCAACTTCAATGGCAGCATACAATGCCGCACCGGAGGAAATTCCTGATAAAATCCCTTCTTCTCGCGCCATGCGACGGCCAAAAATCATGGCATCCTCATCCCGAACTTGAATCACTTCATCAATGAGATCAACATTCAAAACGGGAGGAATAAAGCCAGCCCCAATGCCTTGAATTTTATGGGGCCCTGGTTTACCCCCGGATAAAATTGGACTATTGGCAGGTTCTACTGCAATAGCTTGAAAATTCGGTTTACGTTGTTTGAGGACTTCGGCTACTCCGGTTAATGTACCTCCGGTTCCCACCCCAGAAATGAGAATATCGACACAACCATCGGTATCCGTCCAAATTTCCTCAGCCGTTGTTTTGCGGTGAATTTGGGGGTTAGCCGGGTTGCGGAATTGTTGTAACATATAGGCATCGGGCAGGGTATCCACAATTTCCTGAGCCCTTCTAATACAACCACTCATCCCTTCAATACCGGGAGTGAGTTCTAGTTCTGCCCCATAAGCCTTTAACATCGCCCGTCGTTCTGAACTCATGGTTTCTGGCATCGTTAAAATTAAACGATAGCCTCTAGCTGCGGCGACCATAGCCAGGGCAATTCCAGTATTCCCGGAGGTGGGTTCCACTAATACAGTTTTACCGGGGGTGATCAGCCCTTCTTTTTCCGCGACATTAATCATATTCACCCCAATTCGATCTTTGACGGAAGAGGCGGGGTTCATCCCTTCTAATTTCACAACAATTTGAGCCACACATCCTTCCGCCTTGGGAATTCGGTTCAGTTGGACTAAAGGAGTGTGACCCACTAATTCAGTAATGTTATGAGCGATACGCATATTGAGACTCGAATAAAGAACAATGATACAAGCAGTCTGAGGAACTCATACCTAACCATTCAGATGTAATACATAATATCCTTCTGTTGTCGGGCATCTCTTTGTTCACACAAGTCTTTTAAGGTGTATTTCTGTAACACAGAGTTAGCCATTTGCTCTGCTTCTTGCCAAAATTCCCAAATGATTGCACTTTCAACGGTATTGAGGCAAGAATTTTGAGGGGCTGCTTCGGGATCTGTTCCTTCTAAGCAGTTGACCACATCAAATAGAGTAATTTTCCCCGGTTCCTTGGCCAGATAATAGCCTCCTTTGGAGCCTCGTTGACTGCGAACGATGCCACAGCGCCGCAAGGTTGCCAGCAATTGTTCGAGATAGCGATCAGGAATATTATGCTGGGCTGCAATTTGGCGAACCTGCCTGGGTTCAGGATCATCATAGTGAGTTGCCAATTCGATCAGGGCGAGAAGGGCATACTGACTTTTACAGGAGAGTTCCACGCAGAAATCATTAACAACTGTTTCACTTTTTTAGTATACCCCAGTTTTCCTCTCGGAATACAGGAATTAAACGGGAAATATGTAGATCCCTGTTAAGCTGTTCCCGGTTTGATCTCAAAACGCAACGAATTTATCGGTTTTTGGGATCAATCAATAACAATTAATAAGTTTCATATCTTATATTAAATTATTCTTTTTAAAAAAAATTAATATAGGGTTTATCTGAATTTTATCCCTCACCGCCTTGCCTCAAGTCCTTGACTTATTTGACCTCTGTTATTAAAATCAGAAATGTTAACGGCTATTTTTTGATAGTTTACTGTTAACGATTGGCTTCTTTTTTCCCCAATCTAAAACCCAACCCTCGACACCTGACATTAGACACAGGGTATGAACTCTTTCTTAAAAATCCGTTCGGGGTTTCAACCTTTACGGAGAATTCGATTAAAAACCGCTTTGGTTTTTCCCTTTATCTTGCAAATTACGGCCGCTGTTGGATTAGTGGGTTATTTCTCCTTTAAAAATGGTCAACAAGCGGTTGAAAATCTAGCACAACAGTTAATACAAAGCGTTAGTGTTCGGATTGAAAATCATGTTTTAAACTATTTTGATAAATCCTTTCAAATTTTGCGAGTTACCCATGATAGTGTAGAAGCCGGAACGTTAAATTTGAATGATATTGAAGGATTAAAGCAATATTTTTTTCAAGTCGTCTTAGAAGGAGATTTAGAAAGTTATTTTTTATATGGAAATGAACAGGGAGAATTTGTCGGCGTTGAACATTTAGAAAATAGTGAAATTCAACTCAAAATTCGCACCATTGACACTGAACCCATCCGTGACGTTTACCTTTTAGATCAACAGGGAAACCGGGTTAAATTGTTAAAACAAGCCGAATATGATCCTCGTCAACGTCCTTGGTATCAACAAGCAAAACAAGCTCAAAAACCGATTTGGACTTCCATTTACCCTTTCTTTTCTCGCCGAAATACAGACACGGCTTTAGGAATGTCGGTGGTTTGGCCCGTGTTTGATCTACAGCAAAACTTACAGGGCGTTTTATGTATTAATATTACCTTATTAAGAATTACAGAATTTTTAGAAAAGCTTTATATTAGTCCTCGTGGACAAAGTTTTATTATTGAACGTTCGGGGGAGTTAGTTGTTAGTTCTAAAATTGAAAAGCCTTTTAAACTCCAATGGAAAGGAGAAGAGGCTATCATTGAACGAATGCTTGCCAATCATAGTACAAATTCTACCATTCGGAATACGGCTAATGCCTTTTTAAAACGGTTTGGTAGTTTTAAGGCAATTCAAAATAATGAACAAGTTAAATTTTTGCAAAATGATGGGTGGTATTATGCTCAAATTTTACCCATTCGAGATGGAAAAGGCATCGATTGGTTAGTGGTGGTGGTTGTTCCTGAAGCCGATTTTATGGCACGAATTCAACAAAATAATCGTATGACGATTGGGTTATGTTTAATCGCTTTGGGAGTCGCTACAGGAATGGGAATTTTAACAGCCCGTTGGATTACAAAACCCATTTTGACAATTAATCAAGCTTCCCATAAACTAGCAGAAGGAGAATTAACTCAAAATCTGGAAATCACAGGAATTCAAGAATTAGAAACCTTGGCAAATTCTTTTAATTCGATGGCAGTCCAATTGAAAGAATCCTTTGATAACTTAGAAGAAAAAGTCGAAGAGCGTACCCAACAATTGGCAGAAGCTAATCAAGAAATTAGTTCCTTAAATGTGCGACTCAAAGCCGAAAATTTACGCATGAGTGCAGAACTTGATATTCTCAGAGAAATGCAACAATTAATTCTTCCCAAACCCCAAGAATTAGCCGAAATTCAAGACTTAGAAATCGTCGGATATATGAAACCTGCCGATGAAGTGGGGGGTGATTATTATGATATTTTATATACGAATGGAATTGTTACGATTGGCATTGGAGATGTTACAGGTCATGGGTTAGAAAGCGGAATTTTAATGGTGATGATTCAAGCAGCCGTTCGTACCTTAAAAGAAGTACAGGAGCATGATACTGTTATCTTTTTAAATACTTTAAATCGAATGATTTATTATAATGTTCAACGGATGAATTCAGATAAAAATCTAACTTTAGCTATTTTAAATTATTCTGAAGGTTTATTAAGTATCAGTGGGCAACATGAGGAAATTTTAATCGTTCGTCAAAGCGGTAATGTTGAACGAGTTAATACAATGGATTTAGGGCTACCCATTGGCTTAGATGAAGATATTACTCAATTTATTAGCCATACTTTAATTGTCTTAAATTCTGGGGATGGAGTTGTTTTGTATACTGATGGGATTACCGAAGCCCAAAATAACCGGAAAAAATTCTATGGAGTGGAACAGCTTTGTAGCATTATTAGTCAAAACTGGCATCAGACCGCAGAAGTCATAAAAAATGCTGTAATTAATGATGTACAGTCATTTATGGGTCAAGAAAAACAATTTGATGATATGACATTATTAGTGATTAAAAAAAAATAATAAGGGGAGAAAGGGGATAAGAAATTGTTAAGTTAAATATTCTGTCCGGGATATCGGTCAAGAATAAGATATTGGTTAAAGACCTGTTGTTGTATTTCAGGGCAAGAAAGGGTGCTAAAGCACAACAACGGATTACTTATCATTCCTCTTTGAGGATCAAGCCCATGTCAAATCAATTTTTTAATCCCTGGATTTATTCTAGCTTTAAAAAGATTTCTCTGAGAAATCTTCTGATTTTTCCTTTTGTTTTGCAAATTTTTACCGCCGTTGGATTAGTGGGATGGTTATCCTTTGAAAATGGACAAAAATCTGTTAATAATTTAGCTAATAAACTTCAAAATGAGGTCAGTCAAAGGATTATTCAACAGTTAAATTATTATTTAACAGCACCGACTCAAGTTAATGAAGTTAATTTTAATTTAGTTCAGTTGGGTTTACTAAATTTTCAAGATTTAGACAGCATCCGTCGCCATTTTTGGAAGCAGATGAAAGTGTATCCTTATCTCAGTTATTTTAATTTGGGAACTGTGGATGGATTATTTTTAGGTGTGGGTCGCGAAGATGATGGCACACTCTATTTAGAATTAATGAACCCAACGGATAAAGGTTATTATAAACGTTATGCTTTAGATGATCATGGTGATCCCACAACGCTTCTAGCCCATGAAAAATATCCTTATCAAGATGATGAATGGTATAGTAATGCGGTGGCAGCAGGTAAACCGATTTGGACTGAAATTTATCAATGGGATGATCGCCCGGACGTGATTTCTATTGCTTCTAGTTATCCGATCTATAATCAACAAAATAAATTAGTGGGTATAATTGGAATTGATTTAATTTTAACTCAAATTAGTAATTTTTTAAAGCATTTATATATTAGTTCCTCTAGTAAAATTTTTATTGTGGAACGGAATGGTTTGATTGTTGCTAGTTCCAGTTCTGAAAAACCCTATTTAAATGTTGATGGATCTTCTCAACGATTAAGTGCTTTTCAAAGTCGTGATCCGTTAATTCGTGCGTCGAGTCAATATCTCATGCAACGGTTTAATAATCTCACTGAAATTAATAAAAAACAAGCCTTAAGTTTTAAATTAAACGGTGAAAAAATTTTTCTATGGGTTACTCCTTGGCAAGATCAATTCGGTTTAAATTGGCTGATTGTGATTACCATTCCTGAGTCAGATTTTATGGGAGAAATTGATGCGAATACTCAGAAAACAATTTTATTATGTATCATTGCTTTAGCGATCGCAACAACAATGGGGATTTTAATTGCTCGTTGGATTACTGAACCCATTCTACGATTAAATCGAGCTTCTCAGAGAATCACAACCGGAGATTTAGATCAAACTGTTAAAGTTACTCGCATTATTGAACTCGCAGAATTGGGTAAATCTTTTAATCAAATGGCAAATCAAATCCAAGATTCCTTTGAAACTTTAGAACAAAAAGTGATAGAAAGAACGGCAGAATTAGCAGATGCTCATGCTAAAATTTTAGCATTAAATCAACAATTAAAAGCCGATAACTCTCGGATGAGTGGGGAGTTAGATTTGTTGCGACAAATGCAGCAATTGATTCTCCCCAATCCAGAAGAATTAGCTTTAATTGAAGGGCTAGACATTGCAGTATATATGGAACCTGCCCATGAAGTGGGAGGAGATTATTATGATATTTTATATACCGATGGCGTTGTCACGATTGGCATTGGAGATGTGACGGGTCATGGCTTAGAAAGCGGTATTTTAATGGTGATGACTCAAGCTGCTGTTCGGATTCTTAAGGAAGTTCAAGAATCTGATCCAGTTCAGTTTTTAAATATTTTGAATCGAGCCATTTATCGTAATGTTCAACGAATGAATTCTGATAAAAATCTGACCTTAGCGATTTTAAATTATCAGAATGGTCATTTAAATATTAGTGGTCAACATGAGGAAATCTTAATCGTTCGTCAAGGAGGGAACGTTGAGCGAATTGATACCATTGATTTAGGTTTACCCATAGGTTTAGATGAAGATATTTCGGAATTTATTAATCAAATCGAGGTGGAGTTAAAACGAGGAGATTTTATTGTGCTTTATACTGATGGAATTACAGAAGCTAGAAATATGCAAAAATCCCAATATAGCTTGGAAAGACTGTGTAACGTTATCAGTGAAAATTGGCATTATCAAGCTGAGGAGATTAAGGAAGCAGTGATTTCCGATATTAAGACATTCAGGGGACATCAAAAACAGTTTGATGATATTACCCTATTAATTTTAAAACAACGCTAGAGGAGGGAGATTCAGATTGATCCGAACAAAATAAATCAGAGCTTGGATCAAAAAAAATTTGATAATTTTGTCCCCTTGAGTTAAGATTTTATTAATTTTGTGGTTTTTGAACAGAATTAGCCTAAAATATAAAGGCTATTATTGAATAACCCAGTGATTTTCCCCCAGGTCAAGTGATTATGGCGCAAATTTTTGGAGAGTTTTTACATCAATTTCCCCCTGATCATGATTCTTTGGAGTTGACATTCACGCCAACATCCCGACCGATTAAACAACGCTGGCGAAATAATCTTTTATCGGCTCATTTTGTAGCAGATTATTTTTCAACTTTTTTACCCTTAGATGCTGATAACCCCAGCCGAGAAAAACGGATTAAACAGGGGAAAGGAGCCGTTAGTTATGTGGCAAATGAATTGTTAGAAAATGCCATGAAATTTAATAATGAGAAGGTAAAATCTAAAATTAAATTTGGCATCCATTTTATTGAAGAAAGCCAAACGGTAACGGCTGCTATTTTTGCGACAAATTCAATTACCACAGAAGGAATGGAAAAGTTTCAATCCTTTATTCAAGAATTACTGACTGAAGATCCCAATGAGTTGTATATTCGTCAAGTTGAACAAAGTGTAGAGGATGAAAATAATAATGCTTCAGGTTTAGGCTTATTAACGATGATCAATGATTATCAAGCTCAACTGGGTTGGAAATTTGAACAGATTTCCGAACAACCAAAAATTATTTTAGTAACAACGATGGCTCAAGTAACCGTGTAAAATTGAGTTATTTTTACAGCTAGAGAGAGGTAGCAACAATGACAGTACAGGAAATTAAAGGTGAAGACCATATTGTTCAATATGATCCTGAATCTGTGATGATTTGTTTTCAAGGAGAATTGAGTTTAGGGGGGCCGGTGGAATATGAACCGATTAAAAAATTATTAGAACAAGTTATGGCAACGGAACCTCCATTGATGACCTTAGATTTAAGAAATTTATCGTTTTTAAATAGTTCGGGAATTAGTTTGTTATCAAAATTTGTCATGGGATTGCGGAAAAAACCTCAAATTCAATTAATTATTTTAGGCTCTAAAGAAGTGGCATGGCAAGATAAATCTTTGCAAAATCTAAAAAAGTTTTTACCCAGTTTAGAGTTGAAGGTTGAATAATTAATTTTCAATCTCAATTCAAGGGAATAACTAAGTTTCGCTCAATATTTATTCTTTTAACAAAATGAACGTTGGAATTCATAAACTTTAATCCCCTATTACTAAGCTGAATAATGCCCCTAACCCGAACCCAAAAATCAGAATTCCTGACATCCGGTTTACCCAGTGCAGGGTATCCGAACTGATTTTATCACGGAATAAACTGACCCCACTGACTAAGATCAACCACCACAATGCTGACCCTAAAAACACTCCTAAAACCAAGATCCCAGCATCTCCATAATTATTGCTGCTTCCCAATCCTAATCCGGCAAAAATAGCAACAAAAGATAAAATTGTCATAGGATTTGTCACCGTTAGAAAAAAGGTGGAAGCATAGGCACTCACCACTTTTCCTGATGGATTTGCGGCATCTTGGGCTGGTTTTGCCAAGGCTGTTTTTAAGCCTAAATAACATAAAAATAAGCCCCCTATTAATTTTAAAATTATTTGTTGACTGACTAAAATATTAGAGATGATGGTTAATCCAAATCCCGCAATAAACCCATAGAAAGCATCTGCACTAGCGGCACCTAACCCCGTAAAAAATCCCACCCAATGCCCATCAGATAAGGAACGACGAATACATAAAATCCCAATGGGCCCCACAGGAGCCGCAATGGAAAAACCAATGATTAAACCCTTAACTAAAAACCGAATATCCATAATTAATTCCAAAACTGTAATAACCTTTTAAAGCCTACCACTGTAGGAAGGTGTGCAGCCCTTAAGGGTGTACTAAGCTTTTAAGCATTTTAGGGCTTACTGTTGTCTCCATGTTTTATGATGAAATAGGGAAGTTAAAAGTCACTCAAAACCAAACCATGATTCAGAATAACACTTTAGTTTTAGCAACGGATTTAGATGGTACATTTTTAGGTGGTTCTCCAGAGGAAAGACAAAAATTTTATGACTATTTAGAGGAAAACCGCCATCGCTTATTATTAATCTTTGTCACGGGTCGAAGTTTAGAATTCACCCTACGTTTATATGATGAAAAAAACATAAAGATGCCCCGACCCGATTATCTAATTGGAGATGTGGGAACAACGGTTTATGAAGGAAAAAGCTTAACTCCTGTAGCAGAAGTGCAAAATTGGATTGCGAATCTTTGGGGAAATGCCAGCGAATTTGCTCACCAACTTTTAACAGATGAACCTGGATTAACCTTACAACCGATTTTTGCCGAATATCGAGTTTCTTATTATTATAAACCTGATGAAAATCAAGAACGAATTGTTAAAAAAATTCACGATGCGGGATTTCAATGTATTACCTCTGCGGATAAATATTTAGATATTTTACCCCCCGGTGTTGCCAAAGGTTCAACCTTGCTTAAATTAATGGATATGTTAAAGATACATCCCCAACAAGTGATTACATCAGGAGATTCCTTGAACGATTTACCCTTATTTGAAACCGGACTGAAAAGTATTGCTGTGGGGAACTCAGAATTAAAATTAGTCGAAAAAATTAAAAGTTTAAAGAATGTTTATTACAGTGAATTTCCAGGAGTCGCTGGAATTTGGGATGGAATTCAATATTACGGAAAAACCTTCTAAACTTTGATTGAGTTTAAGTGAATCAGTCTTTCAACCTTAATGTTTCCGATTTCCTGAGATTATATGACCCAAGATTCTACTTCCTTGTCTCAACCCCCAGTGCCTCATCAGCCCTTAACATTAGCCATTTTAGGTGCGGGGGCTTGGGGTTCAGCCTTAGCACAATTAGCGCGTTATAATGGCCATACAGTTAACCTTTGGTCACGCCGTTTTGGGAATTCCTTAGAAGAAAGTATTAACGCCGTTGATGTCTTAGTTTCTGCTATTTCCATGAGAGGAGTAGCCGTAACAGCCCAACAGCTTCAAACCTTAAAATTACCGGAAAAAATTCCCATTGTTACCGCTACAAAAGGCTTAGATCCTGATAGCACTCGGACTCCTTCTCAACTGTGGGGAAACTGGTTTCCTCAACATCCCATTGTTGTTTTATCGGGGCCGAATTTATCCGCAGAAATTGAACAAGGTTTACCCGCCGCCACGGTGGTAGCCAGTGAAAATTTAGAAGCCGCAAAGATTGTCCAAACGGTGTTTGCCTCTAATCGATTTCGGGTGTATACCAGTTCCGATCCCATGGGAACAGAATTAGGAGGAACCTTAAAAAATGTAATTGCGATCGCGGCGGGAGTTTGTGATGGATTACAATTAGGAACAAATGCTAAATCCGCCTTACTAACTCGTGCTTTAACCGAAATTATTAGAATTGGAACCCATTTAGGCGGAAAAACAGAAACGTTTTTTGGGTTATCCGGTTTAGGAGATATGTTAACCACTTGTAATAGTGCTTTAAGCCGTAATTATCGCGTAGGCTATGGATTAGCAGAAGGTAAATCTTTAGAACAAGTCTTAACTGAATTAGGAAGTACCGCAGAAGGAGTCAATACGACCAATGTTTTAATTGAAATTGCCCATCGAGAACGGATTCCAGTCCCGATTTCCTGGCAAGTTTATCAGCTTTTAAATCATCAAATAACTCCTCAAAAAGCGGTTGAAGCCTTAATGGAACGGGATTTAAAACCGGAATTTTATGATCGCTAAAAACAGGGGAATAGGAATTGAGTCAATGTTCAAGATGGAAGAACCGGAATTTCCACAATAAACTCTGTTCCTTTCCCTACTTCCGAATGAAATTTAAAGGTTCCTCCGTGTTTTTCAACTACAATTTGATAAGCAATACTCAGACCTAATCCGGTTCCAGAACCGACGGGTTTTGTTGTAAAAAAGGGATCAACAATTTGGGGACGAATTTCTTTGGGAATCCCGATTCCATTATCGTGAATCCGAATTCTAATCGCCTGGGTTAAACTTTGATGAGGATTAGAAGAGACACAGGTTTCAGTTTTAATCCAAATTTTCGGTTCCAGAATAGGATGTTGTTTTTGGTGTAGGGCGATCGCATCAATAGCATTATTTAATAAATTCATAAACACCTGATTTAAGTGACTTGGATAACAAATAATCGGGGGTATTTTTCCATATAATTTAATCACTTGAATCGGATGCTTGGAGTTTTGATTCAGACGACTTTGCAAAATTAATAAAGTATTATCAATTCCTTCATGAATATTAGCTAATTTTTTCTCCGATTCATCCAACCGGGAAAAGTTTCTCAAAGATTGAATAATATTACTAATTCGTTCAGTTCCCTGTTCCATCGACTTCAGAACTTGAGGTAAATCATCCATAATATACTCAACCTCCATCTCTTTCAATTTCGTCTTAATTTCCGGTTGAGGTTGAGGATAAACTTTTTGATACAGATGAACTACCTCTAACAAATTGTGAGTATATTCGGCTACATAATCCAGATTTCCCCGAATAAACGTGACCGGATTATTAATTTCATGGGCAATTCCCGCCACAAACTGTACTAAACTCAACATTTTTTCATGCTGAACTAATTGAACTTGAGCTTGTTGTAAATTCGATAACGCTTGACTTAACTGTTGATTGGTTTTTAACAACGCTTGATTCAAATTTTGAATTCTTAATCCTGATCGAACTCGTGCTAAAATTTCGTCAATTTCAATGGGTTTAGAAATAAAATCATCAGCCCCTGAATCTAACCCCGTAATGCGATCAATACTATTTTCTTTAGCCGTCAATAAAATAAAAAATGCAGAACTCAGATCCGGATCAGCTTTCAACGTTTTGCACACTTCTAACCCATCAACTTTAGGCATCATCCAATCACAAATCACTAAATTCGGATGGTATTTCTGAGCTAAACCCAGGGCCATTTCTCCATCCTCAGCCGTATACACTTGATGTCCTTGTTCTTCTAGGGCGTGTTGCAGAATCAATTGTGTAGTAATATCATCATCTGCGACCAAAATCTGTGCCATAAATCAGAAGTAAAAATGGGATAGAGCGTTTCAATTTATTTCGGTAAGGAAGAAAGGCAAACCGCAATCGTTTTAAAGGCAATCTCAGGCGTTCAACAAGGGGAGACTTTAGGAAAGATGGGTTTGGATAAAGGCGATCGCCTCTGTTAATTGGGCTTCCATTGTATTAACTAATTCACGGCAACCTTCTAAGGTCTTTTGACGGGCTTTTTGTTCTAAATTAGAAGCTAAAGCCGGAAAATTTCGCATTCCTACATTTCCACTCGAACCTTTTAAACGATGGGCACAAGTGACCAAGGTTTCATAATCTTCGATGAGGAGGGCTTCTCGAAGCATTTTTAAATCAATTTTGGCATTATCAATAAACAGTTGTAAAAGTTTTTGTTGAAACTCAAGTTTACCCCGTGAAATAGTTTGTAATCGTTTTAAATCAAAAGGAATTAAACTTTGATCTTCAGTTTGATTATTCTCGGATACCAAGGGTTGCTCTTCAGGGGGTTGAACCACAGCTACTTGAGATTTTGGGGGTTGGGGTGTTGTCACTTCCCGCCAAACCCATTGCTGTTGAGTGGCCCAATGGCGCAATACCGCCTCTAATTCCTCCTGTTCAACGGGTTTGCTAATATAGTCATCCATACCCACCGCTAAACATTTCTGGCGGTCAACGGGTAAGGCATGGGCCGTTAACGCAATCACAATCGTATGTTTGTTCGGTGTTTCTCGTTCTCGGCGTCGGAGTTCTTGAGTTGTGGCATAGCCATCTAAGATTGGCATTTGACAGTCCATAAAGACAACATCATAATGAGTCGATTCTAAGCGTTTTAAAGCTTGTTCGCCATTATCTGCAACATCAGCTTCACACCCTAACAAACTTAACTGATTCAAAATCACTTGTTGATTAATCGGATGATCTTCAACTAATAAAATTTTGAGATTAAATTGGGGTGTTGCATCTAAAGATGACTCCTCTGGGGAAGGTTGAGATCGACGTTCTTCTAACAGACAAGCAATTTCCGTAGCCAGCGCCGTTAATAAGGCATCAAATAACCGAGAAGCCCGCAACGGTTTCATCACATAACTAGAGAAACCCCATTCTAATAATTCCTCCGTCTCAGCCAATTGATTCATCGAAGTCATTAAAATTAACTTAGTTGTCAACAAACGAGGGTCATTTTGAATCACTTCTATAAACCGTTCTCCTCGACTCAGAATTAACTGTTGATCAAACACAGCAAAATCATAGGGTTGACGACATCGTGCCGCCGACCGTAACCGCACTAATGCTTGATCAGGATGGTAGGCTTCATCAGCGTGCATTCCCCAGGAACAGGCGAACGTTCGCACCGATTGACACACCGTTGCACTGGGGTCTACAACTAATAATTTTAAATGGGAAAGGGTTTTGGGTAAATCCGATTTCTCTCGAATAACTGGGGGTTTAAATTGAACGGTAAACCAGAAGGTTGAGCCTTGTCCGGGTTGACTTTCTACTCCAATTTCACCTCCCATTAATTGCACCAATTGTTTACAAATCACTAAACCTAAACCCGTCCCTCCAAACTGTCGCGTTGTTGAGGCATCGACTTGAGAAAAGGCTTCAAATAATCTCATCTGACCGTCTGGGGGAATGCCAATTCCGGTGTCTTTGACGCTAAAGTACAATTTGATTTTATCATCAGAAGTCGGAATTTCTTTAACTTGTAAAACCACTTCTCCTTCTAAGGTAAATTTGATGGCATTTCCGATTAAATTGAGCAACACTTGTTTTAATCGGCTGGGATCTCCGCAGAGGTGACGACAGACATCGGGTTCAATTAAAACCGCTAATTCTAAGCTTTTTTCTTCTGCTTGGGTTGCTAATAAATCTAAGATCGTTTCTATACACTCTTCTAAATTAAAATCTAATTCTTCTAAAACCATTTCATTGGCTTCTAATTTAGAAAAATCCAAAATATCGTTAATAATAGTTAACAGATGATTGGCACTGGTACGAATTGCCCGGACAAAATCCTTTTGTTTTGGGCTTAGATCACTTTTCATTAACAATCCTGCCATCCCCATTACCCCATTCATCGGCGTGCGAATTTCATGACTCATATTCGCAATAAATTGAGATTTCAGACGAACGGTTTCTAAAGCAGATTCTCTGCCTTTAACTAACTCATCAATCGGGTAAGTGGCAATAAAAATCCCACCAATTTCTGTTTCATTAATATGCCAAGGATGAATCGCCCAACGTACATATCCTTCTGTTCCATCGGGATAGTTCATTTTATCTTCTGCACAAGATAGCACTTCCCCGGCGAAGGCTCGATGATAAATATTTAACCAATAGTCTGGTAAATTGGGAAAGATATTGAGATGGCTTAAGCCAATTAAAGATTCTTCCGATAAATGATAATCTTTTAACCATTGTTGGCTATGGGCAATATACCTAAATTCCCGATCTAACATAGCAACAGCAAAGGGTGCGTCGGTAATAATTTGCTGCATTTGTTTGCGTTCTGTAAGTAAGGAATTGGCATATAAACGTTTATGGGTAACATCCCGTTGTACCGAAACAAAATGGGTAATTTCTTTCTCGGAATTAGTCACCGGGGAAATACTCATTTCCACCCAATATTTTGACCCATCTTTGTGATAGTTAATGAGTTCTGTTTGTACGGGGTTTAATTTCTTTAAACTTGCCCGAATTTGAGCCAATTGATCGCGATCGGTTTCAGGCCCTTGTAAACAGCGTGGACTCTGACCAATCATTTCTTCGGCACTATATCCGGTTAAACGGGTGAAGGCTTCATTAACATAAATAATTTTAGGCCCTGGTCGGGTCAAAGGATCGGCTTCTGTGATCACAATAGCATCATTAGCCCGATTAACCGCCGATTCAAATAACCTCAGTTTTTCTTCAATTCGTTTTCGGTCGGTAATATCGGTGGAAATACTACATAACCCATCGGGATTTCCATCGCTTCCTAATAAAGGAAATTTAATTGATAAAAAGGTACGATATTGATGGACACAGGGAATTTTTTCTTCTAATTTAATCGCTTTTCCTTCCGTTAAAACCTGTTGTTCAATGACGTTTAACTGTTGGGCTGCTTCCGGGGTAAATACATCAAAATTAGTTTGGTTTAAAACGTGACTACTGCAACAGTTAAATAAGGTTTCAAATTTGCGATTAACAAGGGTAAAACGTCCTTGATTATCCTTGGCATAAATCACGGTTGGGGTATTTTCTAAAATTAATTGTAACTGCGTTTGACTGTGGCGTAATGCCATTTCAATTTGGTTATATTCCTGGACGACAATTTGTAATTGTTCAATGGTCTTTTGTAACTCGCTTGTGCGTTCCTCGACCCGTTTTTCCAATGTTGATTTTTCCTTTTCTAGGGCGATTTGAGCTTGCTTTTGCGCTGTAATATCATACATAGCAACAACAGCCCCTAACTTTTTTCCTTGGGGATTAAAAAAAGCCTGTCCATTCGCTAAAATAATTCGAGGTTGTTTGTTTTCTGGATGAATGACCATTTCGGCATTTTCAACCCTTTCCCCTTGTAAGGCTCGAAATAAAGGAATTTCATCCACAGGCATTAAGGTTTGTCCATCGGATTGATATAAACTATAATATTCTGCCCAATTTTCCAGATTTATATCGGTTTCTGGAAGTCCATGAAAATTCTGACTGGCTTGGTTAAAGAGAATCAGTTTTCCAGAGTTATCACAAACCACAATTCCTTCACATAACTGATCTAGTAAAGCACTGAGAAAGTCTTTTTCTTGTTGTAATTTATCTTTTGCATTTTGACGTTCTAAAAGGCAATTATTTAATTGTCGATTAATATCTTGTAATTCCAGAAAATCAGGAATTTTTAAAGCCAGGGGAAAAATTTTACACAACAAAACAAAATCATAGGTTGCCATTCCCAAGATAAAAACTTTAATTCCCAATAAAAATAGAGGGAAATTCTCACTGATAGTTTGATAATCAATAATATTAATAAGTCCGTTTAAAACTAGGAATGTTCCCAACAAAAAAAAAGTTCCTCGAAAAGGAAAATTTTGGCGATTCCTGATTAAATTGACAACCATAAGGGAAAGAATGACTTGAAAGGCATTGAGCAAATGATCTGCCAACTTTAGCAGTCCTATGATTTCAGAATTCCCCCAGTAAAAAGTATCCATACATTAAAACGTTTTTTTAAAATTAAAATGATTTAAACTAAAATTAAAAACCTTTTAAAAAACAGTTTTTTTTGCAACACTTAATGAATGAACTGATTGGTTTTGTATAACTTTGTCTATGATTCTATCTTTACTAATATGAAAAAAAATTGATTAAAAGTACATCTGTCTTAAGAAATAAATTATTAAGATCAAACTCAACGCCATCGAAAATTTATTGTTACTTACTGATAAACTATTAAAAATTTATATTTTTTTCAAATTTAATCGTGATATCAAAGACACAAATTAGCAAACAAGGATAAGGGGTGACAAGATCTACTTCAGTTTATTACTCCTGAACACGCCCATATAGGGTTCAAAGGGAACAGGGAACAGGGAACAGGGAACAGGGAACAGGGAACAGGGAACACTTCGACACGCTCAGTGCTTCGCAGTAAGAAGTGAAAGGGTTTCAGTGTTTGACAGGTCTAAATCCAGCAAACTCATCCCCTATTCCCCTGTCCCCTGTCCCCTTGTCCCCCTGTCCCCCTGTCCCCTTGTCCCCCCATCCCCCTGTCCCCCCATCCTCCTGTCCCCTTGTCCCCCTGTCCCCTTGTCCCCTTGTCCCCCTGTCCCCTGTCCCCCTGTCCCCTTCTCTGCCATCCCGTGAACTGGGGCGGAAAAAGTTGATTTTGGGCCTTGCGAGCAACTAGATGTTTTTGGCTGTTGCTCTCGCAGCGTTTTTCTGGTAATCTCTATCTATAGATAGAGGCACGATTCGAGGAAAGTACCCTATATTGGTAAGCGTACTGGGTGCAATCCTTTATTCCCTCTGGTTAGTCTGGTGGAAACGGAGAGTCAAATCAATCGATTTATCGGTTGTGACTCTCTATTATTTTTTTGGGGCTTTTTTGAGTATACAATACCCACAGGGACAAATAAACCATTATTTTTTCATCCTTAATAGGCTCAACAATGGGAAACGAGAACAGGGTGCAGGAAGACCAAAACAACTTACAAGCTGAAGCAAACTCAGTCCAAAAAACGAACCCCTCAACGGCAAACTCAACAGAACAATGGTTCGTCGAACTGATTGCGGTAACAACAAAATTCTTTGAACAAACTACACTACAAACTCAACACTATTTAGCCAATGTAACAGCAAGTACCGGAGCCATTATAGATGCGATCGCTAAAAATCCAATTGTCAAGATTCTCAGCAATAATTTAGGAACAAGTTGGTTAGAAATTCTCCTCGGTGGCGTTAATATTGAACAGGTACAAAAAACCGTCCAAGATCTGCAAAAACAGTATCCTCAAGAAACTTCCAGCGAAATTGCTCACCGTTTAATGGTGCAGAAATCAATTCAAGCGGCGGGAATTGGGTTAGCAACAAATTTTTTACCTCCCCTGGCTGTAGCTTTATTTGCCATTGATTTAGTCACCACAACACGGCTACAAGCTGAAATGACCTATGAAATTGCAGCAGCCTATGGTTTAGATCTCAATGATCCCATCCGCCGAGGGGAAGTCTTAGCTATTTTTGGCTTATCCTTGGGGAGTTCTGTAGCGATCCAAACGGGTTTAGAATGGGTCGAAATTATTCCCGGTTTAGGGGCGGTTATTGGAGCTTCTTCTAATGCAATTTTGCTTTATGGTTTAGGTTATATTGCTTGTCGATTTTATGAAACCAAACTGCATCCTCAGACAACAGAATTAACGGTTCAGCGCTTTCAACAGGAAAGTCAAGATTATTGGAAATTTGCCAGTCATCAACAACAGGTAATGGATCAAATTTTAGCTCAGATGATTTTAGCGTCTTATCCCGATAAATCAAAGTCTGATCTGATTCCTGAATTAGAACAAGCTCATCTGAGTCCTGAAGCGATAAAAGCGATCTCGACTTATTTAGAAACACCGATTTCCTTAGAGAATTTATTAGAACAACTGCATCCTGATTTTGTCACGCCTCTATTAGTTCAATGTGAGCGAATTGCTCAAATAGACGGTGAAATGACCCCCGCAGAACAAGCTATTTTAGATGCGATCGCTAAAAAACGGAATCGCAATGGAAAACCTTAAGAATATTATTCCTCAAAAAACTCTAAATTCCACATCAAAAAGCCTATTTCAAGAGTGATATGTCCTCGGCTGGATGGCGAATTAAACTCCCCTTTATACAGTAAGGAAAGAAACAAATTTTGGCGGAGTTTAAAATCATGGCATTCAATCGTTTTTATACCCACAGTATTGCTGTTTTAGGTATTGCCAGCTTAGGCTTTTTAGCCCAGGTTCCCGCTAGAGCGCAGATGCAATCTCCTGACTCAGGAACACAGAATAGTCCCCAAATGCAGCAGAATATGGGGTCATCCCAGAATATTCTTTCTGTTGCTAATTCTAACGGTCAATATAATACTTTTATTCAAGCTGTTAGAGCAGCCGGACTAGAAAATATATTGACAGGTGACGGTTCCTATACTGTCTTTGCTCCAACAGATGAAGCCTTTGCATCACTACCGGCTGGAACCTTAGAAATGTTAATGCAGCCTGAAAATAAAGAAGTATTAAAACAGGTTTTATCTTATCATGTCATTGAAGGTGAAGTTCCTTCTAATCAAATGGCTGATGGAGGCATTGATAGTCTCGCAGGTGGACTTGCAGTTCGTGTAGCACCGGATCGGGTTATTGTTAATAATGCCAGCGTTGTTCAACCGGATATGGAAGCGACCAATGGTATAATTCATGGGATTAATCGGGTTTTAATGCCAACGAATCTTCAAAATAGTTTAAGTCAAAATTCTCAAAACCCCCAACAAATCAGTCAATTTGATAATAGCCAACCCTCGAATACCCAAGACTTAGATTCTCCTTCCGATGCGCGAGATGTTGATTCTCAATCTGAACGAGTTACTCCTCAACAACGCAATAACTCTTCAATGGATCGGATGAATACCAATGATCGGATGAATACTAATGATCGGATGAATACCAATGATCGCAATAGCACCAATCAAGAAATATTTGATGTAGACTCTCCCTCAGATTTGCGAGATGTTGATTCTCAATCTGAACGAGTTAATCCCCAACAACAACCTTGGCGCAATAATTCCATCAACCGTCCGATGAATTCTAATCCCTCTACGAATCAACGGAATGATTCTACCAACAGTCCGATGAATTCTAATCCCTCTTCCAATCAGATGAACCAACAAAACTCTGACGATAACTCAAGACCCGGTTTAATTGAACCTCATTCTCCTACAGATTCACAACCCGGTTTTCCTAGCCAAATGAATTAGGGTTAATCACTCCTTAAAGCCTATTGTTCCGTAAAATAAAAACCCAGTTTTAAATCCTGTAAACTGGGTTTTTTTGTATTTTATTCCCTATTTAGAAAAATTAGACAATCGGAAAATATCTGTCAAGATTTCCCGTTCCGATACAATTCGCTTAGAATTGGGGGAATCATAAACTACTAATAAACCGGGCTGTCCTAAACTATTAAACAGTTCTAAACCTTCGGCGTGATCACTATCAAGACAAAATGGCAGATCAAATAAAAACTCTAACGCTTCGGAATTAAAATAAGAGATCGTATTACTGGATTGAGCTAAAGCATTTTTCCAGCGATAGACTTTCATAATTCCATCTAAATCCATCGTTGGCCCTGCTAAAATAATTAAATCTTCACCCTGTACACATAACTCTCGAATTCCTAACCCTTTTAATTCTAAAAAGTGCTTACGATAGGGTTTGCCATTTTCCCCAATGTTCTTGAGGATTAAAACTCCGGGTTCTTTCTCTTCAACTTCTAATTCTAAAATAATGGCAAATCCTCTTAAAACAGGCCCTCGTAAACCTAGGAAAATTTTATTTTCATAAACAGCCAATCCTTCAATATCTAACCCATTTTCTTTAGACGGGAGAGGGGTTGATATAAATAGACCTAAATGTTCATCTGTTTTTAAAGCTTCGATCAGTTGATTTCCGTCTGGAGAAGTTTCAAGCACAGCGGCTCTGAACTCTTGATTGTTCGGTTCAGCAGTTGAAAACGATGGCAATAATTGTCCATTTTTAACCGGAATTCGAGCTAAAAGATAACGATTTTTTTCCGCTTTGATTTCGGTTAAACGTTTGATATCTGAATTTACATCTTTTCCCTTGGGCTTTTTGCGTTTCAGACTATGGGAACCCACCAACCAAAGATAGGAATCAAAATAATCTAAGCCTTCAATATCAATTTCTTCTTCTGGATTATTTAAAGGAATAAAATTGCTTAATTCAAAATGTTGATGATGACCATAAACATGAGATTCAATGGGAGAAAGTCGCTCAAGACCTGTTCCTTCATCGGCTCCTAACCATAAACTTCCATCGGGTGTTAAGGCAACGGCTGATAAATTCGTTAATAATACATCATCGGGAGCATCAAAACGGACAAGAAGACGACTGAGTAAAAAACCTTCTGACATCGCTTTACCCTTGAATTAACTTGATTAATCTCTAGTTTACTCAACGGAAGGAATCATGGCTAGAGTTTAGCTTCTCTGTGAAGCAAGATGTAAGTTATTCCTTTGGCTAGATGAGTTGTTTAACAGGCAATTGTTAAGATTAAAGTGTTAAATCAAAGCCTTAATAAAAAAGGACTTACGGGAGGAAAAATCATGGGTATTTTAGCTTGGATACTTTTAGGATTAATTGCAGGTGCTATTGCTAAAGCTATTTATCCTGGACATCAAGGCGGCGGTATTTTTGCCACCATTGGTTTAGGAATTTTAGGAGCTTTACTCGGTGGTTATTTAGGTCAAGTCTTCTTTGGAAGTGGGGGGGCTGCTGCTGCTTCAGCCGGAGCTTTAACCATTCCTAGTATTTTCTTTGCTGTATTAGGTGCTATCATCTTAATTTTCCTGTGGGGATTAATTACTCGGAGAACAGTTGCTTAAATGAAGCCTGTAAACTTCAAGCGTTGGAGTTCCATTAGTCTTTTCACAGTTAACAGCATCAAAGATCAAAGGAGTAGGATAACCCTACTCTATTTTTTTGAGAGGAGGGAACAAGGAATAGGGAAGAGAAATAAAAATACTTGACCGATTTATTGAAACCCTTTGCTTTTTTTAGTAGCCGTTTTACTTTTTGATTTAGATTTCTGAATTTGAGTTAAAGCTTCCTTAAATAAATCATCTAAATGGCGAGGAACACTGGCAATTTCCGGTAAATCAGGTTCAGAACGTTTATCATATTGTAATAAAATTTTATCTAAATCTTGTTCTAAGGAAAAATCCGGCTGGTCTAAAATCTGTTTTAAGATTTGTTCTAGGCCTAGAGAAGCTTCCTGTTTTAACTGTTGCCAAACATAATAGTTAAATTGAGGTTCTTTCAAATATTTTCGCACTTTAGTTTCTAACTGAGGAGTATTTTCAGGTGTAGGAACTTTTAAAAGCTCGATAAAAGCAGTATAGTTCGGTAAAAATAGTTGTCCCCAGCGAGGATGGGAAAATACGGTTACTTCTTCCGCTTTTTTAATCTCATCGGGTAACTCAACTTTAGGCATAACCATTAAGGTTTTAGACTCCAAAACTTTAGCAATTTCTTGCTCAGTTGCACCCGATTCTAGGGCGGCTGTTTTTAGGTCTTCAGCATCATTTCCTGCTTCTTCTGCTAATTCGCGTAACGATTTCGATTGATCAATTCCGGCTGCTGCTAACCGTTTTTGATTAAATTGTTCATAAAGTTCGTTCAGTTTTTTATTCAGTTGATAGCCGGATAAACTAATGCTATCTTGACCAAAAAAATTAATAAATTCATGATGATATTCAGCCACTGACTCCCAAGACTCTTCTAAGAGTTCCGGTGCATCACTATATAAAAATTCTTTGTAATTTTTCTTAAACTCACCAATCACAACGGCTAATTTAGGTTTACCCAATTTTCCTTTTAAAATTCCCGACCCTAAAAATATCCACTGATTTTCATTTAAAGGCGCAATTCGAGCTAAAATAATTTCACCCGGTTTTAAACGGCTGAGTTCAGGATCACCAGATACTTGATCCCAAACCACTGGATAACATTTAGCTGTTAACCAGTTCATTAACTTAAATTGTTCTCCGACACAATCTAAGACTTCAAATAAGCCGAGAAAACTCTTAGACCAACCGCTTAATAAGACTCGTTCTTCGGGAGTTAATTGAGGATGTTCGGCTAAAAAAATTTCTAAAGGGGTTTGTTGACCCACTTTCCCCTGCAAAACAAAGGTATCAATCATTAAATTTTGAGCTTTAATATCATGACGTTCTCGACCGGAGTGTTGAGCCGCATAAGTTTCTAAAGCGATCGCTAATTCTCCTTCTGCATCGTAGACAAAATCAACGATTTCTTCTTTTAATTTTTGAGCGTGTTGTAAGGAACGATTCATATAGCAATCCTATTTAAGTTGTATCCAAAATCTTGGTTCAAAAGGGAACAGGGAACAGGGAACAAAGATAATACTTCTGGCTGTTTCATGTCAGTTATAAATGATTACAACCTCCGTCTCGAAGGCGCGGATTGCTATAGCAATTTTAGGGGGATGTTGATTAGTCCTGTTCAGGGTGAGGAAATCTCACCCCTACTTTTGCTCACACGATTGTTAATCCCAACGGATAAGTCTCGTCCTTACACCTGTCACCTGTAAGATCATAATTCCTATCTTAAATCTAAACAATGAGATTGAGATGAAAACTTGAGTAGAATTTTATTATAAACTTTATTTCTTAATTTTAAGTCTTTCCCTAGGTAGATGATATTTCATTTTTTTTTATTAAACTTACGAATTTATTTTGTTTCATCCTTGGGGTAGATGATTTATCAACTGTTTTTCCTACACACTCAAGATTGTAGCTGAAGAGCTTAATGGGAGGGGTTGCTAAAACAACTTTCAGCCTAATATTTTGTTTAATAAAAATCATGAATCAACAAGGAAGCCATTATGGTTAAAACTTTAGAGCTAATCCATCTAACAACTGGATTGATTGCTCAATTTTCTACGAATAATACTAATGTCGATACCGTTGAAGAAGCTGCTTTAGTATTTAGTGGCCCTCAATTTTTTACGGCTTTAATCTCCGGGGTCGTCTTAGCTTTCGGTATCCAACTTTTATTAACAAACTTGGGAGTGGCTGCTGGAATTTCAAACCTAGGCAATTCTTCCAGTTCTGATTCCGATGATCATAAATCTTCCTCCCTAGGAGGAACGCTCAAAAAAGTAGGAAAAACCCTAGGAATTGCCACGGTTATTACTGTTACCTTGGCTTTATTTGTAGCGTCTTTATTAGCCGTTAAACTGAGTCTATTAACGTCGCCAACCTTGGGAGCAATTGTGGGTTTAGTCATTTGGGCTACCTATTTTTCCCTCTTAGTTTGGATGAGTTCGAGTACCGTTGGTTCGATGATTGGTTCTGTTTTTCAAACCACTTCATCGGGGATTCAAAGCTTATTTGGAATGGCAAGCGCAGCCTTTACAGGAGCAGCCGCCAGTAAACAAGTTGTCGCCACCGCCGAAGCCGCAGCCAGTGCCGTGCGTCGGGAACTAACGGCTGGAATTGATCCGATTACGATGCGTGAACAAGTCGAAGAATATTTAGAAAAATTACGTCCCCCGCAATTAAATCTTCCCGAAATTCGTCGAGAGTTTGAAACTATTCTCAATGATCCGAATTTAAAAGAAATGGGAGGTCAAGCTTCTTTACCGAATTTTAATCGTCAAACTTTTATTGATTTAGCCAAAAGTCGCACGGATTTATCCCGTCGGGATGTGGAACGAATTGCCGATCAATTAGAAAGTGTTTGGCGTCAAACCGTTGGCAAAATGCCTCAACGTCAAGATATGATGGGGGAGTTCGTTAATTATCTTAAAACGGCGACTTCTCAGCAATTATTAGGAACAGATTTAAACAAAAAAATAGATGACTTAATTGCTCAACAAAAACAAAACAATCCCAATCAACCTGCAACTATTATGTCCCAAGGCTTAACGATGAGCCTGAATAGTTTAATTGGACTGGTACTCGGACGCAGTGATCTCTCGGATTTCGATGTTGAAAAAATTCTGAATCAGTTAAATCGTCTCAAAGGTCAAGTGGGTGAACAAACCCAGAAAATTGCTCATCAATTGACGGCTAAGGAGTCTTATAGCCCCATTAAAGCCGATGTTGAAAACTATCTCCTGAATACTTATTTTTGGGACATGAAACCCGAACAAGTTGAACAGGATTTTCGAGATGTGATTTATGATCCCAATGCCGATCCTGAATTAACAGCAGAACAATTACATCAATTAAAACGCGCTGATTTTGTAAATTTATTAAGGCAACGGGGCGTTTTTACCCAAGCTAGAATTCAAGAGTTAGCGAATTTATTGGAAACAATTCGTGTAGAGGTTTTACGAGTTACCGAAGAAGCGATTGAGCAGGAAATGCAATTAACAGTTTTAGGAGATGTGGAACATTATATTATCACCACCCCTGCTAATGAATTAACCTCTGAAAAAATTCTCTTGAATTTGAAACCCTTGTTGGAAGATAACCATGTCAGTTTTGAGCAGTTAAGTCAACGTTTAGCTCCTTTAACACAACGTTGGTTTGAACTTGTCCTACAAAAACGTGGGGATTTATCCTCCGACGATGTTTTAATTGTGGCGGCGAATTTAGATAGAGCAAAAGCATCTGTTTTGGAAGAATCAGAACATCGTCAAGCTCAAATTAAAGCTAATGTAACTCAACAATGGTTGCAAGTAAAATCTTATCTCAGGGATACCGGAAAAGCCGAATTAAACCCCGATGGGATTGAAACAAACTTGAGAACTTTATTTGAGCATCCTAAAGTCGGAATGGCAGCAATTCGGGAGCGTGTTTCTCAATTTGATCGAGATACTTTAGTGCAGTTACTCACCACTCGAAATGATTTAAGTGAAGCGGACGTTGAGCGAATTTTAGATCAAATTGAATCAACTTGGTTGCAAGTTCGTTATACCCCAGAACGCTTAATCGGAAAAGCTCAACAACAGTATGATCAAGCGATGAATTCGATTGCTGATTATCTCCGAAATACAGGAAAAGAGGAATTAAATCCCGAAGGCATTCAACGAGATCTCAATTTATTATTAGAAGATCCTAAGCTGGGACTTCGAGCGATTCGCCGACGGCTTTCTAAAGTTGATCGAGATACATTAGTTCAGTTATTAAACCAACGTAATGATTTAAGCGAGGAACAAATTAATCAAACCATTGATAGTACCTTATCGACGTTACAAGGTATTGCTAAAACTCCCCAACGGTTAGCTCGAAGAACTCAACATAAAGTTCAGGATTTCCAAAGTGCTTTAGCCAATTATTTGCGCTCAACGGATCGAGAGGAATTAAATCCGGCGGGAATTCAACGAGATTTAAAATTACTCCTTCATGATCCACGGGTAGGTGTGGAAAGTTTACGAGAACGGTTATCTCATTTTGATCGGGAAACCTTAGTGGCTTTGCTGGTTCAACGAGAGGATATGACAGAAGCAGAAGCCAATCGAATTGCTGATCAAATTTTCCAAGTCCGGGAACAATTGTTGGAGCAAATTAGAAGTATTCAACAGCGAATTCAATCGGTTATAGATGGAATTTTAGATCGAATTCGTAACTATTTGAATAGTTTAGAACGACCGGAATTAAATTATGAGGGAATTCGGGATGATATTCGCACCTTATTTGATGATCCACAAGCGGGTTTTGAGGCATTACGGAGTCGTCTTTCCCAATTTGATCGTAATACGTTAGTCGCAATTCTCAGTTCACGCGAAGATATTTCCGAAGCGGATGCGAATCGAATTATTGATCAAATTGAACGGAGTCGTAACCGGGTTTTGCAACGGGCTGAACGTCTACAAATGGATGCTCAAATGCGTGTGGAACAAGTCAAACGAGAAGCCCAACATCAACTCGAAGAAACCCGAAAAGCCGCAGCCGCAGCCGCCTGGTGGTTATTTTTTACTGCTAGTCTTTCTGCGATCGCAGCCGCAGGTGCAGGGGCGTTAGCGGTTATTCGTTAACAGGCAAAATTCAAGATCATGTCTAGTAAATTGACCTAAATCTATTAAAAAAGCAATACTTTTTGATTGAATGAATTGAACTAGACATGATTTCTCATTAAACATTAAGGACTTAAAAACATGGCTAATTTAATTGAATTTTCTTTGTTTGCTCCTTATAATAAAGAAGCAGCACTAATCGGGAGTTTTTCTGACTGGAAAGATATTTCGATGGAAAAGGGTAAAGATGGTTATTTTCGGACGCAAGTAGAGTTAGAAGATGGAACGTATCAATATAAATTTCGAGTTCGTTCCAAAAGTTGGTTTGTAGAACCCGATGAATGGGTCGAAATTGTAGATCCCTACGCTACAGACATTGATGATCCGACTCAAAATGGCATTATTCGGATTAAAGAAGGGGAAAAAATTATTGATACTTATGTTTGGAAACATGATGACAAACCCTTACCCCCCGACCATGAATTAGTTATTTATGAAATGCACATTGGAGATTTTTCCGGGGGAGAAGATGACCCTTATGCACGGGGTAAATATCAGCACGTTATCGAAAAGTTAGATTATTTGTGTGATTTAGGGGTAAATGCCATTGAATTAATGCCTGTTAAAGAATATCCAGGCGATCATAGTTGGGGATATAATCCTCGTTATTTCTTTGCTACGGAGTCCAGTTATGGCACAACGGAACAATTAAAACATCTGATTGATGAATGTCATGGGCGAGGAATTCGAGTGTTAATGGATGGGGTTTATAACCATTCCGAATCTTCCTGTCCTTTAACTCAAATTGATCATGATTATTGGTATCATCATGATCCAAAAGATGCTGAATTTAACTGGGGGCCGGAATTTAATTATGAATTCTATGACGAAAATTTAGACACCTATCCGGCTCGAAAATTTATTGGGGATACGGTGAGATTTTGGATTCGAGAATATCATACTGATGGCATTCGTTATGATGCAGCCCGACAAATTGGTAACTATGATTTTATGGGTTGGATAGTCCAGGAAGCCAAACACGAAGCTGGGGTAAAACCCTTTTACAATGTTGCTGAATATGTGCCAGAAAGCCCCAGTATTACCAATGCTGATGGGCCGATGGATGGCTGTTGGCATGATAGTTTTTATCATATTCTAACGGATCATTTATGTGGAGATACCTTTGATTTAGAACAACTCAAAGACATTTTAGATGGCAAACGTCAAGGCTTTATGGGAGCTACAAATATGGTTAATTATTTGGGCAACCATGATCAAAATCGGTTAATGGTGGAGTTAGGAAATCGAGAGATTTTTGACGAAGATGCCTTTAAACGAGTGAAATTAGGAGTAGCATTATTGATGACAGCCGTAGGCATTCCTTTGATTTGGATGGGGGAAGAATTTGGAGAATATAAACCCAAAACTATTGATTCGGCAAAAATTGATTGGACATTATTAGGACATGAGAGTAATCAAGGTTTATTTCAATATTACAAAGGCTTAATTTTTTTACGAAAATCGAATCATGCTTTGTATACTGAAAATATTGATTTTTTCCATGAAGATGCAGAGGCTAAAGTTTTTGCTTATACCCGATGGAATGATCAAGGATCTCGTGTTGTAGTTGTGGTTAATTTCTCTGATCAATATTTAGCAGGTTATCAAGTTCCCCATTTCCCTGCAAATGGCACTTGGCATGAGTGGACAAATAATTATGATATCGAGTCGGGGGATGACAACATTCTCATCGATTTACCCGAATATGAGGCGAAGGTTTTTGTCTGGAAAGAATAAATAATAAGGGCTATTTCTGGACTGTTGAAATAGGAGATGGGAGAAAATAACGTTCCCGTCTTCTATCTCTTTAGACATAAATTTTGATGAAAATAGAGAATTTATTTCGGATGAAAGAGTGTAGTTTAATTGAAGTGAAATACATTGATAAACATAAGAGTAGAGGTTTAGTTATGCAAACTGATAAACATCATTTTACTCCGGCTGAAATTCCAGCACAGAAACTGGACTATCCAGCTTCTCAAGAGGATATGATCCCCCAGCCTCAAACCGATTTATCTGAGTATAAACCCGCAGGTAAATTGCAAGGAAAAGTCGCTTTAATTACCGGAGGTGATTCGGGAATTGGTCGAGCTATTGCGATCGCTTATGCTATGGAAGGGGCTGATGTGGCAATTATTTATCACCACAATGAACAGGATGCAGAAGTCACCTGCCAAGAAGTACAAAAACAGGGTAGAAAATGTTTACAAATCAAAGCAGATGTGCGCGATTTTGCCTCCTGTGAACAAGCGGTACAAGAAACGGTTCAAAAGTTAGGAAAACTGAATATTTTAGTGAATAATGCGGCTTATCAAATGGCTCAGAGTAACCTTGAAGATCTGAGTTTAGAACAGTTTCGTGAAACGATGGAAACTAATGTTTTTGGATATTTCTATATGGTGAAAGCATCATTAAATCATCTCAAAGAAGCAGACACTATTATTAATACAGGCAGTATTTCAGGACAAATTGGTCGAGATATTCTGGTAGATTATGCAACCAGTAAGGGCGCAGTACACGCTTTTACGAAGTCTTTAGCAGCCAATTTAAGCAGTCGTAATATTCGAGTTAATGCTGTTGTTCCGGGTGCGGTCTGGACTCCAAGTATTCCCGCTAGTTTACCCATTGAAGAAGTGAGTGAATTTGATAAGACAAGCCTGATGCGACGTGCGGCTCAACCGGAAGAAATCGCTCCCGCTTATGTGTTTTTAGCGTCTTCTGATAGTAGTTTTATGACCGGAAGTTTAGTAGAAGTTACGGGAGGAAAATTAACTCATCGATAGCTAATTTCTAGTTTAAAACAGAAGGATACAAATTTTATAAGGATGGGTTTATTGAAATTGATTAAAAATCAACCCAATTTCGTTAAACCCGTCCTCTCTAAATCCTAAAACCTTTTTAATGCTTACTATTCCCTGTTCCCTACCACTATCATTAAAATTTATCCTGTAAAATGATAAGACTTCCGGTGTAACACGCCACCCAAATTTGATGGGTTTGGGGATCAAAAGTAATTCCAATGGGGTTTAAATCTACGGTAATATTGTCGATAAGTTCCATTGTTTCAGTGCGAACTTTACTCACCGTATTAGAATAGTAATTGACAATATATAAATACTGATTATCGGGCGATAATACCATACTGCGAGGTGCACTTCCGGTAAAGATTTTGCTAATTATTTCTCCAGTTTTTGTCTCAATTTTAGCAACATGATCATCCCCATTTAGGGTGACATAGAGATATTTTCCTGTACTATCTAACACTAAATGGCGGGGATATAACCCTACATCATATATCCAATTCACGGTATAATTTTCTAAATTAACAACGGCGATATCTGATGTTCCCATCACCGCAATATAAGCAATTTTTGAGCTTGGATCAATCGCAATTCCACGGGGAAATTGACCTAAAGGAATTCGTTTAATTTCTTGGTTAGATTGGCTATCAATAATACTTAAATCTCCCGAACACCAATTACTAACTAAAACCCAACGATTATTCGGAGAAACCGCAACATATTTAGGGACAGAACCCACTTTAATTACAGTTTTAATCTCTAAAGCTTCAGTATTAATTTTATAAATAAAACTCGGATCAAATTGATCGGAAGGTTCACAGGTATCATAGCCAGGATTGGTAAATTCCGAACCAAACATCTCATAATTACTAACATAAGCTGATTTTCCATCGGGGGAAAACGCTGCTTCTACCGGAGAACCTTTATATTGATTATCTTTAAAATTGGGATAGCCATAATCCCTTAATTTGACTTCATCCTTAATTTTTTTAATTAAATTAAACTCCCGATCATAAACATTAATCGAATGTTCATACATCATATTCTGGACAAAAAATAACCCATTTCCTGAATAAGCAACAGATTTGGGTGCTAAATCTCCTTTAATTCTTTTCTGAAGTTTCAATTCAGGATGGAGACGTTCATCTCTAGGGTTTAAATTTTCAACTTTATGATCTAAATAACGAGAAGATAAACTTTTGTTTTTTACCGTATTTATTAATAGAGAATTTGTGTTTTCATCTACTTTTCCATTTGCTTCAATTCCTTGATCTTTTTGAAAGGTTTTAACGGCGTTTTCCGTTGCTTGATCATAATTTTCAGTAATCTTTCCTGACCAATATCCGGCTGCTTTTAAACGCTGTTGTAGATGACTGACTTCTGTTCCTTGACTTCCTTTTTTTAATAAAAAATCCGTTGAACTTGCTTGATTAAACGTAATCAGAGATAAAGTTAATAGCAGTAAAGAACCCGTTGCTAAAGCAAACTGATGATTTTTTTTCCCAGTTTGTTGAGAAACTGTGTGATGTAGAAGTTGTTCCTGATTTGAGAAAATTCTCCCCTCCACAGGTTGCTTTTGAACAGTATCCTGTTCTGAACTGATTCTTTTCGTCATGTTTCCTCACACCTAATGATCGAGATTTCGTCAGGAAATTTCCCCACTTCATCTTGTATCCCCTTTTTGGGGTCAGTTCAACAGTTTAACATTTCCTGACAATTTAGGTGAAGGGTAATATTTAAAAGTTTAAGATATTCCTAAAATATCAGAAGGTGGGCGCGATCGATGACACCCTATACTGTATCATTCAAATCGTTTAAATAAAATCTCCACTATCTAAATTCGTAGCTACAATTTTTTGTAAAATTACGAGATAGTTTCCACTAGACTTGAGTTGGATGACCGTATCTTGATTCCATTCATTTGTTCCTTGAGTAACCTTTAATTGTTCAAAAGTTAAACCAGACGGTAATTCAATTTTATCTTCCGTTGGTTTAAAATCAGTAATAATATCCACAAAATTGAGATTATCATTGCTGCTATCTTCGTCAATAACAAAAACATCATTTCCCGAAAAACCGGTTAAACTATCAATCCCTTTACCTCCATCTAAGCGATCATTTCCAAAGTCTCCCAACAGTTGATCATTCCCTTCTTCTCCTTCTAAACGGTCATCTCCTGACCCCCCAAATAGAATATCATCTCCAATTCCTCCAAAGATAAAATCATTTCCTTCACCCCCCAATAAAACATCATTTCCTTCGTCTCCAAATAAAATATCAATATTTTTTTGGCCTAAAATAACATCATTCCCCTCTTTTCCCGCTAAGTCATCATTTCCGCCTCGTCCATAGATAACATCATCTAAGGGTGAACCTTGCACTTGATCATCTCTACCACTGACTCCCACAGAATCGGGTTCTATTAAATTCAGAATATCCCCAATATTATCGTTATCATGAATAACAATTTCATTCCCTGTTGATAATCCTTGATAACGACTATCAGCACTGATGGCTTCATGGGTTATAATTCCTGTATGCTCACCTTCATTTAAGGTATCATCGATGGAATTAATCGTAACAAGTTGAGGAATATTCCAATTTTTAGGCGTAAAAAATAAGATAGATTGATCTGGGTTTACTTGTCCATTTGAAGAGAGATTAACTTCGACATTATCGGTAGGTTCACTGGCTAACACAACTTTATAATTAGCTGAACCAAGCCTTTCCCAAAGTTCAGTCTTTCTTAAAGGTTGAAGAATCTTAATTCCCGGTATATCTGGAGGTAAA